>CAWAOG010000033.1:0-254816 GCA_963783625.1 uncultured delta proteobacterium | reverse complement strand
AAGTACGATAGGCACAGCTATGAAACCGATTAACAAAAGACATATGGCGCATATCAGCCAAGCATGTAAATTGCTATATTCGGCGCTCCTAGGATGCAATCCCTCGTAGCGCTCTCTGTGCTAATTTTGTTACGGAATATGCAAACCACCCAAGAAGCAGTGCGCCGACAATCCCCGTATTGCTCGAGCACATAGCCCGGAATTGTTAGACTTTGATTGCCCACCTAACCCCACTCCAAGACCGAAACTATCTATAAAGACTTGTAGCGACATATACTCAGTTATTATGCGGCTATCAGCGCTGGCTGACTGTAACTTATCAAACAAAATTAGTTTTAAGCCTTCGCTAAGGATGACAAGTAAATTGGGAAACACAACAAGTGGTAAGACACAGCAGATTGCTATTATTCCTAGAGGCTTAAAAAATTTCCTATACTTTTTTAAGTCTTGTAGCTGCAATAGGGAGACTATGCCGCACAGCACCATATATGAAGCTGCTAGTCCTAAAATGATGAGTCCTCCACTGGACCCAATAAGCATTACAATTAAAAAGGTTGTGACTACTCCGAAAAGCAACAGCGTAGATCTCGTCTCATGAATGTACAAAGCGGAAACAAATCCAAAGAACCCAACCATATACATGGCCGCATAAGATGGCTCCGAAAATGTTCCTGAGGGCCGCATTAATGATAGTTGCATCCCTGTTTCCGGCGCGATCATGCCGAATTGGTTCTGAGCTGCGCTAGGATTGCTGTAAAAGAATTCCAATGGAAATGGCATGCCAAAATAAAGATGTAGAGCATGGTAAATAATAAACGCGCCTGCAACAATTGAAGCGGCTATATATGATCTCATTAGTGGATTAGAAACACGATCGCTTGAGCGACTCACAGCAAGGGAAATCATAAATGAAGATAGGACGCAAATCACCAAGTATATGGAATGAATAATGTTGCTGCTTGATGCCTGCAGATTGCTACCGTCTCCGTGATAGGCTGTAACAGTGACCTGCCCTGCAAATAATCTCTGCCATATCAACGCTGTAACAACACCCCATAGGACGAATAGTAAAACTGGCGCATACACATTTAGGAGTTTAGTTGGAATTCGGAAATGACCCTGTAAAGTGAGCAGAAACCAAATCGCGCACAATAGCCAAGATTAACACAAAATAGGCAGGAGATACTCCCGCGGCTTCATCGCCTCCCCCGAAGCGTGATAACAGCAGCAGCCTGAAACTGTAGGACAAATATAGCGAGCAATCCCCAAAGCCAGAGCTTTGGTAGAAAAAGCAGAATTGTTGCCACAGAAACAATCAGCACACCTATGGGAGTTACAACCATATTCTAAATATCCTCTCAGTGATTATTGCCAGCCTTTACGCGAGGTCTCATTCTACTATTCTCAATGCCAAAAAACATGCGAGTCCTCCAAGCAGATTGGAGAGCTTTTTTAGAAGATTTTGTAAACCGCTACTTCACAATGATCCCACTAATAATACCCAACAGTTCAACGCAGTAGTATCTAGTTTTCTTTCGTGCAAAAAAAAATGAAAATGGGACAAACCCCGCCACCAGGACTAACCTCCTCTTCAAAAGCTTCGCGTGCAACTTGTGCTTCAGACACAATTTGCTGAAACCACAACTGTACGAATATGTTCGTTTGATCGAACTATCCAGTGCATGATCAATTACCTTATTCGGATGATAAAAAAACAATTGCAGGATCATAGTACAATATCTTGTTCTGTTCAAGCAGTCCTGAGCACCAAATCGTATGCTTCACCTGATCCCCAAAAAGTTCCAACTCCTAATGTCTCATCATAGAGCAGGTTTTTGAAAACGGCCCGTTTGGCAAACATAGTTGCTTCTACAAATTTATTGTCACAGTTTTTCCTTGATAGATACCCGGCCGTCTTACTCCATTTGTTTATGCTATCTTTGCCCGCACTATCTACGCATTTACCAAAGAGAACATCACAATCCTTCTTATTTATCGTTTCAAGAGCTATTTGTATTGTCTCTGGATAAAACCTGCAGTCATCGTCAGGGAAACAAAATATTTCCCCTGAAGCCTTACTAATCCCAAAATTACGGGCATTTGACGCACCATTAGGCCTTATCCTGAAATGTTTTATTTCAAAAATCTGTTTATAGTCTTCTATTACGTCCGATAAACCATTATCATAATTCTGATCTATGATTAAAAATCTCTAAGATATCTTTATTCATTGGCGGTATCGAAGATAATAAATCTCCTAATTCAGCAATTCTATTTATTGTTGGGATAATTATCGAAAGTTTTAGCGACATTTTCTTGTCTCAAAATGACATCGCGGATTCGCAGATAAAAACCCCCCCCAAAGAAGTCCTATCTGCCTCTTGTGTGTCCTTTTTTCTCTTTGATCTTTTTGCTGAACCACCAGCGCAAAGGGTGGAACCCCAGGGCATATACAGCCATCCTGATGGGGTTCGTTATCCCAAAGACCAATAACTTAGGTGACTAAGATATTCATTTTTGCGCTAACGCCCAGACAACCATAGGGAAATCAGGTTCGTTATCAAGACGATGTATCCATTTCTTGTACCGGGTCCATTTATTGAAATTGGATATAATACATTTTCTATTTCCCCAAGAACCCGTTTGGATTTTTTCAAGTGGAAATCCGCATTCAGCCAGGAAATATTTAATTCCGGTTTCCGTCCATCGTGAACAATCAACAGGGGCGTTATGAAATTTGATCAGAAAAGGTGTCGTGATCAACAAGGTAGCCTTCCGCTCTCAACAAGTCATACACGGCCTTTCCTGCCCTATATGGCCATAAGAGGTGTTCGAATACCTGCTCCGCAATGACCACGTCAACGGAAATCCCCGGAGGCGGGCTACAGATATCGAATTCAGGATAAAAAACGGTTTTGTATGAACGAAAAGGACAAAAACTCCAGCGTGTTCCGGAAATCTCCATGGCATCTAAATGTTTGGTGTCGAGCGCTGTAATAAGTTTCAATGTTTCCTGATTCAGTATCACCCGACACCACTGTTCCCCAAAAAACAAAGGAGCGCTTTTTAGAAATAAACGCATTTTATCTGGCATATAGCGTCGGATCAGTTCTATAAACCTAGTATCCTTCATGGCTACACCTCTGACCATAATAATTTTCTATCGAAAAACAATGTATGTCCATTTCCGCTTCAACAATTATCAAATTAACACAAATATATCAAGCAGTTCGCTCTTCATTCAACCTGTTTATCTTGGGAGGGCTGCAGATTTAATTTTAATGATGGCCATTTTCAAAATTAAATATAAAATGAATAAATCATAATACAATAAAAATGCGTACACTCTCGTTACTGCGGATTTGGAAGAAACCATTAAATAATGCATACTGGAGGTGAAAAAATGAAAGGTCCTTGCATTTCTTAAATCATTGGATATTTTAAACAGCCCTGGTCTTTCAAATATCACTTTGTCGAAAGTAACCGCTCCAATCATCTGCAGAACCAACTCATGAAAAACTGGATTTAACTCCTTTGCTTATTGTAGGAATGTACCTTTTGATAGAATTTTTCCAGTAAAGTCATTTGCTTTCTAGTGTAGTCAGGTTTTTCTCTGTACATCAATGACCCTTCCCTCTGAAAGTAATTATAAAAACTCGTTTGAATGGTGCAGATCCTTTTCACATTTAACAGACAGGACAAATTAAACAATTTATCTTCCGAAAAAGTTTCCGTATCAAACATGATTCCAAATTCTTGAAGATACTCTCTTTTGTAGATCTTATTCCAAACTTCATCACCATGTTTATAGGTAAGTTGATATTGATCGAAATATTGCCTTATGCCCAAAGTATCCAAATCAATAAGTTCTGTTTCAGTTCCTAGTCTTGATTTCTCGATATGTTTTTCAAATATCCTGTTGTAATCGCAGATAACAATATCAGCAGAATTTTTACTTCCTGTATCATACATTTTTTCAACATATCCAGTTCGACCCAATCATCACAGTCAACGAAGCCAATATACTCACCAGTTGCAACATTCAATCCTGAATTCCTTGCTCTGGCAAGACCGCCATTCTTTCTAACAACCACTTTAATTCTCTGGTCCATCGATTCATATATTTTTATAATCTCATGGGAATTATCCGGCGATTCATCATTAACAACTATTATTTCTATATCTGTAAGCGTTTGCTTTATGATCGAATCCAAACATTTTCGCAAATATTTTTCAGCATTGTATACGGGAACAATGATCGAAATCTTTGCACGTTTTCACCTTCCATCCAATGAATCCTTCAGATAACTGCCTACGCGGCGCATTCCGACCACCAGATCGATCTGTGGGATCCAGTCTATTTCCATTTTGCATCGCAAGCTATCGAGATCATTAACAGGAACATCAAACACCCTTGGTGGCATGTACTGCACTTTCACGTTGATCTTTAAATTTTTGCGGATGATTTCCAGTATATCGCTTAACGAGTGCCCGATAACCTTCACGAAAGAGTAAACGACTCAGATGACTACCAATAAATCACAGCCCGCTATCACCAAAACCCGTACCTTCTTGCCTGCATTGGAACCCATATGCATATTTTTCATCCCGGCTGTTGTAGCCCCAGTTTATTTAAAATCCGCATGATTGGGGATTCAATAAAATAAAGGGCTGCTTGTAACAAACCATACCGTTTCGCTATAAGAGAACTGTGCAGCAGCAAAATATCATTAGCTTGATTTTGCAGGGCTTCCAGGCTGGAAATTTTTCTAAAACTTTCTTATGAATATAAAGGAATATGTTTTGCCTGTACCACCATTCGACTTCTGGATTGTTATAAATGAGCGGTCGAACAAATCAATACAAACATAATCTTTGTTTTGAAACAATTTTTGCCAGAAGTCCCGGCCATTGCTCATTGACATGATGAGCCCCCCTGACCGGGAAGGGCTGCGGAAAAAAGAATTACATCGGCAGCTTTGGTCAAAGAATCTACCAGGATTGTCGATTTTTCCGTTAGAAATATGTTCACCAACTTCCAAGCATAAGGCTAAATCGTATTTTCTATCCAATAAAAATCCTTTGCTGATGTCAGTGGCCTTAAATTCATCCAGCTTGATTAACAAATGATCCTTCGCATAATCACCATCTAATCCCAGGACATCAGACAATATTCATTTCTTTCGCCACTGAAAGCCAGGCGCCTGTGCCGCATCCTACATCAACAATTGATTTTGGGTTGATCTCAGAAAAAACAAGAGGCAAAACGATTTCTGCCGACCTTTCTGATCCAGCGAGAATATCCTCATAAAATTTTTCGATGTAATAATCAATTCAGATCATGGTTTTCCGAATCTAAAGCTGACTAAGTAACAAGAGCACCTTTCTCTAAGATCAGACGTTGCCAATACTGTCATAACAACTACAATAATCCACATGAAACCCACACTTGCCACAAGCCAAACTCCTTCGACCGCAAGGATAAAATACCGTCCTCTAAACCGATTACAAGCAGCCAATATAACGGCATCAATGTTCCGCGTACCATCGCCGGGCTTCTCCCTTTAAAATACGACTGTGCAAGATATTTAGATGAACAAATACATAGATACAAATTCAAAGCCATCCAAACTGCAGAAGCTCCAAGGCCGCCATAGAAACGAGTAGCCAAGTCAAGCGCCGGGACAAATAGAAGAACAGCAACCGTGTTTGTGTAAACTCCTAATCTAACCCATCCCACTGCCATTTGCAGGGCATACGGCAAAGATGCCAGCTGATTGAATCCATATGCCGATTCAAAGAAAACTAAAAATTAAGTAGCATGTCGTCGGCAATATCCGGGTTTTGTGTCCAGATCAGTAGTGCCTCCTGAGAAAATAAAGCAAGAAAGATAACTATCGGAATCGTGATCATTGCATTGAGTTGACAGCTTCTCCTATATGTTGCTCTTAGAAGTTCATCATCTCCGGCTGCATACAATTGCGTATATCGGGGAAGAAAGGTTGTAAAAAGGGGGCCACCGAGATAGGTTACGGTGATTGCTGCTGTGCTGGCCACTGCGTAATAGCCGAAAATTCGTAGTGGTAACATGTTAATCAGGATTATTTTATCCAATTGAAATCAATATCAACCAGAGCACGGAATTGATGCTCATTCCCGCAGCAAATCGCCAGACTGATTTCAACTGTGAAATCTGGAAACGTGAAGGAATGCCCGTACGCGGCAAAAGGCCCCATAAAATGATTCCTGTGCATATAGCGCCGATTAATGCAACGGCAAGCTGAAAGGAAAAAAAGTATTTAAGGTCGGGGAGAATAATGCCAAAGCCAGCACCACACCCCAAAACGCAAAACCGCTAAAACGCTGTTAATCACATTACCCAAAACATGCCGCTGAAGACCAAAAATACCACCAATGTAAAGACTCATTGGCCCCTGGATTGCAGCGGTTAATCCCATGAGCATGACAGCATTTTGTACCACAGAAACATCGAGAGAACCGGAATTTATCCAATACCTGGCAATTAGTGGGGCCACTGCCACAGTTATAATACCTACAAGCAAAGAAATTGCCCAGTATACGGTCTGCAGGGTTTTGAGCAAGCTGCGCATCCGCTCAGCAGATTCCGGCAAAACAGAATAACGGGCAAACTCTCGACTCAGCGTCGAGCTCAACCCCAGATCCGCCAGTCTAAGCAGCGCACTTAATGAAACAGAGAATCCGATTAGACCATAACTTTCAATTCCGAGATATTTTATGTACAAAGGAACAAACAGGAATCCTAATATCGCCTGGCAAAAAGTCCCGATATAATTGGCTATCGTATTTCGTCGAACAGAAATGTTTGTTTGTATTTTGGTTTCCATTAGATTAACTGATAGACTTCTACATAAGAGGATGCGCAGCAAATCGGGGGAGGGTAAGACCCTACCCCGATGAACGCAACTTGATTTCTTACAATTACATCAAAGTAAACAAAAATATGCGGGTCCTAATAACCCGTCACCATACTTGCCGGATCGTTGGGGGTCACCTGGCTCCAGGTGGTACCGTTGTACTTCCATATACCGGCACTCCCGAAGTCGGCATAGAGGTCAGTAGCCGTGCATACCATCTGTTCCGGATTAAGGGGGCTAAGCTGACTCCAGGTGGTGCCGTTGTACATCCAGATACCAGAAGATCCGAAGTCTCCATACAAGTTCGAACCTGATGCCAATATCGCTTCCGGATTACTCGGGGTAGTCTGACTCCAGGAACTTCCATTCCACATCCAGATACCTGCTCCTGAAAAAGCTCCATATAAGGTTGAACCGGAGACGGTCATCATTTGTGGATTACTGGGGGTTGTCTGACTCCAGGTGGTGCCGTTGTACATCCAGATACCGGAAGATCCGAAGTCTCCATACAAGTTCGAACCTGATGCCAATATCGCTTCCGGATTACTGGGGGTTAGTCTGACTCCAGGAACTTCCATTCCACATCCAGATACCGGCTCCTGAAAAAGCTCCATATAAGGTTGAACCGGAGACGGTCATCATCTGTGGATCACTGGGGGTTGTCTGACTCCAGGTGGTGCCGTTGTACATCCAGATACCGGAAGATCCGAAGTCTCCATAGAGGGTTGAACCTGATACTACCATGGCTTCCGGACTATTGGGGGTAACCTGACTCCATGTGGTGCCGTTGTACTGGTAGACTCCTGCACCGGGGAAGGTGGCGTAGAGGGAAGAGGAAGATAACAAGATCGAAATTGATGTCCGGGGTAGTTTTCCGACCGGTGACCGAAACAGGTGTGGCAAGAGCTATATCGGTTACGCCGTTATAATACCTATCTGCGAAACTCGCTTCCCGACGACCGCGCCTGCACAAAATAGTTTCCAGCAGGTAAGCCGGTAAGCACATAGGAGCCATCGTACGTTGTTAAAGTTCGCGCAGCCACGAGGCTACCCGTGGAGGTATCATATGCCCGGACCGAAAGCGCAGGACCGGGTCATTGGTAGCGGCGCTCCTCACCATTCCGGATATCTTCCCGCCAAGAGGCAGGCTGAAATTGACCCCATTTGTAACTAAACCCGCCGTCACAGAGACGCTTGATGCCGAATCGCTCAACGCTGTATTGTTATAGTATTGGGCAACGTATTCATTATTGGGATCAAGCTGCTGAGCATAGACCACAATCTTGTAATTGCCCTCCAGGCAGTCCCGTTAGCTTATATGACCCGTCATATTGTGTATTTGCAGAACCTCCCACGGAATTGCCTGTTGTCCAGTCAAGAGCTATGACCCGCATACCCGGAAGAGGAATGGCGGTGGTACTGGTAACGACCCCGGAGATACTTCCTCCTTCATTTAAACTGAAATTGACATTGGGTGTTATATGACCTGCCAATACCGTTAAGGATGTGGCCGTAGCCTGTGTTAAGGCATTGGATATAAACACCGGCATAGCCCTGATTTCTGGGTTCGACAGACACAGCGTATAGTAGTGCCTGCGGGCAACCCTGTTATAGAATATGTACCGTCAAAGGTTGTAGTTGCCCATTTGAGCCGTCCTGATGCGTTATAGACAGAAACGGCTATACCCGCTAAGGGTTGACCGTCGGATTGACGGACAACGGTACCGGTAATCGTCACCTGCCCCGGACATGAGGCTTAAGTCCACATTTGTGGTTGTGCTGCCGGCAGTGACAGCCACCGGTGTTGAAGCCGGGTTCAATAATACATTGGTGTACCAGATGCCAATGTAATCATCATCCCCGCCCCCGAAAACCCGGTAATTGCCGCAGGCAGACCGGTGGTGGTGTACTGTCCTGCGCATCTGTCTGGGGTCTGAACGGCATAGACTGTCCGGTCTCGGCATGATAGAGATTCACATACTGTCCCATGATGGGCAGGGTTGTCGAGGCATCCCTGATGGTTCCCGAGATCTTGCCGCCGATGCCGAGACTGAAATTGATGTTTTCAATCGTATTATCGGTTGTGACCGTTATCGGCACGGCGAGATCAGAATGTCTTGCATTCGGATAAAACTGCGTTGCATAATCGCTTGTTAGTCCCCAGACAGCAACCTTATACGTGCCGGAGGGTAGCCCTGTAATGCTGTAAGAACCATCTGTCTGGGTCGAGCCATTCAATGACCATTCTGTCACGCCATTCTCGGCCGTATTATAGCATAGACATACAGACCCCGGCTAGTGGCGCTCCAGTCCGAAGCACGGGTCACAGAACCGCTGATGGTGTTGCCCTGGGGCAGATTGAAATTGATATTATTCGTCGTCTGGCCGTCAAGGACCAGAACCGGCGTCGCCGTGTATTATTTAGCATTCAGGTAATATTGGAGACGCTAATCCCGTATTACCCGCATTGGCCCGGAGCTTGTAGTTGCCGGGGAGAAGGCCCCAGATCGTGTAGGTACCATCTGCGGCGGAGTTTGAGCTCGCTGTAACATACGCTCCTGTTATCGCATCCATGGCAGTGACATCACACCCGATACGGGTTGGCCATCAGAGGCCCGGGTAATAGTCCCCGAAATATTACCGCCTGTGGTGAGGCTGAAATTGATATTCGTTGTTGTTACCCCTGTTGTTGTCGTTACCGGTGTTGCCTGATTCTGATCGGTACGTTCTGGTACCAATATGTTGCAAATCCTGTACTGCCGGGATTTAGCACGGAACTTATAGGTTCCGGGGGCAATGCCCGCGATTGTATAGGAGCCATCTGCGGCGGATGTGCCACTCGTATAGATTGACGCGCCTGTCACTGCGTCCAGGGCACTGACGCTTACACCTGATATGGCCTGCCCGTTGGAGGCACGTGTAATTGTCCCTGTGACGGCGCTGCCCGGGGTAAGGCTGAAATTGATACCGCTTGTCGCGACCCCTGCCGTGACGGTTACCAGTGTTGCCGCGCTTGAGGAGGATACATTGTTATAATATTGCAGTGCGTAGGTGACGCTGCCGGAGAACCTGATCCTGTAGCTGCCGGAGCAGAGACCGGAAATCGTGTATGATCCGTTACCGGCAGATGTCGAACTGTCTTGACGTATGAACCTGTAGTTGCATCGTAAGCACGGACAGTCAGTCCTGAGAGAGTCTGTCCGTCAGAGGAGCGGGTGATTATTCCGGAAACACTGCCGCTCGACACAAGGTTGAAATTGATACTACTTGTCGTTGCCCCTGCCGTGACTGCAACCACCGTTGCCGCATCATAGTATGGCGCATTGTAGTAGTACTGCATCGCGTAGGTTGACCGTTTCCGGTAACCCCATTTTATAATTGCCGGGGGCAAGCCCGAAATAGTGTATGAACCATCGGCTCCGGAACCTGGACTGGTGGCAACACTCGCGCCCGTTGTCGCATTGTAAGCGGTGACGGCCGTACCGGAAACAACCCCACTGGGCCCCGTGATGGTCCCCGTGACGTTGCCGGTCTGGGCAGAACTCACGCCCTGCATAAAACAGATAAGAAAAAAAGATACCAGTAAAATACCGTAGATCGTTTTCTTTAACGTCTTAACGTTTGGCATAAAGGCTCCCCATGTATGTATTTTGTATCTTCGTACTATCTTCCTCATTACGCATAGCTGTCTGCTCCATTCCCGGATCAGTAACCCGTCACCATACTTGCCGGATTATTCGCTGCAATCCGACTCCATGTGCTACCATTGTACATCCAGATATAACCTGGTGGACCGAAGTCTCCATATAGGACAGAACCTGACGCTGCTATAGCTTCCGGATTATCGCGTGTAATCTGACTCCATGTGGATGCCGTTGTACATCCAGATGCCGTTTCCGTAGTCTCCATAGAGGAGAGAGCCTGCGGCTGTCATGGCTGCCGGATTACTCGGGTGTAAGCTGACTCCATGAGGCGCCGTTGTACATCCAGATACCGGTTCCTGAAAAAGTTCCATATAAGGTTGAACCTGAGCTGTCATCGCTTGCGGATTACTGGGCGTTACTGACTCCATGTGGTACCGTTGTACATCCAGATGCCGTTATCCGAAGTCTGCATAGAGGAGAGAGCCTGCGGCTGCCATGGCTTCGGATTATATGGTGTAAGCTGACTCCATGAGGACCGTTGTACACCCAGATGCCGTTATCCGAAGTCTGGCATAGAGGAGAGAGCCTGCGGCTGCCATGGCTTCGGGATTATATGGTGTAATCTGACTCCATGAGGTGCCGTTGTACAGCCAGATGCCGTTATACCCGTAGTCTGCATAGAGGAGAGAACCTGCGGCTGCCATGGTTTCTGGATTATATGGTGCAATCTGACCCCATGTGGTACCGTTGTACATGCCAGATGCCGGATGATCCGAAGTCTCCGTAGAGGAGAGAACCTGCTGCTGTCTGTGTCACCGTAAAAGTCATTTCTTCAACGGTGATTGTTCCCGTCCTGAGTCGAATTCGTCATGTTGGTGGACACACTGTAAGTGATGGTCCCACTGCCTGTCCCGCTGGCGCCGAGGTAATGGTGATCCAGGAATTGTTACTCGTCGCTGTCCAGGAAAAACTACTCCACGCAGTTGTTACTGTAATGCTTCCCGTCCCTCCTAGCACTAAACTGGCGCTTTCAGGGGAAATAGAGATGGCGGGCGGTCGATAAGCCGCCACAGCATCCATGGTTTGCCGGATAGTCCGTGAGTTATCTCCATCCACCGCATGACCGGCCACTGTTCCCTGGTAACTCAAGAGCGGGGTGGAAAAGAGGGGAGCTTCCGTGTACATATTGCCATAACCGTCACTGTTGTAGGCCATGATGGTGTGATATTTTGTGGCGTTTGTTCCCGTGAAATACCATCCCGCAGAATAACTGTTGAGAGCGCTATTAGGGCCCGGTGATGGCGTTTGGAACTTGCTGTGATGAGCGCCTAAGTTGTGACCGATTTCATGCGTCAGGGTATGGCTGATGTCGACAGATCGAATAGCGCTGACCGTAAAGCCATATGCCGGGCTTCCGCTGTATGTAGTCAACAAATACCCAATACCGACTGTTCCATAAGCTGACCCGGTATCCACAAGCATCGCTACAAGGTCAGCACCATAGGTATCTCGCCATCCATCAACAACAGACAGATTGCCTGCACCGGTTTGAAGATTCGTCAAGTCAGTACCCAAATTGCCGCTGTAAGTATAAGATACTTGCTGCGGCATAGGCGAGCCGGAATATCAGATCTATGTTGCTGTTGGATGCTGCCTGGTTCATCCTGGCTATGGCATCGGCGGCAAAGGTGTTCATGCCCCCATTGCTGTCCACCCATGTCTTGGCCGTGGAATCATAAACTATCATCACATCAATAGTCGCGGCGTTTAATTGGGAGGGAATAAAACAGAGCAGAAAGAAAACAGCCATTACAAACCGGACAAGACTATTTATCTTTTGCATCATCATCCTCCTGAGATGGAATCAGCGGACCACCGGGGGCATTTTCTTCATGTCGATCTCTGTCACTGTGCCTGAACCCTGGCGTGAATCGCCCGCCACGCGATAGAGCAGCCCCTTCTTCATATCCTGCACGGTTATAAGAAATCCATCAGGACCAATGGTCATAACGACAGTTCCCATCGTGTGATCCTTGAGTTTTCCGTTGACTATCATTGTGCCGTCGGCATGATGTTTCACGGAATCAATTATTACTTCATAGGCAACGTCAGCAAAGAGGCCAATAGAGGCAGTATCAGTTTCCCCTTTTGAGGCGGCGATCCCTACCTGACGATTCACCGCTCCGGAAGGCCCCGGCAGAATCTCCGGGGAAAGAGCGATCCGACCCTTCCGCACCTCATATGATTTAAGAGATTCAGCAGTAGATCTGGATTGCATCACTCCTTCATCAGCAGGCCAGGCCAGCAATTGACCGGCACCATGTGAAACTGATACCTGTGCAAACAAAGCAAGGACAACAACTCCCAGTATCCATCCGGTGTAATTACGCGCAATGATTTTATGAGTGCTCATCACATACCCCCTTATGAGAATAAAAGGATGAAACTGTGTAATCCGTAAAAAAATCAATGTGGCTTCATCTATAAATAGATTTCTCATCGTCTTGCAGCCCACTCTCATTTCAATACACCCATAGCGTTCAGGTCGTCTATTGTCACCGTCGGTGGCACCTCGTTGTTTCTAATCTTCTTCATCACGAATTCTGCAACTATCTGTGCTCTCTCCCTTGTGGCAAAACCTTCATTGCCCGGCAGTCCCGGTATATTCGGCTGATGCACGAAGGGCCTCCCATTTAAAAGGATATCATACCCAAAGGTGTTATTAGCAGAAGGTACAATTTTGGTGGTTATCTCCGCCATTGCATAGGGGTTCTCCCGCTGCTTCACTTCTTGTATGGCTGTGGGGCTGCCTGTGGATAACGATGTTCCGGCATGACAAGCAACGATGAACAGCAAAGCGCAAACTGCTGCAATCACCTTCAAGGAAAGAACTGTGCCCGAGAGCAGAAATCCCATTTTACCCATGATCAATACCTCCGCGAGAGAAGAGAATACTTTGAAAAAGACAGAAAATTTAGAAGAGGCCTCATAATTCGGTCTTTGCGCCATCTGACTGGATGTCAAACAAAGATGGAAAATACTACGGACTTCCTGGATTCTTAGTCCCATCCTCACGGATCGTTCAGTTCTCTCTATGCCTAAAGGGTATAACTAAATATAAAAGGCAGTAAATAATAGAACACTGCAAGTTTTCTGAGTTCTTAACTCCTGCATTCATCGCGGCAGCAACTGTGTAAGGACCAGGGTCAGTCAAGACAGGAACAAACAGCATAACCTGTTTATCTGACAGTCAATACAAGGCCAAAGTAATTAGGGAGGAGGAGTAATTTCGTCTCCTCCCTGAACAACAGAGTTATTTGACCCACATCTATCAACGTCCAATACTGCGCTGACAGATGACGACTTCACAGCTTAGTAGGATACTACCATGCTTGTCGGGTCGCTGGGGGTCAACTGACTCCAGGTGGTACCATTGTACATCCAGATACCGGCTCCTGAAAAAGTCCATATAGGTCGAACCGTGAGACGGTCATCATTTGCGGATTACTGGGAGTTGTCTGACTCCAGGTGGTGCCGTTGTACATCCAGATACCGGAAGATCCGAAGTCTCCATACAAGTTCGAACCTGATGCTAATATCGCTTCCGGATTACTCGGGGTAGTCTGACTCCAAGTGGTACCATTGTACATCCAGATACCTGCTCCTGAAAAAGTTCCATATAAGGTTGAACCGGAGACTGTCATCATCTGTGGATTACTGGGGGTTGTCTGACTCCAGGTGGTGCCGTTGTACATCCAGATACCAGAAGACCCGAAGTCTCCATACAAGTTCGAACCTGATGCTAATATCGCTTCCGGATTACTCGGGGTAGTCTGACTCCAGGTGGTGCCATTGTACATCCAGATACCTGCTCCTGAAAAAGTTCCATATAAGGTTGAACCGGAGACGGTCATCATTTGCGGATCACTGGGGGTTGTCTGACTCCAGGTGGTGCCGTTGTACATCCAGATACCGGAAGATCCGAAGTCTCCATACAAGTTCGAACCTGATGCTAATATGGCTTCCGGATTACTGGGGGTAACCTGACTCCATGTGGTGCCGTTATACTGGTAGACTCCTGCACCGGCAAAATGGAGTACAGCAGTCCGGGAGCAAATTTCTGGACACGGTCATTGCCCATCTCAACGACATAGACATTATCCGAAGAGTCCAGGGCTACACCATGAGGACCAGAGAACTCTCCATCGCCCGATCCCTCGGTACCCCACTTGGTAATGAAGACACCATCGGAGGTGAACTTCTGGATACGCTGGTTGCCGTCTTTTTCAGCAACGTAGACATTGCCGGCAGAGTCTACTGCCACTCCGTCCGCACCAGAGAACTCTCCATCGCCCGATCCCTCGGTACCCCATTTGGTGATGAAGACACCATCGGAGGTGAACTTCTGGATACGATTATTGGACGTATCAGTAACGTAAACATTGTTCTCAGAGTCTACTGCCACTCCGTTCGGATTATTGAACTCTTCATCACCCGATCCGTATGTGCCCCACTTGGTGATAAAAACACCTTCGGATGTAAACTTCTGGATTCGATGGTTGTGCCGATCAGCTACATAAACATTGCCCAAGAGGTCTATAGCCACCCCACAAGGATTATTAAACTCTCCATCGCCCGATCCTTCGGTACCCCATTTGGTAATGAAGACACCATCGGAGGTGAACTTCTGGATACGGAAATTGACATCGTCAGCCACATAGACATTGTCCGAAAAGTCAACGGCTACCATCCATGGACCAGAGAACTCTCCATCGCCCGATCCCTCGGTACCCCACTCGGCAATGAAGACACCATCGGAGGTGAACTTCTGGATACGATGATTGCTCATATCAGCAACATAGACATTACCCGAAGAATCTGCTGCTATACCATGAGGACCATGGAATTGCCCATCGCCCGATCCAGTGGTACCCCATTTTCTGATAAAGTGGTAGCTCTGCGCACAGGTCACACTCGGCATAAGACAGGCGAGAAAAAAAGATACCAGTAAACAAATATAGAGCGTTTTCTTAATAGTCTTAGTAATTGCCACAGGCATTCCTCCGCATATGCTCAATTCCTTCCCTTACTTTCAATCAAACAGGTCAATAACAACCGACCTATTACCTGTAACCAATACAAAACCAAAGTAATTCAGGGAGGAGGAGTAATTTCGTCTCCTCCCTGAACAACAGAGTTATTTAACCCACATCTATCAACGCCAATACTGCGCTGACAGATGACGACTTCACAGTTTAGTCGGATACTACCATGCTTGTCGGGTCGTTGGGGGTCACCTGACTCCAGGTGGTGCCATTGTACATCCAGATACCGCTCCTGAAAAAGCTCCATATAAGGTTGAACCGGAAACGGTCATCATCTGTGGATCGCTGGGGGTAATCTGACTCCATGTGGTGCCATTGTACATCCAGATACCGGAAGATCCGAAGTCTCCATACAAGTTCAAGCCTGATGCTAATATCGCTTCCGGATTACTGGGGGTAACCTGACTCCAGGAGGTGCCATTCACATCCAGATACCTGCTCCTGAAAAAGTTCCATATAAGGTTGAACCGGAAACGGTCATCATTTGTGGATCGCTGGGGGTTGTCTGACTCCAGGTGGTGCCGTTGTACATCCAGATACCGCAGATCCGAAGTCTCCATACAAGTTCAAGCCTGATGCTAATATCGCTTCCGGATTACTGGGGGTAACCTGACTCCAGGAGGTGCCATTGCACATCCAGATACCGGCTCCTGAAAAAGTTCCATATAAGGTTGAACCGGAAACGGTCATCATTTGTGGATCGCTGGGGGTAGTCTGACTCCAGGTGGTGCCGTTGTACATCCAGATACCGTCCAATCCGAAGTCTCCGTACAAGTTCGAACCTGATACTACTATGGTCTCCGGACTATTGGGGGTAACCTGACTCCATGTGGTGCCGTTGTACTGGTGGACTCCTCCACCGGGGAAGGTGGCGTAGAGAGATCCGAGAGATCCCGACTCGACAAAGAGATGAAAATTGGTTCTGTCGCTTTCAGCAAAATACAAATCACCATTAATTCTCCGCCCCATGATTCCTTCGATCATCATGTATGGCACGGTGGACGAAACATCGGCGATCAGGCTGCCTGTTCTTCCATCGTATAATTCCGCATATTGCAGACTCAAAAGGTTTCCGTTTCTTGTGAAAACACAGACATTTTCGGGGTAGCCCCAGCTTCTACCGGTGAAATCTGTTGTCGTGACCGGTCCGCCGGATAAATCAAAGAGCGTGTATCCAGGGGTTTTATTAGCAGGAATGCCGGACCCATCAAAATGATGATGGTAATAAAGCAAGGCCTGAGAATCCTGTCTCCAGGAGATAAAGTTCCACTCTCCCAAATAGGCGGTTTTTATGACTGTGGGGTTTGTCCCATCGGCATTTAGTAAAACAAGTCTTTCAGTGTTACATGTGTAATAATTCATCTCGGTGCAGCCCTGAACGTTTTCTATGATGGCAATCCTGCTTCGGTCCGGAGATAGCGCGAAGTAAGTAAAGTTATAACCTGCCGTGGGGCTCGCCACTGTTACAACAGATTCTCCGGCAGTATTCATCCTTTTCAGCGTATAATCAGCGCTATCCACGAATAGGATTTCGCCATTAGCGTTAAAATAGGTAACATTTCCACCCTCGCTGTGGTTTAATGGTGTCACCGTGGTTATCGGCGTTGGGGGAAGTTTTGATAACGTATCATAAAGGTTGATAACACCATCATAGTTATAAATCATCAAGGTTTGCGCCGGATTCATGTCCGGTACTACTGGTGATTGCATGGGACTATTGTCAACAGTGTCTATCAACCCGGTGAGAGAATCATAGGCGTAAATGGTAGGTGGATAAAAAGCTAACATAGGTGTAGTCTCAGCAACAGCAATAACGGCAAAGAGAAGTAAACAGGGTACAATTAATAACATCTTTAATCTTCTAAACATAACATAACCTCCTTCGATCGATTAAATTCGACTAATTTCTTGCCATACCATAATAGTTAAGAAAACTTTTTTTGAAGAAAAACTCGATCGCCGTGCAAGACATAACATCAATCACCGGCATTGTCAACCTCCATAGTATGTCTTTAGATGAGCAAGTTATGTGCCATAACGATATTTTATGGGAATCCTTTGAACAGCCTTGCTTTCCAACCAACATGCTTAGCTTTGTCCAGGAGAAGAACTACATTTTTTGTAGAACAGAAACCACATTTTTTGTCGTTAACACAGATTGGTGGTTAAAACCGATGAATCATTCCAGCACTTTCTTTTTCAGCTTCGGCGCGGGACATTCGAGTTGCGGGACCTGGTCGTACTTGTTGAATCTCAGTGAAGCACGAAGGCGTTTCAGTACTTCCGAACGGGTAAGCTCAGCGTTGGCATCACGCATGTGTTTACAGAAATAGTATGTGAATGCTCCGTTGTACGATCCGTTAATATTGGCATCTGCGGATGTCTGGTTCTCACGGCAGCCCGCGAAAAGGACATGAGAAATGGGCGTCGGATTTCCTCTCAAAAGTCTGCGCACCGGAAGACCATCTTCTTCGCGGCAAAGAATATCAACGGGAGGTTGAAGAAATCTCTGTTTTATGGCCATATCAACGAAAACATTTCCGGCGGCAATGATCTCCCGCGTGGCAGTTCCGGAATGGCAACTGTCAAGGAAGACTTCAAGATTTACCCCTTTGGGAATTTGAGAAAATATCCTTCCGAGGTCATCATCGACAATATAAGTGCCGTCCCAATCCATATCGTAAGGACAGAGTATCTCATCGAGTTTGTCTTTTAACTCATCACCTTCCCGGTCCCTGATCTGAGAGCCATGGCCGGAATAATGGAAAACGAGCCGGTCCCCTGATTTTGCCCCTTTCACAAGCCATTCCAGACGCTTCATGATGTTCGCCTTTGTAGCGCGCTCGTCCACAATAACACGGATCTGCTCGACCGTAAAACCAAAATAGGTAAGCAGCATGTGGCGCATATTGGTAACATCATTAACACAACCCTGAAGATCGCTCCCCGGCAACTTGTACTTGTTGATACCTACGAGTAATGCTTTATCTGACATATCAATCCTCCCCTCAACAAAATAGTTCAACGTTCAAGTTCATGTTCAACGCTATCATTCAAAGTTCAATGTTATTCAATATAATTATAAACTCTCGAAAACTCATGTTTTCTTTTTTAAAATGCTTTTTGCAGTTTTTCACTGTTCTCTCCGCAATGCCCACTGCTTTTTCAGCATCCTCAGCGGATGGTTCTCCAAGAGGGAGAAGCCCGGTTTCTATCGGATATCGACCTCGATAAATACTGTCTATAAAGACTGTTTCTTCTTCGCTTATGCTGAACCTTATTTTGTAATCTATTCCTATCGCGTCTAATCGTTCCATACTATGTGTCTTCTCGAGTTCCCATCCTTTATTGAGCAATTGTGCCTTTATAGCCTTTTCAACAGCTTGTTGAGCATGATAGCATGCACCCTTATGATAGCCTCCTTCCAAAAGATATTTTGCGATATTCAATTCTTCCACAGATTGTTTAATCCATTCCTGGACAGCATTTTTCATATACAAAGACCTCCCTTCTTTTGATATTATTTTTAAAAAAGGGCTACCCTTACGTTGATATTCATTAAAAAGAAAATGTTGTATAATAAAAGGATCGATATCAAATTTTTTATAAAATCTTCTTAATGATTTACCAAGTCGGACATTAAGGTCAGTCATTGTTTCAGGTGTGTCTTCCACAATAATGAGCAGATCCAGATCTTCTCCGGTTGCTTCGCGGGCCACAGAACCAAATAATACAACCGAGAGAGGGTGCAGTCGTTTCACGATTGAATCTGTTACGGCCTTAGCTTCTCTTAACGTCACCATTATCTTATAATACCCCTTCTAAAAATAAAAACAAGCTACCGCCACTCAATGTTTGCTTAACACATTGACATCATGACAGCTTCCTTGTGGTCTCTCAACGTCTATATATCCACGCTCTGTGTGATAAAGCTGCGTTTCCATTATACCAAATCTCAACCCTTATGCAATAACGTTTTCACAATTATTCTGTTAAGCATACTATGGTAAATTTATTCGCCATACAATATTCCATGTCATACAAGACAATATCTTCTTTTGCAAGACCATGTCTTCTTACACAAGACACATTTTATCATTTCCGATCTAAGCATCAATACTATCTCTTCTAACAACTATTTGATATTAAATGGATTTTATATTTTTTTAGCAGCCATCAGCTTGTGGCATGTATCTTGAAATACTGAATTGCGTGTTGAAGGGAAAAATATACCGGATAGCTCAAACAGTGGAGTATGTTGACAGGAGCATTTTGCCAACTTAAACTATATTGCAATGTAATATAGTTTGGTATAATATATGAAAGTTAAAAGGTAAACAAGCAGGTATAGCAAATAAATTATAGGAGGAAAGTGAGGATTATGAAAAATCAAAAGGTTTTAATCTTGATGGTTTTAATATTGACTGTGTTTGCTATGCCCTGGAGTGTTGATCAGGTCAGAGCACAGGTGCCGCCGGGCTCGCTCATCACCGGGGCAAACGGGTATAAGATCCCGGACTATTTTGCCACCCCGAACTGGGCCAATAGCCCGCCATTGACGAAATTCGTTGACACTCTCGCACCACTGGGATGCACCACCCCGAACAATCTCGGGCAGTGTATCCCCATTGCCGTTCCGGATCAGTCAACGTATCCGGGATCGGACTACTACGAAATCGAGTTGGTCCAGTATCGCGAACGGATGCATACCATGTTTGGAGCAGTCGCAGGCGATAAGACGACTGCCCTGACCGGCGGCACGAAACTGCGTGGTTATCGTCAGACAAACCCGGGTGGGGTACAGACTCCGAACGCAGTCCCCCACTATCTCGGTCCCCTGATCATTGCCTCCAATTATGACCCGGCTTATGCGCCTGGAGCAGCCTTACCAACAGGCGGCACCAACGGCAGGCCGGTCCGCATCAAGTTCACCAACAGCATACCCGCTAACGGCAGCCTTTTTCTGCCGGTAGACACCACCATCATGGGTTCAGGACCGTTTGAAATCAATTACAATCCAGAAACAAAGGTGATCGGTGGAACGGTTACGGGTAATTTCTCTCAGAACCGTGGTTCTATCCATCTCCACGGCGGTCGGACCCCATGGATCAGTGACGGAACAGCCCACCAGTGGACCGCTCCGGTGGGAGAGAGCTCCACTGAGTCCCCTATCCTAAGGGTGTCAGTGCAGCCTATGTGCCTGATATGTGGTTTGACGCAACGACAGGGGCCATGATCGACTCCTGCAAGCTTCAGACAACGTGCGCGGTGGCAAACGCAACCAATAACCCCGGCGCCGGAAAACAGACATACTACTACACAAACCAGCAGAGCGCCAGACTTCTCTTCTATCATGACCATGCCTGGGGCATCACCCGCCTCAATGTCTATGCGGGAGAAGCAGCCGGTTATCTTATAACGGACCCGGTGGAGCAGGCTTTGGTCAGCGGCGGCACTGTCAAGGGCCAAACCTATACTGCCGGAACGATCCCGGCCACCCAGATTCCCCTCATAATCCAGGACAAGACCTTTGTCAACGCTTCCATCGGCACAGATGGTGTTAACACCCAGTACACAATGACAACTGATCCCACCTGGGCCTGGGGCTCCGTTCCCGGACAACCCATAACCGCTCACGCCAACAACCGGCGACCTCTGGTGGCCCCATGTTTATATGCCAGCCCAGAACCCCTTTAACCCGGACCTGAGCGGCGTAAATGCAATGGGCCGCTGGCATTACGGCCCCTGGTTCTTCCCGTCAACTCCAACATGCGGGTCCACGGCGCAGGCTGTACCACCCTTCTGTATCACAAACGGTCCGGTCAATAATGAATACGCTGCCGTGGCCGGACAACCACCTTTAAGGCCAGGTACAGAAAATCCATCCTGGGGAGCTGAAGCGTTCCTCGACACTATGATGGTTAACGGAACGGTATACCCAACCGTCACGCTTGCGCCACAGGAATACCGTTTCCGCGTGCTCAACGCTTCCCATGACAGGTTCCTCAACCTGCAACTTTACAGAGCCACCCCGATCGTCAGCGCTATCAACGTTGCGCTCGGAGGTTCCGGCTATACTTCCACTCCTTCGGTTACCATCACAGGTGGCGGCGGCACAGGTGCCACTGCGACGGCAACAGTGACCGGGGGTGTTGTCACAGCTATTACACTCGAATACAGTAGGCAGCGGATACACTTCTGCGCCCACAGTATCAATTGCCGCTCCGCCCGCAGGTGGCACGCAGGCGTTTGCGTCGGCAACGATCTATACCCCCTTAACCGAAGTCGGTATGGTTCCCGCGGCACTGACTCGCCGGCTTCCCGGAAACCTGGCCTGCAGACGGCAGAGAGGGTGGTGTGCCTGACCCGGCCACAAGAGGCCCGGCATTTGTTCAGATCGGCACTGAAGGCGGCTTTCTGCCCAAACCGGTGGTCCTGCCGACCCAGCCGGTTCAGTGGAACCTTGACCCGACAATGTTTAACGTCGGCAATGTACTCCAGCAGAGACGAGGGCGGAGGCACACTTTTTCTCGGTCCCGCTGAAAGGGCCGACGTCATCGTCGATTTCAGCAGTTTTGCAGGTCAGACACTTATTCTCTATAATGACGCACCGACAGCATTCCCGGCCCTTGATCCTCACTATGATTACTATACGGGAGCCCCGGACAGGACAGATATAGGCGGTTATATCGCAATTCCTCCCGGTGTCGGTCCCAATATCAGAACAATCATGCAGATCGTAGTAACAGGAACTCCAACAACCCCTATCCCGGATGGCTATAACACAACGCAGATTTAACACCCTCACGACCGCCTTTGCAGGACCAACAGGGGTCTTTCAGTCATCTCAGGACCCGATTGTTGTAGGTCAGACCGCTTATAACGACACGTACGCAACAACATTCCCCGCTACATGGCCCAACTGGGGTCTTTCGAGAATTTCTGACGGCGCTATCAGCTTTCAGAAGGTTGATGGCACAATAGTAAGCAATCTCAACATGAAACCGAAAGCTATCCACGATGAGATGGGCGCCACCTTTGATGATTATGGACGGATGAGCGCAAAACTGGGACTGGAAAGACCATTCACAAATGCTGCTATAGCAAACTTTATCCTCCAGAATTTTGTCGATCCGGCCACTGAGATTGTAAAACCGAACGAGATACAGATCTGGAGAATCACACACAATGGTGTAGACACACACCCGATCCACTTCCATCTCTTTGATGTGCAGGTACTCAACAGGGTCGGATGGGACGGATTTATCAGACTTCCCGACGACAACGAACTTGGCTGGAAAGACACCGTCAGGATGGCCCACTGGAAGACACGATTGTCGCCTTGAGGCCGGTTGCTCCGAGAGTACCCTTCGCCTCTTCCCAACAGCATTCGACCCCTGCACCCGGCGATGCCAATAGGCTCCACCGAAGGCTTCTCGCAAATCGATACGACTGATGGAGGCGCTCTTGATCCTCTTCAAACTAACCAGATGACCAACTTCGGTCACGAGTACACATGGCACTGCCACATCCTGAGCCATGAAGAAAATGACATGATGCGGCCGATAATATTCAATACCGATCAATTGCTTTATGTGGCTAACGCGGGAACTGGTCTCTGGCAGTGGGAATTAGGTACATGGAGCTCAGGCTACACCGAACAATCCTTCAATTGTATGGCAGCCTTTTTTTTTTTTTTTTTTTTTTTTTTTTTTTTTTTTTTTTTTTTTTTTTTTTTTTTTTTTTTTTTTTTTTTTGCCCTCAATCCTCTCAGAACCAACCAAATGACCAACTTCGGTCACGAGTACACATGGCACTGCCACATCCTGAGCCATGAAGAAAACGACATGATGCGCCCGATAATACTCAATACTGATCAGTTGCTTTATGTGGCTAATGCGGGAACTGGCATCTGGCAATGGGAGGTGGGTACATGGAGCCAACTTTCACCTAACAATCCGCAATCCATAGCAGCAGTAGGTTCATTAGTGTATGGCTCATTTGCGGGAGCTGGTATCTGGAAATGGGATGGCTCAACCTGGACTCAGGCAAGTCCAAATAATCCGGAATCCATGGCGGCTGCAGGCTCCTTTCTGTATGGAGACTTCGGAGGTTCCGGCATCTGGATGTACAACGGCACCACATGGACTCAGACTACCCCAAGTAACCCGGAAACCATGGCTGCAACAGGTTCTCTCCTGTACGGAGACTTCGGAGATTCCGGCATCTGGATGTACAACGGCACTACATGGAGCCTGGCTGCCCCAAGTAATCCGGAATCCATGGCGGCCGCAGGCTCCCTTCTGTATGGAGACTTCGGAGGTTCCGGCATCTGGATGTACAACGGTGCTACATGGACTCAGGCAAGTCCAAATAATCCGGAATCCATGGCAGCAACAGGTTCTCTCCTGTATGGAGACTTCGGAGGTTCCGGCATCTGGATGTACAACGGTGCTACATGGACTCAGGCAAGTCCAAATAACCCGCAATTTATGGCGGCCTCAGGCAACGCACTGTATGGTGACTTTGCGGGAGCGGGTATTTGGAAATATGAAGCCGGTGCATGGACCAATCTCACATCGACTGATCCGGTACTCATGGTGGCGGGTTTCTAACTCGATCACAAGGGGGGGGAGAAATCTCCCCCCCCCTTTCTTCTATGTCAAGTCGGTCGCAGTTTCGTAGTTGTGTTATCGGGTAAAGACAATCAAGGAATAAAGATAGCAGGACCCGAAGTAGCCTCCGCTCCATTTGGTTTGTTTGTCCACCATTAAAATTGTGGCTCCCGGTTTTTTGTGGTTGGCGAACCAACAATACTACCAGTTTTCATTGTAATCGGCTTTTTTTGCTTTTTGCCATATAATTACAAAAAGTTATAGAGAATGATGCCCTTTGTTTTTATTGGTAATCGTTACCTTTATTTGCAGCTTTCCGCAAAGTCCTGATAGTCAATGTATTCCTTTGATTGTCAGAGCTTTACGTGTTTTTAATGTATTCAGATTATCATGCAATATGTTCATTATCTTCCTTGTCATGGGCCTAAGAAAGGCAAACAAGAGTTTCTTTGTCGGAAGTGTTGTGGGCTTACTTATGAAAGCTGTCAGGAATCACACGCGATGTTTCGAGGTTTCATAGGTTGTTAGGACTAACCGATTCACAATTCAGAAACTTCGTGAAAGTATCGTCATATTCGCGGAAATTACAAATGAACAAGCGATTGCGGGCAAGGATGTTTCAACCGTGGCAATAAATACCCCTTGTGCTTTTCTCAATCCACGCTATAATTGAAAGCAAAGGCTGCTGACAGATGGGTACAATAATCGTCTATAGCCTGCGTTTGTCAATTCGGACTCTCCGCCCTCTGCGTAATCGGGTCTTCGGAGACTTGGAGATATGGTATCGCAAAAAGTGTCGAGCATTTCTATAGACAATTGCGAAATCAGGTAGCGCATTTTTCTGCGCTAAAAAAGCGAGTTTTTTGTCGAAATACATCATGATAGGGAGGACAGAAAGATGAAAATGAAAGGGATCGTGGTCTTATGGGCAGGGGCGTTGGTGGTGTATCTGATGGCAATGCCAGTGGGGGTTCCTACCGCCGTGGCGCAGACCCTGGATGTTCGTACGGTGGCAGAGGCCTCGGTCTTGCCCAGCGGGGCCTCTCCATCGCAAGACCTCAGCAGTTCCGGAACCTCAGGCACCGTGCATTCCTCGGCCCAGGTCGCTGATGCCATCCCCAACGCCTCGGCGGCAGCCGCCTCACACGGCGAGTTGGGTTTCGGCCACTTCAGGGGCTGGAGCACGGCGGATTCAGTTTTGCAGGGGGGTTATACAACGTCGGGACCATAGGCCATTCTTTTGTCCAGGGCCTATCAACCGACAGCATCCTGATCAACCCAGCCAATCCGGCCCTAATAGGTACGCAAGCCACGGTCACCTTCCAGGTTAGCGTGTCCGGCCAGGTAAGCGCTACCAACACCGGTCCGAACGTGTGGGTCCCTGCCAACTCCTGTTGGGGATTTAGCGCCTACACGAGTACAAGCATGACAAGCGGCAGTGTCAGCGGCTGCTATGTTGCCAATTCCGGCTATTCGGGCGATTCGCTTGGCACCCACACACTGAGTTTCGATGTGACGCTGGGCATCCAGAGCGTTTTAATGCTGAATTACGATACGAGCGCCGAGCTCCGTTACTATATGGCGAATCTGACAATCGGCGAGGGGCATACCAAGGCACTATTCGGCAGCACCTTCCTCTGGGGGGGCATCAGCCAGGTGCTCGATGCCTCCGGCAACCCGATCTCCTTCACGCTGACCTCGGAATCAGGCACCGACTGGGCCCAGCCGGCGGCCGTGCCGGCGGGCCTCTACGCCTCCTTCCCTTCAGCCGGTCTCTGATGAATACAACGGCACCTCCTGGAGCCAGATACTCCCAACAGTCCGGAGACCATGGTAGTATCAGGATCGAACTTGTATGGAGACTTTGGATCTTACGGTATCTGGATGCACAACGGCACAACATGGAGCCAGGTAGCGCCGAGTAATCCTGAAACCATGGCGGCTGGTGCAGGCTCCCTTTTCTATGGAGACTTCGGATCATCCGGTATCTGGATGTATAATGGAACCACATGGAGTCAGCTTGCCTCAAGTAATCCCGAAAGTATGGCGGCCGCAGGTTCACTCTTGTATGGAGACTTCGGATCATCCGGTATCTGGATGTATAATGGAACCACATGGAGTCAGCTTGCCTCAAGTAATCCCTAAAGTATGGCGGCCGCAGGTTCACTCTTGTATGGAGACTTCGGATCATCCGGCATCTGGATGTACAACGGCACTACATGGAGCCTGGCTGCCCCAAGTAATCCGGAATCCATGGCGGCCGCAGGCTCCCTTCTGTATGGAGACTTCGGAGGTTCCGGCATCTGGATGTACAACGGTGCTACATGGACTCAGGCAAGTCCAAATAATCCGGAATCCATGGCAGCAACAGGTTCTCTCCTGTATGGAGACTTCGGAGGTTCCGGCATCTGGATGTATAATGGCAACCATATGGAGTCAGGTGACAGCGGGTAATCCGGAAGCGATGGCTCTAACCTTAATAAGGTGTGGGGTTGTCCCGCATTATCATAGTTTCTAATGGACGTGGGGGGTCACCATCAAACATCCCACGTCCACATTTGATCCACCGTAAGCCGGACATCTTTATCATTGTGGTTTTTGATGGAGTAATTACCTCGTCTGAAGTTTCTTGCATCTTCAATTGCACAAGGGATAAACGTGGCGTTTCAGTTATCATCACGAACCTCAGGTAATTTTGCTGACTGACGAGTGGTCTCCTTGAATATTGTCTCAAAATTGAGTTATAAAAATTAGGTTATTTATAGAAGATAGGTAACTCAAGAGGAGGAAGGAAAGAATGAGAAAAACAATGGGTTTGACTATAGTGGTTTTATTGATGGTATCGGCAGTTCTCTTTTCCTTTCCGGTTTTTTCGGGTGAAACCAGGCTCTCAAATTTGAATGATCTTAAGAGTCTGGAAGGCGGAAGATGGGAAGCTTTGAATCACAAAATCAATGCCCCCGATGGGGTCAGGCTATATGATTACAGCGTGGGCATCAGTAAAATAACCACAGATGGGAGGGCCCTTGGTACGTACACATCAAAATGGAAACAAGATGAAAAGCCCACTGTCGCGGAAATCAATTCGAAGATAGAAACCACACCGGATGGGTTACCCAGAATAACTCTCAGGTCTATCTCCTCTCCAATATCCATATGGATAGATTTACAGCCGGACGGAAGTTTTAAACTTTTCAATGGAGCCATTCTAGAAAGAGTGAAATGAGTGATAGGAGAAGTGGATGCATAAGATATACTAATGATCTTCCGCTGGTTCTGCCCCCTTTTTAACCGGACACCCATACAACCAAAATAAATTGTGTTAGTAGCCATTGAGTTATTTTTTTATTGAAGAAAAAAAGAGGTATGGGTCCGACACAAAAGCCATTACATCAGTTTGGGGCGATTCTCATAACACCCGAGATGAAGTAGAGTTGCCCATCTTCGGCAGCACCTTGGAGATGGAAACAACATCGAAATGTTCATGTTGGCAAACAAATTCTTCACTATTTCAAATGTATGAAATAACCTGCACAATTTAAATATGTCTGACGGCAATATCATTCATTGATCACGCAATGTCCATTCTCCTAAATCACTGATGTCTTGTAATTTTCAACAGTTACATTGTCCATCCTTGCTAGGCACATAGATTGCTTTAGTTAAGGCAGCAATTAACCGAGGAGGAACATGGCCAATGAGGGTATTAAATGGTGTGACAGATGTCATAAAAAATATAACAACGGGCACATTTTTTAAACAAAAATGGCTCGCTCTGTGATGTATGTCATCGTTAATCATAATGTAAAGATGGATAATAGTATCTATGAAAAAGGCAAACTGGTTGAAAAATCAGGACGCAAAGCCACTAACCTACGTCTTTCCGTCAGGGGAGGATATGGCCGTAGGGCTGCCATGGAGAAAAGCATATTCATCTATGCTTATCCCCCTGGCGAGAAATATCCAGTCAGGAGGCTACCATGAAGTACCAGACATCTTTCAAAAAAAATAAATGCCTTTGTTCGCTCCTTATCGTTGGATTCTGGTGTCTCATTTGTGTGACGTCATTCCTTCTTTCCCAAGGTAGCGCTTACGCAGCCCAGGTCACCCTTGCATGGGATGCCTCCGATGGATCCGCCGGATATAAGATCTATCACGGAACAGCGAGCAATAATTATACTTCAGTTATTGATGTCGGAACAAATCTTACGCATACATTTACAGACCTTCCTGATGGCAGCACATATTATTTTGCCGCAACTGCCTACGACGCTTCTCACCTTGAAAGCGATTATTCTACTGAGATAAGTTATGATGCATCTACTTATGGCTCACTGTATGCTACCTTCACGGGACATGGAACCTATAGGTACAATGGTACTTCATGGAGCCAGATAACATGGGCAAATCCGACGAATATGGTTGTCTCTGGGTCAACCTTTTATGGGAGCTTTGCGGGAATAAACGCTATCTGGAAATATGACGGCACTTCATGGAACCAGATAACGGTAGCAGGGGCCAATCCGGCGAATATGGTTGTCTCCGGTTCAACGCTGTATGGGAACTTTCCGGGAAATGGCTCTCTGGAAATATGACGGCACTTCATGGAACCAGATAACGGAGCAGGCCAATCCGGCGAATATGGTTGTCTCCGGTTCAACGCTGTATGGGAACTTTGCGGGATACGGAATCTGGAAATATAACGGCACCTCATGGAGTCAGATAAATTCCGGCAATCCGGCAAGTATGGTTGTTTCTGACTCAACATTGTACGCGAGCTTTGCGGGATACGGTCTCTGGAAATATGATGGCGCTTCATGGAGTCAGGTAAAATTCCAGCAATCCGGCAAGTATGGTTGTCTCCGGTTCAACCCTATATACGAGCTTTGCGGGATTCGGTCTCCGGAAATATGACGGCGCTTCATGGAATCAGGTAATATTCCGTGCAATCCGGCAAGTATGGTTGTTTCAGGTTCAACGCTGTATGCGAGCTTTGGGGATCGGTCTCTGGAAATATGACGGCGCTTCATGGAACCAGATAACAATATAACAATCCGGCAAGTATGGTTGTTCTCAGGTTCAATCGCTGTATGCGAGCTTTGCGGGATCGTGGTCTTCATAGATACAATGGCACTTCATGGAGTCAGATAACATCGGCCAACCCGTTTAAGTATGTTGGCGGGACAGTAAAATCTTTCAGACGGTGCGGGTGTTAAGCCTGAACATTCACCAACTATTGTGGATATGATTTGGAAGGTTACAGAGCATTAAGACAAGTAGCTATTTCAGTCTCTTCCTGACAGACACCGATGATTTTCGGTGTTGCTGTTTTCCACCACTTCTGTTGCCTCAATAGTGTATAAACCACTCAAAAAATATCAGGATTCATCATGTGAAACAGTAAAAATAACAAAAACAGTTGACACGTGATAAACATCTTGTTAGCCTTTAAAAAAATCACCCAAGGAGGGCCTATGAGGTCTGAAGGTAGAGTCGCACGTGTTACGGAAATCATTGCAGGTTCACCGAAAAGTTTTGAGGATGCAATACAGGTTGGCTTCAAGAGGGCTTCCAAGACTCTGAGAGGCATAACAGGATTCAGGGTTACGGAACAGCGAGCCCGCGTCGAAGACGGAAAGATTGTTGAATACCGTGTCACGCTGGAAGTTATTTTTGTCTTGGAAAGCTAAGACGTATATCGTAAATGGCATAGGGCATGGGGCTAAGTGCATGGGCAAAGCGCTAAGAGCATGGGCGTGGATGAGGGCAGAGGCAAAGAGCTAAGGGCAAAGGGCATGGAGTGTGGTGAAGCATAAGACTAAATGCTGCAAAGACTAATTCCTACTGACAAAAAAATCAGAAATTCGGGGGGGTAAAATGAATAGATTCAGATTTCAGGATTTAGAAATCTGGAAAGAATCCATCGAAATTGGGAATATCCTTTTCGATATTGCAGATAGGCTTGAAGAAAATAAATTATATCGATTCTCCGAACAACTGCGTGGTGCCACCATGAGTATTTCAAATAATATTGCCGAAGGAAGTGGATCTACCTCGAAAAAAGAATTCAGCTATTTTCTGAATATTGCAAGACGCAGTATCTTCGAAAATGCCAATATTATACTGATTCTCAATAAACGTAACCTGATAACCGAGCAGGTCTTGGATTCGCTTCTGGATAGATTGAGACGTTCTTTCCGTAAAATAATGAGCTTCCGAAAACGCTACAATTAATTGTTCACAAGGTGAGGAAATATGGTTCTGCAGGAACCAGTCGAATTCAGCTATAGGATAAAATCGAGGTAATTCTGCCGTCTATTTTTTTATAGGTCGAATTTTTCATATCCCTTGAGCCAATCCGCAGGGGGGTTCTTCTTTTTTTATCGGACCATTTGAATTCGTATCCCGCTAATTTCCCCTCTCTTTCTTCTACCAGATCCAACTCCTGACCGTCGTAAGTACGCCAAAAATAAAAAGAACCGTATATATCTCTGATAAGCGTATTTTTTCATTTGTTCTGTTACTAGAAAGTTTTCCCATAGTTGGCCCAAATCATTACGGCTGTCAAGAGGGTTGAAGGCTGATATAATGGCGTTCCTGATGCCGTTGTCAAGATAGTAGTATTTTGCTTTCGTTACAACCTCTTTGCGTAATTTTCGGCTAAATCCACTGATACGCTTAATAACAAAGGCTTTCTCAAAAATGTCGAGGTATCGTCCTTATTGTTTTTACATCAAGTTTCACCTGTGTGGCAATTTCTGTTCAGTGACACTTTAATTCCTATTTGAAAAGCAATTCAGCTTGAGAATGTCGAGGAGGACCTTGGGGGCCTTAATCCTGTCAAGGGCAAGAACATCCTTCAGAAGGTATGAATTTACGAGTTCTTCAAGAAGACTGATTTTTTCCTTATGGCTTTTTGCCATAATGACTTCCGGGTACGAGCCAAAAACAAGAAACTCCTCAAGACGCTCTTTCAGTTCATGACGGTTGTAGAGAGAAAGAAGCTCCTGTTGGGCAATCGGGTAAAGAACCGCTGTATTTTTTCTTCCTGTTAAAGGCTCTCCGACAGCGCCGGCAAGATCGAATGATGATGATCCCGTAGCGATAATCCGCATGCCGGGAATTTGGTCGATGATAATTTTCAAACCCTTACCGATATTAGGGATGTATTGGGCCTCATCTATTGCTATCAGTTCATATCCTGAGGCGTATTCCATGATCCGAGTAAAATCCTGTGAACCGAGGGTTTGTTGTATCCTAATGTTATCGCCTGAGTCAAGCTTGCTTTTAAGCTTTGTCGAAGACAAGAAATCTGCAAGGAGCGTTGTTTTCCCAACACGTCTTGATCGAATAAATAATGAGTGCCTTTCCGGGTTTTAGCAGTTCACTTATTTTGTGCGAACGGGTTATCATGGATCGATTGTATCGCAATTCCATAAATTAAGCAATATTTATGGAATGTAAATCCATATTTTTGAAAGAATATACTGTCATGGAGTTTGCACCCTCTCTCCTGCCCTCTACCCTGATACCCTGATACCATAATACCCTAATACCCTAAAGGGCACGCGAGGGCACGCGAGGGCACGCGAGGGAACGCGAGGGAACGGGCTCCCTGCAACAAGCTGCACGAATCAATCAGATTGAGCTAACAGGATAAGAACGAGGTAATGAAGAATATCTCAAGCTGGAACCAATAGGAAAATGATCACAGATTTAATCAAGAATCAAATAGGCTGATGCAGTTTTACGCTTCACGATTTACGGCCTCTAAGGCCTGCATCATCTGGGCAGCCCATGAAGTACCATGAAATGAGTCTCACATAATAGATGTACTTTATCCTCATCCGTTGACCAAAGAAAAAAAGAGGGAAAAGCACTACGAGAAACAACGCCTTTATAAACCGTACAGCAATAAAAATGCTGTAGTACGCCGGTGTATGATGTTTTTTTATGAATTTGTGGAGGGAAATATTGTATTCTATCCGCCCGCTGATCCAGCTTTTACGGACGGTTTTCCCCTGTAAATGAATAACTTTTGCTTCCGGGAAAAACACTACCCTGTAACCGGCCTGACACACTCTGACGCAGAGATCAGTCTCTTCAAGAAAAAAGAAAAACCTTTCATCAAAACCGCCTATCGCATTCAGGATTTCTCTTCGCACAAGGATGGCGGCGCCGATGAGAGAGGGAACGTCTTCGAAAGGGATCGGGGATCGGGGATCGGAGTGGGAAGAAAATGAGGACGTGAATTCGGAACGAGGATCTGACCCTGAACCTTGAACCTTGTGCTCCGACCCTTGACCTTTCGCTCAGACACCTTGGACCCCTGACCCCTGACCCCTGACCCTCTTGCGGGAAAATCTCTCCCGCAAAGGGACGGGACAGCGGCAAATGAGCGTTGTGGTTTCATATCAGGAGTAGACAAGCTGAGGGCCGCATATTGCCACATCAGCATTACTATCCATGAAACGGATCATCTTTTCAAGTTCCCCTTGCATGAGGATCGTGTCGGAATTGAGAAAGAGGATATATTCATCTTCGGCAAGCGAGGCGCCTTTGTTGGCAGAGAAAGCAAAACCCATATTCCTTTCATTTCTTACGTACACAACAGCGGGAATGTTTTCTTTTATCATTTCCTCGGTGGCATCGGCAGAAGCATTATCAATAATAATAATTTTACCTATGTAAGGTTGAAGGGAAAGATCTTCTTAATTGACTTGAGGAGACTTTTCGAGAAGTTCTTTCGTGTCCTTCGTGATAATAACGATAGAGACTTTTGTTTTCATTCCGCTATTGCTTTCTACCTTAACCTTTAACCTTTATACCTTTAGCCTTTAGCCTTTTACCTTTTACCTTTTACCTTTAACCTGTTTTTAATTCTTTCCCTTTTTCCTGAACAGGACAGGCATAGAGACAAATCCCGCATCTAACACAGAGCCCTTTATCGATTTGAACCCTTTTCGTCTCTTCGTCAAATGGCAAGGCAGGACAATTAAAATATTTTACGCAACTCTTACAACCGGTGCAATCTTTTTCAATATCAATACTCGCAAGCGCGTCTTGCAGCCCGCCTTTTGAAAGGAGGGTGCATTCCCTTCTCGCTATTATTACTGCCGTTGTTGATTTGTCCTGCTTCAGATAGTCAAATGCCTCGCGAATGGTCCCTACCATAAGGGGTACATCATAGGGATCAACACTCCTCAGGAAAGAAACCCCAAAACCCTTTACAATATTTTCGATCTTTATCGAGCGCGTGGTGATGCCATCGACAGTGACGCCTGTCTGAGGGGTGGGCTGCATACCCGTCATCGCCGTGGTCCCATTATCCATAATGACGAGAATAAATTTTTTCTCTTTTTGAACGGCATCATACAGGAGGGAAGGCAGGCATGGAAAAATGTGGAATCACCGACAGAGGCAAGAATAGGAATGAGTTTTGCGTCCTGGTTGAAGGCGTCATAAAAACCTGCCGCGAAGGTCACCCCGGAACCCATATCGAGAAAGGTATCAACAGCCCCCTGGACGGTACCAAGGGTATAACAGCCGATATCGCCGGGAAAAATGGCTTCAGGAAATACATATTTCATCGCAAAAAATGAGGCCCTGTGCGGACATCCCGCGCACAATTTAGGAGGTCTCGGCTGGACTTTTAAGTCCTGTAAAGTTTCCTCAATGGATTTATCAGGAGTAAAACCAATATCAGCTATCCCCAATTCGGTCATAATACGAGCGATGACATCACGGACGATATCGTAGGTGATCTCCCCTGCTCCGGGTACATATCCGTTGCCCTTCCAAGCACTTTTTTCCTGTCACCCAGCATGGCCTCTATGACCTGGTCTGTTTCTTCGAGAACAAGGACTTTCCCTGCGGTCTTCACAAAATTAATGAGTCTTTTGTCCGGCGGATACACGGTGAGTACCTTGAAAATCGGGACTGAGTGTGAAATACCGAGATCACGAATAACATCATAGGCCAGAGAATAGCTCATGCCGGAGGCAACGACACCAAGTGAAACGAAGGTTAAGGGGAGGGTTCAAGGTTAGAAGAAACAGAGGCCGAAGTCGGCTGGGGTCGGGGTCTGGGGAAGATCGGAGAAGACGTGAACGGAGGCTGGATGCCTTCATTGAGGACTACTGTGCGTGTTCCGGGGGGATAGAGAGAGTACGGACTCACGGGCATGACTTACGCGATGTGTGGACCTGATGATGACTGGTTTCTTATGCTCAAATGAGTAGTTGAGGGCATAAAAGGCGACATCGGCTGCTTCTTGCGGAGACGCCGGATCAAATACAGTAATACCGTAGAGTGAAGCAGCAAACCTCGTGTCCTGTTCTGTCTGGGACGATTGCGGGCCAGGGTCATCACATGAGACAATAACAAGACCGCCGTCGATGGGTTTTTCCAATGCCTTTAGGAGCGAAGCAAAGGCGACATTTAAACCGACCTGCTTCATGAAACAGGCGGCCTTCCTGCCTATCGACGCCGCTCCAAAAGCCACTTCAAAAGCACACTTCTCATTCGTTGACCATTCAGTGTGGATGTCCTTCTTCTCCATCCTTTTGAACTCAACGATTCCCGGAAGGATTTCCGAACTCGGCGTTCCGGGATATGCCGCGGCAAGTTCAATACCTGCCTCGACAAGCCCTCGCGCGATAGCCTGATTACCGATCATAACCTGATAGTTACCGTCAAAAGAAAACCTCCAGAATAGCATTAGCTCATAGCTCTAAGCTCTAATAAATATCTTGATTCTCCTACTGAGCTATCAACCTTCGAGCTTTAACTTGACTGAATTTAATTCCTTCATGAAAGACTTCCCGGTTTTTTTCGAGAAATTTCGCGGGGACCTTCCGGGTTATCATGTCTTCTATATTCCCCGTTGTGTAAGGACCGATGGAGAGGGACGAGAAAAACCCGAGAAGGGCCATGTTGGCCGATTGGACCAGTTTTTTTTCTTTCGCGATCCCGTCGGCATTGATAAGAAAACACCGGATATTCCTCTGTCTCAAAAGATTGCCGACAGATTCCGGCAAAGCTGTCCTGCCGGTATTAACAACTGCCGTCCCGCCCTTTTTCAAAAAGAAGAGGGTCTTGTAAAACTCGCTTTCTTCAAAGGCAAGGAGTATATCGGCATTTTCTCTGCCGATAAGGGGGCTCACGAAATCACCGACTTTGATGAGAGATACGACAGAACCGCCTCTCTGGCTCATACCGTATTCATCGGAGGCAATGGCTTTATAACCGGCCTGTATCGCAGTTTCCATGAGTATTGTGGAAGCAAGAAGGACGCCCCTTCCACCGATACCGGCACAGACAATCTCTAACTTCATAGCAGTCCTCTCATGAAATGAGTACGCCACAAATCACGTATCTTAGAAAAGGCCATTTCTCCCGATCCTTTCAGGGGCGAGGTATTTTGTGCTCATTTCACCCTATGCCTTTACAGAAAAGGACCGTTAATTCTTCGGTGTTTTTAAAGCGTTCCACTTCCTTCATGGTGGCTATTGTATAACAATTATGAAAATCAAAACCTCGAAGTATTTCCTTGATCTCTCCTTCTTTTCTGTTGGACATAATGAGGAGCACATAGGCAGAACCATTGTATATTGTATTGACGAATGCAGGCATGCCGGAGTGGAGGAAAAAATCTTCATAGGTAATGGCAAGGACCTTTTTTTCTGGCGCGCATTTCCTGATCCCATGTGCCATATTAATGGAAGAAGCGGGACCCAGTTTGTCACGGACAACATGGAACCCGTAAATCGTCTCTTCCGGCCTGGGACCTCTGCGTGCCATGCCGGCCGGGCCTTTACTTACTCTCGACCTCTCAGGTATCTGAAATTCTATGGCAGGGTACGTTTCAGACAAGAACACTACATCCATTTCTCCGATAAAGTCCATGACAAGTTTTTCCGGAAGAGGATAGACCGTTGCTATTTTGAGAACACTGGTCTCCTCATCATAATATTCCTGATAGGAGAATCTGTCGGTAATAAGGCCGGTCTTACTCTTTATGATCTTTTTGTTCCCCTCATATCCTTCGCATTCTGCCCGTATCTTTTCAATCTTATCGTTTAGCTCTTTATGGAGTTCATATCTGAATTTCGGTGTGGCTGCCCAGCGCGCCGGTGTCTTCACAAATTCAGCTGGTCGTTGGGTCGTTGGGTCGTTGGGTCTGTCGGGTCGTCGGGTCATTGGATCGTTGAGCCCGATTCCCGACTCATATCTGATTCACGACCTTCCTCGATGCCCTGACCACCTTGCCTCTTTTCAAAGGGGGCTGCCTGAATCACAACCGGTATCTTGTATTTCTCCGAGATATAATAGCCGAACTCCACCGCACGCCTGAATTCATCGGCATCTTCTGTCACAAGAACGGGCAGTTTTGAAAATTGCCCGAGCGGGGTGATCTCTTCGTCATTTTCCTGAACGGCAATGATAAGAAATCCGCCGGCAATGCCGGTATAGGCCGAACTCATAAGCGGATCGAGGGCCTCATAGAGTCCTTCCGAAGATAAAAGACAAGCCGTCCTTTTCGATGCCCAACTGCATGTGAGAGCCAATTCAAAGGCAATCTTTTCATTGATTGAGGCTTCGCAATGAAAAGATGGGAGGCCTGCCGCCAGATTCAGTGCAGTCTTTTCAACGATCCTGTTCGTCACGTACAGGAACTGTACATCATTTGCTAATAATAACTCACATATACCTTCGTGCATATCCTGCTCAATGCTCCTTTATGCCATGTCCCTCAATATTTCTATGCCTTTAAGCAAGTTCTCCTCGCTCGACGCGAAGGAGATCCGCACATGTGATTTTCTCCTCGAAAAAACGCTGCCGGGTATGATAAAAAGTTTCTTTTCGAGGGCCCGTTCAACAAATACATCGCCATCCCCTCCGGGTACTTCAGGAAAAATAAAATATGCCCCATTGGGCTTCACAACAGCGTATTTATCTTTAATCCCTTCATAGATAAGATCACGCTTTTTCCGGTAGTCATCGATCAAATCAGTCTGTGTTATAATCAAGGGCTTTCAGCGCTGCTTTCTGTGCGAATGAATTGACGCTGCTGAAGGCATATTGCTGCATGGTAACCATACACTGGATGATCTCACTGGGGCCCGCGACATAACCAAGCCTCCATCCGGTCATTCCCCATGTCTTGGAAAAACCCCCAAAGGTCAGGGTATTTTCATAGAGTTGGCCGAGATAGGTACCGTGACCACCGTCGTAAACAAACCTGTCATAAATATCGTCAGAAAAGATCAGAATATTTCTCTCACGTGCTACCCTGACAACCATTTCGAGTTCTTCCCGCGAGTGCACCATGCCGGTGGGATTGTTAGGACTATTGACGAGAATGGCCTTTGTTTTATCTGTTATGGCCCCTCTGAGTGCTTCTTCTCTCAGAGTGAAATCAGGATAGGTATCAAAAAAAACAGGTCTGCCGCCAAGCAAAAGAACCTGATATTCATAGAGTACAAAATAAGGGTCAGGGATAATAATCTCGTCAAGAGGGTTGAGGGTGACCATGAGGGCAAGGAGCAGACCGCCGGTGACTCCCGCAGTAATGATCGCGTCTTCGCAGATGATGCCTTTTTGCCGCAGATGATGGAGGACTTTCTCCCTTAGTTCAGGTATGCCGCCGGAAGGGGTATATTTATTGAACCCGGCCCGTATCCATTGAATGCCCTCTTCTTTTATGCTGTCGGGAATATCAAAGTCAGGCTCTCCGATACTGAGATTGATCGGGTCTTTGATTTTATTCGCGAGGTCAAAGATTTTTCTCACGCCCGATGGCCGGACACTTTTCACTCTGTCGGAAAGCACCTTCTACTCCTTTTCACGGGCAGACTTTATCGATTCCGCGATGCGCTCTAACTTCGATTTCGGCAGACCGCCAAAGGCCTTTTTTAGTTGTTCATCGGTAAATCGTGCCTTGAGAAGGGCCATTATATCAGCCCTCTCCTGCCAGCAGCCGATTGTATTGCGGCATGGTAACCCCTCGTTGACAGAAAAACAATAGGAGATTTCAATAACCATACCAAGCTGAGTACAATAAATATCCATGTCAATACCGGTTCAAGTTAAAGGTTCAAGGTTAAAACTCGGTGTCAAAAACAGTTCAAAGTTCAAGGTTCAGTTATAAACATCGGACAATCTGGATCCAGAATCTATAATAACTGATATGGTTCAACGTTGCAAATTCCGGGGAATCGAGGTTCAGAGCTCTTTCTTAACCTTGAACTTTGACCTGAACATTGAACATTTTTTATTTCAATTTCGGATAACTATCCAAATCCTTCAATAGCCTCTGTATCTCCTCGTTGGGCAGCACATAATCCTGAAGCTTGCCCGACATGTAGGCATCATAGGACGGAAGGTCTATAATGCCGTGCCCGCTGAAATTCATTAAAATGACCTTCTCTTTTCCTTCTTCCTTCGCTCTCTTCGCTTCGTCGATGGCGCAGCAGATGGCGTGGTTTGTTTCGGGAGCCGGGATAAACCCTTCAGTCCTCGCGAAGATAAGACCGGCGGCAAAAGTTTCAAGCTGGTTGTACGCTCGTGCCTCGATGAGTCCGTCCGTGTACAGTTTGCTCACGAGGGGCGCCATGCCGTGATATCGGAGTCCTCCCGCGTGGATGGGCGCCGGAACAAAATTATGCCCGATGGAATACATGGGCAGAAGAGGCGTCGTCATGGCGGTGTCACCGAAGTCATACACATACTCACCTCTCGTCAAAGTAGGACATGATGTCGGCTCCGACGCGATAATGCGGATGTTCTTACCGTGGATCTTGTCACGAACAAAGGGAAAAGCGATACCGGCAAAGTTACTCCCGCCGCCCGCGCACCCGATGACTACATCGGGATAATCTCCGGCGATAGCAAGCTGTTTCTCTGCTTCAAGGCCGATAATGGTCTGATGCATCATGACGTGATTGAGAACACTTCCCAGAGAATACTTAGTGTCCTTTGATGTTACGGCATCTTCGATTGCTTCGCTGATGGCCATACCGAGGCTTCCCGGATGGTCAGGGTTTCCTTCAAGGAACTTTCTTCCCGCGTTTGTCTCAGGGCTCGGGCTCGGTATACATTTGGCCCCCCATGTCTCCATCATGACCCTGCGGTATGGTTTCTGATTGTAGCTTACCCGGACCATGTATACCTTCAACTCAAGGCCGAACTGGTTGCAGGCATAGGCAAGGGCGCTTCCCCACTGCCCTGCCCCTGTTTCCGTCGTCAGCCTTTTAATCCCGGCGACTTTGTTGTAATATGCCTGAGCGAAGGCCGTATTCGGTTTATGGCTGCCTGGAGGGCTTGTGCCTTCGTTTTTGAAGTATATTTTTGCCGGTGTTCCGAGAAATTTTTCCAGCGATGTTGCCCTGCACAGCGGGCTTGGTCTCCACATGATAAGTCTTTCGAGGACCTCTTCAGGAATATCGATCCAGCGCTCGGTACTCACTTCCTGCTCGATGAGATTCATCGGGAAGATGGCCCCAAGCATATCCGGCGTGATCGGTTCGCCTGTTGCCGGATTGAGAGGCGGCGGCAAGTGGACTGGGCAGGTCTGCCTGGATGTTGTACCATGCCTTCGGCATGTCCTTTTCACTCAAAAATATTTTCTTCTCCATAAACTCCTCCTTTTTTAATCACTTACAAATAAGGCCATGAGTTTAAGCCCATGGCCTGAAATTAAAACGGCCATGGACAGTGTGAAACCGTCCATGGCCAGTCATTTACGGTTTCACACCTACGATAACTCGCCACCAAAACCAATTTTTTATTTCTCTCTTTTCTTTCATATCAAATTCTTTTAGCATACAAAAAGAGAGTCTGTCAATACGAATCAACAAAGAAAAGAAAACTTCGTAATTTTGATGGCAATTGTGTATAATGGTGCAAGTTTTTTAAACCTGAATAGCAAAAATTGAATGGAGGTATTCAGACCATGAAGTTTTTTATCGATACGGCAAATATAGAGGAGATTAAAAAGGGTATTGAAATGGGGCTCGTTGATGGCGTCACAACAAACCCGACGCTCCTTTCAAAAGAGAAGAAAGACCCTCAACTTGTCATAAAAGAAATACTGGAGACCGTCGATGGCCCTGTGAGTCTTGAAGTAATCGCGAAAGACGCCGCAGGCATGTGTGAAGAAGCACGAAAACTGGCATCTCTGGGCAACAATGCAGTCATCAAAATCCCCATGACAGAAGAAGGGATCAAGGCTGTCAGGACCCTCTCTCTTGAAGGGATCAAGACAAACGTAACCCTTATCTTTCAGCCCATACAGGCCCTCATCGCGGCGAAGGCGGGAGCAACATATGTGAGCCCCTTCATCGGCAGACTTGATGACCTCGCGCAAAAAGGTATGACCATCATCGACGATATCTGTAAAATCTTTTTCAACTATGGTTTAGAAACAGAAGTCATCGTGGCAAGTATCAGAAACCCTGTCCATGTCCTCGACGCAGCCCTCATCGGCGCTGATATCGCGACGATTCCGTTTAATGTCCTCAAACAGCTCATGAACCACCCTCTGACAGACATAGGTCTTGAGCGGTTTTTAAAGGATTGGGATAGTCTTCAGAAAACAAAATAGGGTCACCCTCCCCTCAAGTATCCCTACTCCCCTCGAGGGGAGGGGAAGAATATGGGTTCTTTTGACGATATATATGGCATATGATACATTATTATATAGAACGCATTAGAACCCGAGGAGGCTCTATGAAAATACATGCCATTATCGAAAAAGATGAAGCAGGCTATTATATTGCCGAAGTACCAGCCTTTCCGGGTTGTCTCTCGCAGGGCAACACATATGATGAGGCAATCGCAAACATTAAAGAAGCTATTCAGGGTTGGCTTGAAACAATGGAATCGAAAGAACCTATTGATGCTGACCGGCTTGTGGAAATATGCTGTATGACAGCTGCAAAGCTGAAACTTTGCTCCGGGCGGGAGACCGTGCGGAAGTTTGAGCGGATCGGATGGATGGTCGCTCGCCAGAAAGGCTCTCACGTAATGATGACCAAACCAGGATACCAGTGGACGCTATCAATCCCTCAACATGATGAACTCGGACCTGGCTTACTCCATAAACTGATACACCAGGCCGGTCTCACAGAAGAAGAGTTCAATAATCTATAGACAACAGTATACCGCAGTGCGTGCAAAAGAAACGGTTATCCCCAAAAATAAATTGGTATTACAGGTTTTTTCGATTATCCATGGAGCTTTTGATAGTAAGGGGATCGATATAGACGATGTCACCGCCGACGGGGATACCGGAGGCTATCCGTGTGATGGTCACGTTGAGAGGTTTAAGAATCTCGCCGATGTAATGCGCTGTTGTGTTCCCTTCTATATTGAGGTTCGTCGCGATAATGACCTCTTTTATGTCTTCACTGACAATCCTCGCTTCAAGTTCCTTGATTCTGATTTCATCGGGGCCTATGCCTTCGATGGGATTTATCACGCCGTGAAGGATATGGTAGCGAAGATGTCCCGGATTTGCCGATTCGATGACCATCATGTGGGAAGGTTCCTCGACGACGCAGACAACCAATTTGTCCCTTCGCTCATCACGGCATATAACGCAGGGGTCGCTATCGGTAATATTGAAACAGACACTGCAAAGCCGTATCTTTTCCTTGATGTCTGTGAGGCTTCTTGAAAGTTCAGTAATGTAGCTGTCTTTCGAGTTGAGAAGATAAAAAGCCAGTCTCGTTGCTGTCTTACGGCCTATCCCCGGCAGTCTCGTGAGATTTTCTATGAGTCTTTCAATGGGTTCAGGATAGAACACGTCACATCCCGAAGGGGAGCTGCATACCGCCGGTCACTTTTCCCATCTCTTCCTGCATCATTTCCCGTGATCTATCGAGACCTTCATTAATTGCCGCACGAATCAGGTCTTCAAGGAGTTCCTTGTCTTTTTCCGCCCAGATTTCATCGGCGATCTTGATGGAGATCAATTCCTGCTTTCCGTTGACCACACAGGCGACCATGCCACCGCCCGACTGCCCTTCAACGGTCTTCTCCGCTAATTCTTCCTGTATCTTCATAAGCCTTTCCTGCATCTTTTTTGCCTGCTGCATGATCTGCCCTAATCCCTTTGACATAAAACCTCCCTTAGAGATTGAATAGCGACTCCGCTTCCTTTACATATTCTTCAAGGACGTCCTTCTTCTTTTCCGCCCCGTCTTTGATGGTCAGGACCATCTCTTTCCCGAAATATTCCTTGAGTAATCTTTTAATATCTTCAAGTTCGTTTTTCACAAAAGTGCTGTATTTTTTATCGAGAGCAAGGCTGATCCCCTCGCCTTCCATCTTCAGTTCCATCGCTTCAAATATACCGCCTACAAAGGGTTTTTTCTTCTTCAGATATTCAACAAAACCTGCTGCATCGGGCCCGCTTGTTACTGACGGCGCCGTTGTCTCCTCTTTCGGCCTTTCATGCCTCATGGCTTCTTCTCTAACCGCATCCGCAGGAGGTCTTTCTCGCTCAGTAAACGCGGTGGGATGCGCTGCCTTATAAGTGACCCCACTGCTTTGAGAAGTCGCAGGTATATTTGACCCGCTATTTTTTTCAAGACCATCGAGGACCTTTTCCACGTCCCGCAATTTCGATATATTGTACAGGTTAATATAGATAGTCTCCAAAGACACCTTCGGGAAAATCCCCCTGAGAAGGTCTTCCGATTTCAGCATATAATGGAGCATATTTTGTATTTCATAGTATTCGATGTTGCTTAACATCTGACTTGTTCTCTGATACTCCCCTTCCGCCATCGAGAGAAACGACGGCAAGCCTCCACAAACCTTGATGATCATCATATTTCTCAAGAATGAAATGAGGCCTTTGTAAATCTGGTTCGCCTCATATCCTTCATTCAATGTTCTTTCAATGATTTCAAGACCGTCTTTTAAATTCTCATCTATGATTGACCGCACAATCCCGTACAGAACTTCTCCCTCAACGATACCGACAATATTAATGACGTCCTTTTCAGATATATGCTGACCACAGTAGGCGATAATCTGTTCAAGGATCGATTCGGCATCACGGAGGCTCCCATCCGCTTCTGTAGAGATGTGCTGGAATACCCCTTCGTCATAACCGATGGAATCCTCTCTGCAAATCCTTTCTAACTGGGCAATGATCTCCTTTTCGGGGATACGCCTGAAATCAAAGCGCTGACAGCGGGACAAAATCGTATAGGGGATCTTCTGCAGTTCCGTGGTGGCAAGGATAAATATATTGTGGCCAGGCGGTTCTTCGAGGGTCTTCAAAAAAGCATTTCGCGCCTCTGTCGTCAGCATGTGGGCTTCATCGAGAATATAAACCTTGTAGCGTCCCTGCATGGGCATATAACGGACATTTTCCCTCAACTCTTTTATGTCGTCGATGCCGCGCGTGGAGGCCGCGTCGATTTCAATGACATCGACAAAACTATTGTTATTAATGGCCACACAATTTTCGCAGACTTCGCAGGGATTTTCCGTCGGCCCCTCGACACAGTTCACAGCCTTCGCCAATATCCGTGCAAGCGATGTTTTTCCAACACCTCTCGGACCCGTAAACAGATATGCATGGGGAATCTTCCCGGACTTAATAGAATTCTTAATCGTGGTGATGATATGGGGTTGACCGATAACATCGTCAAATTTCTTCGGTCTCCATCTTCTCGCGATAACAGTGTAGCTCACAAGCTCCCTCCCAAGAAACAACGGCTCAAATCAGTAACGGAAGCTGGTTCGAGGTGCCTGTCCTCGCGCAGCGGGGGCAAGGTTCGAGGTTCAAGGTTAAAGGTTAAAGGCCAAAGACCAGGAGTATGAAAAGTTCGGATTTCAGGTTTCATTGTCTTTTTACCTTTCACCTTGTACCTTTCTCCTTGTACCTGATCTTCCGCTTCGCGGCTTCGCTTTAAAGGACCAGGCTACCTGCGGCACACGGATTAGTTATTACCGCTGCTTCCTTCCGGACCTGACGGGGTTCATAACCTCAACGTTGCGCAGGGCCTGGTTTTCTTCAATCAATGGCGGAGAGAGAGGGATTTGAACCCTCGGAACGCGTTAACGTTCACACGATTTCCAGTCGTGCTCCTTCAGCCGCTCGGACATCTCTCCGGTGACATTCTTTATACCACACTTGTTTCATCCTGCTCAAGGGTAATAACAATAGTTTAAGCAGTTTTAACCGTTTGAACCGTTCAAACCGTTGAACGAGACTTTGTTCGATCCTTAAAACTGTCTTCCTTCTCTCGTAACCATTGACCATGCGCTATTGTCGATTTCCGGCCTGTATGCCCGTCCGGTTTACGATTTCCAGTTTCTCTGCCCTATGCCCTACTACTCTTATGCTCGCTTTACCATCTCCTGCCCTCGATGCCCTCTGCCCTATGCCCTATGCCCTATGCTCTCTGCCCTGTGCTCTTTGCCTTTCACGATTCACGACTTATCATGCATTTTCTGATACAATACAACTACCATGAGTTTTCTGCCTACTTCCAAGCAAGAAATGAAACAACGGGGTTGGGACAGCCTCGACGTAATTCTCGTAAGCGGTGATGCCTATGTGGACCATCCATCATACGGGGCTTCCGTGATCGGAAGGGTGTTGGAAAAAGCAGGGTATCGGGTAGGAATCATCGCCCAGCCAGACTGGAAAAATACTGATGACTTCAAGAGACTGGGGAAACCCCGTTTATTCTTTGGTATTACCGCCGGCAATCTGGACTCAATGGTATCAAACTACACTGCTCATAAAAAACCCCGGAAAAAAGACTATTATTCACCGGGAGGCAAAGCGGGACTCCGGCCTGACAGGACAACGATCGTCTATGCTAACCGGATACGGGAAGTCTTCAATGATATACCCATAGTGATAGGAGGTATCGAAGCAAGTCTCAGACGCCTGGCCCACTATGACTGGTGGGACAACACGGTAAGGAGGTCGATCCTGCTCGACGCACGGGCCGATATCCTCGTCTATGGTATGGGAGAAAAACAGATTGTCGAGATTGCGCAACGGCTCTCGGAAGGCCATGACCTGATAGGGATCAGGGGGACGGTGGTTGTGCAAAAGACAGTCATAGAGTCATCGAGTCATAGAGTCATCGAGTCGATCAAAGAACAGAAAACTGGCGGTGCGCCACATAACGAGCAAGGTGAAGAAGACTGGACACAAGCGCAGAGCAAGACCCAGAGACTGAGTCGCTGAGTCGTAGAGTCGTTGAGTCAAAAAAAGTTAGAATCCCGAAGACCCAATGACCCGATGACCCAACGATTGAACTCTATGACCCAACAATTCATCGAAATCCCTTCATACGAAGAGGTAAAAGAGGATTCAAGGAAATTCAATGAGGCATTCAGAATCCTCTATGAAAACCAGGACCCTTTTCAGGGGAAAGTTATCGCGCAGAAGCATGGCAATAGATTCATCGTCCAGTACCCTCCTCCGGTGCCTTATACCCCTGACGAACTTGACGCTATCTACGAACTCCCCTTCATGAAATCCTGGCATCCCGCTTATGACAAAGACGGTGGCGTACCGGGTTTTGAAACAATCAAATTTTCCCTCATATCCCACAGAGGATGCCCCGGCCAGTGCAGTTTCTGTTCTCTTTCCATGCATCAGGGAAGAATTGTCCAATCGAGGACCGGAGAGTCTCTGGTGCGCGAAGCCCGTGCCTTAACGGAACAAAAGACATTCAGGGGAACCATAAGCGACATAGGCGGGCCAACGGCAAACCTCTACAAGGCCCATTGCTCCCTCTGGAATGATAGAGGCGCCTGCCGGGACAGATCATGCCTTACGCCGACAAAGTGCAAAAAACTTAAGTTGGGATACCGGGATGGCATGAGGGTTTACAACACCATTATGAAGCTCCCGAAGGTAAAACACCTCTTTATCGAAAGCGGCCTTAGATACGATCTTCTGATCGACAAAGACAGCAGTGAATATCTGGAACATATCTGTAGGCATCATATAAGCGGACAGATGAAAGTCGCCCCTGAGCATTCCATCGACCATGTGCTGAAAATTATGAATAAACCCTCTTTTCACCTCTACGAACAATTCGCCGAACATTTTAAAGAAACGAACAAGCGTGTTGGAAAGGCCCAGTATCTTGTTCATTACATTATCAGCGCCCATCCAGGCTCCACGCTGGAAGACGCTCTCCAGCTTTCCCTTTCTCTTATAAAAAAAGGCATTTATCCTGAACAGATACAGGACTTCATGCCTCTTCCGCTGACACTATCGGGCGCCATGTATTACACTGGTGAGCATCCTTTGACAGGAGAAAAAGTCTACTCGGCAAAAACATTCCGGGAGAGAAAGATGCATCGCGCGCTGATTCAATACCGGTATCCGAACAATAAAATACTTGTCAGGGAAGCACTAACGCTCCTTAAAAGAGAAGACCTCATGGGAAAATTTCAGTACCGCCATTAAAATAGAGTTGCTTTAGCCATTGTCAATCGTTTATTATACATCTGATAGTTACACAACAGGTCACCACAAATGTCGGGACCTGCTTCGCGGTTGCCACAAGAGGGGGAGATGTGCGGTCATTACAAATAAAAGTTTTACGGTTATCTGTCATAATAATCCTGTCGGCTGTGTGTATACTGACCGGCTTCAATATCAAATACGCTGAAGCCAAACGGGAGATTATTGAAAGCGGCAAGGAACTGAAGGGCATTGCTTTCGATGAATTCTGGGGCAAAGTGCAGGATGAAGGGAAGAAGTGGGCCGGAAATAAATTATATATTGGGAAAATATCCTCAGGGACCTTCAGGGGGTTTGATAAACACGACGGGCTTTCGCCTGTCTGGGAAGTACACATGGTCAAATGCAACGAGATAAAAGAAAAGAAAGAGTACGGCAAAACCCTTTTAACATGTAAAGGTAAGGGTATGGTCCTGCGCCTGGTTGAGAGTGGTATTATAGGATTGGAAGCCGGTCTTCAAGCCAAAAAGGAAGGAAATTTCCGCGGACCCGCTGTAGAGTTCGATCGGATAAAACTCTCCGCCCAAAGCGCCGAGCAAGCCGCCAACCAGCATATGCGTTATCGCTCATCAGTCTTTGATAATTATACCTATGATCTGAAAATTGACCAGTTTTCCAACAGGCCGGTCTGGATAATCAAGAAGGCATGTGGTTCACGCGGGGTTTTGGAGAGGAGATGCAGATCCAAAGACCACTGGATCGTCAAAGTAGACGGAGAAACAGGAGACATTATCCGATAAACCGGTTAACAATAATACGCAAAAAACGTGAAAATATCTTATAATAGTACAGATTCAAAAGCGGAAGCCAGACGATGAAAAAAGATAGAACAGAGAAAGAACAAGCTCCTGAAACCCCGGAAATGACTCGATGTGTCATTGATCTGAAAGAATCCACAACAGAATTGAAAGAACTTGAAACCGTTCTCAAAGAAACAGAAGCAAAATACAAAAATATCTTTGAAAACGCCATGGAAGGGATATTTCAAACAGACCCGCAGGGCCGTTTCACACAGGCCAATCCTTCCTTTGCCCGCATGCATGGTTATACCTCTCCTGATGAGGTCATGCATTCTATTTCTGCCCGGGAGCTTTTTGTTGATTCTTCAGACCACGATAGATTAGTAGAGATTCTCCGTAAATCCGGTTCCGTTCAATATTTTGAGGCACAACTGCTTATGAAGAACGGAAAAACACACTGGGTATCCATGAATGCCATGGTTTTCCGGGATGAGAACAATAAAACGCTCTCATATGAAGGCACAATGCTCGATATAACAGAGCGTAAAAAAACCGAAGAAGCTCTCTCGGAAAGCGAAGAGAGGTACAGGATCGCTATTGAAAATTCCAACGACGGTATTACGATGCTTCAGGGAGATATATGCAGATACGCGAACAAACAGTTTGTCAAGATGTTCGAGTATGACAGCATTGATGAGGTCATCGGAAAATCGATAACACCTACTGTCCATCCCGATGACGTCGAGATGGTAACAGACATAATGAACAGGCGGCAGCGCGGTGATCCTGTGCCGTCACGGTATGAATTCAAAGGGATTACAAAAAAGGGAAACATAATATACATAGGAGTGTCAGCCGCCAGTATTACCTACCGAAGCACGTCCGTCTACCTGATCTACCTCAGGGACATCACGGAAAGGAAACTCGCCGAAGAAGCGCTCGTGAAATCTCATAAAGAACTGGAGCGACTGAATAAAGCAAAAACCAAGGCAGTGAATCATGTCTCCCATGAGCTTAAAACACCTCTCGCGGTTATCCAGGGAAATATCAGGCTCTTAAAACGTAAAATCGAAAATATTCCCGCCATCGAAGGCATTATTGAAGCCCTGGAGAGAAATACGGAACGTCTTCTTGAAGTATCACGGGAAACTGATGAAATATTCAGGGTATCGCAGGAGGTTGAGGCAGGGATAGTTCTCGGCGATCTCGATCGTCTTCTGGAAAGGATGGAAAACCTCTCTGAAATACCGGAAGCAATACGCACGCACTGGGAAATTCTCAAAGAATGGACAAGCAAATACCTTGCCGGCAGCGCCGCGTCGTTTCAGTCAATTGACCTCTACACATCTGTCATTTCCATTGTGGAAAAGTTAAAACAGATTGCCGCCCATCGAAACCTGCAATTCAAAGTTGAGGGGCAGAACGATCTTTTTATTATCATGGACCCATTTATTCTCAGGGAAGTCACTGAAGGGCTCATTAAAAACGCCATTGAAAACACACCCGATGGAGGGATTATTGGCGTGAGTGTGGAGCAAAAGGATACCGGTATTTCCCTTCACATAGCAGACCGGGGTATCGGCATCACTGAGGAAAATCAGAAATCACTCCTGGATGGTCTCTTCCACACAAAAGAAACCGAGCTCTACACAACGAAAAAACCTTTTGAGTTCGGAGCAGGCGGCAAAGGCCTTGATCTTCTCCGTATTAAATATTACAGCCAGCGTTACGGATTTAATATTTCCCTCACAAGCACGCGATGCCTTTACATACCCACCGATAGAGACATTTGCCCCGGAAACATTGCTCAGTGCAGTCACTGCAAAACCGTCGATGACTGCAAAGAATCAGGCGGAACAACCTTTACCGTAACATTTCCTGTCGGAAAAAACACCGGCGTCCATTGATGAAAAAAAATAAGTTCGGTTTTCCTCCGGAGGGTCCTCCTCACTCAATCCATATTCATGATATCGCCTTCCCCAATAACTACGGCGTCGGGAAAATCGATGGCTATGTGCTTTTTGTGCCGGGCGCTCTTCCCGGAGACCGCGTCAAAGTAGAGATTACAAACAGGGGCAAGCAATTCGGATACGGCAAATTGATCTCCATTGAAGAACCTTCACCTTTCAGGGTCGAATCCTTTTGTCCCCACTTTGGTCTCTGCGGGGGCTGTACTCTCCAGAACCTCGCCTACGATCACCAACTCATAATAAAAGAAAACTATCTCCAGCAGACACTGAAAAGGCTTGGCAATATCGATTTTAACGGAATTGATATATCTCCCATAGCTCCGTCTCCGGAGACCTCTTTTTACCGGAGTAAAATCGAACTCGCTTTCGGAGAACGTAACGGACAGATTACACTGGGGCTCCGGGAAAGGTCCTCTCCGTCCAAGCCCTATACAGCACCTGTCGTGCCGCTTCGTGAGTGCCGGGCATTCAGTCCGCTTGCAGAAAAGATAATCCCTGTCTTTACAGATTTTGCGCAGACCAATCGCCTCACTCCTTATAATCCCATTACAAAAAAGGGGTTTTTACGTCACCTCATTATCAGGGAATCGAAATCAACTGGAGAATTAATGTGTATCCTGGAAACAACAAAGGGTGTCCTGCCTGATATGAAGCAATGCCGGCAAACGCTCACTCAAGAGGTCCCGGAAGTTACAAGTTTCTACAGCGCCATCAATAATGGACAAACAGATGTGGTCCGATATGATAAAATCTTTCCTGTCGCCGGCAAACTTTTTATAGAGGAAAAAATCGGCCCTTTCACGTTTCATGTCTATCCTCAATCGTTTTTCCAGCCGAATACAAAAGCCGCGGAAAAGCTCTACGAGAAAATCCCGGATTTAATTGCCCTTGATAAAAACCAGACCGTGCTTGGTCTTTACTGCGGCGCGGGGCCCATCGAAATATTCCTCTCTCCTTACGTCCGGGAAGTTATTGGCATCGATTCCCTTCCGGAGAATATCACTAACGCCATTGAGAACTGCCGGACCAACTCGGTGACTAATTGCTCATTCCAGGCGATGACCGCCGAAAACTTACTTAAAAATAGCCCGATACAGAAACCTGATATTCTTATTATTGATCCTCCGCGTGGCGGCATAACACGTGAAGCGCTCACAGTTATTCTCGAACTCGGCCCCGAGAAACATTGTCTATATCTCCTGCAACCCATCTACGCTCGCGAGAGACCTCAAGCTTTTCCGAGAAAAACACTATGCAATTGAAAAAATAGCTCCTTTTGATTTCTTCCCTCATGCATCACATCTTGAAACAGTTGTATGCCTTCATCGTCACTAACCGGAATCGTGGATTGTGAAATATATTCTTTCACAATCTGCTCCATATGTATTCGTCTTATTCATCTCTGTAGCTTTTATTTCAGCCTTCTTTCTGATACAATAATCTTGTGAACATTATATGAAGTTTGAAATCAGTTTGTGAATTATTAATGGAGGTAATTACTGATGAAACTGGGCGATATGAAACGAATGTTCAATCCAAAAACCATCGCGCTTATCGGTGCTACCGAAAAAGAAGGATCAATTGGCAACACTGTTATGCAAAACCTGCTCCGGTCGAAGGAGAGAAAAGTATTCGCCATCAACCCGAACAGAAAGACAGTTATGGGTATCGAATGTTTTAAAAATCTCTCGGACATCGCTGAAGAAATCGATCTGGCCGTTATAGCCACACCGGCTAAAATGGTGCCTGATGCCCTTAGGGATTGCGCGAAAACTTCGCTTCAGGGAGCGATAATCGTCTCGTCAGGCTTTAAAGAAATCGGTGAAGAAGGACAAAAACTGGAGAACCAGATCTCAGAGATCCGGAAAGCCCATGGAATGAGGATTGTAGGACCTAATTGTCTCGGGATTATAAGACCGACCATCAATCTCAATGCATCATTTCTGGACGTGCAACCCGAGGCCGGTAATATTGCCTTCATTTCTCAAAGCGGGGCACTAGGCACCGCTATTCTTGACTGGGGAATTACCGCTCATATCGGATTTAGTATGTTTGCCTCTTTGGGGTCAATGCTCGATGTTGATTTCGGCGACCTCATCGATTTCCTCGGAGATGACCCCTATACGAGAAGTATTCTCATCTATATGGAGGGAGTAGGCAACGCCAGGAAGTTTATGAGCGCCGCGAGAGGTTTCGCCCGCAACAAACCCATTATTATCTTGAAGCCGGGCAGATTCACGGAAAGCGCGAAAGCTGCTCTTTCTCATACAGGCTCAATGGCCGGTGACGATCAGGTCTACGATGCCGCCTTTAAAAGGGCCGGTGTCGTGAGAATCGATGGCACAGGAGACCTTTTTAATACCGCCGAAGTCCTTGACTCACGCCATTTGCCAAAAGGACGCCGTCTTGCCATCGTCACGAACGCGGGAGGAGTCGGCGTTATGGCCACTGATGCGATCATCGGTCTTGGCGGACAACTGGCAGTATTGTCCGAAAAAACAATCACGACGCTTGATAAGTCGCTACCGGCTTTCTGGAGCAGGGGTAACCCTGTGGACGTCCTTGGAGACGCACCAATTGAACGATATACAACGGCCATGAATGAATGTCTTGAAGACCCCGGGAGTGGACGCGATCCTCATGATCTACACACCTCAGGGCCCGGCAATCCCTGTTGAACTTGCTAAAGCCACTGCCCAACTGGCCGAGAAAGCCGGAAAACCGATCCTGGCTACCTGGATGGGAGGAAAAACCATTGAAGAAGCAAAAGAGGTCCTTATCCACAATAATATTCCCACCTATGTAACACCCGAAGAAGCAGTCAAAACATACATGTACATGTACAAATACGGACGCAACCTGGAACTGCTTTATGAAACACCGGAAGAACTGCCCATTGACCAGTCACCACCAAAAAACAATCTAAAAGCGCTCATAAATAAAATGTTAAAAGAAGGCAGAACGATTCTCTCGGAAGTAGAATCGAAGAGATTTCTCGCCGCTTACGGGATCACATCATTCAATACTTACACGGCAACAAATATCGATGAAGCGGTAAGTTTAGCCAATTCAATCGGTTATCCGCTGGTCATTAAAATACTCTCGCCCGATATTACCCATAAGACCGATATCGGAGGGGTTGCGGTAGGTATTAATTCCGAAGAGGCATTGAGGACCGAGTACGCAGCCATGATGGAGAACGTGAAGAAGCAAAGCCCCTGAGGCCACCATTACCGGTGTTACGGTCCAAAAAATGCTGGAGAAGATCGATTACGAGCTCATCCTCGGGGCTAAAAAAGATAATGATTTCGGCTCTGTCATTGTCTTCGGTATTGGCGGCATCGGCGCTGAAATCATGAAGAGTATCGGCATCGGACTTCCTCCTCTGAATCAGACCCTTGCAAGGCGGCTCATTGAAGATTCGGGTATCTCCAAGATGCTTCAAGGCTACCGCGGCAAAACACCCGCGGACATGAAGCTCCTTGAACAGATGATAGGAAACTTTTCAAATCTCATCATCGATTTCCCGGAAATAGCTGAAATGGACATAAATCCTATCGGCATATCGGAAGGTAAACCATACGCACTGGATGCCCGGATCATCATCGACTCGACCAGGATTTGATCATATGCCGCAATATCCTCATCTCGTCATGACGCCATATCCTAGACGGTACGTTGTGCCCTGGAGACTCACGGACGGACAAGAGGTAACACTCCGACCCATCAGACCCGAAGATGAACCCCTTGAGTATGAAATGCTCACTACCCTTTCCGAAAAATCAATGAAACAAAGGTTCTTTCAACCGATCATGGGGATCAGCCACGAGATGCTGGTACGTTTCTGCAATATTGATTATGACAGAGAAATGGCAATTGCTGCTGATTGTCAGAGAAGGTGAAAAGAGGAAGATCATCGGCTATCGGAAGGCTCGTCATTGAGCCGGCCACCAGAGACGGAGAGTTCGCGTCTCTTGTTCATGATAACTATCAGGGAAAAGGCCTTGGCTATAAGTTGATGGACGTGCTCATCGGCATCGCACAGGACAAAAATCTGAACAGCATCTACGGGATTGTACTCTCTGACAATGAGAGAATGCTGAGGGCGACAAAAAAGCTCGGTTTTGTTCCGCAAAGACTTGAGGACGGTTTGACGAGGGTCACTCTTGAACTGAGCCCATAACGAAAATCCGGAGCACAGGATCTATTCTTTTCTTGAGCGGTCCACTGAATTGTGGTTTAGTGTGATTGAGAAATCTATACATGATAGAATAAAATCTTTGATATTCAGTTTTTTTCGTTCAGAATATGGCTCATACCATGCGTAAGAAAAACAAAGAACCGACAGTGCCGGTTTCACGGCATGACACAATCAGAAAATATATTACAGCACTCCTCGAAGAAGGAACGTTTTCCGCGAAAGACCTCTCGCAGTTTACACGCATCCCGGAAAAGGACGTTTGTGACCATCTGGAACATATCAGAAAAACAATGAATAAGAACAACCGGCATCTGGAGACAAGTCCGGCACAATGTGAAAAGTGCGGTTTCGTGTATAAAAAGAGAGACCGTTTTTCAAAACCGGGTAAATGCCCCCTCTGCCACAGCAGTCTCATATATCCGCCACGTTTTCATATTGTGAAAGCAGAATAACTAAATTCCAAATATCAATTTCCAAACAAAAAGATAATAACCAATCACCAAATTCCAAAAAGCATCGCTCCACTGATTTTTTTGATTATTGAGATTTGATTATTTGTCATTATCTTCTATAACTCCTTGATTTTTCGCCCTCTTTCTGGTATAAAATTCAGTTATTCATGAGAAATACCATCATCAGGGTGTGGAATGGGGAAGCAAAATATATGCGATGGGTATTATATATTCCCCTTGCGTTTTTTTCATACCTGTACCAGATCGGGCTTTATATGAGAGAGTATATGTATAAATCAGGGTTCGCTAAAGTTGAAAAAGCAATTATTCCCGTTATCAGCGTCGGCAATGTTACCCTCGGAGGAACAGGGAAAACGCCTGTCGTGGAAAAGCTTTCGCGAAGGCTGAAAGAAGAAGGGCTCAACCCGGGGATCATAACGCGAGGTTATAAAAGAAAGAAAAAAGGGGTATTCGCAGTAGATATAAAAAATGATACCGCTGAAAACGTCGGTGACGAGGCCTTTATGCTGGCAAAAAAAACCCATATCCCTGTTATCGTCGGCAAAGACCGCGTGGCAGCAATCGAGAGCGGTATCCGTTCATCGGGTATCGATATAGCGATCCTTGATGACGGATTTCAGGTAAGAAATCTGGAGAAAGATGTGGAATTGCTCGTCCTCAACGGCAATGAGCCGCTGAAAAATCATGAACTGTTTCCTCTGGGACCATACAGGGAACCATTGATACGTATCCGTGACTCCCACGCGGTCCTCATCAATAAAGGTGATCTTGATGAGAGCGCGCTCTATTTCACGCGGGCTATTCCGAAGTTCAACATTCGCTATAAACCGGTACATATTTATAATGTAAAGCGGAATCTCATTGCCCATTATAATTTTTTAAAGGGAAAACGTGTTGTCGCCTTTTCCGGCCTCGGGGATAACCGCTCATTTTTCAATCTGTTAAAAGATATCGGCGCTGATGTTGTCCATGAGATACATTTTCCCGACCACCACCGTTATACGCAAAAAGACCTTGAAGAATGCGCCTCCTTTGAAGACACAGAGTGCATCGTCACAACAGAAAAGGACGCCGTAAAAATAGCCCACATGGATGTTCCGGAGAATCTGTTTTATCTCTCCATCGAGGCAGTTATTGAGGACGAAAATAAATTGATAGAACTGCTTCTAAAAAAGATCGGGATTCAACCACGCAGATCTCTCGACACAGGAGCAGGGTTCAGGGACTACATATCATACAATAATCCCTGGTCTTTATATCGTACAAAAAGACCTTCTATGCCACATATAGTTCGGTCTTAATAAACTAAAGGAGGACACCGTGTCAGAAAGAGTATACATTTTTGACACAACGCTCAGAGACGGAGAACAATCTCCCGGCAATACCATGAATACGCAGGAGAAGCTCCGTGTTGCGAGACAGCTTGAAGCTCTCGGCGTTGATATTATTGAAGCAGGTTTCCCTATAGCATCCGATGGCGACTTCGATGCAGTGCGGCAGATCGCGTCAACCCTTAAGAATTGCGAGGTTGCCGGACTTGCCCGCGCCAATGACGCTGATATAGACCGGGCATGGGAAGCGGTGAAAGTTGCCGCCAAGCCCCGTATCCATACCTTTATTTCAACATCGGATATCCATCTCAAATATCAGTTCAAAAAAACGAGAGATGAAATCCTGAAGATCGCCGTCCATTCTGTAAAACGGGCAAAGAAGTATACGAAAAATGTTGAATTTTCAGCCATGGACGCGACGCGAAGCGATTGGGATTATCTCTGCCGTATGTTTGCCGAAGTCATTGACGCGGGAGCAGTAACGATCAATGTCCCTGATACGGTAGGCTACGCGGTGCCTGATGAATTCGGCAGGCTGATCCGCTATATCGTGGAACATGTGCCGAATATAGGAAAAGCTGTTATCAGCGTCCACTGTCATAACGATCTGGGGCTTGCCGTCTCCAACTCCATCGCGGCAATTCAAAACGGCGCCCGGCAGGTAGAGTGCACCATCAACGGCATCGGTGAACGTGCCGGCAATGCCGCCCTTGAAGAGATCGCCATGATCCTGAGGACCCGCAAAGATATATTCCCGGCAGATACGCGCATCATTTCGGAAAAGATATATCCGGCGAGCAGGCTTATCTCGACTATTACCGGTGTTTCCGTGCAGCCCAACAAGGCCATCGTCGGCGCCAATGCCTTTGCCCATGAATCCGGCATCCATCAGGACGGACTGCTGAAAGCAAAACTAACCTACGAGATCATGAAACCTGAATCAGTGGGCATATCGAAAAGTTCGCTTGTTCTCGGAAAACATTCCGGGCGGCACGCATTCCGGGACCGGATTGAAGAGCTCGGGTATACCCTTGACGACAAGGAATTGAACCTTTCTTTCAAGAGGTTCAAGGCCCTCTCGGATATGAAGAAATACATTTATGATGAAGATATCGAGATGATCATCATGGATGAGATATACAAGATACCGGAAAGGTATAAACTCGTCTATCTCAACGTCAACTGCGGCAATGTGACGATCCCGACGGCTACCGTCAAACTTGAAGTAGACGGAACAGTCTACCAGGATGTCGGTTTTGGCGACGGCCCTGTTGATGCCATTTACAAGATCATCAAAAAGATGGTCAAGACAAACAGCAAACTGGAGAAATTTTCTGTTAACTCCATCACGCAGGATATGGACGCCCAGGGCGAAGTCTTCGTCAAGCTCTCTGAAAAGGGTCTCATTGCCATCGGAAAAGGAGCTGATACGGACATTATCGTTGCAAGCGCCAAGGCATATATCAACGCACTGAACAGACTGGAATATGTGAAGAAAAAAAAGCTTGAGGTGAAATAAATGGGAATGACGATTACAGAAAAAATACTGGCGGCGCACGCCGATAAAAAGAGTGTCGAACCGGGAGAGATTGTCGATGCCCGGATCGATCTCGCGCTGGCAAATGACATTACAGCGCCGCTGTCCCTTGAAGAATTTGAAAAGGTAGGCGCGAAGAAGGTCTTTGATCCTGAGAAGGTCGTCTTTGTTCTGGACCACTTTACGCCGAACAAGGACATTCTCTCTGCGGAGAACTGCAAGAAGATACGTGAGTTTTCAAAGCAATACGGCATCACGCACTGCTATGAAGGCGGTAACTGCGGTATCGAACACGCCCTGCTTCCTGAAGAGGGCCTTGTTGTCGCGGGAGACCTCGTCATCGGCGCAGACAGCCACACCTGCACATACGGCGCTCTGGGCGCGTTCTCAACGGGCATGGGCAGTACCGATATTACCTATGGCATGGTAACAGGCCGTACATGGTTGAAAGTGCCGGAGAGCATCAAATTTCACTGCACCGGTTCATGGCAGAAATGGGTCACCGGCAAAGACCTGATCCTCCATATCATCGGCATGATCGGTGTTGACGGCGCCCTCTACGCGGCAATGGAATATGCAGGAGAAGCGATCTCGGCCCTCTCCATGGATTCCCGTTTTACCATAGCCAATATGGCCATTGAAGCAGGCGCAAAGAACGGCATCTTTCAGGTTGATGACAAGACAATCACCTATATGAAAGAACATGGCAAAAAACCATACACAATATACGAAAGCGATCCTGACGCCCGTTACCGGCAGGTCTACGAAATTGATGTCGCATCTATCGGTCTCAAGGTTGCCTGCCCGTCACTTCCTTCGAATGTGAAAAACGCCACGGAACTTACAGGCATCGATATCGATCAGGTCGTTATCGGCTCCTGCACGAACGGCAGGATAGAAGACCTGGAGATGGCCGCGGAATATTGAAAGGGAAAAAGTGCGCTCCACAGACCAGGACTATCATCATCCCGGCGACACCGAAAATATACAAAGAAGCCCTCAAACGGGGCTACTTTGATATATTCCTCGACGCGGGATGCATCATTTCCCCGCCCACATGCGGGCCCTGCCTCGGCGGCCACATGGGCGTCCTCGCAAAGGGAGAACGGGCAGTGGCAACAACAAACAGGAACTTTATCGGCAGGATGGGGCATCCCGAGAGCGAAGTCTATCTCGCAGGCCCGGCAGTAGCGGCAGCAACAGCAATCAAGGGGAGTATCGCCCATCCTGAGGAGGTATTATGATCTTAAAGGAAGAGTATGGAAATTCGGAGATAACATCGATACGGACATCATTATCCCCGCGCACTATCTCGCGCATACTGACCCGGCAAGCGCTGGGGAGCCACTGCATGGAACCTCTTGTTCCCGGATTCAACAAAAAGGTGAAACCCGGCGACATCATCGTCGCAGGAAATAATTTCGGCTGCGGCTCCTCGCGGGAGCATGCGCCCATCGCGATCTCAGCCCTCGGCATACCGCTTGTCATCGCCAAGACCTTTGCCCGCATATTCTATCGCAACGCATTCAACAAAGGGCTGGCGCTTCTGGAAGCAGACATTGTGGATCATGTCAAAGAAGGTGATGAAATCGAAGCTGATCTAACGTCCGGGATCATTAAATGCGGCGCAATCGAAAGACAGGCAAAACCCATTCCGCCTTTTATGGTTGAACTTATCAACACAGGCGGATTGATAGAATATCTTAAAAAACAACTGGAGGCATAACATGAAAGAGTACAATGTGGCAGTCGCAGGCGCAACCGGCGCAGTAGGAAATGAAATGATCACAACACTGGAACAGAGAAAGTTCCCGGTAAAGAAACTGAAACTTCTCGCTTCATCACGAAGTGTCGGAAAGACCATATCCTTTCGGGGAGAAGAGATCGAAGTTGAAGAACTGACAGAGAATTCATTCAAGGGCGTCGATATCGGCCTTTTCTCGCCGGGAGGTTCCGTGAGCCTGAAATTCGCGCCCATCGCCGCGGCAAGCGGGTGCGTGGTCATCGACAATACGAGCGCCTTCAGGATGGAGAAGGACATTCCTCTCGTCGTTCCCGAAGTAAATGAGCACGCGATAAAAGACTATAAAAAACGAGGCATCATCGCGAACCCCAACTGTTCCACCATCCAGATGGTAGTCGTCCTGAAACCGCTTCACGACGCGGCAAAAATCAAACGGGTCGTCGTCTCAACCTATCAGGCCGTCTCCGGTACGGGCAAGAAGGCCATCCACGAACTGGAGCAGCAGGTCCTTGCCATCTACGGCAACAAAAAGATTGAGACTAACGTCTATCCTTACCAGATCGCCTTTAACTGTCTTCCCCACATCGACTCCTTCATAGAAAATGGATACACCAAGGAAGAGATGAAGATGGTCAACGAGACGAAGAAGATCATGGAAGACGACAGCATCGCGGTAACGGCAACAACAGTCCGGGTCCCTGTCTTCTACGGTCACTCAGAGTCGGTCAATGTGGAGTTTGAAAAAGCGATTACCCCTGACGAGGCACGGAAGATCCTCAGGAAAGCGCCCGGCGTAACAGTCGTTGACGATCCGTCAAAAAACCTGTATCCTCTTGCCATTGACGCGGCAGGAAAGGACGACACCTTTGTCGGCAGAATCAGAACAGACGAGTCCATCGCCCATGGATTAAACATGTGGATCGTCGCAGATAATATCAGGAAAGGAGCGGCACTCAACGCGGTTCAAATCGCCGAAGTGCTGATTAAGAAATATCTGTAAAAAAAGCAATTTAAGAATGGCCCATAGACCGTGTGGTTTATGGGACATTCATTTAGGCTGGTCTTTCCAAAAATATCTTCACTCCGCAATTATACAATCGAGCACGGTCGAAGAACATCCTGGCCTTATGGCAAGGACAAATTACAGTACATCGTACTTTCCGGGCTGTGTTTTCTGAATTGTCTCTATCTCTTCTTCGATATCCTTTATGGAGAGACGCATCCTCGTTATGGCGTCGATTCTGTCTTTGATAAAAGGGTCATCTTTTCCTATTGTTTTTTCTGAAGTGAACTGGTCGTAAACGTACTCCCCAATTTCACCATTCACTTTCTGTATGTTCCTCTGCAACCTTGTTATGTCGAGATATTTCTTTTTCCCTATGATGGCATGTTTCTCGACATTAAAGGCAATATCCTGCGCGGTCTCCTTGAGGGTCTTCAGCCCTGCCTCGGTTTTTTGTTTTAAATCGTCAATAATAGCCATTATGCCTCCCTGTATTTGACTATTGTAATATATGGAAATGAGAATTTTTCAAGTAATCCATTCTAATTGAGAACGATGTACAATGAATGAAGTTATTATTATGATGCATTAGTGATAAGTTACCGTTCCATTAAAAATGAGGAGGCCCGAGAACCGCCCTCTCTAGACAGCCAGACCCGAGAAGCGAATTGAAGGGGACTCCAGAGCTGACTTATAGAATCATGTCCCCAGATCTGGCTCACCTAAGCAGAGGGATCTCCGCAGCATTACTGATACACACACCCAGTAATAGGGAATGCACTAGGAAACGGATTATATAATGGGCGAAGGTATGAATATTCGGGAACGATTAGAAGAAAAAGAAGAACTGATCCTCTCGCCCTTCGCCCAGAAAAGCAGCAATAGCCGTGGAAGGCCCAAAGATGAGCCTGAATGCGATATACGACCCGCATTTCAACACGACAGGGACAGGATCACCCATAGCAAGTCCTTCAGGAGATTGAAATCAAAAACCCAGGTTTTTTTATCTCCCGCGGGAGATCATTACAGGACAAGGCTCACTCATACACTGGAGGTATCGCAAATCGCGCGGACTATCGCGCGCGCGCTGTCGCTCAATGAAAATCTTACAGAGGCCATTTCGCTCGGACACGACCTCGGCCATACCCCTTTCGGCCATTCAGGAGAAGATGTACTGAACAGAATACACGAGGGTGGTTTCAGACATTATGAGCAGAGCCTCAGGGTTGTCGATGTCCTTGAAAAAGACGGCAAGGGGCTCAATCTTACCATGGAAGTGCGGGACGGGATCGTGAATCATTCCAAGGGAAAGGGCGACATTATCATACGGGGCGAAGAAAACAAACCCCTTACGAAAGAAGCGGAAATTGTTCGTATCGCCGATGTCATCGCCTATCTGAACCACGACATTGATGATGCTATTCGCGGCGATGTCATTACCGAAGATGACCTTCCGAAAGCAGTACGGGATTCCCTTGGTTACACTGTCTCAGACAGGATCGATACAATGGTCCATGGCGTTATTTCGGAAACCTTGAAAAGCCGGGAGTCTGGCCCTGGAGTTCGGTGAAGAGCTTGAATCCTATATTATTCAACTGAGAACGTTTCTCTATGAACGGGTTTATGACAGCGATATGGTCCACGGGGATTTTATTAAATGCTCCCGCATCATAGAGGACCTCTATCATCATTTTCTCAAAAACCCTGACGCCTTTCTTAAAGAAACTGAGCAGGAAGACTTCTACGATGAGCCGGCAACATGCGTATGTGATCTTATCGCAAGCATGACAGATAGATACGCATTTAATCTTTTTGAAAAAATATTCCTGCCCATGCCCTGGAATATACCGGTTTAGAAGATAATTAACCAATGATCAAATTACAATGACCAAAGAGAGTGAACAAATAGATGACAGACAATATGGAGATAATTGACAAATGGATCAAATACTGAGATTTGATCATTGTAGATCATTGTCATTTATTTGATTATTGAGATTTGATCATTGATTATTGTTTAATTTGGTTATTGTGATTTGGTTATTTGTAATTTCATTTTGATAAGGGAGTTCTGATGGAAAAGATTTACGATCCGCATGCAATTGAAAAGAAATGGTACGCCCTCTGGGTTGAGAAAGAGTATTTTGCTGCCGGGAAGAATCCCTCGGCGCCCTCGTTTTCAATGGTAATCCCGCCTCCGAACGTAACGGGTTCACTCCATATGGGGCATGCCCTCAATAATACGCTTCAGGACATTGTCACGCGGTTTCACAGGATGTCAGGTTTCAATGCCTTATGGCTTCCCGGTATGGACCATGCGGGTATCGCGACACAGAATGTCGTGGAACGGGAGCTCGCGAAAGAAGGGCTCCATCGGGATGAAGTAGGAAGAGATAAATTCATTGACCGGGTCTGGGAATGGAAGGCACAATCGGGCGGCACAATCATTGAACAACTCAAACGGCTTGGATGCTCCTGCGACTGGTCAAGAGAACGCTTCACCATGGATGAAGGTCTCTCACGGGCCGTGCGGGAAGTCTTTGTGCGACTTTACAAAGAGGGTCTCATTTATCGTGACAACTACATTATCAATTGGTGTCCCCGGTGCAAAACCGCCCTTTCAGACCTTGAGGCAGAGCATGAAGAGACAAAGGGATTTCTCTATTACATCCACTATCCGCTCGCCGACGGCGACGGCCATCTGACGGTAGCCACCACACGTCCTGAAACAATGCTCGGCGATACAGCAGTTGCCGTCAACCCTAAAGACCCCCGATTCGGCAAATATGTGGGACAGGATGTTATCCTGCCTATCGTAGGAAAGAAAATCCCTGTCATCGGCGACAGTTATGTTGATATGGAATTCGGCACCGGCGCGCTCAAGGTCACCCCTGCCCATGATGTAAACGACTTCGAGATCATGAGAAGGCACAATCTGGAGATCGTGCGCGTCATCGACGAAGACGGGAAGATGAATGAGAATGCCATTCATTATTGTTCTATGGACCGTTTCGACTGCCGCGAGAAGATTGTTGAAGAATTGAAAGAAAAAGGTTTTCTCGAAAAGCTGGAGCCTTACAATCTCGGCGTCGGCAAATGCTATCGCTGCAAGACCGTCGTTGAACCCGCGCTGTCGCTCCAGTGGTTTCTCAGGATGAAACCTCTTGCGGAACCGGCCATCAAGGCCGTCCGCGATCACAAAGTCCGCATCATCCCTGAGATGTGGGAGAAGGTCTATTTTGAGTGGATGGAAAACATCAAAGACTGGTGCATATCCCGTCAGATATGGTGGGGACACAGGATACCTGTCTGGTACTGCGATGCCTGCAATGAAATACATGTTTCTGTGGATACCCCCGATAAATGCGCAAAATGCGGCGGGGCCCTGCGGCAGGAATCGGACGTTCTCGACACCTGGTTTTCTTCAGGCCTCTGGCCCTTTTCCACCCTCGGATGGCCTGATATGACCGATGATCTGAAGAGGTTCTATCCCACATCACTTCTTGTCACCGGTTTTGACATTCTCTTCTTCTGGGTGGCCCGCATGATTATGATGGGCATCAAATTCATGGGAGATGTACCTTTCAGGGACGTTTACATCCACGCCCTTGTGCGGGATGCTGAAGGGAAAAAGATGAGCAAATCAAAGGGGAATGTCGTTGACCCCCTCACTATTATCGACCAGTTCGGCACCGACGCCTTCCGCTTCACCCTCACCATGCTCGCCGCGCAGGGACGGGACGTGCTGCTCTCTGAAGAACGGATCGAAGGCTCCAGAAATTTCGTCAATAAAGTCTGGAACGCTTCCAAGCTGTCCTTCATTCTTATGGGTGATGAAAAACCTTCCACGACAGCTGCAAGGCCCTCCTTCCTTCCCGACAGATGGATCCGGTCGAGAGCGCAGAAGGTCATCAAAGAAGTCAAGGCCAGTATCGAAGAATACCGCTTTAATGACACGGCAAATACACTCTTCGCCTTTGTGTGGCATGAATTCTGTGACTGGTATCTTGAGGTCATCAAACCGAATCTGTACGGCAAAGTGGACACTTTCGATAATACCGCAACGCAGGCAACGCTTTACCGGACCTTGACAGAGATACTCAAACTGCTCCACCCTATCATGCCCTTTGTCACGGAAGAAATCTATCAGCGGCTGCCCGGACATGAAACGGAAAGTATCATGATCGCATCCTTCCCTGTTTTCGATGAATCAGAAGTTGATGAAGAAAGCGAAGCTCAGATGGAAACGATCATGGGCGTCATCGACGTTATCCGCAATATCCGCGGCGAAACCGGCATCGCTCCTCACGTGAAGGTCGAAGTTATCATCCGGGCAGGCAGGCAGGCATCGCTCCTCAAATCATATGAATATTACATGAAGGAACTGGCAAAGGTGGAAACCCTTCTCTTTGTCGATGGCGCGGCGCCTGAACACGCGGCCGTGGGTGTTTACAAGGAGATTGAAGTCTTCGTGCCTCTCAAGGACCTTATTGACGTCGCAAAGGAATTGGGCAGGATTGAAAAAGAAATAAATAAAATAGACGAAGAGAGCGAGAAAATCTCCAAGAAACTGAGTAACGAATCATTCAGAGAAAAAGCTCCGGCAGAGGTCATCGCGAAGAACGAAGCCGTCTTCGCGGAACTCAAAGCAAAACGGGAAAAGCTCGAAACCAGCAAGAAGCTGCTGGAAGGGATATAATGAAAACCATGTGAGGATGATGGAAATCCGTCCCACAAAGCGGGACTGGGAAGAAGGACGATCATTCGCTATCTCAAAAAGGGCTATAGAACAATGGATGAATTTTAAAACAGAAATAATAGCGAGAACATCAGAAAGGGAGAGGCTGAGAATGAATGGTAACGATGCGAAAAACATAAGCGACAAGGGATGATTATTCATCAAAAGCGGGACCGGGAAGGCTAATAACGAGAACATAGGAAAGGGAGAATTTACGAAATACAAGGAGTGTTTGCAATGAAGATAACTAAAGAAACTATTGAATACGTGGCCCACCTGGCAAGATTGGAACTGGGACCGCAGGAAATAGAACTTTATACTCAACAGATCGACAGCATACTTGAGCATATGGACGCCCTCAATTCCGTCAACACCGATGGTATTGAGCCTACAAGTCATGCAGTACCTGTAGAATGTGTGCTTAGAGAAGATAAGGCGAGAGATTCATTTGCTGTCGACGATTCCCTGAAGAACGCGCCGGACAGAACAGGGTCTTTCTTTAAGGTGCCACCCATTATTGAGGTGGAGGAGTAAAGCATGCAAGGTCGCAGGAAGTAAGGCAGCGGTACGGAACGTGACATGAAACGCGGAAAGCTGGAAGATAGAAGATGGACGATACCAAACATTAATTGACAAAAACAAAGGAATGAGAGATGAACGGAGTTCTTGATAAGACGATCATTGAATTAAAAGAGATGCTTAAGAAAAAAGAGATGAGTGCTGTGGAGCTTGCCACATTCTATTTGGAACGGATCAAAAAATATGATGGCGATATTTTGTCATATCTCAGGACCACCGAGGACTACGCTCTCGACATGGCCCGCGAAGCTGATAGAAAGATCGCAGCCGGAAAAGATGCTCCGCTTCTCGGTATCCCCTTCGGTATGAAAGACATTCTCTGCACAAAAGGGATCGAGACAACATGCGCCTCAAAAATTCTTTCAGGTTTTGTCCCGCCTTATAACGCGACGGTGATCCAAAAATTGAATGAAGCAGGATATGTCCATCTCGGAAGGCTCAATATGGATGAATTTGCCATGGGCTCATCGACGGAAAATTCGGCTTTTCAGACAACAAAAAATCCCTGGGACTTAAGTCGTATCCCCGGCGGTTCGAGCGGCGGTTCCGCGGCGGCTGTAGCGGCAGGCCTTTGCACTGTTGCGCTTGGTACCGATACGGGTGGTTCCATCAGACAGCCCGCGGGGCTCTGCGGTGTTGTGGGTATGAAACCAACCTATGGCAGAGTATCACGGTTTCGGTCTTATTGCTTTCGCGTCTTCTCTCGATCAGATCGGTCCTTTTGGCCGTAACGTCAGCGACTGCGCCACAGTCCTTAACGTCATAGCCGGTTATGATCCGCTTGATTCCACCGCTATTCCTCAGCAAGCATCGGACTACACCGCCTCGCTGGGTAAAGACATTAAAGGGCTCAAGATCGGTATCCCCAAAGAATATTTTATCGAGGGCATAGAACCTGACGTGAAGAGAAGCAATGGAAGAGTCCATTGCTCTCTTCGAAAAACAGGGGGCCATTTCCGTTGATATAACACTACCCCATACGGAATACGCCGTCGCAACTTACTATATTATTTGCACGGCAGAGGCATCCTCAAACCTCGCCCGTTATGACGGGGTCAAATATGGCCTCAGAGAACCGGGGAAAGACATAATCGACATGTATAAGAAAACACGGCTCAAGGGTTTCGGCAAAGAGGTAAAACGAAGGATTATACTGGGCACCTACGTGCTCTCCTCAGGTTACTATGACGCCTATTACGGGAAAGCGAGTAAAGTGAGGACCCTCATCAGACACGACTTCGATGAAGCCTTCAAGAAATGCGACATTATTGTAACGCCCGTTTCACCGACAACAGCTTTCAAGGCAGGCGAAAGAGTTGAAGATCCCCTTACCATGTATCTTTCCGACATCTTCACAATCCCTGTCAATCTTGCCGGTCTGCCGGGACTCTCATTGCCCTGCGGTTTTGATGGAAATGGTCTTCCTATCGGCCTCCAGATTATTGGACAACCCCTCGATGAAGCACGCATGCTCCAGGCAGCTTATGTCTTTGAAACCGAACGGAAGGTGAAGAAAATACCGGATAGATACAGCGATGAAGCATAAGTCTGGAGATGCGGGTGATAGCTCATTCTTGAGCGAGAAGGGGTGGCTCCGACAGCTTTGCTGGTGGAGGGGGCGACGTGAGCCCCAATAATAGAAGCACGCATGCTCCAGGCAGCCTATGTCTTTGAAACCGAACGGAAGGTGAAGAAAATACCGGATAAATACAGCGATGAAGCTAAGTCTGGAGATGCGGGTGATAGCTCATTCTTGAGCGAGAAGGGGTGGCTCCGACAGCTTTGCTAGTGGAGGGGGCGACGTGAGCCCAATAATAGAAGCACGCATGCTCCAGGCAGCCTATGTCTTCGAAACTGAACGGAAGGTGAAGAAAATACCGGATAGATACAGCGTATAAGGCACCGAGGGATTCCCCTTCCTAACACTGCGGAGGACAGGTGACGACGTCCGTAAAACGGACTGGACGAGGGAAGAAAAAACAATGGACAATCCACAAGCACCCATGAAGATCGATGATATAAACATAAGAAAATTTCTCAGCGCCTTGAAAAATATGGGTATTGATTCCTATGTCTTTGACAAGGAGAACGGTTCTACTCTTCCCAACTTACAGAAGGTCATCAAAGGATGCGAAAAGTGCGGACTTGCGAAAACACGGAAAAATGTTGTTCCCGGTGAAGGTGATCCTAACGCACGGCTTGTCTTTGTGGGGGAAGCACCGGGGGAGGATGAAGATATTCAGGGAAGACCTTTTGTCGGCAGGGCAGGCAAGCTCCTCGACCAGCTAATAGAGCGCGTTGGCCTAAGACGCGATGAGGTCTATATCTGCAATGTCCTCAAATGCAGGCCCCCCAATAACCGTGATCCTGAACCTGATGAGATAGCGGCCTGCAAGGATTATCTTACTGTACAGTTAAATCTCATCAAACCAAAGATCATCTGTACACTGGGACGCCATGCCTATAATACACTCTTCGGTGTTGATGAGAAAATTACCCGTATCCGCGGTAAACTAACCACGTATCATGGGACAATGCTCCTCCCCACCTTCCACCCGTCATATCTCCTCCGCAATCAGACCAAAATAAATGAAGCCTGGGAAGATATGGAACAACTCAAAAAACTTCTGAAGAGCTGATTGATCAAACTTTTTTAGTATGGCTAAAATTCTTCTTTTGTATTTACGCTCAAGAAGCGGGTTTTCAAGCGCAGGGGCCAGTGACGGGGGCTTCGGAGAGAGCGCCAGGCTGACAGGGCTTTTTTCATTCCTTTGCCGGACATATTCATTTCTCCATAGATCTCTGTGTTGAAGGCGCTGACAATCACATCAATCTCGCTCTTCAGCTGTGGAAAATGTTTATCGAGACGTGTACCGAATTCGAGAGGGGTCTCGTGTATGAAACGGGCAAGCCCGCTGCGTTGCCCCCACCCCAACAACACAGCATACAACTCGGCCGCTTTTCTGTATCCCCTGATACTGAGCAGTAATCTCCTGTAAAGCAAAACCAGAGCAGTCCATAATCGAAGAAACCACGGCATGGTTTTATACGTTTCCTCGGTCTCCCTCTGCGCACGTGCGGTCTTTGATAAAAGCCATTTGATAAGATAAAAAATAATGACGCTGAAGGCACCGAGCAGAAGCAACACCGCAATGCCCTTGATACCCCATTTCATGACTTTTTCGACAAACTCCATCCACGGGCCATTCATGGAGAATAAATGAATCCCATTCACCCGGCTTCGGAGAGCTGCCGGCCGGCTCCTCTCGCACGCTCCTGCCCATAAAAACATAGCGCAAAACACGTTCAACGATGGGCAGCACGAATCCGGCACCGACCTTGAGCGCACGGTATCCTGTACCCGCAACCGCAGTCAGAAAAGGCAGGAAAAAGAGTATCACGGCACCGGCAGATAAAATAACTGTTGCCATAAAAGTTGCTATGATACCAAAGCTCCGGTAACCCGGTAAAAAAACCTTGCGGGCCTTATTTTCATTCCTTGCCATACCAATTGCTAACAGACTGAGGAGAAAGAAGGGAAAAATCAGGGCTGAAGACAAGGGGTCATCGACTTTTATACCACCCTTGTCAAGGAACACAAGCCTGGCAAGAAAAAGACAGAAGAAGGCCACGAGACCAATATCGAAGCGCGCGCAGACGGTGAAATAAGCCCTTGGTCTCCTGGCCTGGGCACAGCCTCCGATCCAGAACAGAAGCGTCCAGACGAGAATAAGAATAAAGTTAAACCATTCCATGGGCGCCCGCGGTTGATGAAATAAACCGAATATCCAGTCCTTGTCAGTCAAGAGATAGGAAGAATAATAGACCGAGTGGAGTGTCCCGAGGGCAACGCAGACAAAACCAAGCGCCTGGAGTCCTCCCACCTGGATGATCCGCCATCCCTTTCCAATAGAGAGGTTTGTGAGAATTGCCGCGAGGACAAAGGCGCCTATTGCTCCGGCAGAAGAAAAGGGTTTGTCCATGATAGCGGTCATTGAAAAGGCGGCCCATCCATAGAGCCAGCACATTTCCATACCTCCGCTTATCAAAGAGAAGATTATACCTTTTTTCGTTTTCATCCGCCCCGTGCCTCCATAAGCAGGGACGTTCTCAAAAGAAACAGTATCATCGACATCAATTGGTTTGTCTCTTCGCAAGGCTGACGAGGTTTCAAAGGTAAAAGGCAGGACCGGCGTTTTGCGGCGCTTAAAATGTGCCCTTACAACATCCGCGGTGGAATCTTCTTTCAGGGTAAAATATAGACAGCTCGTTCCCCAGGGTATCTCTACTTTGCGCAGCATATCAATGAGCGCTTCTCCCGGTTCCATTTTCAATCTGGCAAGGGCCTCAAGAATATCCGACAACTGCTGAGGACTCCTTGAAATAGACACAACCGGTGAAGTACCTTTTGTAATACCATTGGTTAATAAGCCCACGGCACAGCCCTGTCTGTCCAATCGGACAGCCATAGACGCGACCACTTCAAGGGTGCCCTCGAATTTCTCTTCAGCTTCTGCTTTCACAAATTGGTCCACATCAACGACAAGGAGAATTTTTTCCTGTTCTGTGGACTCAAAGACCTTTTCCTGTAAACGGTGATGGCGGGCACTCGCCTTCCAGTGAATATATTTCGCCGGTCGTCCGTTCTGATAATCAGTGGTGCCAAGGATATAGACCGGGTCATCAACAGGACTTTCACCACCGGGAACACCGAAGAAATCGCGTCTTGGAAGGGAAAGAGGTCCAAGCGGCACAAGTCTTGGATATACAACAGCCTCGATGGCTTCCCCTCTTTCTCTATCTTTCAGAAAAAAACCGAAAAGATCGCCTGTTAATACTGTGAGCGGCCCTATTTCACGAACACCTCTCGTTACCGCCGTGAACTCCCATTGAAAGCCTGTCATCTGATACCACAAGAGACTCCCCTGCCCCATAAGCGGCTCCTCGCTCAGAAACGCATGGGAAGATCCGTCAACAGGGACCTCTACTTCCAGCCAGACAGGAAGGAATTTATTGTTCTCGGCACTGGCCTTTAGAAGAAGTGTATCTCCGGCAAAGACCCTGTTTTTTTCAAGCGTGAGGGTACATCGCATTCTGGCCGGGCTGAATCGCGACCAGAGTTTCAATCCACCCATCATTGTGAAAACAAGGAGCGACAGAATAATGAGATCGCGTTGCCCTTTGAGCAGAGCAATAAAGAAAAAAATTCCGACAATAAAGAGGATTACCGAGGTAGCGAAAAGACTTGATACTCTGCGAAATCCCGTCACCATTGTTGCCATTATTTATCCCTGTTGTGCGGCAGCAGGTATGGGCATGTGACTCATGATCTCTTCCAGAAGATGTTCTCGTGTAGAACCACGCAGCCGTTCTTCTTCCTTCAGAATCAAACGGTGGGCAAGAACAGGGATTACCAGATATTTAATGTCATCAGGAAGCACATAATTACGACCTCGGAGCGCCGCCAGTGCCTGTCCGGCCCTCATGAGACCGAGAGAACCACGCGGGCTCGCGCCGAGACGCAAGGCGGGACTTTTCCGTGTGGCATTGACGAGACTCACAATATATTCTTTGACAGGATGGGAGACAAGTATCTTCCTTCGTGCTTGCTGCAACGCGGAAATCTCCTCAGGCGCCGCGACAGAAGCAAGATCAAGCAGGGGATCATCCTGTTGAAAACGATCCAGAATACTGATTTCCTCCCTGTTGTCCGGATAGCCAAGTTGGACACGGAGCAAAAACCTGTCGAGCTGGGCTTCCGGCAGGGGAAACGTACCTTCAAGCTCAATAGGGTTCTGGGTGGCCATCACAAAAAAAGGGTTCGGCAACGGATAGGTCGTGCCATCGACGGTAACCTGACGTTCCTCCATACTTTCGAGGAGACTTGACTGTGTTCTGGGGATCGTGCGATTGATCTCATCGGCAAGAAGCACATGGGTCATCACAGGACCGGGCTGAAAAGTAAACTGTCCGGACTGCTGGTTATAAACATTAAATCCGGTAATATCCGCCGGCAGCAGGTCCGGTGTAAACTGGACCCTTTTGAAAGACGCTCCGATGCTTCTCGCTAAAGATTTTGCAATAAGGGTCTTGCCAAGTCCCGGAATATCTTCCAGCAGCACATGACCATCTGCGAGAAGGCCGGCAAGAAGAAGCTCGATTGAATCAAGCTTACCTACAATGACACGGGAAATATTCTCAACGATACGTTTGCATAAGTCAAAATCCATCTTCACGCCTCCATTAAAGGGGCTCACGTCGCCCCCTTCCATCGGCAAAGCCGTTGGAGCCTCCCCTTCTCGCGCAAGAATGCGCTGAAAGGAATCATATTTTTATTTTTCATCTTTCTGTTTTTGCTGCTCACTATCAACTATTCACAGTTTTAAGGGGCTCACACCTGTCCTTGCTCGGCGGGGGTCGCCCCCTCCACCGGCATCAAACCACGGCTCGTTGTCATGAGTGCCTGGGTATAAGCCCATGGAAATCTGCTGACATTACCTATCTTATTGATAACATAGCCATCCATCCTTTGTAAAGAAATTACAATACAGTAATCAGCCTGGTTTTTTAAGAAAAATCGGTATATTCATACTTTATGTGACAAAAAAAAGAAAATGATTCAGGGGTATTGCTCTTGTTACTGTTTTTGTTGTATAATAATTATACGTTTGCTTTTGTTCAGGGGGTGTGCTTTTTTGAAGAGGATTGCAGTATTTTTTTTCTCTTTTTTTCTGCTCTGCAGTGTATCGACATCACGTTCTGGTGAACCACCCCGGACGGTTCAGGAGCCGTGGGAAGTGCCGGGACCTGCAGCAGAGCATGATCGCGCAAACGGGGCAGCCACAACTCCCTCTGCAGATGCCCCTGCCAGTCCCACAGCAGACACAATCCCAGTTAGTCGCTCAACAGACGCAACCCTTCACCGGCGCCGCAGCAAGCGCAAACACAATCCGTGCCGCAGGTGGCACCCCAGCCACAAACGCAATCAACAACAGTTCCCACAAGAATACAAAGAGTAGAACAGGTGCGGGAACAGCAGGAAAGGTTGCGACAGCAATCAGCACAGGGTGGAATTATTCCGCAGGTTGAAAACACGGGGACGAATGGGGTTTCCACGTCGCCACAAACCCCTTCCGTATCAAGCAGAACAACTGCCCGTGCCAGCGGAATGATCAGTCTTAATTTTGACGATGCCGATGTATACTCTGTTGCGCAGACCGTCTTTGGAGAGATTTTAAAGGTCAACTACATTATAGATCAACGCGTTAAGGGCCGGGTAACATTCCGTTCCGTGGCCCCTGTAGCAACTGACCAGGTACTGCCCCTCATGGAAGTGGTTTTTCGGTTAAATGGCATCGGTGTGGTAGAAGAGAGTGGTCTCTACCGTATCGTCCCAATCGGTGATGTCGCCAAAGAACCCGCCCATGTATCAATTGGAAGAGACCCGGATAAAATAGTGCTCCAGGGAAAGTCAATGATACAGGTTGTACCTCTTTTGTACAGCAGCTCAGCGGATATGATCAAGCTCGTTACCCCTTTCCTGACGACGAGCGCCATTGTCATTGATGTGCCAACAATGAACCACATGATACTCGTTGATACCGATGCCAACATCCGAAGAATCTTGAGCCTTATCAACCTTTTCGACAGCGAAGAGACAAAAACGAAAAAACCCCAGGTTTTTGTCTACCATATACAAAACAGTAAGGCGAAAGATATAGCCACAATACTTCAACAGGTTTTTACGGCAACGACTATCGTCATGCCTGCTTCAACGAGTACAACAACAGTCACAACGGGAACATCGACCATGACAACACCGGGATCTGCGGCACCCCAACCGGGCCGTCCCGCGACACCACCTGCCGGTACACAGTCCGGCGCTTCATCTACCCCCGGGGCAGGCGGTTCACTCATATCTCCAACAACAAAGATTATTGCTGATGAAAACCTGAACCTCCTCGTCGTTCTTGCCCTACCAGAAGACTACGAGGTTATAAAAGAAGCCGTTAAAAGGTTGGATATAGTCCCCCGACAGGTGCTGATAGAAGGCGCTTGTGGCCCTGGTCAACCTGACGGGTGATCTGAGTCTGGGCGTATCCTGGGCACTCCAGTTACATAAAGGGGGTATGGGCGGGGTGCTGGGAGGTGTAGATGGTATTGTTGGATTTAATATGCCGGGAGCAAATGTTTCAACTCCGCCCGCAATCACCGATGGCAGGTCGGGGACGTTCTCATTTGCGGGCATCGTTGGAGGAGATCTCAGGGTTATCATTAATATGCTTGCCACTCATTCAAAATCAAAGCTCCTTGCCGCGCCCCGCATCCTTGTTCAGGATAACAAAGAGGCCCGTATACAGATAGGCCAGCAAGTACCCATTGTTACTTCCTCCATCGTCACGTCTGAGGCTACACCTACCACCACCAGTACGATCCAGTACAAGGACATAGGAATTATCCTCAAGGTAAAACCCCGGGTCAACGAGGGAGGGCTTGTCTCCCTGGAACTGGACCAGGAGGTATCTTCCTTTGATACACAAAACATCGGCGGCGTTTCTGACAGCGTTGTTGTGAACAAGACACAGGCTACAACAAACCTTGTTGTTCAGGACGGCCAGACGATCATGATCGGAGGCCTCATCAGAGAGGACGTCAGTGATACGAGAGCCGGCATACCGCTTCTCAACAGGATACCCATTCTCGGTTATCTCTTTGGTGCCACCAATAAGACCGACCACAGAAACGAGCTTATTATCCTGCTTACCCCCAGGGTGATCAAAAAAGAAGAAGACGCCCGGGCTGTCACGTCTGATTATATCGATACCATTACAGAGACAGGTAAGGGCAAGATAACAAGAGAGGAACTCCTCCGAGGAGAAAGACCAAAGGCGCCCGACAATGGTACTTTTAAATAATAATACTATAAAGCATTAAAACGGCAACAAAAATGGCGGTGAAGAAAATAGCCTTGAAAGACAGTATACACAGGAAAGGACATGTTCTTTCAGGGAGGATGAGTGAATAAGGACACTATCATTACCCTCAGTCCTGAAGAATTTCCCAAAGTCCCCTTTGTTATCGACGGTATATCAACACGCTTCATCCGCGACAATAAAATTATCCCTATGGAACTGAAGAATAATGTTCTGAAGGTCATTATGACAGACCCAGGAAATCGGGAAGTTGTTGAGGCCCTGAAAGTGGCATCGGCAGCCAATGTTGTCGTCTATACCGGAGACCCGGGGGTGATAGAAGACCATATAGCAAAATTCTACAGCCAGGAAGCACAGAATATTGGCAGGATCATTGAAGGCATTGACGAAGAAGACCTTGAATTTATCAGTGATGAAGCAGAAGAGGACATCGGCCATCTGAAAGACCTCGCCTCCGAGGCCCCTATCATAAAGCTTGTAAACCTTTTCATCACCCGTGCCGTTGAAAGCAGGGCCAGCGATATCCACATCGAACCTTTCGAAGATGAATTGAAGATACGGTACAGGATCGACGGCGTTTTAAGCGATGTAGAGTCGGCACCGAAGAGATTGCAGGCGGCAATCGTGTCCCGCATCAAGATCATGGCGAAACTGAATATAGCCGAGCGAAGATTGCCTCAAGACGGGCGTATCCGTCTTCGGGTAGGCGAGCATGAAATCGGTCTCAGGGTTTCCACGATACCGATCCTCCACGGTGAAAGCGTTGTCATGAGGATCCTTGATACGGAAAGCATTGTCATTGATCTTAATGTCCTCGGATTCCTGCCGGGTGTCCTCAAGGCCTTTAATCAGCTCATCAAAAAACCCAACGGGGTTATCCTCGTCACAGGACCCACAGGGAGCGGCAAAACAACAACACTCTACGGTGCCCTCGACAAGATCAATTCACCGGACAAAAAGATCATTACCGTAGAAGATCCTGTGGAATACCAGTTGAAAGGTATCAATCAGATACAGGTGAAACCCCAGATAGGACTCCACTTCGCCAATACCCTGCGCCATATTGTCAGACAGGACCCCGATGTAATCATGATCGGTGAAATACGCGACCTTGAAACAGCGGAGATCGCCATCCAGTCAGCCCTTACGGGCCATCTCGTTTTATCTACCCTCCACACCAATGACGCGCCGAGCGCCATTACGAGACTCCTCGATATGGGCGTTGAGAGTTTTCTTCTCTCCTCTACAATCAGAGGGATTATGGCCCAGAGACTTGTACGAACGATCTGTCCTTCATGTAAAGAAGAGGTTACCGCGTCTGATCAGACGCAGGAACTGAAAGCCCTCGGTGTTGAAAGCGATACAATTCTTTACAGGGGCAAAGGATGCGAGAAATGCACCTATACGGGATTCATGGGAAGGATGGGTATTTTTGAACTCCTTGTTGTCGATGATGATATGCGAAGACTGATCCTCAAGAAGGCCGACGAGAGAGAAATCAGAGAAACAGCCCGGAAGAACGGCATGCAGACCCTCCTTGAAGACGGTCTGGATAAAATACGGCTGGGCGTGACAACCTTAAGCGAGATCTTCAGAGTCACCCAGGAGGACTAATTGGCAATCTATTCTTACGCTGCCACAACCCTTGACGGCACTGTCATTGAAGGGGTTGTTGAAGCCTCAGACGAGAAGATTGCCATCGAAAAGATCCAGAATACCGGCGTCATACCTTTACGAATAACAGCGCCCAAAACAGGACTGAAAAAAACATTCGCCTTCAAGTCCGCAAGAGGTGATCTTCTCACCTTCACGACAGAACTATCGGCCCTCACAGGTGCCGGACTTCCCCTCGACAGAAGCCTCAACATCCTTTCCACCATATCGGAAGGAAAGGAGATGAAAGAGGTGATTATGTCTGTGCTGAAACTTATCCGTGAGGGAAGCGCCTTTTCAGATGCCCTCGCGAAATATCCGAGGGTCTTTCCAAAACTCTATGTGAGTATGGTGCGGGCCGGTGAAACAGGCGGCGTCCTTGACATTGTTCTCGAAAAACTAAACGAGTTTTTAGAAACAGCCAAAGAACTGAGAAGCAGCATCATCTCCGCCATGATATATCCCTCTATTCTGGCGATAGTGGGCATGGTTTCCCTCGTCTTTCTTCTTACCTTCGTTATTCCTCAATTTTCAGTCATATTCAAAGATATCGGCGGGGCGCTGCCCCTCTCCACACAGATTATTCTCAGTTTCAGCAGCGGTCTCAGAGCCTATTGGTGGATCATCCTGTCCATAATAGTAATACTGATTTTTTCTCTCCGCTCCTACGGAAAAACAGAGAAAGGTGCCTATACATGGGATGAGATAAAACTGAAACTTATAGGTGATCTGGTGAGAAAACTGGAAACTGCCCGTTTTTGCAGGACCCTGGGGACACTCATCAAAAGCGGTGTTCCCTTCCTCCAGGCCCTCAACAATTCAAAAGATGTAATCGGCAACAGGATCATTGCCAATTCGATTGATGCCGTCACAAAAAATGTTCGGGAGGGAAAAGGTGTAGCCGGTCCGCTTATTGACGCAAATGTTTTTCCTCTCCTTGCACTTTCCATGATTAAAGTCGGTGAAGAAACAGGCCAACTTGACACGATGCTCCTCAAGGTTGCTTCAACATATGAAAAAAGTTTGAAAGAGGTTGTAAAAAGGTTTACGAGCCTCTTCGGATCGGTTGTCATACTTATTATGGCGCTGTTTATCGCCCTGGTGATCACTTCAATGTTCCTTGCTATGTACGGCATACTCGACCTGCCGTTCTGATGGATGATACTCTCTTCGAAGGGAAGTTTTACAGGACTTTCACATGAACATGGAAAGAGAAAGTGTTAAAGGCAGGGAAAAAGGATTTACGCTCCTTGAGATTATTATCGTTATTACTCTTGTTGTCCTTATTCTCAGCTTCACAACACTCTTTTTCGGAAATGCCCTTCCGGGCGCGAGATTGAACTCCGCGGCAAGAGAACTATCGGCAATGATGCGCTACGCGAAAATACTGGCGCGAAACAATGGCGAACTCCAATCCGTCCTCATCAATCTCGACACAGGGCGCTATGGAATAGAAGGCGTACAAACAAGAAACATCCCCGAAGGCATCAATATTCGCGTAACTGACCCTGTGACCGGCGAGGTGAGCAGAGGCAGCTACGCGGTCCTGTTCCATGAATCGGGTATCTCGGAAGGAGGGACCATTACCCTCTGGAACGCAAAAAGAACGCTGAACATAGAACTCGATCCCATCGTGGGGTCTGTTATATTGAAATGATGGACATGAGGACTGACAAAAATATGAAGTCTGTAACAGGAACCGTCATAAGAAGGAACGTGCTTGGAAGAAAAGATGGCTTTACCCTTCTCGAAGTCCTTGTTGCTTTTGTCCTTCTTGCAACAACTGTGACGGTCGTTCTGCAGTTGTTTTCGTCGGGTATAAAGGCTTTATCCCTGTCGGAAGATTACGCGACAGCCGTTGTCAGGGCGGAATCGAAGATGAGAGAAATACTGGACAATGAACAGCTTACGGAAAATGTCTGGAGCGAGACATCGCCGGAGGGATACAGGTTTGACATAACTGTGGCAGAAACCTATGAAGCACGTACAAAAGACCTGCCCATGAAAATCCTGGAGATTGGCATCACCATGTCCTGGAAGATGGGAGGAAAGGACAAATCCCTGATACTGAACACGATGAAGACAGTAAAACCGCAGGTATAAAGAAAATGAAGAAGACCCATAGTCATAGATCCCCACGGAATGATGCCCTGTGTCCTAAAATGATACTACGATATCCCGTGGGGATCCAGCGAGCTTCTGCGAGCAGAGGGGGTGGCTCCGACAGCTTTGCTGCCGGAGGGGGCGACCCCCGTCAAGCGAGGACAGGCGTGAGTCCCTTTGATGGAAACAACACTCAATCGGGTTTTACGCTCCTTGAGCTCCTTGTTTCCATTGTCCTCATCGGCCTGATAGTAGGTATCGTCGGCGCTTCCATGCGGCTGGGATACCGCTCTCTCGACAAAGGAGAAAAAAAGGCGCACATATCAGAGCGGTTTAAGGTATCGCTAAACCTTATGGATGCCCAGATACAATCGGGGGTACCGCTTAAACCAACAGGCGCAACAATGGACGAGACTAATCAATATCTCTTCGAAGGGAAGAAGGATTCTCTCAGGTTCGCGTCAAATTATTCACTCATGGGCGGGCAGAAAGGATATGTCATTGTCGCCTACAGGGTTGAAACAGGCACAAACGATAAATGTACCCTCTTCGCGCAGGAAAATACCATAGGAATAGAAAATCAGAAGGAAGTGAAGCTCCTCGAAGATTTTGATGATATACACTTTGAATATTTCTTTAAAGAAGCCACTGCCGAAGAGGGCCAATGGGTCGAAGAATGGACCGATACTATGACAATCCCCGGAAAGATAAGGATCCATCTTGTCTGGGGGAACCAGCAGATTTCCCTTGTTGTGCCTGTGAGGACAACATCTATGACAGCGCAATCGGGTACCCTCTTTTTCTCCATGAACTATCCGGGAGGTATCTTGTCCTGATGATAAATCGACCCATAAAAACAATAAAAATGACGATCAATACCGAAAAAGGTGTCGCGCTTCTAATGGTTTTATGGGTGATTACCCTGCTCATGGTCATGGCCATGTCCTTTTCAGTGCTCACAAGAACAGAAGCGAATTCGACTGTCTTCTTCAGGGACGGAGTGCAAAAAAAGTTTTTTGCTGAAGCGGCGCTGGAACGGGCCATGATAGAAATCTATCACAGACAGGCCTACAGAAATCAAGCTGTTATCCTTGAGGGCAATGAGGTCGTAAGGATTGACGGCAAGGCTTATAACGGCAGTATAGGAACGGGTCGATATGTATTAAGGCTCTTTAATGAGTCAGGTAAGATGAACCTCAATATGATGGGTACTCGATCCGGAGTCACACTGAACAATCTTCTCGTCAACCTTGGAATTGCCAAAGAGAAAGCCGACATAATCGTTGACTCCATCCTCGACTGGATCGATACCGATGATCTGCACCGCCTGAATGGCGCTGAGAGCGATTATTATCAGTCTCTTCCAAATCCCTACAAGGCAAAAAACGGACGACTTGATACATTGGAAGAACTTTTGTTGATAAAAGGCATGTCTCCTGATATTCTTTTTGGCACGAAAGAGCAAAAGGGGCTAATCCATTTTGTGACTATTTACAGTTCTACCAGAAGCGTCAATATCAACGCGGCACCGCGCGAGATACTTTTAGCGATGCCGGGGATAACGGAGGATGTTGTTAACAGAATCATTGAGCAGAGAGAGTCTGTCGAATTCAAATCGGTCCAGGAAATCCAGGCCATACCAGGGATCAATTACCCTTCAATTCGATGGTCTCTTGATATAGGTGAATCAAATATCTATACTATAGAGTCTGTCGGTTTTCAGAGAGAGGAAAAAAAAGGTTACGGGATACGGGCCATTGTGTCTGTTGAGAGTAGTGGAACACCCCGGTTTCTCTATTATAAAAGTCCTGCGGAGATACGAGAATGAACGTCCGTGAACAGTTTTCCCGATACAGAACAATAAGCTCCGGATACGGGATACGATTGAAAAAGATTTGGAATATTATCTGGAAGGTCCTCACTATTAACCTCATTGAAGGCGTGATCATTCCAAAGAAATGTCTCTCTTTTTCTGTGGAGAAAGGCGCTGTTTCAGTAGCCTACGGTACGCTCTTTTTATCAAAGCCTCGCGTCAAAGGGTTCAGGAAATACCTTTTTGATGAGGGTAAATATGCCGGGCCGGAAAACCTGGCATCAGCAGCTTCCCGCGCGGCTGACGAATTGAAAGCCTCCGGGGCAAAAATCGTCCTCAGCATACCTCATGAATTTCTTGTTATCAGGACCGTTGAATTGCCTCTCGTTGCCAAAGGAAACATCACCTCTGTCGTATCCTATGAACTGGACAGATTGACTCCCTTCGCCTCTTCTGAAGCGATGTATGATTTCAAGATATACGACGAAGAAGAGGGAAAACTGAAGGTCATCATCGCTGCTGTTCGGGCAGACCTTCTCAAACCCTATCTCGACGCATTGAAGGAAAAAAATATTCATCCCGCGCGAATCACAGTGAGCGCTGCGAGTCTCGGGACCCTCTGCGGCCTCTTTAATGGTAAGGACGCCCTCTGTGTATCAATCAACGAAGAGGGGTACGAAGGCTGTTTCACAAAAAAGGGTGTAGTGGCGTCAACGTTTTATGGGAACTTTTCCGCGCATGAGAGAGAAAATAACCTCAATCGGGTCGCAGAGGATATTATTTCTCTCCTCGGCCAGTTAAAGAATAGAGGTATCTCACCGGCTGTCTTTCTCTGTCCTGTCGAGGGGTATACCATGCTGCAGGAGAAAATAGGCGTTCCCGTAAGGATTTTGAAAAAAGATGACATTCAAACGAAGTTTAAAACTATTGGTAAAGATATTATTTTTACTCCTCTTGGCGGACTGCTGGAAGCCATCTGGCCCGGGACAAAAGGGTTAAATCTGATAAGCAAGGGGGCAAAAGATGTAAAGAAGGTCCCTCGGGCGATTACCATTATTCTCCTGTTGATTATTATCGCCATGATCATTCCCTATCTGGTACTGCCTATCGAAATGCAAAAGAACAGGCTCCGGGAAATAGACGCCCACATTGCATCGCGCAAAGGGGAGATAAAGAAGATTGAGGCCCTGAAAAAAGAGATCAGCACCCTGAGTGGTGAAATTGCCCGGATAAAAGATTTCAAGGAATCAAGACCGATGGCGTTGAATATGATAAAAGAATTGACGACACTGCTGCCAAACACTGTGTGGCTCACGAGAACAAGGATAGCCGAGGAGACTGTCGAGATAGAGGGCTACGCCAGCGTGGCAACAGAGATCCTTACCAAACTGGAGCAATCGAAACTGTTTAAAAAGGTTGAATTTACTTCGCCGACAATCCGGGACACCAGAATGAATGCTGATCGCTTTGTCATCAAAATGGAAATAGAAGGTTTTGAAAAAAAGCAGGCCGGAGGCGAAAAAGATGAAAATTAAAAGTAAGCTTCTTGTCATGTCAATACCGGTCATTATAGTACTCGCAGGGCTTGTCGCGTATCAGTATGGGTATCAGGGTGTCAAAAATGAGATGAGCTCCATGAAGGAGATGCAGGCTTCGAAGACAAAAATGCTGGAAAAATATATTAGCCTTATCGCGGAAAAACCGTATCTTGAAAAACAACTTGATAGCCTGAAAGAGGAAAGGAAGGCCGACGATTCAAAAATAATCGATGCCCAGACGCTTTCCATCGCTGCAGCATCCCTCCAGGAGACAGTAAAGGCCCTCATAACGAGCAGAGGGGGATCAATCACAAGTGAACGTGTTGAAAAACCCGATAATCTCGGAAACTTCAAAGTCATCAACGTCAGCATCGATGCCATAGTGCCGGACACCAGGGCCCTAAGTGATCTTCTCTACGGGGTTGAGACCCGCACGCCACACCTCATTATTAAGGAAGTCGACACGCGGGTAAGGAACTTCAGAGACCCCAGGGAATTGATGGTGAAAATACGCGTATCGGCGCTCACAGGTGGTCAATAATATGCGAACCATACGATATCTTGCCCGAAGTATCAATCCGCTCAATATACTGCTTTTTATCATTACGGTCGCCGCTGCTATTTGTGTTCTTTTTCCTCTCATGAAGACAAACGCAAGATACTCACTGCCTCAGGTAAAGCCAAAACCAGTGGAAGAAGCTGAAAAGCCCCAGGAGAAAAGCGTTAACATATTGCCTTCTGATTACACGGTAATCGGAGAGCTCAACCTCTTTCATCCTGAAAGGCGCGTCCCCGTTGATAAGAAGGTTGAAGAAATTCCAAGACCGGAACTGACACTCTATGGTACTATGGTCCAGGATAACGTGCAATACGCCTTTATAGAGGACAAAAAAAATCCTAAAACTACACCGGGAAGGGGGAACCGTCAGACTACAATAAAGAAGGGGGATGTTATCGGCGGCTTCGTCGTTTCAGAGATCGGGACCGACAGGATCACACTGACAAAAGGTGATGATAAAATGACCGTACTCCTTGCCAACACGGACAAGCGAACCAGTACGACAAGTTCCACGACTACACAGAGGCCAATACAGACACCTACTCCCGGCTCGCCCGCGCAGGCAGGCACTGGAAGTCCTATACAGATGGGCGGACGTCCGTCAGGGGCACCTCCCGCGCCCCAGCCACCGGGGACAACACCGCAGCCCCTGCCACGCCCAGCAGTCCCGGGCCCCGGAAGAGCAGGACCAGGACCAACACCGATACGATAAGCCCAAACCGGCAATTGCCATGTTGTCTATTTAGCGCTTCAAAAAAGACATTTACTGTGTTATCTTTTCAGTATGATACGATTTAAGAAACTCCCTGATGATATTCACCGGAAGATTGGTCTTTTGTCCGAGGTTCTAAAGGATGAGCCTAACATTGCTTTTATGTATCTTTTTGGAGGACTTCTCAATAAAAAATCAAACCCCTTAAGCGATGTTGATATCGCTGTCTACCTGAAGAATGTAAAACATTTTGATTACCTTGGCACATTCAGTAGGATAACCGATATTCTCGGAACCGATGAAGTTGACCTTGTTGTTTTGAATAATATCCCCATCAGCCTTGCGGGAAGAATTTTGCAGAACCGAAAAGTTCTTATCGACAACAACCCTTTCTTGAGGCATAAGTACGAATCTCTCACATTGCGGAAATACTTCGATTTCAGCGTCAAAGAAAAAGACATACTCTTCAGGAGATATGGCATTGGTAGATAAGCATCTTATAGGACGAAAACTGTCAGAGATGGAGGTTTACTATAGCCAGGTCAAAGAATATTCCGGCATATCTCTCAAGACCTACAAGAGTGATTGGAAAATACAGAGAATTGTCGAAAGAACATTGCAGGTACTCATTGAATTGTGTATAGACATGGCAAATCACATTATATCCGACGAAAACTTACGACTGTCAACGGGATATGCTGATACCTTCCGGGTGTTGATGGAAAATAATATAATCAGCAAAGAACTCTGTAAATCGATGGAGAAGATGGCAAAATTCAGAAATGTAATCGTTCATCAATATGAATCCATCGAACCTTCTATTATTATATCCATCCTGCATAAAAATCTGGTTGATTTCTTGAAATATCATAAAGCAATCATCAAGCACCTGCGCTAATTAAAATCATTTCCAAAGAAAGATATATTGACCGCCCCATGAGTCTTTGAGTATAATTAGTTTATACTGGGAGGTTATTATGTTGCGCAGACTTATCAATAAACTTATTAAAGTAGATTCCCACAGGTTCACGCCCGTGGCAATAGAGGAATCCAGCGAGCTTCTGCGAGCAGAGGGGGCGACCCGCGACAGCGGGTGGCTGATGCTGCTAGAGGGGCCACCTTTAATTGATGATCAGCGGGGACCTGTCCTCGCGCAGCGAGGGTTCACCCTTATTGAAATTATTGTTGTTGTGACCATTGTGGGGCTTCTCCTTGCCCTCGTGGGACCGAAGATTATTTCAGGCCTCGGTAAAGGTCAGCAGGGCGCAGCGAAAGCACAGGTAGAACTTCTCGGCCAGACCCTCGACGCCTTCCGTCTTGATGTGGGGCGATATCCGACAACACAGGAAGGGCTGAGTGCTCTTATAACAAACCCCGGTATCACCAACTGGGATGGACCGTATATCAAGAAAAATGAGATACCGAAAGATCCCTGGGGCAAACCCTATGTCTATCAATGTCCGGGCACCCATGGCGAATATGATCTTTATTCATACGGAGCAGACGGCACTCAAGGCGGTGAAAAGGAAAACAAAGACATATTTAGCTGGGAATAGCAAAACCGTAGGAAGGACGTAGCTGTAGGCCACTGGTACAATCGTGACGTAACCAACTTCATTTAATCGCTGTGAACGCCAAATAGCCAAGATTGTCTTCATTCATATCGTAGCCATCGTCGCCACCTATGAATATTCCATGCAGCATCGGATACTTAGGCATCTATTACGTTCCTATGCATGTCCGTTAATGCGATGAGCTAGCGACTTTTACGTCCTCGTTAACGACTTACGACTTACGCCATTCTTGCCTATTCGCGTCTTCTACGGTTTATAAAGAAACTGCACCGGCTGCGATGTATTCTTGAAAATAATGTCCTGAATTGCCGACGAGAGAATCCATCTCAGAAACGAAAAAGGTCTCTTGCCATACACCAGGGAGGGTTTTCCGCGTATACCAAGGTCTTTTTGCATCTCATCGACAACATCATAGAATGTGCCGATGGTATCGATAAGGCCCGTATCTTTGGCCTGAAGGCCCGTATAAATTCTGCCGTCAGCAAGCTGTCTTACCTTATCAACAGGCATCTTCCTTCCTTCCGCCACATCGTTCACGAACTGTTCATAAATACTGTCGATAACACCCTGAAGATATTTTCGCTCGTCGTCTCTCATTTTACGGAATGGTGTACCGGTATCTTTCAGGGGGCCCGACTTGATAGTGTTTGATTCAATACCGATCTTTTTCATAAGGTCTTCTACAACGGCCTGTTCCATAATAACCCCTATGGAGCCGGTGATTGTCGAAGGGCTCGCGTACACTTTTTCTCCTGTAACAGCAAGATAATATCCTCCCGATGCGCAGACAGAACCCATTGATACATAGACTTTCTTCGATTTTTTCAGTTTTTTGATCTCACTGTAAATCTCCTGTGTAGGGCCTACCGCTCCACCTGGTGAGTTTATCCTCAGGATGACACCCATAATGCTGTCATCCTCTTTAAACTTCACTACGTCTTCCATGGCCTCTTTCATGTCGGTAATAGCACCTTCTATCTCAATAACACCGATCTTCCCCGAACCGCCAGAAGTAAGGGAAGTCACAAGATATAAAGCAATAAAAATAATAACGACTATAAGGGTAATAATGAGAAATACTTTCTTTCCTCCTGAAATGGCCATATTAGTGTTCTCTCCTTTTATTTCGTATAAACGTGGGATGTCCGCTCACTTATTCGCTCGGACGTCCGCTTCCGCCTGTCCTCCGGTGCAGTGGCGGAGGGCTTGAATGTAAATCTTTTCATCTTTCGTGTAACGTCCTACGTCCTGAAGCGTAGCGGACGTCTGTCACTTGTACGTCGCTTTCACGCTAAGGTTGCCTCCTATTGTATTTCTTCCAACGCCGGTGCCGGCTCCTTCGTGCTGTATTCTCTTGTCTTGAGCACGATCATTCCGAAGGGCCTTTTCTGGGTCAATGTGGCTGTTCGGATTTTAGCAAGTTCCAGCATACCCAGTATCGTGGCAACCCGCTCATTACGATCCTGATCGCTGTAGAGGTCCCATTCAAAACGCCCCGACATCTTCAGGATGTCCTTTAGCATCTCAAGCTTCTCCTCAAGGGTGGGCCGTATCTCCCGTATTGAAAGATACCGTTCCTCTTTGACCTGTATTAACTCAAAATAGAGGTTGCAGAGACTAAGGAGATCGTGTTCGGATTCACGTTCAACAGCGCCGCTGCCGATGGGAAAAACATCCCGTTCGAGCATGGGAAGTTCGCCGATAGCTTCAGCCATATTCCGGATCCGTTCGTATTCGATAATCCGCTCCACAAGTTCTTCCCTCGGATCATCTTCATCGCCGTTTCCGCTGCTGCTGACCGGCAAAAGCATCTTTGATTTAATAAAAATGAGGAGGGAAGCCATCTCGATAAAATCCTCGGCAATCCTGAGATTCATATCTTTAACAAGCTCCACATACTGCAGGAACCTGTCGGTAATCGGGGAGATGGGAATGTCCCAGATGTTCACCTTGTTCCGCTTAATGAGCGTGATGAGCACAGCCATAGGTCCCTCAAAGCATTCAAGCTGCACTTCAAGCGACGGTATCATAAGGCTCATGGTATTAGACCTTTCTCCATTAAATAAGTGTCGACAAAATACGATTCGTCTTCTTTCGTCTTCAGATTCATATCTATTTTAGCATTTTTTAATGTCTCAAGCACTTCTTTATAAATGGGGCCCTCCTGAATGCCAAGTTTCTTTAAGTCTTCCCCTGTTGTAAAGGGTTTGTAAGAGTCACGATTAGTGATGTAGCCCGATATCGCCTTCTTGATTTCGTCCGACTTCGTCTTGGCCATAATAAATAGTTTTGCCTCTCTGGACAGAGGCTCAAGGGTCCTGTAGGTAGCACTCTTTTTCATAATAGAGATACCCATTGAAAGTTTTGCCATGGCGTCCCGTATGCGTTCCTCGTTTTCGATGATCTTCTTCTTTGTTCGCTCGCTCATCTCCATTTGTTTGCAGAATTCGGGGACATCTTCGTGTTTCATGTGGTCCAGAAGACCGAGGACGTAGTACTGGAGTTTCTCCGGGGCCTTCCCCTGATAGAGAAATTCATGCCATTTAAAAACAGCGTGCATCTGCGTGAAGAGTTTTTCTTTTTCCCTGTTAAATACGATCTTATTGGAAATGAATTTCAAAAGATCGAGGTCTTCAAGCCTTTTCAGGATCGCCTCAGGAGACCCCTCCTGAAGGATAAGGGCAAGTTCCGTCCAGATTCTTTTACCCCGTATTTTCGCCAGAAAATTGAGCTTTACCGCATTTTTGATCAGATCCAGCGTATGCTTACCGATCTTAAAACCAAAGCGGAGTTCAAAACGGATTGCCCGGAAAACCCTGGTGGGGTCCTCGACAAAACTCAGACTGTGGAGCACCCTGATTGTCTTTTCTTTGATGTCTCTCTGGGCGCCGAAGAAATCGATGAGTTCGCCAAAGGTGTTCTTGTTGAGTGAAATAGCAAGGGTATTGATTGTGAAATCCCGCCTGTGAAGATCGAGCTTGAGAGAACTGTGTTCCACAACAGGAAGGGCCGCGGGGGCCTTGTAATATTCGAGCCGTGCCGACGCGATATCTACCTTGAACCCATCGGGATAAATGATTTTCGCCGTGGCGAACTCTTTGTGGGAGCGCATCTTGACGTTAAAGCGTTTCGACATTTCTTCAGCGAAGATAATGCCGTCACCTTCTATGACAATGTCGATATCGTTGTTCTCATCGCGGAGGACCATGTCCCTCACAAAACCACCAACAAGATAGGCATGATAGCCAAGCTGGTCCGCCAGATTTCCTATGTCTTCGAGCTTTTTCAGCACCTCTTCCGACAGCCGCTCTTCCATGATCCTTTTGACATTTTTTCTCTTCACATATTTTTCATGGAATTCAAGTTTTTCGAGAACGGTTTTTGCTATCTCGTCTTCAAGTATCCTTAAGAGGTCGGTACGGGTAATGGCGCCCTTCAACTCATGATCTTTCACAACGGGCAGAAATCTCTGAGTGTTGCCGATAATCTTTTCTTTTACTTTTTCAATGGAATCTTCGGGCTCAACAAACTGAAATTCCGTAAGCATATATTCCCTGACGGGGACATTCTCCAGTTTATGAAAAACCGCTTTCTCCGCAACCTGTCGCGAAATAATACCAACGATCCTGTCTTCGGAAAGAACCGGCAAGGCGTTAATGTTGTACTTCGTCAGGATACTCTTAGCATCATGGATAGAAGCGGCTGCATCAACAGATTTAACCGGGAAAAACATAATGTCCTTCGCCTTCCATAAAGGTTTTACATAATGCCGTAAAATCTCTACAAGGCGGTCTTTCGTCTCAATGAGGGTCATGTCCTTCACTGTCGTCGAGGCAGCCACTTTATGCCCGCCCCCGCCCATGAGCGACAAAATATATCCCGAATCGACTTCCGGTATCCGGCTGCGACCGATAATATGGACCCTGTCCTCCATTCTGAAAAGGGCAAAGAGGGCATTGATATTTTCCATATCACGGAATTTATGGACAATAACGGCAAGGTCTCCAACGTACTCTTCGGTGCTCGCCTCCGTTATCACAATATCGATACCGTTGATATTGTAGACCTCGGCATTCTTGATAATATCGTTGAGGAGAAATACCTGTTCCGGCGTCAGTTCACGAACAAGCATATCGGAAACGAGATTGACGCTGGCCCCTTTCGAAAGGAGATACGACGCGGCCTCAAAATCTGCTGTTGTAGTCGAGGAGAACCGGAAGCTCCCTGTCTCTTCATAGATGCCGAGCATGATGATTGTCGCTTCTTCGGGAGTAATGGCGATGTCCCGCTCTTTGATCATCTCCACAAGAATGCTGACCGTGGCGCCAATAGTGCGGACCACCTCGACGTCTCCCTTGACATCATCCTTTGATGGCCGGATGGTGGTCGTAGATGTGGACCTTGACTTTTCCGTTCTCGGCGATCTTCGCGAATTCACCGATCCGCGATTTCTGCCGCGTGTCGACAAGAATCAGTGTATCGACAGCATCGTAATCGATCTTTGTCATCTTTTCAATGTCAAAAAGATAGATTGTCGAATGGATGAGAAAATCTCGGAGCGTCTTCTCCTGGGAACCGGGGAAAGCAAGGATCGCGTCGGGATAAAGCTTCTTTGCCGCTATCATGGAAGAGAGAGAATCGAAATCTGCGTTTACGTGGGACGTGATGACTTTCATTAGTCCCTCGGATGATACTTCTTGTGGATTTCTTTGAGTCTCTTGCTGTCAACGTGGGTATAAATCTGCGTCGTCGAAATATCTTCATGTCCGAGCAGGATCTGAACGGAACGAAGATCAGCGCCGCCCTGCAAAAGGTGTGTCGCGAAGGTATGACGTATCGTGTGAGGAGATATGTGCCCTCTTTCCATCTGTGCGCTGTATTTCCGTATAATCTTCCATATCGCCTGGCGTGTAAGCGTACCGTTTCTCTTATTAGGAAAGAGGTATTGGCCTTTCGGCTGCTCTGTCTCAAGGTACAATTTTATCGCGTCCCGTGAATATGTGCCGAGAGGAACTACCCGTTCCTTTGAACGCTTTCCCATGGTGATCACAAAACCGCCATTAAGATTCACATCGCTCTTGTTGAGCTTGGTGAGTTCAGAGACACGAAGTCCAGTGGCGTAGAGAAGCTCCAGTATTGTCCTGTCCCTGAGCGAAGTTTTTCCACCATCAGGCATACGGATGAGCTCCAGTATCTCTGATTCACTTAAGACATCCGGTATGGGCGCCTTGAATCTGGGAACTTCGATATCTTCAAGAGGGCTCACCTTTATTTTGCCGTCCATGAGCAGAAAATTAAAAAAGCTTCTCAGGGCCGACATGGCACGAACAATGCTCCGTGCCTGTTTGCCCCTCTCCCGGAGGCGGCCCATGTAGGCTTCTATATGCCTTCTCTCAGGAGTATCAATGGAGATCTCCTCCGCAAATTTAACAAAGGCGAGGATGTCCCTGTTGTAAGCTTCAACAGTATGCGGTGAAGCACCCCGCTCTGAAATGAGGTATTGGATAAATCTGTCGAGGTGATTGTATAAAAACATAGATTGTGTTACCAGAACACCATGATGTTATCGTATTAAACCATATTATGTCAACAAAATTTCCCTGGGAAGATTGGAGGTAATTGGGTGAAAAATCCGTAGTATATGTGCCCGGCTAATGGCGTGGAGTATCCAATTGATCTGGCTGCTTCTCTTGCAATAATGATATTTCCACAACATTCCATTTTAACGCCGAAGCCTTACTTTAACCGGACAAATATTGTTTTTTAGTAGATATTATGGGCAAACTACACGTTCGTATTGAGAAATTGCTTTTCTTTTGTTATCATTATCACATGCTGAAAAGCAATTTCCTACAATTCTCTAAATACGTTTAAGGGGAGAGATAAAATGGCAATAAGAACTGGAGCAAACATGATCCATCAAGCATCTGCAATACAGGTATTTGCAAGCAGGGCGGATTTGATAAAGAATGGTTTAAAAGGGGCAACTATCAGTAAGGGTGCGCTTCATATAGATAATGTGGACGCTTTTAAGAGCTCATTACCAACATTAGCGGCTAATGCGGCAGATTTTGGTGACAAGAGCGCTCCGGCCGATGTGCAGGCATTGTCCCGATGGATAATAGGCGAAGGAGCACAACAGCTTAATGTAAAGCTGGCCTCACCGCAGGAAGCCTATGTCGCAATAGCTGAAGGCCGAATAAACAAGGAAATGTCTTTTGCCGCAATCAATATTCGTGTAGGCACATTAGATACGGCAAGGGCGATGTTCAAGGCTGCCAACGATAACAAAGTCGGGGCATTCATCGCTGAGATCGCCCGTTCCGAGATGGGCTATACCAATCAAAGCCCGGCGGAATATGCCGCGGTCCTTCAGGCTGCAGCAATGCTGGAAGGTTTTGAGGGCCCGCTTTTCCTGCAAGGTGATCATATACAGTTAAAATCCAAACCGGTCCACGAAGGCGGACCAGCGGCAGAAAAGGAAATAACCACACACAGAAAGGTTATTCAGGATTTATTGGCAGCAGGTTTCGGGTCAATCGATCTCGATATGTCTCCTTTTGAGCGAAGAACTGAAGAAAAACTGTCTTTTGAAGAACAGCAGGCAGAAAATGCCAAATTAACTGCCGAGAAAATTGCTGATGTAAGGGCACTGGAAAAAAAGCTTGGCATTCCCTGGACAGTCTTATTAGGTGGAGAAACCGGCGAAGTCGGGAAGATGAATACCCGGAAGGAAGACCTCGAAGCGTATGCTGAAGGTATTATCGCGCAATATGAAACGTCTGGGAATTGACCCTGCCCTTGGTATTCGTAAAATAGCTGTAAATGATGGCACTGCCCACGGAGGCACCCCGCTTCCCGATGGTTCAGTAGCCGATGTGGCTATAGCCTTTGACATATTGAAGATGGCAACTGATTTTGGAAAGAAATACGGATGGGCCGGTTCGGTTCAGCATGGGGCATCAACGTTGCCGAATAATGCCTTTAGCCTGTTTCCTAAAAATAAAGCTGTAGAAGTACATCTCGCTACCGGTTTTCAAAATATTACCTTTGATAGCGGACTCTATAAAGTAAAGGGCGCGCAGAGCGATATAGAACAATTTCTGGCTGACAAATTCAGAGGAGACTGGAAAGCCGGTAAAACCTTCGCGCAGTTTGCGTACAGCACACGCAAGCAAGCAGTGGGTCCTTTCAAATGGACGACATGGACCATGCCGGAAGATATCCGGGCAAAAGTCGCAGAGAACTTGTATGACCAGTTTGCTTTCTTGTTTGAACAGCTTGGGATAGTCGATACAAAAGATTTAATTGCCAAACATACGACTATCCATGATTTTCATCTGCCCTACCCGGAAGAGGGAGGAACTTCTTCTGCCGCAGGCGGCAAAGAAGATACCGGCGATCTGGCAGATTAGTTTTTAGTAGATGCCCTGTTCCAAACAGCAGGGCATCTAACCCGCCCTTTGCCTTGCTTTTACCCTGAAAGGCAAGGGAGGAACGGGTGATAAAGACGGATTTCTATGGTATTTTAACGGGTTATATCAGGCTTTCCTCGCCAAACGAAAACCAAAGAAGTCGTAGCGGAAATCAGGTGAGAAATAGCTGCGGAACCCCGATCGACATCGCCTCGGACCGTCGGACCAACTGCCTCCCCGAAGCACCCGGTCTGAACCTGCCGAAGGTCCTTCGGGATCGATTGCCTTCCAGCGCGGATAAGGGGCATACCAATCCTTACACCATTCCCAGACACCGCCATTCATGTCGTACAAACCCCAGGGATTAGGCAATTTCTGTCCAACAGGATGAGACTTGCCGCCAGAGTTAGCATGATACCAGCCATATTCGCTTAGCTTTTTCTTATCATCTCCGAATGAATAAGCGGTACTCGATTCCTGCCCGACAGGCATACTCCCACTCTGCCTCAGTTGGCAGCCGGTATTTAGCCCGACCCGTCTGTTCGTTGAGTCTCTCTATAAACTGCTGACAATCTTCCCAGGAGACATTCTCAACAGGGTAACTCCCCTTTGTGAAACGGCTCGGGTTACTTTCCATTACCGCCTCCCACTGGTCCTGTGTCACAGGGTATTTTCCGAGGTAAAGGCCCTTACTGATCGTTACCCTATAAAAATTACCGAATCTTCCCATCCGAAAAGTACCGGCCGGTATATGGCAAAATTCCAGGCTCGTGACCCTTTCTCCATCATGATAGAAATCGTCTCTGATACTTTGTACCGAACTTCTAATACTGAGCCTTCGTTTCTTCATCACTGTCTCATTGAGGATTTCATCGGATTTGACAATAACATCTTCCTCTTTTCTCTCCTCAATGGATGAGGTCTCCTTAGCAACACTAATCAGTGGTTTTTTCTTGGTATTTCTGATCTGGTCGACTTTATCCGCCTTTAACGCCCTGAGATCTAAAGCACTTGATGAACCCATAATTCCTCCTTACTCTCCCGACACGATAATAAAAGCAAGAAATATGCCATTTTGCGCACCATCACAACATATTGATATACTTCAACGTATCAAGAATAATTCAATGTATAATGGCACACCGCTACATTATTTGCAGCTTCAACTACACTAATTGTTCGCGTTATCGTAGGAGCTACAATACTCGGGGCGGGATGTAGAACTGACAGTAAAAATGGCGATATCTTTCAATATTCAGATTTAAACAGATTGCGCTTGCGCTGCGCACAAACCAATTGTATATTCAGGCGAAGCATCCGCGGACTCAGCAGGATAGCTGAGGGCCGCGGCGTGTAACTGGACGATGGCGTGGAGCGGAAGTTCAGATGTGGATGGCTTCGTGAGCCTTGCTGGCGCAAAGGACGTACATATGTATGCATGGAGCAGCGCACGGCTCGCAAAGCGCCGCAGATGGGGCTTTCGACCACGCCATCGGCCTCCTCACAAACACTCATTTTACGTTTTTTACTATTATTTATTACCGATGCCCGGTGGAGCCGAACCCGCCCTCGCCTCGCTGCTGTCTCCGTCAGGGATTCGACAATTTTCCAGTCCACATGGGCCACGCTCTTGAAGACCATCTGGGCAATCCTGTCGCCATTATTTATCGTAAAGGGTTCTGCTCCGAGGTTGATGAGGATGACCTTGACCTCGCCCCGTAATCGGCATCGATGGTGCCGGGCGTATTGAGTACCGTAACGCCGTATTTTATCGCTATACCGCTTCTGGGCCTCACTTCCGCCTCATACCCTTCCGGGATGCCGATAAAGATGCCTGTGGGCACCAGCGCGCGTTCAAAAGGCTTAAGGACAACAGGTTCTTCAATGAACGCGCACAGATCAACCCCCGACGAGGCATCCGTGGCATAGGCGGGCAGCTGCGCCCCATCCTTTCTCGCGATGAAGACTTCTAACTTTTCCATATCTTTTCGATTTTTTCAGCGTTGGCGTTTCCAAGTACTGTTATGGATATTTCTTCAGGATTTTCAAAGATCTCTTTCGCGATAGCATCAACATCCTTCTTCTGGATGCTGTCTATCTCACGAAGGGTCTCTTTGAGGGGGATATAATCATTGAAATAAATTTCATTCTTCGCGAGCCGCCCCATTCGTGTCTCGGAACTTTCAAGGGAAATATAGAGATTGCCCTTGATATGTTCCTTTGAGAACGACAGTTCGGCGTCAGTTATACCATCATCTCTGATCCTCTTGATTTCTGTCTTAATAAGCCCCAGCACTTCATCAATAGATTCCTTGGACGTGGACGTCGATATACCGAAGGTCCCTGTATCATGATAGCAGTTCACATAGGAATAGATATTATAGACAAGTCCCCTCTGCTCCCGCACTTCCTGAAAAAGATGGGAACTCATGCTCCCGCCCATTATGGCATTGAGCACATACATGGGATACCTTCTTCTATCAATCTGGCTTACTCCCCCGGTGCCGATACAGAGGTAGATGTGCTCAAGGTCTTTTTCGTAAATATTAATTCCACGGTTTGGCACAGGCACATCCATTGTACGTTTTATTCCATCATTGACAACACCCTTGAAAAACTGCTCGATCCGCTGGACACAATCATCATGATCGACCCTGCCTGTTATGGTAATGATCGCTGTTTCAGGGGCATAATACTCTTTAAAATATCCCTTCAACCCATCCTCAGCAAAGTGTTCCACATTCTCTACGGACCCGAGGATTGTCATGCCAAGCGGATGGTCCTTGAAATATGAGGCATTGAACATGTCGTAAATGGACTCTTCGGGTGTGTCATCGACCATCTTTATTTCCTGGGCAACAACATATCGCTCTTTTTCAATATCATCGGTTTTGAAGAGAGGGTTTTTATACATATCGGATATGATATCGAGGGCGATATTCATATCTTTTTTGAGTACCCGCGCGTAGAGGCAGGTATATTCTTTTCCGGTGAAGGCGTTGATACTCCCGCCGATGGCGTCAAACTCACGGGCGATGTCGTAGGCGCTCCGGGTGGCCGTCCCTTTAAAGAGCATGTGCTCGATAAAATGCGAAATGCCGTTATTGGCCGGTATTTCGTAGCGGCTTCCGGCCTTCCACCAGATGCCGAGAGACACCGTCGAGAAGTACGGGAGTGAATCGGTTACAACAGTGATACCATTATCAAGAACAGTTTTTCTATACAATTTACTCCTGGCTTCCCTGCTGATCTCTCAGAACAGCCTTCCTGGACAGTTTTATCCTGCCGTTGTCTTCGATATCGATGACCTTTACAGTCATCATTTCGCCTTCCTTGGCAATATCAGAGGCCTTCTTGACAAATCCGTCGGCAAGCTGGCTCACATGGACAAAGCCGTCCACATTGGGCCCCAGCTCAACAACCACGCCTGCGTCGATAACTTTCTTTACCTTGCCTGTATAGACAGTACCCCGTTCTATTTCTTTGGTAAGCATTTTAATCATATTAATGGCGGCATTTGCTGAATCCTCATCGATAGAAGCAATCCTGACAGTACCGGAATCATCGATGTCGATCTTGACGCCTGTCTCTTCAATGATACCCCTGATAATCTTGCCGCCGGGGCCGATAACGTCCCGAATCCTGTCCGGTTTTATCTGCATGGTAAAGATGCGGGGCGCGTAGGGAGACAGGTGGTCTCTCGGCTGCTCGATTGTCCCTTTCATGATATCGAGTATCTTTACGATCCCTTTTTGTCCCTGAATAACGGCCTTGGACATGATTTCCTTTGTAATGCCCTTTATCTTGATGTCCATCTGGATTGCGGTGACGGCTTCCCGTGTCCCTGCAATCTTGAAATCCATATCGCCGAGGTGGTCTTCATCGCCCAGTATATCAGAGAGAATAATATCCGTGTCTCCTTCTTTTACGAGGCCCATGGCTATACCGGCAACAGGTTCTTTAATGGGTACGCCGGCGTCCATAAGAGAAAGACAACCGCCGCAGACTGTTGCCATAGAAGAAGAACCGTTCGATTCGAGGATTTCGGAAACAATCCGTATGGTATAGGGAAAATCTTCTTTGGACGGAAGTATATGGGTAAGCGCCCGTTCCGCCAGGTTCCCATGACCGATTTCGCGTCTCGATGTCCCACGGAGGAACGATACTTCGCCGACAGAATATGGTGGGAAGTTATAATGGAGCATAAAAGATTTATACGTTTCCCCTTCATGGAGAGACTCGATTTTCTGCTCATCATCGGCAGTCCCGAATGTTGTTATCGCCAGGGCCTGTGTTTCCCCTCGTGTAAAAACCGCTGAACCGTGAGTTCTGGGAAGAACACCTACGGCGCAGTTGATATTCCTGATATCTTCAGAACCTCTCCCGTCGATCCGTTTCCCTGTCGACAAGAGCTGTTCCCGCATGATTTCACCGGTGACATCATCGAAGATTTTGCTGACTTTTTTCTCTTCTGTTTCGGGATATCCTTCTTTGAGTCCAGCCAGTATCTGACCCTGCCGCGCGCCTCTCTCCAGTTTATTCTTTATGGCAAAGCTTTCGAGGAGGTCCTTTTCGACTTTTGTCCTGATCTCCTTTTTCAACTCCGTCACATCTTCCGGCGTTTTTGCTGCCCATTTCGGTTTTGCCGCTTTTGCCTGCAAGGCCTCCTGGATTTCGACGAGAGGTATAATGCTCTGGTGACCGAACTGGATCGCTTCTATCAAGTCACTACCGGTCACAAAGCGGGCTTCACCTTCAACCATGAGAATGGCGTCTTTTGTAGCGACAACAACAATGTCAATATCACTTTCATCCATATCGGCAGGGACGGGATTTATGATAAAAGCCCCGTCTTTTCTGCCTACCTTGACACCGGCAAAGGGACCTTCAAAGGGTATCCCGGAAAGGACCATGGCGGCTGAAGCGCCGATCATCCCGACCATGCCCGGATCATTCTCCTGGTCAGAGGAAAGGACCGTGGCGATAACCTGCACTTCGTTCCTGAAACCTTTAGGGAACAAGGGTCTCAGAGGTCTGTCTATCAACCGCGACATAAGTACTTCCGAACCTGACGGTCTCCCTTCCCTCTTGAAAAAACCACCGGGGAATTTCCCGGCAGCGTATGCCATCTCCTGATAATTGACGGTAAGAGGGAGAAAATCGTTCTTCGACTCTTCCTTTTGAGCAACTGCCGTTACGAGAACAACGGTGTCCCCATGCTGGACAATAACACTGCCGTCTGCCTGTTTTGCAAGTTCGCCTGTGGTGATGGTGAGCGGTCTTCCCGCTAAATCAATGGTAACACTTTCTTTCATATTTTTTTCCTGTTTTTTTATATTTTATTTTCTCAAGCCAAGCCTTTCGATGACCTTTTTATACCGATCCACATTTTTTTCCCTCAGATATTTGAGGAGCTTCCTTCTGCTCCCCACAAGGACGAGTAAGCCCCTTCGGGAATTATGGTCTTTCCCGAATTTCTTAAAATGTTCCGTCAGGGTTTTGATCCTTTCTGTGAGGAGAGCAATCTGGACCTCGGGAGAACCTGTATCCTTTTCGTGGACTTGAAAGCCCTCGATGATTCCCTTTTTTGTTTCCGTGGTAAGCGCCATGTAATCCTCCTTAATGATTAATTAATCTCTTTATTTTTATGGTCTTTGAGGAGCAATCGGCAAGTCCGATACCGATGAGGACCCCTTGCTTATCAAGAAGTCTTGCTGCCTCGCCATCTTTCCAATCTCTTGTATTGCCCGTAATCGGCACAGGCATACCCTGTTTCAAAAATTTCTCCAATGCGGACTCTACAATCACGCCGCGTATAGATTGTAGAACATTTTCCAACAATAATAAATAGTTAATTAGGTCCTCTTCGGCCTTGAACTGTCCGATATCGATACCCATATCCTCGGTAAACTCACCATGCCGTGTCCGTTTCAGCGTATAGAGCGTTGATCCGCAACCAAGTTTATTCCCAAAATCATTCGAAAGTGCCCTGATATAGGTCCCTTTCGAACAGGTCACTTCCACATCCACGTAAGGATGGGTATAATCAAGGAATGTGATATCGAAGATAGTCACCTCTTTCTCAGGCGCTTCGACAGCGACGCCCTTCCTGGCCCATTTGTAAAGGGGTCTTTTGTTCACCTTTTTCGAAGAGTACATAGGTACACGCTGGGTTATCTTTCCTACATAACTCTGGAGTGTCTCTTCAATGACCTGCCGGTCAAAAGGTCCCACAGGTGTTTCCGTCAACACTTTACCCTCTATATCGAGCGTATCGGTAGTCATGCCGAGAAGAAACCGCGCGCGATAGGCCTTTTCAACATTTTCGAGAAAAGGGATAAGTTTTACACCCTCATTAAGGGCAACAGGCAATATTCCCGTGGCATTTCTGTCGAGGGTGCCGATATAGCCGATCTTGTTAAAGGTATGGAGCTTCTTGAGCTGCCTGATTACATCGTAGGAAGACATACCCGCTTTTTTATCTATAATTAAAAAACCATTCAAACTAAAACCTCCATCCTGTCAACAAACTTTATTTTACTCGATATTAAAGGCTTTCCTGAGCTGTCCTTCCACTTCCATGAGATCACCATCAATAGTACAGCCCGCGGCATTCTTATGTCCGCCTCCGCCGAAACGGCTGCATATCTGCGCCACATCTATCGTCCCCTTTGAGCGCATGCTGATCTTGTAACGTTTCCCGCCTGTCTGTCTTATAAAGACCGAGACTTCAACACCTCGTATTTTTCTGAATTCCTCGGAAAAACCATCGGTATATTCACTTGTCGTCCCTGTCTCACGAAACATTTCTTCGGTAACATGCGCCATGGCAATTCTATCCCCATCAAAGGTCTGCAGGGTGCCAAAAACCTCGCCTAAAAGGAGAAATCGCTCTTTGGGATGACTCTCGTAGACCATCTGCGCCACATAGGCCGGCTTTACCCCTGCTTCAACCATCTTTTCGCAGATAATAAAGGCCGCCGGTGCCGCGTTTTCGTAACGCAACGAACCGGTATCGGTAAAGACCGCCGTGTAGACATTAACGGCTATATTATAGGTAAAGTCGATCTCCATCGATTTGTACAACCCGTAGAGGACCTCTGCTGTTGAAGAAGCGCTACGTTCCACAATATTGATTTCGCCGAATGCTTCATTTGTTTCATGGTGATCGATACTAATGACGGTTCCCATATTTTTTACCTTCTCGAAACCATCCCCTATTCTAAAAAGGTCCCCGCAATCGAGGACAAAAACAGCGTCAAAACGTCTCCTCAGGCAACGTATGGAGCAATTCGGGGGGCCCGGGGAGAAAATCATACCGGTAGGGCACATGGTCCTTAAGATAAACATGGGGCTCTTTCCCAAGCGATTTCAGGACCCAGTAAAGGGAAAAAACAGAACCAAGGGCATCTCCGTCGGGATCAATATGGCTTGTAATCAGGAACCTTTTTCCGTTACTGATAATTTTTCTAATCGTGTTGAACATTGGCCTCTTTCTTTAAAATTTCTTCAATCCTCGCTGCTTTCTCGTAGGTATCGTCAATGACAAAATGTAATTCCGGCATCATTCTCAACTGTATCCTTTTTCCGAGAAGAAATTTAATATAATTCCTGGACCGCTTCAGCGCCGCCAGTGTAGCGGCCTTTTGTTCCTCATCGCCGTATATAGACAGGTACACCTTGGCATCCTTTAAATCATCGCTCATCTTTACGCCAAGGACGGTAATAAAACCCATTCCCGGATCACGTATCTCCCTCTGAATAATGAGGGCGACCTCTTCTTTCAATAAATCCTGAACTCTCAGCTTTCTATATTTCATTTCCCATCACAATAATTTCTGTCCAGTTATCGATTATTTCACCGGCATAGAGAGACTCGATATATTTCTGAACATTTTCGATGGCAACCTGAACGTGGTCCTTATTAATGCCCATAACCGCGAAACCGATATGTCCTTTCTGCCAGAGGTTACTATCGGCAATCTCCACCATTGATACATTAAACTTCGCCCGCGTTTTATCTACGATCTTCTTTATCATCTGCCTCTTGTCTTTTAGGGAATGAGCCTCAGGAAAGAAGATTTCTATTCGGGACACGCCTACTACCATAATCAACCATCAAGGGTCTGCTTTTCCTTTTCTTCGACGAAAAATTCGAAGAAATCCCCTTCTTTTACATCGTTATAACCTTCAAGAGATAATCCGCATTCATATCCTGCCAGGACCTCTCTCGCGTCGTCTTTAAACCGTTTCAGAGAAGATATCTTACCGGTAAAAAGTACCTCTTTATTCCGTATTACCTTCACAAGGGCACTTCTGGTGACCTTTCCCTCGGTAACATACGATCCCGCGATAGTGCCAACCTTTGAAACCGCGAATGCCTTACGGACTTCCGCTTTTCCTATGTTGACCTCAACGATTTTCGGCTCAAGGAGACCTTCCATGGCCTTTCTCACATCATCGATCATTTCATAAATAATCGAATAGGTCCTGATCTCGATCTTTTCCTGCTCGGCAAGGGCCTGCGCTTTTACGTTGGGTTTTGCATTAAAACCGATAATGATGGCGCCCGTTGCCATGGCAAGATTGACATCTGTTTCCGTTATGGTCCCCACACCGCTGTGGGTAATCTGTACTTCAACCGTATTGGTGGAAAGCTTCTTTAACGCTTCCACAATAGCATCGATGGTCCCCCGCACATCACCCTTAAGGATAACATTCAAGATGACTTTTGAGGATTCCCCGATCTTCGAGTAGAGGTCTTCCAAAGTCGTCCTGGAACTTCTGAGCGCGTCCTTTTCCCGCAGTTTTTCCTGTCTGAATTTAGAGAGTTCCCTGGCGTAATGTTCTTCAGTTGTAACAATAAAGCGGTCACCGCCGTGAGGCACATCCTGAAAACCGACAACGACTACGGGCGTTGATGGCGGCGCCAGCGTAATTCTTTTTCCTTTATCATCCACCATGGCACGCACTCGTCCGAAGGTCATACCGGCGATAAAGGGGTCCTGAATCTTCAACGTCCCCTCCTGGATAATGACTGTTCCCACAGCCCCATGTCCCCTGTCGAGTTCAGACTCAATAATAGTGCCTTTTGCAAGTTTATCTGGATTGGACTTCAACTCAAGCATCTCCGCCTGGAGAATAATAAGTTCCAGAAGTTCTTCAATACCTGTTTTCTTTTTCGCCGATATTTTCGCGACAAGTGTTGAACCGCCCCATTCTTCAGATATAAGGTTGTACTCCGCGAGTTCTTTCATTACTTTGTCGGGATTCGCGTTCTGTTTGTCTATTTTATTAATGGCCACAATGATAGGGACTTCCGCGGACCTGGCATGATTTATCGCCTCTATCGTCTGCGGCATGACGCCATCATCGGCGGCAACAACGAGAATAACGATATCCGTTACAAGAGCACCTCTTGCCCGCATTGCGGTAAATGCCTCGTGACCGGGAGTATCGACAAAAACAATCTCTTTATTGTTAACGTTTACCTTGTAAGCGCCGATATGCTGCGTTATGCCTCCTGCTTCTCCGCCTGCTACATTTGTATTTCGTATCGTATCAAGGAGGAGTGTTTTCCCATGATCAACGTGCCCCATAATCGTAACAACCGGTGACCGTGGTTTCAGGTTCTCTTCGCTGCCTTTCTCTTCTTCTTCCCGTGCCTGGAAAGCGTCTTCGATTGAAACAATCCTTTCCACTTCATATCCCAACTCTGTGGCGGCAAGATGTGCCGTATCATAATCAATACTTTTATTTACCGTCGCGATAATCCCAAGAGGAAAGAGTGTTTTAATGATATCCTGGGCCTTCACATTCATTCTCTTTGCCAGCTCACCGACCTGGATCTCATCACTTACCTTCACAAGCTTTCGTGCCGGTTTTATTTCTTTCTTTTCTTCCTCTTCTTCTATCCTTCTTTCACCTGTTCCGCCTCTTCTATCTTTTCTAAAGGATGCTCCTCTCGGTCTCTGACGTCTGAAAGCGTAAAGGTCTTCTTCCTTAATGACGACCTTTCTCTTGAGCATGCCCTTCTTTTTTACTTTTGTTTCCTCAAGCTCCTGCTCTTCTATTTTTTTGAGCAGTTTTTCCGTTTTCTTCTTCTGCCGTTCTTCACCACCGGCATCTCCCGCAAGAGTAAAGTCTTTTTCCAGATCCTGTTTGTATGCTTCTTCGAGAACTTTTGTTATTTCTTTTTCTTTATCTTCCTCAAGGTGTTCAACATCGCCCTTCAGGGTCTCTTCCTTATCTCCGGAGACTTCCTGAACCGCTTGTTCTCCCTGTTCCTTTATAACCGTATGAGGTTCTGTTTTGGCCTTCTTACCGGCTGCTTTTGGTGTCTCTTCCTCTTTGCCTTTGACGGTTATTCCTTTCTCTTCTGTCTTTTTCTTCGATGTTGTTCTCTTATCCGCCCTGGCTTCTTTTGTTTCTTCCGGTATCTCTTGTTTTACCTCTTTCGGTTCCTCTTTAACGGGAGGTGCCTGAACCCTTCTCCGAATGATTGTTGAGGCCACTCTCTTTTCAACGAGGGTTTCGCCGGCAGGAGAAAGCTGCTCTCTGGCTTCCTCATGGCCTGTTTCTTCTGTGGATTTATCTTTTATTTTGACGCCGATCTTTTTTAATTTGGCGAGAATTTCGTCATCACTGGCTTTATCGGTAAGAGCTGTAATCTTTATTTTTGTCATTGCCTAAACCTTCCTTGCTCCCTGAAATATGAGGAAATCTGTAAAAACACATCCTTCTATACTGTCCCTGTCTCCTGGACTTCTGTACCTCCTTCAGGTTCTTTCTCTTCGGTGCTCTTTTCAGGTTTATTGATTATGGATTTCGCTTCGTCGATGATACGCTTGCAGTCTTCAGTGGAAATACTTGTAATCTTGTTCATTTCTTCAGGTGTCAACTTGGCAATATCTTTCGGGTCCCTCAGATATTCATCATGCAGTACGCGGGCAAGGATCTCACTGACCTTCAGATTTTCCACAAGTTCATCGATAATCTTTTTCGATGTCTTTTCAACTTCAGATTCACTGCTGATATCTATTTTCCAGCCCGTCAGCTTTGACGCGAGACGAACATTCTGACCTTTTTTTCCGATGGCAAGGGAAAGCTGATCGTCATTGACAATGACCTCCATGGAATGGTCTTCTTCGTTTATATATACCTTCGATACCTTTGCCGGCGCGAGTGTATTGCAGACAAATTTCGCGATGTCCCTGCTGAAAGGAATAATATCTATCTTCTCACCCTTCAGCTCCTGGACAATAGCCTGGACCCTTGATCCCTTTACGCCGACACATGCGCCGATAGGATCAATATCGCCGTCTTCGCTGTATACCGATATCTTCGCCCGCTCACCGGGTTCCCGTGCGGCACCGATAATCTTGATAATGCCTTCCTGAATCTCGGGGACCTCCAACTCAAAAAGTTTCATAAGAAAACCCGGATGCGTTCTCGACATAAGGATTGAACAGCCTTTCTGGCTCTTCTCTACATCAAGGATATATCCTTTTACGCGCTCTCTCTGACGGAAGGTCTCACCGGGTACCGATTCTTTCACAGGCATCAGCGCTTCTGTTCTGCCGAGATTTATAATATAGTGGTTCTTCTCTATTCTCTGAATTACACCCGTTACTATTTCGCCTTTTTTATTTTTATATTCGTTGTATATGACATCACTTTCTGCGTTACGGACCTTCTGGATGATAATCTGCTTTGCCGTCTGCGCGGCAATCCGGCCCAGGGAGGACGTGTCGAGTTTGATGCCGATAGCGTCTCCTATTATGCATTCCGGATCGTGGATTTTGGCTTCGTCGGCGGTAATCTCCATATCCGGCTCGCTCACCGTTTCCGTGACAGTCTTGAACTGGAAGACTTCAATCTCTCCAAGTTCCTCGTTGTAGTGGGCTTCAAGATCAAGGTGACTACCGTATTTCTTTTTCGACGCCGACAAAATCGCTTCTTCCAGCGCTTCAACGATAGTCTCTTTCGGTATGCCTTTTTCCTTTCCTACCTGCTCTATCACATAATTCAAATCAAAATACATCGTTACCCCTCACAGTTCAAATTCTAAATGTGCCTTTTTTATAGCATATATCGGGATAGTAAAAATACCTATTTTTTCTTTAATTTCGACCTTATCAACAGTAGCCTCTCCTATTTCTCCCATAAATTCATTTTTCCCCGCCACAGCTTCCCGGGTAATGACCCTGCACGTTTTCCCCTTATTTCGTATAAAATCCTCACTTTTCTTAAGCGGTCTCGTCAATCCCGGCGAAGAAACTTCAAGTGTGTAGGGCTGCGTGATTATATCTTCAACATCAAGGTGTCTTGCCAACTCACGGCTCACATAGGCACAGTCGTCGATTGTCACTCCTCCTTCTTTGTCAATATATATCCGGAGGAGCCATCGCTTGTTTGCAGGTTTGAACTCTATTTCAACAAGCTCAAGGCGCTCATCATCGACAATAGGCGCCACGATATTCGCGATTTTTTCTATTATTACCGTATCGGATAACATGCCGTTTAAACGAAAAAAGCGGGTCGAGCCCACTTAAACGTTAATTTCTACCATATTATTCAATTTATTGCAACAAATAAAACTCGGTGAACAGTACAGGTGAGAGGTGTGGTAACGCTCAGATAGCCATAGGCATAGGGCGTAAGGCAAACCACGGAATATAGCTATGTATCAGCTATGAGCTGCCTTTCTCGCTCTATCCTATACACTCTACTCTTTACGATTTACGATTGACGATTTACGGTCTCTCTGCCCCATGCCCTTTGCTCTACGTTCTATGCTCTACGCGCCGCGTCTACCTCTCGCCTCTTACCTATTTTTTATTGACTTTACAGACATTGCGGGTTAAAAAGGACAATACAGTGTATCATTACCATACATATCAAATTCCGAAAAAGGTCCTTGTCACCGGTGGCGCCGGATTTATCGGATCTCATCTTTGTAAACGGCTCCTTGCTGATGGCCATGAAGTGATATGCCTGGATAATTACTTCACAGGCCTGAAAAAAAACATTGCCCCCTTGTTGGAACATCCCCGTTTTGAGCTTATACGACATGATGTGACAGAACCTCTTACTATTGAGGTTGACTGGATCTTTAATCTGGCCTGTCCTGCAAGCCCTATCCATTACCAGTACAATCCTGTAAAAACGATTAAGGTGAATGTTCTCGGAGCGTTGAATATGCTGGGACTCGCGAAGAGAGTGCGGGCAAGAATACTGCAGGCATCAACAAGCGAAATATATGGCGATCCCGAAATACATCCGCAAACCGAAGACTACTGGGGCCACGTCAATCCTATCGGGAAACGAAGCTGTTATGATGAAGGCAAGAGAGTGGCTGAAACACTTTTCTTCGATTATTTCAGACAAAACTGGGTGGACATAAAGGTGGCGCGCATCTTCAACACCTATGGCCCGCGGATGAGACCCGATGACGGCCGCGTGATAAGCAATTTCATTGTAAGCGCCTTGAGTAATAAACCCATTACTATTTACGGCGATGGTTCGCAGACAAGGTCTTTCTGCTATATCGATGATATGATAGAAGGCCTGATAAGGATGATGGACTATGAAACAGGCACGGAGAAACGGTGGCAAGATTACACAAAATCTTATCTTTCAGGGTTCCCGGGACCAATAAACCTTGGAAACCCGGACGAGGTCTCCGTTGCTTCCATTGCAAAAAAAATCATTCAACTCACAGGCTCAAAATCGAAACTCGTCTTTGAAAAACTCCCCGAAGACGATCCGAGGCGTAGATGTCCCGATATATCAAAAGCAAAAGATATCCTCAACTGGACACCGCGCATAAAACTATCTGATGGCCTCAAAAAAACCATTGATTATTTTTTAAAAAAATGAAGTCCGTCAAATGAAACGAGAAGATGAACTCATCAAGGCCGGGTGGGAAAGACGATTTATCGCCTGCGAACCACGATTATCCGAGATAGTCGAAATGTATGAAGAGATAGGCCTCAAGGTACATCTGGAACCGCTGCCCACAAAAGAAGAGATGGAAACAGAGGGCACAAAAGCCTGTACTGATAGTGGTTGCACTGTATGTTTCGATGTCGACAGGGAACGTTACCGGATTATATTTACAAAATCCACGGAAAATATTTAGCCACACGTCACATGCTGCAAGGCACATGAGCAAAAAAACAATACAAAGCTGTGATAGGGATTCAAGCTGAATCTTTAATCAATGGCTAAAGTGAAAAAAACAGAACTATCCGCGTGTTCTCTTTCTCAAAGCTATTACACCAATGAGACCAGCGCCGAGAAGGAATACGCTCGGAGGAACAGGCACCGCAGCCGGGGTACGGTTATAACTGGGAAGATGCCTGACATCCAGCGCGGTCCATCCACTGGAAGTAAAATTAGGCACCCCGTTTCTAATTGACATGCTGACACCATATGCGGGATTGGTGGTGCTTGTATTTCTATACACCAGATAATCCAACCTGAAATCAGCCGGGGCAGCGCCGGTAAAAAGAACGTCCCAGTACAAGCTTCCTGTTATCGCGGGACCTGTGGCAAGAACATAAGTCGGATTTATCTTTCTGCGAATTCCATTGCGTATTAGAGAAGTTGCTCACACCGCTACCTGACCAGGTTATCCCGGAATTTTGCGGTACATCAGGTATAAAAAATTCGATTTTACGAAAATTGACATCCACCCCGGCAGGGGTATAGCCATCGTCACCCATACGGAATCCCCACGTAGCGGAAGCGATAGGGGGCGCGAAAACAGAAAGGAGCAAACAGAACCCTAATACTGCAGTTGTTAACGACATATTTTTGACTGTTATATTATTTTCTTTATCTTCTTTTTTTATCATACCTTATCCATCTCTCAGGAGTGTAATACATGGCTCTATACGTGTCAAGTTTTTTTTCCGCAAATAGTTAATAATATGTGCTATATATCACACATTTTGTTGTATTACAGAGAGTAGATGATTTTCATCCAAAAACTGACCAGGCCCATCTGCATGACAACCAAGCGCCTCAGGGACAATCGAAAAACTTGAAGGAGTTTGGAGGAGCAATATGGAGTATTACCCGTGAATTCTTTTCCTCATCATAATATTTCATTTGTATTACTTTATGTGAGGATATATTAGGAAGATTTTTTAAATAATGTGTCCCAAAGTTTTTCCGCTTCTGCTTTACCCGATTTTTTTTGAGCATCATCTGTAAACCGAAAATACTCACAATAGTTTGCCCTGTCTCTCTCTTTCACGTATTCCGCCTTGTCCTCTCTGCAGGAGTTTGCCTTCCCGGTATCATAGAAAAAACAATTTACGCAAACATGGAGGTCACTTCCGCATACCTCGCATTCCTCACGAAAAGAAATCTTTTCAAGAGTGACTTCCGTCTTGCATTTATGACAATTTTTCATAATCGCTCCAGAAGCTCTCTGAGACTCCGAATGGTCCGTCTTCCATTGAGATGCGATATATCATCGCTTTTACCTGTCTGCTCACTGACCAGACAGTAGGACTCAATACCAAGACCGGAAGGAATATCATAATCGAAAATCGGGTGGTCACCTGCATGGACAACTTCCGACGGCATTATTTGCAGGCCTTCACAAAGCCTTCTGTAGAACCCTTCTTCTTTCTTGACCATCTTGTAATCCGTCGTCGCCGATACAATATGGGTAAAGTGATGACGGAAACCGGTGTAATCAAGTTCTTTTTCAACAAAACACCGGGCGGCATTGGAGGCAATGATGAGGGTATATTTCTGTCCTAATTTTTCCAGTACCTCTCCCGCGTAAGGCATCGGTTCTATCTGCGACTCGTATCGCTTGAGAAGCTCTCCGGACGAGGCGGGAATATGAAACTTTTCAAGCCAGTAATCTATCTCATACCACAAAAGGTCTCCATCACCTACGGATTCATAATGCCCGCGGATCATAGTTTTTGCTTCATGAAATGGAATGTTGAACTTCTTCGAATATTCAGAGGGAATCCCGTGGTTCCAGACCATGTCGCCATATCTCGCGTTCACCAAGGTGCCGTCAAGATCGAAAGAAATAACCTTTTTCATAGACCGCATTATATCATAATACGGGTAATGGGTGATAGGTAATGGTGGGAAAACATTCGTTGATAACTAAAGGCGAATCAGTATACATTATGAAATACATTTATGGATATTCACGATTACGCAGAACAGAAAAGGCTTTCACTCAAACAGATCATGGATTTTACCACTTCTGTAAATCCGCTGGGACCTTCGAGCAAGGCAAAACATATACTGAGAAAGAACATAACAAATATCGACTTTCCGCCTGATAAAAAACTTCGCTATATCACAAGGCTCATCGAAAAAAAAGAAGGGGTGCAGGCAGATAATATCCTTTTCGCGCAGAGCTCAAAACAGCTTCTTCATGCCATATTTCAAGCAGCGAAAACAAAAACAGTTTTGGTCTTGTCTCCAGTATCTCGGGCTTACCAGGAGACAATCTCTCAGAATAGAATAACTCTCAAACAATTGCCCCTTGATAAAACAAACCATTTTTCTCTGGACCTTGAATCAATCCTCAAGGCTATGAAAAAGGCCGATACCATTCTAATGCCTTACCCACACGATATTGCAGGGACAGCGCTCACAATGGGCGATCTGCTGACGCTCATCAGCGAAGCAGGCCGGCTCGGCAAGACCCTCATCCTCGACGAATCATATCGGGACTTTACAGAAATGGCATCTCCCGTGCAAGCGGTAATCAAATCGGAAACATCGATTATCGTGAGGACCTTTTCGCTCTTCTACGCCATGGCAGGGTTGCCTCTCGTGTATAGCATGGGTCCTGCCAATATTATTCAGAACATACGTCAACATATTTTTACTGAAGAGATAAATACTCTCGTTGTGCATGCCGCCATCGCTTCAATGAAGGACACCTTTTATAAAACAAGAACCACGGAGTTCATCAAGATAGAAAAAGACTATCTCCTCAAGGCATTCGCCTCTATTGACGGTCTTGTATGCCTTGATACACCCTGCCCCTTTATTTTGATCACCTTTGAAAAAAAACAGGACACATTGAAAGATGTTTTTTCCGGCTATCGTATTCTCATCGATGAATTCTTTGATGAACAAGGCGGGTATTATCTTGAAAGTACCCGTTAAAAAGCATAAATGGAACGCCCGCTTCGTAAAAACATTACGAAACGCTTTGGGTGTTAATAAGTCCTGAGGAGTGCCACTACCTTTCCTATAATCTCTATTTTCTTGCTTTCCTGTTCCTTGATAATGAGGGGCTCCATTTCTTTATTCGCGGGCTTCAGGCGAATTTCGTCGCCTTTTTTCTCAAACCTCTTTACAAGTACCTCACCTTCGACGATGCAAGCCACGATTTCACCGTTCTTTACAACCTTTTGAGGTCTCACAACAATGACGTCTTTATCGCGGATACCATCGTCTATCATGCTATTGCCTTTGACCTTGAGCAAGAGGTGGTTTCTATCGATAAAAGTATCTATCCCTACAAATTCCTGCATCTCAAGAGGTACCATGGGACTTCCGGCAGATATCTCTCCGAGAAGGGGCAACCCGGGCGTTTTTACTATTCGGAGGCCCCGTTTTTCCCCTGGTCACGTTTCACATATCCCTTCTTCTCAAGGGCGACAACATGATCAAATATAGTGCGGGCGGATTTAATTTTAAAATGGGCGGCAATTTCCCTCAGAGTTGGCGGGTAGCCATTATTCAATAATGCTTTCTGGATAAAACCAAGTATATCTGATTGTCTCTTCGTCAGTATCAACAGATCACCTTATCGAGGACAAACTCTGTAAGGTGTTTTACTCCTTCTTTGAAGGGCTTTGTGTGAAACCCGCTCTTCCAGATACCATCACGAAACGCATCGGAAACAACAAGAAAGGCGATGCCCTTGATGCCTTTATGTCTGCATACCGCGTAAAAGGACGCCACCTCCATTTCCACTCCCAGAATACCCCTTTCCCTGTAACGGGATATCTTCCCTTCCGTCTCCCTGTACAGAGCATCACAAGTCCATATTGCGCCTTCCCGGAAGCCATAATCGTCCTTTGCGTAGGACCACTTTTCAAACCAATTGGATTCAATAAAATCTTCATCTTCTTCCAGATAGTGGTATGAAACACCATCTTCTCTCAAGGCGCTTTTCGCAATGATTACATCGCCGATGTTTATATTGCCGCTTATCGCACCACAATAGCCCCAGAGCACGCACTCTCTCACGCCAAAAGCAGCCAGTTCTTCTACGAGGGCGGCGATATTAGGTCCCCCAAAATAAGACCTCGTTATGACAGTGGCTCTTTCCTTGATATGATGAATTGTCCGGAAAGGCTGCCATGCCTCATTGACCATTGTTTCCTTCCTGCTCATAACTCGTTTCAGATCACCGTCACTGAAAGTAATAACAGCCCGGGCGGGCAGAGAAAGTTCCTGAACATTTTTTCCGGTAAAGTTCAATACGATATCGGAAGGCGACAGAAGGGCTCTGGAAGGGTCAAAGAACCTTTTCAATAAATTTTCTCTTTAATTTCTCATACGATTCGCTCAGATGTTCAGATATCATCCGCGTTTCCCCCACGACAGGCATAAAATTGTTATCTCCGAACCATCTCGGCACCATATGGATATGGATGTGTTCTTCAAGTCCCGCGCCTGCGGCCCTGCCGACATTTATGCCGACGTTTACCCCGTCAACCTTAAACTCTTCCTTGAATATAGGGATCATAATCCTCACGAGGCCCATCAAATCCAGCGATTCTTCATCGCTCAGTTCCTCCACAAGTCCCGTATGTCTCACCGGCACTACCATGACATGACCATTCGTGTAAGGAAATCTGTTCATAATGACAAAGGCAGTACCTTTTCTCCCGACAACAAGGGACTCATTATCCTTATCGGGACCAACGCAGAGAAAACACTTTTTTTCTCCTGCCGGTTTAGCGCTGCCTACATATTCCATTCTCCACGGGGCCCATATTCTGTCCATATCAATCCCTCAAAAATAGATAGTCTCTCCAGTAATCAGGAGGGACCTTCACACCAAGATGGAGCATAAACATGTAGAAGCCATTCGGTCTGGAAGGTCTTTTTCGCGGAAACATCTTTACTTCGTCAGGCAGTTTATCACTCTTATGAAGATTGCAGCGGATACAGGACGTCACGATGTTCGTCCACTCCGTAATTCCACCTCTTGATTTAGGAATAATATGATCGCAGGTAAGATTTTTTGCGTCAAATTTTTCCCCGCAATACTGGCAGGTATGGTCATCCCTCGCGAAGATGTTTCTCCTGGAAAACTTTACATTAGCGTGATTGCTTCGCACGAGCCGGAGCAGCCTTATAACAGCAGGTTGCTTCATACTCATCGACACACCCTGTATCTCCCGTTCATATTCCTTCAATACTTCAACCTTTCCGAGATAGACAAGCGTAATTGCTTTTTTCCATGACAATACGCTGATCGGTTCGAAGGTCGTATTGATAAGGAGAGTCCTATCCATAAAACTATCTGAAATTAACGTTTTTCTCCCTGATTGTCAAGGTTTTTCAAATGGTTAGAGAGTACAGAGAAAGAAATTTGTTTTTTCAGGACACAGTCGGTTTTTAAAGATATCGACATATATAGTTCAATAAAAAAACAGAATGATGTTGATATCTCCTCATAATTTAAATTAGAAAAACCGTTGCAATATATTTATCTCTTTGCATTTTTGTTTTTGTATTTAAAACATTTCTGTGGTAATTAAATAAAAAACACTTCATAAGGAGTTTGATTATGCCAGTCTTTGATGAGAACGGAAAAAAAGTGGATGTTGATAGCGATTTCCCGAAATTAAACGACTTCGAGGAGATCTCCAAAAGTGGAAAAATGAAATCATTTTTAAATAACATATCAACACCGACAATTATTCTCGGGGCAGTTGTGCTCGTTCTTCTCATTTTAGCGGCAGTCCTCGCGCTGAAGGTCAATACTCTGAATGAAGAGATTACCGCTTTATCAAATGCAAAAAATCAGCTCGCGACAACACAGACAAAACTTGGCGAAGCCACCGCTGAAAAGGAAAAAATGAAAGCAGAATTGTCACTGGTCAAAAGTGATCTGGAAACAATAAAAACCCAAAAAGATGAACTCGAAGCCCAGGTTCAGAAACTACAGGAAGCTGCCAAAAAGAAACCGCAACCAGCGGCGGCCCCTAAAAAACCAAACGGCACGGCAAAGAAATAATGCAGGGCTTCACGTCGCAGGTTCCAAGTCTCAAACTACAAGTTACAAGCCACATGTCTCAGGTCACAAGCTCTAAACCCGGACGAATGCTTGCATTCGTGCTTCAGATAATTCTTAGCCTGTAGCCTGGGACTTGCGACTATATCTCGATTTACTCGGCATTTAGAGGAATGAAAGCGATTGTGATACAATTGAGTGGTGTAAAGGCTCAATTGCCTCTCATAAAACATTTGGGCCGTGGAGGATTCGAACCTCCGACCAATTGATTAAGAGTCAACTGCTCTACCGGACTGAGCTAACGGCCCATAAGACTATTCAAGACTGTTTATATATCACAGAAAGAGTTGAAAATCCAAAATAAAATTAAGTATCGATATGAATATCGCCATTATGTGCGAAATTGCACATGCGTCACGATTTTAATGAGAAAAACGTTGACTATCAGGGTATCCATATGATAAAAAGAAATCGGCAATTAAATGGAAATGACCGAGCAAAACGATCAAAATAACATCGTAAGGACTCTTCTCAGTTACAGTTCTCTTGGCATTGAGATGGGCCTTTGTGTTGTCATCGGCCTCGCCATTGGCCATTATCTCGATAAATATTTCACTACCTATCCTTATTGCACATTTATTTTTATGATCTTCGGGATTGTTGCAGCATTCCGTGCAGTTTATAGCGCGTATAAAAGATTGAAAAGGGACGATGAGAGAGATAACAATCAGTGATGTTGAACGTACCAATGTGGCCATTCTAGTGATCGGATCTCTGGCCATATTAGCAGCCACTCGTGATTATATGGCGATCTTCAGTTTTGCTGTTGCAAGCGCTATTGTTACAATTAACTTCCGATTGCTGAAAAAAATTATTGAAAACCTCCTCATCAAAAAAGTATTCGAGAAAAAAGACCTCTTCATCAGGCTTCCCTTGAAATTCCTCCTTCTCTTAGGGGCTATCACAGTTGTTGTTCTGTACGGCGATGTCCGTTTAATCTATTTTCTGATCGGGCTTTCAACTGTATTTATTTCCATACTTATCAGTCAGTTCCGGCCCGTTATCAATTCTCACACAGAGAGGAACATAAAAAATGGAGCATGAAGGATTTGCCTGGGCATCTTTTATACCTTTTCTGAAACATCTTCCACCTCACGTATCGAATGCGATTATCGTGTCGATCGTTCTCATCGTTATTGTTATCATCGCATATCGTCAGATCAAGCAACAGGGAGACGATCCTGTGCCGAGCGCTCACTTTACATGTCGCAATCTCATGGAACTCATCGTGGAGTTTATTTCAAATCTCATCAAGGAAACCATGGGTCCCCGAGGCCCTGAATTTATGCTCCTTATCGGCACGCTGGCGCTCTTTATCCTCTTTAATAACCTCTCCGGGCTTATTCCCGGCTTTCTGCCGGCAACGGATAGTACCAATACAACCTTTGCCTGTTCGATAACTGTATTTGTTATGACCCATTTTTATGGATTCAGAGAGCACGGCGTAAAGTACCTGAAACACTTCGTCTTTATAAACCCTTCATGGCCGTGGCCCGCGAATGTCATTATCAGCATCATCATGTGCCCCATTGAACTCATCGGCCACTTCGCGAGACCTCTGTCTCTGGGCCTCAGGCTTTTCGGAAATATGACCGGCGACCATAAGGCAACGGCAATTTTTTTCTTGCTTGTTCCATTCCTCGTCCCGATACCCATCATGTTTCTCGGTCTCTTTGTATGTTTTGTACAGGCTTTTGTCTTTATTCTCCTCTCCATGGTTTATTTTTCAGGAGCTATTGCGCATGAAGAACACTAATATAGTAACAATAATACACATAAGGAAAGGGGTGAGTTTATGAAAAAATTTCTGACGGTTTTTATGCTTATTGGGATCTTCCTCAGTCTCTCCTGTGCTATCGCGCTTGCAGCTGAGGGAGCACCCGCAGCAGGGCTCGATTCATCGGTAAAGGCGGCAGCGGCAATAGCGGCCGGTCTGGGCCTTGGTATAGCAGCCTTTGGTGGCGCCCTCGGTCAGGGTAAAGGTGTTGCAGCGGCCCTTGAAGGCATCGCCCGGAATCCGGGAGCTTCGGGAAAGATCTTTGCTCCGATGATTATCGGTCTGGCATTGATTGAATCTCTCGTTATATATGCATTCGTCGTATCTTTGATTCTTGTCGGTAAAGTGTAAACAAACCAGGGCGGGAAATAACATATTCCCGCCCTTCCCGTTTCTGCCGATAACAAAGATATAAGTTATTATTACTCCAGCAACTAAATCATCTGTTCTACGTAATAGTATTGCCCGCAATGACATTGCGAAGCAGTAAACAACAATATTTTTCTTTATTGATATTTGATCATTGGTTATTGTTTTGTAGTGAGGTCCTCGCGCTTTTTCCATTTGTGATGAGATGAGACAGCAAACCTGTGGGCCTCGTCCCTCATCTTTACGATCTCTTTGAAAACCGGTGAAGCTTTCGACAGAGGGAGAGGATTTTTTCTGCCCGGAAGATAAACAATGTCCTCCATCCGTTTTCTTCGTTCACCTTTCGCGATGGAGGCAATATCTTTATCAATATTATTTTCTTTCAAAACATGTTTTGCCGCGGCAAGTTGTCCCTTGCCTCCATCGATTAGAAACAGGTCCGGCAGGGGACCCAGGGCGAGGTCTTTCACTCTTCTTCTCAGGACTTCGTCGATCATGGCAATATCATCCATCGTTGACTCGCCTCTGATATGAAAAACCCTGTAGGCTTTTTTTGAGGCCTTAAAATTCTCAAAGACAACCATTGCTCCTGTGGGGTTCTTGCCATGTATATGCGAGATGTCGTAGACCTCGATGCGGGCAGGATTGGCTTTGAGACGCAGCGCCCGCCTGAAGGCCTCGTCAAGGGCAACAGGCTCTGTCTCGTGGAGATTTTCAATGGCAAGACGGACCATATCCTGTGATGATTTGTGTTGCGGTCCCAGAATTCTCAATTTCTCGCGCCTCGATTCCTCAAGGTGTTTTTCCAGATAGGCCATGTCCTCGATTTCTTCCGAGAGAATGATCTCGTCAGGGATGGGGTGTGCGCCGTAGTATTGAAAGAGAAATGTCGTTATTGCTTCATCGGGTGTTTCCGAAAAAAAGGGCGCTTTAAAATGCCGCCGCGATATAAGGACACCTCGTCTGAAGGAGAGAAGCACGATGACAAGTTTCGTTTCTTCCTCGGCGAAGGCCCAGACGTCCCTGTTCTTTCCGAAGTGTTCGTGAACATGCTGTTTTTCGACCATACCCTTTATGGCCTGGTGTCGCTCTTTGAGCGCCTGCGCCTCTTCAAACTTCCAGGCAGAGACGGCCTTTGCGATCCTTTGTTCGATATCCTTGAGTATTTTTTCGTTCTTGCCGAGGAGGAAATCTTTCATTTCCTCGATCACTTCCTTGTACTTTTCTTTGTCAATGTCGATTGCGCACGGGCCGGGACACTTTCCCAATTCATAGAGCATGCAGGGCCTTTTTCTTTTTCTGAAGACGGTCTCTTTGCATTTTCGGATCGGATAGATGTCCTCGATGAGTTTGAGCACATCTTTTACTTCTTTTGCGTGAGGATAAGGGCCGAAATAGAGGGAACCGTCAGCAACTATTTTCCGCGTCAGAAAGAGCGCCGGATACTTGTCCTTTACGGTGAGTTTCAGTGAGATATAGGTTTTATTGTCCTTGAGATTGACATTATATTTCGGGGTGTGCTCCTTGATGAGATTATTCTCCAGGAGGAATGCCTCTTTTTCGCTGCCGGTGAGGAGAAAATCAATATGGTCTATATGCCGGACAAGCTGCTCTGTCTTTACATCTTTTTTTCCTTCCCTGACATAGCTCCTGACCCGGTCCTTAAGGTTCTTTGCCTTCCCGATATAAATGATATTGTTGTCGCTGTCCCTGAACCGGTAAACTCCGGGTGTTTCGGGAAGATTGTTGATTTGCTCCTCGGTGATCACAGGGTAAGTTCCATCTGTTCTATTTTCAGAAGACGGTCCCGTAAGTCCTTCGCCTTCTCGAAATCCCATTTCTTCGCCGCTTCAGCAATCTCTTTTTTAAGCCTCTTCACAATTTTTGAGCGTTGTTTCGGTTTCAGATGTGTTCCTTCCAGCTCATCGATGGGTACTTCATAATAATCTTTTTCATAGATAGATGAGAGCACATCGGTAATCGATTTTATGATCCCTTCCGGTGTGATGCCATGTTCCTTATTATATTCCAACTGGACTGCCCGCCTTCTCTGTGTCTCCTGTATGGCCTTGCGCATCGATTCCGTTACACGGTCGGCGAACATGAGCACTTTTCCGTTCAGGTTCCGCGACGCCCTTCCGCAGGTCTGGATGAGAGACGTCTCGGAACGCAGAAAGCCTTCTTTGTCGGCATCGAGGATGGCCACAAGAGAGACTTCCGGCAGATCAAGCCCTTCCCGGAGCAGGTTGACGCCGACAAGGACATCAAATTTCCCGAGCCTCAAATCCCTCACGATGGCAACCCTCTCCAGTGTGTCAATATCGGAATGGAGATATTTTGTTTTGACACCACGGTCAAGAAGAAAATCCGTCAGGTCTTCAGCAAAACGTTTGGTCAGGGTCGTAATCAGTACCCGTTCCTTTTTTTGTACTGTCTCTTCTATGTAAGGAAGGAGCGTATCGATCTGGTTTGTGGCCGCCCTTGACGATGATCTCGGGGTCCATGAGTCCTGTGGGCCGGATGATCTGCTCCGCTATGAAACCCTTTGCTTTCTGCAGTTCATACTGGGCAGGCGTTGCCGATATATAGAGGGCCTGTTTTTCGCGGGCCTCGAACTCTTCAAAGGTGAGAGGTCTGTTGTCGAGGGCCGATGGCAGCCTGAAACCGAATTCAACGAGCGTTGTCTTCCGCGCGCGGTCTCCACGGTACATAGCGTTAAGCTGTGGTACTGTCACATGGCTTTCATCGATCATGACAAGGGCGTTTTGCGGCAGATAATCCATGAGCGTCGGCGGCGGCTCGCCCGGTTTTCTTTTCGTGAAATGACGGGAATAGTTCTCGATACCCGTGCAGTAGCCCATTTCAGCCATCATCTCCAGATCATAATTGGTCCTCATCTCTATGCGCTGGGCCTCAAGGAGTTTGTTCTGGGCTTTGAGCGTTATGAGGTGTTCGGCCAGTTCCGCTTTAATGGACCCGATGGCGCCGTCGATAGTTTCCTGGGGCATGACATAATGCGATGTGGGGTAGATGGTACACCGTTTCAATCGCTCCAGCACTTTGCCTGTCAAAGGATCGATAGTTGCAAGAGAGGCAATTGTACCCTCTTCCACGGTGACGCGGAAGGCCCGCTCTTCTTCATAAGGCGGATATATATCGACATTGTCTCCCCGGACACGGAATTTGCCCCGGTAAAAGTCAAGATCGTTGCGCTCATATTGGCACTGGATGAGTTTGTTGATGACGGCTGACCTCTCCATGGGCTGGCCTTCTTCGAGATAGAGGAGCATGCCATAGTAGGCCTCTGGAGAGCCGAGGCCGTATATGCAGGATACGCTGGCAACGATGATGACATCACTGTGGTCGAAAAGAGCGTTTGTGGCGAGGAGGCGCAACCGGTCGATCTCTTCGTTGATGGAGGAGTCCTTTTCGATGAATGTGTCTGTGGCAGGGAGGTAGGCTTCCGGCTGATAGTAGTCATAGTAGCTGACGAAGAAATGAACTTCGTTTTCAGGAAAGAGTGTCTTAAATTCAGCGTAAAGCTGCGCGGCCAGGGTCTTGTTGTGGGAAATGATGAGCGTAGGCCGCTGCACCCGCTCGATGACGTTGGCCATGGTGAAGGTCTTCCCTGAGCCGGTGACGCCCAGAAGCACCTGGTGCCGCGCGCCAGCCTCGACGCGCTCGACGAGTTTGTCAATCGCCTGGGGCTGGTCACCGCTGGGCTGGTAGTCGCTGACTAAGTTTGAATCGTTCCATATGGACATATATTGTAATGTTCTTTCAGGTATAAGTAAATAGGCGGCGAGGGTGTTAAAAGTGTTTGGTGTAAGGCCAACGGCTTGGAGTGGCAAGGGTTAATTGCGAGCGTAGTGAGCAAAAGCGTTTATACGCGCCCTGCCGCGCCTTGCGTTCTCGGACATACATGAGTATAATCCTCGGTCAGCAAGACCCACCAGTGCCATCGTATCTCCATCTTTCCACTCCAAGCCGTCGCCCATTCACACCGCGACCCTCAGCTATCATGCTGAGTTCGCGGATATTGCATCTGAATATTCAATTGGTTTGAGCTTCACGGTTCGAAGCTTTCGGCTTACAACGTATCCGACGGTACTTTGGCAGCCGTCTCGTATCAGCGACTAACCCTGTTCTCTACAATTGATAGCACGAAATGAGCATAGGGCGTATCATGAAGAACTGCGGATTACTGGTATAAACTTAGCATACAGACCGGTCCTGCCTTGCTTGGCCCCTTCCTGCCAGGTGGTGACCATGTGACGTTGCTCCGGGGTTTCGGGCGAAGGATGATCGAACTCTGGGTCATTGCGCCTGAGCTTCTCAATGAGCTTCAAAACATTCTGACCCTGTGCGTATCCATGACGTGCAAGGTAACAACCTACAACGGTTCCCGTACGGCCCTTTCCGCCCCAGCAATGGACATAGACACTTTGCCCTGGGAGACTGCGTCGTCGATCTCATCAAGAATGCTCAGTATATACTCAGGGGTTGGGGCAGTGAGATCCTTAATGGGTCTTCTGACGCAGGTTATATCGATCGCCACCCGTTTGGCATAGCGCATGATGGCATTCTCGATGGACGGAAAGGAGTTTCCCTGTTTCCGTTCATTCTCTTCCATGAGATTGATTACGTATCTGATTCCGGCCCTGAGGAGCTTCTTCAGCTTCGCCTCCATCTTCAGGGTATCGAGATCCCCGGGATAATATCCGGCAAGGAGTTTTCCGGGCACAACCCAGTAGGATTGTGGAAACGGAACGGGTGGGGCAATATTGTCATTCTTCATCATTATGGCCTTTCAGTTGTGATTTTCGTCGCCAATCATGTACATAATCGGTGGCGATATATATACTTGATTATCATTATCGCACAATATCCTCATGAGCTTTAGGAAACCCGTGTTCTGTTCATTCATTACCCTTTGAAAGTCCAGGATAGTCCATTAATTTTGGAAACTGCTGATTACAGGAAGCGCTCGATTTTGCCGCAAGACCCATTTGAGCCACCGAGTGTAATACCGCCAACCGCAGGCCCTTTCATAATCAATTGATAAAATAATCTTGTACTGATAACATCAGATCAAGGGGTACTTCAATTCCAACCAATTAATTCAAGGAGGGTTACTATGGATTTGTTTGAAGCTATGAAAGACAGGAGAAGCTGCCGAAATTATCTCGCAGAAACCATCGACGACAATGTCATCGAATCAATACTTGAAGCAGGCATATGGGCTCCTTCTCCACTCAATATGCAGCCCTGGGAGTTTATTGTCATAACATCCGGCGATGCGAAGGACAAAATATTTGCAGAGGCCGACAGGTGCAGAAAATGGGCCCTTGAAAAAACCGGATGGAAGTGGCTTGACTCATAGCAGATCGATTTCCTGAGACAGGTCCCTGTTATAGTAGCCGTCGTAGGAGACCCGAAAAAGACCGGTGTAGATATGTTCATGGAGGAGGGGATGGCAGGATATCAGGCTGCATGTGCCGCGGCCATCCAGAACATACATCTGGCAGCCCACTCGTTTGGCTTGGGTTCGCTCTGGTTTACCCTTTTTGATAAAAAAGCTCTCAGAGACATTCTTGAGGTTGATGAGGCAAAAAACCCTGTGGCACTGGTGCTTCTTGGAAAACCAGGGATTGGCTTAACAGTAATGCCGAGAAAAAATATAAAGGATAAAACCAGATATATCAGGTGATCCACAATATTCTCGCGACACACAGAGGAACAATTCCAAAGATAAGGATTTTTCGGCTATTGGTAACTTCCATAACTTTTACGATTTCCCCGCCCTGATTTCATTCCCCTCTTCCGGCTTTCGTGAAGGTGGTATTCTGCCGGTTGTATGTAATCCACCATCTTTCAGGACAACGTAATCCATTTCGATGAGGGCCGCCAGCATGACTTCCAAAAAAGGGGGAGTGAGCATTGGCGATATGTCATCTCTCTCAAAGTGGGTAAACCTTTCCAGTATTTCGGGGGTTTTAATACCCGGCTCAATTGTTATTTTGTCGAGTATCGCCAGTGCCCTTCTATAAAAGGGTTGGCAATAGTCGCTATCGCTTAAATCAACGGCTTCACAGAGGAATTGGGCCAGTGTTCTCGTGTCAGAGCAGGTAAATCGGGCACCCTTCATTGTTTTGTCTTTGGGAAGTAGGGGATTCATTAGCTTCAGCGAGGGGGGGCCGCTTTCCGGAAGTGTTTTTCTGGGTGAGAATCCTGCTCCATCATACTTTGCCATGTCAGGGTTCCTCACATCGAAACGGTATTTATAGGGAATATTCCTGGAAAACCCGTTTCCCATGAGATGAACATTATGGATAACCGGCATCATGGAAGCAAATAATCCCGGACATATCCTGCCGGTAAAATAGACCCCGTCATAGTAAAACTCGTCACCAATCTTGTAGTCGAAGTGACAAGGGAATGTTTCTTCATCACCATCAAAGGCAATAAGCCTGCATCTGACTTTAAACATTTTTGATTACCTCCCCTTGTTGAATCGGCTATAGGGCCGAAGTCCGCTCGTACCCGTAACTTTCTAACCTTTCTGATCTTTCCGCCCTGCGCCTGTCCTCCGGTGTCGTGGCGGAGGGTCCGCTCTCTCGATCTCCTTCCCACCCTGTTTGTTATCATGACCACGTAAAACCTAAAACTTAAAACTGTCTTTGTCCCCATTCTCCCGCAATTATCAGCAAACTTCAAGGAAAAATCATTCGCCGGGCTATCGAATTCCGACAAAAATGTCGATATTATCCTATCACTTTCAACAATTCTTTCCTCTTTGAGAAAGACTATATTCTTTATAGTTAAGCGGATAGCCATTCTATGCTCAAAAGCAGTCTTGGGGGACTTGGCATATGAATTGCTAAGTATTATATTAAGATCAAGAGATGCTTTTCGAATCAATCCTTGAAGGGAAGGAGTGAAACCATGACAAAAGGAAAAAATACAGCCGAGGTTCTTGATAGCGATGACGAATTAGATGGTATAGAACTGTCGGATAATCAATACCAGGAGAGGACGCTCATACTCAAGTCAGCGCCTCCATCAAGGAGAGCGCAGCTTATAGCGCACGGCGCCATTGAAATAAGGTGCGTGCGATGCAGCCAGATCAAACCTTTAGCCAAAGCCGAGGAATCTGATGAGGGATGGATCTGCGGAGATTGTATGACAGAGAGGACACGGAAACCGAACTACGGCAGGCGAAAAGGAAGATAATAACGCTAACCAGGTAATCAGTCGAAACCGATCAAACACCAGTCATGACCATAATTGGCTCATTATGATATGAACATCGATTGGGCGGTTCACTCTTTTGCTGTTTTACGCAACTCATATCATAAATTGTTCAGCCGCTTTTCAATATTATCAATTATCCTCACTGACAAGCAATCAGTATGGTTTCTGGCTTACAATGTTCCCAGCAGGATTATACCTGCATACCACTATGTATCCGGGAATGTCTTTTCTTTTAGCAACAGCGCAACCTATCTCCCTGGTGGTTCCCCAAACCATCTGTGTATAATGGCCATATTTATAAAAATTGCTGTCTAAGCTTACGGGTATGTTTTTATAATGTTTTTTTTCATTTCCAAAGCTCATAACAGCGAATTCGAGGGCCGTATAAGCGTCCTTGTCGGTGCTCCACACTCCGGGGCCTCCGCTCAGATTTTCACCGTAAGGGTTCTGAGAACCTGCATGGACCATATTAAGCCCCTCTTCTTCAGCCAGATGCAGCGCCCATCCTTCTGCGCTTTTTTGCACAGTGTCGGACCATTTTACCGGCGGGACCCCGGCGTCCGCCCGGTATTTGTTGTGAAGGGCAACGATCTTTACTTTCACATCGCCGTTTATCGGAAGAAGGTACGACTTGCCGTCCTTCCCTGAAGCCATGAAAGGGAAAACGCATATACTCAATATTATTATAAAATATTTTTTCATAAACATTTGTTCTTTATCTTATTCTATAAAGCCGTTAAGGATATCGGTAGCTTCAATAGCTTACTTGACAGAATTGCCCTAAAACTGAATCAATTTCTCTCAACCGGGATGTAATTTCAAGAATATCCTGGGGCCCTCACCCATTCTGGTAACGCTATAAGGTGCTGTAACCTACGCTCATTTTTAATATAAAGAATACCATTTGTTTTCTTATGTGGTAAGGAAAGGGATGGCGCTTAAGGGATAGCTCCTTAATGGTCAAAGACCATCTGCTTAACTTCCACACCGACAATGCCGCCTAACTTCTGCGCAAACTCGTTGAATGTAGCTTCACTCCCGACAAATTCGATGAGTACTATGCCGTTAGGTCCGCCACCCGCGTCGCTGACTTCATGCAGTCCTAACCGCGTCTTGATATTTCCGCCAAATTCAGTTAAGACCTGCTGTACTTGTAAGGCGTGCTGCAGGCGCTCGGTAACATGAATCCCACAAATGAGATGTTTGGATTGTGTCATAACATTGCCTCCTCGTGTAAGAATTTATGGTTTGAACAACCAATGTTCAATTAAAACATACAGGACCCTCTGGCCGGCTGGTGTATTGATAACTTCTGTAACTTGCTTAACATAATTGTCACACACATGCATCCATTCTCCCGCAATTATCAGCAAACTTCAAGGAAAATATCGTCGTTTGTCAAGCCAGACCGTCGAATACCGATTGCTGAAGGAGTCACAAACCGCTGGTCGCGAGTCACAGGTCTTAGGTCAATATCTTTTCCTTGTAGTCTGTGGCTTGCGCCCCATATCCTGCGCTCTATGCTCCACTCTCTATGCTATTCACCAGTTACCATTCACTATTTTGAGCCTGTTATGGTAAGATAAGAAAGCGGGAAGCCTGGCCGGTATGAATGGGACATTTTATGGCCCTGTGATTGTGACGAACTGCCGGCGCGCTTCGGAAGTCACGGTGGAACCAGAATGAATCAGGTTTATCGTAACGACTACATTGGAGGTGGGTGATGAGTGGATATGAGCAACGGAATCCGGAGCCTTTTCCGGTACATAAATTAAAACGGGTCGATCGGCCTACCACTATTATTCATGATGACCAGATAAAACGGGTAAGTGAACTGGATGCGGGGTTCATGAAGGCCCGGCGAGGCTTCTACGGTCCCGGTCTACAGCGTGAAGTCATGCGTTTTGTCGGCAAGCATCCCATGTCCGGCGCAGAGAGGTGGATGATGAACCTCATGAGAGAGTTTGTCGACGGCATAACGGCCCAACAGAAAGCCCCGATCCCGGATGACCCGGCATTACTCTCGCGTCACATAAAAGATGCCGCATATTTCCTGCGGGCCGATCTCGTGGGGATATGCGCGTTGCCTCCCTACGCGGTCTACACCCACGGCTTCGACTGGAAGGGCAATACAGAGGAAGGTATTCCGGTAAATCTGGCGCACAAAAACGCCATCGCCATCCTTATCGATCAGGACTGGCCTACGGCGGAAGCTTTCACTGGCAACGACTGGATCAGCAATGCCATGAGCATGCTTGCATACTCCACTTCCGGATTCATCGCGATGGTCCTCGCGGAATATATTCGGAGGCTCGGTTATCCTGCCAGGGCCCATTTTGCGGTCAACTACCAGGTAGTTTTACCGCCTATCCTCCTGTGGGCAGGGCTTGGCGAAATGAGCCGTATCGGCGACTGTGTGGTGAATCCTTTCCTCGGCCCTCGGTTCAAGGCTGCTATTGTGACTACGGACCTGCCGCTCCTTGCCGATAAGCCCATTGATTTCGGGTTGCAGGATTTCTGTTCCAAATGTAAAAAATGCGCCCGCGAATGCCCTTCGGGGGCCCTGAGTGACGGGGGCAAGGTCATACACAACGGGTATGAAAAATGGCCCGTCAACGTGGAGGCCTGCACGAAAATGAGGGTAGGAAATCCCAAAGGATCAGGCTGCGGCACCTGTTTTAAAGTCTGTCCCTGGAATAAACCCTATACGCCCATGCACCGAGCAATAGGCTGGGCTATGCGCAAATCAGCTCTTGCCCGAAGCCTTGCCATCAAGGGAGACGACCTCTTCGGGTACGGCAAGCCTGACTATTCCAAAAAGTGGTGGTTCGATCTTGAGGACGTGCACGGAGATGGGATACTTACCGTACCCACGGAGAAAGAACGAAAAAAATGACAGTCCGAAAAGCGCCCGCGGTGGAATGATTTATTTTTATTATATCGGTTTATTGTATCATTGATAAACTACGGAAAGGAAATCGCAAAAGGGAAAACTCCAGCAGCAGAATTCCCTTTATATTACTGCATCCAGACAGAATTTTCCGGCTGAGACTCATTCATAACTATATACTCATTCTCAAGTTTTTCTAGAAGGTTATAGGCTTTCATGCCCTGGCTTTCAGATAAACTATTCTCGAAACCGCAGGCGGGGCAGGCATCATGGAGGTTCAGCCACATTCTTCGGAGTTTTACTGGATAGGGTGTTCCACAAAAGGCACATGTACATTCAAGGATAAAGTCTATCATTTTAATTTCCTCCTTTTTCTGTTATTGCGTTTGCTGCCATCATGATATTCATTAAAGCAATAAGCGTGCCGCACTGTTTTTTCGCGCTTTCGTAGCCCCTGCTTTCCCCTCGTAACGTGCCAATAAAGCAAAGGAGGTCTTATAATAATTTGATTAATACCAATTATTACATATAGTTAAGATTTACAGTTTTCTATTCCTGTTTGTCTATATTTCTGTTCGTAAATTGTCCGGCCATCTCTCGCGGGTATTTGTATGTGATGTCTATCACATTTCAGGACTACAATTCTTGTAGGGGGCACATCTTTGTGTAGTATCAAATAAAAAAAAGGGGGGGTGAGGATTCTCCCCGGAGTTTTCACAGTTTTAAAAAGTCTTTACAGGAAAACCCGGTGGGTCGGGAGAATCCTCATGTGGGGGACTATATTTTCTTTATTGCGACAGTACCTTGATAATTGTATCAATGATGTCTTCATCCGTAAATGGCTTATCGAGGAAGGCCTCGATAGTATATTCTTTCAATTTCGTCCGCTGATCTTCACTCATGAAGCCGCTTGAAATGATAACTTTCACATTTTTCTTGATTTCACGAAGCTTCTTTAACACCACATCTCCCTTGATGCCCGGCATAATAACATCAAGAAAAATCACATCAATCTTATCATGGTGCCGCTTGAAGATTTTGATCGCCTCTTCGCCGCTCATCGCATCAAAGATCTTAATGCCTGTATTCGCGAGCACACCTCTTGCAAGTTCTCTGATCATATCCTCATCGTCGACAACGAGGATCGATTTTTCCTTCAAAATATCCATATTGAATGTTGTTTCCTTGATTGCCTCTTTTACGACAATCGCGGAAGGAATCGGTATGTAAAGACTGAATTTTGTTCCTTTCTCTTTTTCGCTTTCGATTTCGATGAACCCGCCATGTTCCTTGATTACCCGATCAACAAGATAAAGCCCCATACCGAGATTGGAATCCTTCTCTTTAGTCGAAAAATAGGGTTCAAATATCTTTAAGCGAAGCTCTTCATCGATGCCCTTGCCTGTGTCTTCCATCTCAATTAGGATAAATTCCTTTTCATCGATATGTTTCTTCCGTTGCGTGCTGACCCTGATCAACCCGTTGCCATCCATAGCATCTTTGGCGTTTATAAGGAGATTAAGAAAAACATTCTGCAATTCCGCCTCATCTCCCTTGATATGCGGCAGCGATTCATCAAAGGCCTTTTCAATTGTGATCTCTCTGAAACTCTCTTTTAAAAGGAACAGCACATCCTCAAGCAGGGCATTTATATTTACAATACCGGCCGATTTCCTCTGCCGCCGCGAAAAATTAAGAAGATGTTGAGTCAGCTTTGATGCCCGTTGGGCTGAATGTTCTATTGCCTCGGCGTATCGACTGAGTTTCGCGTTATCTGTGAGAAATTTTTTCATAAGTGACGCATAGCCGAGAATACCGGTGAGCATATTATTGAAATCGTGGGCAATACCGCCGGCGAGCATACCTATACTTTCCATCTTCTGTTTCAGTAGATATTCTTCTTCACTGATCTTCTTTCCGACAACATCTTTAAATATGAATCCTCTCCATTCACCCTTTTCCGGTTCTTCCTTTACGGCAAAAGTTTCGATCTTGAATATCTTGAAAACATTGTCACGCTTATAGTTTACTTCTCCAAATTGCGGGCCGCTTTTTTTCGCAAAATCTTCAGTAAGTCCCGGCACCATATTGTCGATCCTTTCACCAATAAGGAGTCCTTTTTTTGTTTCAAATTCACTTTTCGCCCTCTTGTTGGCATAACAGATGAAACCATTTTTATCGACAAGCAGTAAAGCATCGGGCAGTTCCTCAAGGACAATTTCGAAGGTTGCTCTTGACTGCAACTTACGGCGGTGGCCATTATCACTCAGGAGCAAGGATTTATTGTAAATATCGCAGACAATCTCCAACTCACGGAGGAGCCTCATTTCGATGTCCATATAGTATCGTTTGCCGAGCACTATATACCCGATAACACTGAGGTCCTTTTTGATGGGATATACATACAGAATACCATAGCCGAATACATCGTCAATGAGCGATGGCGCGCTGGCGCCGCTATTGAGCACGGAAATACTTGTAAAATCGAGATCACTCAGCGTATCGTCGATACTGTAAAAACCCTGACGGATAGTGCCATTTTCTTCAAACATGATTTTGCATACATCAAAAAAAGATTCTTCCACAAAGACTTTCGGAATATTACTTACAAGCAGGTCATCTTCGACACTGCTCATAATACGCATAATAATGGAATAATTATTGATGGCCCGTTCGTAAAAATTCCACTGGAGATTTAGGGATTCAGATTTCAGTTCTTCCCGTTTCATATCAACCTAACTGCAAAAATTCCATTATCTTGTCTACCTCTTGATCAATCCTGCTCTTTTCCTTTTCCAATATAAATCCTTCGGGACTCTGGGGATCGAGAGTAGAATGGGCAAACATGTTTGCCGCACTGACTAACCGGAATAGAGAACTGTGCCCGTTATTGCCATTAGCTTTCATGATGATGACGGATAACTTGAGCAAAATCATCGGGAAACTTCCATTTTATCGCTATAATGCTATCCTAATTCCTGGTGGTCAATCCCGAAGGTTTCCCTCTCCAGCGCGGCGAGGTCTTTTCCGTTTACCCTTGCCGCCTTTATTATTTCGCCATATTCATTGGAACTGAGATAAAAAACAATTTTCCCGATGTCATGGAGCAGCGATATTGTGTATACCTTGGGAGGATCTTCGACGAGCAACCTTTCCGAAAGCATCTTCGCTCCATAAGCAACCTGTATCGAATGTTTCCACAGCGCGAAAAGGTCCTGTTCTTTTAATTTCAATTTTTTTAGAATATTTTCCACAAACATGAGGCAGGTTACTATCCCCCTCACCTCTTCGAAACCGATGGTCAGCATGGCCCTCTGCAGTTCAAATACCTCGATACCCCTGCTATAATATGCTGAATTGGCAATGCTTATGATTTTCGAACATATCGCCTGGTCATATTGAACAACCTGTGAGAGATCATTAAAGGATGAGTTGTTGTTTCCGAGGACCTGCAATACCTTTTCCATAATGCCATTCAGGGTAGGGATAACTTTCAAATCCGATGCCTTGCTGATAAGTACTTCTCTTGAAAGATGATCTGTCATAATGTCTGTACATATATTGTCGTGCATGCTGGAAAAAACTAAAGCTTTTTTTAATAAAAAGTGAATAAAACGCACAATTTAGCTATAATTAGTCCTATTTTCATGAAGATAAATTGAATTCGTCTTGACTTTATAGGCCTTTTCGACTATGCTGTTACAATTTTCGGAGGTGTGTAACATGGGATTAGGACTTATTGGTAAAAAACTTGGAATGTCGCAAATTTTTGACGAACACGGGAATATCATACCCGTGACAGTGATAAAGGCGGGACCCTGTACTGTTGTTCAGAAAAAAACAACCGTAAAAGAAGGATATAACGCTCTGCAGATCGGTTTTGAAGAAATCGTGAAAGTCCAGAGGGTAAACAAGCCTCTTTCCGGCCATTTCAAAAAGGCAAATACAACACCATCGGCAGTACTAAAAGAATTCAGAGTAACAGCCGATGACCTTGACGCAAATGAAGTCGGGACCGTTCATTCCGTTGAAATGTTCGAACCCGGTGATTACGTTGATGTTGTAGGCACATCAAAAGGCAAAGGGTTTGCCGGCGTCATGAAACGTCACCATTTCGGCGGCGCACCGGCCTCACATGGCGCCCATGAATATTTCAGACATGGCGGTTCCATCGGCCAGAATATGACGCCCGGACGGGTCATGAAGGGCAAGAAAATGCCTGGTCATATGGGCAACCGCAGAGTAACGGTGCAAAACCTGAAGGTGATCGACGTAAGGGGCGATACGAATGTTCTTCTCATCGAAGGAGCAATCCCTGGACCCACAACCGGTTATGTAGTAATCCAAAAAGCAATTAAGAAACAGAAATAACGGCCCTTCCTTCGCTTTTCGCGAATCAACAATTTCAAAAAGCAGCGGAAATCAATCCGCTGCTTTTTTTCGTACCAAATTGCCATAATAGTGAACAGGAGAAAAGCGGCATAGGGCAAAGCGCACAGTGCATAGTATTGAGAACAGAACATCTAAACTGCCGTTTACACCAGCCTCTTTGCTCTGAGCGCCATGCTCCATGCCCTCTGCTATTCCGATTTACGATTCACGGCTTTTACTCTATGCCCTTCGCTCCATGCGCCATTTCTATTGACTTTACGCCTGCCAGACGATAGATTATGGTATGTTTACCTTATGCGTGAAAGATTCATTCGCGGCTGCGCACAGGCTCGTCGGATACCAGGGAAAATGCGAGGACCTTCACGGACACAATTTCGCTGTTGAAGCATTTTTTTCCGGCGAAAAGCTCGGTGATGACGGTCTGCTCGTTGACTTTAAGATTCTGAAAGATTATCTTAAAAACGTTCTTGACAGTCTCGATCACAAATACCTTAATGAAATTCCTTTCTTTATCGAGAAGGCAAGTTCGGCAGAATATATCGCCATGTACATATTCGGAGAAGTGGAGAAACAGATGAAAGGGAAAGAAGCAATCCTCAAAGAAATACGGGTCTGGGAATCAGACAAGGCATACGCTGCATATGAACGATAAGATAAAAATGGCAGATGTGCAGAGCATGCATGACGATCGTGAAATAGAGATCGACAAGGTAGGCGTCAAGGATGTAAAATACCCCATCATCGTCCTTGATAAAGTGAACGGCATTCAAAACACCATTGCATCCATCGATATGTATGTTAACCTCCCGCATCACTACAAGGGGACCCACATGAGCAGGTTTGTGGAGATCCTCCATGAAAACAAGAACATGATCAACATGAAAAATTTTCCTGATATTCTGAAATCTTTAAAAAACAGATTAGACGCGGAATCGGCCCATATGATTATCCGTTTCCCTTATTTCATAAAAAAAGAAGCCCCCGTATCAAAAACCCAGAGCTACATGGAGTATCCCTGCGGTATCTGGGGCACTATGGATACCAATGATATCATGAAGGAATTTGTCATATCCGTCTCTGTACCAATAAATACTCTCTGCCCCTGCTCCAAGGAGATAAGCGAGTATGGCGCCCATAATCAGCGGGGCATCGCGAAAGTGGATGTAAAAACAAAAAAGTTTTTCTGGCTCGAAGATCTGATAAATACTATAGAAAATTGTGCCAGCAGTGATATATATTCTATTCTTAAGAGAGAAGATGAGAAGCATATCACGGAAAAAGCTTACAACAATCCGAAGTTTGTAGAGGATGTAGTGAGAGATATCGCGGATATTTTATCAAAAGACACAAACATCAAGTGGTTTGCCGTTGAAGCGGAAAACTTCGAGAGCATTCACAATCACAGCGCGTACGCGTATCTTGAAAGAAATAATGAAGGAGGTAGTATATGAAAAAAATTATCATTCTGGCTTGCATAATGTTGTTGATGTGTTCGGGGTGCGCCTGGTTTCAAAGACACGCCGCCCTCGATACCACACCTCAGCCAAAGCAGGAAGGTCCAAATCAGGTATTTTATGGCTTTCCTGATGTGCCGATACCACAAGAACTTACCATCGTAAATGATAAAAGTTTTGTCTATGAAGCACCTGGCTTGAAAGCGGGTATACTCTTTCTCAACGGCAATGTCGATCTCCAATCCCTTGAAAATTACTTTAAGGTAAACATGCCGAAAAACGGGTGGAGATATGTCAACAGCTTTAGATATAGAGATAGTATCCTCAATTATGTTAAAGATGATAAAACCTGTAATATCAGAATGTCGCGGGGTAAGTTTTCATCAGACGTAGAAATATGGATCGGGCCGGCTGAAAAGGGAACCATTCAAAAATCAAATGAGACAACAATAAAATAAATTGGTAAAGACACTCACAATCGAGAGCATCTTTGAAATGGATATGATCAAAGATGCTCTCGAAAAAGAAGGCATCGCCTACACGATTAAAGAGCACAAAGACACCGCCTATGATGGTCTTTTCATCCTCCAGAAAGGGTACGCGACACTCTTCGTTGAAGAATGGGATAAAAAGAAAGTCCAGACAATTGTAAAACGCATCAAGAACCTACCTTATGTGGCATATTCAAAAGATTGATCCCGCGGACCTCATCGCTGATACACAATACGTTGCCTTTGTAGGAGCGGGAGGCAAGACTTCCCTTATTGAGTATCTTGCCGGCGAGATGGTCAAAAGAAACAAAAAGACAGCCATCACGACAACAACAAAAATATACGCCCGTAAGCCCTATATGTTGCTCACACAAGACAGAGACACTCATAATACCGCAGATAATCCGATACGGGTCGGCAAAACCATTGAAGACGGTAAGCTCACAGCAGTAACATTCGACGATATACGTGAACTGGGAAAAATGTTTGATTCTGTCCTTATCGAAGCCGATGGCGCGAAAGGAAAACCACTCAAATACCCTGCCCCCTATGAGCCTGTAATTCCTCCTTTATCCGGGATGGTCTTTGTCCTCGCGGGTCTTGACGGTCTTTTCGGAGAAACAAAGGAAATAGTCTTCAGGTGGGACATGCTCAAAAAAATAAGAGGGCTTACCGGTGATGAGACTATTTCACCGGAATTATTCAGTCTTTTTTTTACCGATGAGGTCCTCCTGAAGGGTATTGGAAGCAAACCCTGCGTAATCATGCTGAATAAGTATGATACTTTCATGCAAAAGAAGGTCCTTCTCCACATTGCCGGAGAAATTATCAAAAAAACAGGACTGGAGAGGGTCATCATTGCAAGTCTCGCATTCGGGATATTTTATGAAATACGGTATCTCAGTCCATAGGGCTTAAAGCGGCACAACAGGAGCAAAGATTCCCTTCCGGAATAAGCTGATAACATACGATTTAGCTTGATTTTTATCGTGATATTCTTTTAACTATCCCCTATATGGAAAAACCGGGCATAGTATCGGTAACATTAGCGGATATTTATTTTCAACAAGGATACATCGAGCAGTCGATGGAAATTTACAAAGAACTGATGAAAAAAGAACCTTACAATGATGTTTATAAGAAAAGACTCTCTGCAATGAAAAAGGATTTAAAGGCAAAACAGAAGGCCTCTTTCTTTAAAAACAGATAAATAAAAAAGTATGGTAACTATCTATGAGAACAGGCAGGATTGAAAAAGTCCACGCTATTATAAAGGAAATGGATATTGACGCCTGCGCTTTGAAGGGCATGGAAAATATCTTTTATCTCACGGGGTTTCGGGGTTCTGAAGGAACACTGATTATCACAAAAGGAGATGTGCTCCTTCTTACCGATTTCCGGTATATCACACACGCGAAAGAAGTAACAAGCGGTCTTCAAGTCATTGAGGTGAGACAAAGAGAGAGCGCGCTTGCTCGACATATGTAAAAAATACAACATCAAAAAAATGGGCTTTGACAGCTTTCATATGACTTATAACATATACAAGGCATGGCAGAAGACCCTGCCCGGTATCACGCTGGTGCCGCTGGAACATACCATAGAAGAGATCAGAAAGATCAAAGAACCTGATGAAATTACTGCTATTATGAAGGCAATAAAGATCGCCACGGAGGCATTTACCGAGATACTTGAAAAGATCGTCCCCGGCAAAACGGAAAAAGAGATCGCCAATGAACTCGATTACGCCATGAGAAGACTGGGGGCCGATTGTCCCTCCTTTCAAACCATAGTGGCATCGGGGCCCCGTTCGGCCCTTCCCCACGCTGAGCCATCGGACAAAAAGATCGCCAGCGGAGAAACAATCATTATCGATTTCGGCGCGCAGGTTGACGGGTATTGCAGTGACGAGACATGCACGGTCATAACCGGTGATCCGGACGGAAAGATTCAGGAAATATACACCGTTGTCGACGACGCCCGGAGGCTTGCCCTGAAAACCATGAAGGCCGGTATGTCTATTAAAACAGTTGACACGCTCGTCCGGGGATATATCGAAGAAAAAGGATATGGCGATTTCTTCAGGCACGGCCTTGGTCATGGGGTCGGGATCGCCGTCCATGAGGCTCCCACGATAAACAGCGTCTCCGACGGGATACTGGAGAAAAATATGATCCTCACCGTGGAACCGGGCATTTACCTCCCCAATATCGGCGGCGTGCGGCTTGAGGACATGGTACTTATTACAGAGGAGAGCGCACAGGTACTCACCCATCTCAGAAAGGACATGATCACAGTATAAGAACAGCAATGAACCGGTAAAAACAGATACCGGGAAACAACTATAGCAGGAGGAAACAATGATTATTTTCACATCAGAATTCAGAAAAGGATTGAGGGTATTAGTTGAGACTGAACCTTGTATGATCGTAGATTTTCAGCATGTGAATCCGGGTAAGGGCGGCGCTTTTGTGAGAACACGTTTAAAGAGTTTTATCACCGGCAATGTCCTCGAAAGAACTTACCGTTCCGGTGAAAAACTTGAAGTCCCCGATATGGAAGAGAAACAGATGCAGTTCCTCTATAAGGAGGGTGCCGATTATCACTTCATGAATGAGGCCACTTACGAACAATTGTTTATTGACGAAAAAAGTCTTGGCGACGCGAAGAACTACCTCAAGGAAGGTATGGTCGCCACGATCCTCTTTTACCAGGGGAAAACCCTCGGAGTAGACATACAGAATTTCGTCGAACTCGTCATCGTTCAGACCGAACCCGGTGTAAAGGGCAACACCGCCCAGAACGCCACAAAACCGGCTGTGCTCGAAACAGGCTATACGATTAACGTCCCTCTCTTTGTCGAAGAAGGCGACAAGGTAAGGATCGATACAAGGAGCGGCGAGTATATGGATAGGGTTCTGAAATAATGCATAGGGTAAGGCCGGAAATCGTAAATCGGAAATCGTAAATGGTAAATGACAAAAAATTTGACAGCAAAAAGAAGGATGCAAAGCGGGAAGATGGAAGCAAAATTGCCACAAAGCGGTAAGCTTCTCAACATAGAACGTTGCACATATGAACATTGAACAGCAGTTACGGACGAGTAGATATGCTATTTACGATTTTCGTTATTCGATTTACGATTTGCGACTCTGAACATTGAACTTTGAACAGCCTGCAGGGCAGTGAAATATGAGTGATCATAACGATAGATAATGTTTATAACATTTGAAGGGATTGAAGGATGCGGGAAAACTACCCAGATAGAACTTTTGTATACCTATCTGGAAAGTAGCGGTCATAAGGTCATCAAAACCCGCGAGCCCGGCGGGACAGCATTCGGTGAATCTTTAAGGAACTCTTTTCTCAACACCAGGACGAAGGTCTATCCCCTTTCGGAACTGCTCGTTTTTATGGCAATGAGAGCGCAACACGTCGACGAATTGATCCTGCCCGCCCTCAAGGAAGGCACAATCGTCCTCTGCGACCGGTTCACTGACGCTTCATATGCGTACCAGGGCTACGGCAGGGGCATCGATTTGAGCGTCATAGAGACACTGAACAAGCTCGTTGTAAAAGGAATAAAGCCTGATCTTACAATTCTTCTCGACTGTCCTGTCGAGAAAGGCCTCACGAGAAAAGCACAATCTGCATCAATGGACAGATTCGAAAAAGAGGAGCTTTCCTTTCACGGAAAGATAAAAAACGGCTATGAAAAGCTTGTCGAAGAAGATCCAAAGCGCTTCTTTGTCATCAACGGCACGCTCGATATCAATACGATACATCAAACCATCAGCGAAAAGGTAGAGGGCCTCCTTAAACATCATGGGATTTGAAAATATTATCGGTCATGAAAAATCGAAAAGCCTGCTGAGAATGTTTTTGGAAAATAAAAATATTCCCCACGCCTTTTTGTTCTATGGACAGGAAGGGATCGGGAAAAAACTGGTAGCGAAAGAATTCGCGAAACACCTTTTCTGTGAAACCGGCACTGCCTGCGGCAGATGCAGTCCCTGTATAAAGCTTGACCGGGGAAGCCATCCCGACCTTATTGTCATTGAAGGCGACAACTCCATAGGTATTGATCAATCAAGAATGCTCAGTAAAGAAATCTGCGAATATCCTTATGAAAGCAAGAAACGGGTAATCATCATCGATCAGGCTGAAACACTTACCCGTGAGGCAGCCAACGCGCTTTTAAAAACCCTTGAAGAACCTCCTCCATATAATCATTTTTTTCTCATCACATCAGCCGAACAAGAGGTACCTGCAACAATACGTTCACGATGTAACAGGGTCTTTTTTGCGCCTCTCTCCAGAGAACAACTGAAACAATTCTTTCTTCAGAGACCGGGTTCCGACGAAGATCAGGCTGACCTTCTTGCTGATATTTCTTACGGGAGCATTGGCTGCGGACTTTTCTGGGCAGAAGCTGATAACTTTCTTTTACGACGTATGATCATAGAATTGATTACCGGACAGAATAAAGGCTTCGTCAGGGCATCTTTCATAGCCGAAAAGATTGCCAAAACCAATATGGGCCTCGGAATGTATCTTGCCTTTCTTCTTTCCTTCTTTCGGGATCTCCTTGTCGTCAGACATTCACAGGACCTTACAATGATCGTGAATAAAGACGTGAAAGATTTTTTAGACTGGCAGAAAGCGGATACGCAATGGGTTGAAAACACAATAAAAAGAATTCAGGAAACTACAGCCATTATGCGGTATAATGTTAACAGATGGCTTGCTTTTGAAAACCTGCTCTTTCAAGTTATGAGGTAATGAATATGAAGAGTTGTCACGTGAACATCGACAGGTTGATCGGCATTGTCGAACTGGAAGTTCCTGATGATATCAATGTCGGAGATCGTGTCATAAGCGAGCTGGATAAAGGGACTTGCCTTGGTACAGTAATGACGAACCCTCTTGACACCAATAAAGAAGGGTTAAAGAAAATTACCCGAAAAGCAACAGAGGAAGAACTGAATGAATATCAGGCGCTGAAAGAAAAAGAGAAGCACGCCTTCGACTTCTGTAAGCAAAAAATATCGGACATGAATCTTCCCATGAAACTCCTCAGTGCTGAATATCTTTTCGGCAACACAAAACTACTCTTCTACTTTATTTCAGAAAGCAGGGTCGATTTCAGAGAACTCGTTAAAGAGCTGGCAAAAGAATTTAAAATCAGGGTTGAATTAAGGCAGGTGGGCGTCCGGGACGAGGCAAAAATCATTGGCGGTTTGGGAAACTGCGGCAATACGGTCTGTTGCAGACGGTTCCTCCATAATTTTTCCATTGTCTCCATTAAGATGGTAAAAGAACAGCATCTCGCGCTGAACCCCGCGAAAATTTCCGGCATATGCGGAAGGCTCATGTGCTGTCTCTCCTACGAGTACGACACATATCTCAGTTGCAAGAAAGGTTTTCCGAAAGTTGGTAAAAGAGTGATAGTCCCGCAGGGAGAAGGCAAGGTGGTAAAACACAACACACTGAATGCCACGCTCACGGTACGTCTCGATGACGGGAAAGATGTAACACTCCCGCTCAAAGATATAAAACTTGCATCGGAGCAGGACAATAAACCACCAAATGCCAATAATCAACCACCAAAGAAGAAGGGTAACAAATAGACTGATAAATAATAATTATCAGGTGAAGATACAGTGCAACTTTTTCGTTTATTGAATTTTGATGATTTATCATTCAATTGTGGTTATCTGTAATCTGGCCATTGGTCTTAATTTTTGGAGTTATAAATGTACAAGAAATATTATATCACTACCCCTATTTATTACATTAACGATGTGCCCCATATCGGCCACGCCTATACAACCATCGCGGCAGATATCATGGCCCGCTACAAAAGGATCACCGGGCACAGGGTCTTTTTTCTGACAGGAACAGACGAACACGGACAAAAAGTCGAAAAGGCAGCGGAGGCCCTCGGCATTCATCCGCAAGAGCACGCCGACAGGATAGTACATCGTTTCACCGATCTCTGGCAGGCCCTTAATATTTCCAATACGGGCTTTATCAGGACCACTGATGAACATCATAAAAAGGTCGTACGGCACATCTTTCAGAAGGTCCTCGAAAAGGGCGATATTTACCTCGGAGAATATGAAGACTGGTATTGCGTCCCCTGCGAAGCATACTATACGGAATTGCAGCTCAAAGACGGGGGTTGCCCTGATTGTCTTCGAAAACCTGAGAAGCTGAAAGAAGAAAGTTACTTTTTCAAACTGTCAAAATATACCCAGCCGCTCCTTGATCTCCTTGAAAAACAGAAAGATTTTATCCTGCCCGATATCCGCTATAACGAAGTGGCAAGCTTCGTCAAGGGCGGACTTCGAGACCTGAGCGTGAGCAGAACAAGCTTTCAATGGGGCATCTCCATACCGGGCAACGAGCGCCATATCGTCTATGTCTGGTTTGACGCGCTCACAAATTATCTCACCGGCATCGGCTTCCTTGAAGATGATGGAGACCTTCAACACCTTCTGGCCCTGTGACGCACACCTCATCGGTAAAGATATTCTCAGATTTCACGGGGTATACTGGCCGAGTTTCCTCATGTCCTATGGTTTGGAACCACCGAAACATGTCTTCGCCCACGGCTGGTGGACCATAGAAGGACAAAAGATGTCCAAGTCTTTGGGGAACGTCGTCGATCCCCACGAGATTATCAAAACATATGGCATCGATGAATTCCGGTTTTTTCTCTTCAGGGAAGTGCCCTTCGGCCTCGACGGCGATTTTTCCAAACAGGCCATTGTCCACAGAATTAACGGTGATCTCGCCAATGACTTCGGCAATCTGACAAGCAGAAGTGTCACCATGATCGGTAAATACCTTAAAGGAAAGATCGAGAGACCGGAGAAAAAAGGCGGCATGGATGATTTCGTCGAAGAAACCACTATGAAGTGCATCGATGGATACCAGAAGGAGATGGAAATCTTCGCCTATCACAAGGCCCTCCAGAACATATTCGAAATCATATCGGTCCTCAATAAATATATCGACTCGGAAGCGCCCTGGAAGCTCGCGAAGGAAGAAGACCCCCGCATTAAAACAATTTTCTACAACATCTGGAACAGCCTTCGCATTGTCTCGGTCCTCTTCTATCCTTTCATGCCGGAAAAATCACAGCAGATATGGAAGGCAATCGGTATCGGCAGGTCCATTGAACACACAAATTTTGATGATGAAAAAAGATTTTATCTGCCTGATGACATCGCGACAATTGATAAAATTGCCCCTGTATTCCCGAGAATAGAAGGATAGGAAATGGCCTTTGTTCCTCTGAAAAGTACCCTCGGAAGAATTCTCAGAAACCACAATATCAAGGACCTGGAAGAAGTGAAAATCTTCAGCGCCTGGAACGATATTGCGGGAGAAAGAATGGCAATGCACACACGGCCAACCAATATAAGCAACCGGATTCTCTTTGTTGAAGTAGACGATCCGCTCTGGCTTTCGCAGTTGAAATACATGAAGCAGGACATCATCGAAAAATTAGACACGAAAATTAAGCCGGGCCTTTTCAAAGACATCCGCTTCTTCCTCAAAAGCACTTCATAAACACTATTTCTTCTTAGATATTTCTGTTTTGATCGCCTCGAGGACCATTCTGTAAGGGAGGCCTTTTTCGTCGGCTATTTTTTTTATATCTTCAAACTCGATGTGGGTTTTTATACATTTTCCTTCTGTGTCATATCCGTTCTTGATACGCACCGGGCCATAAGAGGTTTCTACACTTTTTTCTTCACGCTTCAGTACTCGCCTGCCTTCCTTTTTGAGCCGCATGCCGAAGGTTGTCGTCTCCAGAAAAATCATCTCGATGATACGTTCCAGTGTGTCAGGTGAGACCGTTACGGAAAGCCGTATGCCGGGCCTTCCCTTTTTCATGGAGACCGGGAAATAGAGCACATCGCGGGCGCCGTTATTTCTTATCCTGTCAGCGACAGCGCCCATATATTCCATCTCCATATCGTCAAGATCGCACTCGATGACCCAGACCTCTTCATCGCAGGCAGGTTCTTCAATGGCACCGATGAATATTCTCAGCGCGTCAGGTCTTGTTGTCTTGTATGTCCCTACCCCATAGCCTGTTTTCTCCACAATAAAAGGCGGGGCGGCTTTTCTGTCTTTTACGTAATGCCTGACAATCGTCGCACCTGTCGGTGTTGTCAGTTCAAGGGGCTCATCATAAAAAACGATTGCATGACCGGAGAGTATTTCCAGCGTCACCGGCGGCGGGTTGGGGATAATTCCGTGGGCAGTCTTGATAGTCCCTCTGCCGCAGGGCACAGGCCCGCAATATACCTTGTCTATTTTAAAGTAATGCATCCCTTTAGCAACGCATAAAAGATCGATGATCGTATCGACATGGGAAAGTTCGTGGAGGTGAAGTTCATCACGTCCGATGCCGTGTATTTTCGATTCCGCGTTGAGGATAATATCGAGCATACCCATGAGCGTCCTGTTTTATCTTCTCTTCAATATCGAGCCCCGCGATGATACTCTCCATCTCAGCGATAGAGAGATGGAGATCACTGTCTTCAATATTGAGATGAATACCTTCGATAACCCCCTGTGTCTGCGTCACAGGTGTAATGGCGGGCAACTGAAGGGGCACCTTCTTCAAGAGAGCGTTCATTTCTTCAAAAGGCAGTCCCGCGCTCAACAAAGGCGCTGATCATCATATCGCCGCTTATACCGAATATGGGGTCTATATAGAGTATTTTCATAGTCTGTTTATCAGGGTCGCGAAATAGGCGGCGCCGAAACCGTTATCAATATTAAAAACAGAAACAGTGGAGCAGGAGTTGAGCATACCAAGGAGCGCCGTGAGTCCGCCGAAGCTCGCTCCATAGCCGACGCTTGTCGGCACGGCAAGCACAGGAACGCCGACGATACCGGCGACAATGGAAGGCAGTGCCCCCTCCATCCCCGCGGCAACAATAATAACCTTTGCCTTTTTCAGGATATCAAGGTTCCCGAACAACCGGTGGATCCCCGCGACACCGACATCATAGAGCTTTTCTGTTTCATTGCCGAAAAATAATGACGTCACATATGCCTCTTCAGCCACCGGAATGTCGCTCGTCCCTGCCGATACGATGAGGACCATCCCTTTCCCTTTTTCTGCTGTCATCTTTTTCCTGATGGAGAAACACCGTGCAGTTTCATTATAGACACCGCCAGGAAACTTCTTGCAGAGTGCCTTTCCTGAAGCGACATCAATGCGGGTAACAAGGACATCTTCTTTCTTCTTCCGCATTGAAGCGATAATATCAACGATCTGGCTGAGGGTCTTCCCTTCGCCGAATATGACTTCCTGAAGGCCCTTCCTCATCATCCGGTGATGGTCTACCTTGCTGTGATGCAAATCCTCATAAGGCATATCCTGAAAGGCCTCATATGCCTTCTCAACGGCTATTTTCCCATCCTTCACGGCAGTGAGCAATTTGAGTATCTTTTCATCCATCATCTTCTGGCACCCTCTTCTACTATAAACGCATGCTGAATAATTTTCAACTCATCACCATCGATACCGACAACATCAAACCGGGCTTTCCTGTCAAAACATTTGTGGCTCTTGAGATAATACTGAGCAGAACGAATCATATGCTCTTTTTTCTTTCTATCGATTGCATCGAAGGAACCCCCGAATGATCCGCTCGTGCGCCGCTTTACTTCAATGAATACGAGATAGCCCTTTTCTTCGGCCACAATATCGATCTCGCCGAATTTGCTTCGATAATTCTTTTCGATGATCTTGTACCCCTTTTTCTTCAGGGCTTTTGTGGCCATATCCTCACCCTCAACGCCTATCTCCCGCTTAGTGGCCATTAACAATACTCCTTCACACCACGGAATGTTCTCCTGTGAATAGGAGAGACACCGTACTGCACGATTGCCAGCTTATGTTCCTTTGTGGGATAACCCTTATGTCTTTTAAAATTATATTCAGGATAGATGAGATGGTAGGTATCCATGATGCGGTCCCGTACGACCTTCGCGATGATCGAAGCAGAGGCAATGTAGAAACACTTCCTGTCACCCTTTACAACAGTCTTTCCCTGAGGACAGCTTTTGATGCGCTGATTTCCGTCTATGAGAACAAGCCCGGGCGCGATGCCTGTGGCGGCAAGGGCCCTCTCCATGGAAAGGAGGCTTGCCCTGAGGATATTTATGCTGTCAATCTCTTCATGGCTCGCCATGCCTATGCCTACGCTATACGCATGTTCCATGATCCATGAGAAAAGACTGACCCTCTCTTTTTCTTTCAAAAGTTTCGAGTCAGTAACACCATTTTTGTCTTTCGGTAAGTTTTTCCAGATAACACAGGAAGAAACCACGGGACCCGCGAGAGGTCCCCGCCCGGCTTCATCTATTCCGCCCACAAGACCTGTAAGCAGACAGCATTCATTAGTCTCTTTTTTCTTTGAGCTTCGCGGCTTTTCCTCTCAAGTCTCTCAGATAGAAGAGCTTTGAACGTCTCACCTTGCTCTTGCTCGTCGTCTCTATCTTGTCGATAAGAGGTGAATGTTTGGGAAATGTCTTTTCGACCCCCACGCTGTAGGAGACTTTCCGCACCGTAAAGGTGGCTCTTGTGTTGCCGCCTCTTTTGCGGATCACAACGCCTTCAAATACCTGAATCCTTTCTTTGTCGCCTTCAAAGATACGGGTATAGACCTTGACGTTATCGCCAACCATGACCTCAGGGAGGTCAAGTCTCATATGTTCTTTTTCCATTAAATCTACCATCTCATTCATTGCATCCTCCTCTTTCACCAAAAATTCTATCAAGAATGATTCCCAATGCTACCCTGCAGAGAAAGATGATTGTAATCACCCTTCCCTTTGATGGGAACAAGCATTTTGTCACATCCATCGACTACTTCATCGGCAAGACCCCATCCTGTCCCAAAGAGCACAAGAGCCGGCCTTGTTTCCTGCTCAATAAAACCATTCAGTTCCTGATAGGTCATGGCCTTATTGGGCCTTTCCCGGGATGATGTGCCCACAACAAGCGGCGCCCCTTTTTGCCCTATATGATCTATCATTTCCTGAACGGTGCCCATAATGCGCACCTTCTGTAATGCTTCACCCCGTGCGGGATTGTACGTCGAGCCATATCCGTGAATCCAATGGTGGATAAGCTTCTCGGCAATCTCACGCTGTTTTGCAAGAGGCGTTACAATATAGCATAAGTCCATACCAAAAGTCATGCATGTTCTTGCAATATCATGTATTTCCAGATTTGTGACGCTCGTTGCCACAATATCGCCATGTTTATCGTAGACAGGGTAATGGATAACCCCGATACTGACATTATTCAGGGATCTCCTCCATGACCTCTCTCATGAACTTACTATCCTCCTTACCGGGCTCAAAACCATTGAGAAGATCAGACCGTTTGAGAATCGTTTTTCTGATTGCCTCTTTTCTGCGCCATTTCCGTATCTCTTCATGGTTCCCGGAGAGCAGCATTGACGGCACTTCCATACCCATAAATGTATCAGGCCGTGTATATTGCGGATATTCAAGGAGAGGTTCTTTAAAACTTTCCGATGTAATCGATTCTTCATTGCCGAGAACACCGGGTATGCATCGCGATATGGCGTCTATCAAGACAAGGGCGGGAAATTCTCCTCCGGAAAGCACATAATCGCCGACGGAAATTTCCTCGTCGATAAAATGGAGCACCCGTTCGTCAACACCTTCATAGCGGCCGCAGACAAGACAGATATGAGAAAGTTTTGAAAGCCGCTCTGCCGTATGCTGGTCAAATGGCCTGCCCTGCGGCGTCAAAAGAACAAACTTCGGCTTTCCCAATGTATCTTCGACATGCTTCATGGCCTTATAGATGGGCTCCACCTTCATGACCATGCCGGGGCCGCCGCCATAGGGGCTGTCATCGCAGGTCCTGTGAATATCTTCCGCGAAATCCCTGATATTGATGATATTGAAACTGATGGCGCCTTTATCGACGGCTTTTTTGATAATGCTTTCCGAGAGCGGCGACTCGAATATACCGGGGAAGAGGGTCAGGACGGAAAACATCATAGGGCAAGGGCCTCTTCATCAACACAGACAATGCCTTTTTTCACATCTATTTCCACGATAAATCCTTCCACGAGGGGAACCGTAAGCCCCTTCGCTCCGGCCACCACGAGGACATCATTGGCGCCGGTGTGGAGAATCGATTCTACTGAGCCTATTTTCTCTTTTTTCATATTTATCACGTCGAGGCCGATGAGCTGGTACTCGTAATATTCGCCGTCTTCCAGAGAGGCGAGGTCTTCCTCACGTACAAAGAGTTCTTTGTTTATGAGAAAAGCAGCCTCTTCAACGCTTCTGACACCTTCAAAGTGTATGTAAATAAAATTTTTCTGAAATCTTACCCGGGCCGGTTTAATTTCGGTCTTTACATTATCCTTTACAACAAACAATGAGGTGTAACGAAGAAAATCTTCGCGCACCTCATTGTAGTAGTAAAATTTAACTTCTCCCCGCATGCCTTGTGTTGATACTACCTTGCCGACAGGGACCCACTTCATCATTCAATAATTTCGAGTACCGCTCTTTTTTTCACTTTTGTTGAGGCGGCGCTCAAGATGGTCCTCATAGCCCGCGCGGTCCTTCCCTGTTTTCCAATGACCTTGCCAAGATCATCCTTGGCAACATTGAGCTCGATAACCGATGTCTTTTCCCCTTCGATTTCGGCCACATTCACCTGTTCGGGACTGTCTACCAATGCTTTCGCCATGAACTCGACTAGTTCTTTCAACACAGCTCCACCTCCATCAGTTTTATGCTAACTCCTTTAAAACCCCTTCTTTTTTGAATAAACTCTCCACAGTTTTTGTGGGCCTTACCCCTTTTTCATACCAGGCTTGTATTTTCTCCTTGTCCAGGATTACCTGCGCAGGGTTCTTCAGAGGATCGTAGGACCCTACTTTCTCGATAAACCTGCCGTCTCTTGGAGATCTTTCGTCAGCCACTACAATCCTGTAAAAGGGCTTTTTCTTTGAACCAAACCTTGTTAATCTGAATTTTACCGCCAAAATTGCCACCTCCTATCGGAATAATTGTTGTCTCTGAAGGCCTTTCATGCCTCCCTTTGTCAGTTTTTTGATCATTTTCTTCGTTTCCATATACCTCTTCAACAAGCTCATTGACATCATGAACGTGGGTCCCGCTTCCTTTCGAGATGCGTTGTCTTCTGCTCCCGTCGATGATATTCGGATAGATCCTTTCTTTTGTTGTCATTGAGCTGATAATAGCCTCTGTCTTTCTGATGTCCTTTTCCGCGTCGGCAAAATTGATGGCGCCTTTCAATTTGCCAAGCCCCGGAATCATGCCGAGGATCGATTCCATTGAACCGAGCTTTTTCATCTGCTTGATCTGCGCGCTGAAATCTTCAAGGGTAAACTCGTCTTTCCTGAGCTTCCGTTCAAACTCCCTGGCCTCTTTCTCGTCAAACATTTCCTGGGCTTTCTCCACAAGGGAGACAACATCGCCCATACCGAGTATGCGTGACGCCAGTCTGTCGGGATAGAAAGGCTCCAGGGCATCGAGCTTTTCGCCGGTACCGATGAATTTAATCGGCTTGCCTGTCACCGCCTTGATAGAGATAGCAGCGCCGCCTCTCGTATCACCGTCAAGTTTCGTGAATATAATACCGTCGACACCGAGCTTCTCGTTGAATGTACCGGCAATGCTTACCGCGTCCTGGCCGGTCATGGCATCGAGGACAAGGAGCGTTTCTCTGGGGTTCAAATACTTCTTCTGCGCGATGACCTCGTTCACCATGTCATCGTCGATGTGGAGCCGCCCTGCCGTGTCAACGATGAGCGTGTCGAAGCTGTTCTTCATGGCGTAGGCCTTGGCCTCTTTGCAGATCGTGAGGGGGTCCTTCATCTCCGCCATCGTAAAGGCCGGTACATTGATCTGCTTGCCGATTTTCACGAGCTGGTCTATGGCGGCAGGTCTGTAAATATCGGTAGGCACAAGCAGCGGCCTGCGTCCTTTCTTTCTCAGATGGAGGGCAAGTTTGCCGCAGGTTGTTGTCTTGCCGGAACCCTGAAGGCCGATGAGCATGACCGCCACAGGCGGCGAACCGGCCACATCGAGGGGTTTATTCGTGGAACCGAGGAGCGCGCACAGTTCATCGTAAACAACCTTGATAAACTGCTGTCCCGGTGTGATACTCGTGACAACGTCGTCACCCATGGCCTTTTCTTTGACCTTCTCAAGAAAATCCTTGGCAACCTTGTAGTTGACGTCTGCTTCAAGGAGCGCGACACGGACTTCCCGGAGGGTATCTTTGATGTTATCCTCGGATAGTTTGCCGTAACCTCTCAATTTCTTGAAGGTCGATTCTAATCTTTCCTGTAATTTCTCGAACATTTTGCCAGATAGTTTAACGGAATTACCACAGATAGTCAATGATAATCAAGGTTTGATAATACCAGCCAAGATACGCTCACACCAAAAACCTAATAGCAACAACACATTGAGGAAGAAGGTGCAGAAATCATGAAACTGACATTATATCAAGAAACGGTTCAAACAGGCTTAGAGGAAGGCTATAACGAGAGCAGGTCCTGAATACAAGACATCTACACCGGGATTGTACTGAAGTTGGGGTATGATCATAACTCTTTAACTAACCTCAACACGATAGACATATGTAGGAAAAATCATACACTATTTTTTAGTCATGTATGATAAAACCCTCAATATATCTGTGCGACAGAATAATTTACAGCGGCTATATTGAATAAGTTTAGCTACTTACCAATCTTGACATAATTGGTATGGTATTTGCTCTTTAAGCTTGTCTTATGGAACCCAGGGATGAATAATGAGGCATAAAAATTCTACTTTGAAGAGACGATCAGTTCTAAACTCAAAACAACGGAGGAATTATGGGTTTTTCTAGACGAGAGTTCCTAAAACTATCCGCAGTAACAGGAGCAGGACTTATGTTTGGCTTTTTTGATCTCAAACCGATAGTTGCCTTTGCGCAGGCAAATCCACCTGTATGGGCCAAAGAGGCCATCAGCGTCTGTGGTTACTGCTCGGTCGGCTGCAGCATGATCGTTGGAAGCCAGGCGGGAGGTCACGTTACATACGTTCAGGGAAATCCTGACAGCCCGATCAACCAGGGAAGTCTTTGCAGCAAGGGCTCTGCTTCTGCTCAGTTAAGCATGATCGTTTCAAACGACACCGGAGCGAGAATTCCCAATCCCAGACGATTGACAAAAGTAAAATACCGCGCCCCCAACAGTACTGTCTGGGTGGAAAAGGATTATGCATGGGCCATCAGCACGATTGCTAGCAGAGTTCGTATTACGAGAGACTCGGCCTTTGTTGAAACAGGAGTCAAGTCACCGGAAACAGGACTCAAGGTCAATCGGTGTGAAGGTATTGCTTCTCTGGGCGCTGCAGCTTTCCATAACGAGAGCTGCTACATGATGACCAAACTGATGAGGGCCCTTGGTGTTGTCTACCTTGAGCATCAGGCCCGGGTCTGACACTCCTCTACTGTGACGGCTCTGGGAGAGTCGTTTGGAAGAGGAGCAATGACCAACCACTGGGTGGACATCAAGAATGCCGACGTCATCCTTATCATGGGAAGCAACGCGGCGGAGAACCATCCCGTCGCTTTCAAGTGGGTGATGGAAGCAAAGTCAAAGAGAAATGCCACGATCATCAGCGTCGATCCTCGGTTTACGCGGTCTTCCTCAAAGGCGGATATCTACGCTCCGATACGTTCCGGGACGGATATCGCCTTTTTAGGCGGCATGATCAACTATGCCATCAGTCACCATAAGTTTAATGAACGTTACATTAAAGACTGCACGAATGCCCTTTTTCTGGTCCGCACTGATTTTGAGACCGCGCGTGCTTCCGCTCACCCCGGCTTGTTCTCGGGTTGGGATGGAACAAAGTACCAATCCATGTCCTGGGACTATCAGTACACCGGCTCACCTCAGGTCCCTCGCAAAGCCGCTGATCTGAACGATCCGGATTGTGTTTTCCAGGTTCTGTGGGAACAGTACTCCATATATACACCTGAAATGGTGGAGCGAATTTGCGGCACACCGCGGGCCTTGTTCCAACAGATTTGCGAGGTCTACTGCAACACTTACCAGGACCATCTGTCTGCAACCCAGCTCTATGCCATGGGCTGGACACAGCATACGAAGGGAAGCCAGATCATCCGCGCTGCCTCCATTCTCCAGTTGCTTCTTGGCAACGTAGGAGTAGCCGGCGGCGGCATCAACGCATTGAGGGGCTGGCATAATGTTCAGGGCTCAACCGACCACGGCGTCCTCTTCAATGTCCTTACCGGTTACAATGTTTCCCCGCAGAATACCCCGCAGCACAGCACGCTCGGCCGAGGACCTCTCGATGCCGGTGACACGTACCTCAAGGATCAAACACCGCAAACTCTGGATCCTGATCCAAACAATTCCCCGAAGAGCGGCAACTGGTGGTCCAACCGGCCAAAATATGTGGTTAGTATGCTGAAAGCATGGTGGCCTTCAGTAGCTGCCGATACCAGCTACGGTTATCTCCCGAAGAGACACAAGGACATGAGCTATATATCCTTATTTGAGGATATGCTCGGTGGCATCATTAAGGGGCTTTTTGTCTGGGGATCGAACCCGGCTGTCACGGGTCCAAACGTGGAGAGGGAAAGCACAGCCCTTGATAAGCTCGACTGGATGGTGGTCTGCGACCTCTTTGAGACGGAAACAGTGTCTTTCTGGAAGAGGCCGGGCGTGAACCCCGGCAACATCAAAACAGAGGTCTTTGTACTTCCTGGAGCAGCGTTTTACGAAAAGAAAGGAAGCGTTACCAACAGTGGAAGATTGGCCCAATGGAAGGACCAGGCAGCCAGTCCGCCGGGAGATGCCCGTGATGAACTGCAAATACTCACCGACCTCGGGAAGGAAATAATACGGCTGTACAGCGGCTCCGGATTAAACAAAGATAAGCCCATACGAAATCTCAATTGGCCTTACGACCCGCGCCTCGGCAGTGATCTGACCGATGGAGTTGCCAAAGAAATTCATGGATACTTGCTTTCTACAGGGGCTTTGGTCACAAACTTTACAGCCTTAAAAGACGATGGGACCACTGCCTGCGGAAACTGGCTTTACTCCGGAACGTGGACTGGCGGAGCCAACCAGATGGCGAATAGAGACTCCCGCGATGTTGGCACTGGAGGCATTCTTCATCCGGCCGCAATCGGTGTTTATAGCAAATGGGGTTATGCCTGGCCGCTTAATCGAAGAATTATCTATAACCGGGCCTCGGTTTATCAGACAGGTCCGGATGAGGGAGCGCCCCTTGCGCCCGATAAGTGGGTTGTCCAGTGGGATGGGAATAAGTATATCGATGGAGGCGATGTTGTGGATGGATATGCCACAGCCAGACCTTCCGAATATTACCCCTTCATTATGAAGAATGAAGGCATAGGAAGACTCATGGGCATCAAGGGGCTTGTTGACGGGCCCCTCCCGGAACACTATGAGCCCAAGGAAACGCCATTGACTGCAAATCCATTAACCGGCGGAAAAGGTCCTCTGGTTGACCCATGTGTTTATATCTACCCGGGCACACTCTTTGCGCAGCCGGGAAATACGGCTTTTCCTATTGTGGCTACAACCTACAGGCTTAGCGAACACATGCACGGAGGCGGTCTGACCAGAAATCTTCCGGGACTTTGTCAGCTTATGCCCGAACCCTTTGTAGAGATTAGTGAGGAGCTGGCATTATTGAAAGGCATCAAAAATGGCAACAAAGTCATCGTCAGATCGGCGCGGGGAAACATCACTGTGAAAGCCTGTGTGACTAAACGGCTTAAGCCCTTTACAATTAACGGCAAACAGGTGCATCAAATCGGCTTACCGTGGCACTGGGGATTTGCCGCACTCTCTCCGGGAGCCAGTGCGAATGTGCTTACACCCAGCGTAGGCGACGCGAATACCCGGATACCCGAGTATAAGGCGTTCCTTGTCAACATAGAAAAAGGGTAAAAGGAGGTGTCCAGATGGTTGGAATCAGATTATTAATTGACACGTCAAAGTGCATTGGATGCAAAGCATGCCAGATTGCCTGCCAACAGTGGCATAGCCTGCCATCGGAGGATACTGCATTCACCGGCACCTATCAAAATCCTCCGGATATGTCCGCTGCAAACCTGACAGTGACGAAGTTCTTCGAGGTAGTGAATACGAAAATGAATTGGCTCTTTTTCAAAGACCAGTGCCGGCACTGTGATGATCCACCCTGCACGGAATGCCCATTGAAAGCAATCATAAAACAAGGCGATGGCGTTGTCAGAATTGACTCGACAAGGTGCTTTCCCGACAGATGTTCAAGGAACGCCCTCAAACCATGCCAGGAGAAGTGTGAATTTGATGAAATTCCAAGATACAGGTATATGAAGACGGGTACCTCCGTCGCAACAAAAATGAGAAAGTGCGACTTCTGTTACGACAGATTGGCCGGCACCAACCCCAACTCTTCGAGAAGACCTGCCTGTGAGATGGCTTGTCCATCGGGGGCGATGTCGTTCGGCAATGCGGACCCCATCATGGCAAAAGCCCTCAGCAGGCTATCATACCTGAAGACTCACGGTCTGCCCCAGGCAAAAATCTATCCGGAGGATTCGGGCAGCTCGACACATGTCGTCTGGATTCTTCCTCTTGGAGAAGGCGTATACAATGGGTAAAAAATACAAAGGAGATCATTGATGGGAGATAATTCTGACAACACCCTTGATCGGTTAAGAAAAAGGATAAATGCTATTACCAGGGAGAAACCGAGCCACAAAGAGGCCCTGGAATTTCTCAAAGAAGTGATGACCGAGCAGTATCGAACAAGGGCAGGCGTCAAGACTGTGCCCGTAAAAATTGATGCAGGGAAAACTCAAGCCTTGATGGAGGGTAATCCTCTTTTGGACAAAAAGGACATAAGCCTTGATGTACCCTCGGCCACCAAACTGTTCAAGAAACTGTGTGAGCTTCTCGGCCGCAGGGAAGAGACATCCGGCGATGCAAAGCGAGTAAACGAAGCACTGCGAAATAAAGATATAGATCTTGTGGAGTTATTTGAACATGTCGGCATTGAAAACAATGGATACATGCGTGCCATAGCAAAGAAACTGCAGGTAAGAGAAGATGTGCTCCCTTTTCTTGCGGAAAACAGTATGAGACCCATCTTCGAAGCGTATGCAAATGAACTCAAAGATCATGTGGACCAGGAAATGTGGGGCCGGGGGTACTGCCCGATATGTGGAGCAAAGCCCTTAATTGCAGAGCTTCGAGAGGAAGGGGCACGGTTTCTTGTCTGTTCACTGTGCGGCTTTGAATGGAGGTTTATAAGACTGAAGTGTCCATCCTGCGGAAATGATGATCATGAAACACTGAAATATTTTTATACTGAAAGCGAAGGAGCGGCCAATCGGATAGACATCTGTGATAAATGCAAGTGCTACATCAAGACTGTGGATACCCGGGAAATATCCGGGGAAATTATCCCTATTGTTGAAGACATGGGGACACTCTATCTTGATGTCCTTGCCCAAGAGGAGGGGTATCTGAGGGGCGGAATAACCCATCATCAGGGACCGGTAAATTAGACTTTTTTTCCATCCTGCCGAATCATTTGAAGGAATGTCGGCAAGGTCACTTTTAGCGGAGGTATAAAACATGTTTGGTCTTGGGATGCCGGAACTTATCATCATAATGGGGATTGTATTCTTTTTATTTGGAGCCAAGAAGCTCCCGGAAGTAGCCTCAGGGTTGGGTAAATCAATCACCAGTTTCAGGAAAGCCATAAAGGAATCTGAATTTGATAAAGAAACTGACAACCAAAAGGATAAACAACAATCCTAAGGGCCTGTCTAAGTCCTACGCACTACCAGGACTGTGATTTATGAAGTGCCGAGGGTTTGCCAATGCAAACAGAGCAACCGATCAAGATAGGTGGTGTGGCAAGACAAGCCTGTACCCCGCAGGTTTCACTGAGGCGTGTACGTCCTAACAAAGTCAACGTCCTGCGTCCCACAGTCTTCGGTCGTTACCATCACATACTGTCCAGCGGGCTTTTTACCACCGAAGACTGTTTTCGCATCACGTGAGTATAAATCATCGTCGTATTTACATGCTTGTGCCCCAGCTGCTCTTGAGCCTTTTTGTCCTGGGCTCACTTATCTTACCATACCCCTTGCACAAACGCCGCCATATTGTATACAAAAAAGTACATCATCCACCTGCTCTTTTTGTGCATGAGTCCGGGCTTGGGCAAAATGCCGAAATGGGGAAACCCCGAGTATTGCTCCCGGGCTGACGTCACTGGACTGAGGGGGACAGTGAGAATCGACAATCCCCTTAACGATCTCAAGGTATTTTCCATTAACTATCAAGCTTTCCTGATAGACAACCAGAAGATGTCAATGTAGAGTGCAGTTATACACTGTTTACCATAATAGAAAGGAGAGAGAGGATATGCCACATGGGCGGAGGTATACATTGCTGAAATGTGTCTGACTTGGCCATTGGACGTGCTGCGATCCCATAGCCAGGTATCGTCTCTTGCAGCGCCGGGTTCAGATGCAACCCCGCCAATCTGCGTGGTTTGTAGCGATGACATTTGTATCGATCCTTCATCTGAATGCGAATGGATCCAAAAAAGAATAGGAGGGTGGGTCAGGAAGCCGGTTGTTTAGGGTGCCCTTAGAAAGCGGTGCTAACACTTATCACCAATACAAATTTAAGGAGGCTTACAATGGAAAGGAAAACGTTTATTAGTTTGTTGGTTATGTTGCTTTGTCTGAGCTGGGATTTTCGATGACGGCGATGGCCCAGGCTCCTGTTCAGGATCCTGCTAAGATGTGGACTCGCTCGCAGTATCCTTTATAGCTTAAGGATACGCCGGCGATTAAGGCCGAAATGGAAAAAGCGCGGCAGCTTGCGGGAGATGACTGGTATTTTCTACAACTCCAGCGTTTACAGTGTAATGATGTTGATGAAAGTAACACGGTAGTTCAGCCTCCCGGATCTAATAAATGATGCGCTGAATCCCGGTTTTGGAAAGAGGTACCTGCCGTGCCGACAAAAGTGTTTGACAATGTCTATTATGTGGGCGGCATGGAGGTTGGTGGCTGGTTAATCGATACCGGAGACGGGTACATCATGCTCGACTCGTCGTATGACTATGGCGTTGACACGATCCTTCTTCCCAACATGGCGAAGCTGGGCCTGGATCCCGCGAAGGTAAAGTACATCATGATTACACACGGACATAGGTCCTAAACTGGTGATCACAGTGGTGGGGTGAAGTATTTTAACGACAAATACGGCACAAAGGTGGTCCTGAGTGGGCCGGAATGGGCCAGCAGTGATCCGGCATGCGATTGACCCTAAGGATGTCATTATCGGTACCGACGGACAAACGCTGACCTTGGGGAATACGACGATTACGATGGTTAATACCCCGCGAAGCGCGTGGACGGAGGAGGACTCTCCTATTTCATCCCTGTCAAAATCCATGGAAAGCGGCACATGTGGGCGACGTATGGAAATACGGGCATTAACGGCCCACTGGCGAATATACAAGTTTATCTGGACTCTATGGCGAAGTGGTTTACTTATGTGGATAACCTGAAGCCGGATATTGCAATAAGCAGTCACCCGTTTGTGGATGGATCGATTCGGCGCATGGAGATAATTCGGGAATGTGACGACCCACGTACGCCGCCACGACCTATGTGGCCCCCACAACCCGTTCTTGCTCGGCAAAGAGGGTGCCAGACGCTACTTCGAGATCATGAATCAGTGTGCGGTGGTACGATATGAGCGCGAGGATGCTGGGCTGCCTGCCAATGGACTTGGTTCCGTATTTGTCCGACACCGTGAATCAGCAAGGATTTGATCTGACACTTTGACAATGAGAGAGGAGAAGCGACGGGTGTGACGAAGCGGAGTCACACCCGTCGGGGACCTCTAAATCAGCCCATAAAGGGCAAAGGAGTGTCAGTCATGACGACGGAACAGAAGATTATCAAAAACAAAGTGGGTCTGCTCGAACTGGCCCGACAATAAGGAGGTGATGCCTACTGACAGCCCCCAGCTGAGCATTCGATGGGAGTTAAACTCGGTCTATTTGCTTCATGATGGCGTTGGGATGTGATTAATAATAAGGAGGGTAAAACAATGAAAAAAGTCCTATGTTTAACCGTATTTTGCATCGTTTTCATGGCTTCCGCAGCTGCTTTTGCAGACACAATGAGGATGCGGCATGCCGCAGCATGACGCCTGCCTTGGTTGGTGGACCGGTTGCCCATAGCAGCGACCTGCTCACAATGCGCTATCTGGCTGCTGCAAACTTCGAATTGACTTACAGAAATCAGGTAATTCTCTTAAGCACCTTTTACGAGCATCCAGAAATCGTAAATCTTCCTGATGTGAAACGAGCTGACTATATTTTTATGGGGCACGAAGATTTCGATCACGATGCACAGGTAGCCCCGGTTGTCAAACAGACGGGAGCTCTGTTGTACGGCAACCAGAACGTAATTAACCATGCCGTAGCAGATGGGGTACCGGCCGCGAAGACACGTCTGCTTAAGAGTGGAGATGTTGTTCAGTTCGACGGTTTTACCGTTGAAGCAGTTATGATGTGCCACAGTGGTTCGAATGCTCCGGAAGGTCCATATGGACCGAGTTGTTATCAAAGACCGGCGTTGCAATATTACGGTCAAGCTGCGGAAGGAATAAACCTTGGGGGCACAATGCTTTGCAACCTGCGACACAACACCAAGGTTCGGGACGTGCAGACAAATCCTGGCCTATCTGTTCACTTTTGGCAAAGACTTTCGCTTACTCTTTTATGACAGTGCGGCGACATTGGTGTCCGATGACATAAAGGCGCTGATGGAGAGAATCGGTGGGAGCGTTGATGTGGGCACGGTTGCGCATGCAGGAGGACATTCCATAACGCAGGTTCCCTACACGATGGTACCGATTAAGGTCTTCAACCCTCGCCTTTTCATCCCTAATCATCACCTTGGAATGAGCTACCAGATGGTCGCTGAAGACCTCTTCCAGGCGATCCGGGACGAAATGCCCAACACAGAGCCTCTTTCACTTCTCTATAAAGAACCTCTATGCTTTAACGTGAAGAGCCACATCGCCACTAAGGTGTCACCCTCAGGGTCTGTCTGGTCTACAATACGAAGAAGTAGATAAAAACAATACGCGAAGACTTTGAAAAGCCTCCAGGTTTTGACAAAAGCCTGGAGGCTTTTTCATTTCTCTGGGGGTCAGGTCTTAGTTGACCAAGTTGACATGGCTGGTACGGGGTTGATCCTCACGGCAATCGTCCCGATGTAGACGCGCAGGTTACACCGCCAATCGAGCAAATAGCTTTTTATCTCACGCTTCCCGGGGAGGCAGACTTGCCCGAAATCTGGCCGGACCCCTTGCCGGTCGTGGTTGATACGCTTCCTTCACACAAGACGTGGGATGAGCTATGGAAGAACCTCCCTGACATAGAACTGTTAATGGTCAACGAATATATATGATCACGTTCTGAAATATGTTAGAATAAAATAAAGGAAATAAGGTGTCGTTATGGCGAAACACTCCCATCGTTTTGTAGAAACCTTTGACGGTATTGTGGGGTACGGTTTTGACAGACAATCCGATGAATACACCGTGCAAGTGTACCTGCAGAAATTCTCCGATGACGATCTGATGAAAACAATTCTGAAACGGATGTCCGATGACGATTTAACTGAGGTATTTGAAGTTACCAGCAAAATGCTAAAGAAATATCTGACTGAGCCTGAATACCATCAATTATTTCTTAAAGAGGAAGAACGATGAAACAGGGACATGGTGTACTTTCCGCTACCTTGCTCAGGAAGGTGGCAATATAAAAACTCTTTTTCAATTTCATGCCAGACATGTCGCGGCTGAAGGGACATTTGCGTTTCCGCCTTTTGTGTTTCTCATTAAAAAATCCAGGACAGTACGGATATAATCCTCCGGCCTTTGTTCGTAGGTATTGTGGCCGCATTTTGGAAAAACAGCCAGCTCGCCCTTGGAGAGATGACGGTAAAAAGCAACTGCCTGTTCAACGTCAAAGATGGAACTGCGGTCAGGATAAAGCACCAGCGTTGGGCAGACAACGAGCGGCAGGATTGGCCGCAGATCAAAATAGGTCCATGCCATAGGCGCCGCCATATCTGGCAAATTGGTCGTACCTGATTTCCGCGTTTTTACCATGCCATTCGACCATCTTTGTCTGAATTTCCGGCGCCAGCGAGGCAAATTTATCTACAAACTTCATGGCATTCAGTTCGATCATGGGCACTTCGTTGTAACATTGAGTGCTGGCAACAGTCAGAGTTTTGATTTCCAGAGGATATTTTATGGAATAATCAATGCCCACAACACCGCCTTCGCATTGCCCCACTAAATGGCATTCCTTAATACCGAGGCTTTCCTTTACTATCCTCAACTCCTCCACACTCTCAGGCCGGTAACGATCACTCTCATAAAAATCCTGGAAATTATCCCCCGACTCTGATTTACCAAAACCCCTCCGGTCGTAGATGACTACTCTGTATCCCTGGACTGCAAGACGAGGATAAATCGCTTTCCAGATTTTGCCGCTCCCGAAACCATGATGCATAAAAACAATGGTTTCGCCTTCGCCATACATTTCATAATAGGTCTTAAGATTATTTACTTTTATAAATGGCACGGGTTGCTCCTTGCACATATTCACTTAACTGCCGGCCCGCGAGCTGGTCCATATAATACAGGCTGATGGGTAATACCAATCCTAATTCATCACATAATGAACTTTACCTGTCCCCCGTCACAGGACAAGGCCCCGTAGGGTATTCGCGGCATCTTCATTCTATTTTTGACTTAGAATTGGTATAAGGTCCCAGGCAGGAACCAAAATTCACCAGCAATAAATCTCAATATAAACACTTAACACAAGAAGGTAATTCAAAAAGTACAAAAACGTGGAAGTTTTTGCTCTTGCACTTTTGTCCTCCTGATGCCGGCCTTCAATCTCTGGTATCAGCTCGTCACTGATCGCTGAAAACCACCTTAAATCTTCATTTCCAGGTTAATCATATCACCGCGCTTGAATCCCATCTTGTCAAAAAATTGGAGAAGATCCAGGTCTTTCCAGCTGACAAAAACATAGATGGTATCTACACCAACTTTTTTAAACATAGAGAACATCTCTTTAAAGAGGAGTCTCGCGATCCCTTTTTTCTTGTATTCATTGCGAACACCAACTGTATCGATCCAGGCGACGTTTTCAGGAATACCATATCCCCAACTACTTGAGCTGCCGAGAATAAAGCCAACTACCTTGCCATTCACTTCGGCAACAAGTGATGGGACTCCGGACATTTCGGCTTTTTCCAGTCTGGCCTCCCAATACCCCACCCTTCTGGTACCAAGAAGGGATTCATCAATATCTGCCACTGCGTTAATGTCCTTTATTGTTATCACCCTTAGCTTCACGGGTTCCATACGATCCATATTACTACCTCCTTATGCGTTTCTCTGGTGTTTTATCGCGTTTCACAGTCAAGTATAGCAGGCAATATTCACTTGTCAAGGTAGAGAAGCTGTTGTGAAAAGAAATATTTGAGAAGGCGGGTGATGGGTGTGGCAACAGAACAAACCGAGGGACGTTCATTCGCCCTGCCAATAGCAGGACTCATTAGGACGAAGGACGACCGCTTCGCTAGGATGATATCTCATCGCAATGCTGCGGCGACAGGCGACAACGATGAGGTGCAGGTCCGTGGGGTGGGCAAGCTCAACTTTTGCCTATAACCTCTTGCCTATTGCCTATCACCTATTGCCCGCATTTCTATTCTTCGCCTCTGTTTTTTTCCTGGATTCCGCAGATACCATCGACAAGAATATCAAAAATCATCTGCGACATTTGTTTCGGGCTCACAGGGTTCTCCGGGTTATAGGCATAGATGGAATTACACATACCAAGGAGAACAAAGGTCATAGCGGTAACCTGGTTTCTTTTCATGGAAGGACCAAAATATTCAGCGAGTACATTATGCGTAATATGGTTATATTCCCTCTCTTTCGCGATAATATTTTTATAATATTTCGGCGGAAGGTTCTGGACTTCGTGGAACAGGGTTTTTGCCTCAGCCAGATATTTCGGATAGTGGTTGATATGGCAAAATATAAGTCCCCTTACCCTTTCAAGTTTATTGTCTTTTTTATTTAACGCTTCCCGCAATTGTTCGAGGACGACATCCATGAAATTATCTAAAATAAAATAAAGTACTTCTGCTTTACTCGAGAAGTAGTGATATATGCCGCCCTTGCTCAGCTTGGCAGCGGCGGCAATATCATCCATACTTGTTTCGGCAAAACCTTTTTTGCTAAAAAGTTTTGCCCCCATCTTCGCGATATTGCTCCTTCTTTTGTTCTTGTCTTCTTTCATAGCATTTTTCCTGAGGATATCATATATCCAGCTTTTCGGATTACAGAACAATTTCCCACTATGAAAGGACAGGATATACCGGCCCTGTCCTTCTCAATAAAATAGTTTTTATAACACATGACAGCCCTTCATTTCTGCACAGCCCGTTTCCTTCCCACCAATCATCTTCGCTTATCCCGCGAGGATTTTCCTCCCTTCATAGAAAGCCTTCACATTCAGTTCGTGCAGTTTTGGTGCAAGAAGCGTTTTTATGGCATCGATGAACTGCTCCTCTTTTATCTCAGGAAAGAAATTGGAGAAGGCACCCACGAGCACGACGTTTGCAGCCTGGGTATTCCCGAGGTTGCGTGCTATCTCCTGTCCATCAATGACGTGAACATTTTCTTTGAAGTATTTCTTGAACACTTTCTCCACATCGTCGGGATATTTGGCTGTTCCCAGGCTCACTGCGGGAGGAAGTATCTCCTGCCTGTTGATGATGATCTTTCCGTCAGGCTTCATCCAGTTGATGTATCGCAGGGCTTCGAGGAGTTCGAAAGAGAGGAGAAAATCAACATCGCCGTATTTGATCAGCGGTGAATATACCTTCTTGCCGAACCGGAAATGGGTCGTCACATCGCCACCTCTCTGGGCCATACCATGAACTTCGGCCTTCTTCACATCATATCCGGCCTTCAGAAAGACCTCAGCAAGGATGTTGCTGGCCAAAATCGTGCCCTGTCCCCCCACACCTGAAAGGAATATATTTGTCACCTTATTGTTATCTGTCATCGTCCACCTCCTGGTACAATAGCTTCGAATTTGCAGACCTGAACGCAGATCTCACAGCCTACACACTGGTCCTTGTTGATATAGACAGTACCTTTTCTCTTATGGCCATCCGCTGTCTGGCCTTCAGCTTCCTTCCAGCTTATAGCAGGACAGTTGATTTCAAGGCAGACCTTGCAGCCCCTGCACGCATCGGTGTTAACGACATAGAAGGAGTTCTTGAATTTCTCCAACGGTTTCGCTCTTCGAAGCATCATACAGGGAGCATCCTTGCAGAGAATCAATGAAGGTTCAGGACGCTCCATCTCTTCTTTGATTATCTCCATGGTCTCTTTAATATTGTAGGGATCGACATTCCTGATGTGTTTCACGCCGAGGGCTTTGCCGAGTGTCTCGTAATCGATCATATTGGTCGGCTCCTGCCGCACCGTGAAACCGGTTCCCGGGTGTTCCTGGTGGCCTGTCATGCCCGTGATCCTGTTGTCGAGAACGATGGTGGTAGATATGCCCTTGTTATATACGACATCCATGAGCGGGGTTATCCCTGAGTGGAGGAAGGTGGAGTCACCGAGAACGGCACAGACTTTACCGAGTGACTCCTTGCCGAGGGCCTTCATCGCGCCGTGCGCCATACCTACGCCTGCGCCCATGCAGAGATTGGAGTGGAGAGCCTGCAAAGGAGGTGCATAAGCAAGAGCTATAGCAGCCGATATCCCCGAACACAAAAGCCCCCAGTTTCTTTAATCCATAGAAGAGCGGTCTATGTGAGCAACCGGCGCACAGGTTCGGAGGACGTTTGGGAAGGTCTTCCGGCTTCACTCTGACTTGTGGTTCCTTATACTTCTTGCCCTTGATGGCCTTCTCAACAATTTCAGGGCTCAGCTCATACATGTTGGGTATGATATCCTTGCCGTGGAACAACTTGTAACCCATGGCCCTGATCTCGGTCTCAAGGAAGGGGTCGAGCTCTTCAACAACCATGACTTTTTTCACCTTCTTAAAAAAGTCGGCGATCATTTTCTTTGGAAGAGGCCAGACCATGCCAAGCTTCAGGTATGAATACTCGGGAAAGACGTCCTTCGTATAGAGGTACGAAACACCGCTCGTAATGATGCCAATATTCGGGTCATTGATCTCCATGGTATTGTATTTGAACTCATCGGCGTAGGTCTCGAGTTTTCTCATCCTCTCTTCAACAAGTTTCCTCCTCACGCGCACATTTGCGGGCACCATGACGTGTTTTGCGGTTTTGTTCTTATCCAATCCCATCGGAATCTTCGATTCTACGCGCCCTTCAAGCTCCACCGGAGAATCGGAGTGAGCAACCCTCGTTACTGTCCGTAATAGAACAGGCGTGTCAAACTCTTCGCTGATATCGAAGCTGATCTTCATAAAATCCTTGCATTCCTGGGCATCCGACGGCTCAAGCATGGGCACCTTCGCGAATCGCGCCCAGTTGCGGCTGTCCTGCTCATTCTGCGAGCTGTGTACATTGGGATCGTCGGCAACGACTATGACCATGCCGCCTGTAACGCCCGTGTACGCCTGGGTCATAAATGGATCGGCAGCGACATTTAATCCCACGTGTTTCATAGACGCCATGGACCTCGCGCCTGCCATGGCCCCTCCGCTCGCCACTTCAACGGCGACCTTTTCATTGGGGGCCCACTCGGCATAGATCTCCGGATAGTTGTCAGCTACTTCCTTGAGGATCTCACTGCTCGGTGTGCCGGGATATGCCGCGGCAATCGTTACGCCGGCTTCCCAGGCTCCTCTGGCTATTGCTTCGTTTCCTTGTAGTATCTTATGCATCTATTCCTCCGTTTCATCGGTTCTTTTCATAATAGGGCAAAACCCGCATTATACACCATGCAAGGGGTGTATCCCGTGGGAGTACACCCCTTGGTGAGAAATTGTTCCTTCAACGCTACTTTTATCCTTCCGGAGCCTCCCCTTCTCGCCCAAGAATGGGCTGAAGGGGTCTGTGCTCCATACTATCTTCTACTTGTATTTTTCTCTATCACTTATCCTTACTGATGATCCTTCCACATCCCATATTTCTCTCTGAGGACTCTATGGAGGATTTTCCCGTTGCCTGTTCTCGGCATCTCTTCGTCCTTAATGAATACAACGTTTTTCGGGACTTTGAAGCCGGCTATCTTGCCTTTACAGTAACCGCTGATCTCTTCCGCTGTAGCAGTCTGCCCTTCGTGGAGGACAACAACTGCCATGAGGGTTTCACCCCATTTCTCGTGAGGTATGCCGATAACGGCCACGTCTTTCACTTTCGGATTGCCACCTACACAGTTCTCTACCTCGGAAGGGAAGATATTCTCGCCACCGGAGATGACCATATTTGCCTTTCTGTCTACGAGGAAGAGATATCCTTCCTCATCCTTATAACCCATATCGCCGGCGCTGAAATAACCATCCTCCTTGAAAGCAGCAGCAGTCTTTTCCGGGTCTTTCCAATAGGCGCTGAAGAGCATGGGGCTTCTCGAATAGACCTCGCCCACCTTGTTCGGTTCGGTGACAAGCTTTCCCTCTTCATCATAGAGTTTCAATAAATCGGTACCAATGACTTCACGGCCGCATGACCCGAGTTTAACGAGCTGTTCTTCAGGTTTCAGGATTGTTACACACCCGGCTTCTGTTGAACCATAGGCTTCATCCAGTTTTGAGTTGGGGAACATCTTAAGAATACCGAGCTTTGTGTCTCTTCGGGCAGGAGCAGAAGAGATAAGCAGTTTCCTGATTGAGGTAAGATCGTATTTGTTCTTCACTTCATCGGAAAGGGCCAGGAGCATTATGTATTGGGTCGGCACAAGAGAGGTAAAAGTAACCTTATGGTCTGAGAAAGTCTTGAGCAGGTCTTCAGCATCAAAACTTTTCATGTTGTAACACATGACGTCGCGCCAATCCAAGTATTGACGAAGGAGTAATTGAGAGAATTGATATGACAGCAGGGCATGACAAGAAGATTGCAGTCATCATGACTGAAGAAGTGGTCATGGATCATAATGAAGTACTGGGTGAAGAGAGACCTGTGGCTCTTCATGACCCCTTTCGGTGTGCCCGTGGTACCGCTCGTGTACATGATGATCCAGGTATCCTCGGCATCTACCTTTGTGGCGGGTTCTTCAGGACTTGCCGCTGCCAATGCGCTCTCATAATCGACATAGCCTTCATATTTAGGGGCGTCAAAGCCGAAGGAGATATATTTCTCGACGGTGGGAAGGTTCTTCTTCATGCCGTTGACCATGTCTATCCAGGGGAACTCTTTGCCGTCTTTCTTATCGATACCACCCTGGACGATGAAGACCTTGCATTCACTGTGGTTGATATTGTATTCCATCTCCGGGCCGGAGAGGCGGAACATGATAGGGACGATGATGAAGCCTCCCTTTGCGGCTGCGGCATAGATATCCATCCACTCGGCAGCAGTTATATGCGAGGGCGGCAAAGCGGTCGCCCTTCTTCATGCCCATATCGGCAAGGGCATTGGCGAGTCTGCAGGAGCGTTCGTTCCACTCTTTGAAGGTAAATTCTCTGTAAAGGTCCTTAGACCCTATTTTATTAGGCCATTTTGCCGCGTTCACTCTCAACACTTCTTTTGCTGTTAACCACTGTACTTCTTGCATAATTATCCTCCTAGTATTATTTTATATTATATTCATAACTTCACTCTTAGTAACTCTGGTCTTCACTCCACCAACTCCAGCAGATGATAGACCTTCTGGGGCATCTTGTTATGGAGCACATTATCGATGAGGTTGATCATACACCCCGGACAGGCAGTGACAACGATATCGGCTTTGGTTGATTTGATGCCATCCATCTTCTTGGCGGCTATCTTCTTGGTCAGGTCATAGTGATAGACACTGAAGGAACCTCCCATACCACAGCAGAGATCGGCATTGGGCATCTCCACGTAGGTGAGACCCTTTAAGGCTTTGAGTATTGCACGGGGCTGGTCCTTGATGTTCTGATACCGGATAAGGTGGCAGGGATCGTGCCAGGTGGCGGTCTTGCCCTCAAACTCTTTCTTTAAGGTAAAGGACTCCGGGGGGAGTTTCATGACATCGATGAGGAACTCTGTCGAGTCTTTGATCTTCTTGGCGAATGCCTCATAGCGGTCCTTCTGTTCCTGGGTATCAGGGAGGTACTTCTGGTAGTCCTTCAGGGTCGATGAGCAGGTGCCGCAGGCAGTGATGATGTAATCGATGGAAGGGTCATTGAAGGCCTGGAGGTTCTTATCGGCAAGCATACGACCCGTGACGAAGTCACCGGAGAAGTAGATGGCAGCGCCGCAGCAGTTCTGGGTATCAGGGACAACGACTTCAACGTTGTGTTTGACAAGGAAGTCGATGAGTTTGAGACCCAGGGCGGGATAGACGAAGTCCGTGGCACAGCCCATGAAGAAGGCAACCTTCATGATGGGTTTTCCCTGGGGTTTATAGACGGGTTTCACCTGGTCACGGAGAAAGGTCTTGGCCAGGGCCGGGATGTTTCGTTTATGACCTAAGGCCTTTATAAAGTCAGGGAGGTGACGGATCTGTCCTTCTGTTTTGGGGAGAAGGAACTGGAAGGCAGAGGCAAGCTTCACATAACGGGCAAAGGCCTTACGGTTGGCCATGACCTTGCGGAAGAGGAAGTTCTTGATAAAGCCGAGACCCTGGTCCTTTACTATCTGGGCACGGGCAGCGACAACAACGCGGTCGATCTGGGTCTTACTGGGACAGTTGGCGACACAGCGTTTGCATAAGAGACACTTGCCAATAATATCTCCCATCTCAGGGGTAAACTCCTGCTTACCGGCAAGGACCTGTCGGACGAGGTAGTTCTTACCCCGGGCAACAGAGGTCTCTGTCTTCTCTTCCTGATAGACAGGACAGAAGAAACTGCAGAAGCCGCACTTCATGCACTGGTCGGCTAAGGGTTCTATCTTTTTGAGTTCACGTAAGATCGCTCATAGGTATCCTCCCCTTAGTCCCAGATCTTGCCGGGGTTCATGATGTTGTTCGGATCAAAGAGTTTCTTAATGTTCTTCATCATATCGATAACAACGGGGTTCGTGACCTTGTTGAAGAACTTCTGTTTTTCGAGACCGATACCGTGTTCTCCGGAGAGGACACCGCCCAATTCAACGGCGGCTTCGATGATCTCATCTACCGCTTTGACGGAGCGTTCGTAGTGTTCCTTGTTCTTGGCATCGGTTAAGACTGAGGGGTGGAGGTTACCGTCTCCGGCATGACCTAAGATACAGTTCTCCACGTTATATTTCTTACCGATCTCTTTGACCCTCCTGATCATGGCGGGGATGTTGCCTCTGGGGACGGTGACATCTTCGGAGAGGACCGTGGGGGTCTTGCCGTAGGTGGCGGCAAAGCCGGCACGACGGGCCATCCAGTACTGGTCGGCCTCTGCCTGGTCTTTCGCGATACGGACATCGACAGCGCCGTACTTCTTGACAACCTCGGCGACCTTCTCGATCTCCTTCTCCACTGCTTCGGGGATACCGTCACACTCGAAGAGGAGGACCGCGTCGGCATCCTTGGGGAGGCCCATGGGCATCATCTCTTCGATGCGGTTGATGATCCAGTTGTCGAGGAGTTCTATCTTGTTGGGGATGACACCGTTCTCCAATACCCGGTAGACGCTCTCACCGGCGACTGAGACATCGGCATAGACTGCCATCAGGGTCTTTCTGAAGGGAGACATGGGACGGAGCTTGAGTTCTGCCTTGGTAATGACACCGAGGGTGCCTTCGGAGCTGATGAAGATATGGAGGATATCGTAACCGACGACGTTCTTTAAGGTACGGCCTCCGAGGTTTACTATCTCACCGGTGGGGAGGACTACCTCGATACCGAGGATATACTGTTTGGTGACACCGTACTTGACACAGGCGGGACCTCCGGCGTTCTCGGAGATGATGCCTCCCATGGTAGCTCCCAGGAAGCTCTGGGGGTCGGGGGGGAAGAAGAGACCTTCCTGCGGCAAGTTTGATAGTTAAGTCCTGGAGGACCACACCGGGTTCTACGGTGGCGGTTAAGTTCTCTTTATCGATCTTGACGATCCTGTTCATCTTCGTGGTACAGAGGACAATACCTCCCTGGATAGGGACGGAACCTCCGCTGACGTTGGTGCCTCCCCCTCTGGGGGTGACGGGGATCTTCTCTTTATTGGCGAGCTTCATGATGGAAGAGACTTCTTCCGCTGTTGTGGGGAAGATAACCACATCAGGTTCATGGATCCAGCTGGTGGTGCCATCGTAGGAATAGGCTTTGAGAGACTCCGGTGAAGTGAGGACGTTGTGTTTACCGACAATGTTCTCCAGTTCTCGTAATAAAGGTTCTTTTAACATCCTTGGGCCCCCTTGGTTAAATATTTAGTTAATATACTGTTTTCATGATTTTTCATTTTCCCTTACCATATTTTTCACGCAGCTTTGGTTTTTCTATTTTACCTGTTGGGTTCCGTGGCACCTTATCAAAGATAATATGTTTCGGCTGCTTGTAACGAGGCAGATTCTGTTCGCAGTAAGCACGGACTTCTTCTTCTGTGAGGACTTCCCCTTCCAGAACATCGATTATGGCAGCCGGCACTTCTACTAACCGATCATGGGGCACACCAATTAAAGCCGCATCGTGGATTTTGGGATGTTTCAAAAGGACATCTTCCACCTCACCCGGATAGATATTCTCCCCTCCACTGATGATCAGGTCCTTTTTCCTGTCTACGAGGTAAATAAAACCCTCTTCATCAACCCTGCCCAGATCGCCGGTGTAGAGCCAGCCGTCCCGGATTGTCTTTGCTGTCAGTTCAGGATTTTTATAGTATTCTTTCATCACACCAGGGCCTTTCACAATCAGTTCCCCCACATCCCCCTGCTTCACATCTTCTCCGTTGTCATTGACTATTTTAGCGTCCCACATAAGGGTCGGTTTCCCGATGGCGCCAATCTTTCTCTCGTTTTCCATACCCAGATGGACAATTCCCGGCCCCATACTCTCGCTCAATCCAAAATTCGTATCGTACAGCATTTGTGGAAAATAGGCCTTAAAACGTTTCACCAGCGCCGGTGGGATAGGTTGCGCGCCCATATGAGTCAGACGCCAGGAACTTAAATCATAATCTTCAATCTTGAGCGTCCTTTTGTCGAAGGCTTCCACGAGGTCCATCGCCCAGGGCACCAGAAGAAATGCTACCGTTACACGTTCCTTCGCCACTGTTTCAACGATGAACTGGGGGCTTACCTGTTCCGTAAGGAGCACGCTGCAACCACCGACCAATACAATACCGAGCATGTGCCCAATAGCGACATGGTACATCGGCGGCATCATGAGAAACCTGTCAGACTGGACCAGTTGATGGTTAGTGGCTTCTGAAATGGCTGAACACATGATACTTTTCTGCTGAATTAGCACGGGCTTTGGCGCTCCTGTGGTGCCCGATGTAAAATAAAGAGCGCACGCATCTTCATCCTCTAATTTGACCTTTATCGGCGATGGGGACCCTTTTTTTATCAGGTCTTCCATTGTCTCCATATCTTTAGAACCTTTGCCGCCAATAGAGGAATAAAACTTTATTGAGGTTAATTCCTTTCGGAGATTTAGTACCCTTTCCGTAAACTCCTCCTCAAAAAGAAAAGCAACGGGTTCGGCTGTTTTAGCGCAAAAGCGGATATCGTCATCAGTAAATCGGAAATTAAGAGGAGTGATCCAGGCGCCGGTTTTAATGACCGCGAAATACACTTCAAGCCAGTTCAAGGAATTCTTGCCGAGGAGGAAGACTTTTTCTCCCTTTTGAACTCCCATCCGGATAAGGCTATCGGCAAGTCTGTTCGTCCTCTCATCAAGCTGAATCCAACTGATTTCCTGCCTTCCTCCTGTCACAGGTTTTATTTCAACAAGGGCCGGAGCATCAGGGGTGAGTCGGGCATGTTTTGCGACTATATCAATAATACTCATGCGTTACCTCCAATGAAAATTAAATGATGAAATATACTGGGAAATTGCCGCAGCATATCCATGATTTATCATTTTTCTTATTGAATCGTAAAAGATTGGTTTTATGTGCGAGTCTCATTTACCGTCCAACCGGTCGGATTGCTTCCGACCGGTTTGATTGTATCCTGCGTGATGCGCATTGTCAAGATATTTTTCCGGCTTTTTTTGAGACAAAGGAGTTTGAAAATTAACCCATGTGATATCTAATTGAATTAATGGATTAAAACAGTATATTGGAGCTACGGCTTATGCTTTCAAAGGAACAGCAAGCTATTGCAACTCACGTCCTTTCCACATATCTTGCGTTACGACTTAAGAATTCATTAGAGAAGAGATCATTTCGGAACTTTAATGCCCACTTGTTCATGGAGAGGAGTCTGCATTCCATTCCGATTGCCTTTTTCATGCCTACTTCCGCTATAGCCATTAATACAACAGCCAGCCAGAGCGCCGATCCGAAAATATACATATATTCCGTTGCTTCTATCTTAATAAACCTTTTAAAAATAAAGGGCGCAATGGCAATAAATATGATGATCCCTCCTATGGCCTCTATTGTTCTGAAATTTGATACTTTCTTCGCGCAGGCGCCACAGAGCCTCACCGGGAGATTTTTAGATCCAAAACCTGCCGCGAGCATTGCTTTAAGACCTTTCCTTATCTTCAATTCAAAGACCGTAACATCGCCTTCTTTCAAATCCTGACCACAATGAGGGCATCTTTCCGGCCAGCTCAACGTGTCAATTGTGTTTACTTTTATAGCCGTCTTTTGCATCTACTACCTCCAGTTACACAGCAGCAAGCTTTTTTATAGTATAGCCATATTAGTCTGCATCTTGCAAAATATTCCGTTTGGTGCATTTACGACGGGCAGGAACTGCTTACGCATGGTGCCGAACAAGCTCTTGCTTCTCTTCTGTCTCCTTTATTCTCCTGTCATGATACTTTGAGAAGAGAACAACGGCAGCCAATGAACCGGCAAACGCCCAGAACATATCGGATTGTGTGTCCCATACATAGCCCTGGGTGCCTAAAAATGCCTCTGCCGATTCGCCCGTCAGAAGGGCAGTCCACCATTCGATCAATTCATAGATGGCGCTTATGGCAAGGGCTATTGATATGACCAAATAGCCTGTCCATGCCCGGCTGCTGACTATTTTCAGTCGCAGCAACATCTCTCGCGCTATCAAGGCGGGTATGAAACCCTGCGCGAAATGTCCCACTTTATCGTAGTTATTCCGCACCCCGTGCACCCATTCTTTCACCCAATGAAAGAGCGGCACTTCAGCATAAGTATAGTGCCCGCCGACAAAGAGGATACAGCAATGTATCAGTATCATGGTGTAGATAAAGTCAGTAAATCGGAACCGCTTGTACGTTATGAATAGAACGATCAATCCGACTATGCCGGGGGTCACCTCTAAAATCCATGTAAAGTAGTCTTTCGGTTTTATTGCCGACCATATAAGGACAACAAAAAAGAGGGTGGATAAAAAGAGAAGGTATTTTTCCTTTTTCATGAAACTTCGCTCCTGATATATTTGTTATATGACTGATTTGGCTGTACTTTCGGGTTATTGTTTACATACCCCGCAATCAGAATTTTTTTCCACTTTGATTTCCCTGAATGTCATATCGCTCGCAGAGATAAAAAGCAGTCTCCCTGTCAGCATGCCTTCCATCCCGAGAACAATCTTTATTGCCTCCATGGCCTGCAAGGAACCGACCACTCCGGGGAGAGGCCCTATGACGCCGATGGTACTCTTCGGAGACTCAATACCCGGAAAAAGACATTCGAAGCAAGGGGTTTTACCTGGTATGAAGGTGGTCATCATACCGTCAAACTTATTGACGCCACCATAGATGAAAGGCAGACCCTTTTGGAGAGAAGCATAATTAAGGACCTTTCTCGTCTCAATATTGTCTGTGGCATCTACAATGATCGAGCAATCACCGACAAGGTCGACAATATTCTCTTTGTTCATCTCCGCCTGAATTGGCCGGACAGCACAATGGGGATTGAGGGCTTCCAGTTTTTTCTTTGCTGAAAGGACTTTCGGTATTCCGATGTCAGGGGTGCTGTGGATAATCTGGCGGTTCAGGTTCGTCATCTCCACAGTATCTCTGTCAACGATAATCAGTTCACCAACACCGGCGGCGGCAAGATAATAGGAAGAAATTGACCCAAGCCCCCCTGCTCCGGCCACGAAAATACGCGCCGCTTTTATCTTCTTCTGCCCCGATTCACCGATATCAGGAATAATGATTTGCCGCCTATAGCGATCAAGTTCTTTCTCGGAAAAAGTCTCACTTCTTTCCATCACCCGTTTCTCCTGTACTTCGCCTCATTTCACCACCAACAACGCTCAATAGATACCTGTCTGTCTTTAACGTAACGTACTCCAAACAACTCGCAATCTGGTTGTCGTTTATTTCTTATTTGCTCATATAGCGCGTTCCCCAATGCTCCATAGCTTTGAGAATCGGTTTGAAACTTCTCCCGTACCTCGTTAGTGAATATTCAACCCTGGGCGGCACCTCAGCGAAGAGTTTCCGGTTGAGTATACCGTCTTTTTCCATCTCGCGGAGCTGTTGTGTCAGCATCTTCTGTGTTATACCCGGGATTGCTTTATATAATTCTCCAAATCTTCTTTTGCTAACAAAAACTTCTCTCAATATGAGGATCTTCCATTTGTTACCAATCAGATCAAGCGTCCCCTCAACAGGACAATAGGTTTCCTTCCTTGCCATTACATTACCTCCTTATTGATTGATAACGCTGCTATACACACCATATGGCATGTATAGAGGAAAAAAGTACCTTCCTGAAAAGAGTGAGTAACCATCATAATGTATTCTATTATACAATAAATTGTTCTGAATAAAAGATGAAAAAAGATAGATTTTAATAGTGGAGAATAATTTTGAAGAGATTGTATGATATTTGTCTGATTCTGGTCCATTTTGTACTATTAATCTGACACTATACCATTCAGGGAGGACTCATGAGCGGCATTTTTGGTATTGCATCCGGGAAAAATTGTGCAGGCGATCTTCTGTATGGAACAGATTATCATTCCCATATGGGAACAGAATATGGTGGAATGGCCGTTCTGGGAGAACGCTTCTACAACTCCATTCACGATATCAGCAAATCACAGTTCAAGTCCAAATTTTTTGAAGAATACAAAGAGATGAAGGGAAATTACGGTATCGGGGTAATCAGTGACCGCGATGCCCAACCGCTCATAATCGGTTCCAAGTTCGGGACCTTTGCTATCGTCTCCGCCGGTCTTGTGGAGAACGTTGACGAACTGGCCGCGGAGCTTCTTGAACAGGGAGAAACATTCGGCGAGATGTCGAGCGGAGGAGTCAATTCCGTTGAACTTATCGCCAAACTGATAAACCAGGGGAAAACCCTCATTGACGGGATAGAGAAGCTCTATAATCGCATTCAAGGATCGGCATCTATCCTCCTCATGAAAGGAGGATGGAATCTACGCTGCCCGCGACCGCCTGGGCCGAACACCTCTCGTTGTCGGAGAAAAAGACGGGAGTTATGTCGTCGCCACGGAAAGTTGTTCTTTTCTCAACCTGGGCTATCAAATCAAAAAGTATCTTGAACCGGGCGAGATCATTCGCTTGAGCAAGAACGGTCTGGAAGAACTGCATTCAGGAAAACCTGCAAAACAGATTTGCGCTTTCCTGTGGATCTACACAGGATATCCGGCTTCGACTTACGAAGGAATCAGCGTTGAACTTGTGCGCGAACGTTCCGGACGATTTCTCGCGAAAAACGATACCGTAAAAGCGGACCTTGTCGCCGGAGTCCCCGATTCCGGCGTCGGCCACGCCATCGGGTACGCTCAGGAATCCGGGCTTCCCTACCGCAGACCTCTCGTCAAGTACACTCCCGGATATGGAAGGAGCTACACGCCGCCTGCCCAGGAAATACGTGATCTTGTGGCAACCATGAAGCTCATTCCTATTAAGGAAATTATTAACGGGAACCGTATCGTCCTCTGCGAGGATTCCATTGTCCGTGGAACTCAGCTTAAAAATTATACCCTGAAGAAACTCATGGGAGCCGGGGCAAAGGAAGTCCACGTCCGGCCTGCCTGCCCTCCCCTCATGTTCCCCTGTAAATTTGCCCTCTCCACACGTTCCATTGACGAACTTGTTGCGCGCCGGGCCATATGGGCGCTCGAAGGCAATAAAACAGAGGACCTCCAGGAATACCTCGACGATAAATCAGAGAAATACCAGAAGATGGTAGACTGGATTGCGAAAGAACTTGGCGTTACAACGCTCAGGTACCAGCGGATCGACGACATGATAGAGGCAATAGGGCTGCCGCGGGAGAAGCTGTGTCTGCATTGCTGGCTCGGCACATAAAGATGTTAGTAGTTTGAAAATGTGCTTGCCTGATCTCATTCGTGAATAAGTATTCTCTTTCACGGACCATCTGAGATCTGTATGATACCAAGTCGCATTCAAAAATATACATCCAGCGGTACCCCGATGCCGAGGAGAAGGAAACCGGAGCGTACATCTAGTACGTGAGGATTTGTACGACGATACCCCTGCGGGGCACAGGTAAAGCTTTATTATATGAATGAAGGCGGCTTGGTAGGGGCAGAGAAGAACACTGCCCCTACAAACGTCACCGTATTTTTTCCACTGTTATAGGGCATATCGCACATTTTCACCAGTGCTCCCACGTCAATACCATGGGATTCCAATGAGGCTACGGCATGATCGGGGAACCTGCATTCTTCTTCATCAAGAGAAGCGCACTTTTCACAATACGTGCAGGGACCGGCGCCGAGGGGAAGCATCTCTTTTATTCCGTATCTGTCTTTAAGGTGCGCAATGATCCTTTGGAGGGCCTCATCGTGGGCCTTGAAGGCTTCACGCAATCCCTTCCGGTCACGTGAATGGGAAAGTTGATGTACGGTCTGAAACACAAGACCTTCTTGATATCGGCTTGCCTTTGCTTTCAGTTCTTCGTAAGGACCGACAGCGGGCGGGCACATCCAGTTTTTACCATAATGTCCACACTTATTCTGCTCGCAAAGACGCCTGAACTCAGAGGAGTATGTTATGCCCGATGGATCAATGATGGCCGCACGGGCTGCATTGAATTTCAAAACTTCATCTATTAATGTTCCGTGAGATAGCATCATACAACTCTGTATAGGATGGGAAAGTTCCCGCTAAACCAAGAGTTTCGGCAGAATCTACCTTATTCTTAGTCCTTTTTTTATTTCCTTTGCAAAAGGATTGTCGTCACTAAAATCTTCTTCGGCGATAGGGTGTGGTTCTATGCGAAGATCGAATCTCCTGCGTAATCGCATTAAATTTGAAAGTTCTTTTATAGTATCTTTGTAATTTGCCAATACGAGCGCTATGTCGATATCGCTATCATCATTGAAATTATTCACAGCATAGGAACCAAAAAGGAAGGCTTCCTTTATCTTATAACTGCGTTGAGAAACGAGAAACCCTACATAATCACGGGCAAGTTTCAAAGCTCTCGTTTTATCCATGTCCTGAATTCCTTTATCTTGCCGATATATTCGTCAGCGAATTTTCTCGTACAGATCCTATGAAATTTCAATTTATAATCATCATAGCGTGCCTTTATATTAAAGCTGGTCAGAGTATCAAGAAAATCTTTCTGTTCCTCTGAGAGATTAAGTTTTGCTTTTTCGGCAATACGCAATAAATCGTGTATATGCGGCGTATTCGCATCAATATTTTTTACATAATATGCTTTTAGTAATTTCTCAACTACAATATGACCGATAAACAAAGACCATGAATAGTCTTTACCTTTAAACAGATATTGCATGGTTTTATAATCAATATCAGCTGATTTAAGCCAATATTCCAATATCTCTTTTTTGTTCATGACTTAACTATAACATGAAACAAATTTGTAGACAACGTTTTGAGATAATACGATTTTTATGAATACATGTCCTTAAAGATGATCATTCCCCCGCATCACAAACCCCAGTATCAAGATCTTATCTATTATTTTCTGGACGTCCTCTATCCTGTTACTACTTTACTGATTCCCTTTTCCCGAGGCTCTCGGAGATAAAGGTCAATACGAGGCTATTGAGGCTAACACCCTCTGTTTTAGCCCGCTGTACAAGCTCCCCATCTCCTCATTTTTCGCTGAACCAAGTTGCCACACATAGCGCATAGCTAAAAGATATTCTAAGAGAATGGGGTTGTCTATTGAAATATTTCTTGTATCAAAATCGATTTAGCGATAGTATTTTCAATCATGGCCTCAGGTATAATAAATAAATTTACACTATTTGGTCTGTTTCTTATCATCACACTCCTTCTCTGTGGATATAACGCAGACGCATCTGATGCCAACCGATTTACATCGAAACCAGGCAGTGTTTTCTGCAAAAGTCTCACCGCAATACGTTCGCTGCAAGACAGCGTGTCGCGGAAGGACGGAAAAGCAGCTTCATTACTGAATACTCAGGAGTGCAGCATTTCTCCAACAGCGGTGGTAGTCTATGTCATTCATGAGGAAGAAAACATAGCACGAGTTCAATTGGCAAATTCAGGTAAGTATTACTGGATATCAAAACAATCATTGCGGTAGTTATTCATAAATAATTGTTCCTGGACCGTCTCACAGCAATACGTCCTGAAATCGCTGCCCGTCGAGGGTTCTGAAACCATGAAGATTTCAATTGGCAATCGATTTCCGACGGTGATTTTTGTCTTTGAAGTTTTATCACAACTTATCAGTCCTGATATGTCTTCACTCGAAATGCATTGAAATTGAGCATGGTGCCGGGTTAGGGTACTGTTATGCGGCATTATTCCGAACTTAAGGGTGAGGCCCTCGGATTCCTCTTTTTACTCTGGTCTCTCTGGTTTCTTCAATTTCAGTGGGAGGATAATATTGTCTCCCATCTTACCTCTCATAGAAGATGAATTTATGGTCACTCACGCCCGGGCGACCAGTATCTTTATGTTCCAATCGATAGGATACTCCGCCGCATTGATCCTCTCCGGCTTCTACTCAGGGAGGGTTGGCTTTAAAAGGTCCATTGTCTTCTCATTTGTCATGTTAGCGTGTATATGTCTTTGCATCCCTTTTGTAAGAGCATTTTCAGTCTTTTATCTTATCGTATTTGTTGTTGGTTTTTCTGGAGGTATCTATCTGCCGGCGATTATGCCCTTAATAAGAGAACATTTTGCCGAAAGAGATTGGGGCAAGACAATCTCGATCTATGATTCTGCGGCGTCTGTTAGTATATTCATTGTTCCCTTCATCGTGCTTTTTCTTCTCAGGTATTTCCACTGGAGGGGTATTTTCAGCATACTCGGGGTTGCCCTTCTCACGATTGCTATACTCTTCTCTCTTAAAGGCGAGGAACTCAAGATCAACGAGCCTCATAAGACGGTTTTTAAAGGTATCATCACGAGTAAGTCTTTCTGGGTGATGGTCTCGATAACGACGGTTGCTATGGGGGCTAATATGGGGATCTATTATATCCTGCCCCTTTATCTCACGAAAGAGTTGTCCCTCAGTATTGGATATGCCAACACGCTATTGGGAATATCACGACTGGGCGGAGTTGGTGTGGCAATCCTCTGCGGGTTTCTCGTCGATCGATTCAGCCTCAGAAAAATCATGTTTATCATGATGATTATCTCCGGTGTCCTCACGATTCTGCTGGGCGTGGCACCCACCGCCGTCATAGGAATCATACTCTTCTTACAGGCCGTTTTCATAACCGGTATCTTTCCTATAGGATTTGTGTGCATTGCTCGGCTCTTTGATAGAGAGACAATGAGCATGGCTGTCGGAATCATGGTGCCCTTGACCGCTTTGTTCGGAACAGGGTTAATTCCCTATCTTCTCGGTCTCTCCGGTGACCTGCTCAGTTTCAGGTTCGGCATCATAATCCTCGGTGTATCGCTTACCCTGATAAGCTGGCTCGTCCTCTTATTGAGGGACCTTGAGCAGGACTGATAAGAGAACATGATTACCCCTAATCAAGACCAATTGCATGACAGAATATATTTGCATCCAATAAAGATCATCATGCGAATAACACCCTTGGATATTTACATATAAGAATAAGGTAGGGCAGCCCTCGCCCTCATTTGACAGTCCTTGATATTGTTGTCATTCTTTACTCCCTTTCATCCCGTAATCTGCCTATTTCTTAATGGAGAAGATTCCGTAATAGGTATCGCCTTCTCAATCATCTGTGCAAAACCTATCTGTTCAAGAAACGCTGCGATGAGGGCAAAACCTCCATAGGCGGGCATCTGTCTCTTGGTAAAGAGAATTTTAACTTTGTTCACGTGCGGTATTGTGGTAAAATTACGATGCATAGTTTTATTCCTCCTTTTGCGGGTCTTGGTTGTTTGATAAACAATTGATTCTATTGCAAAAGGAGGTTTTTGTTAAGGGCTCATTTGGGGGTAACTGCCTTTTTTGGGATAATCAGATGCAATATCCGCGAACTCAACGGGATAACTGAGGGTCGCGGTGTGTGGACGATGGCCTGGAGCGGAAGTTCCAGATACGGGTTATTTGTGAGCCTTGCCATCGCAGAGTATAACAGCCCATTCTTGGGCGAGAAGGGGAGGCTCCAATAGCTTTGCTGTTGGAGGGGGTGACGTGAGGCCCGGTAATGGAGGAGTGCAAGGTTCACAAAGCGCCGCAGATGGGGCTTTCGATCACGCCATCGGCCGAGCACAAATACAAAATAATATTTATCTCAGCTCACTAATGTACCGACGGAACTGATCAATGCCCGCCTCTAACTCCATTACCGCCTTGGTGCCGATGATAGCGCCGTCAGCTACTTCGCAGGCCAGCTTGACATCCTGCCTGTCCTTTATCCCGAAGCCCACGAAGACTTCCTTTCCGCTCGCCTTCACCCGGCCTATCTTCTCCCTCGTCTCCTCATCGAGGGCGAAGGCCCCACCCGTTGTGCCCCTCTTTGACACAAAGTAAATAAAATCACGGGCGCTCTTCACGGCACGGTTGATATCCTCATCGCGGCTCTCCGGCGTTAAAAATCTGATGACATTGATACCATGTTTTTTGAATCCCTTCTCAAAAGGCCCTATCTCGCGCAATGGCAGGTCTGCCAGGATGATCCCCGAAATCTTACCAACCTTCTCCGCAAAATTATCAATACCCATGCTATAGACAATATTGGTGTATGTCATGATATAGATCTTGCCTTTAAATATGCTCTGTACTTCTCTAAAGCTCTCAACAGTATCATTGAAATCATACTTCTGAAGCGTCTCATAACAGGCCTTTTCGAGCGTATCACCATCGGCGATGGGGTCTGAAAAGGGAAACCCTATCTCCAGAAAATCAACGCCATTTTTATCACATATTTTTACTGCTTCAATGAACGCCTCCCGTGAGGGATAGTTTGCGAGCAGATATATACCGAGTTTACCCATGATGGATTCCTCCTGTCTTCACGATGTCCATATCCTTGTCACCCCTTCCGGAAAGGCAAAGAACAACTTTCTTTCCGGCAAACTGCTCTTTATGCGCCACAAGATAGCCGAGGGCGTGGGAACTCTCCAGCGCGGGAAGTATCCCTTCAAGCCTGCTCAATAGGGCAAATGCCTCAAGGGCCTCCTTGTCATAGCACACATCATATGATACCCTCCCCTGGTCCTTGAGATAGCTGTGTTCGGGACCGACGCCGGGATAATCGAGCCCTGCCGAAACAGAATGGACATCGGCCACCTGGCCGAACTGGTCCTGCAGAAGATAACTGATCGTACCGTGGAGTATGCCCGGTTTGCCCTTTGTCAATGTGGCCGCGTGGCGGCCAAGATCGAGGGACATACCGCCTGCCTCGATGCCGATAAGGTCTACGGATTTGTCTGATACAAAACCTTTAAAAATACCGATGGCGTTACTGCCGCCGCCGACACAGGCGATGACATGATCGGGAAGTGTTGCCTGTCTTTTTCAAGATCTGCCTTCGCGCCTCTTTTCCGATGACTGACTGAAAGTGTGCGACAATGGAAGGAAATGGATGGGGGCCCACAACGCTGCCGATGAGGTAGTGCGTGGTCTGCACGTTTTTCACCCAATCCCTGAGCGCCTCGTTGATAGCGCTCTTCAATGTCGCGCTTCCTTTTGTTACAGGCATAACGGTGGTGCCCAGAAGCCGCATTCTTTCAACGTTCATACTCTGTCTTTCAACATCGGTTTCCCCCATGTAGACCACACATTCCAGGCCGAAAAGAGCGCAGACTGTTGCCGTGGCCACTCCATGCTGACCGGCGCCTGTCTCGGCGATGATCCGTTTCTTTCCCATGAATCTCGCCAGCATGATCTGACCGAGGGTATTGTTTATCTTGTGCGCGCCCGTATGGAGCAGGTCTTCTCTTTTCAGCCAGACCTCGCAGCCAAGCTCCTCGCTTAAACGCTTTACGAAATACAATGGCGTGGGCCTTCCCGCAAAATCTTCGAGGAGCGCGTCCAGTTGTTTTTGATATTCTCTGTCTTTTCTGAATTTCCCGTAGGCATTTTCAAGTTCATCGAGGGCCGGGATCAATGTTTCCGGCACAAACTGACCGCCATATTGTCCGTAGTATTTTTTCATATCTGATAACTCCTCACCTTTTTCACTAAACGTTCCATCTTGAATGGGTCTTTTTTCCCTTTCTCTTTTTCCACGGAACTGACAAGGTCAATCCCAAAAGGTTTCAGGTCTAATGCGCGATACACGTTTCCTTCGTCTATACCTCCGGCTATGAAAGCTCTCCCCAGGGCACTGTGGCCCTTGAGCAGGCTAACATCAAAAGGCGTGCCTGATCCGCCGAACCCTTCTGAATAACTGTCAAAAAGAACAAGACCATTTGCCGACACGTCCGGTAGAGCGTCTTTCACCCGGTAAACGCAGATACGGTTCGCTCCATGTAGCCCGCTTGGTCTGTTATAAACCTGGGCAAAATCGAGATGACAGAAATCTATCAGCCTGTCGATTTCATCTTCTGTCTCCTCCACAAAGACACCGACGGTCTTTGCCTTCCCGTTAATTCTGTTCAGAGATTTCTCTCACCATCTCAGGCGCCACATACCGGGCGCTCTTTTTGTAAAAAACAAAACCGATAAAATCAACACCAAGATCAATGGCCGCCAGACAGTCTTCCAGATTCGTCATCCCGCATATTTTTATCTTAACCATAGAGGAGCTCCCGGAAGGTCGATTCCAGATTTTGGGACCGCATGAGCGTCTCTCCGATGAGAAAACAGTTGGCGTCATGAGAACCCTTCTATGTCCTTCCTCGATTTAATACCGCTCTCAGCAACCCTCACAGGAGCGCTTACACGGGACAATATTTCTTTGCCCCTCTCAAGGTCTATGACGAGAGTATCCAGATCACGGGCATTAACACCGACAATCTCCGCGTTGAGGTCGGCAATCTTTTCCAGTTCCTCTGCCGTATGGACTTCGACAAGACAATTGAGGCCCAGTCCCTCGCATAGCCATAGAGATGTTTCATTTGCTCTTTATCGAGTATCCTCGCAATGAGCAGTATCAGATCGGCCCCTTTTGAATATGCGAGGTCGATTTGAACTGTGTCGATAAAGAAATCTTTGCAGAGAATCGGCAGATCAATCTTGCCGGCCACATCGGCGAGGACTTCGAAACTGCCGCCGAAGTATGTGGCATCCGTCAATATACTGATGGCTGTGGCGTATCGGGAATAGAGAGCGATCCTCTCATCGTCGATCTCTCCGATATCGCCTGCTGAAGGCGATTTCCTCTTCAGCTCTGCAATAATATTGACACCCTCTTTAAGCGAGAAGGGAATAACCGGTTTTGTCCTCGGCGCTAATTCAAGAATTTTCAGTAACTCAACTTCTCTTTTCTTGGTTTCGATAATCTGCTCTATCACGACGTCAACTCCTGCAGCTTCTCATAGGCTTTCCCGCTTTTTATGGTTTCCTTTGCGAGCAGGAACGCCTTTTTGAGATCAGTCTCCACTTCTGCCACGGCAAGGGCAAACGCCGCGTTAAGGGCAATGGCATTGGTGAGATCATTATGATTTTCTCCCAGAAAAACCTCTTTCATGATCTGGGCGTTTATTGTTGCTTCGTACCCTTTTACTGCGTCTTTGCTCGCGAATATACCAAATTCTTTAGGGTCAAATTCGAATATTTTCAGAGAAGAACCTTTTTTGTGATAGCAGAGGGTCTTGTCCGAGATGCTTACTTCGTCAAGGCCATCCCGGCTCGATACAACCATAACGTTGGGAATACCAAGATGTTCAATGGCGCCCATATATCTGGGTAGGAAATCATCCTTGAAAATACCTATGAGCTGGCAGTTCGGCCGTGCCGGATTGCAGAGCGGCCCCAGGAGGTTGAATATTGTCCTTCTCCCCAGTCTTTTTCTCACTGCCGCTACAGACTTCATGGCAGGATGGTATTTCTGGGCAAAGAGAAAAACGAAATTATTCTTTGTCAAAAACTGTGGTGCCTCTTCTTTTCCGAGGTCGATGGGCACACCGAGCGCTTCCAGCACATCTGCCGAACCAGATTTTGAACTCATTGCCCTGTTGCCGTGTTTCGCCACAGGGACAAAGAGGCTGCAGACGATTGCCGCTGCCGTGGAAATGTTGAAACTGCCGCTGTTGTCACCGCCTGTACCGACAACGTCCAACAACGTGCCGAAGCTGTGGTCGACCGGTATAGCATGGCCCAGCATGGCCTGGGCCGAACCGGCTATCTCCTCTTCCGCCTCACCTTTTTCCGCCAGCGCTATAAGGATTTCTTCAATGAGAGCTTCGTCCACGGCACCCGATAACATTTCGTTAAACATGATTGTTGCTTCTTCAAACTGTCAAATCCGTGCTCGCTTTTGATCTTTTCAAGTATTTCCATGACAGACCTCCACGAAATTTTTAATGAATGTCATGCCGTTATCAGTGGCGTAGGATTCGGGATGAAACTGAAGCCCGAAGAGTTTCAGGTCAGTGTTCTCTATTGCCATGATTTCACCATCGCTCTCTGAAACCGCGCAGACATGGAAATTATTATTATTTTCAACAACGAGGGAATGATATCGCACTGCCGGAAATGTTTCTCCCATGCCATTGAGGAGAACCCCGCCATGATTTACAATACGATCCACCTTTCCATGCATGATCCGTTTTGCCTTCCGCACAGTGTTCCCGGCCTCATAGGCGATGGCCTGCATACCCAGGCAGATGCCGAGAATGGGAACTTTACCTTTAAAATAAGTAATAGCATCAAGGCTAAGAAGAGAATGAGCGGGATGGGACGGCCCCGGTGAAATAACAAGGCCTTGCAGGTCAAGCGTCTTGAGTGCCTCCAGTTTGTCTGTATTTCTGAAGACCCTGATGTCGGTAAATTTCATCAAATAGTCGTAGACGTTAAAGGTGAAAGAATCGTAATTATCGATCAATGCTATCATGGACACCTCCTGATCGTATCAAAGCCCCTAATTTATTCATAACTTCTTCGTACTCTTTTTCCGGTATGCTGTCATAAACGATGCCCGCGCCTGCTTGCAGCCGCGCCTTGAACCCATTGAAGACAGCGGTCCTGATCGTGATCGCCATGTCGACATTCCCGTTAAAGCCGATATAACCCGTACACCCTGAATAAATGCCTCGCGGGGTCTCCTCCAATTCGTCAATGATCTCAATGGCCCGCGTTTTCGGCGCTCCCGACACCGTACCGGCGGGAAATGTCTGCGTAATAGCATCGACAACTTCGGCATTGCTCTTCAGTTCCCCCTTCACCTGGGAAACAAGATGAATTACATGAGAATAGACTTCCGGTTCCATAAAGCTTTCCACATTGACACTTCCGGGCGCGCAGATCCTCGACAGATCGTTCCGGGCAAGATCAACGAGCATGAGGTGCTCTGCCTTTTCCTTTTCATCATTTGTGAGGACTTTGATGATCTCATCGACATTCTCCGATGCCCCTCTTGGTTTGGTGCCGGCGATAGGCCGCAGGTAGGCCGTATTTCCGCGGACCCGGATATGGACCTCCGGGCTTGACCCGACAATGAAGGAACCCCCGTCCTTGATGAAAAACATATACGGCGAAGGATTGATCTTCCGTAAGTTCCTGTAAAACTGGAATGGATCCAGATTATCTATCTCCAGATAATCACTGAGTACAATCTGTATTGCCTCACCTGCCTCGATCATATCTTTGATTTTCTGCACCTTGTTCATGAACTGTTCTTTAGGGATACTCCGTGCCACGCTTGGATTAAGCGGCATAGGCCGGACACTGGAGAGGCTTTTCAATTCCTTCTCTGATGCTTCCAGTTCTTCTCTGATTCTTTCATACATTGCTTCAGCGGGAATATTGCCTTCGATCTTCTTTGAGAGCGCCATGTAAAGCCTGTTTGTGTAGTTATCATAGACACAGAATTTCTCCACAAGATAGAGCGTCCCGCCGTCAGCGTCTTTATGTGAAAGAGGCTTCCTCAGGATGCCGCATTGTTCGACAAACCCGAAATTGAGGCACCCCACATAGCCGCCGGAAAAATCGCCAAAACCATCAAAGGGTGCTGTTCTGTTTTGAAGCAATATCTCTTCAAGGCGGGAAAGGTCCCCGATGTGTTTCCCGTTGCGATAAAGACCGTCTTCTTTTAAGACAAGCTTTTCTTTGATGCCGAAAGCAAGAAAGGAATACCTGCTATAAACTTTGCTTTCCTTCGCGCTTTCAAGGAGTATAGCCCTGTCCAAAGACAGGAGTTTTGAAAGGATCGATACGGGCGTGTCCATATCGCCGTCAGTCTCTTTGTAGACGGTAATCCTGTTGTACTTCTTTGATAATTCCGTAAATTCTTCTATCGATGGATACATACAACCTCCTAAGTAATAAAAAAACCGTTTTAAAATCCCTCCGGGGGAATCTTAAAACGGCCATATAAAAAAGCCGCTTAAGCCCGGGGATTCTATCCCTCAAGAGCTTAAACGGCCTGCTCGTTATGGGATAGCCTTAGCTACCCCACCACCATACGTTCAACATTAAAAATGTACTACTGGCACTATTAATCATGGTTATAATTATACCCTTTTTAAACTTATGCAGTCAAGTATATTTTCTTTCATTCTGTTTACGTCGCATAGTATCTCTCTCATGGCGTTACTGCTTTATGTGACCTGTAGCATCCACAGAATTTATAACTTTTTGTTTTTTTCTGTATTTCCTTGAGCGCATCCATCACTTTCTCATCTTTGTCGGAACCTTCGAAATCAGTGAAAAAAACATAGTTGCCCGGATCGTTTCTGAACGGCCTTGATTCTATCCGCGTGAGATTTATTGCCCTATCGGAAAATATTTTCAGGATAGAAAAGAGCGCGCCCGGTTCATGCTTCAAGGAAAATATGATGGAACATTTATCGCCCGGTTCAGGACTTTCATCCCTCGACAATATGACAAATCGCGTAGAATTGGATTCATGATCTTCCACATTTTCCTGTATAACCTCTAAATGGTACAGTTCCGCGCAGAGCTTATTGGCAATAACACAGGTAGCATCAGGTCTGTCGTCTGAAAGCATCTTTGCCGCGCCGGCGGTGTCGTAAAAAGGTCTCGGCTCCAGTTTGTGTCTCTCAATAAACTCACGACATTGGGCGAGGGCCTGAGGATGGGAATAGACAATCTTCAAATCACGATATTCGGTTTCGGGCAGGGCGAGAAGAAAGTGGTGAATAGGTATCTTGATTTCTCCGATTATTTTCAATTCCGTTTCAATGAGAAGATCATTTACCTGTGTTACCGGCCCCTCAAGAGAATTTTCAACAGGAACAATGCCCAGATCGAGCTGTCCCGTCGCGACCTCATGAAATACCTCATAAAATTCTTTGCAGGGAAGTGGTATCAATGAAGAATTATATGTAAGGAAGCGGCCTCGCTGTAAGCACCGTGTTCACCCTGAAAACCGATGAGTGTGAGGTTTTTTTCCTGGACATTTCTACTCTTTTCCAAAATCTGCCTGTAAATAGCCTCAGAGAATTCGGGGTCTACCAGGCTATAGGAATATTTCTTCACATTCTCGATGATCTGCTGTTCTCTGACCGGATCGAGAACGTGCCGCTTGAGTTTCCTTGACCTCACGGAAATCTCCATCCTTTGGTTCAACAGTTGCATAATCTCCCAATCAATCATGTCGATCCGTCTTCTGATTCCGGCAAGATCATCGTCTTTCATAATTATCCTCCATTGTCACACATTCCTTACTCCATGCGCTATGCTCTATGCAGCTTGAAGTCACGTGTTACATCTATTCAGTATGATCCGCTCTGTCCATAGTCTCTCTCGTCCTCACGCGTAGTAGTGGCTGAGGGAAGCGATCGTCCATCGGTTTTCACCTATCACCTATTCACCATCATTATCCTCATGAGGTCCGCAAATACTATTGCTGCGGCGGCTTCTATGATGACCGGTATCCTCAGGGCAATACAAGTGTCATGTCTTCCGGCCACGGAAAGCTGAACAGTTTCATCGGTTCGTAAATCGATGGTAGACTGGGGAATTCCAATACTTGAGGTCGGTTTTATGGCAACCCTGAAAACAACATCGTTACCATTCGTGATACCTCCATTGATACCACCGGCGTTATTCGTCTTTGTCCGGCCCTCTAAATTAAGGATCTCATCGTTATGCTCGCTGCCCCGCATTCTGCTTCCTGCAAACCCGGCGCCAAATTCTATCCCTTTTACGGCAGGTACAGAAAATATAATATGGCTTATGAGCGATTCCACAGAATCAAAAAAGGGTTCACCAAGACCGACAGGTACATTGCTTATTCTGCATTCTACGATCCCACCTATTGAATCTTTATCGTCCATGGCGACTTCCACCGCATTATCAATATCTTGTGAACCACCCGCTTCAATGAGCCTCGCATCAAATACGACAGGGCCAGTCAGTTTTTTCGCGATGACGCCTGCTGCCACTAAACCGACCGTCAATCTGCCTGAAAAATGCCCTCCACCCCGGTAATCGTTGAACCCCCGGTATTTTTTCCACGCCGTAAAGTCCGCGTGCCCTGGCCGTGGTGTATACCGTATCTGTTCATACGCACCGGAATCAGTTTCCCTGTTTTCAAAAAGGATCAGTATGGGCGCTCCTGTCGTTTTGCCATCCATGACACCGCTCTTTATAAGCGGGACATCAGGCTCCCGTCTCGGGGTAGTACCTTTTGCTCCGCTTTTTCTGCGCTCAAGGTCACGGGAAAAATCAGTTTCTGACAGGGCCAGTCCCGGAGGACAACCATCGATGAGAACACCCACAGATTCACCGTGGGATTCTCCGAATATGCTTACTTTGAAAAGTCGACCGAAAGTATTCATGATATCACCTGCACCGAATGAATGTCCCGAAAAAAATCGGGATATGATTTTGCCACACATTGATAATTTTCAATTACCACAGGCCTTTCTCCATTCAGGGATGCCACCGCGCATGCCATGGCAATTCTATGGTCATTATGAGAATCAACAAGATTGCCTACTGGCTTGTCTCCATAAATCTCCATTCTGTCATTAAAAAGTTCTATCTTGATCGAAAGCCTGGAGAATTCGGAAACGAGCGCTGCCGAACGATTACTTTCCTTGTGCTGCAATCGCTCAATGCCATGGATAACACTTTTACCCCGGCAGTGTGCTGCCAGAGCCACAAGCGGTGGAACAAGATCAGGACAATCTTTCGCGTCGAACTCAAAAGCCATCAGTTCACCTTTCCTGACCAGAATATAATCATCGGCTATTTCCACCAACGCGCCCGCCCTTGTTAATCCTTCAAGAATCCTCTTATCGGCCTGAAAAGAGTCTGTCCTCAAGCCTAATATTTGTATTGAGCCCGCGATGGCTCCTGCCACAAGGAGGAAGGCGGCCCCGGACCAGTCACCTTCTATGGTATATGTCTGTGCCTCATAATGCTGGTTTCCCTTTATTCTGAAGGACCTTAAATTTTCATCGTGATCGATGGTAATCCCGAAACGTTTCAAAAGATCGATGGTCATTTCCACATAGGGTTTGCTTTTGAGGTCAATCACCTCAATACTGGTATCTTCCCGACAAAGCGGTGCTGCCATGAGTAAACCGGTCAGGAATTGCGAAGTCCTGGAACCATCGACGGTAATGGCGCCTCCCCGTATGGGGCCACGGATGGTAATAGGGGGATATCCTCCACTTGTTTCGCAGGTGGCGCCCATGAGGGAAAGCGTTTCAAGCGTCTCCATCGGTCGTGAACAGAGCGAGCCCAAAGCTTCAATGATAAACTTGTACCGGGTAAGACCGGCAATGGGTGTAAACATCCTCATGCAAAGACCTGATTCACCACAACTGATTATATTTTTCTTAAAACCCTCAGTCGCCAAACCACCGGTACCTCTGATTGACACACTTTCTTTATCGGACTTCACATCCGCTCCCAGTCGTCTCCACGATTCTCAGTGCGGCCAGAGAATCAGCACAAAAAGATGGATTAAATAAATGCGATGTGCCGGCCGCCAGAAGCGACGCTGCCGCTGCCCGTATCATGACGCTTTTCGATGCCGGGGCGTTTATGGATCCGCTAATTTGTGAGGAATTTATCGCTTTCATTATATATCCTCTCAGCAACCTCTTCGGGTTTTTTATAATCAGTACTTATAAAAAGGTCCGAAGCATGGGCATAATAAGGTTTCCTGAACATAAGCAGCGTCTCTATCTCCGATCTTTTATCATTAACATTAAGCAGCGGGCGCGCTATGTTCTCTCCGGTCCTTTTTAAGATTGTTTCAATACCAGCCCATAGCCATATAATAATACAATATTTCTTGAGATAATTCATACTGTCTTTATTGAGGACCGCCCCACCGCCACAGGAGATCACCCTGCCCGGCAGACCTGCAACACGCTCTATCTCGTTCGCTTCCATTCTTCTGAAAACCTCTTCTCCGTTGTGTTCAAATATCTCTTCAATAGAAGATTTGTTATTTTTCTCAATTTCACTGTCAATATCAATAAACGGCATCTTCAGTTTTTTTGCTACATGGCGACCGACTGTAGACTTCCCGGCCCCCATAAATCCTATGAGAGCGATATTTCTTTTTTTGAATTCTTTCTTCTCGTATAAAGTCTTTCGCATCGCTTCAATTGGTGGTTTTTGTATACCCGTAAAACAGGTGAAGGCTTTTACACCCTGATAGAGAAGCCACTCCCTGCCGTCTATAATTGTACAGCCATTACGACCCCTTCCCTCACCAGCGCAGTCGTTTCACCATAATTCGCGTCAAGGATAATAAGGCCCTGTCTGAGGGCGTGGACCGGCACAATCTGTATACCCGCCGACAGACAGGAAACAAGAATATCCGCTTTAGCTGTTTCTTTTCCCAGGTCCTCCATCAAGGACGCCCTGCAGGTAAATCTTTCAGCAAGAAACTCCGCCTTTTTAAAGGTACGGTTCATTACCATAACATCCGTGCCTGCCGCAGTAAGAGCAGCTACGGCGGCCTTCGCGGCCCCTCCCGCACCCAGCACGACAGCCTTCTTCCCGGCCAATGTAACATTGTTTTCGAGAAAAGCCTGTTCCACTCCCATAACGTCCGTATTGAAGCCCTTGAGTCTGCCACTCTCATTGACTATCAAATTTACAGCACCAATTTTACGTACCCCATCGTCCAAATCATCAAGGAGCGGTATAACTTTTTCTTTAAATGGGGAGGTCACATTGAAGCCGGAGATAGTTATCTCCCTCATCGCCTGCACAATTTCTTCTGCCCGCGAAGAGCCGAAACGCAGATAGTAATAATTATCCAAACCCAATGCCTTGAAAGCGGCCTGAAAGATCTCCGGGCTTCTGCTGTGAAGAATGGGATTGCCCGCTACGGCAAAGAGTTTCATCTTCACTCATCGCTTAGCATCCTCATCATCTGCTCCTAGGGTGTTCTTCTCGATTTGTCCTTCGGCGGTCTCTTTCCCCTTCAAAGTGATGCAAAGGTAAAAGGACTGCCGAGCAGAGGCGCCGCGATCCGTGTAATCCTGCCCTTGTTACCCATCCCTATCACCACTGTTCTTCCCTGGTAATCATCATTGTTGAGAAGTCCCAGAAGTCTCAGGTTGTCCCTTTCAGAGTTTACTTTGCAGGCAATTTTAGCGATATCAGCTCCTTCATTGAAACAAAGGGCCGTGATTTCCTCCAATATTCCTTTTTCCGGGGTGGCCTGGAAATCGTGAAATGAAATGATGACCTTGCAACCGTGTATTCTCGCCTTTTCAATAATATCTCTTTTGTACGCCTCGTCCGCCTGGACCTCCACATCCACGTACCTCGCTCCCGCCTCTATGGCCGCCATGAGCAATCCCTTCCTCGTATTGTCATCGACTACTTTATCGGTCTTCCCGCCAGCGCCTGGGGGCATGAAAGTAGCGACAAGCTTGGAGGGCTTCGAGAAAATTAGCTTCACATCGTCAACCGTCACATCCATGCCATCAATTCTCACTTCAGCAAAGTCAAGGTCTTTCAATGCTTCAAGACACAGTTCAACCGTCGGTTCGGCAACGCTAACACAGATCAAAGAGCGCCTCCTGTAGTTCATCTATCATTATCTTCTCTATCCGGGCCCTTCCAATGCCATCGAGGAGCACAAAATGGATCCCTTCTCCTTCCCTCTTCTTGTCCTTGCGGATGGCGTCCATTATCGCTTCCTGATCACCTTCGAATTTTATTGGAAGTTTAAAATCACTGAGAAGCCCTTCGATCCTTTCCACATCTTTTCCTGTGAGGGCACCTTTTCTTTCCGACAATTTCGCGCCTATAACCATCCCGATGCTCACTGCTTCACCATGACTGCAACCAGTTGTCTTCTCGATAGCGTGGCCGATGGTGTGACCGAAATTGAGTTTCCTTCTCTCTCCCTTTTCAGTCTCGTCCCGCGAAACAACACCGATTTTCACATTGAGAGAATCGTAGACAACTTTTTGAATCGCATCATCATTGCGGGAAGAGATTTCCTGTCCGTTTCTTTCAATATAGTCAAAGAGGGTTTCGTCACCGATGAGGGCAGATTTTATCGCTTCAGCAAGACCATTCTTCAATTCATTGTAGGGGAGAGTTTTGAGAAAAACAAAATCACAGAGAACAAATTGCGGTTGGTTGAAAGTACCTACAAGGTTCTTGTAGCCGCGATAATTGACACCGTTTTTTCCACCAACACTGGCATCCACCAGGGCAAGAAGTGTTGTCGGCACGAACGCAAAAGGCATGCCCCTGAGATATGTTGAGGCGGCAAAACCGGTGATATCACAGACCATCCCGCCACCGACACCGACAATTGTCGAAGAGCGGTCAAGCTCCCAACCAAGAAAACGCTCGTATATCGCATCAACAGTTTTAAGTGTCTTCTGCTGTTCGCCCGGTTCGACCTCGATGAGCCGGTACGATGATAATTTGTCTCCATGGAGGTCAAGGACATTCCTGTCAACGATGACAACTGTCTTTTCCGTATCACAGATTTCACTTAATTGGCCGAAGGTTGTGCCTAATATAATTTTGCAGTTTCCTGTATTACCCCTAAAATCAATGGACCTCATGGCAAATCCGACATGAATTGATAGAGTGAGCGCATTTTCTCCATCATTTTCCTGAATTGCGCCGGTGATAAGGTCTGTTCTTTATCACATACAGCCTCTGCCGGGTTGATATGAACTTCAACGATAAGGCCATCGGCTCCCGCGGCTATCGCAGCAAGACTAAGCGGAGATACAAGACTTACCCTCCCTGACGCGTGAGATGGATCAACGATCACAGGGAGGTGGGTAAGCTCCTTAAGTGCAGGGACTGCGCTGATATCAAGAGTATTCCTCGTGTAGGTCTCGAAAGTGCGGATACCTCTTTCACAGAGTATCACATCGGGGTTTCCCCCATCGAGGATATACTCGGCACAATTGAGAAGCTCTTCTATGGTAGAATTCATGCCCCTTTTCAATAATATAGGTTTCCGTGTTTTTGCTACTTCTTTCAAGAGGGAGAAGTTCTGCATATTTCGCGCACCGATCTGCAATACGTCGGCGTACTCCATTACCCAGGGAACATCTCTCGTATCTATCACTTCCGTTACAATAGGCAGGCCCGTTTCTTCCTTTGCTTTTTTGAGGATCTTCAGTCCCTTGAGTCCGAGGCCCTGAAAGGCATATGGCGATGTTCTCGGTTTGAAGGCCCCTCCCCGCAACATATCGGCGCCGGATTCTTTCACGGCCCGCGCTGTTTCTATGGTCTGCTCTTCGCTCTCCACAGTACAGGGTCCCGCAATGACACAGAAACCTTCCCCCACCCTTACATGACCGACATGGACAACCGTTTTTTCCCTCTCTTGCAACGATGTTAACTTTATGTTTTTCATTGCTTACCTTCCTTCATTTCTTTACAATAAAAAAGGGCCACGGGTTTTGCACCCATGGCCCTTTGTCCCTCGAGGGGCTCAAATATCATAGGCGCACGTGCGGATAGAGAAACCAAAATCCAAATATAATTTCTGATGCTGTTTTTTTATTCATTTTCATTGTCTAAAATTATAATCAATAGCCTGTTATTTTGTCAATAAAATAAATCATTAAGACAGAACACTTCCTTTTCTACAATTTGAACTGCCCTACCATCTCATGCAGCGTCTTCGACAGATTCGCGAGTTTGGCTGATGCCTCGGCGTTCCCCTGGATCCGTTTTGCAGTCTCCTGTATTACCTGAGACATCTGCTGAATGCTGGTAGCAATTTCGTTTGTTGTTGCCGTTTCTTCTTCTGAAGCGACAGCAATCTGGTTGATCTCTGAGGTCACTTTATTAATCTGATGGAGAATATCTTTGAGCGCCTCACCCGATTTGGCTGCCTCTATTGAACAAGCCGGACATAGTAAGTACATCCATTCCTTCAACCCTCTGTACCCAGCCCTCCTGTCGACATTGCTTTATCATAAACATTTTTATATAATGAAACAGATGCCAACAAAAGATGTGAAAAATGAAAAATATGTTCACGGCTATTCGGAACGGGAACATATGAGATTACATGATCAGGCCTCAACCCTGACGGAGCTTCTCCATGGCGACACTATCTATCCCCCGGAGACCAGTGTCCTTGAAGCTGGCTGTGGAGTGGGGGCACAGACTGTTATTCTCGCAAAGAACAGTCCGGAGGCGCGTTTTTTATCAATTGATATCTCTGAAGAATCGTTGAGCAAAGCAAAAGTATTGGCCGAAAAAGAAGGAATATTGAATGTCCAGTTTCAAAAGGCCAATATCTACCAGCTCAATTTTGCTGAGGAAACCTTTGACCATATTTTTGTCTGCTTTGTCCTGGAGCATCTTTTGAGGCCCCATGACGCGCTTATGAATTTAAAAAGGGTATTAAAGACAGGAGGATCTATCACCGTCATTGAAGGTGATCATGGCTCTACCTATTTTTGCCCGGAAAGTAAAGCAGCCAATATGACAATACAGTGCCTTATCGACATCCAGACGAGTATTGGTGGAAACTCGCTTATCGGGCGCCAGATATATCCATTGCTCAAAGCTTCAGGATTCCAGTCCATTAAAGTCACACCACGAATGGTTTATGTGGATTCAAGCAAGCCTGATTTGATCGAGGGATTTACGAAAAACACTTTCATCGCCATGGTAGAAGGGGTGCGGGAACAGGCAATCAGGCTCAACATGATAGACGCAACAACGTGGGATAAAGGCATAAAAGACCTCTACCGCACGACCGGACAAGATGGTACATTCTGTTACAATTTCTTTAAAGGCACAGCAATAAAATAAAAGTATCCCCGACAAGTCTTTTCCCAGCCTGACAAAAGTTACGATAGCGTGACATGCCTGGAAATTATGGTATAATAAATAATATTCGATTATGAGAACAAAACCATCATGGCTTGCAGCAGATCAGCCCAAAATCAGGCTTACCGCTGAAGCCCTTGATATCATATTTACCGGGAACGGGAATTAATGAGCACTGATAAAATTCACAAACCGAAAAAAAATGCACTAATAATATAGATGCCGGCAACGGACCGCCTAAAGACCTTCGCGATATCCTCAGGAAGGCTGAAAAAAAGATAGAGCGCCTTAAAGAATCTGAAAAAAAACGCAAGAAATCTCAAAAGGACCTTGAAGATCTTACCTACAAACTCAAAGAACGCGTCAAGGAATTGAATTGTCTCTATACTATCTCCAGTATCGTTGAAAAACAGGGCGTCTCGTTGGAAGAAGTACTGCAAGGAACAGTAGATATCATACCTGATGCCTGGCAGTATCCGGAAATCACATGCAGTCGCATCGTATTGGGCGATCGGGAGTTCAGGAGCGCCCGCTTCACGGAAACACCCTGGAAACAATCTCAGAGAATTATCATTCATGGTGAAAAAACCGGCTTTCTGGAAGTCTTTTATTGTGAAGAAAAACCCATCGAGGATGAAGGGCCCTTCCTGAAAGAAGAAAGGAGCCTCATCAATGTCATCGCTGAAAGGATCGGAGAAATTGTCGAAAGGAAACGCGCCGAAGAGGCCCTCTACGAGAGTGAATCGAAAAACCTCGCACTCCTTGATGCCATACCTGATTTGATGTTTCAGATAAATGACGCAGGGATACTCCTCGGTTTTCATGAAGGCAAGTTTTCTATTCCCCACGAATTCGCGAACCAGATCGTCGGCAAAAACATCTATTCTCTCTTTACCGCGAAAAGGTTACTGCCGAAGAGAATTCTGGATCAGGCAATGACTCATGTAAAACAGGCACTCGAAACAGGAAAGGCTCAGATTTTCGAACAGCATATCCCCTTTAACGGTGATCAAAGGGACTTCGAAGTGCGAATGGTGGTCTGCACGAACAATAATGTTCTCGGCATTGTCAGGGACATTACGAGGCGAAAACGTCTGGAAAACGAAATCCTTGAAATCAGCGGACGAGAACAGCGGCGCATCGGGCAGGACCTCCACGACAGTTTGTGTCAGCACCTCGCGGGTATCGGTTTTATGGGAAAGGTTCTGGAAAAGAAAATTACCGAGCAACAGCCTTTGTTACAGTCAGACGTAAATGAGATTGTGGAGCTTATCGATCAGGCAATCACGATGACAAGAGGGTTTGCGCGAGGCCTAAACCCTGTTAGACTTGAAGCTGACGGTTTCGTTTTTGCCCTTTCCGAATTGGCTATCAATGTTGAAAAGCTTTTTGGCATTGTGTGCCGTTTTGAATATGCGGATATGATTCTGATACACGATAACGCAATGTCGACCCATTTATACAGGATTGTTCAGGAGGCCTTGAACAACGCGATCAAACATGGTAGAGCAGATACGGTGACCATTATGCTCCGTCAGGAAGGCACTACGTGTATCCTCACCGTTCAGGATAACGGTCTCGGAATAGGCAATATAGTCCATCAGGGAAAAGGTATCGGTTTGAATATCATGCAGTATCGGGCCTCTATGATCGGGGCATCGCTGGATGTAAGAAACGCAGAGCTTGGAGGAACAATTCTTACCTGTTCATTCCAAAACAAGGATAATTTATGATAAATAATATAGTGGCAGACAATATAACCTCTCAGGAAAAACAGGGGAGAGCAGGTATGAGCCGAAAAAAAATACTTATTGTCGATGATCATCCGATTCTTCGTAAAGGCCTCGCAATGCTGATCAATCAGGAGAGCGACCTTGTTGTTGCCGCTGAGGCTGACAACGCTCAGAAAGCCCTTGAAATGATCGACACGGTCAAACCAGATATGCTTATTGTTGATATATCTTTACCTGGCATTGACGGCATTGAATTGATAAAAACAGTTAAATTGCGTAATCACGATTTGCCTTCCCTTGTCGTGTCCATGCACGATGAATCGCTTTTTGCTGAGCGCGCCCTCCGCGCGGGAGCGAGAGGTTATATCATGAAGCAGGAAGCATTGGAAAAAGTATTGGTAGGCATTCGCAGGGTCCTTGATGGCGAAATATTTGTCAGCGACACGATAACAACAAGGATGCTTGAGAAGTTCGTTTCCGGTGACGCGAAGGAGGCAAATTCTCCGATAGGTCTTTTGAGCAACCGGGAACTTACTGTTTTCAGGATGATCGGTCAGGGTCTCAAAACAAGCCAGATTGCGGATAAACTGCATCTGAGCGTCAAAACAATCGAATCTTATCGTTCGCACATAAAGGAAAAATTGAAATTGAATGATGGCACCGATCTTCTCAAATACGCCATACAATGGGTACAACAGGCCCCGTAATCATGCCTGATTTCCGGACGCAATATACAACGTAGATGTTTCTCAGCAGTTATCTATCGAAACGATCTTGTAAAAGGTACAAGTGCAGGGCACATGACACAGACCGCAAAGAATGCTAAAACAATTTTACGGGAAACCTGTTTTTAATTTTTAAAATAAAAAAATAATATTCCAGACACATGAGGCGGTTGTGCAGGGCCTTGGCAAAGCGGACTAAAAAGATAACCATCTGTAGAACGGCAAGGAGAGCCGTTCAAAAGAGATCCTTTCTTCATCATAATCCCGATGCCCCTTCCCACAACGTTCATAACAGCTTTCGCTGTGGTAATAAAAATGCATTTTTCTCTCTTCTATAGTAAAAAAATCCTTGATTTATAGAGCAATTGTGGTAATAATTCTTGCAGACGGTTATTTTTTCAAGGATTTTCGTAACAGGCAACGGCTGTTTGCCTGATAATTATATATATATCTACAAAATACCCAAGGAGGAATTACAAAATGACCAAAGCAGAAATCGTAACAAAAGTGGCGGAGAAGATTCAGATTTCCAAGGCGGCGGCGGCGAAGGCCCTTGCTGTAATTACCGATTCTATTGCACAGGCAATAAGGAAAGGCGACAAAGTAACCCTCATTGGATTCGGAACATTTTCTGTCGCAAACAGGAAGGCCAGGAAGGGAAGAAACCCGCGTACCGGCAAAGAGATCAAGATTGCTGCGAAGAAGGTCCCAAAATTTTCCGCGGGAGCAGCTTTAAAGGCAGCAGCAACCGGAAAGGCAATTGTAGCGAAACCAAAAGCAAAGAAACCGGCAGCCAAAGCAAAAAAGAGATAGATCGTCATCGGGCGGGCCTTTCGGCCCGCCTTCTTTTTTTATCAATTATTTTTATTTTCGATTTATGATTCCTGCGCCTCGAACAACTTCTTCATGAGCAGAAGAAAATTCTTCGCGAGAACAGGGTCCAGGGCATCGCCCACCATTTTTGTCATCTGATCGGTAATGATTTTCGTTTCCAGTGAATCACGATAGATACGCTTTGTCCTGAGCGCGTCAAAATAATCCGATATAGTGACCATCTGGCTGCAGATGTTCTGCCGCCAGTTATTTGATACTTTCGGATAACCGGAGTAATTATAGAGCATGTGATGTTCATAGGCGACAATGATCGCAAGCGGCGGAATTCCCGGTTTATCAATAAGGTACTCTGCTCCTTTCTGTGGATGCAATTTGATTAATTCAAACTCATCGTCTGTGAGTTTTCCTATCTTATTCAAAACCTCTTCAGGCACGAATATCTTGCCGATATCGTGAAGCAGAGCGGCCACCCCTATGTCATGGAGCAGTTCCTCTTTGATTTTCAGCGCCATTGCCTGCGCGAGAGTGAGAATACAAACATTTGTTGAATGAGTAAAAGTGTATTCATCGAGGATGCGCAACGGAGAAAATGTTATCAGGAGTGACGACTCCTGTTTAATGGCGGTAATGATATCGGTAACGGCATCTCTGATCTCACGACCAGGCAGGCTCTGCTCTCTCTTAATGGCACCGTATATATTTTCCATGAGGCCAAGTTCTTTTTCCTGGATATTTTCAAAATAACGTCTGATCTGAGCGGTCTTCCGTTCTTCCTCTGTGTCATCGTATTCTTCATTCGTCTCATATTCTCCCGCTTCATCGGTACCGTCCTGTTCCTCTTCATCTTTCTTAAACCCCAGGCCTACCTTGCCGAACTGGATGTGAGGAAAGGTCTGTGTATCGGTGGGCGACGTGGGGCCTGCTGTGAGCATAACCACAAAGGACGTGAGCTCTTCCTGTGTTATTCCGTGATTTATACGAATATGCTGAATTCCGCGACTTCTGAAAAACTGGATAAAACGGCTGATATAGATTGAATCTTCCAGCGGCTCTTCGTTGACAACAACCCTGTCTTCAACGATTACGATGGGAAGCGTCAGGTCTCGGCCGATGGCTTCAAGGAGTTGCTGTATAGGCGGTCTCGATTGAAGCGACTGCCAGCTGATGAGAAATAGTGTACTGATGAGCGTTTGTAAGAGCAGGAAGAAAGGCACGGAGAAAACTGTGGATACGTTCCTTTTTCTGTGGATTCATCTTCTGTCAGCCTTAAGCGTTTTTATTGTCAGACCGGCCTTAACGGCCAGCTCGCCGGACCGTGAGTTCGCTATTTTCTGAAGTACGGGAAAAACTTCTTCAGCAGGATATTTCCCAAGTGATGCTATGATTTCAAGCTTGAGAAGCATCAATCTGTGACGGGAAAACAACGAAAATGATTTAAGGACCCCTTGAAGAGCTGACAGGGCAGAAGGATCACCCATTTCAGCGAGGGCATGCACCGATGCCTTTTTAACTTCTAAATCTGTCTTGTTCAGTCCCTTCTTTTTGAGAAACCCGACAAGTCTTTCAAAGACTTGATTGTTTCGCGTCATGCCGGCAAGCGTTATGGCTTTCAGACACCGGTCACTGTCACCGGAATCCATCTCCCTTAAAAGAATGTTGTCCGCTCTCGCGTCCTTGAAAGTAAGAAAAGTATGTAACAGTTCATACCTGACCCTCTGGTCGTGATGACTGAATAAGCCGTAGATGGAGTTCAAGACTGAAGGATCATCAAGCTGACGGAGGACAAAAAGCAGGTTCCTGACAACATACCAGCGTTTGTCACCGAGTCTTTTAATGATTTTATCTTTTACTGCTGCTCCGCCAAATTCTTTGAGGAGATCAAGATAAAGCAGGCGAAGCGTTTTGCTTTCCTCTTCAGTGAGACGGTCCAGCATCGGTTCGATAAAAGGTTGACCAATATGTTGAACTAATTTCTTGATATAGAAATGTTTTTCCTTTCCCCACTGTGGAGCAGCGGTCAGCACTCCCTCTGTGAAGCTTCTGTCGGAAAACATCTCCATCAGGTCCTTTGAGTGCGATTCCTGCTCTTCCCCCGGATCGTCCATCTTTTTGCTGACAGTTTCAAGGACATTCAAGACAACATGGAAATCACCGCTTTTAACCAGTAAGATACAGTGGTCTTTAAGTGCCCGTTTCAGCGGATCAGGCACCTGATCATGGCTATGAGCAAGGACAAGATTAACAAGGATCGATGTGAGGCTCGTGTTTATGCTGAACTCGGTAAGGGTTTTTTCCAGTTGATGGACTTCGGAAAGTTCAGGCGCTGAGAGATCATCGGCGACAATAACGTCCTGGAGTATCTTCTGATAATCAAGGGGGACGAACCGATTGCCCTCATCTTCCTTGAAAATAACGTTCAGTTTCTCCACGAGTTCATCTTTGGAATGTTCACCGAGAAGTCCGTCGACACCTTCGAGATCGACATTGTCCGGGCTTTTTTTAAGCCTCTGTAAAATTTTTAAAATATTCGGAGGGACGTAGAGCTCCTGGTCTGTTTGCTTTTCGAGGGCATCTAAAATAATCTCTTCTGGAAGGCCTGAAAGTATTTTATCGGCGATATCGTTTTCGTCCGGAAGAGAGTTGAAAAACCGTTCCAGAAAACACTGCCGGAGATCATCATTGAGGGAATTAATAAATGTGAAAAGTCTTTCTTTTGACTCGTCGTCATCCGCTAATTGACCAAGGGCCGGGCTTCGCATATTTGTAAGAAGGGTAAAATCAAGACCTCCCAGTGTCTTTGCGTCCTGACTGAGATATTTGCTGTTGAGCATCCCGGCAAGGGTCTTGGCGTCAATATCGTCCCATGGTTTGCCGCTTTTGCCTTCAGGATCGATGGTTCCCTCAAAGAGTCCTTTTACAAAGCTCTCCCAGAATAACAATGATTGGAGGTCTTCTCCATTCCTTTCCGTCGGAATCAAGGTCTTCCTGTGCCTGAAACATGCCATAGTCAATAAGCTTCACCTGGATGTGCCGTATTCCGGCTTTCGAGAGAAGGGTTTCCACTCCTCCTTTCTGGTATATGTCATTTCTCTTTTGCGCGATGATAATGTCAAAATCCATCAGCTCCTTTGAAGTAAGGCCTCTCAGGAGTGTCAACCCTACAATCCCGTGTTCGAAAAGACTCCCCGCGAACCGCTGGAAAATGGGGTTCTTCTGGTCCAGCACCTTGAGCCCCACCATAACAGAATTTTTCGCGATCCCGAAGACCAGTTGGCCCCGTTTTTCAAAGATTCCCTGAAGAATATTCTCAACTTTCTGAAACGATTCAATAATGAAGGGATGACCTGCCGGATAGGCGGTGAGCTTGCTTCCGGCCATATTCATAGCGTGTATGAGACCGGATATGACCCTTATATCAAGGCCATCGTAAAAGCTTCCCTGATCTTTATCGGCTTCAGATGCCATTACCCTCCCACGTCAGACCGGATTTGCTTATCCTATACATTTACCAAGAAGTCTCTGAATTTACAAGCATTTATTTGATTATTTTCCAGTACCCGATCCATAACACTCGTATTATTAGGGTATTTCACTGATATGTATATAGGGGATTCCCCTGATACTATTATCATCGCTTACCTGATTGTAATATTTACATTTATCGGGTTTTATATAGTTACTTTTTCTCATGAGGAAAAAAGGGGGCATAAAGATGGAAAAAAAGCTTGTTGTCTTCAAACAGGACATAAGGAAAAACGGTGATGTTTTTGCTGACATTTTCAAAGACAACGGCTGGAAGCTGGAGACTATCGACCTTTCGGCGCCGGTGCTGATGCCGAAGGGCATTGAAAATTTTGATGGCTTGTTCATCCTGAGCAAGACCGCCAATATTTTTCAGCAAAGTTCCTGGCCTCTTACAGTCTATATGGGTTCGTAAGAGACAGCCTGTTCATTTCTTCTCCGATGCTCCTCCTTGTCGGCGGCGATTGCCGGCTATAAATAACAGGGGAGCGCTGGGGCACACAAAACAAAGCGGGTAGGACAACGACGTCTTATCAGATTAAGACGAGGGGTGCGTTGTAATTTAGTTGGAGAACCACATTCTAAATAAATGGAGGATAGCGTATGTCAATCATCAGCGAAATAATTGATAAGATCAAACAGCAGGACCCTTACGAATTTGAGTTCCATCAGGCAGCAGAAGAAGTGCTTGCCAGTCTTGAACCGACAACAAAGAAACATCCTGAATTCGTAAAAGCAAAGATCTATGAGAGAGTTGTCGAGCCTGACAGGGCGATCACTTTCCGCGTTCCCTGGACAGATGACAAAGGAGAAGTCCATGTCAACAGAGGGTTCAGAATCCAGTTTAATAATTCCCTCGGCCCCTATAAGGGAGGACTTCGTTTTCATCCCTCCGTCAATCTCAGCATATTGAAATTTCTTGGCTTTGAGCAGATATTCAAAAATTCCCTCACCACCCTTCCCATGGGCGGTGCAAAAGGTGGTTGTGACTTTGATCCCAAGGGCAAATCAGACCCGGAAGTCATGAGGTTCTGCCAGTCCTTCATGCGTGAACTTTTCCGCCATATAGGGCCTGATACGGACGTACCGGCCGGTGATATCGGCGTTGGTGGCCGCGAGATTGGATACCTCTACGGCTATTATAAGAAACTTGTTAATGAACATACAGGTGTTCTCACAGGTAAAGGCGCTCGCCTATGGCGGAAGTCTGATACGTCCTGAAGCAACCGGTTATGGCTGCGTCTATTTTGCCGCTGAAATGCTTGCCACCCGTGGTCTCGACTTTAAAGGAAAAACAGTCGCCATAAGCGGTTCAGGAAATGTCGCCCAATACGCCATTGAAAAGGTCAATCAGCTTGGCGGAAAAGTCATTTCTCTGTGTGATTCCAGTTCCACGATTATCGATGAGAAGGGTATAGACGGTGAAAAATGCAATTTTGTCATAGACCTGAAAAATGTGAAAAGGGGCCGTATCAGTGAATATGCTGATAAATACTCCGGTACAACCTGTTTTATCGGCGAGAGCGTCTGGGATGTCATCAAGAACCAGGGCGTCAAGGTCGACATAGCCCTGCCCTGCGCCACCCAGAATGAAGTCGACGGCCCGCATGCTGAAGCCCTCGTGAAAAACGGCTGTATATGCGTGTCAGAAGGCGCCAATATGCCTTCCACACCGGAAGCGGTGCGGATCTATCAGGACAACAATGTCCTCTTTGGCCCCGGCAAAGCTGCTAACGCCGGTGGTGTCGCGACATCCGGTCTGGAGATGAGTCAGAACAGCATGCGGTTGTCCTGGCCACGTGAAGAGGTTGACGCACGGCTGCTCCAGATTATGAAGAGCATCCACAAGTCCTGCATCGACGCGTCAGAGACATACGGGAAAAAAGGCGACTATGTTGTAGGAGCAAATATAGCAGGGTTCCTGAAGGTTGCCAACGCTATGCTTGCATATGGAATCGTATAAGAGAACATGAAAGAGCTGGTTTTCTTTTCTGTTTTCAATCAGAAGAGAAAACCAGCTATCCTACAAATGCCGAAGCTCGCCTGTACCCCCGTTGCACGGTTCGACGTGCCACCCGATAGGGGTATTTCGCGCCTGATTACGCTGCCCGTTCGGCCTGTGACGCAAACATTTTTGTTACGATTAAATAAGGCTGAGCGTTACTTCAATGTACAATAGCCGGGGAAAGATAGCTTTCAACATAACCAATGTAAACCGGGGTTCAATATGAAGAAGCCATTAGGGAAAAGAAAGACCAGATCAGATCATTATGGGGTGAAGGTCCTTTTCGATCATTCCGCGCAGTATCCCGCAACAGGCTTTGAAGATGAACGGACAGACTCAGAATTGGAATTGACCATCTCACCGCTTATATTGATCGGATAACAAAGGCCCGGACTGACGGCTACTGGTCTGTCTTGAGGGAAGAACTGTAGCAGACTAATATTTGTGATACAACATCGGCACGGAGAAAAAACCGCTCTTTTTCGACATCCCGGACAATGACCGCATGTTCATAACGCCCGCTTTCCGGCAGGATTGATGAAAGCATATTGCGCCCTTTTTCAATCACCTTTCTATTAAATAAAGCCTGTTCCTTTTCAGGAAACAGGGCCACATAAAAAATATCGGTCTCCACCAGGTCCTGAAAAAAGTGTGTCCCGAAAGAAAGTTCAGGCATTAAACTGCCTGTCATGTGGGCAAGCTCCACAATGACAGCAATGTTGTTGATTTCGGAAAACCGGACAGGTACACCGAGAGAAGGTGTTGTTGTACCCCATCTGCCGGGACCGATGAGAAGTGTCGGGTGCTCCTCTCTATTGCTGATCAGTCTATTCAGTTTTCCGATGAGCCGGGCAATGTCATATTTTTCGGAAAGAGAAAGCGTGCTGTATACTTCAGGGTCAACAAATATGATGCGTTGTATGGGCTGCATGATGTTGCTGCCCATAAAATTACCCTTTGATTGGAAGAGCATATGATCTTTCGGGATATGTTTCGGGATTGAAACACGTTTCCCTTCCCCTTTTGTCTGAAGGGGCCTGCACTGGACAAGGTTTATCTGAAATGCGTTGTCATTTGTAAAGTTGACTGTAAATTCTATATCGACGGGATAGTCATACTTCTTCTCCAGCGTTTTGAGCATACGCCGCATGATCTCAGGAAAAGCGCTTTCAGAAAGGAGTGCGTCGAAGGTAAGTATCCACGTTTCTTTTTCTTCAAGACCTCTCTCCCGTAAATATTCTCCTGCTTCATAATCCTTGACGCCTATAAGATGGGGATATGTTTTCATATCTTCAGACATGATCGTCGCCACCGGTATGGTTTCGAGCTTATTGTCGGTAATATTGAGCACGTCCGCTTCATGCTGGGAATATTTTCGTATGTCACTTTCTCCCGCGAGGGGCCTTAAAAGCGGCGAGTCAAGGGCCACGATCCGGGGATAATCGTTTTCAACACGATTGACCGCGCGGGTCCCGAGGCCGAGGACAAGCCGCAACATGCCTGCTTTGGGGTCCATATCTTTTCGCCAGACAAAGGTATTGTATGAGATGCCGACACCGGCGAGGTCAGGAAAGAAATAACGTTTCCGATAGGAGCCTGAAACACGCTGGACGAGTAGGGCCATCTGTTCGTCGTGCTGGTCAAGACCTCTCTGAAGCCGGTAAGCAAGGGCATCTTCATTCATGGTGCTCGCGAAGACCTGGCGGATACATTCGGTGAACTGTCTGTAACGTTCTTCCGGTGTGCCCTGATTGACACAAAATATACTTTCATACTTTCCGGCGAAGGCATTTCCGAAGGCGTCTTCAAGCAGACTGCTTGAACGCACGATGATAGGCGACTGGCCGAAATACTCCATGACACGCCAGAACTGCTCTTCAATCTCATCGGGAAAAGTCCCTTCAAGCATATTTTCACGCAACGTCCGGGCCACTTCGAAATATCCTTCTTTTGTCTTCTGCTCCATCCTGAGTTTCCACCAGCCATTTTCCACGAGGTATGAATAAAACACATCAGAACCGACAAAAAAGGAATCGTGCGGTTCAAGATGGTTTTGCCAGTCAAAGGAGGTATCTTTCATTAACATTTTTCTCGCCAATAACATGCCCACGCTTTTTCCGCCGATAAAACCGGTCCCCAGGAGTCTCTCTTTTATATTCAGGAGGTCTTCGAGGGAAAAATATTTCCTTGCCAGGCCCAGTATTCTCTCTTCCCGTCCGATCATGATCTGGCAGAGATGGTCGAGGACCTTCTCTTTTTCCTGATTGGTTACGTTCTGGTGCAGCATCTCTTCGACCTGGATAAAGAGCCTGTCCCAATAATCGAGGTTCCTTGTGGCACGTTCTATCCCTTTTCCGGATATGTAAGTAAAGAGACGTCCAGTATCGACACTGCTTGTGACCGGTATAAAAGCATTCTCTTTTTTCCGGTGCGGCAGGAACATGGTAGGAGAATAGCGGCCTTTGACTTTCAACGGATGCACATAAATCTTGTTGTCCGCGTTATAAACATCGAGGAGGACCTGCGTCGTTTCACGAATTCTTGCAACAGTCTTGAAGGAGTGGCTGTCGCGTATGAGTGCGAAATAGGCCAACGTATTGAGCTGATAAAGGTAAGGACAGGTGAGCATAAAAAAGTTGCCGATCATGAGGTCAGTGGCCCATGCCGACAGGAGGTCCGAGAGAGAATCAAAGACATAATAAACGCCCTCTCCTTCCTGTGTCGCGATGTTGTATACCTGCGTGGAAAAGGATTCGAACCCGCTGCTCGCATCGAGCTGATAGACGGCAACTTTGTCGTTGGCTTCCACAAGAGGTTTGTGCTGCGCGAAACGCATATATACAACCCTCTTATTTTCCGAAAGGGCGCGGCGGACATAATGGGAAACAAAAAAGAGGTAATCTTCGATCTTATCGACCTGCCAGACGACATTATCGCCGGTACGAAGACCGTCGATGACGCGATCGAAGCTTTCGAGACCGGTGCTGACTCGGGCCAATAATTTTGCCATTTTTAAGTATACCATTTTACTTTCTGATTTTCATCAGAAAAGTAAATATGGTATGTCAAATGAACTGAAGCTCGCCTGTGCCCCCGTTGCACGAACAGGCCCCAGGGTATTTCGCGCCTAACGACGCCACCTGCGGGGTCGTGCAATCCTCAATGTGGATGCGCTGCCACACCTCCGGTTGACAACCCCTTGTTGTCGCCATTATCCATCGAAAATAGCTTCGGCCCGAGAAAAAACCATGGTACAGTCTTTCTACGTCCTGACGTGGTTGACCTGTGCCCTGGCTGATGTTGTTCACAGACAAGGTATACTCACCGACGGACTTCATGTCAAACTCTCCCAGGAGGGCTGATAATGAAAAAGTGCCCCTTCTGTGCTGAGGATATTCAGGATGACGCTATAAAGTGCAAGCACTGCGGCGAGTTTCACTTTAAAAAAAAAAAAAATTTTTTAAAAAAAAAAAAAAAAAAAAAAAAAAAAAAAAAAAAAAAAAAAAAAAAAAAAAAAAAAAAAAAAAAAAAAAAAAAAAAAAAAAAAAAAAAAAAAAAAAAAAAAAAAAAAAAAAAAAAAAAAAAAAAAAAAAAAAAAAAAAAAAAAAAAAAAAAAAAAAAAAAAAAAAAAAAAAAAAAAAAAAAAAAACCCCCCCAAAAAAAAAAAAAAAAAAAAAAAAAAAAATATCTGTTAAAAAACACATTTTTTTCCGCATGGTCGGCAATTCACGGGTTTGCGCCAGAGACTCTAAAAAGAGCCGTTGATAAAAAACAAACTAACCTATAAAACCGTAGATAATAATCCCCCCTTTTCTTTTCTTCATTTATTTCTTTATTCGGTTTATTATTTTTTTTTTTTTTTTTTTTTTTTTTTTTTTTTTTTTTTTTTTTTTTTTTTTTTTTTTTTTTTTTTTTTTTTTTTTTTTTTTTTTTTTTTTTTTTTTTTTTTTTTTTTTTTTTTTTTTTTTTTTTTTTTTTTTTTTTTTTTTTTTTTTTTTTTTTTTTTTTTTTTTTTTTTTTTTTTTTTTTTTTTTTTTTTTTTTTTGGTTGGTAATGATTTTGAAAGTATAAATTAGGCACGTCCCCCGTTAATAGTCGTTGTGGAAGGGCCATGTGACAAACACGCAGAATCAGCTACACCCCCTTTCTCCCCAGATAAAAAGAACCAATATGGTGGGGCAGGGGGGATTACTCCGGCACCCCATCTGGATGGACCCAATACACATTATCAGCACGAGGGTATAAAACATGTCAATGGAATAGGAGGTACACACATACGTTTTGAAACATGAAAACCGGGGCTACCTACGTGAGAAGTCTCTCTAGAATGTATGATAATATATTTATAGCTTGTCTTTTAGTCATACAGGTATCTCTTTTATATGGCCGCGGCAGGCTAAAATTGTGAGAATCTGGACGGGATATACGCAGTTTCCACAAAAACCCCTCTCTCTTTTTTTTTTTTTTTTTTTTTTTTTTTTTTTTTTTTTTTTTTTTTTTTTTTTTTTCCCCCCCCCCCCCCCCCCCCCCCCCCCCCCCCCCCCCCCCCCCCCCCCTTTTTTTTATAAAAATATATATATATATATAAAAAAAAATTTTTCAACCACAAGAATATACAGAGAAACTACAGAGTTCTTATCACTGTTTACTCTTTCTTTATAACGACCTCAGCGCCTTCCACAACCATACTCTGTTTTCAAATTCTGGCTTCTTGTAATCTCTTGCATATAGGTTACGATCTCTCCAAACGTAGGGTCCCGCGGCACAAGTATTTTCGGTTCAGTCTGGTTGTTGATATAGACTGGCAGAAAAGAGACCCTCGTTATTTTCCTATTCGCAATGACGCATTTGACCATGAGCATTTAAAGCGCTACCGCAGTAAAAGGAAACTTAGGACAGAGGAGATACCACATGGCATGCCGGGAGATCTTGCCGATCTTTTGTCCATCGTGCCATCTTTTAAAGGTCTTCAGGTTTTTCACTTAGGAAGTCCTGCTCAGAGCAGTGTATTCAACAGCAAAGTTACTGAGACTGTAAAAAACGACTTTGCCCTTGTTAATTTTGATGCCCTTTAAGGATGTGGGAGTGGTGCTGCAACACAAGGTCCGCCCCTGCATCAATGGCCGCATGGGCGATGTCTTTCTGATAGTGAGCGAGCATGGCAGGGATGAAGTGAATACCGCAGTGCTGGGACACAATGACCAGATCGGCTTTCGTTTTTGCTTTTTCGATATCATCCACCATTGCCTGAAGATCGCCACGGTGAGGATATGAGCTACACGGCTTAGCCTGCCCCGGCTGGGCAGGCTCCACAGGCTCATATACTGTTGTGGCCCGGAGAGGAGCGCATCCGGGTCTGTTGGGAAGGGCCCAATAATTCGTGGGCAGGATTGAATTGTAGGCAAGGAAAGCGACTCTCGTGTTCTTGCGTTCCAGAATATGGCCGGTTTCCGGGCTTCTTCGAGATTGGCCCCGACACCGATCATGTCCATCCCCTGCTCTCTCACGGCGTTGATGGTATTCAATGACGCGTCGTATCCTAAATCCAGGCAGTAAAGATTTGCAAAGGAGACAACATGAAATCCGGCATCTTTTATCGCGGACCCATCGCGGACATCCTGATGCGCAAAAGGTTTGTTGTTGCATCCATTACAGCCGTTGCCTGAGGCGTTCTCACTCCCCTGTCCGATATAGAGGCCTCTAACTGACAGAAGGCGGAGTAGCCCTCTTCGCCGAACAGGTTTTACATGTCGAAATATTGTGACCGGATCATCTCTCCAGGGGGCTATATCGCCGACCGCGTAAAACGCCGCACCTTCAAATTTATTCATAGTCCCTCCCGCATATAAACAAAATGTTTCCCCAGTCTACCCAATGCCGGCTCCTTATGTCAAGAGTACAGAGAGGTTTATTTGCGCGGAAGTAGTTAAGATTATGAAGCACGAATTAAAACATGCTATATTACATGTACAGATAATGAAAAAAATGGTCTCAGGGATCTTATTTGAAAATCGACAGGGCATATATGAAAACACCGCTTCCAACAGTCGAAGGAATAGGGCCAAGCCATCTTACGCTTCGCGGCGAGCGCTGGAAGAATATTCTCGATTATTTAGAAGAGCGGTTTCCAGACGTAAAAAGGGCAAACTGGATATCCCGGATGAATAGAGGAGAGGTAGTAGATAGCAAAGGGCTTCGATTAAATACCGGCAGTTTATTTCGTGAAGGGACCTGTATTTTTTACTATCGTGAACTGGAAGGGGAACCTCCTATCCCTTTTGAAGAAACCGTTCTTTACCAGGACAGCAACATCTTGGTCGTTGATAAACCTCACTTTTTACCGGTTATTCCTGCCGGGCAATTTCTCCATGAGACCCTCCTTGTGCGGCTGAAAAAGAAACTCGCTCTCGAAAACCTTGCGCCAATTCATCGCATTGACAGGGAGACTGCCGGGATTGTCATATTTTCTCTTAATCCGCCTACCGGGCGACTTTATGTCGCTTTTCAAGAAACGAAAAATAGAAAAGGTTTATGAAGCGCTGTCGCCACCCTTCCAACGGCCATTTCCCCATGACATACCGCAGTTGTGTGGTGAGGGGAGAGCCTTTTTTCCGCATGAAGGAGATCGAGGGTAAACCAAACTCCGAAACCCGTATTGATGTCCTTGAGAACATGGGCGAAATTACCCGCTACCAATTACATCCAGTCACCGGAAGGAAGCACCAACTGCGCCTGCACCTTGCGGCATTGGGAATCCCCATTATCAATGACAGTCTATATCCCGATGTGCTGCCGCGCGCGGCAGATGACTTTTCGCTTCCGCTGAAGCTGCTGGCAAGGGCCATTTCTTTTCAAGACCCCCTAACAGGACAAAAACGGTATTTTAAGAGCAACAGAGAAATCTAGTCCATAAACCAGGGACCTTGATTGGCTTTGTCCAGATTTTGAGACATTCTGATCGTTCTATCTTCGAGGAAAATTATGCAATGATTGTTAAGGCATGGGTGGCATCTGTTTTTCGTATGTGATATTCATCAATCTTACTGAAAAAAGAGTATGTTATGGTGTAAGATATCAAAAGAATGTCCCCTTCCCTGTCATTGAAATCCCTTGCAAACAAATCAGAATTGCGGGAAAATATAACCAGGTGGGATAGAGTTGAGGTATTTCTGGTAATTTTTCCTGTGAATTTTTGTCCCAAATTTGATGAAATGTTCTGCGTGCGGAGGATGTGTTGAAACACGATTCCGATGAATCAGGCATCATCGTCTATGATATGCACGAGGACTACTCTGTTGGTACTTCGTCGAAGTCAAAAAAATCAGCAGATAAGGATGCAAAGAAAGACGTTTCCACTCCCGACCTGAAAGATGGCGTCACTGGTTCGACGGCACACTTGGGGAGCCTGACCGGAAGGGTATACGACAAATTAACATATCGGACAATAGAAGGCGCCTTAGTAACTATCGCGAAAGGCTTGTCAATAAAAACCGATGAAAAAGGAATATTTCTTGCCGCTCATATCAAGCCCGGCAAGTATCGGGTAACTGTGTTCGAAGACGGTTACATGGTCCAATCACGGAAGGGCGCCGTTGTGGCCGGTGAAACAACTCAATTAGAGTCTTTCCATCTTATCCCGGATTGTCTGGCCGCTGAGTATCCTGATGCCATTGAGAGGGAAGAAGAGGAAATCTTAGAGGAAGAACCGGTGGAAGAGCGAGAGCCGCAGTCCGCTCAGGAACCTGTTGTAATGAATGCCTCTGAAGAGGTCCCATCCGCTCCGGCGGAAACCGTCGATGCAAAGATAGAAGCGATAGCGGTAGAAGAAATAATGTTTGAGGAGTTATCCGAGGAAACCACAGTTACAGGCTCGTTCAATGTCATCTTTGAAAACATTGAAAATGAACCGGTTATCGATTCGGAAATCACTGAAAGCATCATTGAAGAAAAACCGCTTGAGTGCTCTGAAATCGATATCAGCGAAGAAGCTTTTTCTGCCCCTGACGCAACAGTTGAGGAAATGGCAAGTGGCGATATTAGCATTGCTCCCGTTGAAGCAACACAAGAAGAGCTGGTTGATGAGACGGTTTCCATTTCTGTTGAAACAATCCAAACTCCTGCCATCGTCGTGGATTCAGCAAAGACTGACATGTCTGCATCTGAAGAAACAGTTGTTGAAAATGTCTCTTCCGTCGATGAACTAGCCCCTGTGCGCGTTGAAACAGGTATCTCGGAGGTGGTACAACCGGAAGAGATCTCAAAGGAATTCACCGGAGAGGAAGCCCAGCCGAAATCGTCATGGAAGACATGGCTTAAGAAGAAGCTGAAGATGGAGGTCATCGAGGAAGAACACGCAGGCCCTCCTGCAGAGGTTATCCCGGAGGCCGATAATCAAGAAGTGGTCGAAGAGGAAACCCCCAAGGAAGAACTATCTTTTGATGTCTCTCTCGAAGAAACTCCAATCCCCGCAATTACCGCTAATACGGCAGAAGCCGCTGTATCGGAGCCTGAAGAAATAATTGCTAAGGATATCTCCTCTGTCGATGAACTTCCCGGCACTCCTGCTGAGACCGATATCGTGGAAGAAACTCAACATAAAGCGGTCTCAAAGGAGATCCCGCGGGAACTTGTTATCGGGGAAACCCCCGTTGAGAATGCCGCGGAAGAGCTGGCACAGGAGGAAATCGGCAAGGATGTTCCTCAGGAAGAAATTATAGAGCTTCCCATCGAGGCTGACGCTGAGATCGCTGCTCAGGTAATGGTTGTAGAGGAGATCCATGTGGAAGCGCTCCTGGAGCCTTCAGTTGAGGTTACCTCGGAGATCACTGCTCAGGAGGAAGTTGTAGAGAGCGTACAGGGAGACCGCCATCAGAGCCTTCTATGGAAGCCGCCCCCGAGATCACCGGTCAGGACGTTGCTTTAGACAAAGCCAATGAAGAAGAATCATTCGTTGACGTCTCTGCGTCTGATGAAACTGTTTCCATTTCTGTTGACCAAATCCACGCCCCTCTGATTGCCGTTGATGCAACAGGGGCCGTTACATCTGTGTTTGAAGAAAGAATCGTTGGAGATATCTCCTCCATTGATGAGCTTTCTCCTTTACCTGTTGAAACCGATATCGCAGAAACAGCACAATGGGAAATGTTTTTAGAAGATGTCCCGGAGGAAACTCCGCAGGAACTTTCTTTAGAGGAAACTCAGATTGAGCTTGCCGAGACAGAAATTGCGGAAGAAGCTGCCATAAAATCTATTCCGATTGCGAAATATAAGGAACCATCCCTTGAACCTCCCGCGAAGATTGTCTCAGATACCACTGCTCCGGAGATATCACAACCGCAAGAGATCAGCGAAGAGGCCCTCCAGGAACCCCCAGAAGAAGAACAACAATTGAAGCTGCAGTGGTGGAAACTTCGTAAAAGAAAACAAACACCGCCCGGAAGGTTTGCTGCTGACACATCTGTAGTGGAAACTCAAACTCCTTTGGTCGCTGCGGAACCAACAGCGATCTTACATCCGCATCTGAAGATAAAACAGTTGTCAGAGAGGATTCTTCAGCGGAGGAACAATCCTCGGGGCCTCTTGAAGTGATGCCGTCGAACAAACCGGTCCGCTTCCGGAGCATCCAAAACAGCCCTCGGTGTCTTCCCCGGAAGCTGCTCCCGGGACCACAGCCCGGGAAAAGATTGCCGGGCCCACTCAGGAGGAAGAAGAGCCTATTGAACTTGTGATTGAAGAAATTATAAAGAGCAGCACTGCCGATCCTGCATTGGATGAAATTCTTACAGAAATTGACAAGCAGACAGAGTCAATTCATGCCGTGGCTGCCGTTGAGGGCGAAGAAGAAGTCAGCAAGACCGTCACTGGAGGACGACCGGTTGAAGTACATGATGATGCTTTTGCTTCTCTGTCTGATGAAGAAAAGGCGGCAATGTTAGACGATCATGACACAGTCGAAGTGGCGGGGTTTGTCGGTATTGTTAACGCGCAACCAAATCCGGCGTACAAGGGGCTGCCGATAAGCATTGCCTACGCTTTGAAAAATCTCGCATGTGATGATCCCGATGATTTCATGTTGCGTATCACTGTAACAAACCCTGATACGGGGGCCATTCATGAAACCTTTGAAACACAGGTAACGTGCATTAAAGGCACATTTTCAATGGGCGGTTTTGTTATTTTCACAACCTCCTATGAAACATCTATGTACAGGTTAACGATGCAGATTGTTTCAGAGAAAACAAAAATATCTCATCCGCTTATAGACATTCCCCTCGAAATTAAGTCTATTTTTTGATGTATGCTGTTTTCTGCTCTCTTTTCAACAGGAAGCATGACCTTTATTTTCCGGCGCAGATATAGAGCATGAGGAGCATCCAGCACAACATAAACAAAATAGAGGTTTTCAAGAAGAAATGCTACCTGACCAGCCCAGACAGAATGAACCGTTAGGCAACAAGAGAGATCTGAAGGTCCTCTTCCCTCACACCTGACTTTATCTACACCGGCCGTCTGCCTATAAATCATCTGCCTCCTCGTGTTCGTCGTTTCCACATGGGCCCATAAGGCTGAGGTAACTTTCCAGTCGTCCGATTCCTTCTTCAACAATACATTGAAGTCATACATGCCGAGGGACTGCGGGATCAGATCGGCCGGGGAACCGGACTTATTGCTGCTGGTAAGAACAGTCCGAAATGCTGCCCTGGCCGTTGCATTCTCAATCGATATATGGAGATTGTTGATATAGACCGATATCTTCGGGTATATCATAAAATAGCCGCGCAGCGGCCTTTTGATCGTTTCGTAGTTGAACCCCTGAGGATCACTGTAGGTTTCTGAGAGGTTGTTCATAATCTTTTTAACATCCTTCTCTTCAGCCGCCTTCTGTATATCGGTAATAATCTTCTTAACCTTTTCCTGCTCAGTCTCTTTTGGCAACCGAGGACAGCAACTATTATAACGAAAATAAAGAGGATTGTCGCAAGTCGTTTCATAGCATATCCTTTGCCCCATCTTTCAGTGGCTGGTGTTTATTCGATCAACATAAAAGCGTATCTGTTCATAACTTCTTTGTAGTCTTTCACAACCTTTATCTCATAGCCCATGCTTCGCACTGTCGCTTACACATCTACAGCCAGCGCGTCTCATCCTCACTGGGCAATTATCATATTCCTGCTTCAGCACGGCTGCCTGTGCAGGTGTCGCAGATCATGCAGGGATCGAAAGCGAGCAGCAGTGTTTTGTAGCAACCCGAAAGGAATATTTCTCTTTCAAGCTTCACAAGTTTCGAAATAGTCTCTTTGCTCCAGGGTTTGTATTCATCAAATTTACCCAACCTCTTTTCAAAATGAAATACCGCTGCCTGACTGTATTCCGAGATCATCTGTTTGCATTCCTCGACAGGCGGCATGTTTGGAGGGCATGTTCCCTTTTTTCCGTAGTTCCTGCAGCCGAACATACAACGGAACCTCACCCACTGAGCAACTACTATGTCCTTTGCACTGATCCATTTGAAATCAACAAAACCATAGTCTTTAAAGAGCGCCTCTAATGTTTCCTTTTCCATGAAACACCTCGTGAATTAAACTTGTTCTCATTATTGTTTACAGAGCATAGAATGATGGTATCATTCGAAAAAACGGCTGTCAATGAATGATTTAATTACTTAAGAATGTCTTTTACTATTTTATGGACTAATCACATCCGCCAGCCTAAATATCTCTCAAGGAAATAATCCGGCTGACTACCGGAATGTGTCTTAGCAATTGTGATCATTTCATTCAGGTTTGGTTTCCTGATGACCGCACATGCGTCTTATGCCGTGCACAATGACGCCGGCCAGCATGAGCGCCAATCCAATAACCGCGGGTATCCAGTAACGTGGAATATTAAATTCTTTGAACAATATGATTGTCAATCCAACCAGAAACACAATCGCACCTGCGCAGATCAGCCTCATTCCCGGCCCATTTCCCTTACATTTCTCTCTCATATGTTTTCCTCCTTTTGATTATATTTATTCCGCATCACCTGGCAACTATTTGCGCAAAAGCATGGGGGCAACATCAGTAGCCCATTTCTTGATGGCTGCCCAGTTGCGAAAATCCCCTTCAGATGCCCCTCTTACCTTCAACACCGACTTATCTATAAAGGATAATTTGCTGAAATCTATGACCCCTGCGAAAAGGCCTATGTCCACCGGTTCGATGTTCGGAGCTGCTTTACGCACAGGGTCGAGATAAGCCAGGACTTTTTTACGGTTCTCCGGCGTATCATCTTTCATGGTATTGCATACCACGAAGTAGGCTGTAGGCACCCGGCTTAGTTCGTCATGGTGTTTCTTTACAAAATCCACCGCTTCCGGTAACCATCTGCCCATGCGAATGGCACTCCCCACGATTACAGCCTCATAGTGGCCAAGATCATTCTCATCCACTACTGATCGTACATCTACGGATGCTCCCGTTTCGCTCAACGTTTGTCCTACGGCCTTAGCCACTTCACCCGTAGAGCCGGCACGACTGGCATAAACAATTAATACTTTGTTCTTCATTTGACCATCCTTTTTTAATGTCGATTCGATGGATTCCGGTCCGGCCTGCTGGTCCGATGCATATGCGATATTGTGCAGCGCCAGAGAAACACAGATTATCCCGACCGACAGAAGCAAAAAGCACTTCCATCGCATTTCCCATCGTTCTTTTCCATTATTCCCCATGATCAGTACGCTCCTTTCATTAATCTGTCAAACATCTTTATTCGAACCTCCCTCTTTTTTTATCGCCAGATATGTTTCCCTTATTGCATGCAACAGGGCTCCACTTCCCAGCAGAATAATTCCAAATCTCACAACAAAAGCAAGGGCAGGAAAAACAGGGCCTATTGCAGGCAGTGTCCCTAATACCATCAGAAAAAACAGGCCTGCGTTGAGCATAATCAAGCCGATACCGAACCTGTATGCCAGAGGTTTTTCTCTGATTACCAATGTTCCCAACCAGAGCGCAACCGGTATTGTTGCAAGAAAGTACACAAGGGCATAGAAACCAATAGCAGTTATGCTTGATACGATGCCGAAAACGGGCGACATCAGAAGAGAAAATATCAGCAAGACTACACAGACGATGGCAACCACAATGGTCGAGAATACTGTAATCAGGCCGCCTCCGATAGCATTCCATGGTTTTTCAGTAACAAATTCGGTCGCTCTTCTAAAGAATACAGGAAACAACCTGAAAACCAGCAAGCCGATCAAAAAGTAAACAGCAGTGGTGACCAGGAGCCGGACAAACTTCCACAGATAATAATAGACCTCTCGTTTTTGTTTGTCCGGAGCGGTCACTTTCGACTTGTCCCATTGGAAATCACTGATTTTGGCGCCCTTTTGAATGTCGGCATTGGCACCTCTGAATGTCAATGTCCCATGAATAATCGTGCCGGGAAGCACAGTCAGCTTCGCTTCCCGGGCCTGTGACGAAATCTTGGTTTCTTCGTTTCGGAGCTATTAATTTTGACATTGCCGAAGAACTCTCCGCTGAGCACAATGCTATGCCCGCCGGCACGGACTTTTCCTTTGACCTTGCCGTCAAGATTGACCTTGCCGCCATAAGCGGTTACATTGCCGTTGACTACAGAGTTTTGTGCAAGGGTAATAACCCCTCCGAAAACGGTAACATTTTTTCCGACCTGACCCGATAGATTGATGTTCGCTCCCGCGGTCCTGACATTGCCCAGAATATTACCCGCCAGGTCAACATCCTGGCCCGCGCCAATCGCATCCCCCTCTATGGTTCCCTGTGAAGAAATATTTTGGGCCCAATATATCAGATCACCTTTTATGGTGCCTTCATTTCTGAAGACCTGGGCCCTGACGTATTTGTCACCGGGCACGACCTCTTTGTCCTGAATCACAACCGTAGCCGATGATCTCGCAAATATTGTTCCCGGTACTACCAGAAAAGCAATCCCCAAAACCAGCCAGCCTATTTTACGCATGTAATTTTTCATCTTCTTCACTCCTTTCGTGTGATGCATATACGTGAAAACTTTGCGGTCCGCACGAAACCCAATTCGCTTTGCACCCGTTCTTGTAAATCTCTCCTATTGTTCCTATGATACATCCCGATATTCTCCTGCTGATCTGCTAAAGGCTGTTTTCATAGCCACAAAAGCCAGCATGAACATTGCAACGATGAAAACGAACTGGATCCTGAGGCACAGCGAAAATATTTCCGATGGGAAAAGACCTGCTACGATCTGATAAACAATCTGCAGATCGACCATAAAGCTGGACAACATATCAAGATAGTTCCTCCCTGTCAGGATAAGGTCCATAAGACCCCAGTCCTGAACCATCAGGCTTATTACCACAAAAGCAACGCAACAACCCCGGCAAACGTTCCGTAGATCAATTTGACCGGTCTGTATTGTTCGTTATTATCCGGTTGGGCAGGCAATGACATGATTCGGTCCATCACCAGTCTTTCCAGATCGGGCTCCGGCTCCGCCGCCTTCGCACTTTCCAGGGTGTTCAGGATTCCGCTCAATTGTGAAAATAAAAGGCGGCAACTTGAGCAGGAATCGAGATGCTGATCAAGTTTCTCCCGCTCGTTTCCGCTAAAGTCATGATCGAAATAGCGCATAATAAGCGCTTCGTATTTGTCGCATTTCAGCATGATGGTTTCTCCTTTTCCTTATCCGGATTCAACTTGTCCCTGAGCATCAGGCGTGCCCGGTATAAACGGTTTTTAATGACGGTCACCGGCTGTCCCGTGATCTCGACCAGCGCTTCATAGGAAAACCCCTGTTGGTGGAAAAGTATCACCGGCACACGGTAATCCTCGGGAAGCTCCTGCACCGCCTGCCGGATTCGCTCAAGCCGTTCCCCGGCGAGGTAGCGCTCCTCGGGATTCAAACTGTTGTCAACGACTTCTTCTATGTCTTCCAGAGGCACCTGCTCAGTTCTCTTCTGCCGCAGCCGGTCCAGACACACATTAGTAGCGATCTTGACCGCCCAGGTAGAAAACTGATAGTCAGGATTGTAGCTTGCCAGCGATTTGTATACCTTGAGAAATACTTCCTGAAAAAGATCGCTCATGTCAGGAGAGTTTCCCATGAAATTGTAGATTGTAGCGTAAACAAGTCTCTTGTAACGTGTGACAATCTCTGAGAAGATGTTCCGCTTGCCGGACAGACAGATTTTGACCAACTCATAATCCGTCTGTTCCAGGTCCTTCCCACCACCTCTGATCATGATCGCCTGCTCACCGGCAAATTCTACCATACCCTATATACGGTTGTTTCAGGTTTTTGTCTGATTCTTTTTTATTTTTTTAATCAAGTCTGGCATTCTGAAGGATGAAAAAATCGGAAGGATCAGGAGTGTGGATCATTTGAGATAACAAAAGCGACAAGTCCTCCCATGGGGTCACGCATACCTGCGCAAATGGCGGCGACTTCTTCAGCTGAAGTGTGCAATGACGTAACCAGGTCCTTATCGCCTCCGGTTTTCTTCATAAGTCCGTGGGCTGCAATCCGGCATTTCGTCAATCGCTATCAAATTTCAAGGAAGCTGTTTCGATGTGTTCGAAGTCTCCCGCCGGCCGCGTCTGTGTCTGTGGTCAGACAGGAGCTTCACTTGTGACAAGACTTGCAGCTCGCAAAGTTTTCCTTGTGGTGACATTCATAGCAGGTCTTGACGCCGGGTTTGGGCAGCGCTGCTATCTCACCGGCATTCGGTGTCGCTGAATGTGGCTTATGACAGCTCACGCACTCCGGAACATCTTTGAGATCATGAGGCACGTACCGGTGAGGATTGATCTTCTCCCCCTTTTCCGCGACGAACCTGGGGGGTGCAGAGATGAGTTTCTCAAAGGGTCCGTGGCATTTCAGACAAGCCATCGTAGTCTTCTCAACCTTTGCCGGGACGGCCGGCGGCTGGGGCTTGGCCGCCTTGGCTGGTCCCGCTGCAAAAACTGTCTCCGTAATAAAGAACGTCCCGATAACAAAAAACAACGAGACGAGTATAATACGAGTTAAATGATGCCCCTTCATAAATCTCCTCCTGAAAGCTGTTGCAGATGATGACTCAATCTATCCACCTTATCTTAGGTCCAGGGTTTTAGAGTCACGACATTCGTCGCGGCAATCTTACCGGTCACCAGCGCCTCGGCATTGTTCCCTCCACCGTTGTACATCCATCCATAGAAGGACCCCATCTCACCTCCGCTGTACAAACGGGGAATCGGCTGCCCGAATACGTCCAGAACCTGGCACTTGCCATTGCGCTTTGGTCCGCCCTGTGTATTGTAGGTTGCCGGGTAAGTCTTCATGGCATAGAAGGGCCCTTTTTCCAGCGGGATCAGGCTTGCGACCGGTCTTTCAAACTCCGTGTCCGCTTTGTTCTTGCAGAATTCGTTATATTTGGCAATGCTCTTGGCAAGATCATCGGGTTTCACTTGCATCTTTGACGCAAGCCCGGCTACATCCGGGGCAGATAAGATCCACCCTTTTGCAACCTCGGCACCATTGTCGTCGCTCCATTTATAGCCCCCGTGCGCATTAAACCATGTGAAGGTCGTGCCACGGGCCGACGCGACAGGACCTTTCTTTGCCGTTGCATCATCAAAGACGGTCCACCAGGGATTACGTGTGAAATCACCCAGGATGCCGTCAAAGAAGAGTTGATACTCCTTGTGCCCGAAACCGTGCCTGTTGTCGCGCTTCTCATTCATGAAGCGCTGACCGAACTTGTCTGTAAAAACGAAGCTATTGGCCGGCATCCCAAGATTGATGAGGACAGGCGCGAATTCGGGAACCATCAGGCAGCCGAAGCCGCCAAGGGTGTTGTTCATGTGCCAGAGCGCCGCACCGACTTTTTGACACATGCGGATGCCATCGCCCGTATTATATGGCGTACCGCGACTGTAGACGGGCCAACCAGGCAGGAATTGTTTCGCCATATCGAAGTCAAATTCAAAACCCCCACTGCCGAGCACCACGCCACGTTTGGCCTTGATAGAAATCAGCTTGCCACCCGCTTCCGCCTTGACCCCAACGACGGCCCCGGCCGGGGACTGGATCAATTCTTTCGCCGGAGTCTCATACATAAAATCAAGTTTTATCTTGTCCGCATAGTCTCGAATCGGACCATAGAGTTGTCCGTTGAGTGTCTTGCCCCCGTTTCCCCAGGTTCGAACACAATCCTTCCCGGGCAGTTCTGGGTGCTCGGGCTGGAAAAGCCCGCCGATGGCGGCCGGTTTGACGCCGAACTTGCTGGAGAGCCAGTCGTTCAGTTTGACATGTTCCGCCTCGAAGGCCCTGAGGCTTTCATCATCCGTGGTCCCTATGGCCATGGCCTTCACGTAGGTGAAACCATCCTCGGCATTCGTGGGTGTCCACCACATGTTGCCGGAGATCTTGCTATTCCCCCCTTCATGGGCTTTCTTCGCCTTTTCCAAAACCACCACTTTGGCACCAGCTTCCTTCGCGGTAATTGCCGCTGCCAGACCGGTAAATCCGGTTCCTACGACTATCACATCCACTTCCTTGTCCCACTTTCGGGGAATCCCTGCCGCCATGGCCGCCGTCGGTCCATGAGGGCTAAGTGCACCCACTGCTGCCGCTGCTGCTCCGGCAACTACTGTTCTCTTCAAAAAATCACGTCTCGTTACTTTGTCTTCCTTCGGCATCTTACGTCCTCCTTTCTTTAATGGTCTCCAGAAATCTATGATGTTGTGAATGAAAAAACACGATGCAAAGGCCTCCATACTGGTTCGGCATTTCTCTTGTCGGACTGCTTTTCCGAAATTACCGGACAAATGAATTCTATCACAAGGCGAAAGACCTGTCACGTCCAATCAACAGAAAAAAGTAAGAACATTTTGTGTCATACTTTTATATGATCAACCCGTGTGGTGCTAACGGGTTAAGACAACAGAATCTAGCTATTATTCATGTTATTTTTTAGGACTTCCCTGCTGTCTCTTCTAATTCATTGACAAAATCACTATTTCAATTAATAATTATTGTGGTTGATTCGCGGTGCGCGATCGCATCTTTTTAGGAGTGATTACATGACCTGTTTTGAGTGGTGTGGAAATGTGTGAATTTTGTGTGAAACATGGCGAGGGAGAGAAGTGGTACCTGCAGGCCAAAAACTATTCCGATGATCTCCTGAGCGATATCCATCGGCGCAAGTTCATCGAGGAGTTTGTCTCCGACACGGACGGCCTTGTGCGGGCAAATAAGCGTCTTGAAATGTTCGGGAAAGCACCACGACTGATCAAGAGCATCGTAGGCCGAATTGTTACCCGGAAGATGAAGAAGAATCACTTTGGCCAGGTGGTACCCATTGAAGAGATTGAAGAGATCTTCGGCTTTGTCAATTCCATTATACGCATCGCCTGCGTCTGCCGCCAGGTCACCCTTGGAAAAGAGAAACGTTACTGCTATGCCGTGAGTCTGGGGCCTGACGGTGGAGGGCTTGCCGAGATCATGCGCGGTGTTGACAACAGCTTTATCAATGGACCCGACGCCGCTGAAAATGAGCTGCTCACCAGGGATGAAGCTGTGACAGCCATTCGCGAACACGAGCAGGAGGGCCTCTGTCACAGTGTCTGGACCTTCCAGACACCCTTCATTGCCGCCATATGTAACTGTGACCGCTCCGATTGTCTTGCAATGCGAGCCACCGTAACTCATGCCCTTCCCGTTATGTTTCGGGCCGAGTATGTCGCGGAAGTTTCCCCTGAAGCATGTGCGGGCTGCCGTTCATGTCAGTCCGTCTGTCAGTTCGGCGCCATTACCTATAGCGCGTCAAACAAGAAGGCCGTCATCGACCAAAGATGGTGCTATGGCTGCGGTGTCTGCCGCTCAGTATGCAAAACAAAAGCGATCCGGCTTGAAGAACGCGCCAAAGTACCCGTTGCCGCAAAGCTCTGGTAGAAGAGGAGCAGAAAGAAAACCATCCAGGTGAGATAAACCGGTTGAAACAAGAGAAGCTACTCAAGAGGTCTATTATTTCCTTTACGCCCCCGATCCCGACTACCCATACTCATAATTAAAAACCAGCCAAGGGTGATTTAAACAGTTTATGTAATCTAATAATAAAGATCTCCAACAATGGAAAATACGGCAAAAAGCAAAAAATTCAGATCGATCAGTAATTCATATTTAAACCTGTAAAAGTAATAATTCTTTCTAATATTTTTATATAAATAGTAATAATATATCATGTTTATCAGGTATAGAGCCGCAAGCCAGTTCGTAAATATGATGTAATAGAATACTGAGACAATATATAATAGGCTTAATGAGATGATAATAATCTTTGTTATTTTGAGCCCGAAGATCGTTATCACGGTTTCAATGCCCAGAAGCAGGTCGCCCTGGTAGTCCGTTAAATCTATCAGTATGTTCCTCACAAAGATGATTGAAAAAATAATCATGAAAATCGAAGCAAATTGCAGATAATCGTATTGATGCACGGAAAAAGGAATGATTAAAGCCGTGAATGCCCAGCTGAGGGAGGTAATAACGGATTTGACCCCGAATAATATCCTTAACGGCTTGATCCTCGTATCATAAAATATCTTTGCCACTGAAGGTATCGCGTAAATAAATCCGCATATAAAAACCACTAAGTATAAAATGAAGGCCGGATAACTGCTTTGCAGGCTGAAAAAAAGATAATACAGGAGCGCTATTGCTGTTAAAATGATCAATAAATATTTATGCCTGGAATAAAGGTTGTATTTAAAAGGCTTGCTTAACTGCAATTCATAGGGCCTGAAGAAATTGTTAATGGAATACATGATGAAGATGAATGACGCGCTCAGAAAAGGCATCGTCATACCGCACTCATAAATTTTGCAGGGCATTATGGCAAGAGTCATAAACACAGTGATCAGCGCGGAAAAGAGATTTGTTCTTATAAAGAATTCCAGGATCGATTTAAAAAGAAAATACAGCCTGTTCTTTTTTCTTTTGTAATTGATCTCGTACAACCTCTCAAGTACGTTATTCACGATCCATGAAGGGGTTGAAGCGCCCGCGGATACCATGACATGCTTTACATCAGTAAAATCGTCTGCTGCCAGCTCTTCTTCGGTTTCAATATGAAATGTTTTTATATTGTTGTCTATCCCTATCTGTGCGAGGCGTTTTGTGTTTGCCGAGTTTTTCCCGCCTACAACAACAATCGAGTCCACTCCTTTTTTTACCGCGGTATACAGGTCTCTCTGCCTGTCATCGGTCGCCGTGCAGATGGTATTTTCTATTTCCAGGTTTTTCAGCTTATCTTTTATTATTGAAGACGCCTTTTTAAAAAACTCGATATCCAGAGTCGTCTGGGATACCAGAACATATTTTTCCGCTTCTGGTATTCTTCTTATGTCATCAAGATTTGACACAATAAAGAACCCCCTCGACGCGTAGCTCGCTATTCCCTGGACTTCCGCGTGGTCTTTATCCCCGAGAATAATCGTGAAATAATTCTTTGCTGAATATTTTTTAACAGTTGCGTGGACATATGCCACATTGGAACAGGTCAGGTTGATTACTTTTCTTGCCCGTTTGTTGATATCCCGGTATTCTTCCCAGGTAGTGCCGTGAGTACGTATAGCGGTAACCTGATTGTCTATGGCATCTCCCGCCTTGATCGTTCTAAGCCCTCTTTTTTCAAGTATTTTTACTGTCTGCGGGCTGTGAATCAACGGCCCGTTTATTAAAATATCTTCATCACAATTATTAATTTCATCCACTATTCTGTTAACAGCGTTTCTAACCCCGGTGCAGAAACCTGAATGTTTAGCCAGTTCTATTTTCATTAATTATTTCTCATATGTTTTGTGAAATTATCTTAAGCTTCCTGTCTTTTTATCATCAAAGGATGCGGAAGGCAAATAAAAAAAGGTAATATTATTTTGTATGAATATATTTGTCTTTTTGAATATTTTAAACCTTATCTTTCTTAATATAGTTATACTGCCCGGACGTCACCGTGGAAAAGTGAAATATAGGCCTGTCTACGCGGCGTATCACCAACGGACAATGAGCCAGTCCGCCAGGTACGAAGATCATGGATGATCTCGTGAGAATGTGCTGTTCATCCTCGATCCAGAATTCGATCTCACCGCCGAGATCGTACGGGTCTTCGTGGTTGCTGCCAAAGAAACCGATGATCTCGTCCGCATCATGGGTGTGAGAGAACCTTTCAGGCATATCGGGCGGGTTAGGACTTAGATACCACGAGCAGTTCATCTGAAAGGCTCCATCAACGACTTTGTCATCCATCCACAGTATGCGCGTCGCGAAGGTCGCGTACTTTGCGGCAAATTCAGGGGTAAACCTTTTCGTTTTCAGTTCCTGGACGATATATTTGCCATACTTTGATTCCATAAGACTTCCTCCTTATTCTTTCTATTTTAATTGATCAGTATCTCTTTATAAATAACGTGGCGCTGAATAGCAGGCACAACGATGTCTTCCAACCGGGCCCGCAGCAGAGCGATTGTCGGTTCGAGGGTTTTTATTCGGCGCTGATTTCATTATAGTCTCTATTTTTCTTTTATTCATTATCTATTTAGGCTGCGAAACAAATCTATTGCATACGGTGTGTACAGGCTAGGCGTTCAGGTATGACAAAAGCTATTTGACATTCCTATAATTTCCCGGCTGTTCTATCCTTATGAAAATCCATTGTCAAGGTCAAACACCTCTGTCTTTTTACCCAAATTTAAATATTGAGAACACCCCTAATAACGTCGTTACGAGGCAATAAATGGTCTTGACAGGATAAAAAGGGTATATACCCTGCATTTATACTATTGATAGGGAGGGCCTTATAGAACCTATATTCTGGATTGATGTCTTTGGTCTTTCACTGTAATGCCCTCATGGATAACATCACAGCAGTTCATATACAGATTGAAGGCTGTGAGGTTCAACATGGTAGTGGTGCACTTTTCAGTATAGTTCACGCAAAGAGTTATTGAATTATTTATGACGTTCTGTCCTCCCATCCAATTTAAATATTGAAGAGTGTCCCTTACACCTTCCTGGCGAGATCAAATTGGATTCCTTCAAGCTCTGTCAATGTAACCCCCACCCTATCTGTCATTAAGTAACTGCCCAACAATGAAATCAGCGGCGGCGGCAAGACATCCGCCGGATTGCCGGGGTGGGTCTCCTTTTCATTTTATCGTTTCCGCCAACTCGACCAGTATATGGTTCACGGTGTCCAGTCGAATCAGGCCCTGGCGGGGATACTCTATATCGAGGATGACATAGAGGACACTTGCGATAATGGCGGCGAGTAAGATGTGGTAGAAATACGCGGGGCATCCCGAAATACCCGCTCGATATCCTGTCAATCCGGCACAGGCAAGAGCAATCACAAACAACATACCCCAAATGAGCAGAGGCGGGTGCGTGTATATAGCCACGGTACGCGTTGTCACGATGTCGATCATCTCGTTAAGGGCTGGCAGGAGTAGTAGGCGCGCGGAATGATATTGCGGATCGGCGCTCATGGCCACTGCTTGCGTCCAAATGTCTCTCTGAAGTGCACTCGCCGTAGCAAGCTCGCTTTTTGTCGCCGAAGCATCAGTGAGTTTGTTGTACAAAGCAGCGCGGGAAACCGCATAGGCTCGGAATTTCTCACGAAGTGGATCCTGGGCAGAAACCGGCAGGAGATCCAATCGGAGATATGCAGTTCCAATCGCGTTTGCCTCTTGAACAATCAGTTGTCGGCGCACATCGAAACGTGAATAGGCCCCCGAAAACGTGAAAGCCATCAAGAGGCCCAAAAGGGCAAAGACCGCACCGACAACAGCACCGGAAACCTCCTGCGGAGCGTCTTCTTCCCGCTGTCTATGATACCCCAATCTGTAGCAAACGATAGCGAGCAATGACATCCCGACGAATAGAGATATACATGCTATTTCAGACGCGAGAGTTTGGTTCATATCGGTTCCTCACATTATGGGAATAGTATCGAGGCAAATCGACAGATTCTTCTCCTATGTATGCCCAACAAGTTATTCTGCAACTTCTGGATAACTCAACAAATCAGTCATTCTTTCGTGACACCTTGCAACAACACTGTTCGGTTGTGCATACAAATTACGGTCTTACCGACCTCTCAAAAGTGCCTTACCCTGTTGATATAAATGTATAATAGTCTCTTGACAGACTATTTGCAACAATTTATTTTGTCTTTCTGTATATCATGCCAATTGTAAGATCATACAGAAAATAGAGGATTCCGGATGCTTGTTATCCCTTCTTCTATGAACCATGAAGACGTCTGCGTAAAGAAGATCGTCAGTTCAAATATCTAAGCTCCTCTCCATCAGTCATTTAAAAGGATAATTATATTTCTGTGATGTCCCCCCCTTCCGACTCCTGTCTCTTGTCAAGGGCATACTTCTCTCCCTCTTCCTTCTAATACGCATCCTTTCTATCATCAATTGAAATCAGAGCGACGATCTTCTCTACTTCATCAATAATATAAAAAAGTCTCAAGCTCCCAATTCTGTATCGCCACGTTTCAGGTACATAACCTCGAAGTTTCTTACATTTTTTCCGAAGTGCGGTTCCTGCTTCAATTGGGGTGAGATATACTCTTCGATTTTCTTTTCAGCCCTTTTCTGATCCGTGAATCAATTTTTTTAAGTTGTTTCAGGAATTCGTTTGTCAGGAAAATACGATACATTAAACAAACCGGCCATTGCGTTTTTTGTAGTCCTTGATCCCCCGTTTCATTGAATCCTTTAATACGGTATTGGAGTTTATCTCCGCCATCTCGAACTCATCGACAAATTCAATTTCATTGATATATCGCATTGCGGCCGTTTCAATAAAATTAGAAAGAGGTCTGTTTTCCTGATCGGCTATAGTCTTGAAGGTGTTGTATATTTCATCATCCAGTCTGAGCGTTACGACTTTTGCCATAATATACCTCCTGAATATAATATATTCTCAAATGTCTTATTAATCAAGATCAAAAGGACAACAGATTTTTCCTTGAAAAGGAAGTTACGAATTGAAATATTGAAGGACGTCCTCTACAATTACTTTATCCTCATCCAAAATTATCTTGAAAACAGATCCGAATAGATGGATAATGGACTTACGGGCGGGAATCTTCAACTTAGCCAATTACAGCAAGCCCGAAAATTTACAGGATCAGTTATTTTCGTTTGATATTATGGGTTCGGAGAAAGAAAGTTCTGATGGTATGGGGGCATTTCCTGGAATGACCGTTGTGATAACCATATACATTGAGGTACAAGCCTATGCGAACTGACGATCAGCGTGATGAGTGTCTTGACCTACTCCTAAGAAGGATCAACGATTTAGAAAATGAAATTGCGGAGCTTAAAGGAGAACCATCTTTTGAAGGAAGGACAATTGTCAACAGAAGATACGACCAATCAACCCTCATGTTTCTTCGGTTCCAAAACAAAAAGCTACGAAGGCGAGAGGACTATCAGATTCCTCCCTTGAAAGCGCAATCGGTACTCGTTGGATTGGACGCATAGGCATCATCGCTATAATATTCGGTGTTGCTTTTTTTCTTAAGTATTCTTTTGATAATAAGCTGATTGGAGAAACAGGCCGCGTTATTTTAGGTATATTTTGGGGGGCTGTTTTCATTGGAGCGGGAGAGTACCTCCATAAGAAAAGGAATTTGAGCCTGTATGGTCAAATGGTAAGCGGTGGTGGATTGGCAGTACTTTATCTCGCGCTATATGCAGCGTTTGCGCTTTACCATCTGCTTCCTGCACCACTGGCCGCATTATGCATGTTGGTAATTACGTCTACAGGAATGACCCTCTCTATCAGATATTCAGCGTACTCTTTAGTCGCAATTGCCCTTCTGGGAGGATTTCTTACTCCGGTTATGTTGTCTACTGGCCAAAATCAACCCGTGATCTTATTCAGTTACGTCTTGCTGCTCGATATAGGAATTCTCTTTCTACTACGGTTACGATATTGGCCATCATTAGTAGCTGCTTCACTATTAGGTACTATATTGCTGTATTTTGGCTGGCATCTCGAATTCTTTACAAATGATCAACAGTGGCTCGCCTTCGGTATTGTGGTCGCATTTTTTATCTTCTACAACCTATATATTTTTCTGTCTCATTCTTCTATCAAAAAGAAAGAATCAGAAATTGATCAGACCATAATTTTCGGATCCGCAGCTTTTGTTCTTTTTGCTGCCTTTGCGCAAAATGATTGGGTCTCAACTACGACAATGAAAATATCAACATTGGCGCTCGCCTGGTGTGAAATCTGTTTTGCAGGAATTATGAATCGCCGCGAATCGTCTGCCCGCTTAACAACCTCTTCTTATGCGGTTGCTTCAGTTATAATGACGGTAATAGCAACGTTTGTTATCTTAGAACAGCAATGGATTATGCCCGCTTTAGCGGTGGAAATGGTAGCACTCGCATGGATTGGATTAAGACTCAATTACCCTATCGTGCGGACAGGCGCTTACTTAATCGGTGTTATCGTACTCATCGAATATTCTCAGGATATTATTCTCTATTTGGAACCCTTTGAAAAATTTATACCGGTTTTTAATGGCCGGTTTCTCGTTTGTGCAGCAGCAATAGGGGGCTTTTATGTTCTTTTGAATTTTATGTCCAGATATCGAGATAAACTCGGCATAAATGCGCAGCATATGCTCACAGCTGTCTTTGTGATTACGCAGATTTTATCGTTGGCGCTACTTTCATTTGAAACCCACGATTTTTTTCGCTCCCGCTCAACACATCACAATCTCTACTGGGGATCATTTCATTACGCATATCAGCTTTCGCTTTCAGTATTGTGGGGATTATACTCATCACTGCTGATAGGTGTTGGCATATTCAAGCGAATACTTGCAACACGAATATTTGGTATTCTACTTCTGGGTGCAACGGTACTCAAAGTTTTCTTTGTTGATTTATCGTCGCTGCAAACGTTCTATCGTATCATCTCTTTTATTGTACTCGGCTTATTACTGCTCGCTGTATCGTATGGTTACAATCGTTTTAAACATATTATTTTTGGAGAGAACCGATGACCACAAGATTTTTAGTCTGTGCTGTTTTATGCAATCTCCTCATGTTTGGCGGCACAACCGGTCAATGTGCCTCATTTGATGAACGACTCTGGGAAAAGTATGCTGATATTGATATGCTCAGCGTCTCAAAAATAGCAAATCTTGCCGCAATATATTTAGAGCCTGATCAGTTAGGCAACATCAACACAAAACTTCCTTTTGCTGATTTTCGTATAATAACTGATCGCAAAGAAGAAGTCCCATGGCAGATCATATCCAGAAAACCTGAAAAACAGAGTCAGGAACTCAAATCCAAAATGCAAAATACATCGCGCACCGAAAAAGGGGAAACCTGGATCGAGCTTTCGATCGAATCTGAGCAACCACGTATCAATGTCCTGGAGATAATTACTACAGATACGGATTTTTCCAGACAGGTACAGGTTCTCGGCAGTTCCGATGGCAAGAACTGGAACATTGTACGAAAAGATGGTGTTATTTTCGATATCAACAGAGGAGAAAAGCTAAGACAAACCTACATTACTTTTCCCGAAATCACCTTCCGTCATGTCGCAATCAAAATTATCAATGGAGATGCGCAACCATTGAACATAACTAATATACGAGTGTTGCAGGAAATCTATTCATCGGGAAAAACCTACACCATTCATGGAACAATTGTAAGATCTGATATAGATACGATAAACAAGGTAAACATTATTCATGTTGGAATGTCTTCTACTTTTCCGCTTGATCGACTGGTTTTTTCTACGGGAGATCGCAATTTCCAACGCGCGGTCGAGGTGCAGGTTAAGCGGGACAGCGGGAGATGGGAGCATTGGGCCAGCGGTACAATCTTTAATTTTGACACAATAACCATGCATGAGTCTAAGATGGTTGTAGGTATTCCGGAAATTGCAGCACATGAGTTTCGTATCACATTCAAGAATCTTGATAGTCCTCCTCTTTCGATAAACGCTATATACGGGGAAGGTTACCGTAGACTACTTGTCTTTAAACAACAGCCCGAGCGTAAATTATACCTTTTTTGGGGCAATCCTTTAGCAAAACAACCTCAGTATGACTTGACCGAACTTGTGCTAAAACAGAAACCGGATCAAATCCCGTTAGCACAACTGGCCAAACCACGATCAAACACAAAATTTGCGGGCAATAGCGCCCGACTTCCCTTTACTGAACGTTATAAGTACCCACTCTATCTTGTTGTTATCCTGGTAATCGCAGGACTTATACTCGTGCAATATCGAGTTTTTAAACATATGAAGGATCATACACATGATTAATGTAACTCTCAGATCGCAAGTAAGACAGGCCTGCATTGAAAACGGCGAATGTTTCTCAGAGGTTGATATTATTGGGTATTCTTTTTACTTGACGGGAAGAATATAGGATGTCCCCGATGGTACTGCTAAACCAGGACATTCTTCATCTCAAAAGTAAATATGTAAAGAGCGTCCTTGACGGCTCCTGGACGGCTCCTGACGTGACGGACTCCTGACGGTACACTCTATCGGGTTATACGGTTCCTTCGTCTGTATTAAAGAACACCATGCTGAAGTATGTAATGGTATCTATCCCATTGTTGTATTTGATATTGCATATTTTCGCTTGCTGCATCACCAGTATCCCGTATCCTTCCGTTGCGGGATACATGCGATTAGGAAACCTGCAGAGAGCGTTGGGATACGTGCAGGTTTTGCACAAAAGGCATCCTTCAGTGGATAACACCAGCGACCCAGCATCGTAGGACCGAAAAATATCAGCTACATGATCCGTTAGCTTTTCGTGCTCCTTGCGTGCATGAACCCATCCTTTGACATCATAACGGTTCTTGACTTTTATTGCCGTTGTAAACATGAATGCATGTTCATAAGCCAAACACTGTGCTTTACACTCTTCAACGCTTCCCACCGCAGGCGGACAGGCCCAAGAACTTCCATACATTCTGCACTTATTTTGTTTACATATATCCCGTACTTCTTCCGAAAAGATCATATCGGTTGACTTCATGAAAACATGTTCATGAATCAATAATCGATTAATGTCGTTCTGGATGGACGATATTTTGCTCATGCAATTTCTCTCATTCTCCTTCGTTAGTTTCACCTGCAATGTCCGCAAATATCTTATCTCCAAACCAATTCTTGTCATTAATCTTAACAACTGGTTGATCAGCAGCCATATTAATATTCATGTTGCTTCCTCAAAAAGCTAACAATTAATATACCAACTTACCTTTTTATCAATACTACACCCATTAGTCTAAAGATAACAAGGCATTTTTATGATATTCATACTCAAAATAGCACATCTTGTTAGCTCTCAATTGTCTTTTGCCTATAATAAGGATTAAAAGACAATAAACTTTTTGTGGGTTTTTCGGTAAAGCTGTCATTGATATTGAGAAGTAGTGTTCAGAACAATGAATCTTTTCGTTAAGGACGTCTCAAACTTCCCTCTGATGTAAAATCATAAAGTCTGCACCCATATGAGAGAGCGTTGGCTTCAGGAAGTAGTTAAGCCGCCAATCTCAGATGAATAGTGAAAGAATATTTTCCCTGGTCATGAATGAATTGATCCTGATAAACTTTTTATCTACAAAAACGCCTTGATAGCTAAATGTTTTCAGGCCGAAGGGATTTTCGATGGATAATGCCGACAACAAGGGGTTGCCAACCGGAGGTGTGGCAGCGCCACATTGAGGATTGCGCGACCCCGCAGGTGGCGGTATTAGGCGCGAAAAGCCCTTCGGCCTCGATGAGCCATGTTGCCAATAAAAAAGGCGGGCACTTAGCCCGCCTGCTTTTATTGGCAACATATTAAGGTTAAATCTCAGGCAGCTCATTCAACTGCTTGAGATTAAATACCGGCCCATCCTTGCATATATACTTATGCCCCATATTGCATCTTCCGCATATCCCTATCCCGCACTTCATCCTCGCTTCCAGCGTCGTCACGATATTCTCTTCGGCGGAAAGCCCAGCCCTGCCAGTCCTTCAAGCACGAACTTGATCATGATCGGCGGACCGCAGGTGATGGCAACGGTATTGTCCGGCTTCGGCGCCACTTCTTTTAATACCGTGGGCACAAAACCGATCCTCTTTTCCCAGCCGGGAAATGCAGCATCAACGGTGAGGATGAGGTTCACGTCAGATCGTTCTTCCCATTCTTTGAGGTCGTCTTTATAGCAGAGATCGGGGGGTGTCCTCGATCCGTAGATAATGGTAATATCTTTATAATCTGCCCGGTTGTCGAGCATGAAGAGAATAAGCGTTCTGAGGGGCGCGAGGCCGATGCCGCCGCCGATGAAAAGGATGTTTTTTCCTTTCATTTCGTTGTAGGGAAACCAGTTTCCGAGCGGCGCTCTTACGCCGATCTCGTCGCCTTCATAGATATTGTGGAGCGCTGCTGTTACTTCGCCTGCCTTCATGACGGAAAACTGGAGATATTCCATACGCGTCGGCGGCGAGTTGATGACGAAAGTGGATTCGCCGACACCGAAGATAGAGAGTTGCCCTACCTGGCCCGGCTCGTATTTAAAGTTTTTCATCTTCTCGGCATCGTTGAAAACAACCTGAAAGGATTTGATGTTCGGCGTCTCTTCGATGATGCGCGTCACCGTCGCTATCTCAGGCAGATATGGGTTCTTGCACTGGCAATTCTCTGACATATTACAAACTCCCGTCCTTTAAGCCTTTGTGTTTCTTTCGACCCACGTCTTGGGGTCTTGTTTCGGGTCTTTCAGGTAACCCGCGATCTCGCTGATATCAACGGAGACCGGGCAGTGTCTGATGCACCGTCCACAGCCGCAGCAGGCGATAACACCGTTATATTTTTCAGGGTAATAGGCAAATTTGTGGCCTACGCGCTGTCTCAACCGCCGTGATTTAAGTGGCCTCGGATTGTGGCCGCTTGCCTCCAGCGTGAAATGCTGGAACATACAGGCGTCCCAGGTGCGGAGGCGCTCGCCTTTGTCACGGGTCTGCTCATCGGTAATATTGAAGCAGTAACAGGTCGGGCAGAGATAGGTGCATGCGCCGCAGCTTATGCACTTGGCCGCCACCTGTTGCCAGAATTCATCGGTATCGAAGAGTTTCGTGTTGACCTTCTCTGTGGCATCTGCCGGAAAGGGGTTCGGCACCTTCGCCGCTGCTTCTTTCTGTGTCTTCTGTGCCGCCGCTTCATAGGACGCGCCGGCTTCAATCATGGGAAGCGCGAGTATTGCGTCGCCTTTCTCAGTGAGCGATTCGAGATAATACCCTTTGTCCACATCAGTCATGAGGACATCGGAGCCTGTCTTGTCCGCCGGTCCGCCATTGACAGCAACACAGAAACATCCCGCAAAAGGTGTCTCACAGGCCATGGAGATGATGGTCGTCTTGTCGCGGTGTTCTTTATAATATGGGTCCGGCATATCGGTTTCGAGATAGGGTCTGTCGTAGATAGTAAAACCCTTGGCATCGCAGGGACGGCAACCGAAAATAACTGCTTTCGGATATTCCCTTTTGTCGCTGACAGTAATGCTCGCCTTCTTGGGGTCTTCGGGGTCTTTTATGTATTCAAAGGAGAGAAGCTGTTCGCACTGGGGAAAGATAACGCCCTTCGGCGGCGTATTGGCCGGTCTCGTCAGGCATATCTCTGTATCCGCTGTGTATGGTTTAAAGGAAACGACATCACCTTCCGCGACGGGTACCTGGACAACAGCGTCTTTACTCAACGCGTCGAGAAATGCCTGTAGCTTCTCCTTTGGAAGAAATCCTGTCTTCGCCATTAGAGTTTATGCTCCTTGATCTTTACTTCGTCAACATTGAATGTATACATCGGTGGTTTATCCTCGGGATTGACACCTGTCGAATAATCGTAGAGTTCTTTCATCCCGGCGTTGATCTTTTTCTTTATTTTGGCCACAGGGATATCCATGGGGCAAACGCGCTCGCACTCACCGCATTCCACACAGCGGCCCGCGAGGTGAACAGAGTGGATCATGTGGAACATGGTCTTTTCGGTAAGGGACATCTTCTGGGTTATCCAGTGAGGGTCCCGTGTCTCGGCAATGCAACTGTCCTGGCAGACGCACATGGGGCAGGCGTTACGGCAGGCATAGCATCGGATACATTTAGAAAATTCCTTATCGAAATAGGCCTTGCGCTCTTCCAGCGTTTTGGTCTCGAATTCGCGGACATCTTCGTAGACACTCTCTGCCGGTTTGTCGGATTCGATCGCATCACCAATGAGATAATCATAGATAACCGGAGTAGGATACTGACAGCTTTTGCACTTGTCCGGCCAGACATCGGAAACATTCAGAGTCGTTTCACCTTTCGGTGTCTTCACAACGACTTTACCATCAGTACAAGTCACATTCTCGATGGGTTGAAAATCAATTGCCTTGAGCACCTTCTTGACGCTCACAACACCTCTGCAGGGGATGCCGATGATGACAACATTATTTCTGTCGATGAGTCCTTCCTGCATGAACTGGACAATGGTCCTCGAGTCACAGCCCTTGACCACAACAGCAACTTTTTTCTTCTGTGATGGAAGGTAGCTCGCAAGGTTCTGGGCAGCAAAGCGCATTCCAGACGGCCTTGTCGGTCTGATCGGCAGCAGTTATGAAGAGCGGTGTCGTATGGAGTTTATCAAAGCCTTCCTGCCAGCAGATGACAGTCTCAACATCGGGAAAGACTTTTTGTATGGTTTCTTTCAGTTTCTCCGTACTCAAGCTGTCTTCTCCTTCTTCTCGTGGAGTGGACCAAGCTCATGGACCTGTTTCGTAAAGTTGGTCACAACCTGCTGCCATTTCTGGCCTTCTGAGGCCGAAACCCAGGTATAATGGAACCTCTTCTCGTCGATACCGACGAAAGGAAGCATTCTCTTTAACATTTCAAGTCGCCGACGGGCGTAATAGTTGCCTTCGGAATAATGGCAATCCCGGGGATGGCAACCGGACACGAGGACACCGTCCGCCCCGGTGAGCAGCGCCCTGACGACAAAGAGCGGATCTACACGCCCCGAACAGGGGACACGGATGATGCGCAGGTCTGTCGGCTGTTTGAACCGTCCAACACCGGCCGTATCAGCGCCGCCGTAAGAACACCAGTTACAGAGAAAACCGACGATGCGCAGTTCCTTTGATGCTACGTCTGACATATGGCATTAACCTCCGAGAGGAGCTGGTTATCCGTAAAATGCTGCAACTGAATCGAGCCGCAGGGACATGTGGCTGTGCAGACGCCGCATCCGGCACAGACCGTCTCGATGACCTTGGCGACCTTCTTGCCGCTCCGCAGAGTATCTTCGACAATAGCGCCGAAAGGACAGGTCTTGAGACATTTATAGCAGCCCACACAGGTATTGGTATTGACCTGGGCGATGGCCGGATCGGATTCGAGCATGTCCTTGGAAAAGAGAGACAGTACTTTGGCTGCTGCCGCGCTTCCCTGCGTTACTGATGCCGGGATATCTTTCAAACCCTGGCATGCGCCGGCGAGGAAAACACCCGATGTATTCGTTTCAACGGGTCTCAGTTTGGGATGACTCTCAACGTAAAACCCGAATGTGTCATAGGAAATATGGAGCTTCTCTGCCATCTGCGGCGCTCCATCGGCCGCGATGGCGGCAGTGGCGAGGACAACGAGGTCTGCTTCCACTTCTACGGTTGTTCCGAGCAATGTATCTGCCCCCTGGACGACCATCTTCTTGCCTTTGGGATAAATCCTCGATACACGGCCACGGATATATTTTACCCCGTAATCCTCCTGGGCGCGGCGGGTGAATTCATCATAGCCTTTGCCCGGCGAACGGATGTCCATATAGAAGACATAAGACTGCGAATCAGGGATATGGTCTTTAGTGAGGATCGCCTGTTTGGCGATATACATGCAGCAGAAATTGGAGCAGTAGGGCACGCCGATCGATTTGTCACGGGAACCGGCGCAGGAGACAAAGACGACGGTCTTCGGTTCCTCATGGTCTGATGGCCGTATGATGTGGCCCGAGGTCGGCCCTGAAGCGTTCAGAAACCGCTCATACTGAATACCGGAAATGACATCGGGATACCTGTTGCCGCCGTATTCGGGAAGTTTCTCCTGATCGAGAAGTCCATACCCTGTGGCGACGACGATAGCGCCTACTTCTTCGGTCACAAACTCGTCCTGCTGATCATAGTTGATGGCGCCGGTGGGACAGACCTTGGCGCAAACCCCGCATTTGCCTTTCGTAAACTGACGGCAGAATTTCGGATCTATCTTGGCTTTTTTCGGGATCGCCTGCGGAAAGGGAATGTTGATTGCCCGTGTCGGCGCTGCCCCGAAATTGAAAGAATCATAAGCGTTCTTCGTGGGACATTTTTCCATGCAGAGACCGCAGCCGGTGCATTTTGTCCAGTCCACGTATGATGCTTTTCTTTTGATCTTTATCTGATAATTACCGACATATCCCTTGATCTCTTCGATCTCCGAATAGGCGTAGAGTTTTATCTTCTCGTGCTGGCCCACATCGACCATCTTGGGTCCCAGGATACAGATGGAACAGTCGATCGTGGGGAAGGTCTTGTCGAGACGGGCCATCATGCCGCCAATGGCCGGGCTTTTCTCCACCATGACCACATCGAGACCGCCGTCGGCACAGTCAAGGGCCGACTGCATACCGGCGACACCGCCGCCGATGACCAGTACCCGTTTGTTAATCTTGAAGGACGCCGGATAGAGGGGTTTATTCTGCTGGACCTTGGCAACGGCCATTGTCACCGCTTCCAGTGCCTTTGTCGTGTTGGCTTCTTTATCGAGACCTATCCAGGAGACATGCTCCCTGATATTGGCCATCTCCAGAAAATACCGGTTGAGACCGGCCTTCTCTATGGTTTTACGGAAAGTATTCTCGTGCATACGGGGTGAGCAGGCGGCAACCACGATCCTGTCAAGACCTTCACGCTTGATGGCGCCCTTGATCTCGTCCTGGCCCGGCTCGGAACAGGTGTACATATAGTCTGTCGCGAAGGCTACGCCGGGGAGTTTCCTCGCCTCGGCTGCTACTTTCGCCACATCGACAGTGCCCGCGATGTTGCTTCCACAATGGCAAATAAATACACCAACCCGCATTGATCAGGTCTCCTCTGTAGTTGTTTCTTCCGTTGTTCCCTTCGCTTTCGCTTTGGGGGCCTTCTTTGCTGCCGATTCTTCGGCCTTCTGTTTCTCGTGTTCTGCTTTCGTAATGCGCCTGATGACTGGATCGGCGCTGACGAATATCTTATCCATACCCAGTTCTTTCGGAGAATAGCCGTATGCCAGCCCCATGACCTGAGTAAAGTAGAGTACAGGGAGATTGAACTTCGATCCCATGAGGCTGTTCACCTGTCCCTGACGGAGATCAAGGTTCTGCTGGCAGAGCGGACAGGCGACAACGACACAGTTCGCACCGGCGTCCACAGCCATATTGAGCACCTTGTAAGTCAATTCGTTGACCATCTCGCGTTTCGGCATACTGAATGCAGCGCCGCAACACTCTGTCTTGAAGGCAAAATCACGGACCTCGACACCGAGGGCGGAAAGGAGTTTATCCATCGCCACAGGGTTCTCGGGATCATCAAATTGCGCAATTTCAGGGGGCCTGTTCAGGATACATCCATAGTAGCAAACCGCTTTGAGATCGGGCAGTATATGGGTCACTCTCGAAGCAATGGCTTCAAGACCGATATCTTCGTAGATAACCTGGAGGGAGGATTTCGCCTCAACACCACAGTTGTAGGGCTCATCAAGAAGCTCATTGACGTCTTTCCTGAATGCCTCGTCGGCCATGCTGTGGTTGGCTTTCTTGAATGCCGTAAGGCATGACGGGCATGGCGAGGTAATCGTGGGAAGCCCCATTTTTTCGACAATGGCAAGGTTACGTGCGGCAAGCGCCGCGGCAAATACATAATCAACAGTATGGGCGGGCGATGAGCCGCAGCAGCTCCAGTCTTCGGGTTCGACAAGTTCTATTCCGAGGGCCTTCGCGACAACCTGCAGGGAGTCATCATATTCTTTCGCGGAACTTTCCAGCGAACATCCGCAAAAGTGGGCGTATTTCTTCTCAGCCATTCTTTTTCGCCTTTTCTTTTGCTTTTTCCTGATATCTCGTGAAAATCTTTGCCACCTTGTCGGCGCCTTTGATCTTCGTCGGCAGAAGATGTATCTTGCCTTTGCTCATCATGGCAGGCCCCAGTTCCGCATCGCCCATGAGATGACCGGACCGGAGTTTGTAGTTCAGGATGATGCCCATTTCGAACATGCGGCCAAAGTGTTTCATGGAATCGAGGAACGAATCATAGAAGAGTTTGATGTCCTTTTCCGATACCTTGCCCTCTCGTCTCGCTATGATCCTCAACGTGTCCATAATGTGGGTTACATCTACATTACAGGGACATCGGGTGGTGCAGCACTCACAGGTAGCACAGAGCCAGATGGATTTTGAATTGAGGATCGTCTCTTTTTGTCCGGCCTGCAGAAGTCTCATGACCATGCTTACCGGATAGTCAAAATACTGCGTATAGGGGCACCCTGCCGTGCAGTTTCCACATTGATAGCAGAGAGATGGATTCTCGCCGCTCTCTTTTTTTACTTCTTCAATAAATGCCCAATCAGTTTTTTCCGTTAAGTTTATTCTGTCCATAATTTCGTTCTATAAACTTATACCATTTCTACCGCGGATGTAAACGGTAGGAGTTCAAAATATTTGTTCTGTAATAATTCATTATAGTGAACATCATATACATCAAATAGCCAACTATCAACTGTTAATGTGTTGTTCAATATCATAAACATTACTGCATTTATTTAAATATATTTTTATGCCTGTGTCAAGATTTTTTCATGCCTATTGGACTGATAATACAAAACAAGGTTCTTTAGGGTCGTAATTAATCGATTTTTATAGGTATTTATGAAAATTAATCTACGATATTAATGAACCTGTTTTTTGTCCTCCATTGAACAATTATAAAAGTATCAATGGCAAATACGTCAGAAATATGTTATAAACAATCAACTTAATACGCAGATACAGTTTGCCCGTCCCAATTATAATGAAACAGTTCTGAATTGTTTGTGCGAATTACTTAGAATGAGGAGCCGCAAATGGAAATGCCCTATGTTATTCATGGTGGACTCTCTGACGATCCCTTGTTATCGCCGGAAATAGAAATTCCGGAACTTCAAGGACATCGGATTGAACCGGTATTATCGTCGGACATTGAACTTCCGAAACCTCATGGACACCGGGTCAAGCCGGAACAGTTTTTTCGAGGAACGCCGTCAGAACACTTGAAAGAAGCGAAAAAGGCCCTTGCGGACGGATATAAACCGAATAAAAATCCCATGAAAACCGTTTGGGGTAGAGTTTATGACGCCCAGAGACATTTAAATGCTATTAATCAGCGGGCAAAAGAGTACAAGGAAGCCCGGCGGTTGATGAACGAAGTACGCGCAAGGATGGAAGGAATAGAAAAAGTATCGTCAGCGCTCGCGCGTCGTCTGATGATTAAACAGCGGGAAATGGTGGCTGATGAGTTCGAATTTCTCTATCTCGCGAAAGGCTTTGACGCCCGTATTGCCCTGAGCGGACCTGATAAATCGTATCTCAAAATGGAGTGTCTACCCCTCTGCGAAGCCTTTATTCTCAAAATGGTGCAAGATACAGATTTGCTTCTTTATCTTGAAAGGGCAGGCTTTAAAAAGGTGACCCTTGGAGACGGAGAACATTTTTCCTGGACACACGCGTTTGGACCGGGATAACAATGATCGAGAAAATTTCTATAAGGAGGCAATGTGTTAATAGGAAAGCTGATGAAAAATTCTAAAGAACGTCTCATGGTAACCATTACGGAACATAAAGGGATAAAATGTATAGATCTGAGGGTTTATAACATTATTAATGATGGAGAATTAGTTCCTACGGCAGATGGCCTTGTCCTTGCGCCTGAAAAAGTAGACCCTCTCATCGAGCTTTTGAAAGAAGCTCAGAGGAAAATAGCAGTCCCATAAATCAATTGAAACTCATACGATTCTGACATACTCTTTAAATGTAAAAAGATATTGTATGTCAGAATAGGAGGCTAACTTGTCAAAACCATTTCGAAGTGACAAAAGAAAAAAGGAACTACAGCGCTTGAAAAAACAGGAAGAAAAACGTCTGCGGCGTTTTGGTTTAAAACAGGAAGGCAACGAGGTTGCCGAAGGCGAAGCCCCGGAAGGTGAAGTAATGGAAGGCGAAAGCGAAGTCATGGAAACAGGTAATGATTGAAAGTGTATTAGAAAGTGTTCCTTCCGTGGGTACACCTTCAGAAGACGGGCAATCAGAAACAAAACACACAATAGCATAAGAAATATAAAAAAATTTTAATAAACTGTTGACCTTTGTATTTTTCTGTGAAATACTTTACACGAAGTTTCGGAAGGGTCTGTTGTTTGTGATGTAAAGGTATGTACCATTTTCACCATAACACAGTTCCGTAATCTTCAATATTCTTTTAAGGAGGGTTTATTTTTATGGCAAAAGGAACTGTTAAATGGTTTAACGAGTCCAAGGGGTTTGGTTTTATAACCAAAGAGGATGGCGAAGACGTATTCGTTCATTATTCAGCTATTCAGGACAGCGGCTTCAAATCCCTTTCCGAAGGTCAGGAAGTGAATTTTGACGTTGTAAAAGGTCCCAAGGGGCTTCAGGCAACAAACGTTGTAAAGGCTTAAGTCAACTAAAGGGAATCCGGCAAACCGGATTCCCTTCTCTTTTTGAACAAATCCATTCACAATACTCCTTGCGAAGTACTGCTATTCTTTTTTTATGCCAATTCTAATTCATGCATATAATAAAGCTTTACCTGTGTCCTCCGCTAAACCACCGGAGGACAGGCCCTGAAAGGATATCCTCGGCATCTCGGGTACCCTTTGGGTGCTATTTTTGGCTTAGAATTGGCATTAGTATGGTTGAAGTATGATAATGCCTGGTTTGTCTGCAATATATTCGGAAAAGTCCTCATCGACAACTTTTTTGGCTGCAGATGATGCATGTCTGAAATAAATATCAGGACCGTCTTTCACGATTATACCCACATGGGAAACATCGAGACCGGAGAGGTTTGAGTAAACGCCGACATAATCGCCGGTTTGTAATAGCGCAGAGGTGGTTCTGTTAACTTTTTCAGAAGGAATATAGGAAATCATCCTTTCAAAAGGCCTAATTCCTGGAAGGAAGCAGAGACCGTCATCTTTGCGATTCAAAATCTTCGTGACAGTTTCTACTTCTTTACCGCCGATTTCTTTTGTTCTGTCCTGAACGAAATCTGCGTTGAATTCAGACCAGTCCGTAAAAAAATGGTTGCGCCTCTCATACCCGATAACGCCTTCTTTATAACGTACCCGTTTGAGATTTTCATGAAAATCAGCGAAGGATCGGGAAAGGCGCATCGCTTCGATGGAGTCGAGAAAGGTGAAACAGTCAAAAGCTTCAATATTGATGACTAATGTTTCGGGCGTCGCCGCACCACCGATGAGCGTCGATTCTTTGTAGGGTGCGCCAAGAAACTGCTTTGAGAGAAAAACAATCCGCTCACCGACGTCCTTTATCTTCGTTGACTCGGCAATGAGCCTGTCGAGCCTTTCTTCCGACCAGGTTCCTAAGAATAATGTTTCATTCATGATATTCAACTCGCTGTTTTCTCTCATACAGGGGCATCATACGTGTTTCACCTCTGCGTCTTAAGAATGTAAAATGAAAAATGTAAAATGTAAAATTAAAAAGAGCGTTTTTTCATCTATCTTCAGAACTCTGATCTGTTATACTCTCTCATGCAAGTTATCAAAGGAAAATTGACACCGGCAAAGTTTGTCAGCCGCCCCAACCGGTTTGTTGTTCAATGCGTCCATAATGAAAAACCAATCACAGCCTATCTTCCCAATCCGGGCAGGCTCTGGGAACTTCTCATGCCTGGCTGTACGCTTTATCTGAAGCGAAACAGCAACACCACGAAAATCCCCTATACCGTCATGGCCGTTGAGAAAGATGGTATACCCGTAATGCTCCATACACACCTCACCAATGATGTCGTTGATATACTCCTCAGAAAGCGGCTTGTGCCGGGACTTGAGGATACGGAGATTGTGAGAAGAGAAGCCACCTTCGGCGACAGCAGGTTCGATTTCCTGTTGCAGAAGGACGGGAAAGAGCTTGTCCTGGAGGTAAAAAATTGCACCCTCTTCCACAACAGGCTTGCCATGTTTCCCGACGCGGTGACGGAACGTGGAAGCCGCCATCTGAGGGGACTTCTCGAATTGAATAAGCACGGTATGAACACCGGGGTCCTCTTCGTCGTTCAGTGGCCGCATGCGCAATATTTTATGCCCGAATACCATACGGATTTTGAATTCGCAAAAGTGTTTCTGAAATGCCGCGATAGACTTTTCGTAAAGGCTATTGGCTTGTCCTGGAAACATGACCTTTCTCTTGATGATCATGTAAAGGACCTCACGATTCCCTGGGAGATGATTGAAGAAAAAGTCCATGACAGCGGATGCTATATCGTTATCCTTCACCTTGAAAAAGAGACTGATATTACCATCGGTGAACTTGGAAGTATTTCTTTCAAAAAGGGCTATTACCTCTACGCGGGTTCGGCAAAGAAGGCCCTCACAAAACGCATCGAACGACACCAGCGTTTACGAAAAAACCTTTTCTGGCACATCGATTATCTCCGTGAGAAAGCATCCTTCTACAAGGGCTTGCCAATTCGCACATCTGAAGACATTGAATGTGCCCTCGCGGATGGCCTTCAAAAGATTACCGACTGGTCAATCCCGGGGTTTGGCTGTTCCGATTGTTCCTGCAAAAGTCATCTCTTCGGTATGGACAAAGACCCGGTCAAGTCTCCTGCTTTCATTGAAATGTTGTATAATTACAGGATAAAAATGGTGGAGGATGAGTTGGAACATGCCAATCATTGATATCCACACCCACGGTATAGGTGGCTACGATACAAAGGGCGCTGCACCTGAAGATATTCTCAGGATCGCTGAAATCCATGGTTCCCATGGAGTAGACGCCATCATCCCCACGATCTATTCTGCGTCCATCGATCAGATGAGGCTCGACATCGCGGCTGTGAAGAAAGCAATGGAAATGCAGGCTGCCGGAGGCAGCGGTTCAAGGTTCAAGGTTAAGGTTCGAGGTTAAAAAACAGTCAAATCAATAAATCAACACAGATAAAACAAATCCGAAAAACCTTGAACCCTCGGCCACAGCAAAAAGAACCTGAACCTCGAACCTTGAACCTTGAACGGCGTCCCCGCGGGGACGCGCCGCCTGCGGCTATTTTAGGGGTGCATCTGGAGGGGCCATTTCTCAACCCTGCGCGCGGGGGGGCACTTGACGGAAATTCCTTTTTGCCCACGAAAATATCTCATTACAAAGAACTCATTGAAGGATTCGGCGAGGTGGTAAAAATCATCACTGTGGCGCCGGAACTTGATGGAGCATCACGCCTTATCAAGTCAATAGCCGACACGGGCATCATCGTCAGCATGGGCCATTCCAACGCCACACACAGCGAGGCAGAAGCAGGTTTTAATGCCGGCGCTAAAGGTATAACCCATATCTTTAACGCTATGCGCGATATCCATCACCGGGAACCCGGCATTTCCGGATTCGGCCTCACAAATCCTCATATCTATGTTGAAATCATCGCTGACCCTTTTCATCTCCATCCCAAAACAATCGAGTTGATCTTCAGCGCGAAAAAGCCTGGAAAAATCATCATCGTGTCCGATTCGGTGAAAGAAGCGCAGACGGACACTACAGCGCAGGGTATTACAGATCTAGCCGGCAAGCTCCTCGGTGGCTCCATGGCAATCACCGAGTCTGCCAGATATCTTATCGGCCTTGGTTTTCAAAAGGACATTATTGAACAATGCATCAGCGTCAATCCCGAAAGGTATCTCACCGGCGGACCATCAGCGGCGGTTTAATCTGACTACGCGCACCATCCCGCGATAGCCTGCCCGGTTATACATCTTTGGAAAATTATCCCCAAGGGAATCCCTTGTTCAGTTTTGTTTATTTGTCTGTTAATTCCGGATACAACTTTTCAGTACATTTGGGACATACGCTGTGACTGAAGTCTGCCTTCAAGTATCGTTGAGATATCAATTTTGATTGAAAAAATCATCACAGGGAGATAGGATACAGGACACACTGGAGGTCAGGAAATGGAATTACCGCTTGAGAATGTGAAAGTTTTAGATATGTCAAGGATGCTGCCGGGGCCCTATTGTACCTGGCTTCTCGCCGACATGGGGGCTGAGGTCACACGGATAGAGCAGCCCTCTGAGATTGCCAAAGGGGACAAGGCGCACAATATAACATCAGTTGATAGCAGACAGCGTCGCAAAATAAGGGCCTACGACCTTTTCACCCGCAATAAAAAAAGTGTTTTGATGGACCTGAAGAAAGAAAATGCCCGTGAAATCATCTATAAGATGGCCGAAAAGAGTGATATCTTTGTGGAAGATTACAGACCAGGCGCAATGGAACGGTTCGGATTAGATTACGAACAGATCAGAAAGGTCAATCCACAGATAATCTACTGTTCTATTTCTCTTTGCGGCCAGGATGGTCCTTATCGGCGCAAAGCAGGTCATGACCCTGTGGTTTTGGCATTGTCAGGTGTTTTGGGCCAGATACTCGACAAGGACAATATACCCGTAATGCCTGACCCGGTCCCGATTGCCGATATTACGGCCGGTTTGCATGCCGTAATCGGTATTCTTCTTGCCCTGAGAGTGAAAGAACAGGAAGGCCGGGGGCAGTATATCGACATAGGTATGCTGGACACCACCATACCACTTCTAAGTGGCGTCTATCAGCGCTTTTTCAGGGATGGCGTCGTGCCTCAGCGCAGGGGCAGGCAACCCTATCTCGGTATCTGGCAGACAAAAGACGGAAAATATATATGCACAACTGATCTGGAGCCGCAATACTGGAACAATTTCTGTCGCGCCATAGGTAAAGAAGAATTCATCCCCTATCAGCACGATGGGGACAAGAAAGAGATGATCATAGAAGCTGTACGCCAGATCATCCTGACAAAGACCAGAGATGAATGGGTAGCGCTTCTCGCTGAAGCAGGGACCCAGGTTGCCCCGGTGTACAATATCGAAGAGGCGTTACAGGACCCGCAGGTTATCCATCGTCAGATGGTGCTTGAGGTTGAGGACCCTGTTCTGGGAAAGGTTAAGCAACTCGGAATGCCTATCAAGCTATCGGAAACACCGGGGAAGGTGAGATTTATGGCGCCGCCGCCGGGAAACGACACCGAGGAAACCATGCGGCGCCTCGGTTACTCCGCCGGGGACATTGAAAGATTTATCGAGGGCGGTGTGATCCAACACGCTTACGAAACCTGACCTGCCTTCATAATATCTGTTTTATTTGCTTTTATTTGCCGCCGTGCGCCGTAAGCTCTTCCAAATTAAAGGCGATGATCCTCCAATGGCCCTCAGGCGACTTCGCCATCTTAAATGCCACCTTATCCCTACCCCGTATCTTGACCAGCGCCATATCACCCTCCATAGCGATCTGAAGACCGAAAACACTTGCTTTATTGAGATTATTGAGGACAGTCCGGTCATTGTAGGAGATAATGGCTGATTTAAGCTGTTCCCGTAATTGTGTTTTAATGGCCGGAAGGTTCTGCATTATGACATCTTTACCGATATTTTTCATCGATCCTTTCGATGAATCCTTTGACTGCGTCTTCTCTTTATCATCTCCGCCAGACATATCCTTCACCATATTGTCCACAATACTGTCTGTATCGAGGTATTTGAGGGCGCTTTCGGCATCGCGATCCAATATGGCCTTCTTAAACCAGTAGAGACTGTAACGGGGCGTTTCTTTAATGAAGAGGTAGCCTATACCCAGGACAATAATAAAAGCGAGCAAGATGGAAGATACAAGAATAATCCTCTTCTTACGTCTCTTATTTCCTTCGGCCTCAGCAATCATATTATCTCTGTTTGAAGGCTATTTTTCGGTATCTCGAGATGCAAAACGGATTGACGTTATCACCCATTGTCTTTCTGATATCTTTTCCATTTCAATGGTCGTACCGTCGTCCTGTTCGACGGTGGCAACATTATTGGCGATGTTGATAGGGACAGTAAGGGTGTTCCATTTGTTCACGGTGGCGAAAATGCTTTTTTCATAAGGCATGTCGATTTCTTTTATGATACGTTTTTTGAGTGATTCCCTGTCAGCACCTCTGGTTATCTTTTCCGGCAAATCATTCATAAAACGATCGATGTCAAGGTATTTTTCTCCTGTCTCGGCATCGCTGAAGACAATCGCTTTTTTGAACTGGATAAGCGCGTATCGCGGCATGGCTTGAAAATAATAGTATCCTCCATACAGAGCACCGGCAACCATTGCGTAGACAAGCAATTTCGCGATTCCGCCTCTTTCATTGTCTACAATTGAATATCCCATACACCCTCCTTCTCTGTATGTGTGAGGCCCTTTCTACAGGTTCAGTTTTGCTTTTAAGAGTTCTCCCAGATTACCGAGACCTCCCGATGACCTTTCTTCTTCATTTGTCTTGTCTCTGTATTGCTCATAGGTGTCCCTTTCCACCTTTTCGTCAACTTTGCTTCTGCTCAGCGTTACACGATTGCGTTTTCTGTCGATTTCGACCACAACCACCTGCATCACGCTCCCGGCAGGGAACATGCGGTTGTGGTTTGTACCCCTGAGGGTTCCCATCTCTGAATTAGGGATAAATCCTGTAAGCCCATCTTTGATTTTCAGTAAAACACCGGCGGAAATAACCCTCTCAACAACACCTTCCATAAGATCGCCGGGAGAAGGCAAGGCAATATCTTCAAAAACAATCTTCTGTTCGATTGAGAGTGATATTTTCCGTTTCTCAGGATTGACCTCAATGACCTGCGCTTCAACGAGTTGCCCGACCTCGAGGACTTCTTTCGGGTGTTTAATACGCCTGCCGGCGCCCAGTTTTGAAATCGGTATAAGACCGTCCACGCCAGGTTCAAGGTTTACAAAAGCCCCGAAGGTTTCCAGACGGACAACCATCCCCTGGACAATGCTCTCGGGAGGATATTTTTCGAGAACACTTAAGAAGGGATCGGGCAATATCGCCTTTAGGGAAAGCGTTACCCGTTCCCTCTCCCATTCAATATTGATAATCCTGACCGTTACTTCATCGCCGATATTGAAAAGATCGGCAGGCTTTTCACCTTTACTCCACGAGAGCTCACTGAGAGGAATGAGCCCATCAATGCCGCCAATATCGACAAAAATACCGAACTTCTGTATTGATTTTACCTTTCCGGTTATATCCATTCCCGGCATAAGGCTCTCCTTAAACACTTTTCGCTGGTTCTCCTGATCCTCTTCGAGTATCACTCTCCTCGAGAGGATGATGTTTCGGCCATTTTCTTTGTATTCCAGGACCATGAAAGAATATTTTTGTCCTATATATGAGTCAGCTTCGCGGGCACCTCTGAGATCGATCTGTGAAAAAGGACAGAAACACCTCACCTTGCCGACCTGGACTTCAAAACCTCCCTTGAGTTCCTTGGTAACCTTGCCGTTTACAGGTATGTGCGCTTCATAGGCATCACGAATACCATTGAGACTCAACGTGGAATATCCGCGGATAAGAGTTGTGAATTTTTTCAGTCCATTTTCGTAGGAGACAAAAAAGGATTCTACTGTATCTCCTTCTTTAATGGAGTATTCGCCATTTTCGGTCAGAAACTCCTTAAGGTCAATAACAGCTTCACTTTTTCCGCCGATATCGAGATACGCGAAATCGCCCGATATGCCGGCAATTCTGGATTTTACTTTTTGGCCCGGCTCGAATCTTTGAGAAGTTTTTGTGCTCTCTTCGAAAAGCTGAGCAAAATCCTCCTCTCTGTCTGCGCCCGAAACTTCTGATGGTATGTTGTCTTCTCTGTGTTCATTGTGCCCATCCTGCACGCTGTCTTTCCCGTAATCCTGATCCATGTTTCTTTCTTCTCCCTTTATCTTTTGATTGTCATGTGTGGTTGATCTTATAATGTACACCTTCTTGTATATAATTGTCCAGAAGTAGTTCCTGAAGGAAGAGTCTATTTGACAATTACAAAGGCATGGAATAACATATTTCTTTAGCATATTTCATTTCTAATTTTATGGAAAAGGAGAATAAAATGCGTTTTTTAAACAAGCTTTTACGAAACAAAAAGTATATCACGATAATTATTGTCAGTTTATTTGTTCTTACAGTGGAGGCGTGGGCGCAAGAAAAAGGTACACCAAAAGATAAAAAGGAAAAGACGGGCTATGCTATCGGGGTCGATCTCGGCCGACAGATGAAAAGTTTGTCCGTAGAAATCGATGCAGATATGGTCGCCCAGGGCATAAAAGATACCTACGCGGGAAAACCAAAGCTGACCGATGATGAACTGCGCGTGGTTCTGACTGATCTGAATAAAGAGATGCAAACAAAGCAGGGCGAAAAAATGAAGGTCCTTGGAGACAAAAACAAGCAGGATGGGGAAGCCTTCCTCAATCAGAATGCAAAAGCAAGCGGCGTTGTGAAATTACCCAGCGGCCTCCAATACAAGGTCATCAAAGAAGGTACGGGCAAAATTCCGAAAGCCACCGATACGGTCCTTGCACACTACAAGGGTACCCTTATCGACGGTACGGAGTTCGACAGCTCCATTAAACGCAACCAGCCCACTGAATTCAAGGTGAACGGCGTCATTCCGGGCTGGACCGAGATACTCCAGAAGATGAAGGAAGGATCTAAATATGCTGTTTATATCCCCTCAAATCTCGCCTATGGAGAAAGAGGTAACGGGCCTATCATCGGTCCCAATGCGGTCCTGATCTTCGAAATTGAGCTTATCGCGGTAAAATAGTAAGTTTATCGTGAATATTGAGTCTAAATACGAAGTCCTAAAGAACACTGTGAGAGCGTTGAAGACTGTCCTTGTTGCCTATTCCGGTGGCATGGACAGCACGCTTCTTTTAAAGACCTGCGTTGATGTCCTCGGCAATGATCATGTTATCGCCTTTACAGGCAACGCGCCGACATTTCCCGTGAAAGAAATTGAGGAGGCAAAACAGACCGCGTCGGAGATCGGGGCCGAATATCTGCTCTATGATACAGAAATACTCAAAAATAAGCTTTTTGTTGAAAACACAAAAGAACGCTGTTATCACTGCAAAAAAAATCTTTTACGTATTGCGGCTGAGGTCGCAAAAGAAAAAAACATGGCCCACATTGCTGACGGCACAAATTTCGATGATACCAGCGATTTCAGACCCGGCAGTGCTGCCGTCAAAGAAATGGGCGTTGTCTCCCCGCTCCTGAAAGCGGAACTTACAAAAGATGACATAAGGGGGCTTTCAAGAATGCTCTCTCTGCCAACACAGAATAAACCTCCTTATGCCTGTCTCGCGACGAGGATCCCCTATGGAACACCAATAGATGCCGCGCTTTTAAAAAGAATCGAGATGTCAGAAGAGCTCATCAAAAGTATTGGTATATCGCAAGTGAGGGTCAGGTATCACAATAATGTGGCACGGATTGAGGTAACGAAAAGTGATTTAGATACTATTTTGAGAGAACAGGAAGGGATCGTCGACGGATTGAAACAATACGGCTTTACCTATGTTACTCTTGATCTGGAAGGTTATAGAACAGGCAGTATGAACGCATAGGGCATAGGGCGCAGCGCTGAGAGCCGGAAATCGGAAATCGTGAATAGCATAAATACCGGGAAATCGGAAATCGTGAATTCGGAAAATGTTAAGATTAAATATTCTTTCTTTTTTCATAACGATATCCCATATCCGGTTTCACGATTTTCCTTCAACCTTGAACCTCGAACCTTGAACTCTTCATTGGCGAGAGGCCGTGAGCCCCGGAAAATGGATGATATATGAAAGCGATGGTCATCGAAAAGATTTGTAACCTCAAAGAAGAGAGAGAACCTCTCCGGCTCGTTGATATGCCGCCGCCTGTAGCGGGCGATAATGAGGTCCTCGTTAAGGTCTCCGTGTGCGGCGTATGCCACACAGAACTCGACGAAATTGAAGGAAGGACCCCGCCGCCTCGATTCCCTGTGGTACCGGGGCACCAGATAGTTGGCACTGTAGTGAAGGCCGGGAAATACGCGAAAATATATAAACCCGGCGACCGGGTCGGTATCGCCTGGATCCACTCGGCCTGCGGTACGTGCAGATTCTGTCGCCAGGATAACGAGAACCTCTGCGATCAATTTGAGGCAACAGGTAGAGACGTTAATGGAGGTTACGCCGAGTTTACCGCTGTATCAGAAAACTACGCATATCCGATACCAGACGCATTCAGTGATCTCGAAGCGGCTCCGCTTCTATGCGCGGGAACGATCGGGTATAGATCACTTAGACTTACGGAGATGAGAGATGGCGAAAATGTGGGTCTTATCGGTTTCGGTGCCTCAGCCCATCTTGTTATCCAGATGATAGGGCACAAATACCCTTCATCAAAAATCTTCGTTTTTGCGCGAAACGAAAAGGAAAGAGCTTTCGCGAAAAAACTCGGAGCTTATTGGACAGGTAATACGATCGAAAGTTCTCCCGAAAAGCTGCACCGGGCCATCGATACAACGCCAGTATGGGCTACAGTCGTCAATGCTCTGCAAAACCTGGAGAAAGGCGGCAGGCTTGTCATTAATGCTATCAGAAAAGAACATGTCGACAAACAGGCGCTTATGGAGATTGACTATCCTCAACATCTGTGGCTTGAAAAGGAGATAAAAAGCGTGGCAAACGTCACAGGCAGGGATGTTCGGGAATTCCTGGAACTCGCGGCAGAAATTCCCATCAAACCCGAAGTACAGACGTACAAGCTTGAGGAAGCAAACAAAGCCCTTATTGAATTGAAAGAAGGCAATATTCAAGGAGCGAAGGTGTTGGTGATAGCGTAGGACGTAGCGCAAAACACCGAAGGACGACCGCTCCGCTGGGACGAGGGACGAAGGACGAAAAAAGAACAGCGCATAGGACATAGGACCGGAAATGGTAAATGGTAAAGAGTTTGCTGGAAAAAAGAAGATGGAAGCGGGGAGGTTTAACCTTGTACCTTGGCCTTGGTACCTTGGAGACGCTTGAGCTGAAAATAATAAATGCCGAAGACGGGACTTGAACCCACACAGGCTTGCACCTACTAGACCCTGAATCTAGCGCGTCTGCCAATTCCGCCACTTCGGCATTATGTTAGTATATTAAAGTATATGGATATAACAAATAAGTCAAGAGGCGACTATGAAAATTTTTGAATCCCTGGATATACATGAGAAGTTTATTAATCCTGTTCTCACAATCGGAAACTATGACGGCATCCATATCGGCCATCAAAAAATTATTGAGAGAGTAGTCCGGAAAGCCCGGGAAATATCCGGTACAGCAATGCTCATGACATTTAACCCCCATCCCCTGAGTGTTTTGAAACCCGATACATATACTCGTCTGATCACCCCGCTGCATCTGAAAAAAAAGCTTATAGAGGCAAGCGGTATCGAAGTTATGTTGCTTGTCCCTTTCGATGCTCAGTTTCAAAGGCTTACACCGGAAATATTCATAAAGGACATCCTCGCCGACAGACTGGCCGTGAAAGAGATCATTGTCGGGTATGATTTTAAATTCGGCAAAGGTGGCGCAGGGAATGTAACCATGCTGAAGAAATTGGCAGGCACATACGGTTTTCGTTTCGAGACGATAGAAGCAATAACGCTGGACGGAGAAAGAGTGGGGAGTAACGCCATCAGAAAACTCATCATGGACGGCAATGTTGAAAAAGCAGCGCAGTTCCTCGGACGGCCTCATATGATAGAAGGTGTCGTTGTAAAAGGCGAAAACAGAGGCAAGTGGATGGGATTCCCCACAATCAACCTCGACACATTTTTTGAGCTTGTACCGAAGAATGGTGTCTATATGACTGAAGTTGAACTCAAGGGCAGGCGTAAGCCGGCGGTGACCAATATCGGTTTTAATCCTACATTTGGTGGAAAGAAATTTTTGATGGAAACACACATACTTGACTTTTCGGGTAATCTCTATGGAAAAGAAGTAGTCATCTACTTCCACAAACGAATACGGGATGAGATGAAATTCAGCGGCATCGACGAACTGAAGGAAAGGATATCAAAAGACGTCGCGCTGGCCCGCGAATATTTCCGACACACATAGCGCGAAGCATCGCACATCACGCTCTGCCCTATGCCTCTTACCATTCGCGATTTACGATTTCCGATTTACGGCTCTGTGCCCTGAGCTCTATGCCCTGTGCCTATTTACCTATTGCCTGCTTTCAATACATACACTCCGCCGATAATAGGATCTCTGCTGTTTCTTTCCATCAGCACTTGAAGCATATGTTCCTGCAACTTGATCCCCTTGGGAATCAGCTTCACCCCGCTCGCGGCATATACGTCTTCGGCAATAACCATTCCAGCTTCCAGTTCCCCTATGCGAACTTTGTATTTATTGACTGAAAAATCTTTATCGCTTTCGATGATAAACTCAGCAAGAAACGTCGCGACAGAAGGGGTAATTATTTTATTTGCCGACTGCCGAATCTCCTGAATTATTTCTTCTTTCGGACAGCCCTTTTTAAAAAGCTCTTCCTGAAATACAATTGATCTTATGATCCTTGCCCCGATAAATATTTCTTCCGCGATCAGTCCATCCGGTGTTCCGGTACCATCATAATTCTCTAACTGACGATAGATCGCATCGGAAGCATATCTAAAACCAGAAATGGCCGAGACAATGGAAGATCCGATAACAGGGTACTGATTGAAAGTTGCTTTTTCACCGGGGCTGACAGTGTCAAGGCTTTTATCGGCAATATTATCAGGCAGGGCTATTTTCCCGATTTCATGCAATTGGGCACCAAAAACAATTTTTTGTTTTATGTCTTCCGGTATATCCAGTTTTTCGCATATATGCTCTGCGATCAGTTTTGCCATCCCGGCTCGATCTGCGGCCCCGGGAAGTCTGAGATCGATAATCTTGAGGAGGACCACTGTGAGCTCAGTAAAATTACGTTCAAGAACAGTGTTTGCTTCAACAAGCTTGTCCTTCTCAATCCACAGTTCCTTCTGAAGCTGTTTAATCCTGAGAAAAGCCTTGATTTTACTGGTAAGGACAACCGGCGACGTCGTTTTTTCAATATAATCATCGGCGCCATATTCGAATGCTTTCACCTGGTGGTCTACTGCCTTTTCCACGGTCAGAATAAGAAAGATTACAGAGGCAAGTTGAGGGATGCTCTTGACCTTCCGGCACAGTTCAACACCATCAAGAAAAGGTAAATAATAATCGCTGATGATAAGATCAGGTTTTGTTTCAAGGGCAAGTCTGAGACCTTCTTTCCCGTTCTCTGCCTCAAAAATCTCGAAACCCGGATATTTCGAAAGAAATGTACTCAACATCTTCCTGAATAAAGGTTCATCGTCAACAAGAAGAATTCGGATCGGGGGTGTTTGAATGGGCGCTGTTTCGGTCATTTTTTGTTTAACTCCTGGGGGGCATTTATCGGCGGATTTTGCGGAACCACAGGTGGTGCTACAGATGGATTTTCCGGCGCTGCCGGCGGTTTTGGGGGAGTAATATCCTGGGCCATTTTCTCTGGTGTTGCCGCAACGAGTATACTTACTCTCCTGTTAGCAGCATCCATCGGTTGATCAGGATGTTTGAGGTCTCTGTCGGCAAAACCGCGGACCTGGAGGATCTGGTCTTGCCTGACACCATTCCCTTCCAGTACTCTTCGTGCTGTATTTGCTCTGTCGGCGCTCAATTCCCAGTTCGAATAGTCCTTGCCCACATAGGGTCTTGCGTCGGTGTATCCCTCAATCATAATGTTGTTGTTTAACCGGCCAATCTCCTGCGCGACAAGTTTCAGAAGCTTAACCGTTTCCGGTTTGATCTGCGCGCTGCCGACATCAAAGAAAAGTCCCGTAGAATTTTCCACAAGTTCGATCCTGAGACCTTCCTTTGTAACGGTAATCTGGATTTTATCTTTAAATTTATCAAATTCAGGGATCGCCGCGATGGCTTCTCCTATTTTCTTTGCCTCAGCTTTCAGTTTTTCCATTTCGATGGCAGCATTCGATGTCGGCGAAGGGGCCGAACCGGACGATCCCTGCAATATACCTCCACCCTGTCCGCTTTCGAACACACCGGGATCTGTAAAATACATGGATATGGCCTGCTTAGTAGAGCTGCTCTGACCCACAATCCAGAGTACAATAAAAAGGGCCATCATGGCAGTCACAAAATCTGCGTAGGCTACTTTCCATGCTCCTCCATGGTGTCCGCCATGTCCTCTTTTCTTCTTAATAATGATCCGTACCGGCGTCTGATGATCGTCCATTATTATTTAATTCCTTTCACAAAGCTTTCCATCTCCTGGAATGTGGGGCGGTAATCATTGGGGATAGACCGACGGGCAAATTCCACGGAGACAATCGGGTTGAACCCTTTCGCGAGGGAGATGATCCCTGATTTAATCGACTCATAGACCTTTGAATCTTCTTCCGCGGCAAGGTCGAGGTTCGTGGCTATTGGCTGGATAAAACCATAGGACAGAAATATCCCGAGAAAGGTACCCACGAGCGCCACAGCGACTTTATGGCCAATTTCCTCTGGTGGTCCATTGATTGCCTGCATGGTGATAACGATACCGAGGACCGCCGCGACAATGCCAAGACCAGGCATGGAGTCGCCTATTTTCTGGAGAATCATTCCAGGCTTCGCTCCTTCCTCGTGGTGGGTATCAATATCAAGGTCCATGAGACTTTCAATATCATGAGGCGCGATACCGCCGAGAACAATGAGTCGGAATGTGTCGGTCATGAATGTGATGATGTGGTGTTCTTTTGTGATATTGGGATATTTGGTAAAAATCTTGCTGTTTTCAGGGTGTTCAATATGAGACTCAAGGGCAATGAGACCATCTTTCCGCGTTACCTGGAATATCTCATACATGAGTTTCAACAGGTCAAGGTAGAGCTGTTTATTGACGCTGCCGCCCTTCAATGAAGCAAGGACTTTGGCAATGATTTTCATGAGGAGGCTCTTTGGCGCCGAGATGATAAGAGCGCCAAAGGCTGCTCCACCGATAATAAGGAACTCAACGGGCTGGACGATAACCTTCATGGGCCCGCCTTCGAGGACAAACCCTCCGAAGACCGATACAAGGACAATAACTGAGCCGATAATTACAAACATATGTTTTATTCCACCTATTCCTGAAGGTTTTTTCTCAATACCCTCAGCGGCTGTTTTTCAGAACAAGGCAGGACAAATAGAGAGGCCCTGCATCTTAATCACTTAATTATGTTATCGGATTGATGGAAGAAAAATATAAGGGGTTAAGGTTAAAATAAAATAAAAAAGTTTAGCTTTTGATGAGTTTTGCGTCTCTGTAAACGATTTTGCCACCAACCATGGTGAGGAGGTTCTTGCCTTTCAGTTTCCATCCATGAAAAGGTGTATTTTTGCCCTTCGAAAGAAATGTTTCCCTGTTGACAGTCCATTCCGTGGTGGGATTGAAAATGATGAGATCAGCCGCTTTTCCCACGGAAAGATCACCGGAAGACAGACCCAGCAGCTTTGCGGGATTGACGCTCATTTTTTGTATGATCTCGGGAAGACTGAGTATGCCGTCATGAACCAATTTCAGGGATAAGGCAAGGGCAGTTTCAAAACCTGAAATCCCTGAAGTGGCGATATCGAACTCCACATCTTTTGAGGTAAATTCATGAGGCGCGTGGTCTGTGGCGATAATGTCAATAATGCCGCTCTTCAAGCCTTCCTGAATGGCCTCTCTGTCCTTTTTTGAGCGAAGCGGCGGATTTACTTTTGTATTCGTATCATATCCGAGCGTGGCTTCATCGGTGAGAGTAAAATAGTGGGGGCAGGTATCACAGGTGACTTTTTTATATTTCTTTTTCGATCTTCCGATAATTTCCACGCTTCCCGCTGTGGATATATGGGTAAGATGAATGGGCGCTTCAACATATCGGGCAAGGGCAATATCTCTCTCCACGATGATCTCTTCGGCAATGGACGGGGTTGTTTCGAGGCCGCTTATCAACGAAGCAATACCTTCGTGAACATATCCTTTCGCAAGCGTTTCGTCCTCGCAGTGTGATATTATGGGAAGGCCGAAAATTCTGGAATACTCCATGGCCCTTCTCAGAAGCCCCGCGTCTCTTACCGATTTACCATCATCGGATAGAGCGACAATACCTGCCTCAAACATCTCCCCTATCTCAGAAAGCTCTTCACCCTTGAGTCCCCGTGTAATAGCTCCGCAGGGTATAACTCTGCAGATTCCTTCTGATTTTGCTTTTTCAACAATGAATTCTGTAACACTTTTATTGTCATTTACCGGTTGTGTGTTTGCCATACAGACCACGGTTGTGAAACCACCTTTTGCCGCGGCCATTGTGCCTGTTTTGATCGTTTCCTTATATTCATATCCGGGTTCTCTCAAATGGGCATGGACATCGATGAGTCCAGGCGCGACAATATGACCGCCGACATCGATAATTTTTACTTTATCGTCGGTCTCGCGGATATTCTTATCAATGTTTTCGATAATGGTACCGTTTATCAGGATATCTAATTTGCTGTCGATATCGTTGGCCGGATCAATGAGTCTTCCTCCACGGATAAGGATTTTCATATTTCCCTCCCGGTAAGGAGATAGAGTATGGCCATACGAACGGCAACACCGTTCTCGACCTGGTCAAGGATCACGGAATAAGGTCCATCGGCAACCTCACCGGCAATTTCAATCCCTCTGTTCATCGGGCCCGGATGCATAATGATAACGTCTTTCTTGGCTTTTTCAATGTGTTCAGCCTTGAGGCCAAAGAGCGTCGCATATTCCTTCACAGAGGGGATAGAAGAGATACCACCCCTTTCCTTCTGAATACGAAGCATCATGATCACATCGGCGCCGACAACAGCTTTGTTGATATTATATTCTTTTTTGACGCCCAGGCTTTCTATATAAGGAGGGATCATTGTTGGAGGGCCTGAGCAGACAATCTCTGTATCGAAATGTTTCAACGCCAATATGTTGGAACGTGCTACCCTGCTATGGGCAATGTCTCCCACGATGACAACTTTAAGTCCGTCAATATGCCCTTTCTTTTCCCTCATGGTATACAAGTCCAGGAGAGCCTGGGTGGGGTGTTCGTGGATGCCGTCACCGCCGTTAATTACCGATGAATCCATAATGCCCGCAAGCATATGGGGCGCCCCCGGCATGTTATGGCGAATAATAATCGCATCGGGTCTCATGGACTCAAGATTTTTAGCGGTATCCTTGAGGGTCTCTCCCTTCACATAACTGCTCGTACTCGCAGAGATATTAATCGTATCAGCGCTCAAACGTTTTGCCGCTATTTCGAAAGATGTTCGCGTCCTCGTCGAGGGTTCATAGAATAAGGTGATAACGGTTTTCCCGCGCAATGTGGGGACTTTCTTGATATCTCGTTTCGATATCTCTTTAAATGAATCTGCTGTATTAAGAATAAAAAGGATCTCCTCCTTTGAAAGTTCACTGATGCCGAGGAGGTCTTTTTTACTCCATTTCATAGCGATCTCGCGACAACAACTTCATCTTTTCCATCGATTTCGTTCAACCTTACAAGCACCTCTTCTTTATGGTGAACAGAGTAAACAAGGCCCGCGTAGTCGGGATGTATGGGGAGTTCCCTGTCACCCCTGTCTATGAGCACCGCAAGTTGGATTTTTCTCGGTCTGCCCAGGTCCATGATGGCATCGATTGCCGCCCGAGTCGTTCTTCCCGTATGCATGACATCATCAACAAGAATAATGGTCATATTATTGACATCAAAAGGTATATCAGTTTTTTTTACTTCCGGTGATTTCATTTTCGATAAATCATCGCGGTACATGGTGATATCCAGAACCCCCAGGGGAAGCGCTATACCCTCGATACCCTTTATCTTGCTTTGGATACGGTTCGCGAGATAGATTCCTCTTGTTCTGATTCCGATGAGGGAAAGCGCGGAAGATCCCTCATTTTTTTCGAGGATTTCATGGGTCATCCTGTTGACGGTGCGCTCTATGGCTTTCTTGTCAAGGAGTACTTTCGTTTTCATTAATCATCCATGAATATGGCTTTTTGAGGACAGGTGTCAACACAGGCCCCGCACTCGATACAATCTTCAGGTGTTACGACATTCACAACACCGTTTTCGTCCGACAATACTTCGTAAGGACATACTGCTATGCATTCCCCACAATCTGCACAAACATTTTTGGAGATATACGGCCGCACTCTGTAGTACTACTATAAAAGGTTTCAGAAAAAAAATCAACGATTATGCCGGACTAAATATTGTTTCCCGCCTTCCATAGAATAATTTTCAGGACTGTGTTTTGTCCGTACACTCAGGTTGTTTCAGTAAGATCCACGCTTTCTTCAGTTTTTTCCCACTCTTTCGATGGCGTTTTATCTGTATTCTGTTTCTTGCTTTGATCGTACCGCGCTTTAACAAAAGGTCTCTGTTTTCTTCCATTGTGTATATCACGGAAGGTTCATATACGGTTATTTCATGTGCTAATATGAGTTTCTGCGACAAACCTTGAAAAAAATCCGGGATAACGACACTACATTACTGCCGGTAAATATACTGATACGCGCTTCTCAGTCGCTGCCCGATAAGCCCGGCGAGATGTTTGTAAATGATGAGTCCTTCAGCAGGATGACGTTTTACCGTGTCTTCGATAGTGTCTCTCGCTATCCGTATTACTTTAACCTTCGTCATACACCGTGCTGTCGCGGTATACACATAAGGCTCCACCAGCGCCGACCAGCCAAATATCTCATTGGGCCGCATAATGGAATAATGCATGTTGTCCTTTTCCGACACAACAATATCGACTGTCCCTTCTACCAGCTCATAAATATAGGACGCCTCGTCGTCGGTGCTGAATATGACAGAATCCTTCTCAAATAAAACCTCTTCGCTCAATTTTCCTATTTCACCGATAACACGCTGGCTTACCCCTTTAAATAGATCAGATTCTTTCGTGGGAGATGCTTCCATGATAGACATGTTATTACCTCCTTTTAATGTTCTTATTAATTGTAATAGCAGAAAACAGGAAGATTGCAACTGACGATTTTTTGATCTCTTTCTAAGTTTCATTTACAAGAGGGGCACGAATATGGTAATAAAACACAATAGATTTTGACACCATAATGCGCCCATAGCTCAATTGGATAGAGTGTTGGACTACGAATCCAAAGGTTGCAAGTTCGATTCTTGCTGGG
>CAWAOG010000032.1:0-138724 GCA_963783625.1 uncultured delta proteobacterium | reverse complement strand
CGGGGTCTATTCTATTACATATATTTACTTTGTTACAGGCTTGTCTGCGGCCGTCGTGGTCGGTTTGGAAGCAGGTTTCTTAGCAGGTGCCGTCTTTGGCTCTTTGCCGGCTGTTTTTGCTGTTGGATTGGTTACTGCAACGTCTTTTGTATCCAATAGTTCCACTTCGAAGATCAGAGCAGCATTGGGGCCGATTGCTTCTTCTGCGCCCTCTTCCCCGAAAGCAAGTTTCGAAGGAATAAAAAGCTGCCACTTGGAACCGACTTTCATCTGTGAGACTCCTTCTGTAAAACCGGGTATCATATTCTGCAACTGAAAAGCTGCCGGTTCATTTCGTTTGTATGAACTGTCAAACTCGGTTCCATCGATCATTGTGCCGCGGTAGTTGACTGTTACGGCATCTGTCAGTTTTGCCTTCTTCCCTGTACCGTCTGTTATGATCTTATACTGAAGCCCGCTCGGCTGGGTAACGACGCCTTCTTTCCTGCTGTTCTCAGCGAGGAATTTTTCACCCTCCTTCAAATTCTTTTCGGCAAGAGCCTTTCTTGCTTCAGTCTTTTTCGTGATCATCTCCTGTTGCAGGACCGTGAATGCCTGGGCCATCTCTTCATCGGTAAGAAGCATCTTCCCTGCCGCCAGCGCATCTTTGATTCCCTGAACAACCATGTCAGGATTTGTATCGATTGCATCCCGTTTCATTGACCTGCCGATGTTCACACCCAGGGAATAGCTGAGTTTATCCTTCTGTTCCTTCAGGGGACTCGTCTCCTGGGCAATAACCATCCCTGTAGAACAAAGGACGATACAAACCACCATTACAAATTTTCGCATAACACCTCCAATAAAATGATAAATAGTGACGCCAGTCGTTGGTAACTTGCGTAACTTTTCTTATTTCCCCGCCGATTTCCTTATTCTCCCGCAATCACCGGTAGATTTCAAGAAAATAATCTCCGATCGGATAATCGAACCTTGCTTAAAATCTCCATCGTTTAGAAAATCTATAGTTATATCTTTCAAAACGACAGAACCTATCTGCTTCATCCACAATTGCGGGCAATAGAATCATCTTCAAACTTCCCGATATCCCTCGTCCAGTGATCAAATTGGTTGACAGTTCCTTCTCTCCTGTGAAACACTAGAGCGCCATGAACAATGGAAAGACAACTTCCCGGTATACGATACAGAATATTCTGACCCGTGATTATGTTCTCAATTTTCTCGTATTTTTCGGTTTTTTAGCTGCCAACCATGCCCTCAGCCCCACTCTTCCCATATATCTTGCAAGGTTAGGGTCCAACGAGAGAGAGATAGGTGTCCTCGTCGGGACTCTCGGTGTATCATCGTTGCTCTCCAGGTTCCTTGTGGCGAGAATCCTGCGTGTGTATTCGGAGAAACAGATTATGCTGTGGGGCGCCATGCTGTTTGCCCTCACCTACCTTGCCCTGATCATCTTCCGCCCTTTCTGGCCCTTTTTTGTCGTGAGGCTTCTTCAAGGGCTTGCATTCGCATCTCTGGACACAGCGGCAATTGCATATGTCATCAGAATTGTCCCTCTGGCTAACCGGCCACGGGCTCTCACCTACCTCCTCCTGGGATCGCCCCTTGCCTCTGCCATGGTCGCTTCTTCCGCTGTGTTTGTTGTCAACACGTTTGGTTTCGCCATTCTCCTCCTTGGTTGTACGGGTCTCTCCCTGTGCGCTTTTTTCCTTTCCGGGAACTTGAAGAAACCGGAAACATCGAAACCGGTTGTGATTTCTCCGGATACAAAGAGGCTCTTTTTTGAACGAAAGATTCTTGCCCCTGCCATGGTGAGTTTCTTATTTAGTTTTTCCTGGGGAGGTCTCACTGCCTTTTTCCCCCTCTATGCGATCCAGTGCGGGGTAAAGAACCCGGGACATTTCTTTTCGGCCATGGCTGTGATGCTTATCTTAGCCCGTTTCCTGGGAGGGAGAATGCTCGATACCTGCAGCAAGGAAAAGATCCTCCTGACAGTCCTTTTTGTATCAATGGGTGCTTTGGTCATCCTCGCTTTCTCAAAGACCCTTCCTATGTTTATTTTTACTGGAATGCTTTGGGGAGTGGGAGGTGGGTGTCTACCTCCCGTAGCTATGGCATATGCCCTTGAATATGCGGGTTCCTCTGATGGAACAGCCGTTGGGACCTACCAGGCGTTCATGGATATGGGATTCGCTCTCGGCCCGGCGATAATGGGTATCATCATTCCACTCACCGGTTATCAGACCATGTTTCTCTTTCTGGGCTTTGTATGTTTTATGAATATCTGCTATTTTCAGTTTTATTTGAAGAAAAAAAGCAATATAGTTCCAACAGGTGAGTAAAAGTCTGTTTCCCCCCACTTGCGCGGGACCAGCTTCCCGGGCTATACTTCTCCTCGAAACTTCGGCGGCCCTTGCGCCACCGGCGAACAAATCCGACAAGGGGTAAATCATGGCAAAGGTAAGGGCCAACGGCATACAAATCGAGTACGAGACCACGGGAGACCCGGGGAATCGTCCCCTTCTTCTCATCATCGGTCTTGCGGACCAACTGATCCACTGGGACGATGGTCTCTGCGCAGACCTTGCCGCGCGGGGTCACTACGTGATCCGTTTCGACAACAGGGATTCAGGCCTCTCCACCAAGTGCGACAGGCAGGCATCCGCATCCGTCGAGGGACAAAAGACTCCCCCTTCCTACAGTCTTGACGATATGGCCGACGACGCGATGGGCCTTCTTGACGCCCTGGGCATCACCAGGGCCCATTTGTGCGGCGCCTCCATGGGCGGTATGATCGCGCAGTGCGCCGCCATCCGCTATCCCTCGCGAGTGCTGAGCCTTACTTCAATCTACTCCACAACGGGCAACAGATCCCTGCCCCCGCCAGACCCGGAGGTGATGGACCTGCTTCTTACCCCTGCCCCCAGGGACAGGGAGGGCTATGTCGAGTATATGGTGCTCTTCATCCGGATGACCACAGGAAAAAGCTTCATCTTCGATGAGGCCTATGTGAGACAGATCAGCCAGAGGGCCTACGACCGTTCCTTCTGCCCTGAAGGCACGGCCCGCCAGTTCCGGGCTATTGCTACCCAGACCGACAGAAGACAGGCCCTTGCCTCTCTGACCTTGCCCACTCTCGTTGTGCAGGGGACAGACGACCCCCTGGTCTCCGTGGAGGCAGGCAGGGACATGGCCGACGCCATACCGGGGGCACGCCTGTTGCTTATCGAGGGCATGGGCCACGACCTCGCCCGCGGCGGTGCATGGCCTGCCATCGTCGAGGCCGTGGCCACCCATACACGCGAGGTCATGAGCCCGATGCGCAACCACGGTGCTCTGCCCGTTTTCTCAAAATTCGTACCCTTATCTAACGATCTGAGTTGCGCCAGGAGACTTTCGTGCATATATTTCATTAAGAAGAAATCACAGGAGGAAGTATAATGTCAGATCTACTTATTATAATCGGAATTGTCTTATTTTGGATTATCCTGCAGAGGTTTATATTGCCCCGTTTTGGGATATCAACCTGAATGTCGAGCAGTTGCGACCCCGGGGACCGGGGTATGAAAAAACACGACAAAGAAGAAGATCCTCGCTAAGCCGGTATGTACTGGCAATGAGTTTCCTCCTCTGGACGCGGCCACAAACATATAATCCATCTATATCCAGGCCATGAATACCTTTCATGGTGGTATTGATTTTGAAAAGATCGTGATTATATTTTTATTATAAGCAGTAATCAATGTGAGGTCTGGGGTAATAAATAACTCCCGGACATGCTCTATGAAAACGCTTCAGCCTCATAACTGAAAGCTGACAAACTCATTACTATGAACGAGGTGACCATATGAACTTTGAAAAACTAACGATAAAAGCCCAGGAAGCCTTGTCCGAGGCACAGAAAAAGGCGGAATCGCTGGGTCATCAGGCAATTGAAAATGAACATCTCCTTTCCGCTCTCATCGCGCAGAAAGAAGGAATAATACAGCCTATCCTTGAAAAACTGGGAGCAAAACCGGACACCGTCGCGAACGATCTGGAAAAAGCACTGCAAAAAATGCCACGCGTGGAAGGCACAACACAGGTTTACATTTCTCCACATCTGAAACAGGCACTTGATATTGCCTTTGCCGAAGCGGACCGCTTAAAAGACAAGTACGTGAGCACGGAACATATGCTCATAGGCATCAGCGAAATCAAGGATTCCTCCGCTTCGAAGATACTCAAAACGCACGGCGTGACAAAAGACAGTATCTATACAGTTCTCAAGGACATACGGGGGACACAGACTATCACCGACCAGGCGCCGGAAGAGAAATATCAGGCGCTTCAGCGATACTGCAGGGACCTGACGGAAGAAGCCCGGAAAGGAAAGCTCGATCCCGTCATCGGCCGTGATGAAGAGGTACGGCGTGTCATGCAGGTCCTCTCCCGTCGGACAAAGAATAACCCCGTCATCATCGGTGAACCGGGGGTGGGAAAGACAGCCATCGTTGAAGGGCTTGCCCAGAGAATCATCAGCGGCGATATCCCGGAAACTCTGAAAAACAAGCGGGTACTTTCCCTTGATCTGGGGGCGCTTCTCGCGGGCACGAAATTCAGAGGGGAATTTGAAGACAGGCTGAAAGCGGTCCTGAAAGAAATCGGTGAAGCCGCAGGCGCTGTCATTCTTTTCATCGACGAACTCCATACGATCGTTGGCGCCGGAGGGGCCCAGGGATCTGTTGATGCGTCGAATATGTTGAAACCAGCTCTCGCCAGGGGAGAGCTCCGCTGCATTGGCGCCACAACCCTCGACGAGTTTCGCAAATACATAGAAAAAGATCCCGCCCTTGAGAGGCGTTTCCAGCCCGTATATGTCGGCGAACCAAGCGTCGAGGAGACTATCGCCATACTCCGGGGCCTGAAAGAAAAATACGAACTCCACCACCATGTCCGCATTAAAGACCCGGCCATTATAGCCGCGGCCACCCTTTCCCATCGGTACATTACGGACAGGTTTCTGCCTGACAAGGCAATCGACCTCATCGACGAAGCTTCTTCAAGGCTGAGAATGGAGATCGATAGTGTCCCCACGGAGATTGACGAGATTGAAAGGAAAATTATCCAGCTCCAGATCGAGATCGCTGCCCTGACAAAGGAAAAAGATGAGGCATCCAAGGAACGAAAGGTAAAACTCGAAGAGGAATTGAAGGAATTACGGGATGAGGCAAAGGGAAAGAGGAAACATTGGGAAAAGGAAAAACACCTTATTATGGATATTGGTGAGATCAAAGAGAAGATTGATCACGCGAAAACTGAAGCGGATGAACTCGAACGAAAAGGTGATTTCGGAAAAGTGGCCGAGATCCGTTACGGGCGTATATCAGGACTTGAGCAGGAGCTGAAAAAGAAAAATGAGGATCTTATCGCACTCCAGAAGGATAACAAGATGCTCAAGGAAGAAGTCGATGAAGAAGACATCGCACAGGTTGTCTCGAAATGGACCGGCATTCCCGTTTCAAAGATGCTTGAAGGAGACATGGAAAAACTCGTCCATATGGAAGAAAGGATACACCTGAGGGTCATAGGCCAGGACGAGCCCATAGAGGCCGTCGCGAATACGATACGGCGGGCACGGGCGGGACTCCAGGACCCGAACCGGCCACTCGGTTCATTTCTTTTTCTCGGCCCCACCGGCGTGGGAAAGACAGAGCTCGCGCGGGCACTGGCGGAGTTTCTCTTCGATGATGAGCAGGCCATCGTCAGGATCGACATGAGCGAATTTATGGAGAAACATTCCGTATCTCGTCTCATCGGCGCTCCACCGGGATATGTAGGATACGAAGAAGGCGGGTATCTCACGGAGGCCGTACGGAGAAGACCATACTCTATCATCCTCCTCGATGAGGTCGAAAAGGCCCACCCTGAGGTATTCAATGTACTCCTTCAAGTCCTTGATGACGGCAGGCTCACCGATGGTCAGGGAAGGACTGTTGACTTCAAGAATTCGGTCATCATCATGACATCAAACATCGGAAGCCAGTGGATCACCGATCTCACTGACAAAGACTACGAAGAGATGAAAAAACGCGTCATGGAGGCCGTGAAAGGACACTTCAAACCGGAATTTGTCAACAGGATCGACGACATCATCATCTTCAGATCGCTTTCGGCAGAACACATCAAAAAGATTGTAGAGCTTCAGTTCGTCTACCTGACGAAACGGGCTGCTGAAAGAAATATAGAGTTGCATTATTCGGAAAAGCTCAAAGCCATGATCGCGAAAGAAGGCTATGATCCCGCTTACGGCGCGAGGCCCTTAAAGAGGCTCATCCAGAAAAAGATCCAGGACACACTGGCGCTCATGATCCTGAAGGGGGAAATAAAAGAAGGCGATAGTATTACTGTCGATGTAGATAGTAAAGGGAACGCAGTCTTTAAAAAATAGAAAAATCGGGTAATAGATTATGGGTGATGAAAAACCGGATTCTTTGCCTATTACCCATTACCTCCTCGCCTCCTACCTCTTACCTGTTACCTATTTTTCATTCGCTATGGCCGTGAGAAGTCGAATCGCTATCGGTGGATTAGGGTTCTCATACCGTTTCGCCAGATTTGCCGCTTCTTTCTTTTCATTAAGGGCAATATGAGCCCAGAGAGCAACCATTACGAGATAATTGGTTGTAAAAGAAGGTTTAATACGCTCACCCTTGGCAGAGAGGAGCTTCTTTGAATATTGCAAAACCTTATTGTAATCACGATAACTGACAGCCTTGTATACGCCTAACCAATCATGGGCTTGACCGGGAAGTCCTCCGTAGCATCGGGAGGTCTCGATGTCCTTCCAGATTACTTCCATCTGCCGGGGAGAGAGATAGGGAGCGGTATCGGAAATAAGCTTGAGCATGTCGGGCAACCAGCTTCCGTAAACGTCGTTCAACCGGCATTGGCCGTTGATTGTTCTAACACTGCCAACCACTCTGGTCGTTTCTTCATCCAGCATGAGGGGGTCTTTCTTCGCATACACGTCTGTGCCGGGGCCGCCAAAATACTCATAAATTGCCTGAGCCTGTCGGACGTCCCGACTGGGAGAAAAATAGATAGTACTGCTGACAGGAAGATCGGCTGAAAGCGGTAATTCCTGATTAAAGACTTCCCGTAATGGTATTGGCGAACTTCGCAGTGAGAGCTGTCAATTCCATTGCTGAACTGCCTGTAAAGCGGTCCCTTACCGCATTGAGATCAAGGACTGGAAAAAAATCGGAATTGGGCGTAACGGGATATGACTTGAAAAACGGGTCCAGCATGGTTTTGTTGCCAAGATAACGAATGCGCAAATCCTGAAGGTTCTTCACAGAAACACGGCTAAGGGCTTCTGCCATAGCCGGTATCTGAAACAATCTTTCGCTTGGCTGTTTCCCCTGAATATGTTTTCCCGCGATAATAATAATATTCATATCATCGGTGCCATAAATGGCATAATCGTCAAAGGACTCTGAAAGTGCTTGCATTACAGAGGCCACCAGCGGAGTGCCTATTTCATAGATTTGAATCCATTGTGCCAATATGCCCTCATCAGTGAGATAATTCCGAATGAGCCTGTAGAATTCTTTTGAAAACAAACTCGCCACTCCGCTGACCCATGGGTTCGAAGGTTCAGAAATAATGATATCGTATTTCTTGTTTTGATTGGTAAAAAAGGCCTTGGCATCATCGATATGTATATGGCTTCGAGGATCATTGAAAACGTTTGATACCCGCGGACCCAGCATACGAGCTCCCTCCAGCATGGCGGGTTCTATTTCGACGGTATCGATGGATTGCAGGGTATCAGCCATAAGCAGCACATGGCCGCTCATGCCCGTACCTACTCCGATTGTTGCCACTGTTTTTGCCTTGTCGTTCATGCCCCACGCAAGGGCACCGGTCAGTATCTGCGTCAGTTCATCGGAAGCAACGGTCTGTCCAATCCCCACAGAACCATCAGGTTTGCCGTTCGTCGAGATCACATAATAGTTTTCCCTTCTAATGACATCAACGGAAGCTGTTTTACCGTCTCTATGGAAAAGGACTTCATTCTCTTCCTGAACTGCTTTTCCTGTTCTGAATACACCGGAAGCCATTTTGTTGACATCGAGATCAATCCACAGGGCTGACACAAGGACAAAGCAGCCAAGACCGCAGGTAACGGCGGCCCAGCTTTTTGCACCCAGTTTCACCTGCGCGTACCACAATAGAGCTAATCCAAGAGACATATCGATGAGCGCTCCGATAAGGATGACATATTTGACACCAAAAAACGGCATTATCAACTGAACACCGAGCAAAACCCCGACGATGGCCCCTATGGTATTGACCGCGTATGTCTTGCCGATGGCTCCTTCTCCATATCCCCTTTCGAGGAGACAATAAGTAATGACCGGCAGTGTCATGCCTGCACAGATAGTGGCGGGAAGCATAATAATCATGGCAAGGGTTTGGCTGAAAAGGTTAAAAAAGACATACCCCGGCTCTGTTTTCGAAAGAGCATTCAGAACATAACTCATAAGATTGAATGTCTGGCCGTAAAAGAGCAACGTGGCCAGGGCAAAAGTGCCCATTGTTACCTGTATAATTCCCAGCGTTTTTACGGGATCGACCAGGCCATCAACCCTCTTTTTGATCCAGTAGCCGCCGAGGGCAAGTCCGAGAATAAAGGCGCTCAACATTAATTCAAAAGCATGGGTGGAGCTTCCAAGAACAAGGCAGAGCATCCTGATCCAGCCAATCTCATACATGAAAGAAGCCGTACCCGTCAAGCAGGAACAGGCCAGAAACCCAACAAGGGCCCGTTTTGACAGATCACCCTGGCGCGGTTTCTGATAAGCGGGCACAACAGGGGTCTGAAAACAATATTTATCAATCAGCCAGGCAGCGGCAGCAATGAATAGATTAATATAACCGGCAGTCCTGATAGTGCCGGGAAGGCCGACAAGACCGATGAGGAGGTAGCCGCTCGTGAGCACTCCTGCCACAGCGCCCAGACTGTTTGTAAAATAAAGGGTAGCGAGCGTGCGACCGGGTTTATCGGCGTAGAGGCGGAGCACACCGGCGCTCATAAGCGGAAAGGTGGCTCCGAGCAGGATGGTTTGAGGCAGGATCAATAGTCCCGCCAATCCCCATTTGTACATCATGAGGAGTAGAGGCGAATGCAGTTTCGGTATAACGGTAAAATATGAAAAATCAATAGCACCGACAAAAACCCAATGGAACACAATAGCTAAAAGACCGATAATACCCTCAACAATGGCATATCCCATAATAAGACTGGGGACCCGCGCACTGTACTTCCCCATTGCCCAGGCGCCGAGTGCCATGCCTCCCATGAAAATAATGAGCACTAAAGTTTGAGCATAGGCGGCGCTCCCAAGGAAGAGCTTCATATAATGGGTCCAGATGGATTCATATATGAGTCCGGAAAACCCTGAAAAAAGAAATAATACATACAGAAGTGTCCGGGCAGCCGGATCACTTAACCGAATATTCCGTTGCGACATTAAACCCTCCTCATGGGAAAATGAATTTCATCAATAAATACGACATTAATCTGACGCAAGACCCCAGATTGTATGAGTGTAAAATAATCGTAAAAAAGAAGCAAGCTTCAATATAGATTTTGAATTATCTTGACAAGAAACAGTGGTTATTGATATAAAATCCCATCATATTAGGCGCATAGCTCAGGGGGAGAGCGCTACACTGACACTGTAGAGGTCCGGGGTTCAAAACCCCGTGCGCCTACCATTTTATTTCAATTGATTGTAAAAACATTTCTGCTTTGCTACTAATATCGTGTTGTGTTGTATGAAGCTTGTCAAAATAGATGCTTGCGGCAGATCACGAAAGCTTTATGTCTTCCTTCTTTTTTTGTATGAGAATGTTCCGTCAGATTGTCGATTCGTACACTATCCACTTCTTTGATTCTACGATGCCGATTTCAAACTTTCGCTATTTTAGATCTGTTTTGCCATTTTTTTATCAAATACACTCATCTGATCGTTTGGATATGAAGTGCCCTCTTAATTTATATGTTCGATCATGGCAGCAGGGATATCCTTGAGATCGGGATATAAGAAAAACCGAACCAGAAGATGCACGATTCACCTGGTTTAAGAATCTTCCCAATGGCATAGTACCGGATGACAGAGATAGTCAGGTATGTGTGCTTTTGAAATCAATATCATCTTTAGCAAATAATTTGATCAGATCTAATATCGATTCGGATAAATCTAATCATCAACATTCCTTTATCAATGACAAATCCATACCTTCTTCAGTAATTTGAGCAATTTTCGATTTGTATCTTCTGTCAGGTGGTCATGATTACCTTATCTCTTTCCTCACGAAAGAGTATTCAGGTTATGTAGCTGCATTCTGCAATGTATGCATTTCTCCAATCGAAATCCACTAGCCTCATCTGACACACTCAAAGGGGTAGTGGCCATCGGTGGCACATCACAGTCACGTACCTTCTTCCCTTTCTGTTCCCATGTTTAATCGACTGCGCCTCGAAGAGCTTATTGGATCGGAGCTTGCTCTCTCCGAACGGGTAACAGGAAAGTCTTTCAAATTTCACGATGTGCACCCACGGCATTATCTGCTTTTAATCAGTCCTTTCGCAGTCAGTATCAATAACGTTAATCGCTCGTCCGCCCTGAAGATCCTCAAACTCGAAAGACTACCTTTACCCCTTCCGGCCATTGCCATTTTGCTCTCATGTCCAGGACTTCGTTTTTCATCTTCAGGTTTCCATGTGCAAATATTCATGAAATACATATCTCTAACCTCCTTTAGTATTTCTTCTTGAGGGCTACCTGTGATTGAGATCGGCACATGCCTTCACCTCTTTACCCGAAAAAAACCTTAAGCTTTCTTCCTCCATACATCGTCACATTCGATCCGGCCACAGACCCTGATTTCATTTTGTGAGCAGCACAGGGCATTTGGAACCTCTGAGGACATTACGGGCCACACCGCCGATAAGGTATTTTGCGATGCCTGTTCTCCCAAGAGAGGCAATCACAATCAGGTCGATCTCTTTCTCCTTTCCCTCCTTCAGTATCTCGTCATAAGAAACACCCTGACGGACATTGGCAACTACTTCTACCTCTTTAGCCTGCGGAAATTTATCAAGCTGTTTTCGCAATTTTTCTTTAGTCTCGGCCAGGTGACGGTCATTGATTTGCCGCCACACTTCTTCACTGAGACCAAAATCAAAAGCTACAGAATGGTGCATCTCGTCATGGATAACGTGGAGAAGAAAAACCTTTGCGTGATACTGTTTTGCAATATCGAGGGCCTGTTCTAATGCCCTGTCCGAGTATTCCGAAAAATCCGTTGGCACAAGAATCCTGGTTGGCATAAGCATTGTAAATCACCTCCTTTTCACTTACCCTCTAGTGCGCACTATTGCGTTCAATCCGCCTGATATAATTATAGCAGTCCATTGCGAATTTGTTTGAAAAAATCAACAAGTTACAACCACTATCGAGACAATTTTTATCATTCCGTGCGGCCTCAACAACAGCCCATATTCCCGGTATCCCTGAGAAGGACCGCCGGGTTGAATTCCAGGGGATCGGACAGGACATTCTGTAAAACTCAAAACCCTTGACTGACAAGGAAGTATGGGGGCTGCTCCCTTAAAAGATATTGACCCGGTAATTACCCCTGAGACGTTTTGTGTTGCCTCTGTTCCGCCTATTTTTTACCAGGCGTAAAAAAAATAATTCACTTTCTTTAACTATAAGAATTGACAAGGAAATTCAAAAATGGTAATAATATCTTTCTGTTCAGGCAACATTGTTCATATTTTGAGAAAAAGTATTACGGAAGAATGATAAATGAATGATAACCTTGATATACTGAGGCATAGTACGTCTCATCTCATGGCGCAGGCGGTGAAGGACCTCTTCCCCGGCGTCAAGGTCGCCATCGGCCCATCCATCGAGACCGGTTTCTATTATGATTTCGATTACGATCCGGGATTCACGGAAGAAGACCTTGAAAAGATCGAAAAACGGATGAAAGAGATCGTCGCCGCCAACGTCCCCATTGAATGCAAGGTGATGAAACGGGATGAAGCTGTTGAATTCTTCGAAAAGATGGGAGAGACATATAAGGTCGAGCTTCTCAAAGACATAAACGATGCCGAAGTCAACACTTATACCCAGGGGTCTTTCACAGATCTGTGCAGAGGACCTCACCTGCCCTCGACAGGGAAGATAAAGGCCTTTAAGCTCCTCTCCCTTGCCGGAGCTTACTGGAGAGGCGATGAGCACAACAAGATGCTTACCCGCATCTATGGCACGGCCTTTCCTGATGAAAAATCACTCAAAGAATACACCACTTTCCTCGAAGAAGTGAAAAAGAGGGACCACAGGCGGCTCGGCAAAGAGCTGGACCTTTTCAGTATCTCCGATGAAGTCGGCGCGGGGCTTGTTATCTATCATCCCAACGGCGCCCTCCTTCGTTATCTCCTTGAAGATTTTGAACGTAAGGAACACCTGAAACGGGGCTACCAGTTCGTCTATGGGCCACATATCCTGAAGCTCGATATGTGGAAGAAATCAGGCCACTTCGAGAACTACCGCGAAAATATGTATTTCACGAAGATCGATGAGGTGGAGTACGGCATCAAGCCCATGAACTGTCTTGCCCATATTATGGTCTTTAAATCTCAGATCAGGAGCTATCGTGACCTGCCGCTCCGTTACTTCGAACTGGGCACCGTATCGCGGCACGAGAAATCAGGCGTCCTCCACGGGCTCATGCGGGTCCGGGAATTCACCCAGGACGACGCCCATATATTCTGCCGTCCCGATCAGCTCCATCAGGAGATACTGAATATTATCCGCTTTGTTCAGGATGTTATGGCAATCTTCGGTTTCCAGTTTGAAATGGAGATCAGCACACGGCCTTCCAAGTCTATTGGCTCCGACGAAGACTGGGAGCGGGCAGAGAAAGCGCTTAAAGAAGTCCTCGACAGCGAAGAGTTGCCATACGAACTCAATGAAGGCGACGGCGCCTTTTACGGGCCGAAAATCGACATTAAACTGAAAGATGCCATCGGCAGGAAATGGCAATGCGCCACGATCCAGTGCGACTTTGCCCTCCCGGAACGCTTCGACCTGACTTACATGGACAGTGACGGGAAACGCAAAAGACCTGTCATGCTCCATCGGGTGGTTCTCGGTGCAATGGAGCGTTTTATAGGCGTCCTCATCGAACACTACGGCGGCAGATTTCCTGTCTGGCTCGCCCCCGTCCAGGTGATGATCATGAATATCACCGACGATCAGGAACCGTATGTCAGAAATATCTACAACACGATGATTGACCGAAGGTATCCGGGTCGAGCTTGACACGAGAAATGAAAAACTTGGTTTAAAAATCAGGGAAAGTGTGGTAAAGAAAATCCCTTATATGGTTATAGTAGGTAAAAACGAAATGGAGAATGATTCCATCACGGTACGGGTACGTGATGGCGGCGAATTGAAAGACATCAAAGTGGCAGACTTTATTGATAGGATCAAGGAAGACAATACACTCAGGAGGTGAGACTTATAGGAAACAAGGACGTTAAAAAGACACAATTAATATTAACGAAAAGATCAGGGCAAGGGAAGTACGACTGATCGCCGATGATGGAAAACAGCTCGGGATTGTGCCTACCATTGAAGCGCTGAGGTTGGCAAAGGAACAGGAACTGGACCTTGTGGAAGTTTCACCAACTGCAGTTCCTCCTGTCTGCAAGATTATGGATTATGGCAAGTTCAAATATCAGATTGCCAAGAAAGCCCATGAAGCGAAGAAAAAACAGGCAGTAATCCATATTAAAGAGATGAAACTGGGTCTCAAAATCGAGGAGCATGATCTCATGTTCAAAGTGAAACACCTAAGAGAGTTCCTCGAAGACGGAAACAAGATAAAGGTCATTATTATGTTTAAAGGAAGGGAAGTGCTCCACATTGATATGGGAGAAAAGCTTGCGCAGAAGATCATTGAAGCAATCAAGGATGTCGGGCAAATTGAGCAGAAGTCCCGCTTCGACGGCAGAAATATCGTGATGATTTTCGCCCCTCTGTAGCAAAGACATCAACGGTAAAGGTAAGGTAAAGGAGGTCCACATGCCAAAAATAAAGACCCATCGGGGATTAGCAAAACGGGTGAAGATCACCGCAAACGGTAAAATCAAACGAGGGAAGGCATTTCACAGTCATCTGCTCTCTTCAAAAACACCGAAGCAGAAGAGAGGGCTGTCAAAAGCCGATACAGTCCATCCCCATGACGCAAAAAGATTAAAAGCATTATTGCCATATTCATAGAAAGTATAGAGGTGTAGAGAAATGCCAAGAGTAAAACGAGGATTCAAAGCAAGAAGAAGAAGGAAAAAGATTTTTAAGCTCGCCAGTGGTATGGTAGCCCGCAGGAATAATGTGTTCAGCGTGGCCAAGCGGAGTGTCTTTAAGGCCCTCAAAAACGCTTACAGCGGAAGAAAAGAGAAGAAAAGGGATTTCAGGTCACTCTGGATTGTCAGGATTAACGCTGCCTGTAGATCGTTCGGTATACCTTACAGCAGGTTCATGAACGGATTGAAGGTTGCCAATATAACCCTGAACAGAAAATCACTGGCGGAAATGGCCGTCAATGACCCGACCGGATTTGAACAGGTTATCGGGAAGGTCAGAGAGGCAATCGCCAAGTAGGGTGACCCTTGGATATCAGCGAACTGAAAGATAAGGTCAAAAGTGAGATATCCTCTGTAAAGAATATCGATGACATTAAAAAGGTCAAGGTATTTCTTCTCGGAAGAAAGGGCATCTTTGCGGATTTTCTCGATAGATTGAAAACCATCGACAAAGACCTGCGCAGAGATACAGGGAAAGCGATCAATGATCTCAAGATCTGGACTGAAAACAAGGTAAAAGAGTTAGAAAACGCCTACGAAGAGCAGGTGAAAAAGAAGAGGGAAGAGTCGGCATGGATCGACATAACCATGCCCGGTAAAACCCCCCTTATCGGGAAAAAGCATCCCATTACCCAGACCTTCGAAGAAATGATCAGGATCTTTGTGTCGCTCGGTTTCTCAGTCGCGGAAGGCCCTGACATCGAACTTGAATATTATAACTTCGAGGCCCTCAATATTCCCGGCGACCATCCCGCGCGGGACATGCAGGATACCTTCTATATCGCGCCCGGTACGGTGCTCCGGACTCACACATCACCAGTCCAGATAAGGACTATGGAATCACAGCTCCCTCCCGTGAAAATCATCGCTCCCGGCGCTGTATACCGCTGTGACCACGATATATCACATACCCCCATGTTTCATCAGGTGGAAGGTCTCATGGTAGATAAAAATGTCCGTTTCTCCGACCTGAAAGGAATCCTGAGTCTATTCATAAATGAAATGTTCGGACAAAACACCCCGCTGCGGTTCAGGCCAAGTTATTTCCCCTTCACTGAACCCTCGGCAGAGGTTGATATTAGCTGTGTTATATGCGGCGGCAAAGGCTGCCGTCTCTGTAAGGATACCGGATGGCTCGAAATTCTCGGTTCCGGCATGGTGCATCCCCAGGTCTTCAGAAACGTGGGCTACGATCAGGAAGAGATCACAGGGTTCGCCTTCGGCATGGGAGTCGAGAGAGTTGCCATGATAAAATACGGTATTGACGACATCAGACAGTTTTATTATAACGATATACGATTTCTCTCACAATTTTAAGGCGGTTTGAGTGAAAGTACCCTTTGAGTGGCTTCAGGAATTTGTCGTTATTGATATCGATCCCCATGAGCTGGCGAAACGGCTCACGTTGAGGGGTTTGGAGGTAGAGTCCGTCGAGACGGTTTCACCTTCTTTTGACGGCATCGTTATCGGACAAATCAAGCACATCGAGAAACACCCCAACGCGGAAAAGCTTTCCGTCTGCGTAATCGATACAGGCAAAGAAGATCTTACCGTCGTCTGTGGCGCGCATAATATCGCGAAAGGCGACAAAGTCCCTCTCGCGACAGTAGGCGGCAGTCTCGGCGACTTTGTGATTGAACAGAAAAAGCTGCGGGGCATCGAATCCAGCGGCATGCTCTGCTCCGAGAAGGAACTGGGTCTCTCCGATGACCATAGCGGCATATTCATTCTCCCTGAGAACACAAAAATCGGCGGGAAGCTTGCCGAAATGAACTGGATAAATGACACCATCCTCGACATCAATACAGCCCCCAACAGAGGCGATTGTCTCAGCATCTTCGGTATTGCAAGGGAAGTGGCGAGCATTCTCAACCAGAAGGCAAAATTACCCCATTTCAAGCTCGAAGAAGGAAAAGAGAGTGTCACGCACTCTATAGCCCTCGACATAAAACATACCGATGCCTGCCCCCGATACGCCCTTAAAATGATACAGGGCACATCGATCACAACATCTCCGTACTGGATGAGAAACCGACTGCATAAATGCGGGATGAGACCTATCAATTCCATTGTCGATGTGACTAATTATGTGATGCTTGAGATAGGCCAGCCTCTCCACGCATTTGATTACAACCGGATACGCGATAAAAGGATCGAAGTGCGGCTGGCTGAGCATCCGACGGTTTTCCGCACCCTTGACAGTGTGGAAAGGAAAATAGAGACGGGCGACATTCTCATATGCGACGGCTCAGGCCCTGTGGCAATTGCCGGCATTATGGGCGGTGAGAATTCTGAAATCACGGAAAATACCCATGATATGGCATTGGAAAGCGCCTATTTTAATCCTCTTTTCATTAGAAAAACAGCACGGAGACTGGGCATTAAATCCGAAGCGTCGCTGCGTTTTGAAAAAGGGATAGACATTGATAACGTCGGTTTTGCCGCGGAAAGGGCAATCTACCTCATGCAACAGATCTCCGGAGGGACTGTCCTCAAGGGGAAACGGGAAATATTTGAGAAGAAGAAACCAAAAAGCTTTTTCGTCACATACAGTAATATCAACGGCCTCCTGGGAACTCATATCAGTCAGGAGGAAATTACCAAGGCACTGCGTTCCATTGATCTCCACATCAAGAAAGAGGACGATAATGGTCTTCTTGTGGCCATACCTCATTTCAGACACGACATCAACGAACCGGCAGATATCATCGAAGAGATATCGAGAATACATGGCTTTGAACATATCCCTGCCACGCGTCCCGTTACAATGGTGCAATCCCATAAAAAAACAAAAAAGGACACCCTGCTTGACCGGATGAAAAACTATTTCAGCGCTTCAGGGTTTTATGAAATTATTAATTTTGCCTTTTTCAGTACAAAAGATACTGATAACTTTCTTATTCCCGACACGGACGAGAGGGCCCGTTATGTACCCATCATGAATCCCATATCCAGAGAATACAGTCACATGAGAACAATATTAGCGCCGGGGATGCTTAAAAGTATTGCTTACAATCTCAATAGAGGGGCAAAAAACCTGAGGTTCTTCGAAAAAGGCAAGGTCTTTTTTCTGAATAATGAGAAACAACCCGGTGAGAAAACAGCAATCTGTTTCGCCATGACAGGCAAGGAAAAAGAATTTTTTTGGAGAGATACATTTACTGACTATGATTTTTTTGATATAAAGGGTATTATGGAAGGATTGATGGACGCTTTTGGCACACAATTTTCTCTGGCAAAAAGCAACGAGCCTTTCCTGCATCCCATGAGAGGGGCCGATATCTATATTGATGACGCCAAAGTGGGGTGGATCGGTGAAATCCGGGAAGAAGTCCTCAAATCATTTGAAATTGAACAAAGTATTTATTGTACTGAACTTCAATTTGATATAATCTTACAGAAAGGGAATTTTGAGGTGCATTATAAACCAATACCACGGTATCCGCAGGTGACACGTGATTTTTCGTTTTATATAGACGACAGCGTCCCCATCGCCTCTCTTGTCAATAGTATCAAAGGCCTTTCACCGCTTATCACGTCTGTAGGTATATTCGACATGTTCAGAAAAGAAACACGCAGCGTAGCATTCCGTGTTACTTTTCAATCATTCGAAGACACACTCAAAGACGAAACAATAAATGGTTTACAGGAAACGATTATTCAAAAACTTTCAAATACAGAAGGAATTTCCTTGAGGGTATAAGGAGGACACATGACCAAAATTGATATCGTTACAGACCTTTATGAAAAACTCGGATTTTCAAAAAGAGAGTGCGCTCACATCGTCGACAGGTTCTTTGAAATTATTAAAGACACCCTCGCCGCCGATGAGAACGTGAAAATTTCAGGATTCGGGAATTTTTTTGTGAGAAGAAAAAAAGCGAGACGGGGCAGAAACCCGCAAACCGGTCAGGAAATCAAGATTACCGAGCGAAAGGTCCTTAGCTTCAGGTTAAGCCAGGTCCTCAAAGACGAAATAAATAGCGCACTGAAACAATGAACAATAAAGAAATTCCTGACAGAGTATTTTACAGAATCAAAGAGGTTTGCACCCTGACGGGTTTAAAACCACACGTGCTCAGGTACTGGGAGCAGGAATTTAAAGATATTAAACCCGTAAAAAGCCCGACAGGTCAGAGATTATATAAGAAGAAAGACCTCGATATAATATTCACTATAAAAAAACTGCTTCACGAAAAGAGGTTTACCATTGATGGGGCAAAGCAATATATGGCAAACCACAAACGCATTCTTTACGAAATCAGGGAAGACCTGACAGAGGTTGTCAAGTTGCTTAAAAAGGAAACCAAAAAATGAAAAAATATTTTATTATGCTTCTGATGCTCTTTATTTTCTGTTCCTGCGCCGCAGGGCCCGTTTATGTGGCAAAGAATGAATCGGAAAGCACAAAGAATCATGTACCTAGATGGAAAATCACAGGAACTCTTCAATAAAAACACAGACCTTTTCAGAGATATTTATTCACGCTACAATGCGTCACAGATTAATTTCTATAACGAAGGGCTTGGCGTCACAACCTTAAAAGACGAGAAGAATAAAGCACTCTATTATCTCATGGTGTATATCAGGCCGCCAGAAATATCTTTTGACGAAAACACGACAAAACCTGAAGAACGTTTTTCTTACGCACTCCTGGAAGTGCCACGATATCTGAAGCTTATGAAAAGCAAAGACCTGGAGAGGGATGGTATTGAAGGACTTGCCTTTGGTATTTACTGGCCCGTAAGGGATTTTTCGCAGTGCCAAAAAAACGGCGGCTTCATAGAATACCTCTACATATATCTGAAGAAAGACGATGCCCAGGATATTCTCGACGGAAGAAAAGATTATAAGGCAACCCTCGTTTATTCAGAGGTCATTACCAGTCTGGACCTGAAACCTGCGCAAAGCGTGCGCCCGGTTTTCTAAAAGCGGCTCAAGGTAGAAGGTTAAAGGTACAAGGTAAAAACAATAGCTTATCAGATTAGGCTAATAAAAAAAGCGTGGATCATAGGATTCACGCTTTTTTATTCTAATTCACGACTTACATATCTACGTATTCAAAACCGTTCTGGTTTTGCCTGTTTTGTAACCTTCAACCTTGGGCCTTGCACCTCGAACCTTTTCTTGATTCAGCTTTGCTGGATAAGGATGATACCGGCGATGGTGAAGACAATACCGATGATCCTCTGAAAAGTAACTTGCTCGCCAAGGATTACAATACTCAATATGGCCGTTATGAAAGGATAGGACGCTGCGATAGGCACAATTTTAGATGTCATGCCCATCCTGAGCAGATAATAATAAGTCCACATGGCAACAAGCCCAGCCATGATACCGCTTGCCGCGAATAAAGAATAATTTTTGAGAGAAATCTTCGTCAATTCGTGAATTCTCCCGTTGAACAAATAGACAACGAGCAATACAACGGTTATAGTGCCGCTCCTGATAAGGATCCCCGTTAAAGGTTCCACCTCTTTCAAGCCCAATTTTTCGAGAAGCGGCGTGGCCCCCCAGAAGAACATTGTTACGAACAAGAGTAAAATAGCCACAGCATCATTGGAACTCATTTGAAAATTCCCCCCTTTCTGATCATATCAAGAATATTGGCGGTGCTCATTTCGGGAAATGGCGCAGGAATAAACGAAAGAATAAATACGACAAGGACAATGCAGGCAATAACTTTCCTTTTACTGTCAAGCGGGGTTTCCGTGTCAAAAGGCTGAGGATGACGCCTGCCAAAAATTAAGAGAAGGATAACGAGGGTCAGCCATCCCGGATTATAGAATATCGCAAGTGCGGCAAGAAGCCCGATGGATACCCGGAAAACCCATTTGCTCTTGTTCCCGAAAACAGCATAGACCACATGGCCGCCATCCAACTGACCTACAGGGAGCAGGTTGAGGGCAGTCACAAAGAGCCCTACCCACCCGGCATAAGCAAAGGGGTGCAGTACAAGATCAAAACCCTGTGGTATTTCTCCTATGAAAATGTTCTGAAGGATTTTAAAGAGCAAGGGATCGCCAAGCCGCCGATAATGGTCTCCGCCTATGACAACCTGTACCTTCGACAACAGTATACCGGCTATGATAAAGGGAAGGGCCGTAATAAAACCGCAGAGAGGGCCGGCTACCCCGATATCAAAGAGCGCCCGTTTGTTAACAATGATCCCTTTCATTTTGATAATAGCGCCGAATGTTCCGAAAGGCTCCATAGGAAAGGGAATGAAAAACGGCAGTGTTGAGGGTATCCCGTATTTCCTCGTCATGAGATAATGGCCCATCTCATGGGCAAGCAGGATTGTCATAATGGCAAGGCTATAGAGAAAGCCGCCGACAAGAATGGTGGACCCGATAGTAAGAAAAAAAGGATGGCATGGAGAAAAACCATTTAGACCTTCAATAACCCGTACTCCATGCGTATGCGGTCATACTTGGTGCCGCGCTTGACCTGCGCATCAAAGGTAGTGAGCATTTCAAAAAAGGCAAGGAGGTCTCGTTTTGAAATCTTGTGACCGACTTTAGACAGCTTGTACGCGTAATAAGGATGCTGATATGGGAGGTAACGCCTTTTTTCCGAAGATTGCAGGTCAAGGTCTTCCTTCCACTTTTTGAATGCCTTCGCGAAGACCGGATATTCAACCCCCTCACGGACCATTTCTTCCATATCTTTTGTCTGAAGGAGGAGCCGTATCTGGTTCACAAGATAGCTGTGAATGGCAAGGATATATTGTCCGTTATTGATGAGGTTTTCAAATATAGCCAGCATCTCCTTTTTATCGAACTTCTGAAAAGCCTCAAAAAGGGCCATGAGACTGTCTTCATGCGTCTCACCCACTATCGCCTTTATATCTTTCGATTCTATGGTGTTCTTCTCGCCTACAAAAGCAACGAGCTTTGTCAGTTCCGATTCAAGAATAGATTCGTCTTTGATCCTCTCCGTGAGGAGGTCAAATGCTTTATCGGTCATTTTTTTCGTGTGTCCCTGGAGAAAACTCCGTACCTTTCCTTTTAAACGTTTTTCTTTGTCCTGTTCGAGAACTATTACCTTACCAGTGATATGTTCACTGATTTTATCGGAAGAGCTCGTCGTAAAGATCACTACAGATATCTTTTCCTTCAACACCTCCAGTTGACCTTTTAATTCATCGATGAGGGCGCCACCAGGGTCGACTACAACGAGAACAAGGTTCTCATTGATAAAGAGATTGGAAGCCTTCTCGATGATAATATTTTTCATCTCCTTTTCTTTGCCCGAAGCAATGGCTATTTCAGGATCGCTTACAAGCTGTTTCGCGATGTCATGTATATCTTCAAGAAGATTTTCTTTTGATCCTACAGCGATAATAATATCTTTCATGCGGCCTTAGATTACTACACCGGCCGTTATTTTTCAATGCCTAGCATGAAAAATGGCTGAAGTTCTTTTCGCGGCAAACTTTGTCAACCTGCGGACCGTGATTATCAATGTACATTCCAGTACGCCTGCGAATCCCAGCCCTTGGTTTACGCGTTATGCATTGAAAATAACTTCAGCCATAAGAAAAAGCGGGTCGGTATTCACAAAGATAAGTAATAGAACAAAACATGCTGATATGATATATCCATTATATGGCACATAACCAAACGAAGAACTCCATAGAGGAATATCGCAGTCTCAGATCACGTATTGATGAAGAGATAAAGAGGCTTGAGGAGTGTCATGGTTCCGACATAACCTGTCATTCCGGCTGTACGGCATGTTGTATTAATCTCACTGTCTTTCCCGTAGAGTTCTTTGCCATCCTGGAAGATCTCAAAAAAACCCATACGATACAAAGGGCTTCTTTTTTCAATGAATCCGCTCCATGCGGATTTTTAAATGAAGAAGGGCTGTGCCGCATCTACCCTTTCCGTCCCATCATCTGCAGGACTCACGGATTACCTATCCTCTTTCTCGACGACTCACAGGGAGAACCTTCCTGGGAGGTGTCCTTCTGCGAACTTAATTTCCGAAATAAAACCAGCATTGAATTCACCGATGACACGCTTCTCGATATTGAGACAATCAACACTGAGCTGAACCGCATCAATGATCAATGCGTCTCTTCTCTTTCCGGAAATGAATATTATACACTCCAACGTATCCAGCTTAAGGAGCTTTGCAAACATCTCAATGACGTAAGGGAAAATCCTGTAGGAATCTTAATTGATTTCTGCATGGCTGGAGAATACTTAACAAAAGCCTTTTTAGAATTTTCTTGCAATGATACAATAGCAATGCTGTAATAGAAAAAGAACAGAGAAGGGGGAAAATCATGATTCAGAATAAAGTTGTAGTCCGTTACCAGAACGGCAAAATCCTCAAGGGAAACACGAGCGATTTTTTACCGACGAAACCGGTATTTCACCTGTCGGTGATGGATGCTCCCCCAGGCACGCCCCCTCTTGCGGTGCAGATCTCAGAGGTCAAAGCTATCTTTTTTGTGAAAGACTTCGCGGGCAATCGTAACCGGGAAGAGATTCTGGGGTTTTCAGTAGAAAAACCGGCCGTTGGTCGCAAAATCAGGGTGGACTTCCCTGATGGCGAGACACTGGTGGGAACAACACAAGGTTACGACCCGAACCGTCCCGGTTTCTTCGTTATTCCGGCTGACCCGGATTCCAACAATGACCGATGCTTCGTAGTCACCAGCGCAACCAAGCAGATATCCTTTATTTAAACACTCAAAGACGTTGCGCTTAAACCAAGTGCTATCTGGCCAGAAATCACACATACCAACTGATGAATGAAAGAATCTTTCTTAATCTACAACTCGGACGTCCCTTAACAGGTGCAACTTAACTTTTTTGTCACATCTATTAAGCTATGTTGTACTTTTTCTTCAGGAACTCCAGGCCCGTCATGGGATAGAGGGCGTAGATGAGAATGTCGCCCATATCTTCGGAGATACCCTTCAATGCCTCACGCGCCTTCGAAAGTTCCGGTTCGATGACATCACCCGGTCTCGTGTCGATAGGGGTATTTCCTTTCGCGTAGTTTTTCAGGGCCTTCTGTCTGATCTCTTCGTTGACCGGCACTGGCGGCCTTCCGTATAATCCGTAGAAATAGTCTCTCACTTCGTTGGTGATCATTTTGTAACGGCCCGCAATAACGTTGAAGACGGCCTGCACACCGACAATCTGACTTGTGGGAGTAACGAGCGGCGGGAAACCGAGGTCCTTTCGTGTGGCCGGTATTTCTTCGTACACTTCTTTCAGCCTGTGGATCGCCTTTGCCTGTTTCAACTGGCTCACCAGGTTGCTGATCATGCCGCCCGGTATCTGGTGCATAAGAACACCGATGTCGATAACGGAAAAACGTGTCGTATCGGCAAAATTCATATATTTGGGGACAATGCTTTCAAGGTATTCGTCGATCTCCGCGATGGTCTCAAGATTAAAACCTGTTTCATAGGGAGTATCCTGCAATGTGACCACAAAGGGCTCCACTGCACAGTGGGAAGACCTCATGGCAAAGGGTGCAAGACAAGTGTCGATACCGTCAGCGCCTGCTTCAATTGCCTTCAGAAGTGCCATAGAAGCCATACCGCTTGTATAATGGGTATGGAGATGAATAGGGATTGAGATGTTCGCCTTGAGTTGGGAGACAAGCTCATATGCATCATATGGCGAGATGATTCCCGCCATATCTTTTATACAGAGAGAATCAGCCCCCATATCCTCGATCTTTTTTGCCTTTCCGATGTAGTAGTCAATATTGAAGATGGGCCCACCGAGCCTTTTTTCAGTAAGCGAATAAGAAATAGCACCCTGGATATGTTTTCCGCATTTTTTGATAGCTTTGAATGCGGCGATAAAGTTACGTTCATCATTGAGGGCGTCAAAAACCCTGAATATATCGATACCGACTTCGGCGGCCTTCTCGACAAAGGCCTCGACGACGTCATCGGCATAATTTCTGTATCCGACAAGGTTCTGCCCCCGAAGGAGCATCTGGAGTTTCGTGTTAGGCATTTTCTGTTTAAGAAGTCTCACCCGTTCCCAGGGATCTTCGTTAAGAAATCGGGTCATCACATCGAAGGTGGCGCCGCCCCACACCTCCATAGAATAAAATCCGATACTGTCCATTTTTTCAGCTATGGGAAGCATATCGTCGGTTGTCATTCTCGTCGCGAAAAGCGACTGGTGACCATCCCGCAATGTTAAATCCGTAATGTGAACGGGTTTTTTCTCTGCCATGTTAAGTTGCCTCCTTTTGGAATGTGAAATAAGTAACATTACTCTACGGTAAAAATCAATGGAATTTTTCCGTCAAGTCATGGTATGTATATAGCCTCGGGAAGTAGCTCAGCATGGTAGAGCACAGCGTTCGGGACGCTGGGGTCGCAGGTTCAAGTCCTGTCTTCCCGACCATTTATTCTCCGCGGCTTCACACATAAAACATGAAGATCATCAATAAAAAAATAACGTTCAGTACAAAAGCAACCGGTGATCTTATCAATATAACCGATGATCTCAGGAAGTGCTCAAGGATACTACCTTTCAAATCGGTAATATGACTGTTTTCGTATCGGGCTCTACAGCAGGTATCACCACCCTTGAGTACGAACCGGGGCTCGTGAGGGATGTGGGAGAGTTTTACGAGAAACTCGCTCCTTCAAACCGGCGCTATCATCATGACGATACATGGGGCGATGCCAACGGGTTCAGCCACATCCGGGCGACCTTCACAGGCCAATCCCTCACAATACCTTTTGAGGATGGAAAACTCCTGCTTGGCACCTGGCAACAAGTTGTCCTTGCCGAATTCGACAACCGTCCACGCAAACGGGAAATCACCGTACAGATCATCGGGGAATGATTGTTCATAGATGGAAGATGGAAGCGGTAAGAGGGAAATCAAGTGCGTGGTTCATGGAGCATAAGGTAATGAGCGTAAATTGGGAATGGCGGTTTCGGAAAACGTTAAATAGAATATCGAAAAACCGTCTTTTTGGATTTTTCACGATTTACGTTATACGGTTTACGATTTCCGATATAGAACCTTGAACGTTGAACATTGAACTTTGAACAGCCCATGATATAGCGAACAGTGCGCATTAATATTATTTATAAAAAATGCCGCCGGCGAAGCTTACCGATGATTTGCCGTCGGTCCACTGGTCGTAACCGACAATATCGCACCTGCTTCCTTCGAGAAGTTTGAGTTGAAAAAAGATCGGCGTGAGGCCACAGATACGCCGCGCGTCCTTCTCTTCCCTGATGGTTTCAAAAAACGCTTTTGCGTCAACCTTTTTTATGGATTCGAGGAGTATCGCATCGCGCGCCTTTGAGTAGGCAAGCGTCGCCATATCGAGAGCAGCCCTGTCACCAAACTGCGCCCCTATGTGGGCAAGGTCCGCTCCGGAAAGAATGATGAAGGGCCTTCCATGTGCCGCAAGCACCTCCCGCAGATTCATTACAATCTCTTCGATTTCTCCATCATCAATACTTTTTCCTCCTTCAACATGCTCATGCATGGAGCCGGTGAGGATGGGCAATATCTCAAATTCCTGCTGCATCATGAACTGGATGAGTGGTAGCTGCAGTTCGATGGAATGTTCGTTCCTGTGGGGCCATTCGTCGACATATTTTTTTAGAACACTATTGTTGAGAATCAAGGCACCAAGTTCCTTCGCGTGGGGAATAATCTCAAGAGGCGTCTCGAAATCTTTAAGCGATATACTCAATATTCCTTCAGTGGGATGGTGGCAGGTACCAAATATTACAATAAGCGGTTTAACGCAGTTCCTCAGATGAGGGTACGTTTTTTTATACACTTCAATACCCCTCGGATAATCGATGTGGGGCGCGACAATACCTGTTATCTCACTTTGTATTGTTCCGTTTGTCTCTTTTTTCAACATCTCATCAAGAAAGCTCAGAAGCTCCATTCTGTTCCCGGAATAGCTCTTCCCGGCAAGAAAGGCTTTTCTTACGGGTGCGTTCTCATATTCTTCTCTCAGTTTCGCGTAATGGTTTCTGTAATGCTCGTTGAAAAGAAGTAAATGAGAATCCATGGTATCAATCAGTTCCTGGATTTTTTCGATGTAGACAAGCTCACCGGCGGCACCGCATAAAATCAACCTGTATATCCCGCACTGCTCGTGAACCATCCATAAGTGAGATCATGAAGGCTATTTCTCTCGATACGACAAGGGCATTTTCAGTAATCCCCTCGGTATCCCTGAGAACAATAAGTTCCTTTCCTTCCTGAACGAATGGAACCGCTTCAATCCATCTTACCTTCGGATTTTCCATATGAAAGATATACCACAATCAGCACGAAAAATGGAATACCGCCCCTGCCCTGAGTCTGTTCAATGCCTGTCCTCCGATGCAGTAGCGGAGGGTTCAACGTTCAATGTTGGCAAGCCGAAAATCGGAAATCGAATAACGAATATCGGGCCATCATTAACAGAGAGCAATAAACACCCAATTCTTACTTTATGTGAACTCACGATTTCCGATCTGCGCGTTTTTCCATGCCCAGTTGTCCTTGCTTCCTTCTTCCTTCTATTATCCCCTCGGCGTCCTCTGTGCTCTCTGCGAGAAACAGGTTTCTTTGTCTTTTCAGCTTCATCTTCCTGTCCTTTAAGCAATTTACGATTTCACAATTTACGATTTACGGCTCTTCCCTCTTCCTGACCCCTGACCCCTGACCCGTCTCTGAAAAACCATTGACAACATTGGTCTAAAGTTCCAGAATGAAGAAGAATGAAAAACAAGAGCGATCGTATCACCATACACTATGCCTGGGTAATTGCATTTACGGGAACGCTCATTGTGCTTCTCTCTCATGGGTTCGGGAGAATGTCCTATTCTGTCATACTGCCTTCCATGAAAGACGGCCTCGCGCTCACATATACCCAGGTGGGACTTATCGGGACAGCCAATTTTATCGGTTATCTCTGCCTTGCCGTCATCGGAGGGTTTCTCGCGACCCGTTTCGGTACACGACGGCTGGTTTTCATCTCTCTGCTTGTTATGGGTGTAAGTCTCTTTGTTACCGGGTTTTCGGAATCTTTTGTTTTTGCCTTTTCCGCGCGGCTCATTACAGGATTGGGAAACGGGGGGAGCTATATTCCCGCCATGGCGCTTCCGGCTGCCTGGTTTGCCGCACGAAAACGGGGACTCGCGACAGGCATACAAACAATAGGGAGCGGGGTCGGTCTTTCTTTTGCAGGGCTTGCGCTTCCTTATTTCATTGGTATGCACGGCAGGGAAGGATGGAGATACGCCTGGTTTCTTCTGGGTACCCTTGTCTTCGTGCTTGCTTTTGTCTGTTATGCTCTTTTACGGGATGACCCCAAAGAAAAGGGACTTGCCATGTACGGCGGCGATGAAGAAAGAAAGAACAACTCCACCGTCAGCATTTTCTCAGCGCTAAAAGAGGTAGCCGGCGAAAAGGAGATATGGAAAATTGGTTCCATTTATTTCATGTATGGCTTTTCCTATATCATCTACTTCACATTTCTCATTGCCTACCTGACAAAAGAAATTGGCCTTACACCTGAATCGGCCGGGTATATCTTTGCCGTCATCGGTTTGTTCGGCATCTTCTCCGGGGTTGTCTGGGGTAGCATCTCCGACGTGGTGGGGAGGCGCTATGGAGCCATGTTCGCTTATATTACCCTTGCTATTTCCTATCTTGTCGTTGCCTTCTGGAAGGATAGTGTCGGGTTCTATCTCTCAGCCATCATATTCGGTCTCGCTTTCTCGGCAGTTCCAACCATCCTGACCTCGGCTGTCGGAGATCAGATAGGGGGACGGTCGGCTCCCGCAGCGCTCGGATTCATTACATTATTTTTCGGCATCGCACAGGCCCTTGCCCCAGCGCTTGCCGGATGGATAAAAGACACAACGGGCACTTTTACCTATGCTTTCGTCATCGCGGCAATTGTCTCTTTCATTGGCGGTTTCGGGTCGCTGATACTGAAGAAAAAGGTATAGGTTGCAATATGGAGTTGAATATTTTATCTTTTTAAAATTGCAATATTTCATTCTGATGGGGGACTTATGAAACACGTCGATTCTTTTACCGTTCACGATCTACCGAGACAGGAGAGACCACGGGAGAGGCTCCAGAAATTAGGTTCCGAGGCACTCTCGGCGCAGGAACTGCTGGCGCTCGTATTAGGACGGGGCGTATCAGGAAAATCAGTCATGTCGATTGCCCAGGAATTGATCTCGACATTCGGTAGTGTCAAGGGGGTAAGCGAAGCAACTATCGAAGAGCTTGCCGCCATTAAAGGGATCGGCACAGCAAAGGCAGCACAATTGAAAGCTTCCTTTGAGCTGGGAAAACGACAGGAACTGGAAAAAGAATCTCCCTATGAAGCTTACGACATAACAGATCCTCAAGCCGTGGTCAAGGCCATTCGCTCCTCTATCAAAGACAAGGCAAAGGAACATTTTAAACTTATCATCCTCAATACACGGAACAAAATCATCACCATCACAAATGTGTCCACGGGTACGTTGAGCGCGAGCCTTGTTCACCCGCGAGAGGTCTTCCGGGACGCCATACGATACAGCGCTTCATCGGTAGTCCTTGTTCATAACCACCCCTCCGGTGATCCGGAGCCTTCCGAAGAAGACCTTCGCATCACGAGGCGGCTTGTCGACGCAGGCAAGATCATCGGCATCGACGTCCTCGATCACATCATCATCGGAAAAGACAAATTCACCAGCTTTAAGGAAAAAGGTTTGGTATAAGCAGAACAAGGGCCTGCGTATCGCCAGGATATCTATTTTTTGTATGCGGTCCAGCCGCTGTAAAGAAACCCTGAATAGTATTTGAAGACATTTGTGAAGCCTGCTTCCTTCAGGAGTTCAAGAATACGGGACTCAGGCACGAACTGGACCATTTTCATAATGGTTTTGCTGAAGGCCTTTTCCACATAATCAGGTTCTAAGCCATGTATGAAAGGATACTGTTTCCATGCCTTCAAGTTCTCCTTGAAGGCCCTGCTGCCGGGCTTCCCGCAGCCATCTACGAGGGTGAGCGGCGCGCCGGGCTTCAGATGCCGATTGATGCTCTTCAGAAGGTCCAGTTTCGCGCCATCATCTTTCAGGAAATGCATCACGAGAATGCAAGTGGCGCCATCGAAGCCCTCTTTGTCAGTCAGATCGTCTACATACCCCTGCGTCAGACGAATTTTGTTCCGAATCTTCTTCTCTGATATCTTTTTCCGCGCCAGAGAGAGCATCTTTGCCGATGGATCAATGCCGTGAAATGACCAACCAGGGCTTAAAGGGGCAAACTCTGTTATCTCCATACCGGTACCTGCGCCCACCACGAGGACCCTGGCGCGCTCTGGGAGAGAAGCCTTCAAACAACAGTATGAGAGTTTGAATATCTCTTCATAAGCGCCGCAAAAAGACCTGATTGCGCTGTCATACTCTTCAACGCCTACGGGAGGTGTTTTGTCGAAGTTTCCGTCCTGTGATTTACCGGTCAAGTCTCTACTCCTATCAATGATATATGCAGTACAGAAACTCAATAGCAAAATCAGCGCAAATCCCAAACAGATTTGAAGCTAACAATTCGCTGACCCGATGACTCGATGACCCAATGACTCGATAGCTCGACAGACTCTATTTTCCTGCAATCCTGATCTAATTTCAAGGAAAAACCATTTATCTTGTAAACCATACCATAACAGAAATAGAAACATGGTTCTTACGAAATATCGTAATAATTATCGTATTTAATCTTATGGGGAGAGGGAACCTAATGATTGAAATCAATATTTAATTGTTATATCAATCAGTTAGATACATGGCATGTATCTTGTATTAGCATCTTTATGGATTTGATATTTTTTGAAGAGTGTATGGCTTTCTGTTGGCGCATATATTGCCTTTTTCCGAGGACTTATGTTATATAATTATTTCTCTTAGTTACCACGCAGGGCTGCATCGCGTGGCTCAGGGTCGCATCGGAGCGATAAACGTTTTGAACTAATGTTGCATTGAAACGTACAAGGGGTTGGTGTCTCGTGAATGACCTTTCTTTTTTAAATGAGATTGAAAAAAAATCAGGAGAAAAGATATCTGCCTGCTATCAGTGTTACAGATGCAGCAATGGTTGCCCGGTTGCTGCAGACATGGATATATATCCCCACAGGATCATTCGTCATATCATACTCGGCGACAGAGAAAAGGTACTCGCTTCCGGGACTATCTGGACTTGCCTCCAATGCACGACATGTTCCGTGCGCTGTCCCAATGATATAGATATAGCACATGTCTTTGACGCTCTGCGAAAGATAGCGATAGCGGAACATCGTGAGGCAGAGAAAGATACATGGACCTTTTATGGGTTTTTCCTTGATAGTGTAAAGAAGCATGGCAGACTTCACGAACTGGAAGCGATCATGAAATATAAACTTTCAAAGAAAGACTTTTTTAGTGACACAAAAATGGGTCTGGATATGTTTACAAAAGGCAGAATGGGCATGCTTCCCCATAATATTCAGGACAGAAAAGCAATGAAAGAAATATTTAGAAAGATAGAAGACGGGAGAAAGTTGAGAGGGTAAGAATGATGATCACCCTCTCCTACTATCCCGGCTGTTCAATGAAGACATCGAGCAAATTCTACGAGACGTCTCTTAAAGAGGTATTCTCCTTTTACGGGATTGGACTCAAGGAATTGGACGACTGGTCCTGCTGCGGGGCCTCTGCTGCCCATACCATCGATGAAACACTTGCGCACGCTCTTTCAGCGCGGAATATAGCTGCCGCAGAGACCGAAGGCAATCATTTTTTCGCACCCTGCTCCGCCTGCTATAACAGGACCAAAATTACCAATGACACAATCAGAAAAGAACCGGAACTGCGCCGGGAGATCAATGAATTCATTGCTCCTCTGCATTGCACCGGGACGATAGAAGTAAAAAATATTATCGAAGTCCTCCGCGATCATGTAGGCCTTGAACGTATAGCAAAGAGCATCGTCTACGACCTTTCTTCAATAAAGATCGCGCCCTATTATGGGTGCGTCTTGACGCGGATACCGAAGGTGGAGGTCTTTGACGACATTGAAGACCCGACGAGCATGGATGACCTTCTCTGGACAACAGGATCAAAACTGGTAAGCTGGCCTTACAAAATGGAATGCTGTGGCGCAAGCAAAACACTCACCAACAAAGATGTAACGGCAAAACTCTCCGGGAAGATCATGGATATGGCCATCTCGGTGGGCGCTGATGTGATTGTCACACCCTGCCCCCTCTGCCAACTCAACCTCGATCTTCTGCCCCATCTCGGCAGGACTGAGAGAAATCTACCGGTTCTGTTTCTGACTGAAATATACGAACTGGCGCTCTTCGGGAAACTTGGCGGGAGCAGTTCACATATTATACCGGCGGATGGGATTTTGAAGCGCATAGAGCATAGGGCATAGCGCATGGAGCAAAGGGCGAAGAATGAGGATTGAAAATAGACGATGATGGATGTGACGGAAAAAATAAATTTTATTAAAACCTTTGATCCTGATGGCGCGGCGAGGCTTGAGCGGCTTCTGGGGAAGGAAGAGACCCTGAAGACTACGGGAAATGTTTATCGTGAGCAATTTACGGGAAGACAGTTTTCTCTTGTTTTCGACCCACTCCTCGACGCCGTCTTTGAGCGGGCACGGGTACTGGAAGTCTTATCAAAAGACAACGATACCATACCGGGTATTGCGACAAAACTTGGAATAGAGAAAGACAAGGTCTTTACTCATATGAAGGACGTAATGAGGAAAAACCTCGTTGAAATAGCAAGTCATGAAGGAAGAGATGCACTATTCAGGAAGAAGTGAGAGACGATGGATAAAGTAGGAAAAGTACTCGTTATCGGCGGCGGCATTGGCGGAATGGAGGCCTCGCTCAATCTCGTTGAAGCAGGGTTTCGTGTCTATCTTGCCGATGAAAAACCGAATATCGGCGGGAGTATGTCGCAACTCGACAAGACCTTCCCCACCAACGACTGTTCCATGTGCATTATGGCGCCCAAGCTTGTGGAAGTGGGGCGTAACCCCAACATAGATCTCTTTATGAATACTGAGGTCGTAGGTCTTGAGGGTGAACCGGGCAACTTCACGGTGACGCTGAAGAGAAGACCCCGGCGGGTCCTGTCCGAAAAATGTACCTCCTGCGCGCTCTGTGCCCCAAGTTGTCCTCTGGAAGTGAGCAATAACTACAACGAAGGCTTATCCAAGAGGAGCGCCGCTTTCATCAACTTTCCCCAGGCCATTCCTTCTACCTATATGATCGACAGAGAGATCGCTCCCTGTGTGAACCGTTGCCCGGTGAACCTCAACGCACGGGATTACGTGGGCCTCATCGCCGAAGGACGTTTTCTCGAAGCCCTTGACCTTATCAGGGAGAGACTTCCCTTCCCTGGCATCATAGGCCGCATCTGCGCCCATCCCTGTGAAGACGAATGTCTGCGGGGACGTAAAGTTGAACAACCCATTGCCATTTGCGCGTTGAAACGGTTCGTAGCTGATTATGAAAAAGGTAAACGGGAAATGCCTGTCCCTGAAATCGGTGCCGATACGGGGAAGAAGATCGCCATCATCGGCGGCGGCCCGGCGGGTATGAGCTGCGCCATAGAATTACGGAAAGCAGGCCATGCCGTAACGATCTTTGAAGCCCACGATAAACTAGGCGGCATGCTCTACCTCGGCATCCCCGCTTACAGACTTCCCAAAGAAGAGCTCGCGCGGGAAGTATCCGTCGTTGAAAAGATGGGCGTTGAGGTTCGATACAACACAAAGGTAGGCAAGGATATTTCCACAAAAGAGGTCCTTGACACATATGATGCGGCGTTCTTCGCAGTCGGCGCCCACGCAGGCAGAGGCCTCGGCATAGAAAATGAAAATACTCCCGGTGTCCTTGGCGGCATTGATTTCCTGAGGGCCTCCAATAAAGGTGAACCGATACAAACAGGCAAGACCGTCTTCGTCATCGGCGGCGGCAATGTGGCAATAGATGTGGCCCTCACGGCAGTAAGAAGCGGTGCAACCGAAGTCCACATGGCCTGTCTTGAATCATGGGACGAGATGCCGGCACACAGTTGGGAGATCGAGCAGGCTGTACAGGAAGGCGTCAAGATCCATACGTCCTGGGGTCCGAGACGCATCGTCGCGGAGAACGGAAAACTGAAAGGGATTGAATTCAAACGCTGCACCGCTGTCTTCGACGCGACAGGCCGTTTCAGCCCCTGTTATGATGACGGAACTTCAGTCTATTTTGATGCGGATACGGTGATTCTTGCCATCGGTCAGGCCATGGACACAGCTTTCCTGAAAGACGCGGAAGGACTGGAAATACTCCGTGACGGCAGAATTAAAGCCGATCCTATTACTCTTGAAACAACGAGAAAAGGTGTATTCGCCGGCGGCGACGTGGTGACCGGGCCGAAGATTGCCATTGACGCGGTCCATCAGGGCCAGGAGGCCGCTGAGTCTATAAAACGATTCCTTGAAGGCAAAGATATAAAACAAGGCAGGCAGGCAAAAGAAGATAAGCTCGTCGAAGATGTGCCCGAATTCATCGAGAAGAAGGCCCGTGTCCTCATCCCGGAAGTGCCGGTGACGGAGCGTAAAGGGTTCGATGAAGTCTATCTCTCCTTGAGTGAAGAAGACGCCATAGAAGAAGCAAAGCGGTGTCTTAACTGCCGCAGATGTCTCGGATGCAGGATCTGCGAGGAGTTCTGCAAGCCTGAAGCTATCGACTATCTGGTGGAACCAACTGAAGAGCAGATCAACGTAGGCAGTATCATCATCGCTACAGGCTTTGATGAATACGACGCACACGCGAAAAAAGAATTTGGTTACGGCTTGTACCGCAATGTGGTGACAAGCATCGAGTTCGAGCGTATTCTTTCGGCCACAGGGCCCACGGGCAGCGTCATCATGCGTCCCTCCGATGGAAAGATACCGCAGAAGATCGGCTTTATCCAGTGCGTGGGCAGCAGAGACAAGGTAAACGAATACTGTTCCTCTGTCTGCTGCATGTACGCGACAAAAGAAGCGGTCATCGCTAAGGAGCACCAGAACGATATCGAGGCGGCCATCTTTTATATGGACATCAGGGCCTTTGGAAAGGGATTCGACCAGTATTACGAGCGGGCGAAGAACGAATATGGAGTGCGGTATGTAAAATCCCAGGTGTCGAGGATCCTCGAAGATATTGAGACAAAGGATGTTGCCATCACATACGTTGATGAAGACGGCATGCTCAAGACAGAAACATTCGATATGATGGTCCTCTCCGTTGGTCTTCGGCCCTCGAAGACATTGCCGAAACTCGCCTCTGTCCTTGATGTGGCGCTCAACAAGTACGGCTTTGTCGAAACAGACCCCGGAAGACCTCTTGTCACATCCCGGGAAGGGATTTACGTGAGCGGTGCTTCAGAATCTCCGAAAGATATTCCGGAGACGGTTATGCAGTCCTGCGGCGCGGCCTGCGAAGCGGGTTCCATCATAGCCGAAGCACGCGGCAAAGACCTTGTTGTCCTCCAACTCCCTGAGGAGAAAAACGTCGACGACGGAAGAGCCGAGGATCGGTGTCTTCGTCTGCAACTGCGGCATCAATATCGGCGGTGTTGTCAACGTGCCGGAGGTGCAGACATACGCGAAGACACTGCCCAATGTGGTCCTCTCCGATGAAAACCTTTTTACCTGTTCCCAGGACACACAGGACAAGATGAAGAAAGTCATCGATGAATACAAGATCAACAGGGTTGTTGTAGCATCATGTTCCCCCAGGACCCATGAGCCTCTTTTCCGGGCCACCATACGGGAAGCAGGCCTCAACAAATATCTCTTCGAGATGGCAAACATTCGCGACCAATGTTCCTGGGTCCATATGCAGGACAAAAAGGGCGCCACAGAAAAGGCAAAAGACCTTGTCAGAATGGCTGTTACCAATGCCAATTATATCAAGCCTCTCAAAGAAGTTACGATCAACGTCAATCACAGGGCCCTTGTGGCAGGCGGCGGTATCGCCGGCATGACAGCGGCCCTGAAGCTGGCCAACCAGAATTTCGAAGTCTACCTTGTCGAGAAAGAGGCTGAGCTGGGCGGGAATTTGAAACACATATACCACACTCTTGACGGCATGGATGTACAGGCCTTCTTAAAAGAAACTATTGAGAAGGTCACAAGCCACCCGCTCATCCATGTTGAAACAGGGGCCACAATTGTGGACCATTCAGGATTCAAGGGAAATTTCAAAACCGGAATTTCCAGCTGGTGCCTGAAAAGACGACCGCGAGCAGTTATTGAACATGGCATTATCATCGTTGCCACAGGCGGTGATGAGTTTAAACCCATCGGCAAATACACGTATGGCGAAGACAAACGCGTCATGACCCAGACGGAATTGGAGAAGGGGTTTGCGGAAAACACACTTGCCCGCATTTGAACGTTGTGTCATGGTCCAGTGCGTCGGCTCCCGGGATGAAGAGCGGCCATATTGCAGCAGGGTCTGCTGCTCTGTGGCGGTGAAAAATGCCATTGATATAAAAGAAAGAGACCCCCGTACCGATGTAGTCATCCTTTACAGAGACATCAGGACTTACGGGTTCCTTGAAAAATATTATCTCAAGGCAAGAAACCTCGGCGTGCGCTTTATCCGGTTCGAGCCGGAAAATCCTCCTGTCGTGGAGAACAAAGAAGGTGTGCTTTCCATAGCCTGTTATGAACCCTCCGTGGGAGAAAATATTCAATTCAAAACCGATCTCGTTGTCCTGAGCAGCGCGATTCTTGCCGGCGACAATAAGGACCTCGCAACGCTTCTCAAGGTGCCGAGAACAAACGAGGGATTTTTCTTTGAAGCACATATGAAATTGAGACCTGTTGATTTTGCTTCCGACGGCATGTTCCTCTGCGGCCTCGCTCATTCACCGAAGAATATTCAGGAGAGCATTACCCAGGCAGAAGGCGCTGTGGCAAGGGCGATTACGATCCTTTCGAAGGATAAAATGGCCGTCGGCGGCGTTGTTGCAATGGTAGAAGGCGATAAATGCGCGGCCTGTCTCACCTGCGTGAGGACCTGTCCTTATTCGGTGCCGGTCATCAATGAAAAGGGCGAAGCCGAGATAGATGTGAGCAAATGCAAAGGGTGCGGCGCCTGTGTTGCCGAATGTCCGGCCAAGGCCATCGATCTCATGCATTATAGAGACGCGCAGCTCATAGAAAAGACAAAGACGTTGTGTGCAGAGATAGATAGCCGTAGTCGGAAACGTGTGAATGGTAAACAAGCGTACGAAGCATAGGGCGTGAAGGTTAAGCGGCAATTGATCGGTAAGACCTGAGACGACTTTGACTTGGAATTGAAGCGAAAGGAGTTTGATTGGACAATTTTGAACCGCAGATTGTAGCCTTTTGTTGCGAATACTGAGGGTATGCTGCAGCGGACCTGGCAGGTTCGATGAGACTCTCGTATCCGACAAATATCAAGATTGTAAAAGTGCCCTGCACGGGCAGGGTCGATATTGTGCTCATGATGAAGGCATTTGAGAACGGGGCCGATGGGGTTTATCTTGTTGGCTGTATGGAAGGCGACTGTCATTATCTGACGGGAAACCTGAAGGCGAGAAAGCGTGTGGAATATGTAAAGAAACTGCTTGACGAGTGCGGTATAGGTGGAGAGCGGGTAGCCATGTACAATCTGTCTTCAGCACAGGGTCAGCGCTTTGCCGAGTTCGCCCGGGAGATGGCGGAGAAGATAAAGGCACTGGGACCGAATCCAAGCAAGAAGAGCTTGAAGGACCGAAGATCAAAGTGAACGACAGACGACCATTGACCGCATAAGCGGATCTCATTAGGACGTAGGACGAAAATTGTTCAACCTAGTGAACATCCTAGCGAACGATGGAGCGTTCGATCATCGTTCTTCGGAAAGAAGGAGTTAACATGATAGTAGCAAACAGAAAGCCCTTTGATGAGATTATGGAGATGTTAAAGCCATATACGAAGATACTTCTGATCGGGTGCAACGAATGTGTCACGGTCTGCTCTGTGGGCGGGGCGAAAGAAATCGAGGTCCTGGCGTCGGAAATACGCCTCGCCAGAGGGAAGGAAGGCGTCCCTGTTGAGATCAAAGAACATACGCTGGAACGGCAGTGCGATCCGGAGTATGCCGCGGAACTGAAATCCTTTATGGGCGATTATGAAATAGCCATTTCTATGGCCTGTGGCTGCGGTGTCCAGACTGTCGCTGAGATGTACCGGAACAAATACGTGGTACCGGCGGTCAACACGACCTTTTTCGGTTCCTCCGAAGAACAGGGCGTCTGGAAAGAAATGTGCCAGGGATGCGGCAACTGTGTCCTTGATAAAACGCTCGGACTCTGTCCTGTGGCGCGGTGCGCGAAAAGCCTCTTTAACGGGCCCTGCGGTGGTTCGCAACCGGGCGGTTCCTGTGAAATCAACAAAGACGTACCCTGTGTCTGGCAGCTTATCGTATACAAAATGAAAGAGATGAATATGCTTGATAAATATCTGGAGATACAGCCCATGAAGAACTGGTCCTCGAGCAGAGACGGGGGTCCACGGAAAAGGATCAGGGAGGACTTGAAAATATGAGCACAGCGAGCAATTTAGAAAAAGTTCTCACGAGCGGCGCCTTCGCCGTAACAGGTGAATGCGGTCCTCCACGGGGCGCTGACCCTGAAGTAGTACGGAAAAAAGGCGCCTTTTTGAAAGGGTACGTCGACGCCGTCAATGTCACCGATAACCAGACAAGCGTTGTGAGGATGAGCAGTTTTTCCGCGTCCCTTGTATTGAAGGAGATGGGTTTTGATCCTGTCATGCAGATGGTCTGCCGGGACAGAAACCGGATCGCCATCCAGAGCGATATCCTCGGGGCTGCGGCGTTGGGCATCAATAACCTCGTCTGTCTCTCCGGCGACCACCAGAGTTTTGGTGACCATCCATCGGCAAAAAATGTTTTTGATATCGATTCAATGCAGCTTATTCAGACAGTAGCCCAGATGAAGAACGAAGGCAAATTCATAAGCGGTGAAGAGGTAAAAGGCAAACCGAATCTCTTTATCGGCTGCGCCGAGAACCCCTTTGCCGATCCCTTTGAGATACGGGCCATGCGCCTCGCCAAGAAAGCTGCCGCGGGAGCACAGTTTGTCCAGACCCAGTGCGTCTTCAATGTGGAGAAATTCGAGAAGTGGATGGAGATGGTCCGCGACCTCGGCGTTGACAAGAAGATGTACATCCTCGCCGGTATTACCCCCTACAAATCAATCGGCATGGCAAATTACATGAAGAAGTCCGTCCCCGGCATGGACGTGCCCGACGAACATATCGAGCGGCTGCGCGGCGTGCCGAAGGAAAAGGTCTCTGAAGAAGGCGTGAAGATCTGCCTGGAGATTATAGAAAGGGTTAAGGCAATTAAGGGTGTGGCAGGCATTCACATTATGGCGATAGAGTGGGAACAGATAGTGGCAGAAATTGTCCAGCGGGCGAAGTTACATCCGCGTCCATAATGTTAGTTTTAATCGGCTGATGGATCACGGCCGGACTAAAACAAACGGGGTTTGCCCTGTGCGCCATGCTCTATGCCCCATGCATATCTATCACGTATGATCCTTCCACATTCCGTACTTCGTCTGTTACTCGGGGCTCACGTCGCCCCCTCCATCCACGCAAAGCCGATCGGAGCCACCCCTTCTCGCCCAGCATAATGGGGCTGGAGAGATGCCTTTATTACTGGTGATCGCTCCATTTCCCGTACTTTTCTCTCAGCATCCTGTGGAGTATTTTACCCGCGGGGGAACGTGGCATCTCTTCGTCCTTAACAAAAATGATGTTCTTGGGGACTTTGAAGCCGGCGATCTTGCCTTTGCAATAATCGCTCATTTCTTCGGCTGTGGCTGTCTCTCCCTCATTAAGCGCTAAAACTGCCGTTACCTGTTCTCCCCATTTTTCATGGGGTATGCCAATAACCGCTACGTCCTTTACCTTTGGATTGCTGTTAATGACATTTTCTACCTCAGACGGGAAAATATTTTCCCCGCCGGATATAATCATGTTTGCCTTTCTGTCAACAAGGACATAATAGCCATCCTCATCGCGATAGGCCATATCGCCGGCGCTGAAGTACTCATCTTTCATGGCTGCTTCGGTTTTTTCAGGCTCTTTCCAGTAGCCATCAAATAGCATTGGACTTCTCGAATAGAGTTCACCGACAATATTCGGCTTCGTAATGAGAAAACCGTCCTCATCATAGAGCATGATGATATCGGTGCCGATAACCTCCCGTCCGATTGAACCAAGTTTCGTTATTTGCTCGTCCGGCCTTAGGACAGTTACAATACCTGCCTCTGTAGAACCGTAAGCCTCGTAAAGTTCCGCGTTCTTAAACATCTCAAGGACACCGAGTTTTGTGTCTTTCCTTGCCGGCGCTGAAGAGATGAGGAGCTTCTTTATGGTACTCAAGTCATATTTCTTTTTTACCTCATCGGGCAGGGTAAGCATCATAATGTAGTGCGTGGGGACAAGAGACGTGAAGGTAACCTTGAGGTCCTGGAACGTCTTCAGGAGTTCTTCAGGATTGAAGCTTACCATGTTGTATGCCGCCACGGTGCCGCCAACCCAGGTAACCACAAACGAATAGAAGAGTGAGTTCACATGACAGCAGGGCATAACAAGGAGATTACAGTCATTGAAATTAAACTGCTGGTCGTAGATGGTGATGAAATACTCCGCGAAAAGGGACGCGTGGCTCTTCATGACCCCCTTCGTTTTGCCTGTGGTGCCGCCGGTATACATAATGACCCAGATATCATCGGCGTCCACCTTTACGGCAGGTTCTTCGGGATTTGCCTTGCTGAGGGCCTCTTCGTATGGGACAAAACCGGTGTATGTCTCGGCGCCGACGGCGAAGGAGATATACTTCCCAACAGTGGGGAGGTTCTTCTTCATACCGTTTACCATGCTTATCCAGGGAAACTCTTTACCGTCAGCCCCGTCTTTGCCACCCTGGACAATGAAGACCTTGCATTCACTGTGGTTGATATTGTATTCCATCTCCGGGCCGGAGAGGCGGAACATAATAGGGACAACGATAAACCCGCCCTTTGCCGCGGCGGCATAAATCTCCATCCATTCGACACAGTTGTAGGCAAGGACGGCAAAGCGGTCGCCCTTCTTCATACCGAGCGTAGTGAGGGCATTGGCGAGTCTGCAGGAGCGTTCGTTCCACTGTTTGAAGGTATATGCTTTGTAGAGGTCTTTGATGCCTATCTTATCCGGCCATTTGAAGGCGTTGACCCGTAACACATCTTTTGCCGTTAACCAGTGCCGATTATTCATAGTTGCTTCTCCTTTTATCCTCTCACATTCATCAAAATATTTGCTTTATCTATAATGTCTACTCCACCAACTCCAGTAAATGATAGACCTTCTGGGGCATCTTGTTATGGAGCACATTATCGATGAGGTTGATCATACACCCCGGACAGGCAGTGACAACGATATCGGCTTTGGTTGACTTGATGCCATCCATCTTCTTGGCGGCGATCTTCTTGGTCAGGTCATAGTGATAGACACTGAAGGAACCTCCCATACCACAGCAGAGATCGGCATTGGGCATCTCCACGTAGGTGAGACCCTTTAAGGCTTTGAGTATTGCACGGGGCTGGTCCTTGATGTTCTGATACCGGATAAGGTGGCAGGGATCGTGCCAGGTGGCGGTCTTACCCTCAAACTCTTTCTTTAAGGTAAAGGACTCCGGGGGGAGTTTCATGACATCGATGAGGAACTCCGTCGAGTCTTTGATCTTCTTGGCGAATGCCTCATAGCGGTCCTTCTGTTCCTGGGTATCAGGGAGGTACTTCTGGTAGTCCTTGAGGGTCGATGAGCAGGTGCCGCAGGCAGTGATGATGTAATCGATGGAAGGGTCATTGAAGGCCTGGAGGTTCTTATCGGCAAGCATACGACCCGTGACGAAGTCACCGGAGAAGTAGATGGCAGCGCCGCAGCAGTTCTGGGTATCAGGGACAACGACTTCAACGTTGTGTTTGACGAGGAAGTCGATGAGTTTGAGACCCAGGGCGGGATAAATGAAGTCCGTGGCACAGCCCATGAAGAAGGCCACCTTCATGATGGGTTTTCCCTGGGGTTTATAGACGGGTTTCACCTGGTCACGGAGAAAGGTCTTGGCCAGGGCCGGGATGTTGCGTTTATGACCTAAGGCCTTTATAAAGTCAGGGAGGTGACGGATCTGTCCTTCTGTTTTCGGGAGAAGGAACTGGAAGGCAGAGGCAAGCTTCACATAACGGGCAAAGGCCTTTCGGTTGGCCATGACCTTGCGGAAGAGGAAGTTCTTGATAAAGCCGAGACCCTGGTCCTTTACTATCTGGGCACGGGCAGCGACAACAACGCGGTCGATCTGGGTCTTACTGGGACAGTTGGCGACACAGCGTTTGCATAAGAGACACTTGCCGATAATATCTCCCATCTCAGGGGTAAACTCCTGCTTACCCGGAAGGACCTGCCGGACGAGGTAGTTCTTACCCCGGGCAACAGAGGTCTCTGTCTTCTCTTCCTGATAGACAGGACAGAAGAAACTGCAGAAGCCGCACTTCATGCACTGGTCGGCCAAGGGTTCTATCTTTTTGAGTTCAGTCAGATCGCTCATAGGTATCCTCCCCTTAGTCCCAGATCTTGCCGGGGTTCATGATGTTGTTCGGATCAAAGAGTTTCTTAATGTTCTTCATCATATCGATAACAACGGGGTTCGTGACCTTGTTGAAGAACTTCTGTTTTTCGAGACCGATACCGTGTTCTCCGGAGAGGACACCGCCTAATTCAACGGCAGCTTCGATGATCTCATCTACCGCTTTGACGGAGCGTTCGTAGTGTTCCTTGTTCTTGGCATCGGTTAAGACTGAGGGGTGGAGGTTACCGTCTCCGGCATGACCTAAGATACAGTTCTCCACGTTATATTTCTTACCGATCTCCTTGACCCTTCTGATCATGGCGGGGATGTTGCCTCTGGGGACGGTGACGTCTTCGGAGAGGACCGTGGGGGTCTTGCCGTAGGTGGCGGCAAAGCCGGCACGACGGGCCATCCAGTACTGGTCGGCTTCGGCCTGGTCTTTCGCGATACGGACATCGACAGCGCCGTACTTCTTGACAACCTCGGCGACCTTCTCGATCTCCTTCTCCACTGCTTCGGGGATACCGTCACACTCGAAGAGGAGGACCGCGTCGGCATCCTTGGGGAGGCCCATGGGCATCATCTCTTCGATGCGGTTGATGATCCAGTTGTCGAGGAGTTCGATCTTGTTGGGGATGACACCGTTCTCCAATACCCGGTAGACGCTCTCACCGGCGACTGAGACATCGGCATAGACTGCCATCAGGGTCTTTCTGAAGGGAGACATGGGACGGAGCTTGAGTTCTGCCTTGGTAATGACACCGAGGGTGCCTTCGGAGCTGATGAAGATATGGAGGATATCGTAACCGACAACGTTCTTTAAGGTACGGCCTCCGAAGTTTACTATCTCACCGGTGGGGAGGACTACCTCGATACCGAGGATATACTGTTTGGTGACACCGTACTTGACACAGGCGGGACCTCCGGCGTTCTCGGAGATGATGCCTCCCATGGTAGCTCCCAGGAAGCTCTGGGGGTCGGGGGGGAAGAAGAGACCTTCCTTTGCAAGCTGATGGTTAAGTCCTGGAGGACCACACCGGGTTCTACGGTGGCGGTTAAGTTCTCTTTATCGATCTTGACGATCCTGTTCATCTTCGTGGTACAGAGGACAATACCTCCCTGGATAGGGACGGAACCTCCGCTGACGTTGGTACCTCCCCCTCTGGGGGTGACGGGGATCTTCTCTTTATTGGCGAGCTTCATGATGGAAGAGACTTCTTCCGCTGTTGTGGGGAAGATAACCACATCAGGTTCATGGATCCAGCTGGTGGTGCCATCGTAGGAATAGGCTTTGAGAGATTCCGGTGAAGTGAGGACGTTTTGTTTACCGACAATGTTCTCCAGTTCTCGTAATAAAGGTTCTTTTAACATCCTTGGGCCCCCTTGGTTGATACGATTTTCGTTGCTATGCCTGTCATAACCGACAACAGATCGAATATAAACTGACCTGCTGCCGGTCATGGAGAATGAAGCAGGTCTTTACTTCTTAATCGCTGCCTTTATCTGATTGACAATCTCTTCGCTGCTCAAAGAAAAAATTGATTTCAAAAGACCTTCTTTCTCATAAAAGCTGATGAGAGGGGCCGTTTTTTCGTTATAAGTCGAAAGACGCTTTGTGATGGCCTCTTCTGTTTCATCGGCACGCTGTATTGCCGGGGAACCACATTTAAAACAGGTCCCATCAGCCTTTGGCGGCTTGCTTTTTATATTATAGATCTCCTGACAGTCAGGATTGGAGCAGGTCCTTCTCGTTGTAAGTCTGTCGAGGATAACATCGGTGGGCACATCAAGATTGATGACAAGGTCAAGTTTAATATTCAATTTTGCCAGAAGTTTCTTCAATGCCTCTGCCTGGGGGATAGTCCTCGGAAAACCATCAAGGAGAAATCCTTTCGCGCAATCAGGCTCTTGCATTCGCGCTTCCATAATGTCCATAATAAGATCATCAGGAACAAGCTCGCCGCGCTCCATGAAACCCTGCGCTTTCTTTCCCAGTTCAGTTCCCGCCTTCACGGCGTTTCTCAATATATCACCCGTTGAAATCTGCACTGACCCGTCATATTCGGTCAACTGCTTTGCCACTGTACCCTTGCCCGCACCAGGAGCCCCTAATAACACAACTCTCATCGCACTTCCTCCTTAATGATTATTTTCAACCCGATTTTTTACTTTTTTGTGACTGTCTTATGCTGCTTATTTAGTTCCCTTTTTCTCCTGTTTTTCTTTTCTCTTCTCTTTCAAGGTTTTTTGCGGGGCCTTTTTGTTCTCTTTCTTTTGTTTACTCTTCTCAGCCATACATTCCTCCTTTTAAAATATATAATTGAGTTTATCAGAAAACTGCAAAAAAATCATTGTGAAAAATGTTCATCCCTTAATAGGAGGCTTCAGGATGATTCACAGTCTGCTAAGAATACTATGCGGACAATACTATCGCATTAAGAGACAAAAATATTGTACAATGGAAAATATCATGTAATAATAACCGTATCCGGGATTATGGTGGAACAAAAATATTATCTCTACCTTGGTAAGGACACAAAAGAACATTTTTCTCTTCCCGACAAATGGACAGTATCACATTTTGTGGAAGCAGAAGAAAGTGGTCCATTACCTTCCATTGAACAGATGGTCTTTGACGCTCTTTCGCGACCGGAAGGTGCTGAACCTCTTACAACGTTCGTATCAAAAGCACATCGTATTGCCATTATAGTCGATGACGCCACCCGGCCTACACCGGTTGCTCCCATATTGCAGACTCTCCTTTCCCACATCGAGGCCGGCGGTTTTGAAAAAGATAATATCACCATTGTGATTGCCCTGGGGACCCATGAGGCCATGGAAAAAGAGGCCCTTGAAGCAAGACTGGGCAGCAACATATCAACACGATACAGGGTTATCCAGCACAATGCATGGCAGAGCGATCTCGTACCCGTCATAATACCCGGCGACACGAGGGTACTAAAAATCAACCCTGAAGTTGCCCGGGCAGACCTTCGAATAGGGATAAGTTCTATTCTGCCCCATCCTATGGCAGGCTATGGCGGCGGGCCGAAAATTGTAATGCCCGGAGTTGTTAACTACGAATTCATCCGCGACCACCATATGAAACACCTCATACATCCACGATCAACGGCAGGTCTTACTGAAGGAAATCCCTTTCACGAAGACTGCATGAGGGCAGCAAGGGCAATCGGACTCGATTTCTCGATAAACTGTGTTTACGATCAAAAAGGACAGATCACCGTATAATAGGCGGGAGCCTGGAGATGGCTTTTAGAAAAGCGGTAGAAATATGCCTCGCAAAACTGGGTCATCGATTTGAAGAAAAGGTTGATGTAACAATTGCCTCGGCATATCCGCATAGCCACGGCCACCAGTTCTTCAAGGGGTTAAGCGCTCCCGACGCGGTGACAAAAGAGACAGGAGCTATCTTGCTTGTTGCGCCCATTGTGGCACCCATGTCAACGGAATTTATGAACTCCTTCCATATAATAAAAGAAAAATCTCATAATAATTCAGCGGCATATATAAAAGACCACCTGTCAAAAGGGATGGCCTATCTGCCTGACAAGTCAATAGATTTCAATATGGCTATGTCCACCCCCTTCTTAAGACCAAAGATACGGACAATACTCGTGTCGTCATTGATTTCAGAGAATGAAGCCCATACCATGGGGTTAGAACACGCCGCCAACGTGGAAGAAGGATTAAAGCTTCTCGAAGCAGCGTACACAAAAGCCACTGTCGCCATATTCCCGGCAGGCGGTCTCATTGTCCCCATTACCGCCTGGGAACGTTAACAATATATATCAGACTTCTCGAGGGGCCTCATGAGAAACAAGGCAAAAGCAATTATCATTCACGAAAAAGACACCGTTGCAACCGCGCTGGAACTGCTTCGAGCAGGCACTGAAATACCCATTGAAATACAAAACCGCACTGAAAAGATCAAGCTTTTAGCCGAAATACCGGCGGGCCACAAATTTGCCCTCATAAACATGGAAGCAGGAACAGATGTCATCAAATATGGAGAACCTATCGGACAAAGCACCGCAAAAATAGCCCGTGGAGAACATGTTCACAGACACAACTTGACAAGCCGGAAAAAGCAGGAGAGCGGGCAATGAATTTTGATGGTTATCGCAGGCCCGATGGAAAAACAGGGACAAGAAACCTCGTCCTTGTGATACCAAGCGTAGGCTGTTCTCAAGGCGTCGCGCGGGCAATAGCACGTAGCCTGAAAGATGTCGTCTATCTTCCGAACATCCTGGGCTGCGGTCAAATCGGGGAAGACCGCTTGCTGGTCAAAAAAACCCTTGTCGGCTTCGGCACACACCCCAATGTCTTTGGCGCACTCATCGTAGGGAACGGATGCGAACAACTTGCCGCCGGTGAGATAGCGCAGGAAATCAGCATAACCGGCAAAAAGGTTGAAGCCATCGTCCTTCAGGATATCGGAAGCATGAAAAAAACTATTGCACTGGGAAGAAAGATCGTCAAAGAGATGCTCGCTGAAGCGGCATTACTCAAACGTGAACCGGCTCCGATAAGCGGACTCATTCTCGGCACCGAATGCGGCGGCTCAGACTATACATCAGGACTCGCGTCAAACCCTGCTGTTGGCGTTGCATGTGACATGCTGGTGGCGGAAGGAGCAACAGTGATACTCTCTGAAACCCCTGAGCTGATCGGCGCGGAACACATACTGGCAAAGCGTGCCCGGACACCGGATATCGCGAAGAAAATACTCGATGCCGTAACCTGGTGGGAAAAGAAAGCCATCGAAGGCGGCCAGGATATCCGTGAGGCCAACCCTTCGCCGGGAAACATTGCCGGAGGCATAACCACACTGGAAGAAAAATCCCTCGGATGCATTCACAAAGCAGGAACAACTCCGGTTGAAGAATTTATCACATACGCTGAACATCCCAATAAAAAAGGGCTCGTCTACATGGACACCCCGGCCCACGACATAGAGCAACTCACCGGCATGGTAGCCGGCGGCGCGCAGATAGTCGTCTTCACCACAGGAAGAGGAACACCCGCGGGTTCACCGATCGCACCGGTCATCAAGATAACCGCAAACAAAAATACATATATCACCATGCGAGACAGCATGGATATGGATATGAGCAAAATCATCGATGGCAAAGAAACATTGCAGTCAGCAGGAAAACGTATCTTCGACGAGGTCATCGCCGTCGCTTCCGGTAAGATCACAAAAGCCGAACGACTGGGCCAGAGGGATTTCTGCATCTTCAAAATGAATATGAACATATGACAAACCGTCTCAGGCTGAAGACCTCAAGCTCCAAGATAAAATGACCGGAGCCGGAAGCCATCTATGAACTTCTTCCTGCTATACGGAACAAAATAGATTGACCTTTAGAGCACCCCGTTTTTCAGTCAGCTCTTTAACCCAATTTATGCATTAGGATTAACCGGTATCCGGTTACCCCTTGAAAAGAAGCTCATTACGCTCCAGCGGCTCCACTCGCTCGCGTTCGGCTTCGAAACTTTTGCCTTTCGGCAAAAGACCAAGCTTCCTTGCCTCTCGACGGTTTTCCAAGGGCAACCTAATACCGGTTCAAATGAAATATCTGGGTTTAACCTAACCTGAGTTTGAAACAGCTTCTGATGAAGTGGAGGCTTAGGCTGACCAGAAGAACGTGGGTCGCCACAGCAATGAGAATGCACTGTTTACTATTCACTTCTCACTTGTTGCTATCTTGAAGAAACGGAATAGCATCGTCCTTGACGTAGACCAGGGCCTGACAGACTGCTATCAGGTTTGTATCATCTTTCACTGTAATATAGTATGACGCCGTTCTTCTTGTCCTGTTAATTTCTCCCGACTCGGCTGTCAGGGTGCTGCCCTTTTTTGGCGGCTTCATGTAGGTCACGTTCATGTTCAGGGCAACAGCGACGTTTTCGTGACTATTTGATGATATCTCAAAAGCCTCATCAATCAGGGAAAATACGGCGCCTCCATGGGCTGAACCGTATAAGTTCTCCATGGAATCGGTAAATTCCATCTCGCAGCGGGCGTAGCCATCATCAACATCCTTCAGCCGTATATTAAGCAGCCTGGCAAGTGGTTCTTCCTGAACCTTCTTAAAATAGATCGCCTTCTTGCTATCCTCCACGTTCTATACCTCCTTTTTTATCAAGCCCTTATTCATATCCTTACGATAACCATTCCAGAAAATATATTGTAAAAGGCGCGCAACTCTGTTAACGGCTTTACATTTAAGAAAAGCTATATATGACGGTGCAGTATCGTGTTTATCCTTTTCTTGAATATATAAGATTGAATGAAGGTAACCTTGACATTTATAAAAATAAAAAAGGGGGACGCGAGCCCCCCTTCACTTTTATAGCGCCTTTCTCCCTTCATGGAATGCTTTAATGTTGAGATCATGCAGTTTTGGCGCAAGCAGCTTCTTGATCGCCTCTATCCATTGTCCTTCCTTTATTTTCGGAAAGAAGTTTGAAAAAGCCCCCACAAGCACCACATTTGCCGCCTGCATGTTACCAAGTTCCTTTGCAATATCCTGTCCATTTACAATGTGGACATTTTCCTTGAAGTACTTTTTGAATGTCTTCTCAACGTCCTTTGGATATTCCATTAGACCCAGGCTCACGGATGGAGGCAATATCTGCTGTCTATTGATAATAATTTTTCCTTCCGGCTTAACCCAGTTGATGTACCGCATTGCCTCAAGGTATTCAAAAGAGAGCAGGTAATCCACATCGCCATACTTAATGAGAGGTGAGTATACCTTTTTACCGAACCTGAAATGGGTCGTAACATCGCCCCCTCTCTGCGCCATACCATGTACTTCAGACTTTTTGACATCATATCCGGCCTTAATAAAGACTTCACTGAGGATATTACTTGCAAGGATGGCTCCCTGGCCGCCAACACCGGAAAGAAATATGTTTGTCACGGCATCATTTGCCTTCATCGTGCACCTCCCGGCTGAATGGCATCAAATTTACAGACCTGAACACAGATTTCACAGCCGACGCATTGATCAGCGTTGATATATGCTGTTCCTTTTCTTTTATGTCCGTCTTTACTCTCTCCCGCCATCTCCTGCCAGCTAATTGCAGGGCAATTAATCTCAAGACACATTTTGCAGCCTCTGCATGCATCAAGTTCAACCTTATAGAGGGCATTTTTGAACTTTTCAAGGGGTTTTGCCCTTCGCAGGAGCATACAGGGACTATCTTTACAGATAATGAGAGATGGCACATCTTTGTTCATCTCTTCTTTGACAATATCCATAGTCTCTTTTATGTTGTATGGATCGATATGACTGGATGCTTTTAAAACCAAGGGTACTTCCGAGTTCTCCATAATTCAACCATATTTGCAGGTTCCTGACGAAGCGTAAAACCTGTTCCTGCGTGTTCCTGATGTCCCGTCATACCGGTGATCCTGTTGTCCAGAATGATAGTCGTTGAATTACCCTTATTGTAGACGACATTCATGAGAGGAGCGATGCCTGAGTGGAGGAACGTTGAGTCTCCAATGACTGCGACTACTTTACCAATGCCTTCCTTTCCGAGGGCCTTCATCGCGCCATGCGCCTGACCGACGCCGGCGCCCATACAAACACACGTGTGGAGCGCCTGAAGAGGCGGAGCCGCGCCAAGTGTGTAACAGCCGATGTCACCAAAAACAAAGGCGCCAAGCTTCTTCAGGGCATAAAACATTGGTCTGTGAGAACAACCCGCACAAAGGTTCGGCGGTCGCCTCGGGAGATCTTCAGGTTTTACCCTTATTGCGGGTGCTTTGTACTTTTTTCCCATGAGGGCTTTCTCTACGATCTCAGGGGTTAGCTCATACATGTTGGGGATAACATCTTTCCCATGAAATACCTTATAGCCCATAGCTCTGATCTCAGTCTCAAGGAACGGGTCAAGTTCTTCCACGATAATCACTTTTTTAACTTGTCTTGAAGAACTCCGCGATCATCTTTTTCGGAAGAGGCCAGACCATACCGAGTTTCAGATAAGAGTATTCAGGAAAGACATCTTTCGTATACATATAGGCCGCACCGCTTGTAATCACACCTATGTTTTTGTCATTTATCTCCATTTTGTTGTACTTGAAGGTATCGGCATAGGCTTCGAGCTTTCTTCATTCTTTCTTCTACAAATTTACGCCGCGGGCGCACATTGGCTGGTATCATGACGTATTTCGGGGTATCTTTCTGATCAAGGCCGATTGGCATTTTCGATTCATTCCTGTTACCGGTCTTGACTAATGAATCAGAGTGCGCGACACGTGTCTCTGTTCTCAAAAGAACCGGTGTATCAAATTTTTCGCTGATTTCGAAGCATATTTTTGTAAAATCCAGGCATTCCTGTGCGTCTCCCGGTTCAAGCATCGGTATTTTCCCGAACCTCGCCCAGTTACGGCTATCCTGTTCATTCTGCGAACTGTGGACATTGGGATCGTCAGCCACGACAACCATGAGCCCGCCCTTGATTCCTGTATAGGCAAGGGTCATCAAGGCATCGGCGGCAACATTCATCCCGACGTGTTTCATGGCTGCCATAGCTCGAACCCCCGTAAATGATGCTCCGCTTGCCACCTGGAGGGCCACCATTTCATTGGGCGACCATTCAGCATAGATCTCCGGATAATTATCGGCAATCTCTTTTAAGATTTCACTGCTTGGTGTTCCGGGATAGGCGGCTGCTACTTTAACGCCGGCTTCCCATGCGCCTTGCGCGACTGCGCTGTTACCTTGCATAATTCCTTTCATAAACGCCTCCGCTGTATATTTTGTTTTAAATTCTTTTGCAACTTTAGTTCTTCCTTATAAAACCAAAACAGAATTTGAGCATCTCACCACCGTGTCACCCTTTTGGTTTATCATTCTTTAACGCTTCTACCAAAACATTCTTACTGGTGGTCCTTCCACATACCGTATTTCTCCCTCAATACCCTGTGCAGTATCTTGTTGGCGCCGGATCTCGGCATCTCTTCATCTTTAATGAAGATGATATTTTTTGGGACTTTGAATCCGGCGATCTTACCCTTGCAGTAGCTGGTAATCTCTTCTGCCGTCGCTGTCTGGCCCTCATGGAGCACAACGACTGCCGCCACCTGTTCCCCCCATTTTTCATGGGGTATTCCGATGACCGCCACATCTTTAACCTTCGGATTTCCACCTACACAGTTTTCTACCTCGGAAGGGAAGATATTCTCACCTCCGGAAATGATCATGTTCGCCTTTCTGTCCACAAGATATACATACCCTTCCTCATCTTTATACCCCATATCGCCGGCACTGAAGTATTCACCTTTCATTGCTGCCGCTGTCTTTTCGGGATCTTTCCAGTATGTTTCGAAGAGCATGGGGCTTCTCGAATAGAGCTCACCGACAACATTCGGTTTTGTAACAAGGTTTCCTTCTTCATCATAAAACCTTATCAAATCCGTACCGATGACCTCACGTCCGCAAGATCCGAGTTTTGTAAGCTGTTCATTTGGTTTCAGGATGGTCACAATGCCTGCTTCCGTGGATCCATAGGCTTCGTAAAGTTCTGAATTGGGGAACATTTCAACGATGCCAAGTTTTGTATCCCTTCGGGCAGGAGCGGAGGAGATGAGGAGCTTCTTTATGCTTGTGAGATCATATTTCTTCTTTATCTCATCGGAAAGGGCGAGCATCATAATATAGTGCGTGGGGACAAGCGACGTAAAGGTAACTTTATGATCGCTGAAGGTCTTCAAAAGGGTCTCCGGAACGAAGCTTGCCATATTGTAGGTCATGACTGTGCCGCCTATCCATGTGATTGAGAAAGAGTAGAAAATAGAATTCACATGACAACAGGGCATTACAATCAGGATTACTTCGTCATGGACAAAGTTATGATCGTATATGGAGATAAAATATTGCGCGAAGAGAGTGGCGTGGCTCTTCACAACACCCTTTGGTTTACCTGTTGTGCCTCCTGTATACATGATGACCCAGGGATCGTCTGGATCTACCACGACGGCCGGCTCTTCAGGGCTTGCTTTGGCAAGGGCCTCCTCATAGGGGATGAAACCGTCATAAGTCTCTTTCCCGACGGCAAAGGAGATGTAATTCTCCACGGTGGGGATGTTCTTCTTCATGCCATTCACCATGTCGATCCAGGGGAACTCTTTCCCATCGGCGGGATCTTTCCCTGCCTGGACGATGAAAGACTTTGCATTCACTGTGGTTGATGTTATATTCCATTTCCGGCGCAGAGAGTCTGAACATGAGGGGTACACAGATAAAACCTCCCTTTGCCGCTGCCCCATAGATCTCCATCCATTCGACACAGTTGTAAGCGAGGACCGCGAAGGTGTCTCCCTTCTTCATGCCGAGGCCCATCAAAGTATTAGTGAGTCTGCAGGAACGCTCATTCCACTCTTTGAAGGTGTATGATTTGTAAAGGTCTTTGATCGCAATTTTATCGGGCCATTTACCTGCGTTAACTCTTAGTACATCTTTTGCTGTCATCCAACGACCATTTTTCATAATTGATCCTCCCTCATATTTTTTTGTGTATTATTCTGTCAATTAGACCCCTGCTCACTTCATTAACACGTTTGGCAGCCACGTCACAATGCCCGGGAACAGGAAAACAAAAATAGCCCCAATGACAAGGCTGATTAAGAACGGGTATACACCCGCATAGATAATACCCATGGGGGTCTTGGTAATCTGTTTGACGACAAAGACGCATATGGCCATGGGCGGAATGACAACGCCTATCATAACAGTAATAGCGACCAGTATCGCGAACCATAGCGGGTCATAGCCAAGTTTTGTAATGGCAGGGTAGAAGATCGGCGTTGCGAGTATCATGAATGCAAGGTCGTCGATAAAAGATCCGCCGATAAGGTAAATAAAAGAGATGAGGATAATGGTAATCCATGAGGGAAAAGGGAGAGTAGAGATCCAGTCCGCAGCGATCATGGGAATTTTTGTAACGGCAATAAAATGGCCGAGAACAGTAGAGCCGGTAAGGAGGAGCAGGACCATACAGGCCGTTCGGACAGATTCCTCTGCAGACTTGATGTATCCCCTAAAGTTCATATCTTTTTTAAAAAATGCAAGGAGCAAAACAAGGAACGTACCGATGCTGCCGGCCTCTGTAGGGGTGAAAAAACCATAAAGAATTCCCCCGATAACCAGAACAAAGATAACAGCGACAAACCCTACATCCGGCAGCGATCTGAAGCGCGCACCCCAGGTCGCTTTTTCACTTACCGGGCCAATTGCGGGATTTATTTTACACCAGCCATAAATAACACATACAAAGAGAAAGGCAATGATCAAGCCGGGGACAGATGCCCGCAAGAAAGAGCCGGCTGATTGACTGGTCGGTGATGATGCCGTATATAATAAGGGTAACGCTCGGCGGAAGGAGTATGCCGAGTGTGCCGACGGATGCAACAATGCCCGTGGAAAGCCTCCTGTCATATCCATAGCGGTCCATTTCAGGGACGGCAACAGAGGCAAATGTCGCCGCTGTTGCGGGCGAGGAACCGCAGATAGCCTTAAAAGCTGTAGCGCCGCACACCGTTGATATGGCGAGGCCTCCGGGGATGTGGCCGACAAATTTATGTGCCGAGTCAAAGAGCCTTTTGGCAATACCGGCGTTGAATGCCACCTGGCCCATGAGGACAAAGAGGGGGATAACGCATAAAGCTATAGGAATTGAGAACGTTATAAACATCTTTAGCCAGAAGATTGAATGCCGCATCCCACGATATAAGGTAGCCGAAGCCGAGGAAACCCACGAGAATCATGGCAAAGGCCAGCTCCATGCCTGTAAGAAACACACAAAGTACAATCACTAACCCTACGATGCCTACTGTTACCTCATTCATATTTACCTCCAATGACCTTGGTAATGTCGGTGATGAGCACAAGGCATTGAACAAAACAAGAAACGCCCAGGCCATATGCTACAGGGTAGAACGGAATCTGCCGGGTTAAGGAAACCTCGCCGGATACGTGGAGGTTTGATGCATAGAGGAACAGATTGTAGCCGATGACGGCAAAAAGGGCTATGCAGACAACTCGTGTCAGAATATTCATAGTGTTCTTTACCCGGTCCGGAAATATCTGAACAACAATATCCACATAGGTCTGACCCCTCAACCAGGAGGTGATGGGGATAGCAAAGCCGATCGCTATCGCACCTCCCATTCCGACTATCTCGAATGTCCCGAGGATGGGATGTCTAAAGAGTCTCCCGGTAACATCGGCCACGGTGAGCAGCATAATAAATGTCAAAGCAGAGTAAGCGATGATACTCATCAGTCTGCTAATTTTTTCGGTAAACCAAAGTAAGCCCGCCATTTTTCCTCCTAAATTTTAGTTGAAAAGGATTTCTCCTGTGATGTGTTCATGGCTGCTCAGCACTGTATATTGATATCTGTGCAAGTATAGTAGATGAATTTCTTTTTTGTCAGCGCTAAGAGGACATTGAGATATTTTTATAAGTGGCCCCGCATGACCATTACACACATGCTTTATGCATAACCTCACCTGTGTAAATGGGTTGATCCGTCCCAGTATACCCGTGAAGGGTGTTGTTGAGCTGGATACAGGTATACTGGAAGGACCAACCTCACGTCTATCTATCCTTTGGCCGCAATCTGTGTCCCGGCCTTTTATTCCGGGAAACAATCTGGATGCGGTTGCCTCTGAGGGCCGTTCTGTCGAAATCATGCCATTCCTTTTTGCAGGACCGCTCCCTGAGAGCGCATCATGGGAAATCTACTTCTGATTAGCCTTTATGTAATCTTGAGCGAATTTGAGTGCCTCATGCACCGGGCAATCCTTTTGCCTTCATGTCCTTCACATATTGATCCAATAGGGGTCTCACCTTTGCGGCCCATCTGGCATCTTCCTCTTTTGAGAGCGGAAGCATCTTGTTCCCTCTGTCAGTGATGAACTTTATGCCGTCTTTATCGGTCGAATCCCAGAGGGCGCCGGTCTTCTCGATCCACTCCGCGCTCACCTGCTCGAATATCTTCTGAATATCCGGAGGCAGAGCGTTCCACTTGGCTTTTGTTCATAGCAACGAAAAATCCTGTAGAGTAGCTGGAACCATAGTTCAGTATGGTGTATTTGACGACTTCCCCCCACCGGAAACCCTTGAGTGCCTGGATAGGAGCCGTCGCGCCTTCGGCAACGCCGGTTCTGAGCGCATCATAGGTCTCAGGCATGGTGGTCCCCACCGGTGAGGCGCCGAGGGCAGTAATGATTTTAGACGCCAGTCCGGTTGACCTGATTTTCATGCCCTTGAGATCTTCAAGCTTAGTTACGGGCTTCTTGACGGTATGAATCAGCCCGGGGCCATGGGCATGCACATAGAGCATTTTGACTTCGTCCAGTTCCTTCGGCTGAAACTTCTTTAACTAGGCATTGGCCATCCGCGTTGCCGTGACGCCGTTCTTAAGACCAAGCGGGAGGTCGATGACTTCAGTGAGGGGAAACTTGCCGCGCGTATAGGTAAAACAGCTCAAACCGACGTCGGCGATCCCTTTAACCACCGCATCATAGATCTGGTCTGCCGGGGACAAGGTGCCGCCGTGGAAGAAGGTAAACTGTACCCTGCCATTGGTCCTTTTCTCAATTTCTTTGCCCAAGGCCTCGATATTTGCGCTATGCGGTTCGGGTGGCGGGAAAAAATTCGCCCAGTTCAGCTTGATCACCTGTTGAGCTGCTGTATGGCTGGGAACAGATACAACAAACAAACATACCAGAAAAGCGAAAAGTAAAAACATTGATCCTGTGTGTCTTTTCATAAAACCCTCCATTTTTGTATTTAACACAATTTGCTTCTAATAAAACCCATGGCCCGAATGAAACTGGACCTACCCTTTAACGTGACATACCATAAAATCTCATTCACCGACCGCCCAGTCGGTTTGTTTCCTCCTGGTTTGATTGTATCCCTTATATTGTGTATTGTCAAGAATATTCTCTGTGCTGTCAAATTTTGTAACTGGTCATAATCCAACAATATTTACTTACGCTTTTTTCTCAGTTGTCAGTATCAGCGAAGCAACATCAGCAGGCTCTCTGCGTTCTTGTTGAGGATGTTCTTGAGGACCGATTGCAGAGAAACATCGCCCTGCCCTCTGTTGAGTCAATGCAGCACCAAAAAATCTCCATGTCCAGGAGATGGACTTTGACCTTGGATTGTAAAAAATATGAGGTACGCCGAAATGAGATATGTGGAAGCAGAACAGAAACAGCCGCTCTTTTGAGCGGCTGTTTCTGTTCTGGGAAGGGTCGATATTAAGACTGTTTTTTGAATTCTTTCTCCATTGCCTCTTTTGCCGGTTTTACATAGACTTCTCTCAATTTGGCCTTTTCTATCTTCCCTGCCGGGTTTCGCAAAATGGTCGAGTAGACCATTTTCTCGGGCCATTTATACTTGGCGAGACCGCGTTCTTTACAAAAGTTGACAACTTCTTCATCCGTTATAGTCTCACCCGGTTTTGCCTGGATAATTGCCATAACGATTTCCACAAGCCTCGGGTGAGGATAGCCCAGCACAGCGACGTCCTGCACTTTCGGGTGTTTTCTCAGGGCGTCCTCGATCTCAGCGGGGAATATGTTCTCGCCACCCCGGATGATCAGGTCCTTGGCCCTGTCAGCAAAGAAAATAAAGCCTTCTTCGTCCTTATACGCAAGGTCCCCAGTGTAGAGCCAGCCATCTTTAATGGTTTTTGCAGTCATTTCCTGGTTAAAAGCATATTCTTTCATGAGACGGGGTCCCTTCAAAAGAAGCTCGCCCACCTGCTCCGTTTGGAAGTTCCCTGCCTTCGGGATCGATAACTTTTGCCTCCATGAAGACTGTCGCTTTACCGATGGACCCCGGTTTTTTCATGATGTCCTCATCATAGCAGTTCGTAAGACCCCCTCCGCCACCTTCGGTAATGCCGTAAATGTTGGCTATGGGGATGTTCGGGAATATCTTCTTTGAATCCTCAAGCAGGATATAGGGGACCGGCTGGGCGCCAATCTCCACATGCCTGAAGGCAGAAAGATCATAATCTTTTATATTCACCTGACCTGATTTTATGGCGTTTATAACATCGGACCAGGTAGGTACCGTGTTCCATCCGCCGGTACATTTCTCGTCGGCTATGGACCTGAGGTAGTTTTCCGGCTGGATCTCCATTGGCATGAGTACTTTACCTGCCGCAATGTAGGATGGAAAAGACAGAAATAAGGTCCCGCTATGGTAGAAGGGGTGAGGCGCGAGATATACGCTGTTATATCCTTCGTTGTAGGTAAGGGCATTACCGATACCGATATAGAAAAGGGTTTTGTGAGTATGTAAGACCGGCTTCGGTGCTCCGGTAGTGCCGGAGGTAAACATCAGTTCTGCCGAATCTTCATCATCCATTTCAACACAGACCGCTTTCCCATCTCCCTTCCCAAGAATCTCTTTATATGATTTCACTCCGGCAGGAATTGTCTCGCCGAAGCAGATGAAGTTCTTGCAGTAATCCATTTTGCTCATAATGGGTTCAACCCGACTGTTGAACTGGTCGCCGAAGATGAAGGCTTTACACTTTGTTACGTCAGCGGCATATTTGATATCGTCACTGGCAAAACGGAAATTGAGGGGTGTTACCGTGGCACCTGTTTTCAGGACCGCAATGTAGCTTGCATACCACTCCATGCTGTTCATCATGAGGTGTACAATAATATCGCCTTTCTTTACCCCGCAGTCATTGACCAGATAATTGGCGATCCTGTTTGCCTCATCGTCAAATTGTTCCCATGTCAGGCTCCTGCGCTCCTTTTTTGATGGATAGCTTTCGATGATGAATTCTCTTTTTGGAAATTTGCTTGCATTAAGCCCTGAAAACATCGCGAAATTCATAAAAACCCTCCTTGAACATCGATTTTTTTGACTCTAACTCTTTTTAGCATGATAGAAAGAATAAAGACCTTTGTCAATGCAAATTTCTGTTCCAGACGGATCTCGTGGGTGACATGGTTATGTAATCAAGGAGATATCAACAAAAAACATCAGAAGGTATCCCAACGACACTAAACTCATCGAGCGAGCGCCCCCTGGAAAAAATGGCAGAGCATGGTGGGCTTTTTCCGGAATCGGCGTCGGCTGATGTTCATCCTGCCAGAAAATCAAATTATATCCTGCTTGTATTTCGTAATGTGCACTTGCGGGTAGAATCTATCATTGTGCATCGAGAAAAACATTGACAATCTACCTGCAAGGTTACAGAATTGAAGAAGAAGGAAAAGGAGGTTATCTGTCATGATACATTACGCATGGATCATAGCCTTTGCCGGAATGCTTGTTACAATCCTTGCCCATGGCTTCGGCAGGATGTCCTATTCAGTCATACTGCCTTCAATGAAAGATGGCCTTGCGCTCACGTACACGCAATTGGGCTCCATCGCAATGGGCAATTTTATCGGGTATCTCTGTCTCGCCATTATCGGAGGATTTCTTGCAACACGGTTCGGCGTGAGAAGGGTGGTCTTCATGTCCCTTCTTGTTATAGGTATAAGCCTCTTTTTTACCGGGTTCTCCGATTCTTTCAGTTTTGCCTTTTTTATGAGACTCTTCACGGGGGCCGGGAATGGAGGCAGTTATGTGCCCATCATGGCTCTCCCCGCAGCATGGTTTGTATCAAAAAAAAGAGGTCTTGCAACAGGAATCGTCTCTGGCGGTATCGGGGCCGGTCTCTTTCTCTCCGGGATTATTCTCCCTCCTGTTATTGACTGCATTTGGAAAGGATGGATGGAGATACGCATGGTATTTCATGGGGATTACTGTATTCGTTCTCGCTTTTGTCTGTTATGCCTTTTTGAGAAACAATCCGAAAGAGAAGAACCTTTCCATTTACGGGGGCGAAGAAGAACAGAAGGGCGGACCAAAAGTAACGCTCTTTTCCGCCTTTAAAAATGTGGTCGTTGAACCGGAGATATGGAAACTTGGCTGTGTCTATTTTATGTATGGCTTCTCGTATATAATATACCTGACGTTCTTCGTCGCTTACCTTACGAAAGAAGCAGGTATCAATCCGGTTGCGGCCGGCAGGATATTCGCAGTCCTCGGGATTTTCAGCATCTTCTGCGGTGTTATCTGGGGCGGCATATCGGATGTCCTGGGGAGAAGATACGGCTCGATGCTTGCATATCTTACACTTGCGTTGGCATATCTTGTGTTTGCTTTCTGGAAGGACAATGCCGGTTTTTACGTATCCGCCATCATCTTCGGCCTTGCTGCGTTTTCAATACCGACAATTATGGCGGCAGCTTCCGGTGACGCTGTGGGGGGGAAACTTGCACCTGCCGGGCTTGGTTTTATTACACTTTTTTTCGGAATAGGTCAGGCGCTGGGTCCCGTACTTGGCGGGTGGATAAAAGACACAACGGGTACGTTTACCAACGCCTTTGTCCTTGCGACAATAGTATCCCTCGTCGGGGGTTTCGGATCACTGATACTGAAGAAAAAGGCATAGGCTGCAATATAGAGCTAAATATTCCATCTTTTCGAAACTACAACATTACATTCTGATGGGGGAGCTTCTGAAACACGTCGATTTTTTAATGATCTGCCGAGACGGAAAGGCTCCGAGAGAGGCTCCAGAAATTAGGTTCCGAGGCCCTATCAGTCCAGGTGCTACTGGCGCCCTGCTCCTGTGTCATGTGCTTTTGCCCTCTGCCCCGTGCTCCATGCGCTATGCAGCTTATTCTAAGTAGGCTCCCTTATCCGCACTCACTGCATATTTGGCAAACAGTGCCAGATAGCCTTTTGTAATCTTCGGTTTTGGCGGTGTCCAGTTTGCCAGTCGTTCTTTAATCTCCGCGTCGCTCAATTCTACCTTCACCAACCGGGCCGGGATATCGATCTCGATTATGTCTCCGTCGCGTATCACCGCGATAGGTCCACCGTTCATTGCCTCAGGTACGAGATGTCCCACACAGGGGCCGCCTGAAGTACCTGAGAACCTTCCGTCAGTAACGATGGCAACGGATTTATCAAGACCCAGGTCCACAAGCATCCATGTCGCCATAACCATTTCCCTCATGCCCGGCCCGCCTCTGGGGCCTTCATAGCGGATGACAAGGACCTCTCCTTCCTTCACCTTTCCCGTCAGAAGGGCATTGATGCAGTCTTCTTCCTGTTCAAATACCCTGGCAGGCCCTTTATGCTTCTGCATTTCCGGCCTCACGGCGGTCTGCTTCACCACCGCCACACCCATATTACCCTTCAGCACGGCGATGCCTCCATTGGGGCCCCTCGGATTGGAGAGAGGACGGATGATCTCCGGGTCTTTGATTTCAGCGCTTTTCAAGTTCTCAGCAAGAGATTGGCCGCTTACCGTCATAACCGTTGTATCGAGTAAGCTCTCCATAGACTTCATAACAGCCTGTAGGCCTCCGGCCCGCTCAAAATCCTCCATGAGATACCTGGGGTCCGATGGCTTTATTTCCATGACCGAAGGTGTTTTTTGGCTTATCTCTTCAAAATCATCGAGTGTAAAGGGGTAATCAAGTTCATGGGCGATGGCAGGAAAATGGAGTGTCAGATTTGTTGAACCGCTTGTAGCGCAGCAGACCTTCACGGCGTTCTTAAAAGCCGCCGGAGATATGATATCGCGGGCGCGGATGTTCTTCCAGACAAGTTCCATGACCTTGCGGCCCGCTTCTTCAGCCAGTTTCTCCAGCGCCGGGTCTGTGGCGCAGAGCGCGGAATTTCCGGGAAGCGAAAGACCGATCGCCTCGGCGGCGATACACATGCTGTTGGCCGTACCCATGAGACAGCATGCCCCGGGACCGGGACAGGCCTGGCCTTCAACCTCCCTCAATTCTTCTTTTGTGATTTTACCCTGTTTATACATGACAAAATACTTCCCCACCGACGAACAATCGAGCCTGTCTCCCTTATGATGACCCGCGGGCATATACCCGCCGGTGAAAACCACCGTGGGGAGGTTACAGCGGGCGGCAGCCATAATGAGGCCGGGTACTATCTTGTCGCAAGTCCCGATCATAACAGCCGCATCATAACTCGCGTGCTCTATCATCATCTCGACTGAGGCGGCAATCAGGTCCCGGCTGGGAAGGACATATTTAAACCCTTCGTTGCCGCTCCCCTGACCATCGCAGGGAGCAAGGACATTGAAGATGGTGGCCATTCCTCCCGCCTCCCTGATGCCTCGCTTAACAGCAGCGCCGATACGGTCCAGGTGATAAGAACCCGGCAGTATTTCGTTCCACGTATTGGCAATAGCAATGAGAGGTTTCTCCAGATCTTCATCGGTAGCACCAACAGATTTCAGAAAAACTCTTCTCATATAATATTGCGGTACATCAGGGGTTAAAGCTTTACTGCGCAGTTTTACGGTCATGACTAGCCTCCTTCGAAATAATCTATGCGGAATACTTACCTCTGTTGAAAACGGGATACCATACATTCCGAAATGCGTCAAGCACCAAATCCACAACATATAATCGCTTTACAATTGACACTTCACGCTATTATTGGTATACTGCCAAGCAAATTAAGGGTTTATCGCAAAAGAAGAGACATGGTTCCAGCGATATTGATGGCGGCAAAGGTTCTCTGAGATTCTTCGAATGATACTCCCCATACACAGGTAATTACCAGAGATTATTACCATGTCTCACCGCTGAGAGATAAAGGAGTTTTTTACACGGCTGCTATGTATATTAACACGGCATCATATTATCTACCTGAAACAATTATCCCCAACGAATATTACACGAGATTGATCGGCCTTACTGACGAGTGGATATATAAACGGTCAGGTATCCGCAAAAGAACAAAAGCGGATATTGACGAAAATACAAACACGATGTCGATAAAGGCGGTGGAGGCCGCCATTGATCAACTGCCATACCCGATCAAGGAAGTTGATCTCATTGTCGGCGCTACGTATACACCCTATGACACCATTGGAACGCTTGCCCACGCGGTGCAGGGTCATTTTAATATTCCCCGCGCGAGAGTAGTTTCAATTTCCACTGCCTGTTCATCGGTCCTCAATGCCATAGAGATCGTCGAAGGATATTTCGCGGTTAATAAAGCACATCGTGCGATTGTGGTTGCTTCCGAACACAACACCGCTTACAGCGATGACAAAGACGAGCAATCGGGTCATCTATGGGGCGATGGCGCCGGAGCCCTCTTCATATCGAAAGAAAGAGTTACCGAAAAAGATATGGAGATCATCGACGTCAACACACGAGGACTTGCCCATATTGGAAAAGGTGTGGAGGGGGTCTATTTAAGGCCTAACAGCGGGGGTCTGAAAATGCCCCACGGAAAGAGAAATCTTCGTCAACGCAAGCAAATACATGATTTCCGAAGTAAAAGATATTTTGCGTAAAAACCATCTCACCCTGCAAAATATCAACTATCTCATCCCCCATCAGGCTAATACAAGAATCATCAGCAATATTGCCGGGAGCCTTGGATTGAGCAACGGGGAAATGATCGCCAATATGGAAGAAACCGGCAATACGGGCTGCGCGAGTACTATTATTGCCCTTTCACAAAACTGGGACAGGTTCCTCAGTGATGAACTGGTTGTCATAACCGTTTTCGGGGGCGGATATTCATCAGGGGCAATGCTCCTGAAAAAAGCAAACGGACACAAAACCCGACGAGCCATAGAACACAACTCACATCTGATCGCATCTAACCGGTCAGCAACCTCTCTTTCAGTAATGTATATCTTTGCTGTTGTTTATTGTTTCTGACGGCTATTGCCAGGGCCTTTTTCGTGCCTATCAATATAACGAGCTTTTTCCCACGGGTAATCCCCGTATAGAGGAGATTTCTCTGAAGAAGGAGGTAATGCTGGGTCAAGACCGGAATGATCACAACAGGATATTCACTTCCCTGCGATTTGTGGACTGATATGGCATAGGCAAGAACGATTTCATCGAGGTCGGTATAGTCATAGGAAACAATCTTTCCGTCATAATCGATTTTCAACTCCTGCAATTCTTTGTCGATTATCCTTATCTTTCCGATGTCCCCGTTGTAGACATCCTTATCGTAATTATTTCGTGTCTGCAACACCTTGTCTCCCACTTTAAAAAGTTTGCCGGCCCTCATAATCTCATCGGTACCAGCATTCAGTTCTTTCTGCAATGATACATTGAGATTGGTAACGCCAATAATCCCCCGGTGCATGGGGGCCAACACCTGTATATCATTAAGAGGATCGAAACCAAACTCCCTCGGTATCGCTTCCTTGCAAAGATGGACAATTTTCTCAAGCACCTTTTCGGGTTCTTCAATGGCTGTGAAATAAAAATCATTAATGTGTTCAGGACCCTTCTGTTCACCGGGCATCTCTCCACGGTTGACCCTGTGCGCATTGACAATAATCATGCTCCTCTGTGACTGCCGGAAAATCTCATTGAGCCGCACGACAGGCACGATAGTGGAATCGATAATATCCTTGAGCACATTACCGGGTCCCACTGAAGGCAACTGGTCAATATCCCCGACAAGGATGAGCGTTGCCTTCTGAGGCACCGCTTTCAGGAAATGATACATGAGCAGGGTGTCAACCATCGATACCTCATCGATGATAAGGAGGTCGGCATCAAGAGGGTTCGTGTCGTCCCGTTTAAATCCCCCTCCATCTGATCCACCGCCCGGACTGTATTCAAGGAGCCTGTGTATCGTTTTCGCTTCATGACCCGTTGCCTCTGTCATCCTTTTTGCCGCCCTGCCCGTCGGCGCGGCAAGAAGCACCTTTTGCGCCATTTTTCGGGCAATGCGCAATATGGCATGAATAATCGTTGTCTTTCCTGTGCCCGGACCCCCTGTTACAACCATTATTTTGTTGTTGATGGAGGCCTTTATCGCTTCGAGTTGCTTTTCCGAAAAAGCGATATTCAAATCTTTCTGCACCCATTGCAGCGACTCATCGACATTGATAAGGCTAAGTTGTTTCGGAAAGGTGAGGAGCGTTTTCAGCTTGTTGACAATACCCGTCTCGGACACATAAAATCGGGCAAGATAGACGGCAGATCAAGAGGGGGTCGGGGGTCAGGTCGGGTCGGAGAGGTTCGGAGGTTGTTCTATAAAAATCATTTTTGCTTCCGCAAGGTGTGTCAAGGCGCCAGGAATAGCTGTTTCGTCGACCTCTAAAATCTCACCACATTTCGCGACAAGGGGGCCATGCGGGTAATAAACATGGCCTTCGTCGGCAAGCTGGTTCAGGACATAGAGTATCCCCGCTTCAATCCTCATCGGCGCGTTCCTGTCCATGCCCAGTTTTTCCGCTATTTTATCGGCAATAATAAAACCGATACCGAATATATCTGTGGCAAGCCGGTACGGATTTTCGCGGACCACGCGGACTGAATCATTGCCGTACTGTTTATATATCTTGGCGGCATATGTCGGGCTTACCCCGCTGCCCTGAAGAAATACCATGACATCACGGACTTCTTTTTGCTCTTCCCAGGCACTGGTGATCATCTCGATCCTTTTCTCGCCGATGCCCGATACCTCGTAGAGTCTTTCTATGTTGTTGTCTATTATGGAGAGTGTTTCTTCTTTGAATTTCAACACAAGTCTTTTTGCCATCACCGGCCCGATGCCTTTAATCATGCCGGAACCGAGATACCGTTCGATGCCTTTCACCGTAGCGGGCAGGACAGATTCATAAGATTCTATCTTAAACTGCTCTCCGTATTTCGGGTGTCTGTTCCACTGTCCTCTTAATTTCAGCACTTCTCCGGGGACCGCGGAAAAGATAGTCCCCACTATCGTAACAAGATCATTTCTCCCCTGTATACGGACCTTCGCGATAGTATAGCTGTTCTCTTCATTGAAATAGGTGATTCTTTCGACCTGGGCCCTAATCTCCTCGTGCAATTTTTCTGTTTGCATGTTATTACTAATAGTATCGAATATTGAGCGATAATGGAAGCAGAACATTTATCGATCTCGATAGGCACCGGGTATTTCGATGATATTTAAAGTTCTTTTCAAATGTTTTCTTTAACGGTCCGGTTGCACACATTGTTACGGCGCATTCATTAAGAAAATGATAAGACAGATTTTTTCCAGTACTATAGCGAAGAATAAAGCATTGCTGCTCGACGAAGCCAATAAGATAAATGACTTTATGAGACTTCTCATGAAGTACAAGAACACCCGGCAGGCCTGGACAAAAGAAGAAAAAAGACTGTTGCGGGCGCACCTGTGGCATCTTTCTTCCTACATCCCGGCGCTGATTATTTTTTGCCTTCCCGGTGGCTCCCTCCTGTTTCCTCTGCTCGCTGAAATACTCGATAGAAGAAAAAACAAACGGGGCGCTAAATAAACTCCAAAGGGAAAAGACGACAATCATCTGGACACTGAATCCTGAAATTGATCATATTTCTATGGCGTAAAAAATATTCATAACCTTTTTGGATATTGTCATTTTTCGTCCTATAGAGTATTATAGATCAAGGAATTGTAAGGGATAAGGTATGATCAGATTTAACGACATTGTTGATGAGGTCCAGAAATACAATCCCCAGGCTGACGTCGCGCTCCTTCAGCAGGCATACATTTTTTCCGCGAAAGCGCATAAAGGCCAGACAAGGCTCTCAGGCGAACCTTATCTCATTCATCCTCTTGAAGTGGCCTATACCCTCACAAAAATGAACCTCGACATCCCGAGTATCGTCTCCGGATTTCTTCACGACACCATTGAAGATTCCTATGTAGATAAAAAAGAAATCGAGGAATACTTCGGGAAAGAGATCGCCGAACTTGTCGATGGTGTAACAAAGATCAGTAAGATACCCCTTAAGACGTCGGAAGAATCGAGGGTAGAAAACTTCAGGAAAATGATCCTTGCCATGAGCAAAGACATCAGGGTCATTCTCATTAAACTTGCCGACAGACATCATAATATGCAGACCCTTAATTTTCTTTCTCCGGAAAAACAGACAGAAATCGCCATGGAAACTCTTGAGATTTACGCGCCGCTGGCGCACAGACTCGGGATCGACTGGCTGAAAGGCGAATTGGAGGATGACGCCTTTAAATACCTCAAACCGGCCGAATACAAACTCATCATAGATAATATTAAAGAAAAGAAAAAGGAAAGAGAAGAATATATCAGAGAGGTCATCACATTACTGCAAAAACGGTTTGACCAGTTTCATTTGCAGGCGGAAGTTTCCGGACGTGCAAAGCAATTGTACAGCATCTACCGTAAAATGGTACAGGAAGGGCTTAACATCGATGATATTTATGACATCATCGCCTTCAGGGTCATCGTAGTTGATATTAAAGACTGCTATGAAGCACTCGGTCTCATTCATTCCTTCTTCAAGCCCATACCGGGCAAATTCAGCGATTATATCGCCCTGCCCAAGGGGAATATGTATCAGTCACTCCACACAAAGGTCATAGGGCCCTACGGAGAAAAGATTGAAATCCAGATACGGACTTACGACATGCACAAGATCGCCGAAGAGGGGATTGCCGCGCACTGGAAATATAAAGAGGGCACGGTCTTTAATCCGAAGGAAGACAAGGTATTCGCCTGGCTCCGGCGAATCATCGAGTGGCAGCATGAACTGAAAGACAGCAAGGAATTCATGGAGATCTTTAAGATCGATCTCTACCCCGATGAGGTCTATGTATTCACACCCAAAGGCGATGTAAGGGAACTTCCCAAGGGCGCGACGCCGGTAGATCTCGCCTACGCGATCCATTCCGAACTTGGTAATCTCTGTGTCGGAGCAAAGGTAAATGGAAAAATCGTTCAGCTCCGTTACGTCCTTAAGAGCGGCGATACGGTGGAAATATTAACAAATCCATCCCACAAACCGAGCAAAGACTGGCTCAGTTTCGTCACCACATCAAAAGCAAAAACAAAGATACGGCAATGGATCAAAACACAACAGCGGGAAGGCAGTATCGAACTTGGAAAAACCCTTATCGAAAAGGAACTGACAAAGCACAATATAGGTTTTAATAAATTTCTCAAATCACCTGAATTACAGACCATCACAAAAGATTTCGGCTTTGAAACAATCGATGATCTTTTCGCGGGCGTCGGATACGGCCTCTATACGCCTCTTCAGGTATTAAGCAAAGTCATTCCCGAAGAGGAGAAATCCAGAGGCAAACTCAAGAATATCATCAGTTCCATAAAAAGAAGTAAAGATAACGCTATCAAGATCCAGGGCGTTGATGGACTGGTTGTTCAGTTTGGAAAGTGCTGTAACCCCATCCCGGGCGACAAGATTATTGGCTTTATTACACGGGGAAGAGGCCTCACAATCCATACTGAAGATTGTCCCAATGTCCACACTTACGACGAACAGAGAAAAATTGAGGTCACATGGCAATTAAACAAAGATTTCACCTATCCGGTAAGGTTAAAAGTGATAGGCAGCGACAGGAAGGGGCTCCTCTCCGATATCAGCACGACAATGGCCGGCAGTAAAATAAACATCATCAGCGCACAGGCATCGGCATATCCCGATAAGTCCGCGGCGGGCTTGTATGAAGTCGAGATCAAGGACATGCCGCAACTCCAAAAGCTCATAAAATCGATACAAAAAATAAAAGGGGTACGGTCCGTGGAACGGGTAAGGGGAGGAACGACGTAAGAACGCTGCTAAAGCAGAGCACAAGTCTCAGAGTCATCAGGCCAGCAAGGACACCCACCGATCAAGAAATCAAAGCACCACTATTCTTGAAGAGATAATGAGATTAGAGCTAAACGAAGCTGAACAGAGATTAGAGGGCTTTCTGGAAATTGCCTTTCTTGATACACTTTGCGCAGAGTTTTGCCTTTTTCGTTGTCCCATCCTGAACGATCTTGATAGTCTGCAGGTTTGGCAGCCATTCTTTTTTAGTTTTATTATTGGCGTGGCTCACATTGTAGCCGATCTGTTTTCCTTTTCCGCATAAATCACATACTCTTGACATCTATATCCTCCTGCTTCCTGTAGTTCAATATCTGTTAACGTGTCCGTTAAGGATATGAATTTTAACCGCTTACGCCTCTCATGTCAATACATTTCCTCTGCAAAATACCCATCTGTTCTTTCATGCCCGGCAAGCCAAGAAACTCAACGGTCCGCGAAGCACCTTTTCGGCCAGATGGAAACCCGTGAAAAAGATTAAGAAAAAAAATCCGGAATATATCATGAATAAAAGGCATAAAAGAATTGAACTATCGTAATTAATTAATAATATTCATAGTGTTACACTTTGATTACCTGCTATACTGAATAGGTAAAAAACAAGTATCTTCAAGGGGTTGAGACACCATTTCTACAACTTTTCAACAGCTTTTGCACAGATTTTGTGGAAAAGTTCTGTAATACATTAATCTCGCAGAACATATTGCTCTTAGCGTGGAACTACGAAGAATACTCATTTTTGTACCCTGACGAATATTGCATTTTTTTGCTCTGCCCGCGTTAATCTCAAGAACATACTGGACAGGGTATTGAGAAGATATTGATGTCTCATCAAGAGGCTTTGCCCCATAATGAATGTGTTTCACTTCGTTGTGACTGTCTATAAATAGCATGTCCAGGGGAATATAGGTGTTTTTCATCCAGAAAGAGCGCAACTCATCACGACTGCTAACAAAGAGCATCCCCGAATCAGGTCTCAAATGCTTTCTGAACATAAGGCCCCGTGACTGTTCTTCCGGTGTCACCGCAAGTTCAACCTTGAATCTGCACAGCTCCCGCCCCGTGCTGTCCGTAAATACTGCCACAGCTTGCGTGTCGCTTTCCGCGTTACATGTATGAATAAAATGAATAGTATTCAGAAAAAGTGCCAAGACAAGGCAGAGACATCCCTTCAAAATCATCAAATACCGCGGTCGGTGAAATTCGATGTCCATTTCGTTACATCCCTCCTTCAGAGCGGTCATCGGCGCCATCCGTCCTATTGTCTGGTAAGGGCCAGTTTAATGGCAAGAGCCGTAAAAACAGTTCCGGCGGCAATATTCAAAATCTTTTCCGCCCTCTTCGATTTAAGAAACCATCCGCCGATCATTCCCGCAAGATAGCTGATTGAGGAAAAGACCGCCAGGGCCGACAGGATAAACATTCCTCCAAGAAGCATCAACTGGAGGGGGATAGACCCCTTGGAGGGATTTGAAAATTGGGGCAGAAAAGCGAGAAAAAATATTGATACCTTGGGATTGGTTATATTCATTATGACCCCTCTTCGATAAAGATACCACGAATTCGCTTCCGCGCCTTTTTGCATGTGCAATGTTCCCTCTGAAGCGCTGAACGATTTCCACGCGAGATACAACAAGTACGCGGCGCCGGCAAACTTGAGGACCGTAAAGGCCACAGAAGACGTTTGAAATAATACCGCCACTCCCAGCGCTACAGCGGTCGTGTGACCTATTAATCCCGTGCAAAGCCCCAGAGTAATCATAATACCGGCAGATCTGCCCTTAAGCATGGACTGGGACATGACGTACAGATTGTCCGGTCCTGGCGCAAGGGCCAACAAAACAGAAGCAGTAAAAAACATAATTATTGTGTTTATATCAAACATGATCTTCTCCGAAATCTATTATAATCTTTTTTTCAGGTGTCTTCATGAAAAATTTTACCCGGCCTGCAAATATATGGCATATTATAGATGATGCGGCAGCAGAAAATACATGACATATTTATCGTGTGGCAGGTCCTGATATGACTGATCCGCGGGACAGCGCTGTTTATCTCCTCGATCTTGGAGAACCGGTCCTCATCGACTGCGGTTCAGGATTTGCTTTCGATAGAGTGATTCAGAACATAGAAGGGGCGGGATTCGATCCGGCGCGGATTAAAAACCTCATCCTCACCCATTGCCATGTGGACCATATCGGCGGCGCGCATCTATTCAAATCCCGTTTTGGATCACGTCTTTTTATGCACGAACTCGATGCGAGGATTGTTGAGAAAGGCGATCAACGGCTCACAGCGGCCTTCTGCTTTAACATCGATTTTGAGCCCCTCCATATCGAAACAAAAATCAAGCAGGAAAAAGAGTCTCTTCGTTTCGGGGATTATGAACTCATCGCTCTCCACACACCGGGCCATACACCAGGCTCAATCTCCCTTTACCTTGATATCGACGGGACGAGGGTCCTTTTCGCGCAGGACATCGGTGCACCCCTCTTGAAAGACTTCGATTGCGACCCCTCCGCATGGATGGAGTCGATTCAAAAACTCTTTGCCCTCGAAGCTGATATCCTCTGTGACGGCCATACCGGGGCATTCAGCCCGAAAAAGAACGTCAAAAGGTATCTCGAATTCTGTGTTAAATCACAGGCGCAACAGGGATATATCAGTCTATAGCAGCACAATGAACTCATTGTCAGGACGATTAAGTGATAATAAATTTTGCGAAGTTCTGTACAAACGCAATAATTTTGCTATAATAATTTATAGTTTCTGCAAAAATCTCGTGGAGGTAAAATATGCTTCTTCGTGTACAATACCCAAACTCCAAGTATGACTATGTCGATGCCGCGGCCCTTGACAGATTCATAGTCTCCAGGGGCATCAAAAAGTTCTTGCGGCCCTTCGAGAATGTCTGGGTAAATATTGAACAAGAGCCGATTCGAGGGAAAGAGACCATTGATATCGATGCCATCTACATAGGCCCCGAAAGAAGACGGTTCCAGACCACAAAGCTGCAGTCCTGAGTATCGGCCTATTCAAGCGTATTTTCGCATCTTCCCTGAATGGAGATGGGGCAACCTACATTCACGCCGCTGTTCCCGGGACATTACGATATGAGACTTCAGCATATTCAGAACACGATGTGTGCTTTGATGGCATCTTTGCTCCTTTGCTTCTGCATCGCTGCATGCCACGCTGGTAAATCCCTCTCGCACGGTATGCGTCTCAGTTCGGGTCATCATAGGTTTACTCTGACTGTGGACGGTTTGGAGCGAACATACATTGTTCATGTTCCGTCCAGCTATGATTCAAAAACGCAGTTTCCACTTGTAGTCATGTTGCATGGTGGTGGTGGAACCGCTTCAGCTGCCTTGTGGGAGACCGGGTGGGTAGAAAAGGCCGATAAATCCGGATTCATAGTTGTCTTTCCAAATGCCATGGCGCGCGATCCATCAAGGCGGAGCAGCTTCGCCAGGAACCCTCAACTGTGGAACGATGGCTCTGACCGATTCTATCCAGGCCAGAAAGCTCCGGACGATGTCCGTTTCATCACCGCCGTGCTGGACGATCTCTCGGCCCGTTTAACGATTGATAAAAAACGGGTTTTCGTCACCGGTTTTTCCAACGGGGCTTCGATGAGTTTTCGCATTGGTGCCGAATTGTCTATTCGCGTCGCTGCCATCGCACCCGTCGCAGGCGCACTATGGTTCGATCCTCCAATGTTCAAGCGCTCGGTCTCAATGTGCTACATCACAGGCACAGCGGACCCACTGAATCTGATCGAAGGCGGTGTACCGAAATTCGCAAGCGGAGGCAGTGACGAAATTCGCGCCAAACCAAAGCCACCCGTGCGCGAATCGATCTTGAAATGGGTTAAAGCGCTTGATGCCCCGGTCACGCCGGCAAGCGTGTCCAACTCGAACGGTGTCCGTACCGAAACCTACGGCCCCGGCAGGGATGGTGCGGAGGTGGTGTATATCGCCGTTGACGGCCTCGGTCATACCTGGGCCGGTGGCAGAAGCCTTTTGCCGGAGAGCATGGTAGGAGGAACTTCTGACAAGATCAAGGCAACGGACATCATCTGGGACTTCTTCCAGAAACACGCCAGGTCCGTTGAAGATTAGTGCAAGGTCCAGAAAGGGCAATACATCCGATCACTTCGCTCCGGCTGATTTTCTCGTTCGGATAGGACAGCAATACCATAGCCTGGAATGTGACTATTTTTATTGTTGATTTTAAGAATAGTCGAGTTGAAACTGAATAATATGGACTGCGAAAGAAACAGCAGGTTTACGAATATCACAAATCAAAGATTGACCGAAATTTACCTGCAAAAAAGGAGCAGATTATGAAACGTATCTTTATGAGTATTTTATTTATAGCCCTTCTTAGCCGGCCCGGTTGCCGCCGCCACACTTAACGCTGAAACAGCTTCGAAAGGTATTATCGGCAGTTGGAAGCTGCTGTCATTTGAGCGGGAAGGGCAACCTGCAAAATATTATAAAGATCAGGTAAATATCTGGACCTTCGACGGAAAGAAGTTTACAGTAAAATCTGAGGACCTTGGCGGAGAAATTCATGACAGTTATCGCCTGTTGCGGTCAATGTTTCGTATCAGAACCACTATTATCATATTGTCGGAAAAGCTCAAAAACACACATCTTCCATACGGAAAATTTGTTGTCAGATCGATTGAAAATGAAATCCTCACGTTGGGAGATTGGGACGGTAAAGTCACCTATACGCTGAAACGTGTTTCAGACTAAATACGAAGGCTACCACGATAGAGTCATGCTCTTGTCGTTGGTCCTTCCCGGATAGAGATCGGATAATGGCGTGGACATCTTTTCGGTATTTATGTCTGATAATTGTGTCCCAAATAGTCCCACGACCTCACGGTAATTCTCAATATTTATGATTTCTTCATTTGCAGTGAGTGTTTGCTTATATACTTCAGCAGAGTTAAGAATATTTCTGGACTGTCGATAATTACTACAGAAAGGCAATGTTTTTGCCGGACTGTATATAGTTCATAAAATTATTATGGAGGGAAATATGCTTCTTCGTGTTCAATATCCAGACTCCCGGTATGACTATGTCGATGCCGCGGCCCTGGACAGATTCATTGTCTCCAAAAGCATCAAAAAGTTCTTTCGGCCTTCCGAGAATGTCTGGGTCGATGTCGAACAAGAACCAATTCGGGGAAAAGAAACGATTTATAAAGGCACCATCTATGTAGGCCCCGAAAGAAGAAGGAACCTCCTGGCTGCGTAACGATAGTCTTGAGCAGGACCTATTCAAGCGAGACTTCGCATCTTTCCTAAACAGAGATGGATAACCCACATTTATACCAGCATCTTGATGTTCCTGAAGTCAACTCTTTGCGCTGGACCCTTTTGTATTGTAGATTTCATTTGGTGTTCAATTCGATCACCTTTTTAGCCATGTTATTTCCTTGCGTATTTATCGGAGAAATACAGGTCCATCATGAGGACAGGCTTCGTCACCGTTTTAAAAACCAGGGGGTTATGATACAGCCCGGCAGGAATGTAAATGGTGGTGGCCTTGGTGATGATGTGTTTTTCCATAGTCTTGCCGTCTTCGCTCAAAGTTATTTCGATGACGCCGCCCAGATCTATCATATCATCAGCATCGAGTGATGAGAACATCAGATACTGGGGAAAATCGTGCTTGTGAGGTTCTGAGGCCATGGTAAAAGGGACTTTAATGGTCTGCCAGTACATATGGAATCCCATATTACCATAATCTTCATCGCTGGTGATGGTCGGGACCATGGTAGTGACTTCCTTGTGGTTCGGTTTCCGCGCTGGTGCTTCCCGGATGTATTTGGCCGTTTCTAAAGTTGTCATTAGCGCTTCTCCTTTACTATTTTTTTGGACTGTTGACGACCATATATTAATTATTTCTTCTCCTCACATAAAACTGAAAGTAACAGAGGTTGATGAGACAGATAAGCGCCAGACAGAGAAACGCTGCCGGGTAGCCTGTAAGGGGAACAATAAGACCCATGATTACCGGTCCAAGAGCCATTCCCAAATCTACGAATGCCTGGTAGGTCCCCACAGCGGCACCGCCAGAAGAACCCGCATACTCAAGAGCATAGGCCATGCAAGCGGGCATGAAAAATGAAGCTCCTGTTCCCCAGAGCAACCCCACAAGAATAAATAATGGAAGGGTCTTTGAAAAAGAGAGTAGGACCATGGCCACCATGGATATAAGAATGAGTATCAGAAGCATCTTTTCTTTATTATAGGTGTCGAGGATTTTCCCTGCTATCACTCGGCCGGTGATCATCACCACAGCGGTGGTGGTAAAGAAGACACCAGGGTTTGTTACCCCGCACTCAACTGCATACAGGGGGAAGAAAGCTGAGAGGGCTCCAAAGACAAATATTTGCAGGAAATTCACGGTAGCAGGAACAGCAATCTTCCATTCAGGGAGAAAGGCGCTGCGAACCGGAGTATTTTGTTCAGGTATAATAATGGTTTTCCGGCCCTTGACCTTCCATGACAGGAAGAAAGAACCTGCAGACAGGCTCATACAACAGAGGAAGAACATGGTGGAACCAAATTGATTGAAGAGAAACATACCGGAGGGAGCAGCGAACGCCATCGCCAGATTGGGTGCCAGCATGAAGTAGGCGATTCCCCGAGCCCGATGAGCCGGCGGTATAATGTTAACGGCGTATGCAAAGGCGGCTGTATGAAAACATGCAAAGGCGATTCCCTGGAAGACCCTCACGGCAAAAAGGGGCCAAAAACGAGAAAATATAATGGCCGCGGGGAAGGTGAGCGCAAAGAACACGGCGCCAAACAGCATGGCGCTTTTCTCGGAGTACTTCGTCAGGACTCCCCCCACAAAGAATCGGGAAACAAGTGCTGCTACTGCCATAACACCGACGAGCATGCCTACCTGTCTTTCATTGGAGCCTAACTTCGTGAAATAGATGGGAAGGGTGGGAATCAGGGCATAGTTGGCAGCTATAAAAACGAAGTACGCAAGAAACACGAGAACGAAATCACGGGTGAATAAGGTCCTTCCTGTATGGTTGGGAAACACTCTCTTCATTCTCCATGGCACCTTAGTATCCCATGCCGGTGTAGGAACTGTCAATTTATTTGACCACCGGAGAGGGGCTAATCTACTTTTCACCGTGTTTCCGGGACATATGGATTATCACCTTTTATGGATACAGGGGCCTCCTGCTAAAGATATGATTATTCTTGCCATTTTCCTTAATATACTGTTATCATTCATTTAATAAGGTATTTTTGCAAAGAGTCACAGACGCACCAACACCGATACGCATCGACTCAAAATAGTAGAAAGTAACAGATTATAGATGGCTATATTTTAACTGCTGGGCACTCAAGGGGGAAAAGATGATTAGACCTTATGTTCACAACATCGATCCTGTCATAGGTTCCGTCATGGGCGTTTATCTCTGGTGGTACGGCTTCTTCTTTGTTGCAGGGTTCTTAACAGCACACCTGTTCCTGCGCTTCCGTCGAGCTAAGCTTGGAATGTCCGTGCGCTCTGTCTACACACTTAGCCTGCTTCTTACCGCCTGTGTGGTCGCTGGTGGGAGGTTGGTCGAGGTTGTATTCTACGAGTGGCCGTATTACCGTGAACATCTGGCGCAAATCCTTGCGCTGTGGATCGGCGGTATGTCGACACACGGCCTGCTTCTTGGCGGTTTCGTCGCACTGGGACTATTCGCCTGGATGGAGCGCAGATCATTCCTTGACCTTACTGATGTGATTGTGATTCCTGCGGCACTGATCATGGCGTTCGCCCGGCTCGCCAACTTCGTCGATGGCCAGATCGTCGGTGGCATCACGGACATGCCTTGGGCGGTGAAATTCCCCGATGCAGACGGCTTTCGCCACCCGGTGGTGCTGTATGATGGGCTGAAAAACCTGCTGATCGTGCCGATTCTTGTGGCCATTAGCCGCTTCAACCCACCGCGGGGTATGCAAACTGGCATTTTCCTCTTTCTCTACGCCGGGCTGCGGCTGTTTGTAGACCTCTTCAGGGAATATCCGACCACCCTTCTCGGACTTGCGACCGGCCAGGTTCTAAACATGGCGATGGCCGGCATCGGCTTACTGCTGATAATTGTCTCCTGTTGGCGTGGACGACGATCAACGGCTCATGCCAATAGTCCAACTTACGGACATCCGGCGGTCATCGAGACCCCTTCGCACTGGTGGCAGCCGGCTGTGTTTGTCCTGCTTCTCGCATCCTGTCTCGTAATCCCCAGCGACTGGACGCAAGATGTGCCGAAGCGTTACGGGAAAAGACATGCAGGTCTCACGTATTCAATCATGTACCCAAGAATAGAAAGCCTCCCAAAAATGAACAGCAGGTATAATTCATCTGATTCATCGAACCAGGTTGCTCCAGTGGAAGAGAAAGGAGTCACCCTCGGCAAAGGACAAAATTGAGTGAAAAGTATTTCCCAACAATTTGACGCAGCCAATCTCCGATCAAATCGGCTCAGGCTGTGAATGCGTTAATACTTTGTTTCACTCCATAATCAATAATTTTTCATGACAGTCCCAGCGCTCGCTTTGTGTAACCAACATTTACTCTTGTCACATACGAACCCGAAGACTACTTGGGTAAATTCGGATGTCAAAATATAGGTTGCCGCTCGAGGTTCAAGACTCTTGGAAACTATTATTTATACCAATTCAATTCAAAAATAGAATGAAGATGACGAGAAGGAGGAAACAGGAGTGTACTTCTAGTACATGAGGATTTGTGACGACGAGGAAGCTTTATTGATAAGCTATGGTAATGAATTATCGAAGATTGGTATGAATTGGTATTATAGGGTGTAGGCTTCCTTGCCCAGTGTATGCACCCAGTTCTGCTGCAGCACCTTCTCCGCCTCTTCCGTCCTGTCCACGCCGAGGATTACGATGGCGTTGTTGTTGACCCTTCCCAGATGGGAATAGAGATAATGGACATTGATGCCTGCATTCATGAGAGGTTTCAGTACCGCGTTTACTCCGCCCGGATGGTCCGGTGTTTCAACGGCAAGCACATCAGTCACTTTGGGGCTGTAGCCGTTTCCCTTGAGAATATTGAGCGCCTTTTCAGGATCATCGACGACAAAACGGACAGTGCTGATATCGGAGGTATCGGCAACGGAGATGGCCCTGATATTGACCCCTTCCCTGCCCAATAGCTCACTGACACGGGAGAAGGCCCCCGGAACATTGTCAAGGCTTACTGATATTTGTTTGATGACCATGCGCTTTACTCCTTCAGGTAATTGTAACCCAGCTCCAGGGCCTCTTTGTTGAGCTTGATGAGCTTTGCCTTGCCTTCGCCCAATATCGCGTTCAGGTTCTTGATCATGGCGTCATAGGAGATCATATTGCTCGCCCTGATCAGAGCCCCCAGCATGATCATGTTGGCAACCTTGATGGTCCCCAGTTTCTCTGCAAGCTCGCTCGTCGGGATCGCCAGTATCTCTATGTCGGACCTTGCCGATTCCGTATTCACGAGAGATGAGTTGGCGCAGAGGAGCCCTCCTGCCTGGAGGATACTCTGAAACCGGCGAATGACGGCTGGTTCATGGCAACGACAAACTCCGGCTCTGACGCCACAGGAGAGGCAATCTCTTCGTCGGCCACAACAACGGTACAGTTGGCTGTGCCGCCGCGCACCTCGACACCGTAGGCGGGCAGATAGGTTACATATTTGCCTTCAAGCATGGCAGCGGTAGCGAGCGTCGTGCCCATGGAAAGAACACCCTGTCCGCCGAATCCTGAGAATATCGTCTTGATCAGCATTTGACCTCTTTGATGACCCCCAGTGGAAAAACCTTGCTCATGACCTCATCGATCCATGTGCACGCCTGCAACGTATCCATCTTCCAGTTTGTGGGACAGGGAGAGAGGATCTCCACGAGTGAAAAACCGCGTCCGTCAAGCTGGTATTGAAATGCCTTTGCAATGGCCTTCTTCGTTTTCAGGACCGCCGCCGGCTTATTCACTGCGACACGCTCAAGATAGAAAGTGCCGTCGAGCTGGGCAAAGACCTCACAGATCCTCACAGGATGCCCCGCAATGACGGAGTCTCTTCCGGCAGGCGTCGTTGTCGTCACCTGATCAAGCAGTGTAGTCGGGGCCATCTGACCGCCGGTCATGCCGTAGACACCGTTGTTGACGAAGATGACGGTAATGTTTTCACCTCTGTTGGCCGCGTGGAACCCTTCGGCAGTGCCGATAGCGGCAAGATCACCGTCGCCCTGATATGAGAAAACAAGGTTTTGCGGTCGCGCCCGCTTGATGCCTGTTGCCACGGCAGCGCCGCGTCCGTGGGCCGATTCCAGGGTATCTATTTCAAAATAATTATAGAGAAGCATGCCGCAGCCCGCCGGGGCCACACAGATCGCCTTGCCCTGCAGGTCCATCTCTTCGATGACTTCCATGATGAGCCGGTTGATAATGCCGTGGCCGCAACCCGGACAATAATGAAAATGAGCGGGTTTCAGAAGTTTGGGCCTTGTATAGACTTTCTTCATGCCTTTTTCCTTCTCTGCGACTGCGCCTGATAGTAATGCCGCGAGATGATCCTGAAGAGCTCCACAGGCGTAGGGATAACGCCACCGGGTCTGCCGTAGAAATGGATATGCCCTCTTCCCTCCAGGGCAAGCTTCACGTCTTCCACCATCTGGCCGGCGCTCATCTCGAAAACAAAGAAATCATTTACTGTCTTTGCCAGGTCCTTCATCGCTTTCATGGGAAAAGGCCAGAGGGTAATGGGGCGAATCATACCCACTTTCAGGTTCTCCTGACGGAGTCTTTTGATGGCGCCCTTCACGATCCTCGCCCCGATGCCGTAGGCAACAACGACCATATCGGCATCATCGACAAGATATGTTTCGTATCTGACTTCATTCTGTTCCATGCGCTGGAACTTTCTGAAGAGCTTCCAGTTGTGTTCCTCCTGCAATTTTGTATCAAAGAGCAGGGAGTATATAGTTCGGGGCGGTCTTCCGTCAGCGCCCGTCAGAATATAGTCTTTTTCGTACTTCAGCGGAGGTTTTATATTATCGAAATCGACAGGCTCCATCATTTGTCCCAGCATACCGTCACCGAGGATGATGACAGGGTTACGGTATTTGTCGGCAAGATCAAAAGCGAGGGGCACGATCTCCGTCAGCTCCTGGACCGAACCCGGCGCGAGGACAATGGTCCTGTAATCGCCGTGTCCTCCACCCCGTGTTGCCTGAAAATAATCGGACTGGGCCGGTGAAATGTTGCCCATACCGGGGCCGCCGCGTACCATATCGACGATCACCGCGGGCAATTCATCGGCAGCAAGATAGGAGATGCCTTCCTGCTTGAGACTCATACCGGGGCCGCTCGATGATGTCATGGCCCGTGCACCTGCTACGCTCGCGCCCAGGACCATGTTGATGGCCGCAATTTCGCTCTCGGACTGGATAAAAACCCTGCCCTCTTCGGCCATACGTTTCGCCATATGTTCCGTAAGTTCATTCTGCGGGGTAATAGGATAACCGAAATAACAGGTACATCCGGACAGGATTGCCGCTTCGCCGAGGGCGGCGTTACCGCTCATCAACCGTTTCAATTCTTCTCCACCTCAATGGCAACATCGGGACAGATAACAGCACAGGTGGCGCAGCCTGTACATTCCTTGCTGATATCAAAAGCGGCAACATAATATCCTTTGAGATTCAGATCATCGGAAATAATAATCGCTTTTTTCGGACAGAATTCGATACAGAGGGCACAGCCCTTGCAGCGTTCCCGATCTATGTGAATAGTACCTTTCAATCTTAGTGTCTTTCCCGTTTCAAACCCTCTTAGCGTAGCTCAGTGCGACGCTTTTTGTCAAACCTTTTTTCCCTCTTTTCCCTGCTAAGAACATCTCTATGGATATGTTTTTTCTTGCATTACGTGGCCATATGTCATAACTTCTAATATATGGATTTACGACACTTCGAGACATTCCTGAAAATCGCTGAATTGAAAAGCTTTACGAAAGCAGCGGAATCAATCTGCCTTACACAGCCAACAGTGAGTAAACAGATCGTTGAGTTAGAGCGTTTCTTCGATGTAAAACTCATCGACAGGACAAAAAGAACAGTGGCTCTCACGAGGGCCGGCGAAATTCTTCTCAAATACGCAAAGGATTTTGTCAATCTCAAAAAAGATACCATCGAGGCGATAGCCGCCTTCAGAGGCGTGAAAAAAGGGACCATTATCGTAGGCGCAAGCACAATCCCCGGTATATATATCCTCCCGAAAGTCCTCAGTGCTTTTAAAAAAGAATACGACGGCATACAGATAAAACTCATTATTTCCGATACGAAAGACATTATAGAAAAAATGGAAGATGGCGACATCGATATCGGCTTTGTGGGCGCGAAAAACGACACCGGGAAGATCGACTACAAAAAATTTATCGATGATACGATCGTCCTGATAGCCCCTCCCGCATTTCCCGATTCGGTCCATCCCGGAAGCCTCAAAGACTGCCCGCTCATCGCCAGAGAAACAGGCTCCGGCACCCGAAATCACTTTGAAACAGCTTTAAAAAAAACAAAGAACATGAGCCTTGCCGACTTAACTGTTATCGCGGAACTCACCGATACGGAAGCAATCAAAGAAGCAGTAAAAAGCGGCATGGGTATATCATACATTTCGAAAATGGCTATCGTAGATGAGCTCGCGACGGGGAAAATGAAGTGTATATCAATACAAGGGTTCCCTGAAATCAAAAGATCTTTCTATATTATTTCACGAAAAGGAAAGACAATGCTTCCCCAGGTGAAAGCATTACTGGAAATCATTGAGAAATGGAGAAAACATGAAAAGATATAGCAGCACAATAATCATCGTTCTCAGCGCGCTCGTTATTTTGTTCGCCGCAACTGCTCGAGGCGCGGGTCTACCTTGATGTGTACGGAACGAGTTTCAAAAAAATAACCATCGGGGTCCCTAATTTTAAAGGCGAAAAAGCAGACAAGCTGTCCGCGGACATGACGGACCTTCTCAACAAAGACCTTGACGTGTCAGGTTTCTTTATCACCGCGCCCAATTCACTCATCGATAAGGAACTTCTCGATGAAGGCATCGAAAGACGTGATATTAATTTCGGGAGCTGGCGCTCAATGGGGATTGAGCTTGTCTGTAAGGGAAAAGTGGAAATAAAGGGCGCAGACCTCACGCTTGAAGTGTCCCTCTATGATACCCTCGACGGTTCGCTTCTTCTCCCAAAACGCTATACACATCGCCCAAGGAGAATGGAGAAGAATAGTCCACAAACTTGCCGATGATATTCTCCTGGCCGTCACCGGTGAAAAGGGTATTTTGAGTTCACGGGTCCTCTTTGTCGCGGGAGCAAGAAATCTGAAAGAAGTATATACAGCAGACTTCGATGGACGAGGGTCTTAAAAAGATGACTAATAATCGCAGCATCACCCTGTCGCCCTCGATGTCGCCCGGCGGAAAATATCTGGCATACACCTCTTTCAAAGAAGGCCGCTCGAACTTCTACGTCATGGATGTAGAGAAAAATACAGAAGTTTACGCGGACCGCTCTGACGGGATGAAAATCGGGACAACATGGCTGAATAAATCAACGATCGTATATGCCCATACATCAGGAAGAACCTCTACGATTTTCTCCTATGATGTGGAAAAACACAGCAAAAAAACACTTCTCCAGAAAGAAGGGATTCTCACATCGCCTGCCATGTCTCCTGATGGAAGCAAAATGCTCTTTGTCTCCGACATGTACGGCTCACCGCAGATCTTTGTAAGAGACAATGCGTCCGGTGAAATAAAAAGACTCACCTATTACGGAAACTACAACAGCGCGCCGGCCTTCTCTCCAAAGGGAGATCTCATCACTTTTGTTTCCAAACTGGAAGGCGGCTTCGAAATTTGTACCATGAACACCGATGGCTCCAATCAGAGAGTGCTCACAAACGATGGCACGATAAATGATTCACCGCAGTTTTCTCCCTGTGGACGTTACATTTTATACTCCTCTCTCAGGGGCGGGAAATACGGCGCGTATTTTATGCTATTCAACGGAGAGAATAAAAGACCGCTCAAATTCACAGATTTTAATGAGGAGCAACCACGGTTTGCACCATGAGGCATAGAGCATGGAGCATAGGGGATGGAGCAGTTGATAGTGAATAGTAAAAACCGATGGACGACCGTCCCGCTGAAGTGGCGGGGCTAGGACGAGGGACGAGAGAAGAGAGAGAAACAAATAGTTCAGGCGCAAGGTAAAAGCTGGCAGGCCGACAAGCTGGAAAGCCGGCAAACCTGCATTGCATAACGATTTGTGATTTGCAGGTTTTCAACATAGAACCTTGAACGTTGAACCTTGAACGGCCCGAAGGGCAACAGGAGGGAGAAAGATGATGAAACATGTTTGTATTCTTATGATTGTCGGTATGGTTTTGCTGGCTGGGTGCGCTCCGAAAACAATTGAGACAGTGCAAAAACCGACTACGTCTATCACAGAAAGAAACCTGTCCAGCCAGGATGATACTGCGAGGGACAGAAGGGGTATTACCGAAGAAGAATTGGCAAGGGCTGAAAGAGAGCGTTTGATGCGCCAGCAGGAAGGAAAAGTGGAAGCCCTTATGAAAGATATCAACTTCGGGTATGATAGTTACACCATTGACTCATCGGAATTACCAAAAATTAATGCCGTTGGTAACTATCTGAAACAGAACGGGGAAATAAAAATAGTTGCTGAAGGCCACTGTGACGAAAGAGGCACTGTTGAATACAACCTTGCCCTCGGCCAGAAAAGGGCTGAAGCGGTCAAGGCCTATCTCGTGAAAATGGGTGTTGATGGGGGCAGGATAAGGGCAATATCATTCGGCGCGGAAGTTCCCGTTGACCCGGGTCACACCGAAGATGCATGGGCAAGGAACAGACGTGCCCATTTCAAAATTGATCAAAAGGGGTAGTACTATGAAGACATACATTCTTATCTTTTTCGTTGTCCTTGCGGCACTGCTCAGCGGCTGTGCCACAACGGATGAAACATCTCGATTGCGGAGGTCCATTGGCTCTCTCGAAAGCGAACTCATCCAGCTCAGACAGGAAACAGATACGAAGCTATCGAAAATGTCAAAAGAAAATGACGCCATAAGTAAACAGGTCGTCAACATGTATTCTTTAATGGAAACCAGGGACGATAAAATAAAGGGCCTTATGGGTAAAATTGACGAGCTTGAATACCAGCTCAGGGCATATTGGGCTGAAACAAAAACCGCCCTCGCCGCGTCAAAAAAACCGGACGATAAACCTTCCAACCAAACAGCACAGGGGCAAAAACCCGATCAGAAGGAGGTCCTTGATGGAAAATATGAAGATATGTACAAAGATGCCTTTGAGACATTTCAGAAAGGCAAATATGAAGAAGCTATAAAAAGGTTTTCCACCTTTATCGATTCATACGGCGCCACGCCTCTTGTATCGAACGCGTACTATTGGATTGGCGAAAGCTATATGAACCTCAAAAATTACGATAAAGCGATCCTCTACTTTCAGGAAACCATCGACAAATACCCGAAAAGCGAAAAAGCCCCAAGGGCCCTTCTGTCACAGGCAGAAGCATTTCGTCTGACAAACGATAAAAAAAGCTCTATAACCATTCTAAAAAGGGTTATAGAGCTTTATCCAAAAACCGAAGAAGCGATTATCGCCGAAAGAAGGCTAAGAAATAGCAGCCTCTAAATTTTCCTTAAGTACTTCTTCTGTCTTGTCAAGGACGTTCATATCGTAATGTCTGTACTTGGCAAACCCTGTACCGGCGGGGATGATTCTGCCCATGATAACATTCTCTTTGAGCCCCTTCAGATAGTCTACCCGTCCCTCTATGGATGCCTGTGTCAATACCTTCGTTGTATCCTGGAAACTGGCCGCTGATATAAAACTATCAGTAATAAGGGAGGCCTTTGTGATACCGAGGAAGAGAGGCTCTGCCTGCGCGGGCCGGCCATTCTCTGCAATAACACGTTTGTTTTCTTCTTCGAATACCCACCATTCCACAAAATCATCAATGATAAAGTTCGAATCGCCGACATCTTTGATCTTTACCCTCTTCAACATCTGCCGCACGATGATCTCTATGTGTTTATCGTTTATCTTAACACCCTGAAGCTGGTAGACCTCCTGGATCTCGTCCACAAGATAACGGGCAAGATCTTTGATACCAAGGATCCTGAGAACATCGTGAGGATTTACCAGACCGTCCATCAACGGTTCTCCCGCTCTTACATAGTCGCCTTCATGGACGATGATATGCTTCCCTCTCGGAATTGTATATTTTCTCGCCTCGCCATGAGCCACTTCGGGATTGACGACAATCTCCCTCTTTCCTTTTGACATTTTTCCGAAGCTCACAATACCGTCAATCTCACTGACAATAGCGCTCTCCTTCGGCTTCCGCGCTTCAAAGAGTTCGGCTACCCTCGGAAGACCACCGGTAATATCTTTTGTCTTCGTCGTTTCACGGGGCATCTTGGCAATAACGTCACCGGCAAAAATCATATCGCCTTCGTTTGCCACAATATGTGCCGCCACAGGAAGGATATACCGCGCGGGGCTTGTTGAATTAGGGATAATCTTTGTCCTTCCTTTTTCATCCTTAATGGATATTCTTGGTCTCAAATCAGGGTTTTTCGGCTCGATAACAACTTTGTATGAAAGACCGGTTACTTCGTCTTTACTCTCCTGCATTGTTTCGCCTTCGAATATATCGCCATATTTGATCTTGCCTGATTCCTCCGAGAGGATCGGTATTGTATAGGGATCCCATTCTGCCAGTATCTGGCCTTCTTTTACACTCTGGCCGTCTTTGGCCTTTAGTTTCGCGCCATAGATGATGGAATACCGTTCTCTCTCACGATTGGCGTCATCAAGGATAGCTATTTCCCCGTTCCTGTTCATCACAACGGGTACTCCTTCCCGGTTTAATATGGCCCTCACATTGATAAACTTGAGTGTCCCTTCATTTCTTGCTTCCAGTGTCGATTGTTCAACGCGCCGCGACGCGGCACCGCCGATATGGAAAGTCCTCATGGTAAGCTGTGTTCCCGGCTCTCCGATGGACTGCGCTGCCACAATGCCCACTGCTTCACCGATGCTCACAAGCCGCCCTCTGGAAAGATCACGACCGTAACAGAGCACACAGATACCGCGCTTTGCCCTGCATGTAAGGGCTGACCGTATTTTAATCTTCTCGTATCCGGCATCTTCAATGAGTCTTAAATGACTTTCCGTAATCTCTTCATTTTTATGAACAATAATCTCACCATCAGGATCTTTCAGATCTTCATGAGAAACCCTTCCCAAGATCCTGGCATCAAGACGCTCAATAACTTCACCACCCTCTATAAGGGAACTGACCTCAATGTAATCAAAGGTTCCGCAATCGTGGTCCGCTACAACAACATCGTGCGCGGCATCTACCAGTCTTCTTGTGAGATAGCCGGAGTTGGCCGTTTTTAATGCCGTGTCAGCAAGACCTTTACGCGCGCCATGTGTTGATATGAAGTACTGCAACACATCAAGGCCTTCGCGGAAGTTGCTGGTAATGGGGGTTTCAATAATCTCACCTGACGGTTTTGCCATGAGTCCCCTCATACCGGCAAGCTGTCGTATCTGCTGGGCGTTACCCCTTGCCCCGGAATGGGCCATCATGAAGATGGGGTTTAGACTGTTCTGATGCTCCGGTTTACCGTTCTTACCTAAAACCGGTTTTCCATCCTCATCCATAACCATCTCGGAACCCAGTTCGTCCATAAGCGCCTTCGCGATATCTTCAGTCACATTTGCCCATATATCGATGACCTGGTTATAACGTTCACCATCGGTAATCAACCCCTCCTGATACTGGTCATGGACATTCTTCACCGCTGCTTCTGCCTGCTCGAGAAGCTTTTTCTTCTTTTCAGGAATCTTCATATCGTCTATAGAGATAGAAATACCACCCAGCGTGGCGTAATAGAAGCCAACGTCTTTCAATCTGTCGGAGAGCACTACGGTACACTTTTCACCAGCTTCCCTGTAACACTTGTCAACCACCTGAGCGATGGTCTTTTTGTCCATAATTCTGTTGATAAGACCGAACATATCTTTAAGAATTGTCTTTCTTTTCGCTTCTTCAAGCTCCATAAGGGCGTCTTCGATAACATCCCTGAGAATTACCCTGCCCGCCGTTGTGTCCACGTGCTCTCCATCCATGCGGACTTTTATCATGGCATGGAGATCAATTTCACCGGAATCATGAGCAACTCTCACTTCTTCCGAATCAGCAAAAATCTTTCCTTCACCTCTTTTGTGTTTTCTGTCAATGGTAAGATAATAAAGACCAAGGACGATGTCCTGTGTGGGGACAATGATAGGCTTGCCGTTGGCAGGAGAAAGAATGTTGTTGGTGGACATCATAAGTACACGCGTTTCTGTCTGGGCTTCCACAGACAACGGCACATGGACCGCCATCTGGTCCCCGTCGAAGTCAGCGTTATAGGCCGGACAGACAAGGGGGTGGAGCTGGATCGCCTTCCCGTCAATCAACTGGGGCTCAAAGGCTTGTATGCCGAGACGGTGGAGTGTGGGAGCTCTGTTGAGAAGAATAGGGTGTTCCTTAATAACCTCTTCCAGAACGTCCCAGACCTCAGGTCTTTCTTTCTCGACGATCTTTTTCGCGTTCTTGATCGTCGTCGCGAATCCTTTCTTGATAAGCTTGTTATAGACAAAAGGTTTAAAGAGTTCCAACGCCATGTACTTCGGAAGTCCGCACTGGTGGAGCCTCAGTTCAGGACCTACGACAATGACCGATCTTCCGGAATAGTCCACCCGTTTCCCGAGGAGGTTCTGACGGAACCTGCCCTGCTTACCGCGAAGCATATCAGAGAGGGATTTGAGCGGCCTTTTACTGGCGCCTGTTACAACCCGTCCCCGCTTGGAATTATCAAAAAGCGCGTCTACAGCTTCCTGGAGCATCCTTTTTTCATTCCTGATAATAATTTCAGGCGCGTTGAGCTCCATGAGCCTCTTCAGCCTGTTATTTCTGTTGATGACCCTTCTGTACAGATCATTGAGATCTGATGTGGCGAACCTGCCGCCGTCAAGAGGAACAAGGGGTCGAAGCTCAGGCGGTAAAACAGGGATAATATCGAGGATCATCCATTCCGGTCTCACACCGGAAACCCGGAATGCGTCAACGACTTTCAACCTTCGGGCAAGCTTCTTCTTTTTAGCGTCACTGGCCGCGTCTCTCATTTCAATGCGCAAGGTCTTGCCAAGTTCATCGACGGTGACCCTTCTCAAACACTCCCGGATAGCCTCGGCGCCGATTCCAGCCGCAAACCCTTCACCATATTTGTCCCGCGCCTCAATGTATTTTTCTTCACTGATAATTTCGCAGAATTCATAGGGGGAGTTCCCGGGCTCATAGACAATATACATTTCAAAATAGAGCACCCGCTCGACTTCCTTGATGGTAAGTTCCAGAAGTGTTCCAATTTTGCTCGGCATACTCTTTAAAAACCAGATGTGCGCCACAGGACAGGCAAGGTTTATATGCCCCATCCTTTCTCTTCTCACCTTTGACTGAATAACTTCAACGCCACACTTCTCACAGATGATACCTCTGTGTTTCATTCTTTTATATTTGCCGCAGATACACTCATAATCCTTTACAGGACCAAATATTTTCGCGCAGAATAATCCATCTCTTTCCGGCTTAAAAGTCCGGTAATTGATTGTTTCCGGTTTTTTTACCTCCCCGTAAGACCATTTTTCGATCAGTTCGGGAGAAGCCAGAGCTATTTTCATTGCCGCATAGCTGAGCGGGTCTTTTTGCTTATCAGTCTTAAAATATTCTTCCAAGATACTCCTCCTTACTCTTCCTTGATAAGTTCCACATTGATACACAAGCCCTGCAATTCTTTCACAAGCACATTAAAAGATTCCGGCAGGTTCGGTTCAAGTACATCTTCACCCTTCACAATCGCTTCATATGCTCTGATCCTTCCATTGACATCGTCAGACTTAATGGTAAGAAATTCCTGCAGAGAAAAAGAAGCGCCGTATCCTTCAAGGGCCCAGACTTCCATCTCACCCAGTCTCTGGCCGCCAAACTGTGCTTTACCGCCAAGTGGCTGCTGGGTAACAAGAGAATAAGGTCCGATAGACCGTGCGTGGATCTTATCATCAACAAGGTGGTGCAGTTTAAGAAAGTACATATTTCCTACAGTGATCTGGTGGTGAAAAGCATCTCCTGCTCTTCCGTCAAAGAGGGTTGTCTGTCTCGAGTCTTTTAATCCGGCCATTTTAAAAAGTTCATGGATCTCCGGTTCCTTCGCACTGTCAAAAACAGGTACAGCAATATTAACTCCATTCTCCATCTGTTCAGCGAGCCGCACAACCTCCTCATCATCCAATCTGTCTATAAGTCCTTTTAATTCACCATTGGAAAATATCTTTTTCAGTTGTTTCTTTATTAATGCCGGTTCACAACACTTTTTATGGTAACTGTCAACAAGTTCTCCTATCCTTTTGCCGATTTCTTTCGCTGCCCACCCAAGGTGCGTTTCAAGGATCTGACCAGCGTTCATACGAGAGGGAACACCAAGAGGATTGAGAACAATATCTATGGGGGTGCCGTCTTCCATAAATGGCATGTCCTCTTCGGGCAGGATGACCGATACAATACCTTTGTTTCCATGGCGACCGGATATCTTATCGCCTACAGCAACCTTTCTCTTCATAGCGACATAGACCTTTACGGTCCTGATAACACCGGGTGGCAACTCATCGCCCTTTTTAATCTTGTTGATTTTGTCTTCATAAATGAGCCGTATGATCTCAAGCTGATTGTCTTTGCTCTCGATGATCTTTGCTATCCGCGCGGCAAGCTCTTTATCCTTGAATTCAACTTCCCGCAATCTGTCAAAGCTGACAGCATTTATTCTTTCCTGCGTAAAGGCTTCGCCCTTTTTGATAAGGATTGTTTTCCCTTTACTGTCCTTGATATCGGCAGGCGACCTTTTTTCAGCGAGGAGTTCCGCGATCTTCGCTTTTTTACTTTCTACGATGATTTTTATCTGGTCTTCCTGGTCCTTCAGGATATTCGATACTTCCTTGTCTTCAATAGTGCGGCTCCTGTCATCCTTGTCAACACCGCGCCTTGACAGGACCTTGGCGTCAGTAACAATACCTTCTATGCCGTGAGGCACACGAAGACTTGTGTCCTTCACATCGCCTGCTTTTTCACCGAAAATGGCACGGAGCAGTTTCTCTTCCGGGGTAAGCTGTGTTTCACCCTTAGGGGTCACCTTACCGACAAGAATATCTCCCGGTTTTACCGTGGCGCCGATCCGCACAATACCGCTTTCATCGAGGTCTTTCAGCGCATCATCGCCGACATTCGGGATATCCCGCGTCACTTCCTCTTTCCCGAGTTTCGTATCACGGACAACACATTCCAGTTCTTCTATATGGACTGAAGTTAAAACATCTTCTTTTACAAGCCTTTCATTTATCAGGACAGAATCCTCGTAGTTATATCCTCTCCAAGGCATGAATGCTACCAGGACGTTCTTGCCGAGTGCCAGTTCACCTCTGTCAGTAGAAGGTCCGTCGGCGAGGACATCTCCCTTCTTGACGTAATCACCTTCATTGATGATGACCCGTTGATTGATGCAGGTGTCCTGATTTGACCGCCTGAACTTCAACAATTTATAGACATCTATTTTTGTGACAGATTCATCGCTGCCCTTTTTCTCTTCGTATTTGAGAATAATACGGCTCGCATCAACGCTTTCAATGACCCCGTCATGTCGCGCCATGATGGTAACCCGTGAATCTCTTCCGACTATTCTTTCCATACCGGTGCCGATAAGCGGCGCTTCAGGAATAAGGAGCGGTACTGCCTGCCTCTGCATGTTGGAACCCATTAATGCCCTGTTCGCGTCATCATGCTCCAGAAAGGGGATGAGAGCGGCAGAAGCACTGACCAGCTGCTTGGGAGAAACATCCATAAAGTCAACCTGATCGACAGTGATGAAGGAAAACCCTCCACCCTTCTGAGCGGGGATAAGGTCCCCCGTCAGTTTCCCGTCTTTATCGACAGGCGAATTCGCCTGAGTAATGTAATACTGCTCCTCTTCGAGAGCGCTTAAATAGTGCACATCGTCGGTCACCTGACCTTTTACTACCTTCCTGTATGGCGCCTCGATAAATCCGAATTCATTTACCTTCGCGAAGGTTGCCAGAGATGCGATAAGCCCGATGTTGGGACCTTCAGGCGTCTCAATAGGACATATCCTGCCATAGTGGGTCGGATGAACATCACGGACCTCAAAACCGGCCCGTTCTCTTGTCAAGCCGCCGGGTCCCAGGGCAGAGAGTCGTCTCTTGTGGGTAATTTCGCTCAATGGATTTGTCTGATCCATAAACTGGGAAAGCTGACTGCTTGAAAAGAAATCTCTTACTGCCGTGGCTACCGGTTTTGGATTGACAAGGTCATGGGGCATGAGGGTTTCCATCTCCGGGAAAGTCAATCGTTCTTTGATCGCCCTTTCCATCCGGACAAGGCCCATTCTGAACTGGTTTTCGAGGAGTTCACCCACTGTTCTTACCCTTCTGTTGCCGAGATGGTCAATATCATCGCCGGGTCCTCGAATATCTTTCAGCTTCAGAAGCTGTCGTACAACTTCGATGATGTCTTCTCTCATCAGTGTTACCACATCAAGGGGAACATCGACGCTCAATCTGTGGTTTATCTTGAGCCTCCCCACTTTTGACAGATCATAGCGTTCAGGGCTGAAGAACATGTTCCTGATGAGGTTCTCCGCAAACTCTATGGTCGGCGGATCACCGGGGCGTAATTTTCTGTATATTTCAATAAGCGCTTCGTCTTTGTTGCTCACTTTATCGATAAGCAATGTATTTCTCAAAGATGGACTCACATTGAGGTTGTCAATAAAAAGGATATCGAACTCTTTTACCTTTTTCTTCATCAATGTTTCCAGATCGTCGGCAGTGATTTCTTTATTGATAGGGATCAAGATTTCATTCGTCTTCGGGTCGATAATATCACCGGAGGCCACCTTACCAACTACATCTTCGTCTTCAATGGGTATCTCATTGATACGCATTTGTTCCATCTTCTTGATGATTGCCTTTGTGATCTTCTTATGTTTTTTTACAAGCACCTCTTTTGTCTTCTCATTAACGATGTCAGAAGGTGCTTTCTGACCGATAAGAAGCTGGAGTGCTGTTTCTTTAAAGAGCTTCTTGTCTTTAATGATGATTTTTTCTTTCTCGTAAAAATAATCGAGTATATCTTTTTCGGAATATCCGAGAGCTTTCAGGAATAATGTGACAGGTATTTTTTTCTTCTTGTCTATCCTCACATAGACAAGTTCTTTATGGTCAAATTCGAAATCGAGCCATGAACCCCTGTAAGGTATGATCCGCGCGGTATATGATAAACCGCCGCCCACGAGAGACTTAGACTGGTCATTGTCGAAGTATACCCCGGGCGATCTGTGCAACTGGCTGACGATGACCCGTTCGGTGCCGTTGACGATAAAAGTCCCTCTTTCTGTCATGAGAGGGATTTCTCCAAAATATACATCCTGTTCTTTTACGGCCCTGATGTCCCTTATCTTTGTTTCAGGATCGACATTCCACACGACAAGTCTGATAGTGACCTTCATGGGGGCCGCGAAGGTAAGACCGCGGAAAAGGCATTCTTCCTCGGAATTTTTCGGATCAACTACTTCATATTTTACAAATTCGAGAGTTGTGGTCTCATGGGAATCTTTTATCGGGAAAACGCTGTTAAAAACAGCCTGTAATCCGACATTGTCCCGCTTTTGCGGCGACAGGTCCTTCTGGAGGAATTTCTCGTAGGAATCAAGTTGAATTTCTATCAAATTAGGAATTTCGAGAACCTCTTTAATTTTCCCATAATTTTTTCTGAATATCCTGTTATGGAAAGCTTCTCTCATAGATTATTTCACCTCTTCGGTTCGTGGATGGGAACTCAGGGGTCAGTGGTCCGTAGTCCTGCATTGCAGAACGCTGACCCCTGACCCCTGACCCCTATTTTGTTTTACTCAACTTTGACCTGTGCGCTCACTTCTTCAAGTTGTTTCTTGATGCTGGCTGCTTCATCCTTGGACACGGCTTCTTTAACCGGTTTCGGCACGCCTTCAACAAGGTCTTTGGCCTCTTTGAGACCAAGGCTGGTGATTGCCCTTACAACCTTGATAACCTGGATTTTCTTGTCCGCTTCATAACCGGTAAGAATTACGTTAAATTCCGTCTGTTCTTCCACCGGGGCTGCTGCTGCGCCTGCTGCCGGTGCCGCGCCTGCTGCCATCATGGGCATTGCTGCCTGGACGCCAAACTTATCTTCCAGGACCTTTACAAATTCGGAAAGTTCAAGAACGGTCATATTTTCAATATACTGGATTACATCTTCTCTTGTGATACTCATTTATAAGCCTCCTTTATGCCTGCTGTTCTTTTTGATTTTTAATTGAATTCAATACGAGTACAAGCTTGTTGAGATTTCCGGAAAGAGCATAGACAAGCCGTGCCGGCTGGCCCTTCAGAACACCAACAAGTTTTCCCAAAAGCGCTTCCCGTGACGGCAGCGTGGCAAGTTTTAAAATATCTTCCACCGTGATAAGGCGTTCGCCAAGATACCCGGCCTTTAGTTTCAGGCTGGGGACTTCCTTCGCGATGCCCGCTATAACACGCGCGGCGCCGATAGGGTCTTTGTAAATACTGATGATCGCGTTGGGACCATCAAATTTATCCTGCAATACTTCTGCTTTTGTTCCCTTCGACGCGATTTTCAAAAGACTGTTTTTGACAACGGTAAATTCCGTGTCAACGTTTCTCAGTTCACGTCTGAGCCGCGTTATCTGGGCCACGGTCATACCGCTGTATTCCGCGAGGAACATATAATTCAGTTCGCGAAGCTTGGACCCTAATTCTTCAACAACTTTTTCTTTCTTTTGTCTCTCCAATTGTTTTCATCCCTCCTTTCGATTAAGATATGTATGAAAAGTCAGAAAGACCAACTCACTAAAAAGTCTCGGCAGGCCGTAATCATTTAAATCCCGCTCTCAGCGGAACACCTGCTTTCTCTGACCCTTTCCCTATTTCGTAATAGCTCCGGGCATAGGCAGGATCAATCTTTATGCCGGGGCTCATTGTCGTGCTGATTGCCACACCTTTTATGTATGTTCCTTTACTTGAAGGAGGTTTCAACCGGATAACCGCATCGAGGAGAGAATTAATGTTTTCCATAAGTTTTCCCTTTCCAAAACTGATCTTTCCAACAGCGACATGGAGATTGCCTGCTTTATCAACTCTGAATTCCACCCTGCCTGCTTTTAATTCCTGGACAGTTTTGGCGATGTCGAAGGTAACAGTGCCTACTTTCGGATTCGGCATCAGCCCTCTGGGACCTAAAATCTTACCAAGTTTACTGACAGCGCCCATCATATCAGGTGTCGCGATTGCCTTATCGAAATCGGTCCATCCTTTCTGGATCTTCTCAATGAGGTCTTCAGCTCCGACCTCGTCGGCGCCGGCTTCCTGCGCTTCTTTTTCCTTCTGGCCTTTGGCGAAAACAACTACTTTCACTTTCTTACCAAGCCCGTTGGGAAGCGCAACACTGCCCCGCACCATCTGGTCCGCGTGCCGCGGATCAACACCAAGCCTGAGAGCAACTTCAACGGTTTCGTCAAATTTCGCGTACGTTACCTGCGGCAAAAGATCAAGGGCTTCGTCCATACCATATCGTTTTTCCCGATCTATTTTGTTCCGTGCTTCCGTATATTTTTTTCCTAACGTTGCCATATGTCACTCCTTAGATATTAACGCATAGTTGATAGGCTTCAACAAATTGTCTTTGTTTTCCTCTACGTTCTATGCTCCCCATGGCCTAAGCCGGGTTTTTTATCCTTCTACCACCTCAAGTCCCATGCTTCTCACAGACCCTTCAATAATCCGCATGGCACCTTCCAGATTTTTCGCGTTTAAATCAACCATTTTAAGCTGCGCGATCTCTTTAACGGATGATTTCGTAATGCTTCCCACGACCTCTTTCTTCGGAGTATGGGCGCCTTTTGCCAGCTTCGCCGCCTTTTTAATGAGAAATGTTGCCGGAGGCGTTTTGGTAATAAAGTTAAAGGTCCTATCCGAAAAGATCGTTATTAATGCAGGAATAATGGTGCCTTCCTGGCTTTTTGTTTTTTCATTAAAGGCCTTGCAGAATTCCATAATATTGACGCCATGCTGACCGAGAGCGGGACCCACAGGCGGTGACGGTGTGGCCTGACCGGCCTGCAACTGTAATTTCACCAATGCCACAACTTTCTTTGCCATTCTCTAACTCCTTCAAATTTTTTCTATCTGTATAAAATCAAGTTCCACCGGTGTTGTACGCCCGAATATATTCAAGAGCACCTTTACTTTACCTTTTTCCGGTTTTATCTCTTCCACATTACCGGTGAAGTTTGTAAAAGGCCCTTCGGTCACCTTGACGCCATCACCTTTCTCAAAGCGGATCTTCGGTTTGATTTTGCCTTTTCCTTCCTGGATCGCGTTGATGATGTCATTGACCTCTTTCTCGGGCAGCGGGGGCGGGTTCATTTTGTCGTATCCCACAAAGCCGGTCACTTTTGGTGTATTCCTCACAAAATGCCAGGTCGTGTCATTCATGGCCATATTAACGATAATATAACCGGGGAAAACGGTCCTCTGTGATTTCTTAACCTGGCCCTTGACTCTCTCCATGATGATTTCAGAGGGGACTACAATTTCACCGAAATGTTCATCCATCTTGTTCATTTTGATGTTTTCTTCAAGCAGTTCTTTTACCTTCTGCTCATAACCGGAATATGTGTGCACAACGTACCACTTTTTTTCCATTGTTATTTCCATTTTCCTTATCGTATGAACTTCTGTATAATCCATGCGAGCGTTACATCAACAAATCCAAGAAACAAAGCTGCGACAAGGACTGTTATGACTACAACATAAGTCCCTTTCAAGGCATCCTTTCTCGATGGCCAGGTAACCCTTTTCGCTTCCATGTAAACTTCCAGAAAATATGTCTTTACAACATCAAGCTTTTCTTTAAATTCCATGCCATCTCCACAATATACAGGCCAGGAGGGATTCGAACCCCCAACACCCGGATTTGGAGTCCGGTGCTCTATCCGTTAGAGCTACTGGCCTTCGTTATTTTGTCTCCTTATGACTTGTGTGCTTCTTACAAAATCGGCAGTACTTTTTGATCTCCATCCTGTCCGGCGTCTTCTGTTTGTTCTTTGTTGTGTTATAGTTTCGGTTTTTACATTCCGTACATGCCAGTATTACTAATTGCCTCATCTTCTTCCCCTTTACTCTATAATCTCGGTAACAACACCTGCGCCCACTGTCCTGCCGCCTTCACGGATAGCAAAACGGAGTCCTGTTTCAAGGGCGATAGGTGTTACCAGCTCAACTATCATGGTGACATTGTCACCGGGCATGACCATCTCAACCCCGTCGGGAAGTTTGGCAACACCGGTTACGTCCGTTGTTCTCAAATAGAACTGGGGACGATATCCGGTAAAGAACGGTGTATGACGACCGCCTTCTTCCTTGTTGAGGATATAGACTTCTCCTTTAAACTTCGTATGGGGGGTAATAGAACCGGGTTTTGCGATAACCTGGCCTCTTTCCACTTCATCCTTCTTGGTGCCACGGAGGAGCAGTCCGACATTGTCACCGGCCATACCCTGATCGAGGATCTTCCGGAACATTTCTACTGAGGTTACGACTGTCTTCTGGGTAGCGGTGAAACCGATGATCTCTACATCTTCACCGGACTTGATGATCCCTCTTTCTATACGGCCTGTTACAACGGTACCACGGCCGGAGATGGAGAAAACATCTTCTACAGGCATGAGGAAGGGTTTATCGGTATCACGGACCGGTTCCGGGATATAGGAATCGATGGCGTCCATGAGTTCATAGATGCTCTTGCAGTCAGGACAGTTGGGATCGGCACAACCGTGCTGCAGTGCCTTTAATGCGCTTCCTTTTATGATAGGGATCTCATCTCCCGGGAATTCATAGGCGGTGAGGAGTTCACGGAGTTCCATCTCGACGAGCTCGATGAGTTCCGGATCGTCAACCATATCTACCTTATTGAGGTAGACAACCATATAGGGGACGCCGACCTGACGGGCAAGGAGGATGTGTTCTCTTGTCTGGGGCATGGGACCGTCATTGGCACCGACAACAAGGATGGCGCCGTCCATCTGGGCAGCTCCGGTGATCATGTTCTTGATGTAGTCGGCATGTCCCGGACAGTCCACATGTGCGTAGTGTCGTTTATCACGTCTCATACTCTACGTGGGCCGTGGCGATGGTGATACCTCTTTCCTTCTCCTCGGGGGCCTTATCGATCTGATCGAAGGGGATCCAGTTGGCCCTTCCCGTATTTGAAAGACATTTCGTAATGGCTGATGTGAGAGTCGTCTTCCCGTGATCTATGTGACCGATGGTTCCAACATTCACATGGGGTTTCGTCCTTTCGTACTTCTTCTTAGCCATAGTGAACCTCCGTTTTATTTTTTATGGAGCCCATGAGCGGGATTGAACCGCTGACCTCATCCTTACCAAGGATGTGCTCTGCCGACTGAGCTACATGGGCGCCTGGAGCAGGCAAAGCTTCAACCCGCCCTGATTTTTTGGAGTGGGCAATGTTTCAATCCGCCCTGTATTTTGGAGCGGGCATGGTTTAACCCGCTCTGTATTTATTTGGAGCGGGAAACGGGACTCGAACCCGCGACCCTCAGCTTGGAAGGCTGATGCTCTAACCAACTGAGCTACTCCCGCGACCCATAACTTCAGTAAATAAAAAACCACAGTGAATAGCTTTTTCTCTATATCTATTCACCAACGCCTGCTCACAGCTTTAAAATGGTGGAGAGGGAAGGGATCGAACCTTCGAAGGACTTCGCCAACAGATTTACAGTCTGCCCCCTTTGGCCGCTCGGGAACCTCTCCATAGCTGGTGATGGGACTCGAACCCGCAACCTGCTGATTACAAATCAGCTGCTCTGCCGATTGAGCTACACCAGCAAAATCAGTTATTATACCACAAGAATCATGCCATACGCAATATGATAAAACATTCGACAAATCAGTATCTTTTTAAACCATTTTTGTCTCTATGTCAATATAAAATTCTTAGTGATTTCACCTATTATTCCGCCAAATCTCACTTGTCTATTGACATCTCCCCATAAAATATAGTTAAATTACACGCTTTTATTTATACTTTCAAGGAGGTGATGCCGCTATGGTATGCGAAACACTGAAACAAGGCGTCGAGTGCCTGTTTATGAAAAAAACAGGATGTTCTTACAATGGTGGAAAATGTTATACCATTGTAGAAAATTGCGAAGGTTGCACAAGAACTCTGGAATTTGCAACGGGTATATATTGCACAAGCTTCCCTTACCCGGCCCAGAAATGGCAGAAGAGCTCCTGCTCCATGTCAACACATGTAAAGAAGGCCCCGAAAGTCGAGGAACAGAAGATCAATCCGCTCAAAGCATCCAAGAGAAATGCCGGAAAGAAATAATACTCTTTTATTTTCGCGGAATTACTGTTTATAAGGGCTTATCGCTTAATAATACATGATTTTACCGGATCGTGTTCATAAAAACACAATCGGTGAAGTTTTTTTGTGTCTTTATAGGCCTGGCCTTCGGATGTACCGCAGGTCAGGCAAGAGAACGTTGCTGATGCTTACATGGGGCCATGGCGGCAGATATCAAGTGAATATTAATGAAATAGTTGACTTTTCATGGAGATGAATGATAAATAAAACAAAATCAGTGAGGAGGAATAGGACTTGAAAAAAAATAAGTCAGCAATAAAAAAGGCAAAACAATCAGAAGAAAAACGGGTCAGAAACGCCCATGTCAAATCAACCATGAAAACTCAGATTAAAAAAACAATAACAGCAATAGAGGCCAATAATAAAGACAATACCAGCGAGCTTCTCAAAAATGCTATCGCATCGATTAACAAAGCGGCATCAAAAAATGTAATCCATAAAAATAACGCCGCACGAAAAGTATCCAGACTTTCAAAAAAGGCGCACAAAGTTCTTCAAGCGAAAAGCTGATACAGGCCTCGCTTGCCATTTGAAGATTTGTTGAAGATACCCGATAATTTTGCGTCAATACTTCCCCGTAACATAGTAACCCAGGCCTCTAATACCTTTTTCCATTAGTTGTATTACGTAAAAATTGTATTACTTCCCTGGCATGGTTCTTCACCAAGCCTGCCTAAACAAGAACACCTAAAAGAGACCATTATACTCTTGATTATCCCGGTTGTATCAGACCAGTATAAACTGGCTGGGACTGATGAAACCGGCTGAAGCGGCTGAAGACTGACCGGTTTTTGAAAAAGCAAGTGACATAATGCAGTAAAAATCGTGGTTGATTATGCGCGGGCCATGAGCGCAGCTCCAAGCGCCGCTGTGATTTGCGGTTCATCAGGGACAAGAACTGATACGCACAATTCCGACTCTATGGTTTTGACAAGCCCCGAATCTTTCGCTCCTCCTCCTGCGACAACACATGCTTCTGCGAGACCAAGACGGGTGACGAGATTGACTATCTTTGAAGCCATGGCTTTGTGGATACCGGCAAGAATGTCTCCTGCCAGGGCACCTTCAGCAATGCGGGAGACCGCTTCCGACTCTGCGAAGACAGCACAGCCTGTTGTAAACTGCACCGGTTTGGAAGACGTCATGGAGAGGGGTCCGATTTCGTCGATGCTGATATGGAGTATCCGGGCAATAATCTGGAGAAACTTCCCGCTCCCTCCGGCACATTTCTCATTGAGCAGAAAATTGGTTGTCCTTCCTGTGTCATCGAGTCTGATTGCCTTACTGAACTGAGCGCCTATGTCAATAACCGTCCTCGCCGAAGGAAACAGATGGTGGACTCCCGCGGCATGACAGGAAATGTCTGTCGCGGTCTGATCTGAAAATCCGACCATTGAAGCACCATATCCGGTGGCGAATGTATTGGAAATATCGCCGGAAGAAAGATGAATTTTGTCGAGCGCTTCTTCAACAACTTTGCCGGCTGTTTCCCGATAATCCCCGCCTGAAGGCGCAATCGCGTATGACCGGATAAGACCGTCTTCGCAAATCACCGCCTTTGAAAAACCTGAACCTATATCAATACCAAGTGTGTATGCCATATAAAGACCCTATCTAAGATATTTCAGTCGTTTATCCTCTGTCGGGGACAAGCTCCGCTTAAACCGCTTGAACTGTTTAAACTGTTTGAACGGTTTTGCTGATTATACATTATCCCAATCAGCTAAGCAGTCAACACCATTTTAAACGTCAACTGAAAAATGTGGCTTCCCTGAGTCCCTGATCGCTCCTCTGGGGTTTCTGTCCGCTGGACACGGCATTATCGTAGATCTCCTTTCCCAGAAGCGCCGCACCCAGCGCCCCGGTAATGAGAGGTTCGGGCGGAACAAGTAGGGGGAATCCGAATTTACCTTCCAATGCCTTTACCAGTCCGATGTTTTTTGCCCCGCCGCCGGTAACTGCCACGTCCTGTTCCACCTTCAGCTTTTTCACCATCGCGTAGACTCTTGTGGCAACAGCCTCATGGATCCCCGCGATGAGATCATTAACAGATGCTCCGTTGGCAAGCTGTGAAATGACCTCGTGTTCTGCAAAGACAGTACAGGTATTGCCAATTGTTATTGCCTTTTGCGCGGCGAGAGAACGCTCGCCAAGGGATTCAAGCGACACTCCAAGAGCATCGGCAATGACTTCGAGAAACCGCCCTGTTCCAGCGGCACACTTATCATTCATGACAAAGTCAGTAACCTTGCCTGCTTTAATTTTAATACCCTTGCTGTCCTGGCCCCCTATATCAATCACTGTATGTACCGTAGGAAGAAGACTCTGCAATCCCCTGGCATGGCAGGTAATCTCAGTAATCTGTTTATCTGCGAAAGGAACGTTTATCCTGCCATACCCCGTGGCAACAATGTAGGCCAGATCATCAAACAGCAAATTGGCCCTCATGAGCGCTTTCTCCATCACTTTGTTAGCTAATTTCCGATGTTCGGGTCCGGTAGGTCCTATAAATGAAGATTCAATTTTGTCACTGACGATAACCACTTTCGTCATCGTGGACCCAATGTCAACACCGGCGAAATAATTCATACCCTCTGCCCTACACTGTGCTAATGTAAAATTAAAAATGTAAAATGTAAAATTATTCTATCGTTCATGATTTACGATTTACCTGTCCTCCGATGCTTTAGCGGAGGGCGATTTTCGGCCTCTATACCCTATGCTCTCTGCTCCATACTCTATGCCTTTAGTTACGCCTTTTCTTGTAAGACTCGAGCGTTTCAATGAAGGCGTCGATCCTGTTGTGTGTGTCAGCCTCATTGTAAGAACTGATGTCGACAATATCACCTTCCATAATCAGGGTCGGTATATCGCCGTATACTTTTTTCAGGGTTGCCGCCTGGTGAACAATCCCTGCATGCCAGCTTCGACAGGAAAAAGCGGAATGAAAAACCACACCATCGAGTTTGTAGTCCTCAATATATTCAATAATACGTTCGACCTTGGGTATGGAACCCGGACGCTTCCGCGCTTTGTCATACCAGTTCGTATAGAACCGGACCCATCTCCAGGCAATATGCTCAAGGGGATCGCTGACTTTTGGCAGGTCAAGCCGCTCGAGACGCTCGGCGTTGCGGTAGGTTACTTCTACGGGGAATACGGCGCCTTTGTCATTAAAATACTGGAAATCTCCCAGCGCGAACCAGGAAGGAAGCCCGGCCCCCCAGAGGACTCTGTATTTCTCGCTCTCCGCTACCCCTTGTTTTAGTGCGATCTTTTCTTTCAGTTCCGTGTTGAGGGCCTGGTAAAAGTCATAAGCCTCCTGGGTACCTAAATTAAAGGTTACCGGCACCATGGTATTCATTGCATCGCCTGTGTCCATGGGTGTCGGAATGGCTTTGCGCAGGTCATATGTCTCAATAAAAAGGTCCCAGGTCCTGTCTGATAAATCGACAATAGCGGCAAACTTGTCCCAGTCCATCTTTTTACCGGTATGTTTTTCGCAAAATTTGACCAGTTCGCGGAGTTCCTCTGTTGCGTATTTCACATATATTTTTTCCTGTTCGCGATTGTCCATATTCGGGTCCCAGGGAGGATAATACATACTCCCCACAAAAACAGGTACATCCGGGAGGTAGTGCCTTGTTGCCTGGGGCCATTTGAAGCGCGGATCACAGAGCTGCTGGGCGCTTCCGATGATCATATCCGGCCGTCCCATTCCGCCCCAAGGTGCTCCTGGGGGCATTTCCCCACCTAGCTCCTCACGCCACATGTCAAAACCGATGGTACATGTAGCATAGGTACAGAGCGATCGGGAAAAATTGTCTGCCTCGGCCTTTTGCAGGTACTTTTCCGCGTCACGCTTGGCCGCGCAGACACCTGCGAAGCTCTCACCCCAGGCAGGAACAATGTCCATCGCTCGCATGATCTCATCATGGCCGTCACATATATATGCGTAGGCAACCTTCTTTCCCTCTTCTTTCGCCGTGAGAGTTGAAGACATGTTGCCCCGTACAAATTTCGGTATACTTGCTGCCGCTTTTGTTGCTAAGGTTCTTGCTTTTTTATCATCTGCCATATGTTAACCTCCTTTTATAGCGCTCACTTTCTGTCCCGTCCGTAGCAGAGCTCTGTGTCTCAGATCCCAGGTCTCATTTCACAAGGAAGAAGTTTTTTCTGTGGCCTGTGGCCTGTAACTTGTTACTTGCTGCCGGGTCATTTTCATTATGCGATCATCTCCAGAAATGCCTCGATCCTGGTCTTCACCCTCGGCAGCGTGGAGCTCGAATACTCATCTTCCAGGTATAGTACAGGCACTCCGGCAGATTCGATGAAGCTTTTGAAAACAGGCACTTCAAAACCATAGGGGTCACAATATTTATAAATAAAAAGAATAGCCCCTTCGACCTTAAATTCAGTTATATACTTCCTTAAATGGCCAAAGCGAGCTTCGAGGTTCTCCTCATATGTATTGCCATCGCCTACATAGGTTGTAGGTATTTTTAATTTTTTCAGATAACGTTCCGCAATGCCCTGGACCGGATCGGTGGTTATATCAACATCAGAGAAGTACATCTTGCTGCCGATAGAGAGATCGTCCATCACCAGCAAAGCCCCCGTCCCTTCAATGGCATCGACAATAGCAACGTCGTCAATCTGGTCACCAATGAGCATGATCCGTTTTTTATTCCCGGCTACACCGGCGACTCTCTGCTTTACCTCTTTCGTGACGCTCTCAATAAGAGCCGATGATTCCTCGACGGGAAGACCCATGGCAGCCACCAGGACTTTCATCATCTCGGGCCCGGAAATGAGAGGCGGATTCGTTTTTCTTAAAGCATAGAGGTCTCTCATGAGCCGTCTGTTTTCGTTATGGGCTTTCACGGCCTGGGCAAGAGCGTTATCGCTTATCTTCTTCCCAACAAATTTTTCAAGAGTTCCGATAAATATTCGTAATATGTCCTTCATAAATTCTACAGAAGGGCCGTCGGTCACATGAGGAACGTTTAAAAAATGAAAATAGGGGAGCTTGAGATTCTCGCTCCATATGTCAGTTGTCCGGTCAATACTGTCACACTGGTGCGTCAACACCAGACCGTCAAGAAAGTCATATTTCCCTTTTAAGGCCGCGTCAAAGACGTTGCGTATAAAGGGACAGACTATCGTCTCCATATAAGCATCGCCTTTCGTAATGGCTTCAGATACATTACCCTTCAACCTGAAGGGCACTACACCAGCGGCCGTCATGATCTCAATAGGACCAAGGGCGGTCAGATAGCCGATAATCTTCCTGCCACTCGGCTCGTAATTCCTTTGCTCTCGATCCATACTCTCTGTAGCACGCATCAGCCTTTGCCAAACCATTTGTCTGTCCCGATTCTGTCATAATTGGCTCCTCTTGTTCACCCCGGTATCGACACCATTGATGGGGCATTCAGTGCGTTTGATCTTCTGGTGTGTTCTGTATATAGAACATTATTATATAACAACAAATAGTATCGCATGAAACCGTTTATGTCAATAATAATCAACCTACTTTATCGATTTCTGTTGACAGTCTTCTTTGCATTCGTTACTATTTTTATGAATTAGTATAGAACACGGTTCTCTCTGCAAAACAGGCAGGGCATGATTTTATAAGACAAAAACAGGTCAAATAGTGCAAGGAGAAGACATGAAAAAGATACTTCAGGGAAATGAGGCAATTGCAAGGGGCGCGTGGGAGGCAGGTGTGATCGTCGGATCCGCCTATCCCGGAACACCGAGCAGTGAGATTATGGCTGAATTATCCGGGTATAACGAAATTTATACGGAATGGGCCCCCAATGAAAAGGTGGCCGTTGAGGTGGCCCACGGCGCTTCCCTTGCCGGTGGAAGGGCCATTGCCTGTATGAAGCACGTGGGGCTTAATGTGGCTGCCGATCCTTTTATGACTATCGCCTATACAGGCGTCAAGGGCGGCTTTGTCATTGTTGTGGCAGATGACCCCGGTCAGCACAGCTCACAAAACGAACAGGACAGCAGAAACTGGGCCCGCTTTGCGAAAGTGCCCATGCTTGAACCTGCCGATGCCCAGGAGTGTAAGGATTTCATGAAAATAGCCTTCGATATCAGCGAGAAATTCGATACGCCGGTGCTTCTGAGAGGAGAAACAAGGGTTTCACACGCTGATTCTCCGGTGGAATTAGACGAGAGAAAAAAATCGGCCATTCCTGTCGGCCTTGACCGGAAAGAAACACCCAAATATGTAATGCTGCCGGTATACGCCAGGGCGAGGCGGGTATTCGTCGAAGAAAGGACAGCAAAACTCGCATCATACGCGGATACAGACTTCCCTTACAATATTATGGAAATCAATGATCCCTCCATCGGCTTTATTTCTTCAGGTGTTTCCTATCTCTACACACGGGAGATTTTCCCACAATATTCCTTCCTGAAACTCGGCATGGTCTGGCCGCTCCCGGAAAAGATGATCGCGGAATTCTTCAAGAAAGTTAAAAAGGTGATCGTAGTAGAGGAGCTTGATCCTTTCCTTGAGACAGAGATCAGGGCCATGGGCTACAAGGTATGGCACGGTAAAGACCTTATTCCGGCAATAGGCGAGTTAACACCGGCTATCGTCGAGCAATCGCTCGCAAAGGCCATCACCGGCAAAAGCTATAAAGCACCGAAGATCCGGATAAAACCGGAAGACCTGCCGAGAAGACCACCAAACCTTTGTGCCGGATGTTCTCACAGGCCCCTGTTCTATGCCCTTAAAAAACTCGGACTTTTTGTCTTCGGAGATATTGGCTGTTACGCGCTGGCTACCTCACCGCCGCTTTCCGCCATGCACGCTTCAACATGTATGGGAGCCGGTGTCGGCGGGGCCTACGGCGCGGGGAAAGTCCTCGGCAAAGACGGCCTCGGAAAGATATGCGCGGTGCTCGGTGACTCCACGTTCCTCCACAGCGGCATTACCCCGCTTATTGATACCGTATATAACAAAGGCTACTCCACTACCATTATTCTTGATAACAGGATCACTGCCATGACAGGACAACAGGAAACAGCCGGAACGGGATATACCATAAAAGGTGAAGCAACGACAATGATCGACTACGAGCAACTGGTAAGGGCTGTGGGAGTAACAAACGTAAGAAAGGTGGACCCCTATAAGATTAACGAGACAATCGAAATCATCAGGGAAGAGGTTGCCCGGGACGGAGCCTCGGTGATTATAACGGAAAACAGCCCCTGTATGCTTCTCAGGAGGGCAAAACCACTCGATAAATTTATACATCCATTATATATGGTTGATATTGATACATGCAGGGGATGCAAGACCTGCCTTGAGATTAATTGTCCCGCAATAAGCTGGCAGGAAAAGGCTGGTCAGACAAAAGACGGTCACAGGAGAAAGGGAACGGTATTTATCAATCAGGGGCAATGCGTTGGCTGCGAAGTCTGCGCTCAGTTATGTAAATATAAAGCCATTGTAGCAGGCGAGCAATGAATACAAATAAAACAGCCCCATTGAGTAAAAAAAAGCGGGATACAAAATCAGAATATACCGGCTTTGTTCCGGCAGTAGCTCAGGCATCGCAAATCCTCCTCAGCCTCGCGAAAAACCCATCGCCGAAGGTCAATCTGACTGATATCTGCAAAAGCGTCAATATATACAAGAGCAAAGGATACGCCATACTCAACACTCTTCAGAAATATGGTTTTGTCCAAAAAGATGCTGAAGAAAAGACATACTCCCTTGGACTCGGCCTGGTTTCCCTGTCAAGGAAAGTTTTGGATAATGTGAACTACAATGAAATAGCCGCCCCCATCCTTGAAACGCTTGCCAGGAAGACCCGCAGTACGGCCCTCTTCGGCATTATTGACAACACAAATGTCTTCATTGTGGCAAGACAGGAGGCAGATCAGGATATCAGCGTTACAATTCGTCAAGGTTACAGGTTCCATATCACCCACGGAGCGCACGGAAAGGCCATTACGGCTTTTCTGCCGGAAGGTGAGCGCGAAAAACTCCTGAAACAGAGAAAACTCTTTTTTTATGGCGATACTTCAAAATGTGATCGTGACAGACTGAAAACCGAACTTGCGCAGTGCAGGAATTCCGGTTATGCCGTCGATATGGGTGAACTAAATTCCGGCATCAATGCTATTGCCGCCCCGGTTTTCGATTCACAGGAACGTCTGATCGGGTCAATGTTTATCATGGGGACTTTTCAAAAATCATTTGTTGATAAATACGGCCCCATAGTAGCCGAAAGCGCCAGACAATGTTCAGCCATGCTCGGCGCCGACATTAAAGAGATATACGGCAAATAATACGCTTTCAAAACAGGCTTTAAATGAATTCACCGGCAGACTGTCCCTTGCCAATGAGCAACCCCCCTCCCTACTCGAGTCTTAATAACAACTATTACCTTCAATCTATAGCCTACGATGATTCCCTGCTGATCTACCTCCCAATGGATAAAACAATCTTTTTTGTCAGGCTCTACATACATCCAGTTTCCATTATCAAGTTTATAAGTCTTTTCATTGCCAGCCAATCTGCGAAGCGTAGGATTCCTTACGATAGACTATTCTTCTCATGTCTTCAATAGGGCGGCCATATCCAATGTTTTGGTGTATTCTTGAATCGTTGGGACCTATTGTATAAACATCCTCCAAATTAAGAAAACTGAATAATAGAATAAGGCCGCACATTCGACTCGTGTTCATTCCTCCCTCGCTGGAATCTTCAAAAAATCTCTGTCTTTGTTCACAGGCTTGAGTAGGAACGCTCCTTTAATTATTGGCATAATTAGTATCAATATCTCCTTTGGCACCACAGCAATCCCCTTATTCATTCTGCGATCCCCTTCTTTTTTCATCATAAAATAACTTAGGCCGTTAAGGGGAGACACTCTTTGCATATTTACTCATTCCCATCCCGCAATCAAATATCATAGTTCAATTAAAGTACTTTTTTAAATCAGTTGATTTTTCAAGCCTCTCTGGCCGAGATGATTTTCGATGCATAATGCCGACAACAAGGGGTTGCCGAGCGGAGGCGTATCAGCGCATACGTTGAGCATCGCGCGATCCCGCAGGTGGCGGTATTAGGCGCGAAAAGCGCTCGGCCTCTTTCGCAATAAGTTTACAGATAGCCCAAGAAATATATTTCTTGGGCTATCTGTAAACTTAATAGTCGACGAATAAGAACCGCGCTAAACCGTCTCGCCATCCTTGCCGACAACCTCTTTATCGCTTCCGTCTTATTGTACTCCTCATAATTGGTGTTATCGACTCTGTATGTTTCAGAATCAGATATGGGCCATCGTTTGACGAAGCTACCGTTTTTCTTGTAAAGCGCAATATCTACATCGAGAGTAACTATCTTCTCAATAGTAATACCAGCTGCACTCATCGAATACGGCTGGGTTGTTATCTTCGTGATAGCACTTTGCAGATAGCCGTCGGAACTTTCTTTATTAACTGTGAATAATCCTGTTGAAACGAGCTCCTTTGAAAAAGCATCTGTCACGTATTGCGATATATGGGGCTCGTAGGTCATGTTCTTAAAAACGGAAATGTAGACGGAAGAAATATCACCGCCATAGATGCCCTTTTCACGCACCAATTGATACCCGCATGAAAAAAGCAGCAATACAAGCACTATTATCAAAACAATATTTTTTACGGGACCCGTTTTTTTGATTTGCATATTCTTTTTATCCTCTCATGTTTCATATTACGCGCAGACAATATTAACGAGCTTGTTCGGGATGATAATTACCTTTTTTATGTCTTTCCCTTCTGTATACTTCGTTACTTTTTCAAGGCCGAAGATAGTTTCTTTTAACTGCGTTTCTTCCGTGTCCCGGTCCATTTCACAGGTATCCCTCAATTTTCCGTTTACCTGAACGGCGATCATGACCTTTTCTTCCTTGATATATTCCGCGTTATACTGGGGCCAGTAAGCGCCGAGGCTTGTGTCGTCTTTGCCGAGGAGCACCCACAATTCGTTCATGATATGCGGCACAAAGGGAAAAAGGAGCATAAGGACGGTTTCAAGAACAGCCTTTAAAAATCGAAGAGAGTCTATATTGGTCCTCTCTTTTTCGAGATATTTATAGAGCGCGTTCACCAGCTCCATAATACTCGCGATGGCCGTATTGAGGTGGAACCTGTCGATATCTTCGGTCACCTTCTTAATCGTTTTATGCATCTTCTGCAAGAGCTGTTTTACGTCATCATCATTGAGATCAGCCAGAGACAGGGCAGAAGTGGCCTCAATGTTTTTTAATTGCTCAGTCCGCTCTGTGACAAGCCTCCATACCCTCTGAAGAAAGCGGAAGCTCCCTTCCACGCCTTTGTCATTCCAATCAAGGTCTTTTTCCGGAGGCGACGCGAAAAGACAGAAAAGCCGGGCTGTATCAGCGCCATATTTTTCGATAAGGTAATCGGGGTCAACAACATTCCCCTTCGATTTACTCATCTTCGCGCCATCTTTAATGACCATACCCTGGGTGAGGAGGTTCTGAAAGGGCTCCCGGACGTTCACAAGGCCAAGCTCATTGAGAACACGGTTAAAGAACCTTGAATAAAGCAGGTGGAGCACAGCATGCTCGATGCCGCCAATATACTGATCAACAGGCATCCAGTAGTCTACCCGCTTCCTGTCAAGGGGCGCTTCGTCATAACCGGGGCAGGTATATTTGAGAAAATACCAGGAGGACTCCACAAAGGTGTCCATAGTGTCCGTCTCCCGCCGCGCAGGCTTCCCGCACCTCGGACAAGAAACTTCGTAGAATTCACGGGAGTCAGCAAGCGGTGATCTTCCTACCACTTTTATTTCAAGATCGGCTGGCAGCACCACAGGCAGGTCCTGATAGGGGACAGGCACTGCGCCGCAGTCATCACAATAGATAACGGGGATCGGGTTTCCCCAGTAACGCTGTCTCGATATGCCCCAGTCCTTAAGACGATAGTTTATCGTCCGTTTCCCTAGCCCCTTTTCTTCAAGATATTCGATGATCTTCAAGATGGCTTCCCGGTTCTTCATCCCGTTAAAACGGTCTGAGTCAACAAGGACACCATCGTCCACATAGGCTTCTTTCATAGTGGCCGGATCGAGGCTCTGACCCTCAGGTACGATAGTAACTATGACAGGCAGTCCATACTCCTTGGCAAATTCAAAATCCCTCTGGTCGTGGGCAGGGACAGCCATAATAGCGCCGGTGCCATATTCCATGAGGACAAAGTTGCCGAGAAAAATGGGTACCTTGACACCGTTTACCGGATTGATCGCGCATCTGCCGGTGAAGACACCTTCTTTTGCCGTGCTTATCTCGCCTCTGAAGCTCTTGTCCTGCTTCGCTACTTTCTCGATAAAGGCTTTGACCGCGCTCTCCTGAGATGTGCCCTTCGCAAGCTCCAGACTCCGCGGATGATCAGGCGCGAGGACCATGAAGGTAACACCCCAGAGTGTATCAGGCCGTGTCGTGAATATCGTCAACGGCGTTCCGTCTTCCACGGTGAAGTTCACTTCCACACCGTAGCTTTTCCCGATCCAGTTTTTCTGCATACTGAGGACCTTTTCGGGCCAGCCGGGAAGTTTATCGCAATATTCATTCAGCTCGTCGGCATAGCGGGTGATGGCAAAAAACCACTGGGTCAGTTCCTTCTGGACCACCTCTTCGCCGCACCGCCAGCAGGCGCCGTCTTCCACCTGCTCGTTGGCAAGGACGGTCTGGCACTTCACGCAATAATTGACAGGTGAATTCTTCCGGTAGACAAGACCTTTTTCATACATCTTGAGAAATATCCACTGTTCCCACTTATAATAATCAACATCACAGGTGGCAACTTCCCGGCGCCAGTCGTAACCGAAACCGAGGCGCTTCAACTGCGTGCGCATATAGGCGATATTATCGTAAGTCCATTTCGCGGGCGCGAGACCACGTTCAATAGCGGCATTTTCAGCGGGCATACCGAAAGCGTCCCAACCCATGGGATGAAGCACATTAAAACCCCGCATCCTCTTGTAGCGGGCCATGACATCCCCTATGGAATAATTCCGCACGTGACCCATGTGTATTTTACCGGATGGATAGGGAAACATCTCCAGGAGATAATATTTCTCTTTACCTGTTTCTTCTTCTACCTGGAAAGCGCCCTCTTCTTCCCATATCTTCTGCCACTTCTCTTCAATGCGGTGCGGTTCATAGGCATTCATTACGTTCTCCGAACTAATAAAATGTAAAATGTAAAAGATACAGAATTTTGCATTCGCATTTTACACCTGTCCTCCGCAGTGCTAACGGAGGGGGTTCTACATTTTGTATTACTTCTTCTGCATGGCCCTGATGCGCAGCCTCAAAGCATTCAGTTTAATAAAGCCGCCGGCGTCTTTCTGGTCGTAGACAGCGTCCTTGTCAAAGGTGGCAAAATCTTTGAGATAGAGAGAATTTGCGGATTTTCTTCCAACGACATTACAGCTGCCTTTGTACAGCTTCACCCTTGCGGTGCCGGAAACCGTCGCCTGGATCTCGTCGGTAAAGGCCATAATCGCTTTCATCTCCGGCGAATACCAGAACCCGTAGTAAATCAATTCTGCTACCTTTGGTATGAGGGTGTCTCTCAGGTGCATAACTTCTCTGTCCATTGTGATGGATTCAACGGCCCTGTGGGCAACGTGGAGTATAGTACAACCCGGTGTTTCATAGACACCCCTTGATTTCATCCCCACAAAACGGTTCTCGACAATATCAACGCGCCCTATGCCGTGCTTTCCTCCGACAGTATTGAGGTATTCCACAATTTTAAAAGGGGACATCTTTTTCCCGTTTACCTTCACGGGGACACCTTTATCAAAATCTATTTCTATATACTCCGGCTTGTTGGGGGCCTTCTCTGGAGACTGTGTGGTTTTAAACATATTCTCCGGCGCCTCCGCCCAGGGGTCTTCCAGAATACCACCCTCATAACTGATATGCATGAGGTTTCTGTCCATACTGTAGGGTTTCTTCTTGCTCACCGGAACAGGGATACCATGTTTCTTCGCGTAGTCCATGAGGTCATCCCTTGACGCGAAATCCCACTCCCTCCATGGTGCAATAATTTTTATATAAGGTTCAAGGGCATAATATGTCAGTTCAAACCGCACCTGATCGTTGCCTTTTCCCGTAGACCCGTGGCAGACAGCGTCGGCTTTCTCTTTCCTGGCGATCTCAATCTGTCTTTTGGCAATAAGGGGACGCGCGATGGATGTGCCCATGAGATAGTTGCCTTCATAGACGGCGTTTGCCTTGATGGCAAAAAAGATAAAATCACGGGCAAACTCTTCCCGCAAATCTTCAATATAGATTTTCGACGCGCCGGTTTTAATGGCCTTTTCCTTAAGCCCGGTAAGTTCTTCGGCCTGGCCCACATCGGCCGCGTAGGCAATAACTTCGCAGCCATAGGTGTCCAGCAGCCATTTGACGATGATCGATGTATCAAGTCCCCCGGAATATGCAAGGACCACTTTTTTCACCTGATTTGTTTTACTCATTACAACCTCCGTATTTTTTCCGATGGACGACTGCTCGCTCCACTCACTTGGACGAGAGACGATCATTCCCTGAGCCTGTTTGCCAAACAGGCAGGCTCATTAGGACGATTGACAATAGATCATTTGCGTCCTTCGTCCGAGTCCTGCTATGGCAGGACGGTCGTCTAGCCCTCCGCCAACCCTCCGCCACTGCACCGGAGGGCGGGCCCACCGGAGGACAGGCCTAGCGGTCATCTTTCATCTTCTTATTTTCTCAATATCAGCCACTCCAGGAGAGCCTTCTGCGCGTGGAGCCTGTTCTCCGCCTGGGTAAAAATCATGTCACTGTACTTCTCAAAAACCTGATCAGTGATCTCCTGTCCACGGTAGGCCGGCAAACAGTGCATGACCATGACATCTTTTTTCGCGTTTTTTAAAAGCTTGTCGTCTATTTTGTATTGCGCAAAAGCCTTTTTCCGTTCCCTTTGCTCCCTTTCCTGACCCATGCTCACCCACACGTCCGTATAGATGACATCAGCGCCTTTCACTGCTTCGAAAGGATCACTGGAATAGAAAAAGGTTTTATGTTTTTGGGCCTTCGCAAAAAGCGTTTCATCCGGCAAATACCGTTCAGGCGTCGCCAGTGAAAAATTCAATCCCAAAAGAATGGCTGCTTCAATCCACGAGTTGGCCACATTATTGCCGTCGCCGATGTAGGCAATTTTTTTATCCTGAAACGCACCCTTGTATTCCTGAATAGTAAAAAGATCGGCGAGGATCTGACATGGGTGATAGAGATCTGAAAGACCATTGATAACAGGCACATTGGCCCACTTCGCAAGTTCTTCAACGACATCCTGGGAATAGGTGCGAATCATAACGGCATCTACATACCTTTCCAGGACCCTTGCCGTGTCCTTCACCGGCTCACCCCTGCCGATCTGCGTTTCGTTGGGGCTTAAGAATATACCCTGGCCGCCAAGCTCATACATACCGGTTTCAAAAGAAATCCGTGTCCGCGTAGAGGCCTTTTCAAAGATCATGGCAAGGCTCTTGTCCGCAAGGGGCTTATATGCCTTCCCGGCTTTACGCAATTTCTTGAGGTCTTTAGCCCTTTTCAAGAGGTGCAGGCACTCTTTCTTGTTTATGTCGAGGAACTTCGTGAAATCTCTTTTCAATTCTTTACCCTCTCGAATATCCTGCTCGCCATCTCAAGGAATATGTCTATTTCCTCTTTCTTCACGATCAGGGGAGGTATGAGACGCAGGATTTTACCTTTCGTGCAATTCAGGATAACTCCTTCTTTCAGGAATTCCTTGACAATCTCATCACCGTTCGCCGTCAATTCGACACCCCAGATAAGTCCCATGCCCCGTATTTCGGTGATGAAGGAAAATTTCTTTTTGAGGGCCGTAAGTCCTTTCTGGAGATATTTTCCGACCTCCGCGCAGTTCCTGATGACATCTTCTTCAAGAAGGGTATTGATCGTCGCGATAACCGCTGACGCCGCCAGGGGATTTCCACCGAATGTGGACGCGTGGGTCCCCGGTTCAAAGGCAGCCATAACAGCATCCTTCGCGATGATGGCCCCGACAGGAAAACCGTTTCCGAGGGCCTTGGCGAGGCTCATCACATCAGGTTCTATACCAAACTGTTCGTAGGCAAAAAACGTGCCTGTCCTTCCCATGCCTGTCTGGACCTCATCAAGCATAAGGAGTATGTCTTTATTCTTCGTAAGTTCGCGTACTTTCTTTACGTATTCCACGTCGGCAACAAAGACGCCGCCTTCAGACTGGATAAGCTCAATCATGACGGCACATGTGGTTTCATCGATATGTTTTTCAAGGGCCTCAAAGTCATTAAAGGGCACATGGACGAATCCGGGCTGAAGCGGCGCGAAACCGACCTGGAATTTGGGCTGACCTGTTGCCGATATGGTCGCCATTGTCCGGCCATGAAAGGAATTTTCCATGGCAATGATAGTAGAGCGTCCCTCGCCGTACTTTTTCCATGAATAACGCCGTGCCAGTTTTATTGCAGCTTCATTTGCCTCGGCCCCACTGTTACAGAAAAAGACCTTATCGCCGAAAGAATGTTCCGCCAGCATTTCAGCGGCCTTGATCTGCGGCTCCATATAAAAAAGATTGGAAACATGAAAAAGTTTTTTTGCCTGTGCTGTCAAAGCTTCCACAACAGCGGGATGAGCGTGTCCGAGATTGCAGACGGCAATGCCTGACAAAAAATCGAGATGACGATGACCGTTCAGGTCCCAGAGCCAGCATCCCTCTCCCTTCGTGATAACAATGGGGAATCTGGTATACGTATCGGCTAGATATTGTTTTGCTTTTTGAATCAATTCATCTTGCATTGTTCCTCTCCCGTGATCTCTGTGCCTACCCCTGAATCGGTAAAAATTTCCAGAAGAATTGCATGCGGCACCCTTCCATCCACAATATGGGTCTCCCGCACGCCACCTTTGAGGGCATCGACACAACAGCTAACCTTCGGTATCATTCCGCCGGTTATTGTTTTTTGTTGAATCAGCTTTTCTATTTCGCTCTTTTTCAGCATTGATATAAGTTTTCCATCACTGCCCATGACCCCTTCCACATCGGTGAGCAAAATAAATTTCTCTGCCGAGAGGGCCTGGGCTATGCTCCCTGCCGCGGTATCGGCGTTGATATTATACGACTTCCCGTCGGCACCGTCGGCAATGGGGGCAATGACCGGTATGTATCCGTGCTTACTGATGTCCTTGATGATGTCCACATTGACACCGGTAATGTCTCCCACCAGCCCCACCTCGGTGTTCTCTACCTGCCTGGCCGTCAGGAGTCTGCCGTCTTTCCCGGAAAGACCGATGGCACGGCCGCCCATATCATTGATGTTCTTCACGATCTCTTTGTTGACAAGCCCGGCAAGCACCATTTCCACAACTTCAAGGGTCTTCTCATCGGTAACCCTGAGGCCGTCAACAAACCGTGTAGGTATCTGCAAATCTTTGAGCATCCTGCCGATCATGGGTCCTCCGCCATGAACAATAACAGGATGAATACCCACATATTTCAGGAGGGCCACATCTTTGGCGAATTCCTTTTTCAGACTTACCTCTTCCATGGCCGCGCCGCCATATTTTATGACAAAGGTTGAACCGGCAAATTTTTTGATGTAGGGCAACGCTTCAAGTAATGTTTCTATCTTTTCGCTCATCTCTCTTTCTCCCATCATTCTACGTCCCGCTATCTCAACGTGGTCATCTATTTATCGTTTATGCCCTTTGCTCCTGTGCACCTGAATGCTATTCACTATCTTCATAAGAATATACCTGCTTAAATCCTCTTTTTCCAGAAATTCTCCCAGTTTTTCTCTCACGTATGCTTTCGTAATGGCCATCGTATTCTCCGTCATATCAGGCGCCGAAAAAGAGACATCTTCGAGAAGCTTTTCCATAACCGTATAGAGTCTTCTCGCGCCGATGTTTTCCGTCATTTCATTGATCCTCTGGGCTATGTCCGTTATCTCTTCAATGGCCGGTCGCTCAAAATCGAGGTCAATGTCTTCCGTTTTCAGGAGCGCCTTGTACTGTTTGATGAGGGCGTTTTCAGGCTCTGTGATGATCCTGAAAAAATCCTCTTTTGTCAGCGCGTCAAGCTCAACCCGTATGGGAAACCTGCCCTGCAATTCAGGGATCAGATCAGACGGCTTCGACATATGAAAGGCGCCGGCGGCGATAAAAAGGATATGGTCTGTTTTCACCATGCCGTATTTGGTCGTTACCGTTGTCCCTTCAACAATAGGCAGAATGTCCCGCTGTACACCTTCCCTCGACACATCAGGGCCGTGGCCGTGATCGCGGCTGGCGATCTTGTCGATCTCATCGAGAAAGATGATACCCGTCTGTTCCACCCTTTCAATGGCGTCGGAGGTGACCCTGTCCATATCGATCAGTTTTTTCGACTCCTCCAGAATGAGATGTTCATATGCCTCTTTGACCTTCATCTTCCTGCGCTTCGTCTTCTTCGGCATTATGTTGCCGAACATGTCCCGTATCTGCATGTCCATCTCTTCCATGCCCTGGGCGGAAAAGATCTCTATCATCGGCATCGCCCTGTCGGGGACTTCAAGCTCCACGACCCTCCCGTCAAGCTGACCTGCCTTAAAACGCGCCCGCATCTTTTCCCGGGACTGGTCCACCGACTGCTCTATTGGTTCTTCCTCGTCGGGCGTCGCCGGGGGTTTTTTTGCCGGCAGCAGAATGTCCAGTATCCTTTCTTCGGCCAATCCCGTTGCCTTTTCTTTGACCTCTTCCTGCTCTTCCTTCTTGAGCATGTTGATGGAAAGCTCCGTCAGGTCCCGTATCATTGACTCCACGTCCCTGCCGACATAGCCCACTTCGGTAAATTTTGTCGCCTCTATCTTCAAAAATGGCGCCCCTGCCAGTTTCGCGAGCCTTCGGGCTATTTCGGTCTTGCCGACACCGGTAGGGCCTATCATAATGATATTTTTCGGCGCTATCTCATCGCGGAGTTCTTTCGGTACCATCTGCCTGCGCCAGCGGTTCCTGAGCGCGATAGAAACGGCCTTCTTGGCCTTTTTCTGGCCGATGATAAACCGGTCAAGCTCTTCCATGATTTCTTTCGGGGTCAGTGTCTTCTTGTTCATCTATAATTCCTCAATGGCAATTTTATCGTTTGTATATATGCATATCTCAGCGGCAATGGCCAGTGCTTCTTTCACAATATCCTTCGCCGGCATGTCCGTATACTTGTTGAGCGCTTTTGCTGCCGCCTGCGCGTATGGCCCCCCGGAACCGATGGCCGCGATACCGTCATCAGGCTCAACAACGTCGCCGGTACCTGAAAGTATCAGTGTATGGTCTTTATCGGCAACAATAAGGAGTGCCTCAAGCCTTCTTAACATTCTGTCCGTTCTCCAGTCTTTCGCGAGCTCCACAGCGGCCCGCGTCAGATTTCCATTATACTGTTCCAGTTTCTTCTCAAACCGCTCAAAGAGCGTAAAGGCGTCCGCTGTGGCGCCGGCAAAACCGGCAAGACATTTATCCTGATACAGTTTACGGACCTTCTTCGCCGTATGTTTCATAACAATCGTATTCATTGTTACCTGTCCGTCACCGCCGATAGCAACTCCTCCAGTACGCCTTACACATAACACTGTCGTGGCTTCCATTTTTATTACCTTCTTGGATGTGATTTATCGTAAATCTCCATGAGTTTGTCCATGGAGACATGGGTGTATCTCTGTGTTGTGGAGAGTTTCGAGTGTCCCAGCAGTTCCTGAATACTCCTCAAGTCCGCCCCGTTATCGAGCATATGTGTTGCAAAAGAATGCCTGACACCGTGGAGAGAAAGGTTTTTGAAAAGCTGCGCTTTAATCTGGTGCTTCTTCATGATCTTCAACAAACCCCTGTAAGCAAGCCGTCCTCCGCGAGCATTGATAAAAAGGGCGCCCTTCGGTTTCAATTTGGCTTCTTTTTGAACAGCGGCCAGATAGGCCTCAATGGCATTTTTCGCTTTATCGCCAAAAGGTAATATCCGCTCTTTGCCGCCTTTCCCTTTCACTTTTACCCACATGCCGTCCATATGGAGGTCTTCCCTGTCCATCGTAAGTACCTCACTTGCCCTCATTCCCGTGGAATACATGAGCTCAAAAATGGCAAGATTGCGAATATTGAGCCACCCCTCCCTGGGCAAAAAATCAAGAAAGTGAAACATTTCGTCGATAGTATAAAACTTTGGCAGATGTTTCTCAATCTTTGGATTCTTTATAACGAGGGCCGTGTTTTCATCAATATAACCCTTCTTCTTCATGAACCTGAAAAAAACTTTAATAGCAGAAACCTTCCGGGAAAGGGAAGATTTCTTCAGGTCTTTATAGATATGGACAATATAGGCCCGGATAGCGTTATGATCTATCTCTTCAAAAGAGCTCTCTCCAATAAATTTTATAAAATCTTCGACATCTCCCTTGTAAGCCCTTTCCGTATTCACGGCAGCGCCTTTCTCAATTTCCAGATATTTATAGAACTCTTTCGCGACTGTCTTGATTGTCTTTTTATCCATATAGGACTATTATTGTATAATTTTCTCCTAAATAATCAAGAAAATTCACCTTTTAAAAGGAATATGATACAAAATAGGGCGTTTTTCTTATCAAATAAACTCCTTTTGAAATCGTGTCACGGGTATCTTAAGCTTTTCCACACTTTTTCCCTTGTCAACCTCCCCTAATTGATTTATGATACCATATATGGATTGGTTCCCGCTAACGGGTTGTGTTCATTCTCTCTCATCTGGTTTCTTTCTCTTCCGCACCGCAGTGTTTCGCATGGAATAGATTGCCGCAGTGCATATTCTATCACCCTGCGAAGCATGGGTAATCACTAACACTATGGAGGCATTATAATGGAAGGCAGCAAATTGTATGTCGGCAATCTCAGTTATTCGGTAACCAGTGAGCAATTGAAGGAACTGTTCGGGGGATTCGGGGAGGTGGGGGACATCAGAATTATTGAAGGTAAGGGATTTGGATTTGTTGAAATGTCCACGCAGATAGACGCCGAAAAGGCAAAAAAAGAATTGGATGGGTCTCAGTTCATGGGGCGTACCTTAAAAGTCGATGAAGCCCGTCCCCAGAGAGACAAACCACGGGGAAGAAGCGGCGGAGGCGGCGGCGGTCGCAGATACTAATTTTCCGTACAGGTAAAAAAGAGTAAAAAACACCCTTGCGAAGGCCATAGAGCAAAACGAGGAGATTAAATGGCGCAGGCAAAGATGGAAGATACAGTTGTGCTCCACTATACCGGATCTTTCACGGATGGCGAGATATTTGATTCATCTTTGGACCGCGAACCCTTTGAGTTTACTATCGGGCAGGGTATGGTTATCTCCGGACTCGAAAAGGGGATAGTAGGGATGAACGAAGGGGAGTCAAGAACGCTCAATATACCGGCTGAAGAGGCCTATGGCCTGCGCAGGGAAGACCTCCTTGCGGTCATCGGACGATCTCAAATACCTGCCAATATTGATCTGAAAATAGGGATAGTGTTACAGGCTCGCGCTCCTGATGGAGGGGTGACCAGTGTAATGGTTCGAGATGTGAATGATGAGAATGTGACGCTCGATTTTAATCACCCTCTTGCCGGTAAAGAACTCATCTTTGAGGTGAATCTGATTAAAATATCTCCGGCGTTATAATTAACAACAGGTGTTATTACTGAATAGATGCAATGACCTTTTTTTGTAAGGAGAAAATAAAAGGCCCCGACAGAAGTCGGGGCCTTTTTTGTGCTATGCAAGTGATTGGATTACGTAGGTGAAGTGGTGAGTTCCTTTTTGAAAGAATAATAATAGACTGCGCCGATAAAGATAAAACCGCCGACGATGTTTCCGATTGTCACCGGTATTAGATTCCACTGGATAAACTGTCCCCAGGTCACATTGGCCCCCAGCATGATGCCTGCGGGGATAAAGTACATATTGGCCACACTGTGCTCAAAACCGGAGGCAACAAAAGCCATAATGGGGAACCAGATGCCGAAAAATTTCCCGATCATGTTTTTTGATGACAAAGCGAGCAATATGGCCAGATTAACGAGCAGGTTACAGGCAATGCCCTTCATGAAAGCAGACCAGATCCCCGCGCCGCCGGCGGCCATATAAGGTAATGTTTTCGCTTCAGCAATGGCTATCGCGTTCTTTCCCGAAAGCGGTGATTTCCGCCGCGTTACCACCTTTGATAAAAGGGCCAACATCCATGAGGTAAGCCCAGAAAACGGAACCGACAAAATTACCGATGTAGACCCAGAACCAGGCATTAAATACCTTTGCCCAGGTTGATTTTTTCTGGAATACAGCCATCGGTATCACATGGTATCACCGGTAAAGAGTGACATGCCGGTAAGGACAATGGCAATGAGGCCCACAGGGAAGACAGCCCCTGTTATGAGTGATTTAAAGCCCAGACCCATTGTTGTTTCCGAGCCCTGTCTGAACAGATCGTTGCCAGCGCGCCTCCAACGGCGATAAGAAGACCGGCCATGAAACTTCTGACGAGATAGTTTCCTGGGGTTAAATTTCCCTTGTATTTCCCCGCGTCTCCTGCCAACTGAACAATCTCTACTGGTTTGTTCGCCATAGATCCTCCTTAATTATTTTATAATAATATCCCTCAGGATGTATTACTGCCCGTTTTAGTATATATATTTTGTCACTGCAACGCGTATTCCGGTGAACATAAAGATTTTTCCATCTTAAGTTCACCGGAATATTTTTTCACGCTACGCGCTTATCTTTTCAATCTTACAGGAACAGACTTTGTATTCCGGTATTTTACAGACCGGGTCGAGACAGTCCACCGTGAGTCTGTTCGCGCAGGATTCATAAAAATGGAAGGGAATAAAGACTACATTCGGTTTCGACCTTTTCGCGATTTTTGCCTTTATTCTGATGCTGCCGCGACGCGTGGACACAGAGACAAGTTCTCCGTCAGAAATATTGAAATTACTGGCATCGTTGGGACTCATCTCCACGAAACCTTCCCGCACGGTCTCGTCGAGGACTTTTGAATTTCTTGTCATCGTGCCGGAATGGAAGTGTTCCAGAATTCGTCCTGTCGTGAGAATAACCGGATACTCCCTGTCAGTCTCTTCAAAGGGCGGCGTGTATTCTATGGCGGTCAAAAGACCTTTGCCTCTCGAAAAACTGTCTTTGTGGAGCAATTGCGTTCCGGGATGGTCTTTTGTGGGGCAGGGCCACTGGATGAGTTCTTTTTCGATACGTTTGTAGGTGATCCCGGCATAAGAGGGGGTAACCTTTGATATTTCTTTAAATATGTCCTTCGGTTCTTCATAATCCCAGTCAGCCCCCATTCTGCGGGCAATCTGCATGGTGATCCACCAGTCGTCTCTCGCGCTTCCTTTTGCCTTCAGCACCCTGTGCATCGGCTGGACCCTGCGTTCTGTATTGGTTGCTGTGCCTTCCTTTTCGATGAAGGCACAGGCTGGCAACACAACATGGGCATATTGCGCTGTCTCGGTAAGAAAAATGTCCTGAACAACGAGGAGTTCCATTTCCTGCAGAGATTCAATAACATGCTGCTGATTGGGATCGGACATAACTGGATTCTCTCCCATGATATACATGGCCTTTACCTCACCAGCGTGTGCCGCGTTCATCATCTCCACAAGCGTAAGGCCCGGCTTCATAGAAAGTTGCTTTACGGACCAGGCGGCCTCGAATTTTTTCTTATTGTCTTCGTTTGCCACAGGTTGATATGCCGGATACGAAACAGGCAGAGCGCCCATATCACAGGCCCCCTGGACATTATTCTGCCCCCGAAGAGGATTGACTCCGCCACCAGCTACTCCCATATTGCCAAGCAACATCTGGAGGTTTGCCGTCGATTTTACTCCATTTACACCCGACACAAACTGGGTAATTCCCATGGAATAATAGAGCGCCATTGGTTTGAGTTCCGCCATGAGCCTTGCGGCCTTTGTGATATCGTCAACATTATCGAGACCGCAAATATTTGCCACATATTCCGGCGTATACTTTTCGAGGGTTTTCTTGAGTTCCTCAAAACCTTCACATCGCTTCTCCACAAACTCTTTATCGTAGAGACCTTCTTTCAAAAGTACATGCATAAATCCGTTCAGAATAGCTATATTGGTCCCCGGCTTGATGGCAAAATGGTAATCGGCAAATTTCGCGAGCTCAATTTTCCGGGGGTCAACAACAATGAGTTTCTTCTTGTTATTCTGTACTTCATTTTTGATCATCGATCCTATAACGGGATGGTTTTCCGTCGTATTGGAACCGATGACGAGGAAACCTGCTGACTGGGGGATTTCCCGTATGGAGTTTGTCATTGCTCCGGAACCGAAAACAGCTGCCAGACCGGCAACTGTGGAGCTGTGTCAGAGACGGGCGCAGTGGTCTATGTTGTTCGTTCCGATAACGGCCCTCATGAATTTTTGCATGAGGTAATTTTCTTCGTTGGTACATTTCGCCGAAGAAAGCCCTGCTATCGAATCAGGACCATGCTTTTCTTTGATCGCCGAGAGTTTTTCCGCCACAAAATCAAGGGCTTCATTCCAGGTCGTCTCTTTCAACTCACCGTCTTTTCTGATAAGCGGTTTTGTCAGTCTTTTCGGGCTCTGGATAAAATCAAAACCGAATCTTCCCTTTACACAGAGATGGCCCCTGTTGGGTCCTTCATCATGTCCCATGGTTTTTACGAGAAGCCCTTCTTTATTCGTATAGAAATCGATTTTGCATCCAACGCCGCAATAGATACAGATGCTTGATTCCTTCGTCAATTCCCAGTTCGGCCCTTTCCCGAGTACAGGTTGAAAGGTAAGCGCGCCGGTAGGACAAAACTGCACACAGGCACCGCATTTCACGCAGCTTGATTCCCCGATTTTTTTGTCATCATCAGCGATGAGGTGCGTCTGGCTGCCCCTTTCGCAAAGGCCCCAGACATTCTGGACCTGGATTTCCTTGCAAGCACGCACGCATCGTCCGCAGAGGATACACCTGTTCTCGTTTCTTTTAATGGCGTTACTCGTCACATAATCTACTTCCCGCTCATTTCTGATAAATTCTTCCGTTGATGGCTCTACTTCATATATCTTCACGTATTTCTGAAGTTTACAATCACCGTCAGCATCACAATACAGACAGTTGTGGTCACCTTCCGTGAGAATAAGCCCCAGGAGCCACTTCCTCATTGCCTTGATCCCATCGTCCTCAGTAACAACATCCATATCGTCCATTATGGGTTCAGTACAGGATGCCTTCAGCATCTTCCCGTTTATCCTTACGATGCAGAGACGGCACGCCCCGGTTTTACTCAATTTCGGGTGATAGCAGAGGTGTGGAATATGGAAGCCGTTTTCACGGGCGACCTCAATGATTGTTTGCCCTCTCTTCCCCGTAACTTCCTTCCCGTCAATTTTCAGCTTGATTTCATCCATTGCGGCACTCCTCACAGGTTTATTAACTGCGGATAATCGAATTATACTATTACTCCGGCAAGTAAAGACCGGAACTCCATTGTATTGAAACTCTGGATTCCGGCGTTCGTCGGAATGACGGACAATTCATATATTTAATAGCCGATGTAATTAGGTAGTATTTTATTTCACAAATACGGAAAAGTCACGTAAAAAATCACCTCAAAAGTCCCACTCACAAAACATTAATCATATTAGGATATTGAAACCCTACGCACTGCTTACGTTAAATGTCTTTTAGTTTTACATTCCCTGGAGATTTTTCCATGGCTTCATAAAGCGTTTTGATATACAGAGAAAGTTTTTCAGCATTTTCATCGGACTGTGTCGAGGTGGATCCGGCGTCCTCTCCTCTCTCACAGGCGTCGAGGACTTCTTTGACGGTTATTTCTTCAATGGTCCGGCCCGGCTGAAATGACGCTTCTTTCCTGATCCCTTTCGCGATTTCCACAACAAGGCCCTTCGCGCTCAGATCGGAAAGTATTTCTCTGACAAATGAAACAGGGATTTTCAATGAGTGGGCTATTTCCGGCAGGATCAATCGTTTCTCAGTCCATATACCGGTAAATAACCTGTTTATGACATAGTCGCCAGAACCCATATTGCCGAGAGAAATGTTCTCCTGAAAGGGCAAACAAATAGGCGGGTTGTTACGCCAGCCTATTTTGAAAAATAATTATATATGTTTAGTCTATTCGATATTGGCACTAACAACAGATGCCAGTTGCATCATATCGATAGTCTGACCTTCTTTTAACATTGTAAAATCAGTTAATTTACCAGTCTTGCTGGTGGTTTTGGTATTGTTAAATATTTTAATCAATTTCGCATCAGCCACAATATATTTGCCAGCATTTTCTGGTTTACCATTGATCGATTTGGTTTGTAGTTTGTTTGCTTTAATGTAATCCCACAACTTTTTAGTTATCTCAGTACGAGAAAGTGAGCTAGCACCTAAGAACGCCGCCAAGTCCGCCTTTAATTTTATCATCTTATTCAATCCTTTTTCTTCTGCCATGTTTGCGCCTCCGTTCTTTAAATTGTCTTAGTAATATTTTGCTCAGATATTCCATGTAGGAAGTATAAGAACTTTCGGCTTTGTATGTCAAGGCAATGTCGACCGCTAATTGTGTTTATTTCGGGATGAAATCCAGCATCTTCGTCGCCTTTGGTGTTTTACTCATTTCAAAAAGCTATACGTAATAAGCCCGTCAATTATTGAAATATTGAAGAACCTCTCTGGCCTTTAGTCAGTTTAGTACTGATTCACCAATCGGCCCGGCGGCCAAATAGGTTGACAGCTTCTTCACTCGTGTGGAACACTAAGATACCATGCACGGTATCAAAGAAAGTATTTTCCAACTCACAGAAAAGACTTTATTCACCCGTGATTTCGTTCTCGGGTTTTTTGCATATTTCTTTTTTTTGGCCGCTATCAATTCCCTCGTTCCTACCCTTCCAGTCTATCTTACGAGATCAGGCTCGAACGAGAGAGAGATAGGCGTGCTCATTGGGATTCTTGCCGTTGCATCCTTAGCCTCCAGACTTTTCGTGGGGGGAGCCTTGCTTAAGTACCGGGCAAAGAGCGTTATGATGGTTGGTGCTTTGGGATCTGCCATCACTTTCCTTGCTTATATCGTGTTCCACCCTTTTTGGCCCCTTTTCATGGTAAGGTTGTGGCAGGGAGTCGCATGGGCATGTATAGATACTGCGGCCATTACATCTATCATCAGCGTAATCCCGGTCGTATATCGAGCACGAGCACTCGGTTATTTCATGCTGGCACCCAGTCTGGCTATGGCTATGGCCGCTCCCTTCGGCATGTTTCTCATTAATCAGTATAATTTCACCATTCTTTTTCTTTCCTGCGCGGGTCTTTCTTTATGCACCCTCTTCTTGTACTGGAAAGTTAAAGGACAGGAGGTTCCTATCCCCGGTAAGGAAACTGCCGCTTGCTCCAATTCTTTTCTTAACCGGAAGATCATTGCTCCTGCTATCGCGAGTTTCCTCCAGCTTTCTGTCTGGGGAGCCGTCACGGCCTTCTTCCCTCTCTATGCCATTCAATGCGGCGTGACGAATCCGGGGCTCTTCTTTTCTGCCATGGCTATATCGATGATCGCTGGTCGGATATTTGGAGGGAGAATTTTGGATAACTTCAATAAGGAAAAGATCCTGATGACCTGCTTTTCTATCGCAATAGTTGCTTTGATAACGCTCTCCCTTTCAAGAACTCTTCCCATGTTCATTATTGTTGGGTCATTCTGGGGAATTGGAGCTGCGTTTTTCCTCCCAGTGTCCATGTCGTATGGTTTTGAGTATGCAGGTACTTCGGATGGTGCCGCCGTCGGGACATTTCGGGCATTCTCGGACTTGGGATTAGGTATTGGACCGGTAGTTGTTGGGATTATCATACCGCTGACAGGCTACCGGATCATGTTTCTTTGCCTTGCCCTTATAGTTTCCTTCAACCTGTGTTATTTTCACTTTTATGTGAGGAGAAGACACTGTATGGCGATATCAGCCTGAAAGGTACCACTATATCCAAAGCCCTTTCACGGCGGTAGGAACATTATTACTATTTGAAAGCTGCAATAACGTATAAAAGGTTCCCGTGTTTCTTGCAGAAAAAACTCCATTTAAAAAGTTTCGCACCACTTGTCTTTCAAATGCTGTCGACGTGTGGAAATTAGAATCTGGTCATGAAAGTCAAAGCCATTGCTGTCACAAGGGGAATCGACAGGTTGTCATCGATAAACCGGGAAGAAAAAAGTTCCGTCAGGGAGGCGATGACAGCGCCAGCGGCGGCAATGGGGATAGAGAAAGAAAATACCCGTAATATTAAAAATGCGACGACAAAAAAGGTCATCGTCCCCTCCAGAGATTTTCCGAGGAAACGGACCCTGCCGAATCTGCTCCCAATGAGTAGAGGACAGAGGGTCCGCGATGGAAAGGATAAAAAGGGATGAGACGGCGATATTCTTCGCGAAACAAATAATCGTGATAAGACCCGAAAGAATATAGAAGAAGCTTCCTGAAAGTCTGCTGCTTTCCTCCTTCTTCATATTGTTTTCGATAAAAGCAACATTCATAAAACCCTTGATCCGCAACGTTTCAAGGACGATATCGACAACAAATAAACCGGCTGTCACGATGAGGGCGGTTTGCTTGTCCGTCAAAAAATATACGATAGGGATAATGCTGCCTGTTATATGAAAGAGCTTTCTCAGCATGATCTTCTTTCTGACTCACTGTCTTCGATGATACGTAGACATATCACATGGTACTTTCTTTTTGCAACTGGTAGAATATATCTTGGCAGTAAAGACTCGGCCAATTTAATCCCTGACATAATACAATTCAGCTTTTTATGTTTTCGTAGGGTATCTTCTCCCGTGTTTCATCAATATTCCATGGGTTCAGGGGCTTACACAGGATTTCATTGATCCGGAGCTTCTTTAAATTCCGTGAGGAAGAGGCCTGCATGACGAGCGCCGTATCTGATCCGCGACCTGTCCCCGCTATGGCAATCACCTTTTCGCCTTTTGTGAGAAAACCCGCGTCTGTCGTCATCAGGACTATCTCGACACAGACCTTGATGCCCTGGGAAAAACAGCGCAAAAGATTGGCCATCAATATGGGGGTATTCGATTCATAGAGGTTTTCGGTATGGAACAACATGGTGCCGAAGTGCACTTCATGGCCCGCTTCCCTCAACGTTTTAACCAACTCCTGCGGGAATGGATTTACTTCACGGATAAAATCAAACTGATGGGGCACCACGACAAGCTTGACACCGCTTCCTTGAAAAAAGTCCATGGCCTTTCGCGCGGTAGCACCCATGGTGGAAGCTATGCACCACTTTATTGATCCCGCCGGCATTCAACCGTTCCTGGACCAGTTCGAAAACAGTATCCGTATTCTCGGCCTTTACATCTTCAAAATAGACAATTTTACTTTCCATATATCTTCTCCTTTCACGCCTTCATTTAAACCTATTATATGTCACTCTGACATCTTTTTATCATCTGCTTTTTTCTTCTTCCATGGTTTAAAAACAGATATGAAAAGTGTAAAGAGAAGGAGAAAACACTGTACCATACCGAATATGAAATTCATTTTCTCGTTGTATAGATATGTCTGGTCACTCAAAGCAGATATTCCCAATTTTCCTGATATCTCCATCATCGCGATTTCCCAGGGCCCAAGATAAAAAGTTCCTGATAATATCGCGATAATAATAATGACCCATTTTACTGTCAACCAGTTGTGTTTGAAAAATCCCCAGTGACTGAAGAGAGAGTATATTAAACCGGTAAAGAGGCAGCCAAAAGCCCCCGGAGTAACCACAACCCACATATCAACATGATGGATACTCTGGTTGATTCCATAAAGAACACCTCCATCTGCGGTCCCCTTTTTCAGGAAATAAAGCAACATCAATGCAACAACTCCGCCAACCCAGCATGAGACAGCAATCAGATGAAATCCCTTAAGCCATCGTAATCCCTTCGCGTTCAATTTTTTCACTTGCACCTCTGAAATTCGTCTATAATTCAACATCCGGCTCAATGTTTTATTTGACTTGTTTGGCTTCGCAAGGAATGCCTGCTTGGCATGCCGGTCAAATCCTATTGATTCGTAAAGCTGTTTTATGTCACTCCAGGTGTTATTCCATATTATCGCATGGCAGCGCGTCTTGCCTGGCTCACACATTCATCTTCAGTAATGGTTCCATCGCCATTTGCATCCCAGTATTTGCAATCCCTTTCTTTCTTGGCTTTGTCCCGCGAAGATAGAGGTGCATTCGGCCATGCTGAGTTTGCCATCACCGTTTTTATCAGCGGCGCCAAGGATCTGCTGATATGCCCCCTTGATCATCTCGTCAAACGGCCCCCTCTTGGCTGCAGAAGCAAGGCTGTCGGTTGTAACGAGTACTGCCATAACTACTCCAATAATACAATACCAAAATCCGATCTTTTCATGTATTCCTCCTCTTTAATTGTGATGGTAAGGGTTGAAACGCCATGGAAACCTTTTGCCCCTCCACGACCTCTGACTCGCAACTTTCACTATAGGCCTCTATCCGACCATATGAAGCCAGTTTAGCAAACTCCTCTGCTACCCGGCTCCGAGCCACATTGTGCGTGCAGACGAAAAGAACTCGTAAGCTTGCCATTTCTCATTCCTTTTGCATAACCGTGAGTTCACCGGGAGCCAGCTTTTTCCGCGATCCAGTGAAACGACTTGTTCGACGGTTTTAGTCTCCGGGCTCCACAACCCGTGCTACTTCTCCGCCACAGCTTTTGCACACTCCCCTGAGTACGAGGCTTCTGTGCTCCATCGTTCCTTCTCGGAGTTGCATTGATGTACCTGTACGACATTTTGTGCACCAGACGTTATTCGCTATGTCTTTTCTTACCATCTCCGGTATCTGGTTCCATCGCTTCTTTGCTGGAGCGGTAAGGTTGGGTAATGAGATTGTCTTTGCCTCATTCGAGAAGTGTTTTTCAAAAAGCTCTTTGGCTTTGAGAAAACCATTTTCAGTCATTACTACTGACTTTGTTTTTCCGATAGGATTCGAAATGTAGCCTTTATCGTAAAGCCTATTCATGGTTTCCCAATCAAACCCTTTCCAAGCCCTTGCACCATATCCTTCTTCTCTTTCATGAGTGACAAGGTAGAGTAGCGCAAGGGTAAGTTCATCAACTTTATCTTCATCGTAGTCCATTCATCCTCCTTGCGTCGAACAATTAAGTATACAGAAATAATTCTGTAATTTCCTGCCGAAAAATACAGAAATAATTCTGTAAAGTATAGTAAAATACAGAAAATATTCTGTATAATCCGGTCGTAGCCAGGTTTTCAGGCAAGTTTTTGCACATATCAACGTATCGGAAATTATCACACATCCAGCGGACTCCTCATAGCTATTTCCGTTTCGTTCACCAGGCGATAGAGAAATTCCAATTGATCTTTCCAAGGCTATCCGGAGAAATCATTACCATACTTTTTACCGTCACTTGAAATATGTTAATTGTGTTCAGATAGGCCCCCTGTTCTCAACAACCATATATGTCAGTTTGTCTTTATGAAATTATTATATACAAGCCGGAGAAATGCAAGAAATTTTGTATTACGCTATCGAAGTAATGCGTGCTTTTTTCATCATCAAAGGTATTTCGGGCTGAGGCGATTTTCGATGGATGATTAGGCGCGCGAGCCTTGGGCTGCATGCAGGCGTACCTTTACGTACGTCGAAGCAGAAGGCAAGGCGAAGCGCAACGTGGTCAGACGATGGCCAAAAACGCCTGAAGCGCCTCGGCCCCTAATACAAGAACATGGGCTTGCCCAGCGTATCCCGTACCTTCGGTCTATACATCTCCACATCATACAGCGCCGTCACATCGACCTTCTTCTTTGCCGCTATGACCATTTCGAGGGGCACCGTAGTGTAGCTCGCCTGCTGGAGCGCTACCATGCGACCGCTGTGGCCCATGGCGATCTGATCGAGGGCGAGGCTCCCGTATGAAACAGCCACCATCCTGTCGAGCGAATCGGGAGTTCCTGAACGCATAATATAGGCGAGCTGCTGGTAGATGGTGTTGATGCCGGTTCTCACCCGGATCTCTTCGGCAATGGCGGAACCGATACCGCCTAATTTTTTATGCCCGTAGGCATCCTCTATGCCCCTTTCAAATACCGTGCCTCCAATGGGATGGGCCCCTTCGGAAATGGTCAAAACTGCATAGTTGGAGGGGTTCTCAGAACGGTCCTTGACAAGAAAATTGATAAGCTTCTCTGTATCAAAAGGCACCTCGGAGATTGCTGCCCGGTCTACATCTGCAAGATAGGCGGCAAAAAGAGAGGTCTCTCCTGAATTCCTGCCGAAAAGCTCAACAACAAGGATACGCTCATGGGAACCGGCCGTGGTGCGAAGGGCATTAATAGAATCAACAGAGCGGGTCACTGCTGTCGAAAAACCGATACAAAAATCAGTGCCGAAGACATCGTTGTCCATTGTCTTCGGGATCGCAACAATCTGCATACCTTCTTTATGGAGACGGCAGGCATAGCTCAGCGTATCATCGCCTCCAATGGGGATAATAGCGTCTAAGGAAAGAAAGCCGATTGCTTTCAAGACATGGCTGGTACAGTCAACCTTTCCATTTTCTTTCATTACACGGTCTTCCTGTGCTACACAGTCAGGTATATCATCGGGACTTACATTGCCCGGATTGGTCCGCGATGTATGGAGGATCGTCCCTCCTGTCCTGTCGATGGTGCGGACATTATCGGTGGTGAGCGGCATTGTACATTTTTCGATAGTTGCGTGGTCATCGGGATTGATGGACAGAAGTCCCTTCCAGCCCCTGCGGATACCGACTACGTCAATGTTATTTGAATGAGCGCGTTCCACGACTGCTTTGATGGCCACGTTCAATCCGGGGACATCACCGCCGCCTGTCAATATAGCAACCCTTTTATTCCTGGGCATCCGTTACCTCCCTTGTTCCAGTCTATCGATCTTTTCAACTAAGGGGGGATAAGTTTCTGATATCACCCTCCCCTTTTCTTCCCCTCCCCTCGATGGAGGGGCACAGTGGATATACTGCTGCTTGAGCAGGACCATTTCAGAGGGACAACCTCATATGTTCATATATAGCCGCGAAACGCACTATTGTCAAGGCAACGCGGGGCGAAGGGATAATTTCTGTTGCAATTTGGAGTAGACCTGTGAAATGTTAAGGTATATCATGCGGCCCAAAATTTACATAACACGGAAAATGCCCTTCCCCGCTATGGACCTCATTAGCGAATCATGCGATGTGGTTTTCCACGAAGGGGAAGAAACGCCGGCACGGGAAGAGATCCTGAGAAACATCACGGACAAAGACGGTATTTTCTGTATTGCAAGTGATATAATAGATAAAGACAGCTATTGACAGCGCCGGCAATCTGAAGATCATCAGCACCATGAGCGCCGGATTTGAACACATCGACGTGAAATATGCCACACAGAAAGGGATATACATTGGCTATGCGCCGGACGCCGTCACAGAAGCCACTGCCGACCTCACCTTCTCGCTCATGCTTGCAGCCGCCCGTCGCATCGCCGAGTCAGACCGCTTCATTCGGCAACGGAAATGGAAAATATCCTGGACACCGCTCTTCTTCGTCGGAAAATCGGTCTGGGAGAGTACCCTGGGTATTATCGGCCTCGGCAGGATCGGAAAAGCTGTAGCAAAACGGGCACAGGGGTTTAATATGCGCGTACTCTATACCGATTCTGTGCGTCTTGCCCCCGAAGAAGAAAAGAAATCGGGCGTTATCTTCAGGCCCCTTGAGGACCTCCTGAAAGAATCGGATTTTGTGAGCATCCATGTACCGGTCACGGATGAAACACGCCATTTCATGAATGAGGAACGTCTGAAACTCATGAAACCCTCGGCAATCCTCATCAATGCATCCAGAGGGGCAACTGTCGATGAACCTGCGCTTATTAAAGCACTACGAGAAAAATGGATAGCAGGGGCGCCCTTGATGTCTACGAGAAGGAACCCATCGCCGATAACAATCCGCTTCTCGATCTGGAAAATGTCGTTCTCGTGCCCCATATCGGCAGCGCGACGATAGAAGCACGAACGAAGATGGCGGAAACGGCCGTGCTCAATCTGCTTTCGGTTTTGAAAGGCGAGCGCCCTCCCCGTCTCCTCAACCCTGATGTCATGGCGGTACGACCGCTGACAGACAATAAAAATGTTCTAAGTTCACGTTGTCGAGGTTTGAAGATTCCTCTAACCCTTATGCGAATCTCCATTATGGTACATCCCTGAGCAGGAAAGCTGCGGAGAGGTTGCCATCTTTTAAACTATTTTACTGGTATCGAAAAGGCTAATTTTCATCGATGAATAATGAATTGACTTGCACAAAAGTTTCTCTTATGCTGAAATTTAGCATAAGAAAACGCCTCCGGCGACAAAGAATATAAGGAAGGTGTGGCACTTTGGAAGATACAATCTATGAAGAAATGAATGTGGGTGAGATCACCAGAGACAAGGATGGTTGTCACGTTAAGGACATCACCAAAAAAGTGATTGCCGAAATATCGCTGAAAGTGATGGTCAACGGAGCCGAACTCGTCTCCGTGCTTTGTCTGAATCAATACCAGGAAGAACTGGCGCTGGGGTTCCTCTATAACGAAGGCGTCATTAATTCCTATGCAGATATCGATAACTATTTCCTTTAACGATAAGATGCTGGCCGTTATCATCAACCTGAAAGAAGGGGTCATCATCGACCGGCAGGAAAGCCTGAGAAGCCTCACCACCGGTTGCGGCAAGTGCTATACCTACATCAATCCCCTCAAGAAAAGCCAATACAAAACAGTTGAGAGCAATGTAACCTATTCGATGAATGCTATCCTCGATTCGATGAATAATTTTGTGACAAGGTCGAATATATACATTGACGTCGGAGGAGTGCACAGTGTGCTGCTCCATACCGCTGACTATGAAATACTGGTTGAAGACATCGGCAGGCATAACTGTTTTGACAAGATTACCGGACTGATGCTGAAGGAAAACAAGCTGGATTTGTTCGGTCAGGCAGTTGTTTTTGTGTCGGGAAGAATATCTTCTGAAATCATGGCAAAGATTATTCGCATGGGCGTTCCTGTGCTGGTATCCAAATCAACGCCGACAAGCGCCGCCGTGAAACTGGCCAAGGAGCACAATGTTACATTGCTGGGATATGTCCGTAAGAACGGCGGGTATATCTATAGCTGCCCGGAACGACTATACCAGTCCTAATTCATGCATATAATAAAGCTTTACCTGTGCCCCAGTTCACGAGACAGGCGCAGGTATCCTCGGCATTCGGGTACCTCTGGGTTTATATTTTTGACTTAAAATTGGTATTTGTTCCTGATCATAACTCACGGCAATCGTTCATCTCTGAGAATTCTTCAGGACCCAATTATACCGCTTCCGAAATTTGTGTTTCACGGGGACATCTTGTATGATAGAATTTGTACAGAAAAACCGCCGTATTTATTATTTTTTACAACAATCCGAAAGGAGGACGATATGAACGTGAACCACGTTGAAGGTGTCGACAAAGGGGAACTGATTATTTATACACTCAGCACCTGTGTCTGGTGTAAAAAAACAAAGGCATTTCTCGACAGTCTGGGCATCGGTTATAATTACATTGAAGTAGACGCACTCCCCGACGAAGAAAAGGAAAAAACACTGACAGACATGAAACACTTCAATCCACAGTGCTCTTTCCCTACCCTCGTGGTCAACAGTGAGCATTGCATTGTCGGATACAATGAAGCAAAGATCAAGGAGGTTTTGGACGTATGAGCAACGAAGAGAACGAACTTCTCCGGGCAATCGATCTCGATTACGACAGGATGGTAAAGGAAGCTGCGGCATCAGGATATCATCTTAATCCTGACATGCAATTCACGAAAGCACTCATTGCCGGCCTTGTTGTGAATGAAAAACGCTACGGGTATGGTTCATGTCCCTGCAGGCTCGCTACAGAAAGAAGAGATAAAGATCTCGATATCATCTGCCCCTGCGATTATCGGGACCCCGATCTCGCGGAACACGGGACCTGTTATTGCGCCCTCTATGTGTCGGAATCTGTCCTGAAGGGAGAAAAGACGTTGTCATCGATTCCGGAAAGAAGACTGCCGCCGGAAGAACGGGCGGTAAAGAAATCCCCATCTCCAAAGGCACGCGTTGAGGGTCTTGCCTATCCCGTCTGGCGATGCAAAGTCTGCGGCTATTTATGCGCCAGAGAGATGCCGCCCGATACATGCCCCATCTGTAAAGCAAAAAAAGAACGCTTTGAACAATTCATATAAAATGGATGCAATAGACCGGACAATACTCAATCTCATCCAGGAAGAATTTCCCCTGACGGAGAAACCTTTTGAAGCAATCGGAAAACAGGCAAGGATCAGCGGAGAAGAAGCGCTTGCGCGGATTAGAAGACTTACGGAAGAAGGGTATATCAGGAGGATCGGCCTTGTTCTGGAGCGCAAAAAACTCGGATACGCGGGCCTTCTCTGTGGTACGCACGTCGATGCCGATAAGATCGAGACGATAGCCGGAGAAATCAGCAAGGAACCCGGCGTTACCCATAATTATGAACGTGAAGGAGAGCTCAACCTCTGGTTTACAATAACGATGAAGACAATGGACGATATAAATACATTCATAACAACGCTTGAAAAGACCTTCTCTATCAAGGTATATAAATTCCCTGAGAAAAGGACGTTCAAAATTAAGACATATTTTCCAGTATGATCTATAATACCAAGAGGGACATAATGCTGGATCTATCAGGGAATTTATACTGTGAGCAAAGCGAACATGAAGGGAAGGCCGGGGCACCCACGACAGTGGGTCGTAGCTTGATGCTGCTGGAGGGGCGACCACCCCTTCGGGTGGCAGGCGCAGCCCCATTAATTGTTTCCCTGAGAAGAGGACGTTTAAAATTAAAACATATTTTCCGATGTAAACATACAGTTCAAACCGTTTGAACCGTTTAAGCAATTTAAACAGTTCAACTGAAAAAAACAAAGCAGGTACTTATGACCGATAACCCTGACCCCCGATCCCCCGACCCCTGACCCCGAACCCCGCAGACCCTGAAAAACTCCGCAAACGGATTTTCCTCGTTGACGGGAATTCCTACCTCTACAGGGCATTCTACGCGACACCGCACCTTGCCAATTCCCGGGGAATACCGACGAACGCCATATATGCCTTCATCAGTATGATCAAGAAACTCAGAAATGCTGAAAACCCGGACACGCTCGTTATTATTTTTGATTCAAAGGCGCCTTCTTTCCGGGCAGCAATATCAAAGGAATACAAGGCACAGAGGCCTCCCATGCCGGGAAACCTTATAGCTCAGGTCCCTTACGTCAAGGGGATTGTAGAAGCTATGGGGCTGCCCATGCTTGAAAAAGAAGGTTATGAAGCCGATGACATCATCGGCACCATTGTGGAACATCTCAAAAACCACGACGATATGGAAACTTTTATCGTCACCAGTGATAAAGACATGATGCAGCTTATCTCCCATACGGTATGTATCTACGATTCCATGAAAAATCAGCTTATCCGTGAACCGGAAGTTCTTGAAAAACTGGGAGTGAAACCGGTCCATGTCATTGATTATCTCGCCCTCTGCGGCGATACATCGGACAATATCCCCGGTGTACCCGGCATCGGGGAAAAGACCGCCCGTGAACTCATAAGCACAATGGGCTCCATGGACGATATTTACCGCAACATTGACGGGATTAAAAAGAACTCTGTGAAAGAGAAGCTTCTTGCGGGAAAAGAACTCGGCGAGATGAGCAGACAACTTGCCACCATCAAGGTCGATGTGCCCATCGATGTCAGCGTCGAAACGCTGACGGCTAATAATGAAGACCCTCAGGCACTTCGAAGGATATACCGGGAGCTTGAATTCACATCACTCTATAAAGAAATCCAGGGAGAAAACAACACAAAAAGAGAGTGGCCGAAGAAAGAACTGGCGCAGTTGAACATGAAACATATTGCCATCCTTGGGACCTTTCACGGCAAAAACGCGGGCACCTTCCAGCTTGATGCTTTTGCCGCGTCCGATGGGGAAGGCATATTGTTTTCACAGAACGAAAATGATTTCTTTGAGATCATTAACCGTGCCGAAGAGATCATTACCCACAATCTGAAACCACTCCTTATTGTTGCCGGAAACCGGCAACAATCGCAAATCGCAAATCGCAAATCGCAAATCACGGATGTGTCTACCCCAGACCCCCGACCCCCGACCCTCGACCCCGCTTCTTTCCGCTTCTTCGACACCATGCTTGCCGCCTATCTGACAAATCCCATGAGAAAAGAGTACGGAGTCGGCTCCATCATTGAAGAGCATCTCGATATCGGCGCTGACATTACAGGGCGCTCAATCAACACTGACCGAGTGTGTCCCCTATCTCTTTGAACTGAAAGACACACTCGTCAAGACAATGGAATCGCTTGATCTCATGGGCCTCTTTGCCGATATTGAGCTGCCCCTCATTGAAGTCCTCGCTGATATGGAACGATGCGGTGTAAGGGTAGACCGAAAAATGCTCGGTGAGTTATCGAGGGATTTTGACGGAAGGCTTACGGGGATCGTCAAAGAGATATACGCGCTTTCCGGTGATCCCTTCAATATCAACTCTCCTCAGCAGTTATCGAGAGTGCTTTTCGACACACTGCGCCTGTCCCCTGTGAAGAAAACAAAAACCGGTTTTTCAACCGACACAGAAGTGCTTGAAATCCTCTCCCTTCAACATCCACTTCCGAAAAAAATCCTCGAAGTACAGAACGCTCACAAAATTGAAGAACACCTATATCGATGTACTACCGACGCTCATCAACCCTCATACGGGAAGGATCCACACCACCTTCAACCAGATGGTGGTCTCAACAGGAAGGTTGTCGAGCTCTGATCCCAACCTGCAAAACATCCCCATCCGCGGTGAAGAAGGCATGAAGATTCGGCAAGCCTTTGTGCCCGAAGATGGCTGCGTCCTTATCTCTTCCGATTATTCCCAGATCGAGCTTCGTGTCCTTGCACATATCTCAAAGGACCCGCTCCTCATCGAGACATTTCTGCGGGATGAAGACATTCATTCCACTGTGGCACAAAATATTTTCGGAGTGAGCGCCGAAAATGTCACGCAGGACATGCGACGGACAGCTAAGGTCATCAACTTTGGCATCATATACGGCATGAGCGCCTATGGACTGTCAAAAGAACTCGGTGTTTCCCAGAGAGAAGCCCAGCAATATATTGACAGTTATTTCACCAGGCATACAGGTGTCAAGAATTACATGGAAGCAATCGTCGAAGAGGCACAGTCAAAGGGATTTGTAAAAACACTTTTCGGGAGAATACGCTTTATACCGGAGATCAACAATTCCGATCAAACAGTACGTCAGCTCGGTCAAAGAACTGCCATGAACACACCGATTCAGGGAACGGCGGCAGACATTATCAAAATGGCCATGATTAATATCACCGCAAAGCTTAAGAAAAAAGGGCTCGCATCGAGACTTATCATGTCAATTCATGACGAACTGGTCTTCGAAGTCAAAGAAGCTGAGATCGCTGAAATGGAAACACTCATTAAAGAAGAGATGGAACATGTCATTACTCTTGACGTGCCGCTTAAGGTCTCGCTGGGCAAGGGGCCAAACTGGGCAGCAGCGCATGAGATGAGCTGATGAACATAGCGCATCGAGCTTCAGGCTGGGAGCCAGGGCGCTCTCGTAAATCGCTAATGGTTAATAGCAAGAACGTAACAGTCAAGATAATACCTGAAACCCTCTTAGTCCGCACGGACGGGCGAGCAGAAGAGTTCTGCCGATGGCGGGATGTGACTGTTGGAGGGAACAACGTGAACTTCGGTAATGGCAAGATGGAATATCGGGTAACATTCAAAAGCATGTTTGGTCTGGCGCTTGTTTTATCGATCTTTGCTTTTCTCTTTATCGGATACGCAATTCTCTACAAACAACCCTTGTCGTGGTTCCTGGCTTTTTACTCTTCGCCTTGCTTGTCGCCATCCGCATCCGATTCAAGGTCGTCTTAGATGAAAAACAGATTGAATACACCGGTTTCTTTGCAACAAAGGTGATTCTTTTTTCCGATATTGTTCACTCGGGATGGATGTTTGAACATGGATATTCCAGGGACAGGTTCTATGGCTCTTTCGTGTACGAGATACTGTCAAAAAATAACCGCATCAAAATCAACTTCAGATTATTCCCGCTGGATTTGATGACAACATTGATACAGATATTGGAAAATCTTCCCGCAAATCAACAATAGAGAAGAAATCAGGATATTCAAGGCGTAAAGTTAGAATTTGTCCTATCGGGCTGTGCCGGTCCATCTTTTAATTTCTTCGTGCAAGAGTTGTGCTAACATTTCTGACTCTGATAGCACCTTTCATCTCGTAATCCTTATCTTTTTATCCGATACGCCGTACACAGTAGTAGATACTAAGTAATAGTGGTAGGGTTAGCCACCAAAACGAGGAAGCCAAAAAATATTATCAGACACGTCCAAACCGTAAGCTGCGCTTGCGCTGCGCACAAACCAATTGAATACTCCTTACACAAAACACAAATTTTTCAGGATTAAGCACTTAAGAAAAAACACTTGAGATATTCGCCCTCTGTGAATGGGACGGATTGGGGATGGTCGATGCCGTGGGTGAACGTTTCGAGGATTTTGAAGCTTCTCCTCACCTTCCCTCCCGCTTCTGACAGGAGGAAGCGGAACTCCTCCAGCGATAGATGATTCGAGCAGGAACAGGTAACGAGGATGCCTTCTCCGTGAGTGCCCTCATCGCCATTGCATTAATACTCTTATAGCCCTCAATGCCTTCTTTCTTCTTCCTGCGGTCCTTTACAAAAGCCGGAGGATCGAGGACAATGGCATCAAATTGTTCGCTGTTGTTCCTCAAATAATGCTTCACGTCGTCACAGATAAATTGGCATTTGTCCGCATCAAAACCATTGAGCTTGATATTCTCCCGCGCAAGGTCAATGGCAGCCTCGGAGCTGTCGATGCTTGTCACCTTCTTCGCCCCTCCCGCGAGGGCATACACAGAAAATCCTCCCGTATAGGAAAAACAATTCAGCACTGAAGCGTCCTTTCGTGTATTTTGTGAATGCTCTTCCGCTTATCGCGCTGATCGAGAAAAAAGCCTGTCTTCTGACCATGCTTCACATCAACGAGAAACTGAAGACCATTTTCCTTGATTGTTATCAACTCAGGAACAGCACCGGACAGAACACCCTGGACGCTGTCGAGGTGATCAAACCTTCTTACGGCCACATCGGAGCGTTCATAGATGCCTTTCGGGCGCATGATTTTTTCAAGGGCGGTAATGATCTTTTCTTTCCAGAACTCGATACCCGCTGTGTGAAACTGGACGACGAGGTAATCGGCATATTTATCGACAATAAGCCCCGGTAGAAGGTCGTTCTCCCCATTGATGATACGAAAAGCATCTGTTTCAGGACTTTCCAGATATCTTTTTCTTGTGCTGTATGCCTTCTCTATTCGTTTGGTGAAAAATGCCTCATCGATTGTTTCGTCTTTGTCATAGCCCCAGATACGAACCGCGATCTGGGAATAGGAACTGAAATAACCGGCAGCGAGAAATTCACCCTTTTCGCTTCTCAGATGCACCGGCTCACCTGACGGAATACCATCAGGTATCTTGACAAGTGCCTGCGAAAATACCCAGGGATGAAAACCTGCTATGGGGCCTGTACGGTTTTGCTTTACGGTAAGCGTTATCATCTGTCGGCAGATATAATACCTGTTATCGCGCAAAATGACATTAACAAATTTTTTGTAAATGTAAGTTTTAGGAAATTGAGTGATCTGCGCAGTGATCGAATGGATTGACAGTTCCTTCGTTCGTGTGGGACACTAAGGTGCCATGCACGATGAAGAAAGTATTGCTCAACATACAGGAAGGAGCATGTTCACT
>CAWAOG010000031.1:0-385774 GCA_963783625.1 uncultured delta proteobacterium | reverse complement strand
TATACTCTTGCCAATTCGAAGGAGGGTTGTAGTGATGCTTGAAGGGCATATTTATAAGACATTTGATCTGGAACTCAAGGAGCTGAAAGAAAAACTCCTTTATGAGGGAGGGCTTGTAGAGAAAGCTATCGATAGTGCCATAAAAGCCCTTCTTGAGAGAGATTCCGATCTGGCAAAAAAGGTGATAGAAGAAGATATTCTGATCAATGACATAGAGGTAGAAATCGATGAGTTCTGTCTGAAACTGCTTGCCCTCAGGCAACCTGCAGCCCGTGACCTCCGGTTTATTACCACAGCGATTAAAATCAACTACGATCTGGAGCGGATCGGCGATATGGCCGTCAATATCTGCGAACGAGTCCAGGAACTCAATCAGGAGCCACAGTTAAAACCCTATATTGACCTGCCGAAAATGACAAAAACAGTGCGGACAATGCTCAAGGAAAGTCTCGATGCTTTCGTGCGGGAAGATGTGTCACTGGCGCTGAAGGTCACAAAAGACGACGCGCAGGTTGATCAGCTCCTTGACCAGATGTTCCGTGAACTCCTGACATACATGATGCAGGACATGCGAACAATCTCCCGCGCGACGAGACTGCTTTTTATCTCAAAATATATGGAAAGAATGGCCGATCACTCCGTCAATATCGCCGAACTGGTCATATTCATGGTGGAAGGAAAGATCATCAGGCATCTGAAGGAGCCCGAAGGATAACGATTTGGCGAATAAAACCGCATTATTTCTCATAATCGTGATGCTCCTTCTCTGCTCTTGCAACAACAACGCGCCGGGCAAGAACGGGAAAACAAAACATACAATTACCATTGCCGGGTCCACATCGGTAATGCCCTTCACGGAAAAACTGGCGGAGCATTTCATGCTCGATCATCCCAACTTTGTTATCGATGTCCAAGGCGGCGGTTCAACAGCCGGGATCCAGGCGGTTACAAACAACACCGTCAATATTGGCATGTCCTCAAGGGAGCTGAAGGACAAAGAAAAGAGTCTCAACACAATCACCATTTGCCATGATGGTATCTCCATCATTCTCCATCCTCAAAATCAGGTAAACGGTCTCACACTCCAGCAGGTACGAGATATCTATGCCGGCATTATCACTAACTGGAAAGAGCTTGGCTGGATTGACCGCAAGATCGACGCCGTCACCAGAGAAGAGGGGTCAGGGACCCGTAGCGCTTTTGAGGAACTGGTGATGAAAAAGAAAGAGATCGACGACGGCATAATGGTCCAGGACTCAAATGGTTCCGTGAAAGAAGTCGTGGCCACTGATCCATACGCGATGGGCTACATATCATTGGGACTCCTCGATGAGAAGGTAAAACCGATTGCAATTGATGGCGTAGCACCGTCAATCAAGAGCATCAAAGGGGGCAGATACAAGATTGTGCGGCCTTTTTTATACGTCACCAACGGTGAGCTGGAGCCATACGCGAAAGAATTTGTCGATTTTATCCTCTCACGAGACGGGCAAAAAATCTTGAAAAAGGAAGGACTTGTAGGCTTCTATGATTGATAAGGCCATCCTGAAAGAACGATTCGTCAAGTGGATACTGGTAGCCTTCGCACTCTCTTCCCTCCTCTTTCTTTTCCTTATCTTCATCTTTATCTTTGCGGAAGGTCTTCCCCTCTTCCTGAAAGTGGGGTTGAGCAAAATCATCGGCGGTTTCAAATGGGCCCCCACAAAAGGTTCCTTCGGCATCTTCCCCATGATCGTCTCATCCTTCCTCGTAACGATAGGCGCCCTTGTGATCGGCGCCCCTATGGGTCTCTCCTGTGCTATCTATCTTTCGGAATATTCCGGCAAAAAAACACAAATGGTCCTCAAACCGGCGTTGGAATTGCTTGCCGGTATCCCTTCCGTTGTATACGGCTTTCTTGGCGTTATCTACATTGTACCCCTCGTAAGAAATTACCTCGGCGGATCAGGTTTTTCACTGCTCTCAACCTCGATCATTCTCGGCGTCATGATCCTTCCGACTATTATCAGCATCTCCTTCGACGCCCTCACGAGCGTCCCAAAAACATACCGTGAAGCCTCCTTTGCCATGGGAGCCACCCAATGGCAGACCATCTATAAGGTAATCCTTCCTGCTGCTAAATCAGGAATTCTGGCGAGCTTCATTCTCGGCATGGGCAGGGCGATCGGTGAAACAATGGCGGTCATTATGATAGCCGGCAACGCCCTGAAGATCCCCGGCAGCATCCTCGATCCATTGCGTACCCTTACAGGCAACATTGCCCTGGAACTCGCCTACGCAAGCGGTGACCACAGACTTGGTCTCTTCTCGACAGGCGTGGTTCTCATGGTTATTATTATGATCCTTAATTATATCGCCAATTTCGGGATGAAGAGGAAGATCGCAAAATGAGGATAAATCCCCGCTTCATCAACAAGATAATCCAAATGGGGCTCAGTCTCCAGGCGTTTTTCACAGTCGGCATACTCATCATTATCGTGGCGATTATCTTCTTTAAGGGTATCGCCTATGTGAACCCTGAGTTCATCTTTGCCCAGCCTGAGGACATGGGGCGTCACGGCGGGATATTCCCCTCAATTGTGGGGACTATTCAGCTTGCTCTTTTATCGATCCTCCTCGCCACGCCGCTTGGTGTTGGTACGGCTATATTCCTAACCGAATATACCCGGGAATCGGTATTCACGAAGCTCATCCGCTTCGGCGTTGAATCCTTGGCCGGTATACCCTCCATCCTATATGGTCTTTTCGGTTTTATCTTTTTTGTCATCAAGCTAAAGATGGGGTGGTCACTCCTCGCGGGCGTCCTGACATTGACGATCATGATCCTCCCCACCATCATCAGGACAAGTGAGGAGGCCATCAAATCAGTTCCGAGACAGTTAAGAATTGTGAGTTATTCATTGAGTGCCACCAAATGGGAGACAATCAAGAAAGTGGTCCTCCCTGCTGCCGCTCCCGGAATTCTCACCGGCATCATGCTCAGCGTCGGCAGAGCTGTCGGCGAAACAGCTGCTGTTATATTCACTATGGGCAGTTCCCTTCGTTTACCGCTTTCTCTCATGGATTCAGGGAGGACAATGGCTGTCCATTTTTACATACTTGCCCGCGAAGGCATATCAATGGAGAAGGCATACGGCACAGCGCTGGTCCTTGTGCTGAGTATCCTCTCTATCAATGTCCTCGCCTATTACGTAATGCATAAGGCAATGTCTAAATACTCCTGAGGATTGATGAATACAAAAATTGCCATCGACAGATTACGACTCTCCTTCGGCACAAATGTAGTGCTTAAAAATATCACCATCAACGTTTATAAAAATACTATAACCGGTTTCATGGGTCCTTCAGGCAGCGGCAAATCAACGCTCATCTCTGTTATTAACAAAATGATCGACTTTGAGGACAACGTAACAATCCATGGAAAAGTATCTATTGACGGCAAAGATATCCTTGAAAACTCAAGCAATCCGGTCATCCTGAGAAGACGAGTGGGGACCGTATTCGCGGTGCCGATTCCTCTGCCGCGCTCAATATTTGAAAATATTGCCTATGGCCCAAGGCTAAAAGGGATAACGGGCAGAAGAAACCTGCACAATATCGTGGAAGAGAGCCTCAAAAAGGCATTTTTGTGGGATGAAGTAAAAGACAGGCTCAGCCTTTCGGCGTTGAAACTTTCCGGCGGACAGCAGCAAAGGCTCTGTCTCGCTCGTACCCTCGCCCTCAAGCCGGAAATCATCCTTCTCGATGAACCCTGCTCAGGCCTCGATCCTATATCAACCGCGAAGATTGAAGACGCGTTGAATGAACTCAAATCGGAATTCACCATCATCCTTGTCTCCAACAATACAAAGCAGATTGCACGTATAACCGATTTTGCAGCCTTCTTCTATATGGGAGAACTGATTGAGTACAACACAACAGATAAGGTCTTCACAGCACCGCTTGAAAAACAGACTGAAGATTACATTCAGGGGAAATTCGGATGATGGACGCCTTTGCCCTTCGAACAAAAAAACTGAATCTCTACTACGGCACCTTTCATGGGCTCAAGGATATTGATTTCAATGTTTCCCCAAGGGCTATCACGGCCCTCATCGGACCGTCCGGATGCGGTAAATCAACGTTGCTACGTTGTTTTAACCGCATGAACGATCTCATCGATGATGTCCGCATGGAAGGTGATATTTTCGTCCACAACGAACCTCTTGAAGATATTGATATTATCGAATTGAGAAAAAAAGTCGGCATGGTTTTTCAGAGACCGAATCCATTCCCCTTCACAGTCTATGAAAACATGATTTATGGGCTGAAAGTTCATGGGATAGGGAACAAAAACTCCGTGAGAGAAACCGTAGAAAAATGTCTCCATGCCGTAGGTCTTTTTGATGAATTGAAAGACAAGCTCAATACACCGGCGCTCTCCCTTTCAGAAGAGATAAAACAAAGACTCTGCATCGCTCGTGTTTTAACCGTGGCGCCTGAGATCATCCTCCTTGACGAACCATGTTCTGCCCTTGATCCCATCGCAACCATGAGGATAGAAGAGCTTATGATGGAACTGAAAACGGATTATACGATTCTTATTGTCACCCATAATATGCAACAGGCCGCGCGGGTATCGGAATATACGGGGTTTATGCTCCTCGGTGATCTTGTGGAGTTCGGCAACACTTCACAGATATTCACATCGCCGAAGGATGAGCGGACAGAAGGGTATATTACCGGCCGCTTCGGTTGATAAGCGGCGTGGCCTCGATCGCCTGTGCCCCGAAGGGGTATTTCGCGCCTTACCTCGTTGAGCTGCAACTTGTTCTACTTCGACGTACAATAATGTACGCCTGCGTAGCCCAAGTTTCGCTCGCCTAATCATCCATCGAAAATCCCTTCGGCCATAATACTTCTGTAGACTATATAATATTGACCTCGTCATCAGTACCGCAACAGAGATGATACTATGATCATTATATATCAATTCGATAATCTATTCTGAAATATCAATTGGCTTTAAATTAATAGAGGATTTGGAGTCGGCAATTAATAAAGCCGGGTTCCAACTATTGGAAATCCCGAAAGAGGCGCTTTTTTTAGCCGGAAAAGCTTATACAAAATACAAAAGAAGAGAAGGGGTAAAAAGCACACCACTGCCTGATTTTTTTATTGGCGCGCAAGCAGCAATATTAAATTTGGAATTGTTAACGAGAGATGTTTCAAGATATCAAACATATTTTCCAACTGTCACATTAATAACGCCATAAACAAATAATGAGCATCGAAGGATCAGGCGGCGGCGTTTTTCGCGCGCTTTCGTTCGAGACCTCCGAGGATCATCTTGCGGAGCCGTATCGATTTGGGCGTTATTTCAACCAGTTCATCGTCATTGATGTAGGAAATGCAATCTTCGAGGGTCATCTGTGCATGAGGAGTCAGGAGAACAGCATCATCTGAGCCGGAAGCCCTCATGTTGGTCAGCTTTTTTCCTTTTGCAGGATTTACAACAAGATCGGCTTCTCTCGCGTTCTCTCCGATGATCTGGCCTCCATAGACCTTTTCGCCGGGACCAAGAAAGAGGCTTCCTCTCTCCTGGAGGTTGAACAGCGCGTAGGCAACGGTAGTACACTCTTCCATGGCAACAAGAACACCCCTTGTACGGTTCTTGATTTCCCCGGCATAATCATCGAATGCGAGAAACACATAATTCATAACGCCCATGCCGCGTGTTTCCGTGAGAAACTCGGACCGGAAACCCAGGAGTCCTCTGGTGGGTATCTTGTATTTGAGCCTGGCCATTCCGTTCGCCTGGTGCATTTCAAGCATAATCGCCTTTCTGCCGCCCAGATTTTCAATGACCCTGCCCATATAATTTTCATCAACATCAACGGTCAGTTCTTCATAAGGTTCCAGTTTTCTTCCGTCCTCTTCTTTAAATATGACCTGGGGCCGTGTGACCTGAAACTCATATCCTTCACGTCTCATCTTTTCAATGAGTATCGACAGGTGTAGTTCACCCCTGCCGGAAACCTTGTATCCCTGAGCGCCGCCGATCTCTTCAACAAGAAGGGCAACATCGGAAAGGGTCTCCCTGAAAAGCCGTTCACGAAGATGGCGGGAGGTAACAAATCTGCCCTCCTTACCGTAAAAGGGTGAGTCGTTGGGCACAAAGTTCATTGATACCGTGGGCGGGTCCACCTTGATACCTTCAAGGGGCAGTGGCGTTATGGGATCAGTGAGGGTCTCGCCGATAGTAATTGATTCCATTCCCGCTACAGCTACAATTTCACCGACACCGGCCTGTTCTGTTTCGACTTTCTCGGTCCCTTTGAACCGGTATATTTTCGTTATCCTCGCGGGCCGGACAGCGGCACCGGGCGTCGCGACAACGACTTCTTTGTCGATATGAAATTCACCGGAAGTAATCTTACCGATGGCAAGTCTGCCGAGAAACGTGGAGTAACCAATAGAACTGACGAGCATCTGGAGAGGCCCATCAGGGTCCCCGACAGGCGCCGGGATAGCATCAATGATCATATCGAAGAGCGGTATCATACTGCCCTCTTCTATCTCGTTATGATCAAGTGTCGCGTGACCATCCTTCGCGGATGCGTAAATGACAGGAAAATCAAGAATATGATCGGGCGCGCCGAGTTTTACAAAGAGATCAAATACCTCATCTACTACCCAGTCGCATCTGGCGGCCGGTTTATCTATCTTGTTTATTACCACTATCACAGGCAGATCCAGCGCGAGGGCTTTTTTCAGGACAAAGTATGTCTGGGGCATAGGACCTTCAGCGGCATCCACAAGGAGCAGAACACCATCAGCCATCTTGAGGACCCTCTCGACCTGTCCGCCGAAATCAGCGTGACCGGGCGTATCGATAATGTTGATGAGGTGGTCTTTGTAGAGAAAGGAACCGTTCTTTGAAGCAATCGTAATACCGCGTTCCCGTTCCAGGTCCATGGAATCCATCAGCCGTTCTTCAACAACCTGATTGTCCCTGAAAAGCCCGCTCTGTCTGAACAACTGATCAACGAGTGTGGTCTTGCCATGATCGACGTGGGCGATAATCGCGATATTCCGTATTTTACTCTGTTCCATATTCCCTCTTATACCAAACTATTTTCTTCCGCAGGCAGGCTCTAAGCTCTAAGCCTTTAGCTCTATGCGCTATGCCCTAAGCTCCATGCTCTGTCTGTCCCCGCTTGCGGGTGCTGCTCTTTAAATACAGCTTGGTGGAATAATGCTGACGATACAGCGGACAAGACCCGAATTGAATATATACTATACACGAAAAAGGGCTTTTATGCAAGGATGTAAACGCTCTCTGGCCTTTCGGGAGCTTTTTCATCACCAATATGTTTTCGCTGTAATAGCAGGAAATATCAGACCAGTGCGTCCTTAATTATTTTCTGAAAAAAGCGATAAATTAGCTATGATCAGCACTTTTACCCGGGCAATAACTCTGTCAAAATACATTAAACGGGTGATCCAATGAGTATTTTCGAAAAACGCACTGTTGAATACTATATTCGTGAAATCTCTGAATTGATGGTGCCGGTCACTGTCATCATCAATGATACTATTGAGCTTCCCAATTCGCTGCTCTTCTATGAAACCCCGAACAGCAGGGGATTGCTCGTACAAACAAGACCCGGCAAATATCCGAAGACAGGTGAAGTAGCTATCACATGTACCTACTCAAAGGCACTATACATATTCAAGAGCAAAATTATCGGTATAAAAAAAATAGATTCCAAATATGCATACTTAAGGCTTAGGCTTCCTGAAACTATCGCCATAGAAGAAAGGCGAAAATTCGTCAGAGTAAGGCCTTCGGAAAGAGAACCCGTATACGTACAGTTTTTATTGGCAGACAAAAGAACAGTAACCGTTGAGGCCATGGATATCAGCGGAGGGGGTCTATCATGTGTCCTCCCGAATAATCTGGCCAAATTTAAGACAGGAAATTCCTTCCACATGACGATCACACTTCCCATCTTCGGCGAAATCCAGGCCTGGGTAACCGTTCTCGGTATGATCCGTCTGTTCAACATGGTCCGGATCGGCATGGTCTATTCGATCATGTCCGAACCATCCCATAGCCTTGTTATGTCATATGTGACAACAAGAGAACAGAATATAAAGCATGAGTCCCGAAATGTATCACCCATCCAGCCCTTTATTGGCAAGGCAGCAATATGTCTCGTCGAAAAAGAACAGTATCATGGCAAATACGGATTTCTTGAAAATATCTTTAACGTAGTCAAGACAGATTTTTACGGGGCCGTGTCCGCGTTAACAGTACGTCCACCGGAACTTATCATTCTCAGCGACAGCGCGCCTTATGCCTTAAAAACCCTTGAGGACATAAGAAAACGCCGGGCATTGAAGGATATTCCCCTCATTGTATTAACAGAGAAAGAAAAAGACTCATACGATATGCTTAAAAATGTGGTCACCATCAATACCACCTGTCATGAAAGGTTTCTTGTCCAGACAGCGGAAAACCTCGTGGAACAATACAGACTTTACAAGAACATAACAGTAAAACCTTCAAAGGCCGTTACCGGTAAGGGGAATAGAATTCTTATCATCGACCATTTTCACCATTTCAGCAAAAACAATATCAAGGCATTGACTGACTATGGCTTTGAAGTGAGTGTAAACAGAAATGAAGATAATATCCTGACAAAAACCAGACAGATGCATCCTGATGTCATCCTCGTCGATGAAGAGATGGAAAATACAAATCCCGTGTCAATGTGCCGGTCTATTAGCATGAACAAATCGATAAATACCATACCAAAGATCATCGTCACGTCGAGCCGGAAAACGTTTAATAAGTTCTACTCACAGGGTTTCTTTGCCGGCTTTATCACCAAACCTGTCAATCCTGAAAAACTGCTTTCCAAGGTATTTGAAATAATGTCCAAACAAAACAACAGACAATAGACCTGTTTCGCTGATAACTGCTCATTGGACTGTCTTTCCTGATTGACATAAGACAACCAAAATAGTATCGTTAAAAAAATAATCGGGGGTGCCCACATGGGAATGAACAACACCATTTATATGGAAGTCATCGAGTGGTTTGACGATACCGGAAAGGAAATTGCCCACAGAATACCCGGGGAAGGATCGGGTGAAATCAAATACGGCGCGCAACTCACAGTGCGGGAAAGTCAGTCTGCTGTCTTTTTCTACGAGGGGAAGGCATACGATGCTGTCGGCGCCGGAAGATACACCCTTTCAACGCTCAATATCCCTATCATCACAAAAATACTGAGTCTGCCCTGGGGGTTTACCAGCCCACTCCGCGCGGAGGTTTATTTTGTCAACATGAAGACTTTTCCGAACCTCACGTGGGGCACAAGGGACCCTGTGGCTTTCAAGGATTCTCAGCTGGGCCTCATCCGTCTGAGGGCCTTCGGTGTCTTTAATATCAGGGTCGCGCAGCCAACGCTTTTTATTAACACCATCGTCGGCACACAGAATGTCTATACGATCTCCGATATCGAGGACTATCTCGGCAAAGTGATTATGTCGCGGTTCAACGATTATCTCGGCGAGAAGCTGGACACTATTTTCAATCTGCCCGGACAGTATGATGCCATGTCGAATGGCCTTATTAAAGTCCTTGAAGAGGATTTCTCAAGATTCGGCCTTATGCTTTCCAATCTCTATATCAATTCCATCACCCCTCCCCAGGAGGTCCAGAAAGCCATCGACGACAAGAGCAAACTCGGTATTTTCGACGATCTCAATAAACTCCTGAAGATGAAAGCGGCCATGGCGCTTGAGAACGCGTCGCAAAATCAAGGTCAGGGCGGCGCCGGCCTCGGTATGGGTCTTGGATTCATGATGCCTGCCATGTATTCGGAGATCATAAAAAATACCCCTCAGGCAGAAGAAGCTCTGGAGTGCCCAGATTGCCAGAATACCATTACCGCAGACTCGAAATTCTGTCCTGCCTGCGGACATCAACTTCTCGTCTATCAGCAGTGTCCTCTTTGCGGTAAAAACGTGGCACCTCACGCGAAATTTTGTTCATCCTGCGGCCACGCTCTGTCTGCCGCCCAATCTCCCAGCATATGCCCCCACTGCAAAACAGAGAACCTGTCGAAGTCGAAGTATTGTAATCAGTGCGGTGAGAAGATTTAGCGGCGGCCATGCAGATTGACCACCAGTGCCCTCAATGCGGGGGTTCTGTCATCCTCGAAGAAACGGACAGGCTTTTGCAATGCGCTTTTTGCAAAACGCGGCTTTCTATCCAGTCAAAAGACTATTTCCGGTATCTCTTCCCTCTCCCGAATACCAGCGACGAAGAGGTTATCTTTGTTCCCTACTGGCGTTTCCGGGGTATGCATTTCGAGTGCAGAACAGCGGGTGTTAAAACCACTATCATAGACAAGAATTTCCTTGCTCTTGATAATAATGTTCTCCCGGCAACACTGGGTATCAGGCCGCAGTCGATGAAATTGCAATTCGCCCAAAAGACAGATCGCGCACGATTTATTGAGCCGCGTTTGCGCTTTGATAAATCCTCTGTAGAGACAAAAAACCGCCTCTCCTATGAGATCGTTACAACACATGTTACAAGATTCATAAGTATCAACGACAACAATATGATCGAAGTGCCTGAAACAAAATCGGAGCTCAAGGAAGACAGGCTGTACCATGAATCCTTTGTGGCAGAGAAAGCGAGCATTTTGTACACTCCTTTGTTTATCCGTAACAATATAATCTATGACGCGATACTGACAAGGCCGATCTCTCATGATATCGACATCGCGGGACTTTCCGGTGACGCATCCTCCGGCGACTGGACAATACAATTTCTGCCGACCCTCTGTCCTAATTGCGGATGGGACCTCATCGCGGAAAGGGACAGTTGCGTGCTCCTCTGTAACCACTGCAACAGGGCCTGGGAGGTTATTCAGGGTGCTTTTCAGACTGTAAAATACGCCATAGCGCCTTCTGATAATCCACAACAAAAGGTCACCTATCTGCCATTCTGGAAAATAAAGGTAATCATTCATGGAATCGACCTGCAATCCTATGGAGATCTTTTAAAACTCGCCAATCTCCCGATGGTTACAAAAGAAGAACAAAAAACATCTGACCTTTATTTCTGGGTCCCCGCTTTCAAAATTGCTCCACCAACTTTTTTAAGAACAGCACGACAGGTTACAATAGCAAATCCCCAAAAAGAACTCCTGGAAGAATTCCACGATATCTCCTGGTACCCTGTCAATGTTACGCTCTCTGAAGCAGTTGACAGCCTTAAGGTCATCCTCACCGATATAGCCCGGAACAAAAAGGACCTCATGCCCCGGCTCGAAGAGATTACCATCACACCCGTCGAATCCCTTCTTGTTTTCCATCCTTTTATCGATTCAAACTATGAACTGGTAGAGCCTGAGATAAAGTGCGGCCTCATGAAGAACGCATTACGGTGGGGGAAAAACCTGTAGCTTTACAATTAAGATCAATGATTCGAACCTTATCCGTTCCTTTATATCCAACAATATTTCTGGATAATAATAGAAGGGGGCAACTTATTTTTCAAAAAATAACGCTTAACTACCTCGAACTTATTGCAAGATTAATACTAATGGCATATATTAAAAAGTATGCAAAAGAGTAACGCAATCCTCCTCATAGTTGTGGCCCTGCTCGTGGGTTTTGTAATCGGCGCTATCGCAGGGATAAAATTCTCGTCAAAGGAGTTATCGAAGCCAGTCGCACAAACAGATACTGTCAATTCCGAGAACCCAAAAACAGTTTCAAACGAAGATCTCAGTCTTCTGCAAAACGTCCTTAAAAGTGATCCCGGCAATCTCAAGGCTCTCATTTCCCTCGGAAACCTGTATTTTGATTCCAACGAGCCTCAAAAGGCAATCGACATGTACGGACGGGCCCTCAAGATTGATCCTGCCAATGCCGATGTACGTACCGATATGGCGATAATGTACAGAAACTTGAAAGATTACGACAGGGCTGTAAAGGAATTAAGAGAAGCCGCCTCGCATGATCCAAAACATGCTAACAGCAGATTTAACCTCGGCATTATCTTACTTCACGACAAGAAGGATTATAAGGGCGCCATCACGGCCTGGGAAGAATTCCTGAGAGTTGAACCTGCAGGAGAAAGATCTGATGCAATACGACAACGTCTGGGACAATTGCGGTCCATGGTAAAATAAGAACCGGCTCAGCTACTCCTGACCTCTTTTATTAAACAGACTCATCGCCTTCGCGCTGCCTTCCCGGATGAACGTGTCAAGGGCATCGACAGCGGTATCGATGGCTTCATTCAAGACAGACAATTCTTCCTTTTGAAAACGTTTCAACACATATTCCTCTGAAGCCATAGAAGGATTTCTCCCGATTCCTATCTTCAGTCGATGAAACTGATCCGATCCGACCCGCTCAATAATCGATCTGACGCCCTTATGACCGCCGTCTCTTCCATTCCAGCGAATTCTAATCTTGCCGAATTCCATATCGAGATCATCGTGTATGATGATAAGGTCCGTAAGGGCGATATTTTTTTTCTTGATGAGTTGGGAGAGCGGTCCCCCGGAAAGGTTCATGTACGTATCAGGTTTTGCAAGGACCAGGTCCTCACGGACTCCGATCCTGCATCCTGATTGTTTCTTGTTGACGGGAACATTGAATCGTTCTGAAAATCGGTCTATAACAAGATAGCCGATATTGTGTCTCGTCAGCGAATATTGAAAATCCTTGTTTCCGAGACCGCATAATAAGTACAAAAAAACCTCTATTTCTTCTTGTCTTCCTTCTTGTCTTCCTTCTTGTCGTCCTTCTTATCTTCCTCTTTCCCTTCCTCAGGTGCAAGAGCCACTTCTTCCACAACCGGTTTCTCTTCTACTGTCGGCGGTATAATTGTCACAATAGCGACATTGGCGTTTTCGAGCAGTTTTACACCAGGGATCGATATCTGATTCACGTGGAAGGAATCACCGATCTCAAGTTCAGATATTTCGACGGCTATTTCTTCCGGTATCTGTGTAGGCAGACATTCTACCCGCATAGATCTCAAGTGGACCTCAATGATACCTCCATTGATTTCGCCTTTTGACTTGCCCTTCAAGTGGATAGGTATTTCGACCTCAATCACCCTCTCCATGGATACCTGGAGAAAATCGATGTGAAGGATTTTCCCACCCAGGAACCCTTTTTGTATCTCTTTTACCATGACAGGTCTGTTTTCAACATCTTTATCGCCATGCAGTTCCATGTTGAAAATAACATTTCTCCGTGACTGTTTTCCCAGTTTCTCCCAGTCTTTTGTTAATACGGTTATTGAAACTGCATCCAGGCCCCTTCCGTACAATACTGCCGGTATCTTTCCGTCTTTTCTTAATTTACGGGCAACACCTTTACCTTTTACATCCCGTTTATCAGCTCTTATTAATATTTGCTCCATGTGATAATCCTCCTAAACCCTATATAAATAATGAACTCACAGATTCATCGCTGTGTATTCTTTTGATGGCCTCCCCAAGAATGGGTGACACATCAAGTACTTTTATTTTTTTTGATTTCTGCGCTTCATCCGAAAGCGGAATCGTATTCGTGGCAACCATCTCTACAAGAGACGAGTTATTGATCCTCTCGACAGCGCTCCCTGAAAGCACGGGATGCGTGCAGCATGCGTAAACCGCTTTTGCCCCGTCACCCATGATCGCTTCCGCGGCCTGCACAATGGTACCACCCGTATCGATCATATCATCCAGCAGTATGGCGGTCTTCTTTCTCACGTCGCCGATGACGTGCATCACTTTTGAAACATTTGCTTTTTCGCGCCTCTTATCAATAATAGCGATAGACGCATTGAGCCGTTTGCCGAGTTCGCGGGCCCTTTCAACACCCCCGGCATCAGGTGACACAACAACAATCTCGCCCTTGATCTTCTTCAAATATTTAAATTGGACCGGCAACGCATAGAGGTGGTCAACGGGTATGTCAAAGAAACCCTGGATCTGTCCGGCATGAAGGTCCATTGCCAGCACTCTTGACGCGCCAGCTACGGTAATAAGATTTGCCACAAGTCTCGCTGATATGGATGTCCTGGGGAAAACCTTCCTGTCCTGGCGCGCATAGCCATAGTATGGGATAACAACCGTTATTCTCCCTGCTGAAGCCCTCTTCAGGGCATCAAGCATGATGAGAAGTTCCATGAGGTTCTGATTTACAGGAGGACATGTGGACTGGACAACAAAAGTATCCATGCCACGGATACTTTCATCGATCTCCACCTGTATTTCGCCATCACTGAAATGACTTACTTTTGTTTTGCCCAGGCTTACACCGAGAAATTTGCAGATCTTCTGTGCCAGTTCCGGGTTCGCGTTTCCTGTCAATATCCTGAGTTTGTCCAATTCATATCTCCCTGAGACAAATATTTCTGGGGCGGGAGGATTCGAACCTCCGAATGCAGGCTCCAAAGGCCTGTGTCTTACCGCTTGACGACACCCCAACTTCCTGATTTACTGCATTTTTTTCTTCTTTAACTCTTTCTCGTAAGCCTCGAGTATGCTTGTTTCGAGTTTACTTCTCATATTATTATTCAAAGGATGGACCGTGTCTCTGTAGGAACCGTCTTTCATTTTCTTGCTCGGCATTGCCACAAAAAGCTTGCTATCACCTTGAATTACCTTTAAATCACGTACAATGAAACAATCGTCAAAAACAACTGAGGAATAGGCCTTCACTCGTTTTTCATCGACAGCAAAAATCTTTATTTCCGTAATCTCCATTCGTCATCCCTCCCTATGACTATGCACTTCAAAAATACTGCCCATATTCCGAACAAAAGGAGACGCTTTCTCAAGATCTCTCTCGTTTTGGAACACACCAAATACAGAGGAACCGCTTCCGCTCATTAAAGCGCCCAAAGCACCTGCCTCCATTAATATATCTTTAATCGTCTTAATTCGAGGACACATTGTCATTCCGATTTGTTCGAGATCATTTTCCAGACTGCCCGCAATTTCACCTATGTTTTTGAAATTACCCATCAATTTAATATTATTTTCGTTGTTTGTCAACTCGATTTTTAGTCTGCTGTAGGCCTCTTTAGTCGATAAAACAAGCTCAGGATAGACTATAAGATACCATAGGCGGGGCAGTGTAATGGGGGTGATAATGTCGCCGATCCCCTCCATGATACAGGGCTTACCATATAAAAAGAGGGGTACATCGGCCCCTATCGATCTGCCAAGATCGACAAATTCCTCATCGGTAATCGAAAGACGCCATATCCCGGAAAGCGCTTTCAAGACTGTTGCCGCGTTGCTGCTCGGACCGCCAAGGCCGCTTCCGATGGGGATTGTCTTTTCCACATAAATATGGACCCCTTTGCGGAACAGAATATGTCTCCTTGATATGTTTCGCCGCCCTGTACATGGTATTCTGCTCATCCTCCGGCAGGATACCTTTATTATCTTTCACAATGATACAATCATTATCAATCTCTTCAATATGGATCAGATCATAAAGCGATACGGGGTCTACAACACTGATAATATTGTGATAACCGTCAGGTCTCTTTGATAAAACCTTAAGAATAAGATTGACTTTCGCGGGAGATAAAAACGTCTGTTTCATGGCAGCTTAGAAATAACCAATTACCAAATTACAATGAAGCGAACTTCTGCGAGCAGAGGGGGTGGCTCCGCCGTTGGAGGGGGCGATCCCCGTCAAGCGAGGACAGGCTTGAACCCCTTCGGTTGCTACTTGGTTATTGGTTATTGTTTTATTTATCGGTTTCTGGCCCTTCTCGGTTATCACTTAACTCCTTCGATACTGAACTTGTCTATGCTGTAATCAGGGTTGGCAATAAGATTCACCTTTGTTTTATAAGTGGTTTCGATATGTTCCAGAGAACTCTTCTCCTCTTCATACAGAAGTCTTGCAACTTCAGGGGAAAGATGAATGTTGAATATTTTTCCTTCATCCTTTCTGCAGTCACTTTTAAGTTCCCTCAACACCTCATAACAGACGGTATATCTTGATTTAATATAGCCGGAGCCATCGCAGTTCGGGCATGTTTCCGACATGAGATTGACGATATTGTGTCTCGTGCGTTTTCTCGTTAGCTGGACAACGCCTATTTCACTTATGGGGTAGGCGAATGTTTTTATTCTATCTTTTTTCAGGGTCTCAACGAGCGTCTGAAATACAAGGTCCCTCGACTCCTTCCTCTCCATATCTATAAAATCAATAACAATAATACCCCCGATATTTCTGAGCCGTATCTGATAAGCAATCTCTTTCACTGCCTCAAGGTTTGTCCGGAGTATCGTGTCTTCAAGGTCTTTTTTGCCGAGATACCTGCCTGTATTCACGTCGATGACGGTAAGGGCTTCAGTATAATCCAGAACAATATATCCGCCCGACTTGAGCCATATCTTTTTGTGCAGGAGCTTCGCTATTTCGATTTCGATGCCGTAGGCTTCAAAGATGGGGTCCTTCTCATCGAAATGCGCTACCTCACATCCTTCTTCAGGCAAATACTCCTTTAAAAAATCGGCAACTTTTTTGTATACAAACTCGTCATCAACAACGATCTTTTTTAAATTGTGTGAATGCAGATCACGTATGACTCTGAAGATAATACCCAGTTCCTGATGCAAAATAGACGGGGCACGGGCGCTCTTCGATTTTTCCTGGATACTCTCCCAGATCCTGACAAGAAAATTAAGGTCAGCTTCAAGTTCCTCGGCGCCCTTACCTTCCGACGCGGTCCGCGCGATAACACCATAACCACTGGGGCATATCTGCTTCAATAATGCCGCCAGCCTCTTTCTTTCCTCTTCCTGTTCTATTCTGCGCGATACCCCGACATGATCGGTAGCAGGCATGAGCACAAGAAGCCTGCCCGGCAAGGTTATTTTCGATGTGACACGGGTCCCTTTCTGCCCGATAGGTTCCCGTGAAACCTGGACTATCAGTTCCTGACCATCCTCAAGGACCCCTTCTATTCTCTCATTGCGGTCGATACGGAAGTCGGAATCATCAAACTCTTCATACATCATCCTGTCGAGGATAATATCGCCTACATAGAGGAATGCCGATTTCTCAAGCCCGATATCAATAAAGGCGGCATCCATCCCGGGAACAATTCTCGCCGCTTTCCCCTTATAGATGCTTCCAACCATACTATGGCCGTTTTTCTGCTCTATAAAAAATTCTACCAAAACACCGTTTTCCAGAAAGGCTATTCTCGTTTCATTAAAGGTCACATTAATAATCAGTTCAGATGCCATAGATCCTTCTTGCCTCTATTTTTATGATTCTCTGAAATACTCCCCGCATCCACACGTTTTTCACGCGACTGTCTCTCCATATATAAAAATATTTCCGGCCTTTTTGCTTCCATTGCTCAAATTCATTACCCACATCTGTCTCGCTTACAAGAACGTACAGATATTCTTTTACCATATCTTTCAGGGACCCTTCAATAAACTCCTGCATTTTCATGCCTCCGGGCATACCCCTGTTTATCGCTTCCAACGTTCCCTGGTCTATTACTGTGCCTTGTGCCGCCTCGATTTCGATAAGTTCACAGGTGCTTTCAATCCCGATAGGCAAAGCGTCTGACAAGGCGATCTTCGGCATGGGATGATATTTACGGTGCATGGTAATTTCAATACCCGATGCTCTGATGGCCCTTAAAATTATATTCATGGTATCAATGTGGCCGATATAACGGGCATCTGAGCGCTTTATATAACGGAAAGTAAACCGCTTCCCCTCTTCCTTCTTCAAGCTTGTTCCTTGTTTCTTTTCCGTCTATATCTTCCTTCACGCTCTCGCTTCCCTCTTGCTTCTCGATGCTCGTGCCCTGTGACTTGTGCCCTGTGACTTCTATCTCTTCCCTGCTTCCCTCGCCTGCCCTCCGGTGTCGTTGCGGAGGGTCCTGTTTTTCGCTTCCATCGTTCTGTTTGATGTCTGTGCCCTGTGCTTTGTGACCTGTAACCTGTCCCTCATGACATTCGAGACCACACCGCGCGCACCCGCTAAGACAATCGACTGTCTTATCTGCATGGTCCGCTTTTCCGAATTCTTTCTCAAGAAAGGTCTGATCGATGCCAATATCGATGAACTCCCAGGGTAAGGATGTGCCTGTTTCTCTTCCACCAAGATACCTTCTCATGTCAATATCATTTTCACGAAACCATTCTTCGTACAATTGTGGTGAAAAAAATTCCCTCCACGCCTCAAGTTTAACGCGGCGGTGAAATAAATATTCAAAAAGGGAGGAAAGGTGTTCGTCACCCCTTGATATAATACCTTCAATAAGGGAGACTTTCGTATCCCGATAATTTACTTTTACTCCCTTGCCCTTTAAAGACCTTTTCAAAAATAACATCTTTTCGTTGAGGGCCGCTTCATCTTCCATTGGCAGCCATTGAAAAGGCGTATGGGGTTTCGGAATAAAAGGCGAAACAGAAAGATGTATTTCAATCCCCTCTCTGCGAAAAGGCGCCATAAGCTCTTTCATACTCAGGAGATCTTCTTCTTTTTCCCAGGGAAAACCAACCATCAAATAAAGTTTTAACCGTCTCCAGCCAAATCTCTTGAGAAGAGGTAACTGCTCTATGAGAAGGTCGACGTCAATATTCTTGTTGAGTCTGCATCGGAGCTCATCTGTGGGCGCCTCAAGAGCAAAGGTAAATCCCGTTCGCGCTATGCCTCCGATGGCTGATATTTCTTTTTCTCCGATACTCCCGATCTTCAGCGAAGGCAGCGAAAGAGAAATACCCCGATAGTGACTTTTTACATAGTCAATAACGTCAAATAGAGCACTGTGATCGCCGGAGCTTAATGAAAGGAGAGAAATCTCCTCATAGCCCGTGGCATGTCAGTGACTGATCGATTATATCTGTAAGACATTCAAAAGAACGTTCTCTGTATGGTCTGTAACCAAAGCCGGCAAGACAGAACCTGCAACCGTTGCCGCACCCCCTTGAGATTTCTATGTTTAGCCGGTTATGAACACTGTTGACCGTCGGAATAGGGGGACGTACCGGATGATACGTTTTGTCCAGATTTTTAACATATTGCCTCTTTACGGTTCCTTGCGGAAAACGTGGAGCATAGACACCCTCAAATCGTGAAAGTTCCTCGACTACATTCGATCTGGGGAACCCCTTCAATAGTCTTGTCGCCTTCAGTAATTTGACGATTACCGAATCGGCCTCACCGACAACAATAAGGTCAAAAAACCTTTCATACTGCTTCGGATTCAGCATGAGAGGCCCTCCACCAATAATAATAGGGCCTTCTTCTCTTTCATCAGAACGTATCCTGATGCCTCCCAGATCGAGCATATTGAGCACGTTAGTTACATTCAACTCATAGGTGAGAGAAAACCCGATAAGGTCCATTGCCTTGAGGGGCGTTCTCGATTCAAGTGTGCAGAGAGGAATATTGTTCTCTCTGAGATACATTTCCATATCAACCCAGGGGGCAAAACATCGTTCACACCATATTCCATCTATGTTGTTGGCAATTTCATAGAGGAGAAAATGGCCGAAGTAGGACATGCCGATCTCGTAGACATCGGGATAGCAGAGCGCGAACCTCACCTCAGTACCTTTCAGGTCTTTCACAACCCTGTGCGGTTCAATACCCGTGTATCGGGCGGGTTTAAGAATATGGTTCGGAATGTTCAGCATATATGTTCTTCAATAAAATTATAGCACTATATATTACACCAAATTGACCCATAAATGGTGGATGAAATTTCATGTATACAATAAGATATGAACAAATTCCTTACAATGGAAGGGTGTACGAAGCTTTTTGACAGGTTTTTTTCATGAATAACAGTCAGTGCGCTATGCCCTGTGCTCCATGCCCCAAGCTCATATCTCTAAGCGATTTACGTTCAGATTTCCGGCTATTTACGATTTACGATTCACGATTTCCGGCTCTCCATGCCCTGCCCTATGCTCTATGCTCTTTCATCACCCGTGAAAGATCCTTCATGACCATATCCTGGATCCTCGCAAGGGACTCCTCGCTTGTTGCTTCAAATCTGAGCACGAGAATGGGCTGTGTATTGGAAGAACGCACAAGCCCCCATCCATCCTCAAATACAACCCTTACGCCATCGGTATCTATGACCTTGAATTTGGTTTTGTAATATTCGGTAAGCTTCCGCACAATCTCAAATTTTACGTTGTCAGGACAATCCATCCGTATTTCCGGAGTGGAATACATTTTCGGAAGATCGCTCAAGAACTCCGAGACAGGTCTTCCGTCACGCTCCATAATCTCCAGAAAGCGCAACGAGGCGTATATGGCATCATCATATCCAAAAAATTTGTCGGCAAAAAAGATATGACCGCTCATTTCGCCGCCCATGAGGGCGCCTGTTTCTTTCATCTTTTGTTTGATGAGGGAGTGACCAGCCTTCCACATGATAGGCTTACCACCATGTTTCTCAATATCATCAAAAAGGTTTTTTGAGCACTTTACCTCTGAGACAAAAGAAGCGCCCTTGTTTTCCCTGAGAATATCACGGGCAAATATAATCATCAGATAATCACCCCAGATGATATTGCCTTTTTCGTCGATGATCCCGATCCTGTCGGCATCGCCGTCGTACCCTATACCGACGTGGGCCTTCTGTTCCAAGACCGTCTTTCTCAATGTCTCAAGGTTTTTTTCAACTGTCGGATCAGGAAAATGGTTCGGAAAATGACCGTCCATATCACAGAAAAGTTCGACGACTTCCTGACCCATTTCCCTCATAATGGGCACCCCGATAACACCACCCGTACCGTTTCCGGCATCGACTACTATTTTGAACTGTTTGTTCAGTTTAATATTTGATCGCAGGAATGTAAAATAATCAGTGACAAGATTCTATGTACTCCCTGTACGAACCTTTTCCCTGTACAAATCGTCCTTCTTCAATGATTTTTCTTATGTTCTGTATCTCTTCGCCAAAGATTGTCGATTTACCGAAAGCAACCTTGAAACCATTCATCTCCGGCGGGTTGTGACTTCCTGTAATCATGATACCACCCTCAACATCAAGGTTAAAAAGTGAATAATAAAAAAGACCTGTCGGCACAAGGCCGACGTCGATGACATCCAGTCCGCTCTCGACCATACTTTCGACAAGGAGATCCCGGTAGTGTTCGGAGGAAAGCCTGCAATCACGGGCTATAGATGCGGTCTTTTTCCCACCCTTTGTCATATACGCGGCGAATGCTCTTCCGATATTTTTTACCACATCATCCGTCAGGTCCTTTTCAACATTTCCCCTGATGTCGTATTCCCTGAAGATCTCTTTATTCATTCCAATTCCCTCCTATTCGTCAATATATGAAACACCAAGCAGCGCTGATTCTTCGCCAAGCTTTGCTTTTTCTATTCGCAGGCCCTTAAGCGACTCTGCCATGGCTCTTTTATTAAGCACCATTTTCATGTCATCAATAAGATGTTTAGTGCCATAAATAACACCACCACCCAACACAACAATTTCCGGGTTCAATAAGTTTACAAGGCTCGCGATCCCTGCACCCAGATATTCAATAACCTCCTGCCAGACAGAAGTACAGTACTCGTCACCCAGCAAGTATGCCTCTTCGATTGTACCGGTGTGAAGATTCACCATATCCCCATTGATAATATCCCCTATTTTTCCCTTATACCCTTCCTGAATCATTTTTTTGACTCTTTCAATGATATACCAGCCGCCACAGATATGCCTCGAAACAACCATTGTTGCCGCAGTTGCACTGGTAACCGTAAGGGTTGAGGATCGTATGGCCCACCTCGGCGCCGACATTTGAAAAACCACGGTAGAGCTTTCCGTCGAAGATGAGGCCTCCGCCAATACCGGTACCTATGAAAATACCAAGAACATCTTTCGGCACGCCCTTGAGTCCGAACTTCCATTCGCCGTAAGTCGCGGCATTTACGTCATTCTCGATATGTGTCCTCACGCCTGATCGCTTTTTCTATATCATCTCTGAGGGCCACATTATGCCATCCCAGATTCGGTGAAAAGAGTATTTTGCATGACCCTTTCTCTATCTGGCCTGCTGTGGCAATGCCGATCTGTTCGATGGTGCTTTTCTCAATGCCGGCTCCTTGTAAAATATCCTGTATAAGAATGACTATATCGTCCCGTATGCCTTCATAACCCTTTGCGGTCTCCGTTGGGATCTTTTTTGAATTGATTACAGAGCCCTTCTCATCAACAATTCCGGCAATAATCTTTGTTCCGCCTATGTCAATTCCTATTCTCACGTTATCACCATTCCCTTGCTTACATTTGATACCCGCTTAGGTCTTCGCTCATTCGGCCAGTTACAGAACTTTATGTCCCAGGACTCAGGCCTCAGAGAAACACTTTGTTCTCGTAGCTTGCGACCTGTGACTTGTGCTACCCACTCCATGCTCCGTGCCCTATGCGCTATGTTTTTCCTCTTCTTTCAGCATTTCAATCATCATCAAAGCGTTTTTTACGGCCTTGCCCGCGTGGCAGTTATTAAAAAAGACATACGTTGTCGATGCCCGGCGGGCAATATCTCTGATGGGCGCAACAAACTGCCGGAGTTCTTTCTCGGAATACAAATAATCATAGCGGACTTCAAGGGGCTCATTGAACCATTTCGTATTCCTGCCGTGAAAGCGAAAATATCCTGTGTCAGAGGTCAGGTGCGGGGAAAAAGGGAGGAGCCCTTTCAGCTTTGGCTCATCGACAATACAATATCCGAATGAAAGTTCTTTCAGCATCTCCAGATAGCGGTCATCAAACCACTTCGCGTTTCTGAATTCCACTATTGGTTCGTAACCATCAAATTCTTCACGAATGGACCGTAAGTAACCGATATTTTCATCATCGGGAACAAACATATAGGGAAATTGAAAAAGAAGGGCTTTCACGTTACCATTTAAAGGCTCTATTCCTGCCTTGAAGCGCGCGCACATCTCTTTCACGTTATCCATCTTTTCATGTGTCATACCTTTATATGCTTTTACGACAAAGGAAAAATCCCTCGAAGTCCTCTTCGCGAAGGATTCCATAGTTTTCGCGGAAGGCATGGCATAATAGGTGTAATTGACCTCAAGCGTCTTAAAACCAAGAGTCCTCTCGTAATAAGGCAACATATCCTGTTTTTTGATACCCTCAGGGTAGACCTCACCCACCCAGTCATCAAAAGAAAATCCGCTCGTTCCGATCAGTATTTCGCCCATGAGTTTTCGTTTGACATCTCTTTCGTATCTAAATAATATATGTGGGCACAGAAAATCTCAAGGTAAAAAGAGGAACCAATGGAAAAACAATTTATGCTCGATGATATGACCCTCAGGGAATCATGGAGGCTTTTTCATATCATGGCCGAGTTTGTGGAGGGTTTTGAGAACCTCTCAGACTTACAACCTGCCATTACATTTTTCGGCAGCGCCCGATGCCGTAAAGGAGAAGAACTTTACGAAAATACGTATGATCTCGCGAAAATGCTCGCGAAAAACGGCTTTCAATATTATTACCGGCGGCGGGGGCGGCGTCATGGAGGCAGCAAACAAAGGGGCAAAAGAAGGCGGAGCAAAATCGGTAGGCGTTAATATAGAACTACCCTTTGAACAAAAACCAAATCCCTATTCAACAATCAAATTGAGTTTCAAGTATTTCTTTGTCAGAAAGGTGATGTTTTTCAAATATGCCATGGCCTATATCGTCATGCCCGGCGGCTTCGGTACGCTTGACGAATTTAGTGAAGCGCTCACTCTGATTCAGACAAAAAAGATGAGGCCTTTCCCTATCGTCCTTGTCGGTTCTTCTTATTGGGCAGGGCTCATTGAATGGATGAAGACGACCCAGCTCAATACAGGCAAGATTTCAAAAGAAGACCTGGAGATTTTCAAGATCATGGACGATCCTCAGCAGATCGTTGATTATGTGAAGAAGTTCGTCATTTTATAATCACGTTTTTACTTCAATTTTACGGGCGAATACAAGATACCCTGTATGGGCGATCATTCTGTCCTGCGGTCGCACTCTTTCCGCCACTGTTTTATATTTTCTGTGCATGATCTCCATCACTTCAACGTGACCAAAACCATTTTCCAGCGCCTTCAACAGCTCTGAAATCTGGTTCGCCGTTGGCACGATCATCCCCACTGAAGCACTTCCTTTCATGAGGCTTCTCACCTTCTCAAGACAAGTCCAGGGCTCCCGAACATCGATAAAGGCGGCATCGAAACCACCATCAAAGTAGTTCGTTACATCTTCATTGTGGAGTTCCACATTACCCCACTGGCCATATTTCTCAATATTTTTCCTGGCGTTCTTATAGTGTCTTTCTTCCATCTCAAAAGTAACGACCTTCCCCTGAGGGCCAACTGTGTGGGCAAGAATATAGGTAAACGCGCCGCTTCCCGTCCCGACTTCAAGGACCCTGGATGCGTTCTTCGCGTTGATCTTAAAAGTAATATAGAAACTGTCTTTCGGGTAGATAATCTGGGTTTCTCTTTTGAAAGCATACATGACAATATCTTCGATCGTCGGTTCATAGATATCATACTCGCCAAAGCGGATACCATACTCTTTGCCGATAATATCCGAGTAACTAAGCGCTCCCCCTTTGCCATGGAAGCTCTGATCGGCGGAAATCCTTTTAAGATATTTTTTGTCTTTGTAGATGATAAGGATGAGTTCGTTGTCCTGTATTACACTCATAGGTAATGTCCTTTTATATCGTTATTATTGCAATTTATAGGTAACACGCCAATTATCAATCTGGATCGGTTCGGGAAGCTTTCTATTAAAAGTTGTTTTCATGAGGGTTTCTCTGGCATGACTATCAAGAACTATACGACCAGAGCCTTTAACAATTTTTACATTACGAATAGTGCCATCCCCGAAAATAACAAAAGAAAGGAGTACTTCTCCTTCCCACCGCTCTGTGTTCGCTCTGGAAGGATAGCTATTTTGGAATCTCTTGTTAATTGTGTCGGCTATAAAAGAAAAATCCCTTACACCGGAACCACCCTTACCATAATCGATGACCCTCATACTTCGGGAAACGGCAGGCAGATTACCCGAGCCTTCTCCGACTGATATGTTTTTTCCGGAGACGCTATCATTTTTTGCCCCCGTTGGTCCCGTCTCTCCACTGACCACAACCTGACCCGCCGGATCAGAAGCAATGGTATTGAAGTTGTCTGAATGGTCTACCACCAATCTTCTTTGTATGCTATCTTCCTTCTCTGTAATTGTATTCCTGTGCTCAGCTATCTGTCCGTTTTGCGGCAATTCCCGGCCTTCGATTTGCGATTCACGATTTGCGATTTGTGTTTCACGATTCACGATTCGCGATTCACGATTTCCGATTTCCGCGTCATCTGCCGCTCGTCCTTTCTCAAGGGAGAAATCGAGGACCATAAGCTTTGGTTTTATATATTGATCGAAGGGAACGCGCAGAAAAAGGGCCACAATGATTACATGGAACAGTAGAGAAACTGAGACGGCAATTGAGTGTTCTTTCATCGTTTCTGTTCCTCTGTCTGGAGGCTCACCCTTTTGAAGCCCATTGTTTTGACTACATCGAGGACTTCCACAAAATTCTGGAGGGGAAGGCTCCGATCAGCCCTTATGAGAAAAGGTGTATCTTCCGGCATATTACCAAGCTCGCCCTTAAGCCCCGAAAGATCAACCGGTGTACCCTGATAATAGATGGCACCCGATCTGTCTATCTCGATAACCTTTGTCCTCATGGCATTTTCGTACTTCCCCGCGACTTTCGGCAGTTCAACGGGGATGAGCCCGCTTGCCACAAAGGTGCTTGTCATCAAAACAATAGTGAGAAGGACAAGCATCACATCGATAAAGGGGACCATGTTGATATAGCTAAATTCTTTCTCTTCCATACTTGGCGTCCCATTGCAGGAGAGCCACCTTTACCTTTCTTGTTAAATAGTTGTAAAAAACTATTGACGGTATGGCCACGACAAGCCCGATTGCCGTTGCTTTCAGAGCCAGAGCCAGCCCCACCATGATTTTCGTCGCGTCCACATACCCTTCCCTGCCTATCGTAAAAAAGGTGAGCATAATGCCGAGTACTGTCCCAAGAAGTCCAATATAGGGCGCGTTACTGCCGATTGTGGCAATAACGGCCATTCTTTTCGTTATCTCTATTTCAAAAGTTCTTCTATCGCTCGTCCTGTCATTAACGGTGAGCTTCTTAAAGAAAAGGTACCGTTCAATAAAAATGGCCAGGGAGATGACGGAAAGCACAATCAAAGAGCCTATAATCCCATAATCAATAAGATACGCCAGCCAGTTCATGGAGTTACTCTATTACAAATCCTTGCTGGTTGTCAAAATATAACACTTATACGGGTAAAGGATGATTAGAAACTCAAAAAATGGTACATTTTACAATGGCTGTAAATGATACAATATGTTCAAACGACACGGCGTTCCAACACCTCACGTGCAACAATATTAACATCACAGAAGGTATCATACTGGAAAGCCATATTTTTCTTGTCTCTCAACTGCCCTGCTGTGCTCAAATAGCGCTCCCTTACTGGGCAAAGATCACAGGCAGGATCATCAACGACAAAGCTGAAGAGATGCTGCTTACTATTGTGGCTACAGTATTCGATAATGACGGTTTAGCACTCACGGATTACACCGATGTGATAGCACTTGATGGAGGGCAAAAGGGAGAGTTTGAGGTAAAGTTTGTCGAAGATCATGACAAAGCAAAAACATACGCGTTAACGATAAAGGAAACAATACAGTTTTAATATTCACATGGAAAAAGAACCGATAAACAAGCCCTTTACCGACCTCCCTGCGTTTGTAAAAGCGCATAAAATACACCTCAAGGAATTTACGGAAACCACAACCCGAATGAATATCAAAGACGATACACATCTCCTCATTGAAGCCATGGAAGGCGTAAAAACCATTGATGAAAACAAAAAAAGAATGAGAAAAAAGCATGGAGTCCGGCATTTCCGGCAAACCCTGCAAGACAATAATTCACAGAGACTGTTTGAGGAAGCCATACAGGACAACCATCAATTGAATGTGACAAACCTGCCTGAATTTATGGAGGGCTATGCTGAAGGCATTAACCCGATAACAATGGAAAAGTTGAGAACAGGCGAATTCTCCGTTCAGAAAACGCTCGATCTTCATGGTTATTCCGTTGATGACGCCAATGATCTTTTTCAGGCATTCATAAGGGACACTGTCCGAGAAGGATTGAAATGCGTAAAGATTATTCATGGCAGGGGGCTCAAATCAAAAGGTGTGCCCGTACTCAAAGAACATTTGAAAACATGGATTATCAAGGCAATGCACAGAAAATGGGTCCTTGCCTTTTCCAATGCCCTTATGAGTGACGGAGGACCAGGGGCGACATACATTCTCCTCAAGAAAAATCCGGTAAAACGACACATTCATATCATAGGGTAAGGAAATACATTTCAGTACATTTGACAACACTCTATGAAATGCATACAATTAGATCATGGCTTTTATGGAGTTTATTGTTTCATGGAATTGAACGGTATTATCGCTTTCAGTTCAGGCGTACTCTCTTTTTTTGCACCCTGTGTATTGCCTCTTATACCTTCATACCTGGTCTTCATAAGCAGGGCATCCTTTGATCATACCGAGGAATTCAAAACAACAAAATTCAAAAGTATTATGCTTACCCATGCGATTGCTTTTGTATTGGGTTTCTCTTTTGTTTTTATAACATTAGGCATATCCTCTTCAATAATCGGCCAATTCCTGTCCACCTATCAGACATATATTTCCCGGATCGGAGGTATACTGCTTATCGTCATGGGGTTATTCAGCCTGAATATCATTAAAATACCTTTCTTGAACCAGGAAAAGATCATTCAATTGAAGAAAAAACCTCTGGGTATCTTTGGCTCCTTCATTGTAGGTATCGCTTTTTCCCTTGGTTGGACTCCCTGCATTGGTCCCGCATTGTCTTCCATATTGGTTCTTGCTTCAACCGAAGGAAGTGCCCGGAAAGGTGCACGTCTGTTAAGCATGTATTCGCTGGGGCTTGCTGTTCCATTTATCATATCAGCTCTTCTTTTCGACCGATTATTGGGACTTCTTAAAAGATACGGTTCTATCATGAAATATAGTATGAAGATTATGGGCATACTCCTCATCATCATCGGGCTATTACTAGCAACTTCAAGTCTTCAAAGATTAAGCGAATGGATGACGTATATCTTTTAGGCAAGGTCAAACAGCACCATGCAGAAGCATACTCTTTAGACGATCGAGAGCATCTGTTATTCTTTACTGAGCATCCATTTACACATTGAAGAATATGCTTAGGATTTTTCATGTATAGAAGCTTAAAGGAGGAGAAGATGAACAAAGCGTTGCTTATATTCACAATAATGCTGCTTTCAGGCTTTCTACAGACGGCCCTCAGCGCGGAAACAGTGTCGGGCCCGGAGAATGTCCCCAGGATGACCAGGGAACAGTTAAAAGCGCAGCTTGGCAATTCCGATTTTGTTATTATCGATGTGCGGTCGGCTCACGACTGGGAGGAAAGCAATACCAAAATCAAGGGGGCTGTTCGAGAAAACCCGTCCAAGCTTGATTCCTGGGTCAATAACTATCCAAAAGACAAGACCATTGTTTTGTACTGCAAGTGACTGAACGAAGCAACCAGCGCCAGTGTGGCGCTGCAATTAATGGGAAGAGGATACAAGAAAGTATACGCTTTAAAGGGTGGCTGGGCAGATTGGGAAAAGGCAAAGTATCCTGTTGAACCTAAAGATAATAAGTAGTAAATAAATCAGGGCCGCCATACTCTTAACGTTGTCTTTGGGCATAGTATTACCAGAGAGTAATCGTTAGTGATTGTCCCTGATAACTTCAACAACAAAGAAAGCAAAGGATTTCCTAAAGTATTACCTATTATTCTGTCCCACTTGTAACACAATTATTATCGCATATCAGGGGTACGAGCAGGTATAGGCATGCTCTCCTGCAATCACCTTCGCGCCAGCGTACTAAGTATCATAATGAACGGGTATCTAATATCAACTATCCTTTCCATTCGGAGGTGATGGGCAACTTCACGGACAAAAGTAGAGATCTACCATCTGTCATTTATAAAATCAATTCCCATAGAATTTGGGAAGACAAACTCATCAGACCATTCAGAAAGTCAAGCAATAGAATAATGGTAGCAATTAATGCGAGATAATTAAAGAGGTTTTGTGGTGATAAAAGAGCCCTGAATAATGATATGACGTAACAAATTGAAATTATAAAACTATTAAATCTTAAACTTTTTATTGCCCTGAGATGCAAAAAAGAGGGTAGTAACACCCCCTTTTTTGCAGTTTTTTAACTCTTAAGAACAACTATTTCTGTTCTACTTTTGTAGCATAATTGATAGAATCTACGGTTTTGTAAGTAATCTTTGCAGCTGCGTTGAGCTTCAGACCTTTTGCCTTGTTGTATTCCTGGTTGAACTTTGCATAGTCATCCTGAACAACGACGTTGCCATTGGGGCCCTTTATAACTATGCAATGGCACTTTACATCATGACTCAGAACTGTTCCTTCAACTGTTGCAGTCTTTGCGGTGGCAAATTTCTTGTCAAAAGCCTGTTGTGCATTAGATGGATCACCCTGAGCATAAACCGCACCCACGAACGCAACTGACAACAAAACTGCCATGAAAACTACTAATAATTTCTTCATCCCTAATACCTCCTGATTAGAATTTAAATAAACTTATAGAACTATGATAAGACTTCTTCTGCCTTCTGTCAAGCGGATTTATCTATTTTTTTAAATACTGGTCAACTCGGCAAACCGTGCCCGCAGGAAACCGGATAGCCATTTTCAATTACTTTTGACTTTAAAAGAACCCCTTTTATCTGTTATAAGAAACAAGGAGGGATAAAAAATGGAAAAAATCGGAATTATCGGTTTGGGCAACATGGGTGAGTCTATCGTAAAAGCCCTCATAAACCGTAGCCTCAAAAAGGATTTCCTTCTCTTCGCGGAAGTAAAAAAAGAACGGGCGACCTATATAGAAAAAACTTACGGCCTGAAAAGCGCGAAATCGCTTTCAGAGCTTGTTCAAAAAACAGATTATATTGTTCTCGCCATAAAACCGCAGGACGCGAAAGAAGTTATCCAGGAAATTTCTCCCTCCCTGAATGACAAAAAGCTTATTATATCGATTATGGCAGGTATCACAACATCCAATATACTTTCTTTTATCGGCAAACCGACCCGGATTGTACGGTTAATGCCAAACATATGCGTGAAGGTCGGTGAAGGTATGACGGGCATAACATCAAATCGGGCGGTCACAAAAGAGGAACGCGCGAAGATCCAGAAAATGTTGTCCCCGCTGGGTCATTTCGTGGAAGTAGGCGAAGAGCTTATGGACGCCATCACCGCACTTGGGGGAAGCGGACCCGCCTTTTTCCTTCTCTTTCTGGAAGCAATGATCGACGCGGGCGTCAAGACAGGACTGCCGCGCGACAAAGCGAAAACCATCTCTCTTCAGGTAATAAAAGGAACATTAAAAATGCTTGAAGTAGAAAAAATACACCCTACAGTCATGCGGGACATGATCACGTCCCCTGGTGGGACGACCATTGCCGGTATAGCCATACTGGAAGAAAGGGCCTTCAAGGGAAATGTTATAGAAGCCGTTGCAAAGGCATGTAAAAGGGCAAAAGAACTCTCGTCATGACAACCATGAACGCCCACAGCAGTAAAAGGCAATACATGGTGGATACCCAGATTATTCCGAGAGGGATCAAAAACCCCAGAGTCATCGAGGCCATGCGGAAAGTCCCAAGACACCTTTTCCTTGACGAAGCCCTCTGGCCTCAGGCTTATGAAGATCATCCGCTGCCCATCGGAGAAAAACAGACCATCTCTCAACCCTATATTGTTGCCCTCATGACCGAGGCGCTCAGACTGACCGGAAAGGAAAAAGTACTCGAAATAGGCAGCGGCTCCGGGTACCAAACAGCCATTCTTGCCGAACTCGCGGAACAGGTCTACACCATTGAAAGGATCCCGGCTATCGCAAAACGGGCGCGTAAGCTTTTTGATCAGTTACAGTACAGGAATATTGTTATCACCATCGGGGATGGCACATCGGGGTGGAAAGAGTATGGTCCTTATGATGGCATTATCGTCACCGCGGCCTCCCCAAGCGCACCCAGGCCACTCCTCGAACAGCTCGCGACAGAGGGCAGGCTTGTGATACCCGTAGGTGACGAATTCAATCAGGAATTAATGGTATACGAAAAAGAGGATGGAAAAGAATTCAAGGAAGAAAATTATGGTGGGTGCAGATTTGTAAAACTCGTCGGGGAACACGGGTGGAAAAAATAAAAGAAAATAGTGAAAACGGATATTTCCCGGAAAATCAAGAACTCATCGCTGAAAAACTTTATATGAGAGACCTGCGCAGACTGCCCCTCCTCACACTGGAAGAAGAAAATATGTGCGCCCGGGGCATAGTTAACAAGGATCCCGATTCACGGAGAAAGATGATTGAGGCAAATCTGAGGCTTGTCGTGAAGATTGCCAGAAAATATGTCAACCAGGGTCTCTCTCTGCTGGATCTCATTGAGGAGGGCAACCTTGGTCTTATCAGGGCTGTTGAAAAATTCGATCTCACAAAAGAATGCAGGTTTTCAACCTATGCTACCTGGTGGATAAAACAATCAATCGAGCGGTCAATCGCAAACCATTCAAGGACAATACGACTTCCCGTTCATGTGTCATCAAGAGTGAACAAGATATCAAGAGTGGTGAATGCTTACATGGAAAAAGAAGGAAGGGAACCCACTATCGAAGAAATAGCATACGATACGGGTTTTCGTCATGACTTTGTTAGAAATCTCTTTTCTATGGCGATCAAAACATACTCCCTGGAAACATTCATCGATGATGACAGTAAATTAACACTGGAAGAAGTCCTCGCGAGTCCCGCCAGTGAAGGCCCTCTCCCTGTCCTTGAACATACCAAAAGAGTGGAGGAAGTGGCGTCATGGCTTGATACACTGACCATTGATGAGCGAAAGGTAATCGCGCTCAGATTCGGTCTTGATGGCGATGACCCGCAAACCCTTGAAACAATAGGTAAAATATTTGGTGTTACAAGAGAAAGAATCCGTCAAATAGAACAAAAAGCCCTCAATAAATTACGCAAAACAGTAAAGAGAAGAAATATTGGAACAGAAAGCATCTGAAACAGGTAGTCGCAAACAACGCGGCCGCCGACATTCTCAAGAAGGGTTCTGTCATTACCATTATTACCCTCATCAGCAGGCCTATAGGCTTTATCAGGGAAGCTGTCCAGGCATATATCTTCGGCGTAACACGTCCCGTGGATTCTTTTATCGTGGCCTTCAACTTTCCGGAACTCATACAGAATCTTTTCTTTACCGGGGCCACAAGCGCCTTTCTCATACCCGTCTGTTCAAAATACCTTGATGATGATAATGAATATTCAAAGTTATACTCGACGTTCATCAACATCGCTATCGCCCTTACCATCCCACTTTCAGTTTTTTTCTTCATCTTCAGCGCCCCCATAACACGTTTTATTATCGCCCCGGGGTTTCATGTACCCGCCGAGCAGGAGATGACCCGCATACTCTTTCTCATCATGATACCCGTTATTGCATTTCACACCGTCCTTTCCGTCATGAAGGCGTTTCTCAACGCAAAAGAGCACTTTGCCGCGCCTGAATTATCGGGTATCCTCTGGAGTTTATGCTTCATCGCCGCAGCCTTTCTCTTCAGCGATAGATTCGGCGTCTATAGTCTCGCCATGGGTGTAACGGCAGGCGCCTTCCTTCAGATCGTCATGCAGTATCCCTATCTGCGGCGTCTGAATATCAGATATCGGTTTGTCATGGACCTGCACCATCCAGCCATTGCCCAGGCAAAGAACCTCCTTACCGGCGCGCTCATCGCAGCATCGGCTGTGCCCATTAATAGCTTCGTGGGTAGACAACTGGCCACAACTCTGCCCGCGGGACATGTTGCCTCGATTGCTTATGCATTCAGGATTTTTATTCTTCCCGCAAGTCTCTTTGCCGTACCCGTTTACACTGTTCTGTTTTCAAAAATATCCAGACTTTATCATGAGAATAATTGGCGGGGTATTTTTACTCATCTTGACAGTTCAATCGTTCTGCTTGCAATTACCCTCATTCCATCTACAATCCTTCTCTGTTCTGCGGGTGACCTCTGCATCAAGGTCATCTACCAGAGGGGTGCTTTTACGCCACAAGCGACCGAACTGGCTGCCAGGGTCCTTTCCGGATACAGCGTGGGACTCATTTTTTACGCCCTCTCCATAACCTTCGTCAGGGCCTTCAACGCCATGCACGACACAAAGACACCTGCTGTTGTAGCCGTTGTATCCATGGTACTAAACGCCCTTATTGCCTGGTGTCTTTTGAAGCCTTTTGCCAGCATGGGTATCTCTCTGGCCACCTCCATAGCCTCCTTTTTCAATTTTGTGTCTCTTTTCATTATTTTCAAAAGGAAGACCAACTACAAGATGTCGCGGCAGGCAGCACAAGATATTATCAAATCTCTTGGGGCAGGCATTGTCCTTCTTGTCCTCATATACATCACGCGGTATTTCTCTCCCGGAAGGGTCTATCTTCCTCTCTTTATAGCGGCCTTTCTCACTGTTGCTATCTATGGTCTGTTTTTTCGCTCATACTACTCCTTATTATTAAAAAAGAGATAGACCGATAGCTTGCTCTATTATTTTTTGAAAGATAATAGTTTATATTTGTGATAAATTATAGTTTGAACAATGTTTTTTACAGAAACTCTTACCCGGGAAAATATTCTTAAAGATATCCGGACAATTTGCGAGATCAACTACAGTGATAATGATATCACCCTCATTGAGCGTGTATTGTCTGATGTTATTGATCTTTTTCACGGAAAAAGACCCGGTTACCAGGCTTGTGATACCGGGTACCACAACCTTTTCCATACTTTTCAGACAATTCCGCCTTTTGTGGGCATGATAGACGGATGGAACAAAGGTGGAGGGATTCCGAAAATTTCAAAAAAATATTTTGCCTTCGGGACGATTGGGGTCCTGCTCCATGACACAGGCTATATAAAGGCAGAGGGAGACAACGATGGCACGGGCGCCAAATACACATTTATTCACATGGAAAGGAGTGTTGACTTCGCCCGTCAATATTTAAAAGAAATAGGGCTTGCCAGCAATAATATCCCCTCTATTCTCAACATTATCCGTTGTACCGGTGTTACCCTGGATATCAATATACGCTTTCATAATGATGAAGAGAAAATCATAGGTTACGCCCTCGGGACGGCAGACCTCCTCGGCCAGATGTCTATGGATGATTACATTGAAAAACTCCCTGTCTTATATAATGAATTTATCGAAGCATATCGTTTCAAGGGTCTGGACAAATTGAAGGGGCAAGGATCCACGATGCCTGAAAGCGCCGACGCTTTAATAAGAAGCACGCCAAAATTCTACGAGGATGTCGCTCTGGCGCGCTTTAAACTCATGGGCTCCATGCATGAATATCTCAGATATCATTTTGACAGTCCCGACAATCCCTATTTGTCGGCTATTGAAAAAAATATCGCCCTCATAAAAGAACGGTGGAAATAACCACACCACAAGTCACCTGACCCTTGGTTGTTCAATGTTCGAAGTTCAAGGGGCCTGTCCTCACGCAGCCTGGGCCTGTCCAAAAGTTACAAGGCACAAGGTGCAAGACCTGTCAGTTTGAGATTGCACCCAGAATCCTTCACCATAATCTCTCTGTTTTTTGCTCTTTATTGTTCACGATTTCCGATTTTTGCGCCATGCTCTTTACCGTATGCCTCCATGCTGCCTTTTGTTGACTAACCGTCGGGGCTTATGTTAGCATTTGTTTATCATCAATACCGTGAACAATGCTTGAGCAAACAGCGAATAGAAGAATTGAAAAGCCCTTCAGAGAATTTCATGTATCGAAGAAAGTTCCGCGATAAATATCGGTTCAGCGAATCGCTCTTTTCACTCAGTGGAAACGTCATTTTCACCAATTCCTTGCCGCCCGGACATTCGCCCAGAAGATAAACGAGAAAAGAGACCTCATCAATTATCCGGAGCAGGCAATCAAAGCCGGTCAACTTATCGCGATGGGGCTTATTGATGAGATTCTCCATTACATCGTGGGCCGATATATTGAAGAAACAGATCCATCGACTATAGAAAAGGCCCTCTCCTTCCTCACGGAAAAACTTGAAAATGAAAAAATAGAAAACACCCTGTACTACTTTACCGATCAGTTTCCACCTCTTGATGTGTATAAACGGAATATCGATATCGAAGGCTATCTCAAGGGTGAGACCGCCGGCGCGTCAAACCGTCAGGTCGTCCTCGAAGAGATGCTCCTTTTGTGGCTCGCTAATATGAATCCTGCTTTCTCACCTTTTTTTGAACTTTTTGATGACTCGTCATTGAAAAAAGATACAGCGTATCTTCAAACCATCTCAACACTCAGATCATTTTTTGATACACAGCCTACCCTTCGGCCCCCGACATGAAAACCTCATCGACATGCTGAGAGGCCCGGCTATAGCAGTGCCCCATTCTCTGGGCGGACAACTTGAATATATTATGGAACACTGGGGATATCTTCTCGGTAAATATTTTCACCGCATACTGAGAAGCCTTGATCTCTTTAAAGAAGAAGAAAAGATACCTTTCTCAGGTCCTGGGCCTGCCGAGGCATATCGGTACAAAGGCACAGGGCTTGAGTTCGAACCGGAGCACTTTACTCCTGACAAGGAGTGGATGCCGAGACTGGTACTGATTGCGAAAAACATTTATGTCTGGCTTGACCAGCTCTCCAAACAGTACAAACGCCCCATAGCAAAGATTCACGAGATACCCGATGAAGAGTTTGATACACTTCGAAAAAGAGGGTTCAGTGGTCTCTGGCTCATCGGCATTTGGGAGCGAAGCCCAGCGTCCCAGAGGATCAAGCAAATGTGCGGCAACCCTGAAGCAGTTCCGTCAGCGTATTCCCTGTACGACTACCAGATTGCCGATGACCTGGGAGGTGAGGAGGCCTTTCTCAATATTAAAGACAGGGCGTGGCAGCGAGGAATCCGCCTTGCCAGTGATATGGTACCAAACCATGTGGGCATCTATTCTCGATGGGTTATCGAACACCCTGACTGGTTCCTGTCGCTCGATCACAACCCCTTTCCCTGGTATACCTTTCATGGAACTGATTTGTCCCGTGACGGAAGAGTTTCTATCCAAATTGAGGACCATTACTACGACCGTACTGATGCTGCTGTCGTCTTTAAAAGAAGGGACAATTATACGGGCAGTGAGAAGTATATCTATCATGGGAATGACGGCACCAGTATGCCCTGGAACGACACTGCGCAGCTTAATTATCTCAATCCTGAAGTCCGCGAGGCCATGATTCAAACAATAATCCATGTGGCGAGACAATTTCCTGTTATCCGTTTTGACGCGGCCATGACACTCACAAAAAAACATTTTCAGAGACTCTGGTTTCCCGAACCGGGAACAGGAGGGGCTATCCCTACAAGGACCGAGCACGGTATCTCCCGAAAAGGGTTTGATCAATTAATGCCTGATGAATTCTGGCGCGAGGTCGTCGATCGTATCGCTGTTGAAGCGCCTGATACACTGCTCCTGGCGGAAGCATTCTGGCTGCTTGAAGGCTATTTTGTGCGAACACTCGGCATGCACAGGGTCTATAACAGCGCTTTTATGAATATGCTCCGCGACGAAGAAAATGGAAAATATCGAACTGTCATGAAAAACACTCTCGAATTTGATCCCGAGATTTTAAAACGTTTCGTGAACTTCATGAATAATCCCGATGAGCGGACCTCTGTCGACCAGTTCGGAAAGGATGATAAGTATTTCGGTGTCAGTACAATGATGGTGACCCTTCCGGGCCTGCCCATGTTCGGACACGGCCAGGTTGAAGGCTACGAGGAGAAGTATGGCATGGAATACCGCCGCGCTTACTGGGATGAAACCCCTGACCAATATTTAATTGAACGTCACGAGAGAGAGATTTTTCCACTTCTTCACAAAAGATATCTTTTCGCAGGTGTGGAACATTTCCTTCTTTATGATTTCTTTACAACCGAAGGTCATGTCAATGAAGATGTTTTTGCCTATTCAAACAGATACAATAATGAAAGGAGCCTTTTTGTCTTTAACAATAAAAATACCGTCGCGAAAGGCTGGATCAGGGCATCTGTGGCATATCTGGCAAAAGAAGAAAGCGCGACAACGAAAAAGCTGGTTCAGAAAACACTCAGCGAAGGCCTTACCATAACAAACGACGGAGGTTATTTTACCATCTTTCGCGACCATACATCGAAACTTGAATATATCCGGGAAAACAGGGAACTCGCCGGAAAGGGCCTTTATGTCGAAGTCGGCCCTTATAATTATCATACTTTCCTTGATTTCAAGGAGGTCTGTGATAATGAATGGCGTCACTATGCCATGATTAGCGGCTATCTGAATGGACGAGGGGTACCCGATATCGAGGAATCCATGCAGGAACTGTTTCTCCAGCCCATCCATAATCGCTTCAAAGACTTCGTCAATCCATCTGTCTTCCGGAGACTTATTGCCGCAAACAAAAAGTTAGTAAGCGCGGACGAACCACTTGCCACTTGTGGGATAGTTGATGAAATCGAAGAAAAGATGGTCGAGCTTCTCCGTGAAATTAAACATTTTGCTTCCGGTACAGGAGACGAAACGATACTTGCCAAAGAAATAACTGCTAAACTTAACCTGGTGCTTTCGCTGCCCCGCCTGCCTCAAGATTTGCCGACGTCAGCAACAGACACAAAGCGCATAAGCTTAAAACATCCTGAGGCGTCCCATTTCGGCTGGTTATTTGTTCATTCACTGGGATCAATCCTCAACGGAGACATTATGGCCGCTGAGCAGAGCCGGGGATTGATAGATGAATGGATGCTTGACCGCATATTCAGGGATGTTTTTGATGAACTCGGCTTCGACGATAAAGAGACATGGGAAGGTCTATCGCTCATTAAAATCTTTACGGCCCATCAAAACTGGAACCAAAACGAAGAAAAGCTGCATGCCTATAGGGTTTTGGAATCATTCATGAACGACAGCGAAGTCCAGCAGTTTCTTCAGATCAACCGCTTTAAAGAGATACTCTGGTTTAATAAAGAAACATTTGAGTTGCTCCTCTCTTGGCTTCTCTTCACAGGAGTCATTGGAATCACATCAGACCGGGAGAAGGACAAGAACGAGCAGTTCATAGCGATAAATGATATATATGATATCATCGAAAAACTTCACCAGACAGCTTCCCAATCACAATATCAGGTCGGACAATTCGTTGAACTCATTAAGAAAGAACCGTAACAGGTAACAAGTCGCAGGCCACAGGGTACGGGATACAGGCTTCAAGTCATATATAATAAACAGCACAAAATATCCACTTGTCTTTGGCATTTTCAGAATTGAGGCTTGCGACTTGAGACCTGCGACTTGCGATCGGAGCCTTGATACTTGCAGTCTGAAACATGCGACGTATTTATTTCTTTGTGGTTTTGATTTCCTTGAAACTGCAGGGCATGTTTTTATGGACCAGTGATTTTTTTCGTGAACAATAGAGCGCGATAAATGTTCTGCAACTTCCGGCACCATCCACGGCCGTTTCCTTAGGCGTCTTCGCGTATCTGCACATAAGATCACAAAATTCCATACCGCCTTCTTTCATATTCAGTTTATACCATATCATCACAGGTAGTCTCAATCATTTGCGCTGCGAAAAATAAGTATTATTGCGGCAATGATGGAAGATGTGAATTAAGGAATTCTTCTCGGAATTACATTAAGTTTTATTACATATTTAAATATTCGGACCTTGCCCTCGCGGATCAATCTTATCGGTCAAGTTAGGTCCCGACCAATTCAGGGACAAGATACTGCTTTATAATAACAAACAATGGGAATGACCAACAGAAATATGGTACATTACCGGTAATGAAACTATCAAAATATTACACGCAAAGAATAGTCCGGAATTGACATTTTGAGAACCACGTTAAAACTCGGTTTAGGTGTATTCATCCTCTCTCTGGCACTGGCATGTTTTCTGTCACTCCCCGCAGTCAGTGCGGAACTCCGGTACCGCAAATGAAAAGACCCGTCAGATTTCGGACCACTTTGATGGCGCCCTGTACTTTAATCCTGACATCACACAGACTTCGCATCATTCCCGGGCAGTCACCTGGACGAAGGCGTTCCTGGTGGATATGGCGTTTCATTTTCGGCACCGATTGGCCCGAATGGCCGGCAGTTAAAGATTTATTACCCGGACCCTCGCCCGCCAATCGCGTAACGGAAGGTGCTCTCCGCATAACCCCTGTCGGTCACGCCACGTTCCTCATTCAGATGGATGGTCTCAATATTCTTACTGACCCGATCTGGTCGGACCGCTGCAGCCCCGTATCATGGGCAGGTCCCAAGCGTCACAAAAAACCCGGCATCCGGTTTGAAGACCTCCCTCCCATCGATGTCGTGCTGGTATCCCATAACCATTATGATCATCTCGATCTTCCCACTCTGAAGCGGCTTGCGAAAAAAGGTACACCCCGGGTAGTAGTGTCTCTTGGCAATCTTGATCTCGTCTGTGGCACGGGATTCCCGAAGATAACGAGTTTGACTGGTGGCAATCAGCGCCTTTGTCGCCAAATGTTATGGTGACATTTGTTCCGGCACGGCACTTTTCGTCCCGCACTCTCTGGGACCGTAACGAGACCCTCTGGGGAGGCTTTGTCATTTCAGGGCCGTCAGGAAATGTCTATTATTGCCGGAGATACAGGATATGGCGCCCATTTCAAAGAAATAGCTCAACGTTTCTCTCCCATCAAGGTTGCTATCCTTCCTATTTCACCTTTCCAGCCGCGACAATCAGATGAACCACTCCGTATCAGTAACCATATGGGGCCACTCGAGGCAATCCAGGCACACAAAGACTCTGAACGCCCAGGTAAGTATCGCTGCCCATTTTCAGGTATTTCAGCTTGGATCAGATGGATTTGATGATGCCGTCAATGAACTATCAGCGGTTTTAAAGGAATACAATCTGCATCGTGAAGCCTTTGTAACACCTGAGCCTGGTCAACCCCTTGATCTGACCACACACCTTGCAAAAACAGGCAACACATCAGGCGGCGCGGGACATCAGGCAATCAATAAAGACTAAAGAGGTACTCCATGAACAACGCTCAGTATACCGATAAAGGGGCATGGATCAGGGGACTCATCGAGGACTTCATCGAATCCTCTGAAAACACTCTTGGAAATAGCGCCAATGACAAGGCATTTGCCGCACCTATCGTAGGATACACCCGCGGAGATGATCCAATATTTGAGGAGTTCAAAAGGGACATAGGCGCCTTTTACCTGACACCCCTTGAAGCGTTTGAAAAAGTCTATTCCGGATCAGGAGTAAGGCCCGATGAATTGACCGTCATAAGCTGGGTACTGCCGCATATAAAACAGACCAAAATGGATAACAGAAAAGAAAAGATTTATCCCTCTGAGCGCTGGGCCAGGGGTAAGAAGTTCGGCATTCTCGTGAATGTGAAGCTCCAGAACCATCTGATAAAGACGCTGGAAGAAGCCGGTCACAAGGCCATGGCTCCCTGCGCTCCATCCCATTGGTCTGAACACATGTCGGAAAAGTACGGCCGCTCCTCAACCTGGTCTGAACGGCATGCCGCGTATGCCGCGGGGCTCGGCACCTTTGGGCTCTGCGATGGACTCATCACTTCAGTGGGTAAAGCAATGAGATGCGGGTCAATTGTGGCACAGATCCCTGTCCCTCCCACTAAGAGACCCTACGAGCGACATACGGAATACTGCCTTTTTCTGTCTGAAGGCGCCTGTGGCATGTGTATGGCAAGATGCCCTGTGGGAGCCATTACAGACAAAGGACATGATAAGGAGAAGTGCAGGGCCCATTGTGACGGAATCAGCACCGAGTATGCGAAGACGCACTTCAATATTGACATAAACGTCTGTGGACTCTGTCAGACAAAAGTGCCATGCGAGTCGGGAATACCCAGGGGAAAGAGTGGCGGGCAATCGGGGAATATTTCAAAAACATGAGGGCGGGAAGACCCGCCCATAAAGATAAGATTTATTCGAGACAATAAAAACCTTTCGGCAAATAATCCTCTTCTGAAGGAAAAAGTCAGCCCCATATCGGAATTATCCGTCAGAACAATCCGGTTATTTCTTGTGACACTCGGTGCATTGTGTCGGAGCTTTTACGCCTTTTGCTGTACTCTCTTTATGACAGGTCTGGCATTTCTTATGGAAAACATCTTTTGCTTCCTTTGTCCGTCCCTGATGACATATTCTGCAGGCTTGAGCTTCCTTCGGATCTCTATCTTTATGGTGGCAAACAGCGCAATTAATTTTTGTCTTCTGGGTGTGGGTGATGTGAGAGAATGTTACCGGCGGCATTGTTGTTTTTTCGAGTTTGAGTGTCACCGTATCGGGCATCTTTTTCTGCGCGGAAGCAATGCCGGCAGCAAGTATAAAAGTACAAACAAATACCAGTACACCAGTTATAAGATATTTCCTCACTTTCATCTCGCACCTCCGAAAAGTCTTCTTAATCTATGTTCATGGTAAATCAAAGAAGGCTCCATGTCAAGAGCTAAACAGGTAACAGGGCGGTAAAACCCGGGCCGATGGCCTCTTTCGAATGTCAGATGAATCTGCATGAACTGTCTTGACTTTTTGCCAGGGTGTGCATATTATTGCAAGATAAGGAAGACGGTATGAATAGGGTTATGCTTCTGTGGCACAAAATCCCTGAGCAGATCAGACGTCTTCTCATACCTTTTCTAATCATAATTATCGGCTACCTGGTCGCAAGATGGATACTGGTGCCGTCTGATTTCGGTCTCTTAGGCCACTATCGAGCCTCCTCGATCACAACAAACACGCAAAAAGATATCCGGTACGCAGGAGCAGAGGTATGCGCCGAATGCCACGATCAAATTGTTGCAACAAAGAAACAGGGATACCACCGGGGTGTTTCCTGTGAAGCATGCCATGGTCCAGCTTTGGCACATACTCAGGACCCCGGAAATCTCAAGCCGGCCGTTACACGGACCCGAACGCTCTGCCTGTTGTGTCACGAATATCTCCCCACACGGCCAACCGGGTTTCCCCAGGTCATTTCAGATTCTCATAATCCGACACAACCATGCATTTCCTGCCACAAGCCTCATGACCCTAAACCACCACAGCCGCTCAAGAAATGCGAGGCCTGTCACGCAAAGATCCAACGCGTCCTTACCTTGTCCAACCACTCCAATCTTGGCTGTACAAGTTGCCATGAAACACCTGCTCAGCATTATACCCAACCCAGGGAATATCCACCGAAAAGTATGCAAAACCGGCAGGTCTGTCTGAGATGTCATGACAAGACCGACAAAACTCCGCAGGAAATTCCCAGGATAGACGGCGCTACTCATGGTGAAAAATATCTCTGCTGGCAGTGCCATTATCCTCACATGCCGGAGGCACGGTAAATGACAAAAAAAGATACACATCTAATGAAGGCGGGCAGGCGGGAATTCTGCAAAATCATTCTGGGCGGCGTTTCATTACTCCTCATTCCCGGAACAGCCGGTCACGCAAAAGGCAAGGGCGATTATAAAGCATGGTATGGGAAGAAATACAACCCCAAAGACCACCGGTACGGTATGGGGATCAATGTTGATCGATGCATTGGCTGCGGTCGATGCGTTGACGCCTGTAAGAAAGAGAACAATGTTTCTGACGACCCCTTCTACTTCAGGACATGGATCGAACGGTACGCGATAGCGGGAAATGGAGAAGTGACCGTAGATAGTCCAAACGGCGGAAGGGATGGTTTCAAAAATCCTCTCCAGGAAAAAAATGTGCTCAGGACTTTTTTTGTCCCCAAGATATGCAACCAATGCGACAAACCGCCCTGTGTTCAGGTTTGCCCTGTCGGCGCCACATATAAAACAGAGGATGGGGTGATCCTCGTAGATGAGAAATACTGCATCGGATGTCGCTACTGCATCCAGGCCTGTCCTTACGGTATGCGTTTTCTCAATCCAAAAACAGGAACAGCGGATAAGTGCACCTTCTGCTATCACAGGATATTGAAGGGTCTGGCCCCTGCCTGTGTTGAAGTCTGTCCCACGGAAGCAAGAGTATTCGGGGACTTATCGAAGGTGGCAAGCCCTCTAAGCCGCTTTGTCAGGATGAACAAGATCATGGTCCTGAAACCACAACTCAACACGGAACCGAAAGTATTCTACGCGAACCTCGACATGGAGGTGAAATAATATGGACCACGGCGGCCCGGACCTCTGGCCCCTTCTGAAACAGATTACCGGCTTCATCTTCCCTAATGAGATCGAACTGCACTGGAACCTTCTTATCGTCATTTATCCTTACATAACAGGGCTCGTTGCCGGGGCCTTTATCCTTGCCTCTCTCGTCAAAGTCCTTAATGTAAAAGAGGTGCAGCCCACATACCGTCTATCTCTTCTCACTGCCCTTGCCTTTCTGATAGTAGCGCCTTTGCCCCTTATAGCTCATCTCAGCCACCCTGAGCGCTCTCTGGAGATGTTTCTGACGCCGAGCACGAGTTCGGCAATGGCCATGTTTGGTTTCGTCTATATATGGTATCTTATGGCTGTCCTGCTTCTTGAAATATGGTTTGATCATCGCAAAGAACTTATCCTGCGGGCTGAAAAAGAAAAAGGTTTAAAACGCCTCTTCTTCAAAATCCTTTCCCTTTATTCAAAAGACATCACACCGCACGCGCTGGCCTTCGACAAAAAAGCTGTCTACGCTATTACTGTCATCGGCATACCATCTGCCTTTCTCCTCCATGGATATGTGGGGTTTATATTCGGTTCTGTAAAGGCAAATCCCTGGTGGTCCAGCGTGCTTATGCCAATCGTATTTCTTTTCTCGGCCATAGTCTCAGGCATAGCACTCATGCTCCTGCTCTATATGATTACCACGCTTTTCAGTCATCGGAAGCTTGATATGGTGTGCCTTGACAAACTGGCCAGTTTCCTCTTTTACATGATGCTTGTCGATTTCTCCCTTGAAGGGCTCGACTTTGTTCAGCGTGTTTACCAATCTGAAGAATCCATCAAGATTCTCGCGGAAATGATCTCACAGAGGCTATTCATCAGCCTCATCGTCATCCAGTTACTCCTGGGCATGCTCCTTCCGCTTGTAGCCCTATCCGCCGTGAGAATTTTTCGTTTTTCACCGGAGCTCAGGAGGCTTATCTATTTCGTATCAGCAGTTCTTGTGCAGTTTGGCATCTTTGCCACACGCTGGAATGTGGTCATTGGAGGTCAATTGTTCTCCAAGAGTTTCAGGGGCCTCACTGTCTATAAAATAGGAATCGGGGGAATGGAGGGCCTGCTTGTATCATTCGCGTTTCTTATCCTTCCTTTCGTTATCCTCTATGTCCTTGCGAAAATACTCCCTCCCTGGGAAGAAACCCCGGAACACCAAACCATCGGCAATCCGGCCAATCACTAAAACCGGATTGACATGAGAACCCGGAGCAGTTAAAGACATTGAATCTTTTCCTTTAAAAATTCAAAACCGCATTCTTGCAAGAATTGAAGAAATGAGTAATAATCTTCGCGGAGACGTTAACACCTTACCGATTCGACCCCCGAGTATAGATTGCGCATAGGTGAATACAGGGTTCTGTCTGAAATTGAAGGGAGTAACGGTTGTAGCGGCAATGGCATCAACATCGTAACCGATGAAAAGAAAGCATATCACTAACAGAAGTCCGACTGCAAAGCTCTTCGTAGTCTTGATGAACGTTCCTTCTCCTTGGATTAACGCGGTCCTTTATGCGATCTTTAGCAACATCAGCCTATTATCCCGCAAACCACATGGCTTAAACGTCCCACGGCTTTTCAGATGCGACATTATGTCCGGCAACGTTGCCGAAGGCAAAGTTCTCGGCCAGGTTCTGACCGAATGTTGAATACAGATGAGCTGCCGGGCAGGCAACATCCTTCACTTGCTTGCAAACCAGCGTCGGAAGTGCAATAATAAGAGTATTGCGAAACACGACTCACAAGGAAGTATGATCGGACCGGGAATGAGGGCGATACTATCGAGGAATTTTGTCCTTACCTTTCTTGTCCACTTTTTATTTGCCGTTGTCGTCAGCAGCCTCTTGCCCACCCTTCCACTCTATTTTGCCGGACTCAAGTTCGACAATACGGAAATCGGTATCCTCATTGGCGCTTTTGGTATAGCTTCCCTCTTGTTACGACCCATAAGCGGGGTCGCGCTGCAAAGATATACCTATAAATGCGTCATCGCATGGGGCTGCGGTAGCCTTGCCCTCACTATTATCGCCCTCCTTCTGGTAAAAAGTTTCTGGCTGCTCTTCCTGATTCGGGTTTTTCAAGGAGCCGCTTTTGCCCTCGTCACGACTGCCAGTTTTGCCCTTATCGTGGACATTACGCCTCCTGAAAAGAGAGGACAGAGCCTCTCCTATTTCCTTCTCTCGGCCAACATCGCCATGGTCGCGGCTCCGTCCCTTGGTATGTTCCTGGTCAACCGTTTTTCATTTAACACACTTTTTCTCACGCTGTTACTTATTTCTATTGTTGCGCTCATCACGATCTGGCCACTGAGGGGGGACGGCTCACATGAACCTACAGAACCGATCTCCAAATTGAATTCATTGATCTGCCGGCCTGCCATACCTTCTTCCCTTGTCAGTCTGGGACAGCAGTTGGGGTGGGGAGCAATTAGTGCTTTTTTTCCGCTCTACGCGGTCCAGAAAGGCATCGCCGACCCCGGCCTCTTTTTCGGGGCTATGGCAGCAGCTATGTTGGTGTGCCGGATGTTCGGCTCCAACCTCATCAACCATTACCATCCAAGAAAACTCATAGTGACACTGCTCACCGGGACTATCGTTGGTGTTGTCCTTCTCGCTTACTCGGCCACACTCGCCATGTTCATCCTGGTGGGTTTGATCTTGGGTGCTGCTAACGCATTCATGATGCCGACGCTCATGGACTATGCCGTTCGTCGGGCAGGTTCTTCCTCCAACGCGGCGGTGGCAACCTTTATGGGTCTCTCTGACCTCGGCATGGCCCTCGGACCAGTCATTATGGGGGTGGTGGCAAACAGTTTCGGCTATTCCACAATGTTTGTCTGCGTGGCAGTCACTTCGGTGCTCAACCTCCTCTATTCTTCCGCAGCACTTAAGGAATATAAACAGAGGTAAGTAGAAGAACCACAGATCAATAAGATCTGTCAAAAGATCGCCCGCTTCATGTTTGGCCAGACGGCACCTTACGGATATTATTAGCGACAACTGGCCGAACGTGTTCTGACTTCACCTATTGCATCAGCCGCAAAGTTGATTCCTCCAATCAAGTAATTCTCATCCTAAAGTAAGCCAACAATATGATTAAATGCCATTTGTAATCTTGCATATCGGAGGGGTATAACAAAAACAACGATTTCAGGAGGAAGAAGTTCAGAAAAACTTTTCACAGGCCGATAGGTCAACCCCCTCAGTTACGCACTATAGCAATCCGGATGGCAAGATAGAGGTAGGCAACCGAGGGCCGAGACACGCAGGCGTACTTGTCAGTAAGTCGAAGTGTCACGGGTCGAAGGGCAATGTGGCTATAGGAAGCCAGCCGGATTGGTGTTATTACAACTCCAGCCAGGAGTCGGAGTATAGCGTTTGGCCCATCAGCACCCTCGCCGTCTTCACATACTCCCCTTCCTCTTTTGACAGCTTCGCCGCATCCACTTCTTCCCCGTCCATCACCTTGTGTATCAGGGCCTCCAGTTCGGGCATTTTTCCTTTGGCGATGGCGTGGAGTTCCTTGTCAAAGGCATCGACAATGACCGAATACATGCCGTACCGTTTGACTATCATGAGATAGGTCCTGTTAAGGATACCGCGAAGGTGAGCCGGGGCGCCGTTGGATACGTTCGAAAGCCCGCCGGTGGACTTTGCATTGGGTGCGAGGTCCTTGAGCATCATGATAAATTCCGTGCAAGACGACAATTGCGTCTGCTGTGAATTGACGGGAAGGATGATCGGGTCAAACCATATCCTCTCCTCCGTAATATCGTTCTCGGCGGCGGCAGCGAGGATTTCGGCGGCGCAGAGGCCCCGTTCATTGACATCTCTGGGAATACCTTCGGCGCTGAGTGTAAGACCGATAAAATCAGCGCCGTACTTCTTTGCCATGGGCACAAGGACGGCCATCCTTTCCGGCCGCGATGAAATGGAATTGATGAGGACTTTGTTCTTGCAGACGGCGAGGCCCGCCTCCATCGCTTCCATGTTGGTCGTATCAGGGCAGAGCATAAGGTCCGTCACTTCCTGAACGGTATTGATAAGCCACTCCATGAACTCAGGACCACCTTTACGGGCCGGTCCGATATTGAGATCAAGGACGTCAACGCCGGCCTTCACTTCCGCCTCCACCATCGCCCTCACCGGTTTGGGATCACGATTTTTAAAGGCCTCCCCAAGTACCTTTGACATGACATTCAAATTTTCTCCAATAAGTATCATCTTTCACTCCTTCTCAATGCTGATAAATCTTCTTTTCATTCATCATACATTTAGCTCTTTACCTGATACGTTTCCGCCTCTAACCTTCTACCTTTCGCCTTGAACCTTTTACCTTCTATGCACCCTATGCGCTATGCCGTTTCTCACTTCCACGCCTTCAGGAGCGCCGGCAAATGGGCGGCCTCACGGGGACCGATAATGATCTCCCAGCCGGGTAACTCCTCTTCGAGGTCTCCGAGGATCGCCGCAGCATAACCGGGAATAATGAGCTTTTTATGATTTACCTTTTCAGCAATACCGCTTTTCTTGATAAAAGACCCGACAAGATCACCGACAAATTTGCCTGCCGCCCAGGCGGTCATAACAGACAAACCCTCGGTATCCATGACACAGAGCCAGCTCGGGACCCGTGAATTTTCTATTTCACCGCTTACGATAAAATAGGTAAGCGAAAAATTCGAGGTCACCAGTACGGGTGACGATTCATCGGGATTATTGATGGGATAAATGCCCTCTTTCGTTGTCATGGGCCGCTGCGGGTCAGTGTAGATATTGAGCCTCTGGAGCAGAAGCGGAAAGATGCTCTCGCCGGCAAGATCGCTCAGGACGATAATGCCGGCATATTTCGCGACAAAGAGAGAAGCAATGAGTGTTTCCTTCATGAGATCGTCCGTCATCTCAGCAGGAAAGGTAATCGTCGGAAATCCCAGTGATTTGTATTTAGTGATAAGCGCCGCCCTTCTCATCGCAACCTGTTCCTGAAAACCGTCTTTGATGTTCCTTGTTGAAGTATCGAGGACAAGGTCTTTAACACCCATAGCCGTCAATTTGTCAACAAGCTGTCGCTGTCCCTTCAAGACCGTTTCCTTTCACTGCAAGCGGCAGACTGTATTCTTTCGCGAGGTTGCCGAAGGCTTCACAGCTCTCATCTGTGGCGGCATAGATGAGGGGTTTCTTTGCTTTTGCAATCTCAAGGGCTTCCTTCATAACCGACGCATCGGATGCCATGAGGATTAGGCTATAGGGTTTCGCGCAGGCATTCTTTACGAGACCCAAAAACTTTTCCCGGTTTCCCGTGTACTTCAGGGCCGCCAGTTCAGCCCTCAGCGTGACGCCAACGCGCTCGTACTGAAACTGTGCCAGCTTCGAAAAACGCTTCTCCATTTCCGTCTCATCCATGGCATCGGTCATCAGGACCGCAAAACCCGGCTTATTGAAAAATGTTTTTTCATGGCGGAACATGACTGTCTCACCGCCGATCTTGACCTCGTATTCACCTGTCCCGATGGTGACCTGCCTGATAGGAGGCGCGCTCGCGTCGGATAGCTCCGCGCGGGCTTCCGGTGAGACATAAGGACACGAATCAAGCTCTGCTTTGCCGGCAGCAAGGGCCATAGCAAAGGCAAGGCATGTAGGCGATTTGCATTCCCCACAATTAGTTTTCGGCAAAAGTTTAAAAATTTGAATTCCCGTCAATCGCCATCTCTTTCTCCTTTTATTAATTCACTCTCTACTTATTTATCGTTCATGTATTTTCATTACTTATTATTTGTTCCTTATCTTCGTCCTACGTCCCACGTCTTCGGCTCGCTTACTCAATGCTCCTGCACTGTCGTCCGCTACTGCATCGCTCGCTCTTACAGCATTGGTTCCATCGTCAAACACGGATGGCCCTTCTCTGTAATATAAGCAATCACTTCTTCTTCGGTAGTTGCCACTGTCTCATCGGCAATCATTTGATCAGATCAGGGTAGCCAAGCTCTTCGCCTCTCTTTTTGAGGCGGTCGGCGATCTCCTCTTTCAACCTTTTCGGCATCCATACGAGTCGCAATAGACCTCCGTCACCGGTGATAAACTTTCTCTGGGTAATATTGTATTTGCTGTGACCGAGAAAACCGGGCGTTTGCGCTCCTCCACCGGCAGTACCGGCGAGCGTGGTGAACTTCATCCCGCAGGGGGTCATACCGGTAAAGTCCCTGTCTACGGTCATGATACCGTTTGCCATAGGAAGGATAGCGGCAAGACACTCACAGCAACCGCAGGTCGTCATGGGGTCCACCATGAGGCTGTAGAAACTCACATTCTCTACCTTCTGCCGCGACGCTGTTTTTACAAATTCATTGCAGCCCACGAATTGCCCCAGCTTTGCGTCAATTACAGCGCCCTTATTGATAGGCTTGTTCGGCCCCTCAGGATTGATTTCATTGGAAGCCTTGCAATCAAGCCAGTTATAGGCTCCGCAGAGGCCGGTCCTCTCGGGACTGACTATACAGACATGGCTCGGGGCAAATGACTGACAAAGGATACAGGAATAAAACACATCGTTGTCTCATCGGTCATGCCTTCAGTACGGGCATCCCTGTGGGCATAGCTCGCGCGGGCCTGCTCGACTATCTCCTTCACTTTTTCTTCATCGGTATAAATCTTGACCTGCACCTTGTCAAAAATAGCGCCGAATTCCTGATGATACTTGGCATGAATGATCCTGCCGATATCTTTCAGGGTAAAACCTTTTTCAACAGCCTGTTTGGAAATCCTGATCCACGCGATGTCCCTCTGGCCGATATGCATTACACCCTGGGCCTGATTGATAAGGTGGTGGTTCTGTCTTTCCAGTATGGGCTCGAAATCCTCCTGAAAGTTGCGTCCCGCAACCTCGGCAATCATGGCAAAATGGAGCCTTGTGCCGGCCTGGACATCGCCCACATCGGGTCCTATGATCTCGATCCTGCCGTCTTCAACTTCGTCCATTCTTTTTGTCGTTGTCCATTCAACGGCAATCGTTTTCCCGCCACCCATCTCGATATAAATATCCTCTCCACGGACCCTCTCACCCTCAAAGGCAGGTCCATAAGAAACAGGAATAGGCACCTTGGCGACCTGGACCTTGAGACCTCTCACTTCCACAGCCTTTTGCACGATCTGGTCGTGGGGTATATTGGAGACAACATGTTCATAGGTACAGATACCGGTCGGCAAGACCTGCGGGATCGGCGTATCGGCGATGGTGGGGAAACCCCAGTTGATGGCCCCTGCGGCATTGGCATACCATTCGTCGGTAACATCTCCGAGGGCAAGGACAAAGGCATATGTTCTGTCTTTGTTGTAAATGAGATTTTTCCGGAAATCTCCCGGTTTTATACCGCCAAAAGCCATGGCAACACGGCAGGCAAAACCGATGGCAAAAACCGCCTGATAAATATCGGGTCCGAGAGAAGCAAGCCGGGTCGGCCAACCAACCTGTACACCGGCTTCCTTGAGCTGTTCGGCAAAACGCTTTCCTCCATTTTCACCGCACATGAAGACATAGAGATTTTTTTCCTGAAGCTCAAGGGCGATCTTCGCCGCAGTGGCTGAATCCGGGGCCGCGCCGACAATGGCCGCGAACCCCGGCGCTGTTCCATCAACAAACTCAACACCCCTCTTTCTGAATATCACATCATTGGCAGCGCCCAGCCATATGGTCTTGTCGGTGGGGTCTTCGCTGTTGAAGGCGTAACAGTCGGGATCTTCAAGGTACCGGATGGCTTCCACCATCTCTTCCGCGAAGAATGTCGCCATTCCGGCGTCAAGGGCAGGCGCAAGATACGGCAGCGGCACATTTTCTCGCACCGGAGGCGGTATCAGTCTTCGACAGATATCAAAGACCTGCTTCATATCCTTCAATGCTGCCACTTTAATACCTGTCATGGCATAAATAATGGGGAGATAGTAGGCGGTATTGGGAAAACCTACTTCCTGTTCGGGTCCATATTTTTCAATGGTCTCCTGATATTTCTTTTCAGCCATATTGAAGATCTTATGGGCCCCTCTGATTGCGGCCGATGCAATGATCTTAGACATTAATACACCCCTCTTTCGTATTCTTTGTTTCTTGCTTATCCTGCATATCTATGTTTCTCTATTAATGTCTTCCTGTATACATGTTCCTATTCTTGTGTTTATGCTCATGCTCATGCTCTATGCTATTCGCATTCACGTTTTTCGATTTTCGCATTTGCCATATTCACGCTCTATGCGCTATTCATCAATCCAGCGCCCTTCTCATCTCCATATCATAGAGTACCCTGTCGGTGCTTTGTCGATACCAAGGGCTTTTCTCTTCTTATCGATATGCTCGATCATGAGATGGGCCGCCTTGATAGGATCAGTTTCAAAGGCCCATTTGCCTCCAAACATCTCTTCATGTTCCTCAAAGAGGTGCTTTGTTACTTTTTCGCTTCCCATGGTCGGCCAGGTGGTACCAAAGACCGTAAAAACCCCGGAAGCCACAAAATACTGGCCGATAGCAATGGCCTTCTCGCTCATCCACTCAGGGGCCGCGCCCGCCGCGGGAAGATCAGAGAGATCATCACCGAGACCGCCTTCTTTTACCATGGCCGTCGCGGCGATGAGGATCCGGGAATTATCGACACAGGCGCCCATATGGAGTACAGGCGGAATACCGACTGTTTCACAGACTTCCGCCAGCCCCGGTCCGGCAAATTCCTTTGCCGCCTCAGGTGTCAGAAGCCCTTCTTTTCCGCAGGCCATGGCGGCACATCCTGTCGTCAATACCAGAACGTCATTCTTTATAAGCTCTTTTATCATGGCAATATGTGCCGCGTCATGGGGCGTTCTCGCGTTGTTGCATCCGACTACACCGGCGACACCGCGAATTCGTCCATTGATAATATTGTCATTGAGCGGACGCAGACTGGCCCTGAAAATTCCGCCAAGGAGATAGTTGATCGTCTCATAGCTGAACCCGGCCACCATATCCTGTTTCTGACTCGGGATATAGACATTGCTTTCTGCGGTTCGGATAATTTTCAATGGCCTTCTTTAATATCTGTTTCGCCGTATCGAGGCCATGTTCCGGGTGAAATTCAATATGCTCCGCGCCCTCTATCTTTGCCCTGTCCGATGTGGTGATGAGTTTCGTGTGGTAACAATCCGCCACTGTCTTCAGACCCTGCATCTCACACTGGACATCAACGGTCATGAGATCCACTGCACCGGTAACGAGCGCCAGTTCCTGCTGGAGGAAATTGCCCGCCACAGGGATACCGTGGCGCATGAGCACTTCATTGGCGGAACAGCACATACCGGCAAGATTGATGCCCTTCGCGCCGACAGCCTCAGCCATCTTTTTGATCTCAGGGTCTTTGCTGGCCACAACGAGCATTTCCGGTAAAAGGGGCTCGTGGCCATGGACAATAATATTGACCTGGTCTTCTTTTAAGACACCGAGATTAATGGAGCCAAGTACCGGGACCGGGGTGCCGAACATAATATCCTGAAGATCGGTGGAGATCATCGACCCGCCCCAGCCATCAGCAAGAGCGGTGCGGTTGGCCTGCTGAAAGATATGTTTGTAGTCCTGGTCAACACCCATGTGTGTCCGGTGCATCATCTCGACAACTTCACGGTCGATACCACGAGGCGTGACACCCTGTTTCTTCCAGATTTCCTGACGTTTAAGGGGGGCCTTCTTGATGTAAACAAGTTCGCCCTGCTGCTTGCCGAATTCGGCAAGGGCCTTTTCTCCAAGCTCGATGGCAATCTCCTTTATCTCTCTTCCTTCTACCGCAATGCCGAAATCAAGGGCCACGGCAATGAGCTTCGCTTCATCTTTAATAGAAAATCCCTGCGATTCTCCGCGGGCTGTTTTGATAAAAGTCTCAACAACCTCCCGTGAATGGTCAGAGTGCGAAGCTGTACCGGCGGCTACTTTTCGGGCAAAGTTTCTCGCCACAATCGTTTCAATCGTTGCCCCGCAGACACCTACCCTTTCCTTTTCCTCGCCCTTCTTCGAGCGCGGGAGCCTGCATGGCCCCATGGCACAAACTTTACAGCAGCTCTCTTCTACCCCTATAGGACATGGCTTAAGATTATCAGCACGGTCAAAGACAGTGATGATATTCTCCTTCTTGGCCTTGTCCAGGAGTTCAAGGGTTGCTTTATCAATACTTCTCACTTTCTCTTCCGCCATAACCCCTCCTTACCCCATCAATTCCTTAATCATATCTTTAACAAGTTTAACACTCTCCGGATGCCGCATAACTACAATATCGGCACCCGCCAATAGCACGCTCATAGCTGTCACTGACTCCATAAGTATGGAACGTTTTTTCTCATCACCCAGTCTTGGGGTCCTCTTCCTGTGTCAACTCTTGTCTCTTTCGTCTTCCAGACCTCAGGGGCAAGGTTGCTGAAAATCGGATACTGGAGTTTTGCATCCTCCTGAGTCAGGGCTGCCATCCTGTCCCTTTCCATAACCGAATAGGAGTATTCAAGGCCATATCCAAGACCGCCCGTGGTAGGGTCCATGACGATCTTTTCATCGGTAACACCAAGATTCCCGAGGAGAATATTCAACTGCTTCGCGAGGTTCACATCAATCGGCGACGAAGCTCCCACAGTCTGGCCATATCCGATAGCCATGGCGCCGATCTGCTTATAATTCTTATCAGATACAGGGCCGATGAGAACATTCTTTCCTTCGCAAACCTCGGCAACCCTTCTCAACATGGCGGTGTCCTTTTCGTCGTTTGCCGTACCCCAGACGATGACGGGCACGCTGACACCATCCACAACCCGCTTCACCGTGGAGACAACCTCTTCCACATCGCGGTCCATACCGTTCGGGTCGGCGCTCTTGAGCTGCAGGGCGATCATCTCCGCGCCGTAGACTTCTACGCACTTTTTCGCCCAGGAGAGCGGATCGCCAATAACATCCCTATAAGGCTCTACTAGCCCATGCCTGCCAGTCATCCGGTGTATAATCCCATACGTCAAAGGCCACCTTCGGTACGTTCGGCATCTCTCCTTCAAAGACATAAAAGGGATAACAGGACTCTCCGCCTATCTTGACCGCCTTGAGCGCCGCTTCCGATAAGAACCTCTTTTATTTTTCCCGTATACTTGATTTTTGGAACCTCAAAAGCCATGCAAAACCTCCTCACGCATCCTGTTTACGTTTCTCACTGCCATACCATTCTTTGCTATACCAGTACCTTACTGCTGATTTAAGGTAATTAACCATCTCATCTCTTGTCTGAAGTTTGGCCCGCCAATCAGCCCTTTCCTCCGGCTTTCCCGCTTCATAGGTAGAACCCAGCACTTTTACTTTTTTTCCTTCAAAATTTTCTTTTTCATCATACTGATATTCATCAGCCATAATACCCTCCATCTTTTGATCCTAATCTTATCGCTCGACCTAATGCAAATATATTTGTCGTCCATCGTCTTAGCGCCCGTCCTCAGGGGTAGTGGCTGAGGAAAGCGGTCGTCCATCGTCTTAATGAGCGATAGCGAATGGTCGTCACCTGTCCTCCTGCAGCGTAGCGAAGGGTGATTCGGCTTATCCACCTATTACCCATTTGTCTCAGAGTGTTCTTTTAAATATCCCATATGCATCGGCAAGGGCGATAGAGCTTAAGGGAAGTTGGAATATCGATTTTCCTTCTCCGTCGGCTCTTGCCACCTCTTCATCATTTCTCACTATCGCTGTGTTTTTTATGCCTTTTTCCACCGCGATGTCTTGAAGCACTGGTCCATCTTTTTCTTTTAAACGGTTTATTATAGTGCAGGTATTTGTTTATATTCAATCGCAATTCGCCGATGAGTCCCAGTATCCTTGATGCCGTCAATATACCCCGTGGGGTCCCATCGGACACAACGTAAAGCATATCGACATCCTGGGTCACAAGCCTGCTCATATGTTCCATTCCCGCCTCGTTATCGACAACAACATAAGCATAATTACACTTTAAGGCATCGATGGACTGTTTTGCAAGGGTATTGGCGGCACAATAGCAACCCTGTCCTTCCGGCCTCCCCATGACAAGGAGATCAAAACCCCCGGCTTCGATAATTGCTTCCTGCACTTTGTATTCAAACCACACGTCTTTCGTCATGCCCGCCGGCACATCCTTCTTCATAAGCTCCCGGGCTTCACCGATGGTCGCACCGGCAGTGACCCCCAGGACTTCATTGAGATTTGAATTCGGATCGGCATCAACAGCCAGTACAGGGCCATTCTTTACAGTTTCAACGAGATATCTGACGAGCATCCCGCATAGTGTTGTTTTTCCTACCCCGCCCTTCCCCGCTACAGCAATTACTTTCGGCATCTCATACACCCCTTCAGTCTCTCCATAACCTCCGGAAAGAGGCTCTGGTCTGTATGCGGCAAAAACATGGCTGCCACAAATTCCTCCATAAATCTGTTGTTATTCGAAAGCTCCACGTTTGTCATCATTTTGGCAATTTTTCTTGCCTCCAGCCAGACATCACTATCAAGGGAAACAAGGTGCGCGCCTGAGAGAGACCCGTTGCCGATAAATCGGAATCTATTGATCGGGCAAATCAGGCAGAAGTCCAATCATTTTCGCCTTCTCAACATCGATATAGTGACCAAAACCGCCTGCGATAATCATTGTATCCAGATCGGAAAAAGAAAGCCCGGCACTGTCAAGAAGCACCTTACAACCGGCATAGACGGCTGCTTTTGTCCGGATGAGATTATCGAGATCAATCTCAGTGATGACAATATCTTTATCAATTCCTGTTTCAGGCGCAAAACAGAGTACATATTCATTGCCATCGGAACCTTTTCTGACTCTCGTCGTTCCGGCATCTTTTTGAATTTTCCCTTCTGATCGATCAAGCCCGTCTCAAGAAGACCCGCGACAATATCAATAAGACCGGAGCCGCATATTCCTGCCGGTTTTGTCTTTGCGACGGTGAATATCATTGGCTCAAAGGTGGAGGGGTTTATCCTCACCCGCTCTATTGCCCCCCGTGAGGCCCGCATGCCAAACTGAATACCACCGCCTTCGAATGCGGGACCTGCTGAACAGGACGCCGAAAGTAACCATTCCTTATTGCCGAGGACAATCTCCCCGTTTGTCCCGATATCCATAAAAAGTGATACCTTTTCATGCTGTGCCATGGCTGACGCGAGAACACCAGCCACAATATCTCCACCGATATAGGACGAGACGCAGGGAAGCGCGTAGGCATATGCATGCTCTCCGACTTCTATACCGAGATGTTTTGCCTGCACCGGCGGGAAAGATGTTGTTGCCGGTGTGTATGGCGCGAGCATGATATTTGTGGGATCAATGCAAAAAAGAAGGTGCATCATGACAGTATTTCCGGCAAAGACTATCTGTGATATCTGATCGTTTCGGACTCCGCTTTCTGTAAGCATTTCATGAATGATTCCGTTAATTGTCTTTACGACAAGACCCTGAAGCTTTTTTAACCCGCCTTTTTTACGGGCATACATGATCCGCGAGATTACATCCTCACCATAGCTAATCTGGCTGTTATAATCAGCCGCTTCCGCGATGAGTCGTCCCGGTTTTTCTTGTTCTTGATCCTCCTTCGACCTCTGACCTGAGCCGTGAGCCTGATTTGCGTTTATATCGACAAGTCTGCCGCACACCGTTGTGGTACCGATGTCGATGGCAATGGAATAGATATCGGTTGTCTTGTTCCCCGGCTCAATACGGATGATCTTGAAATCGTCGTCACAAAGCATAACCGTCACGGTAATCTTCCATCGGCTTTCACGGACAATTTTGCCGAATTCTCTTATAATTTCAAGGGACGCTGAGATGTTACCGTCCGGCAGATTATTTCCAAGCTCCCTGACAATTCTGTCAAAATCCGATATATTGTCTTCTGGAGACGGCTCAGGCAGTTCCATATAAAACTTTGACACCAAAGGTTTCATGCGAATATTCCTAAAGAGTTCATCTATTTGAAAATCAGATGAAATATGGCTGTCCTTCGCGGTCTTTTTCAAGGTACTTTTGTCTATTTGGGATTCAAGAGGAATTTCAACCACCACATCGCTATTGACGATTGTTTGGCATGCCAATCTAAACCCTTCGTCATGCTCTGCCTGGCTTATCTTCGGTGAAACCGCTGATGTTGCGGCGCCTTCCGCAATCTTTATTTTACATTTTCCGCAGATACCGTTACCGCTGCAGGAAGCATTAATATGGACACCTGCCCGCATGGCGATCTCCAGTATGTTTTGGCCTTCTTCGGCCTGCATCACCCTGTCAAGGGGCAGGAATGTCACTCTGTATTCTCTTTGGCATATTTTTGATTGAGTAATATAACAAATTATTCAACTTATTGACAAATAATAATTTTGCCCTCTTATTATGAATAAATGCGGCAAAACCTAATTTGTCCCTGTTCACTATCATAAATTATTTTGATCATACTGGAGATTACAATCTTCTTCAAACATTTTCAATGCAATCACCATTGACAGAAAGGATTATTTAGGGTATATAATTCACCATACTGAATTATGTATAGCGCACCAGTCATAAAGAAAACTTTTGAGGTCCTCAAGCTCATTGTAGGCAGCAACAGGTCTCTCGGTGTTACCGAGATCGCGAAGACATTGTCACTCAGCAAAAGTACCGTTTTCGGTATTTTAAAAGCCCTTCAGGACACGGGCTTTATCGCGAAAAGCAAAACCACAAAAAAGTATGCCATCGGTCAGGAGCTGTTCAAACTCTCGAAGGTAGTCCTCCAGGGAGATGTATTGACAATGATCGCGCGGCCTTTTCTGGAAAAGCTTGTTGAACTTGTTGATGAAACGGTCTTTCTCTGCGCGAGAGAAGAAAATGTTGTTAAGGTCCTTGATACAATTGAGACAAGCAAAAAACTGAAAATTTCATCGCCGATAGGCACAAAATTCCCCATCACTGCAGCAGCCTTTTGCAAAGCATTCCTCGCGTCTATGGACGATAACGTGATAAGAGACTTTCTGAAAGAACAGGGGCTTCCGAAATATACGGAAAACAGTATTGTTGATATTGATGAATACCTTGAAGAAATTGCGAAAGCGAGACAGACCGGATACAGTCTTGACCTCGAGGAATATCACATGGGCGTCAGGGGGATCGCTGCGCTTATTTATGCAAAGGGTTATCCGATAACTTCTGTCTGTATTCTCGGTTTTACCGGGTCCATGACTGAAGATAAACTGAATGATATGGCAAAGCATCTCATGAATACTGCCAGAGAAATCTCCGACCGTCTGTCGCAATAGTTCGTCAACAAGGCTCCATCGCTTTCAATCATTCACGGTTAGGACTGCCGGCATTATAACGCCCGATGAGGTCCGAATAATATCGTACCTCTTCGGTCTTTCCCCGTTTAACCGCCCCTGTTATGTAAATGCGACACTTTTTTTCAAGCTCCACTATAGCTGCGCTCCGCATGGTTTCGTTCAACACATCGCTCTCGAAGTATCCGGGTAATGCTCTGTATCCTGAATCTGTCCATTGCGGGGTATCGTTTCGATAACTGGTCCTCGTGTCCACCCTGTTTTACAATAAGCGGTTTCTCGATAAAAAGCACAGGGTATCGTGCGGTAATCCGGAGCCACATATCGTAGTCCTCACATACAGTCATGGTCTCATCAAAGAGGCCCACATCGTTAAAGATACTCCTTTTCATAAGGACCGATGAAGGACTGATAATACAGAGGGGAAGACACTTCTCAAAGATGAAGCCGGAATATTTTTTGTGTATTGATTTCTGGTTGAGATGTTTTCCATTCCTAATCCATATTTCATCGGTATAGGAAATTGCATAACCCTCTTCACGCATCATTGCCATCTGCGTGGAAAGCTTTTTCTTCTTCCAAAGGTCATCAACATCGAGAAATGCGATGAAGTCACCCCGGGCCACTTCGATACCTTTATTTCTGGCACTGCTGATGCCGCCATTTTTTTTCCAGATATATTGTACGGGGAGGCCCTCTAATTCCTTGAACGAATCATCTGTGGAACCATCATCGACAATAATAATTTCTTTGTCTTTATAATCCTGGACCAGCACGGAAAGGACCGCTGCCCTGAGAAAGGCCCTTCTATTATAGGTTGTAATAATTACAGAAACCATGTGTCAATCCGCCTTTATCCAGTCACAGGTTGCAGGTTACATGCGTCATCGAAAGTCCGTCACAGTACACAGGATATACCGTCCTTGTTAATCTCAGATCTTCTTGTCTGATTCGGTCTCTGAAGATCGACTTGACATATGACATGTGACCTGTGACGTATTATATCAAATCTCACGGGTCTGCTTAAGGCTCAGTTTGATGTGAATCTCTTTCGGCCCCTGAGTTAAGTCAACGGGCCAGATGGGCATAATCATCGTGCTCTGATAGTTCCTCTCGAAACCCTGTTCGGAGAGTGATACCACTTCAACAGGAAAAGTCCATATTTCCCGCGGTACATCCCATTCGAGAAAAACAATAACCCTCTGATAGGGATCATAACAGGTGACGCTCTGTGAGGGAGACAGCACTTTTTTTATCGTGAGCGGAAAACGGCCGGCTTCTGTTTCCATATACCGTTCCCCGCCGCTTCCAAGAAAAGCAAAGTTGCATTCAATACCCATGAGAAATGGCTCCAGCACATCGCCTTCTATCCGGTATGTGACAGTCAGTTCCTCGTCGCCTTCATTCAGACGAATATCTTTTTTAATGCTCAGCTGCCGAACCGCGCCATCTTTCCGGAAATGACCTTTTCGCTCAAGGCTGAGCTCGACGGCCTTCTTTGTCTTCTTTATCGATGCCTCGTAAGGCTCTTTTACAAAATCTCCGGGCTCATAGTATGCTGACCGATAAAAAGCCTCCAGCGTGACATCATCCCCCATGACATGGTCGATGAAGGAACCCCTCCGGTGCCAGTCATAGTGGAGATATTTATCAAGCCCCTCTTCTTTCGCGAGGACCATATCGTGGATCGTCTTTGTGCCATCGGCAGCATTCGGGGACAGGGCGTCCTTTATCTTCTCGTGATACCCTTCATATCTGCGTTGCAGGGTAGCCATGATATTTACCGAGAAGGTTTGTAATCAAGTCCGTAGAGGACGCCGCCTTCTTTTAGAAAGAATGCCGCCTCAAGGGAATTGTTGCTGATAACCGCCTCGTCATAACCATCAATGTTGATATCTTCAATATATCCATCCGTAAAAGGCTTCTTCGGGTCAAGGAGTTTCCCTGCTTCAATGAGGTGCGTGTATACGGATGCCCGAAGATGCGGCAGGTAAAGACCGCCAAAAACACCATGCCAGTAGCTGTCATTTGCCTGGGCCATCAGTATATGCTTTTTTGCTTCTTCGTTATTCTTTGCCTTCTTCGACAAACGAAACATCTTTTTGTGCATATCGTTGCTCTCAGAATACTTTATGAGAAAATTTTTATAATAACCACCCTTCAGGAACTCCCCATAAGACACATCGGTTTCATGCAGTAATTCTCCATACTTTTTCGCGAGCTCTCGGGGGCAGGCTCCATTCGCCCATCTCTTTGTATGATGCGCAATTAAGATAAGTCCTGCACTTGGGCCTGTTTTTCGCGACATACTCACTGAAGGTACGCGTCTTCAGCCAGGATTTATTCTCTGTAAGATATTGAAAAAAGGATTGAAGCCATTTTTCTGTATAGACAGAGTCAAAGGTGCCCGGCCACAAACCGAATTTTTCACCATCATCTCCAAAAACAGCAAGATCACCCTCTTCTTTTTCAATTGTTTTGAAATACTCATCAAGAACGCTGAGAGGTTTAAAGGGTATTGAATATCGCAAGAATTCAAGACCGGGAAAAACAAACAACGGGTGTCCTTCGAATTCAGTCACAAAATAGCCATAGAGGTCTTTATCCTCAAGACCTACTGATTTGAAATGATTGTCATCGACAAGGGTATAAGCGATATCTGCCTTATGCAATGTCTTCGGTATCTGCGGCTCGTAAACACGCTCCGCAAGCCACATGCCTTTTGGTCTTTCATGAAAAACACTCTCCATCAAGTCCTGATGAGTCTTGATCTGGGAAATACCGTCTTCTTCCGACAAAAGAGCGAGGACCGGTTCATACATGCCACCCGACACGATCTCAAGCTGCCCTCTTTTTTTCATTTTCTTGAGGAGCTCGATATAGTCAGGTTTATGTTCGCAGAGCCATGAAAAAAGGTAACCGGAAAAATGAAGGTTGATCTTTACATCCGGAAACGCATTCAAAACATGAAAAAAAGGCATATACGCGCGCGCATATGCCTCCTCAAGGATATAATCCATGTTTCCGACTGGTTGATGATTATGTATACATAGTATTAAATTCATTCCATTTTAAAAATGGCGGGGTCGACGAGACTTGAACTCGCGGCCTCCGGCGTGACAGGCCGGCGTTATAACCAGCTTAACTACGACCCCGCGTAAATGGTAGGCGGAACAGGTTTTGAACCTGCGACCCTCGGCTTGTAAGGCCGATGCTCTCCCGCTGAGCTATCCGCCCAACGTTGGTAAATATAGCAGGTTCAATCATCGATGTCAACCAATGACTGAGTTTCTAACTGACTTTTCTTATGCAATCTCGGCCTCTTCCTCATAGATGAGTATGGGCCTTTCGTGATTCAGAATGACTTCTTCACTGATAACACACTCTTTGACGTTAGAGAGCGCCGGTATCTCATACATCACATCGAGCATGACCTTTTCCATGATGGACCTCAAACCTCTGGCACCGGTCTTCTTCTTCATGGCATCTTTCGCGATACCGCGGAGCGATCCTTCGGTAAAGGTAAGCTTGACGTTCTCCAGCTCAAAAAGTCTCTTGTACTGTTTAACGATGGCATTTCTCGGCCTCTTTAATATCTCCATGAGGTTCTCTTCGCTTAACTCTTCAAGGGTTGCCGTAATAGGAAGCCTGCCGATAAATTCAGGAATGAGGCCGTACTTCAAAAGGTCTTCCGGCTGTATCTCATGAATGAGTTCCGAATATTGTTTGTCCCGGCCACCGCTGACATCAACGCCAAATCCTATACTCTTTTTGCCGATCCTCGACGCGATAAGTGATTCTATGCTATGGAAAGCCCCGCCGCAGATGAAAAGGATATTCGATGTGTCTACTTTAATATAGTCCTGCTGGGGATGTTTCCTCCCACCCTTCGGCGGCACATTTGCAACCGTTCCCTCGATGATTTTCAGGAGTGCCTGCTGTACTCCCTCGCCCGACACATCCCGTGTGATTGACGGGCTATCGGTCTTTTTCGAAATCTTATCGATCTCATCAATATAGACGATGCCTCTCTCTGCCCGTTCCACATTATAATCCGCCGACTGCAAGAGATAGAGGATAATATTCTCGACGTCTTCACCGACATATCCTGCTTCTGTGAGTGTCGTCGCGTCGGCTATGGTGAATGGCACATGGAGTATCTTCGCGAGCGTCTGCGCGAGAAGAGTTTTTCCGGAACCGGTAGGTCCGATGAGGAGGATATTACTTTTCTGTATTTCAATATCGTCAAACTGCGCTTTTGATTCGATCCTTTTGTAATGGTTATAAACCGCAACAGAGAGGACTTTCTTCGCGTAATCCTGACCTACGACATAGTCATCGAGGAGTTTCCTGATTTCGTGGGGCTTCGGAATTGATGTCTTTATGTAATCAAAACGTTCCTTTTTCGCTTCTTCCTGAATGATCTCATTGCACAGTTCTATGCACTCGTCGCAGATATAGACCATCGGCCCGGCAATGAGCTTTTTTACCTCGTCCTGGCTTTTTCCGCAGAAAGAACAATTGAGCTTAATCGTCCTTCCGTTCGTCTTCTTAATCATTGTTAAAACCTCTTTTCAAGTATTTGATCGATAATGCCGTATTCGATGGCCTGCTCAGGGCCCATAAAATAGTCCCGTTCCGTGTCTTTGGCGACTTTTTCAATGGGCTGACCGGTATGTTTCTCCAGTATCTTGTTGATGTCTTCGCGCATTCTCAAAATCTCTTTTGCCTGAATATCGATATCGCTCGCCTGTCCCTGGGTCCCTCCGAGAGGCTGATGAATTAGTATCCGCGAATGGGGAAGGGCATACCTCTTGCCTTTTTCGCCGCCTGCGAGGAGTACCGCGCCCATGCTCGCCGCCTGGCCGATACAAGTCGTAACAATAGGGGCTTTCACATACTGCATCGTATCATAGATCGCGAGTCCACTCGTTATAATTCCACCGGGACTGTTGATATAGAGGTATATCTCTTTCGAGGGGTCTTCTGATTCAAGAAATAAAAGCTGCGCTATAACAAGACTAGCAACCATGTCGTCGATAGCAGTTCCGAGAAAAACGATCCGTTCCCTAAGTAAACGGGAATATATGTCATAAGCCCTTTCTCCCCTGCCGTCTTTCTCTATGACTATTGGTACAAGGCTCATGATTTCTCCTTTATCACCGCGCTATCCCGTAACAAGTTCACGGCTTTCTCCTCAATGATGGCGCTCTTCAAACCGCCTATCAGGTTATACTGTTCATAGACGCTTCTTATTTCATTGTATGTTTTCTTCGCGTCTTCTGCAATCTTTTTTATTCGTTCTTCCACATCGCTGTTATCGGCCTTGATACCTTCTTTCTCGGCAATCCGTGCAAGGACTATCTCGGCCCTTAATCTATCTTCAGCCCTTTTCCCGAATTCCTCTCTCATTCTCATCTTTATTGACTGCATTTCCTCAGCGGTAAATTGACCAGGTTGATATCGTGACGTGGCTTCTTCGAGCATCCCCTCAAGTCTCTTGTCAAGGAGCCTCTTCGGGACAGGAACTGTCATATCTTTGAGCAAAGCCTCCATGATTTTCTGGGTAGTTTCGCGGTCCCGGGCACCTTCTTTCTCTTTTATCAGTTCACCTTTCACACCCTGCTTCAAGGCTTCTATATTCTCGTAACTCACGTCTTTGGCGAATTCATCATTGATCTGCGGGAGCCTTTTCTGCTTGACTTCCTTCATGGTCACTTTGAAAATAAGCGTTTTTGACGCGATACTTTTATCGGGATAATCTTCAGGGAAGGTAAGCTCAACATCTCTTTCTTCATTGGCTTTCATACCAATGAGTCCATTTTCAAACTCAGGCATGAGCATGGCGTTTCCCAGTTCCACGGGATACGATTCTGCCGCCACTTCCTTGACAGGCTCGCCATTGAGATAACCCTGGTATTTAATAATAACGAAATCGCCCTTATCCGCCGCGGCATCAGGCTCTTTCGCGATAATTTCAGCATGCATCTGCTGCAGGCCTTCGATTCTCTTGTCAACATCCTCATCGGTTATCTTGACCGGTTCCACTTCCACTTCTATTCCTTTATACTCGGGAAGGTCGATCTCCGGCAATACTTCACACTCAAGGACATAGCCCTGCTCGCCTTCTTTCTCAAGAAAATCCACATGCGGTTCCATGACGGGTTCCACTTTTGCTTCCTGAAGGGCCTCGTACATGGTATTTTCAACCATTTTTTTCTTCACTTCTTCATCGATATAGGCTTTGTAGTGCTGTGTGATGATCGCTTTGGGGACCTTGCCGGGCCTGAAACCTTTTATTTTAGCCTGCTTTTTGACTTCTTCATAAATGGCTTCCCTGATTTCATCAACAGTCTCCACGGGAAGAAGCACTTCTACTTTTTTTCTAACGCTGTCAAGCGTTTCAACCTGAACTTTCATTCCATCCTCCAAAATATAACGAAGGGGTTTGTAAGCAAACCCCTTAAACTGCATTATTATAAACGAAAGGGCTTAGATTTTCAATACTTTTACCATTGATCAAGGCCAAAGCGCTTTTCGCGCCTTGCTTTGTCGGCTGCGGGGCTCACACATCCTCGACGTACACTGTGGTACGCCTCCGGTGTGCTCGCCCTTGCCTTCGCGCAATCCATCGAAAATCCCTTCGGCCTGAAATACAGCTATCTGATTTCTATTTAGAGTCCAAACCAAGCTTTACAGACATTTGAAATGATATTGACCTATTTATAGAGAGTACCTAACTGTGTTGCCTAAACAATAAAAACCATATAAATAAAAAGCCAAATTGAACTCAGTGTAAACACCACTCCGATGAACATGTAATAGTAATAGAGAGTTTTCTCTCCAAACCACTTTCTAAGTAATTCTGGACCGTAAGGAAAATATTTTTTCTCCCACTAGATGTTCTCAAAAAGCACCTTCCATCGTCTCTTTGATCCAATAATCAAAATACCCAAAGATAAGAAGGAGGAGTTACTATTATGCTAAGTAAACATGAAAATCCTATATTTGCATCAAAAATCCCACCAATTCGGATTATCTATAGAGCTTTCCTTTCATGTAGCTGATCGTGATGTCATTCTCTTATTGTTCTTTCCGTTTTGATGCAGAGAATCGCTGTCCAGATCAGCCTCGTAAGGATCGATCCGTGGAGGTTTTCTTTCTTGTTCGGGTTTTCGTGTAAATCTTCCGGTTATAGAACAGGAAGGTACTCTGCTCAGAAACTCGGTTTGCCTCATCTATCGATGCTAATGTTTTTCAGTCTCATCTCTTTGACTAACCGATCCTGGAGCGTTTTAAAGATTCTCTCAACTCTTCCTTTTGCCTGGGGTGAGTTGGCATGGATGAGACTCAACGCCCAGTTCCTCCATGGCCCTGCCGAACTCACTTAAGGATCGTTCCATTTAACTCATCTTCAACGGTAGTTTCGCCGGAGATTTATAGGTTGTTATGTTTGTCCAGATAGATGCTCATGGGTATGCCGTATTTTTTGATATACCTCTTAAAGCTGTCCATGGCAGGGATCGTTCCTTCGTATTCATAGAACCTTCCATATACCCTGCTTGTGGCATCATCGATATTGCCCATAAGAACATACTTCAGGCCCTTCTGCATTCAAACCAGTCATGGTGAGAACCGTCTATCTGGATCATCTCTCCGTAGTCGTTCCTTCCTCTGTCTTCTTTGACGGTGTAATCTTGTGTTTTCTGTGACGTCTCCCATTCTCTCCTTCCTGTATGAGCCAGGATTGTATCTGCTTCGCAAATATTGCACCGCCAGACCTATAACAAAAAAGACCGCACCTATTACTTGCGGCTCCAATTTATCTCTCCTTTATTAAACTTTCTTCTGTCCCCCATGTCTTCCCATCTTTTCTCTTCTTCTTCCCTCGTCCCAGTCCCGCAGGGACGGTCGTCCTTCGTCCTAGCGAAGCGGTCGTCCTAGACCCGTGGCACACGGGGCGGTCTTCCCTCGTCCCTCACTCATCCCGTCAGTAACCTCTGCGGATCCACCACTTCCCTCAACACTCGCAGCTCCTCGTCAGACGGTGCGACAGCTTCGACAGCCTTCGATATATCAATGGAAAAACCGGTATTTTCGATGATTCTGTCGACTGATATACCGGGATAGTATTCGGCGAGGTACATTTCTTTTGTAACAGTGTCGAATTTCATGACACCCAGATTGGTAACAACGGCAATGGGGCCTCCCCGTTTGAGGCCAAGTTGCCGGCGCGTCTCTCCTCCTCGATACCAGCCGACGCTGGTCAGATAGTCGAGCTTCTCCACAAAACGCTTCTTTTCGTTTTCATGAATGCAATAACACCTGATGCCAGTGATGCCGCGTCAGCCGCGCCGCCGCTTCCGGGGAATCTCGCCTCCGGTCGATGGTAGTCTCCGATGGCCGTTGTATTGAGATTGCCGTATTTATCGATCTGGGCCGCGCCGAGAAAGGCAATTGTATGGAGTCTCCTGTGGCCCACAATAGAGAAGGCTTCGATGAGGCCCGAATTGATGCATGTCCCGTGCATTACACGCAAATCGGCCACAGCCATGGGTATCTCATGAAGCGACGGATCGATTCCGCCGGTTTCAAAGAAAATGACCGCCTTAGGCGCGTAGATATGTTTTGCCGACGATGCGGCCAGCACAGGGATGCCGGTACCGGCGAAAACAATATCGTTGTTTCCGATCATTCTCCCCGCGGCCAAGGCCATCATTTCGCTGTCCGTATAGTCGTCATCATACAGTTTATCCCTTACTTTCTTTCAAGCCCCGGCGCGTAACCGATTGTCGGATCGGCCTTGATCTTCAGGAGGTCCTCATGGCCGACCTTTGCAAGGTATTCCTTGTGGGATGCCACACCATAGACCCACTCATCGAGATATTCTTTATAGAGCGCATCATCCCCTGCTGCCTTTTTATAGAGATTAAGATGATGCGGGTCATAATCATAAAAACCATAGCAACCTGTTGGATGAGCGCCGTATGGCACTTTCACAATAGCATCGATAAAAAAGGGCGGAATGTATTCTGGTCAGGATCAAGCCGGATGGATGATCGGGGAACAATCTCCTCACAGGTAACAATAACAACTCCGGCGGCCTTTGCCTGTTCTACATCGGCAAAGGTAAGCCCTTTGATCCTCACAGTTCCATCGTCTCCGACATACTGGGCATGGAGTATCGTTACATCGGGAGTCAGGCAGGTACAAGAATAACGTCATCCTTTTTCTCATCAAAAGGATTCTGAATCAGGGCATATTTTCTGTTGGCGACCTTCTCTTCTCTCCTTGTTTCCTGAGAAAAACCTTCGTATGCAAGCAGGTCTGAGCCAAAACCCGATCTGGTCGGCATAAAGGGCACACCGAGAGAGCCGGCAAGAAATCTGAGACTCATCTGATAGTTCGAGTAATCTTCGAACTCTATTTCATTTCTCTCAATTGCCTTTTTGAACCTGATACAGGTTGGCGCGAAACGGCCGTTGCCGCCATAGGCTATCTCAAGCCTTCTCACGCACCCTGCCCCGATGAGTACATCAAGGGCCTGTCCGTTTGAATGACAGACAAGGTGGATATCTCTTATTCTCTGTCGCACAATCTCATAGGCCAATGCCATGGGATTACGGGTAACGGTAAATCCGCCAATCGCAAGCTGACAACCATTCTTTACAAATCTCCTGACAGCCTCCTCGATGGTCATCAGCTTATCAGCGATTTCAGGGTAGCTATTCATTGTTTTCTCATTATAGTATTTCTGTGCAGCAAAATTACAGACTTTTTTACCTGACTCGTTACAGCAGAGATTTTCGGAACGACTTTTTTATTGATGATTAAATACACTCTTCGCGTAAAATCGCCATGCTGGAGAGCCCTATCATGTATTGCGGGGTCTCTCTTTTCTGTGATATTATAAACCATGCGCGTTAGAGAAATTCTCTCGAAAGCAGTCCTTACAAAAACAGGAATAGAAGGATACGACTATTGCATCAACCCCTATGTGGGATGTCAACATGGTTGTCGGTACTGCTACGCGAGCTTTATGAAACGCTTTACAGGGCACAGCGAGCCCTGGGGTAAATTCGTGGACGTGAAAATCAACGCTCCGCAAATACTGGCACGACAGCTCAAGAGACCAAAAGAAGGGAGCGTTCTCATCGGCACTGTCACTGATCCATACCAACCGTTAGAAAAAAAATACCGGATAACACGGGGATGCCTTGAGACTCTCCTCGGAAGTCCGCTCTCCCTCAATATTCTGACTAGATCTCCGCTGGTTGTTCGGGACATCGATCTTTTTAAAAACCTTCACGACATTGAGATCGGTTTATCCATACAACCGACTCAGGAGAAACAAAAAGCTCTTCGAACCTTATTCCCCATCAATCTTGTCTCGCGTAGAAGCACTTAAAAAAATCCATGACGCGGGAATAAGTACCTATGTGTTTATCGGGCCTATGTTGCCCCTCAATCCGGAAAAGATTGTCGATATGATTGCCGGGGCCACCGACAATAATCACACTTTTGACTGCGGCGTCACAGGCGCGAAAAACACTATTAACACATTGAGGGCTTCCAGCATAGAGGCAACCTGGGAGCAACTACTGCCCGTATGTTCGTGAAGAGAAAGGATGTTGCCGTCGCCGGTTTCTCTTTTACATTGAGTGATCATGCCTATTCTATACACGACATTGATACGGCAAACGATATCGTCATCGTCTCCTTTCACGGGGGGACCGAAGGCAGATCGGCAATGCGTCTGTCCAATATCAATGAAAAATTCCTCGGTAAATCCAGGGGAAACGTAATGAATTTCTCCCGCGCAGTTTCAGGTGAAGCGACAACATTAGTGAAAAAGCTTACCAGACAAGATTAAATCCAGGGCCCCTATAATCGATGAAAAAACAGGCTCTTTATCTAAAGCACAGCACACGGGAAATCTGCTTAATTATTTTGTTACTTGATTTAACAAACAAAATTGAATAAATAGTATACAATAAAGCGTATGTACTGAATCGCTCAGGAGAATATCTATGAATAATATAAAGAACCGTGGAAGGATACTGATAATAGGAGCAGGCGGCGTCGCTACCGTGGCGATACACAAATGCGCGCAAGTCCCTGAAGTTTTCAAGGAAATACTGGTTGCAAGCAGGACGCTCTCCAAATGCGAGGCAATCAAAAGAGATATTAAGGAACGGTATAAAAGAGATATTCAGACAGCGCGGGTAGATGCCGATAATGTACCGGAACTTATCGCTCTCATAAACACATGTCAACCCGATGTCATCCTCAACCTTGCCCTTCCCTATCAGGACCTCCATATTATGGATGCCTGTCTGGAAACAGGGGTGCACTACATTGACACCGCCAATTATGAGCCCCTTGACGAGGCCCACTTTGAATATAGCTGGCAATGGGCCTATCGGGAGAGGTTCAAGCAGAAGGGTATCATGGCAGTCCTCGGTTCTGGATTCGATCCCGGTGTAACCAATGTTTTCACTGCCTATGCTCAAAAACATCTCTTCGACGAAATCAATTATCTGGATATACTGGACTGCAACGCTGGCTCCCACGGTCACGCCTTCGCAACAAATTTTAATCCTGAGATCAATATCCGTGAAGTAACGCAGATAGTGCGGCACTGGGAAAACGGAAAGTGGGTCGAGACGCCTGCCATTATTGAAGAAGGCAGCACCCATTTCAGCTTTGATTACCCGATAGCGGGCGCAAAAGAGAGTTATCTTCTCTACCACGAAGAACTGGAATCGCTGGCACAGAACATAAAAGGACTGAAACAGGCCAGGTTCTGGATGACCTTCTCTGAGAATTATCTGAATCATTTGAGAGTGCTTCAGAATGTCGGCATGACCCGCATTGACGAAGTTGACTATGAAGGACAGAAGGTTGTTCCAATAAAATTCCTTAAGGCCCTGCTTCCTGAACCGGCTTCTCTTGGAACAAAATACACAGGGAAGACGGTCATCGGCAACATTATGACTGGGAAAAAAGACGGCAAGACTATTACCCGGTATATCTACAATGTCTGCGATCATGAAGAGGCATTCAATGAGACAGGTACACAGGCAATCGCCTATACAACAGGCGTCCCCGCAATGATCGGGGCAATGATGGTGCTCACAGGTGTCTGGCAGGGGGCTGGCGTCTACAATATGGAGCAGCTCGACCCCGACAATTTCATGGAGGCACTCAATACATACGGTCTTCCCTGGCAGGTAGTTGAACACGCGCCGCTTCCTGAGAAGGTGTGAAATATCCGATGGACACTGCCACACAGATTAAACAAGTAATCCGGGCAATTTCAGAGAAAGACACATCCGCCGCGGGCGCATATCATGCCTTGTCAGATAGCGGAAGAAAAAAAGTTGTTGAGACACTGGATGCTCATGGTCTCAGGTCACTGACGCGTTTGCTCAAAGAGGCAAAGAAAAAACGTTTCGCGGCAGCAAACAAAAGATTCCTCGACATCGCCGCGGGTCCTCTTCAAACCCCGGTTTATCTCCTCGATGAAACGCTGATCGAAGAAAATATGCGGATTCTGCGATATGTAAAAGACCGCACGGGATGCAAGATAGTCCATGCCTTGAAGGCATACGCGACCTTCGCGACGTTTCCCATGATGGCGAAATACCTCGACGGGGTCTGCGCCAGTGGCCTCAATGAAGCCAGACTTGGTCATGAAGAATTTAAAAAAGAGGTACATACATTCGGGGCAGCATACGGAGAAAAAGAGATCCGACAGATACTCCGGTATTCCGACTCCATCATATTCAATTCTTTTTATCAGCTTGATAAATACGGAAAAATGGCACAAAAAAACAATGTCGAAATCGGCTTGAGAGTAAATCCGGGACACGCTGAAGTCTTGACCGATATGTATAATCCCTGCGCACCCTATTCAAGACTCGGAATCATCCACAATGTTTTTAGTAAGGAGTTTGCTCAATATAAACACATGGTTGATGGGCTCCATTTTCACGCCATGTGCGAACAAAATTCGGATGTCCTGAAAAGAATACTCGCATCTTTCGAAAAACTCTACGGGCAATATATCAAAGGCCTGAAATGGGTAAATTTCGGGGGTGGGCATCACATAACGAGAGATGATTATGATCTGGAGCGTCTCATTAAACTCATAAACACCTTTAAAAAGAAGTACGGGGTGCAGGTATATCTCGAACCCGGTGAAGCAAGTGTACTGAACGCCGGGGCTTTGATCTCTTCTGTTCTGGATATAGTCAGAAACGAAGCGGAGATTGCCATCATGGACGCGTCGGCAGAGACACATATGCCCGATGTGCTCCTTATGCCCTACAGGCCGCATGTTATAAATTCAGGCCAACGGAAAGAAAAGAAATACACCTACCGGATCGGAGGACCAAGCTGTCTTGCCGGGGACGTTATCGGCGACTATTCCTTTGATGAACCCTTAAAAAGAGGGGACAAACTTGTATTTACCGACATGGCCCTCTACAGCATCGTAAAAAGCACAACCTTTAACGGCATAAATCTTCCCGATATCGCCGTGATACGGGGTGGAGTGGGAGATAGAATTCGTGAAGACCTTCGGCTACAAAGACTACAAAAATAAACAGTCGTAATCAGTGTTGCATCAAAACACCCTTTTGTTCATAGGACTCACAACCATTTGACAGGTCAGGTCAGGACCATTATAATACATTTATGACTTCCGGACTTACAGTTCTTCTGATTACAGCCGCTTCTATCGGTTTCTTTCACACACTCTTCGGCCCGGACCACTATTTACCCTTCATTGTTATGGCCAAGGCAAGAAAATGGTCCCTGACAAAGACTGCCTGGATCACCATTCTCTGCGGGATAGGTCACATCGGAAGTTCTGTTGTGCTGGGAATGATCGGCATTGCCATGGGCATCGCGGTAAAGCAACTGGAATTGGTGGAATCCTTCCGGGGCAACCTCGCCGCCTGGGCCCTTATCGCCTTCGGCCTCGTCTACTTTGTCTGGGGGCTGCGCAGAGCATGGAGGAACAAACCGCACCATCACATACACGCGCACATCGACGGAGATGCACACGTTCACGAACACATTCACACAGAAGAGCATCTCCACATCCATTCTAAGGAGGATGTAGTCAATCTCACACCCTGGGTCCTTTTTACTATCTTCCTCTTCGGCCCCTGTGAACCTCTCATTCCTATTCTTATGTATCCCGCGGCACAGGACAGTATCTATGGTCTCATCCTCGTCACCGCCGTATTCGGAAGCGTAACCATCCTCACGATGCTCGGCGTCGTGCTCGCGACAACCATGGGCGTCGCCCTCTTACCCATGAAACGTCTTGAAAGATATAGCCATGCTTTAGCTGGCGCCACAATATTCCTCTGCGGGATCGCCATCCAGTTTCTCGGGCTGTAAAGGATTTACCTGATGGAACGTATGGAAACAATACTTGCCGTTATTACCGGTATCGGACTGAGCGCCGCCTGCGGTTTCAGAATTTTTGTCCCTCTCCTGTTCCTGAATCTTGCTTCGATGTACGGATATATCAGCCTCACACCCGGATTCGAATGGATCGGTGGTTATTACGCTACAATCGCCTTCGCAATTGCGACTGTGCTGGAGATCATCGCTTACTATGTGCCCTGGCTTGATAATGTTATGGATGCTATTGCCTCGCCGGTCTCCATCATCGCCGGTGTCATCTTATCAGCATCGGTGATTACTGACATGCCCCCTTCACTGAAGTGGATAGTGGCGATCATTGCCGGTGGAGGAATCGCGGGTCTCTTACAGGGTTCAACTACAGCGCTGCGCGCAAAATCGTCTTTATTTACAGGTGGTATAGGAAATGCTGCCATTGCTACACTTGAGCTTGCAGGGTCGGTAATTGCTTCCCTTCTTGCTATTCTCCTCCCCATTATCGGCTTCATCCTTGTGTTCATCCTCGTTGTCTATCTTCTGTTAAAGGCCGGGCGTAACTTTTTGGGAAAGATTAAAACCGGCAGTTGAGCCGTCGAGTCATCAACGGCAATTTCTATTACGTTTCAGGAGGAGTTAAACAATGACAAAAATGAATACCAAAACGTTTCCAGTCGGTTTCTTCGTTATGTATTTTCTTATTATCAGCTTTTTTTCCTGCGGGATAGGTACCACAAAAATCGGTGATATTGTCGGCCATCCGAGAGACTACGCTGACAAGGAAGTTACTATCTCCGGTGAGGTAACTGAAACTTTCTCGCTTTTCGTTGTGAAATATTTTGTTGTCCGTGATAAATCAGGTGAGATCTCAGTCGTTACAGAGAAACCACTACCCGTGAAGGGCGAAAAAATCAAAGTCAAGGGGACCGTAAAAGAGACTTTTTCTTTCGGCACAAAGACAGCCCTCGTCCTCGTGGAAACAACCGAAAAAAGTAAATAAACTTAAGGGCAATGTCCTTACCCGATGTTTTCTGATTTTTGATATTAAGCCACTATTTACTATATGTTACTCGTTTTTCACTGTTCCCAGTGTTACACTGATCCTTATACCAATGCTAATTCAAAAATAGAATGAAGATGTCGAGGAGAAGGAAACCGGAGCGTACATTTTAGTACGTGAGGATTTCCGACGACGAGAAAGCTTTATTATACGCATGAATTAGAATTGGTATTAGCATAAATATAGCTTAGGAGCGTGTATATTAATTTCGCGGCAAGAAAATCGGGGGCTTTGGAATTTGACGGACAGAGTTCAACAACATCAAATCCGACGATCCGTTTTGACCTCGCGACAGAAGAGAGGAGCTTCAAGACCTGATACCAGCCTAAACCTCCCGGCTCCGGAGTCCCTGTTGACGGCATAATACCCGGATCAAAGACATCAAGATCGATAGTGACATAGACCGTATCGGTGAGCCGGCTAACAGCTTTACTGATCCATTTGTCAGAATCGTGTATTTCATGGACGAAAAACATTTTCTTCCTGTCAATGCCGGAGCGCTCCGAGACATCCATACTGCGTATTCCCACAGAAACAATGTTGCTCGTATATTCACGAGCACGGGCGATAACACAGGCATGATTATACCGGCTTCCCTCATATGATTCACGAGAATCAGCATGGGCATCGAGGTGCAACACGCTTAAATTTTTGTAGTGCCTGGCATATGACTTGATGATTCCGATAGAAATCGAGTGCTCGCCTCCAAGAGTCACCACAAGCTTATTGTCTTTAAGATACTTTGAAACTGCTGAATCGGTTTTCTTTATCAAAACAGAAGACGATGACGATTGGACCGGTTTGGCAGTAAAAATTCCTTTTTTAAAAACCTCGCTATCGGTCTCGATATCGTAGAATTCGAGATATCGGGACGCTTCAATGATCGCCGCAGGACCTTTGTCTGCACCCTTAAGCCATGTGCTTGTCTTGTCAAAAGGTACCGGCAGGATGACTATAGAAGCACGTGAGTAATCACTATCATTGTGGGACAATCCACAGAAACGTGCGGGAGGCTTTGGCATTTTAATCTATAATAAAGACTGCTGACGCCAATACGGTAGTCCAGAGACCGTCTTTATTACCCTCCGCTGATTGGCAGGTATGTTTTGTTTTGAATATATGACCGCTTGCTTTATAAAACTGCTTGCGCTCATCCCATGCCTGATCCGGGTCAAAGGGGATCCCAAGTGTTGTCGCAAGCATGGTGGCCGCGAGGTCTTCCGCGTATTCTCCGGAGACAACAGCTTTTTCACCAAATGCGTGGTGCTCAGAGAGATATCCATAATTGGTAAAATCTGCCGGCATGGCAAAACCGACTGCGGCGGAGACAAGACGGTTTGGTTCATTTGTCTCATTTCTGGCCATCACACAATAGGTAATCTGACCGGGCCTGAGAATTTCGAGACCGGCTACGCGTGAAATAATTTTACATTTTGGTGGAAATATACTCGATACATAAACGAGATTACATTTTTCAATACCTGCATTTCTTAGCGCAAGCTCGAAGGATGACAGTTTGTTTTTATGTACACCTGCGCCTTTCGTAAAGAATATTTTTTTTGGGGTCATTTTCTCGTCCTCCTATCCACCTTAATCACAACAATAAAATTCAGTTGACGCGCACCTACGTGATGCATTTATGTATTACCTTCCTCCAAATTTATGTCCCCTTAGGGAGCGTTAAAAATTAGGAGGCGATGATACCCACAGCACCGTGGCCTTTTGCGTTCGCCTGTTCATTATATAATGCTTTCTTGTTGCTTCAAAGAAGAAGCATTCGCCTTTCTTCAAATTATATGTTTTGACACCCAGCACCAGATCAATGCTACCAGAAAGCACAAAACCGAACTCCTCGCCTTCATGCGGTTCTTCTTCCGGGGTTTTTTCACCGGTATCAAGTTCAAGCAGCGCAGGATCCATCATCCTGTTTTGGGCAGCAGGCACAAGTATCTGGAAGGTCTTCACGCCTTCCATCTCAAGCTCCACCCTGTCTTTCGGCTGAAAGACAATTTTTTCATCAAAGGCACCGTCAAAAAACGCCGACGGCTTTTCATCCAGGGCGTCAAGAATACCGATAAGACTCTCCACTGACAGGGAAGTATGGTTCCTCTCTATCTGAGAAATAAACCCCTTCGTCAGCCCTGCCCTGCCGGCCAGTTCTTCCTGAGTAAGGTTTTTTGCCTGCCTGAGCATCTTGATCCGTTCGCCTATGCTTGTTTTATCAATCTTCATAATAACAGTATATACACACTAAAAGTTTACATTACTAAACTAAATTATCCTTTTATTTTTGTCAAGTAAATTTTTATTTAACTTCTATGTTCACTATGCTAAACTTGATCATTCAGGTGCCAGGTGCTGGGAAAACAGGCTATTACAGAGTTTTTATTAAAAAATAATATCTACTATATATTCCAATTACCCGGTTTACATACGCTTCCACTTAATGGACTGCTTTCTCAAGAGAAAAGCATTAGTATCATCACGGGAAGACACGAATCCAACCTGATTTTCATGGCCGACGGATACGCGCGGACATCGGGAAAACCGGGAGTATTGATTGTAACCGCCGGTCCCGGACTCGGAAATAGTGTTTCGGGCTGCATGGAGGCTTTTAACAGTGATGTGCCTCTTCTTGTAATCCATGTTGATGTTGAAAGAAAGGACATAACCAAAGGGATCCTCCACGGAGTAGCCGAACCGGAAACAATCTTCAAGCATATAACGAAGAAAACATATTTCGTGTCGGATATCGGATACCTCACCGGTCTCCTCAATGAAGCCTATCAGGAAAGCCTCTCCGGGCGTAAAGGACCGGTTCTTATATCCATTCCCTATACCTTTTTTGAAAAAGAGGTTCCAAACAGTCCTTCATTCAACAATATAGAACCGGAAGAGCACCGCGTAACAGAAGCGGACAACGAACAAGAAAGACTTGATCTTTTTCTCAATCGGTTTGAAGAGCTGATTCGAGGAAAAACAAAACCCCTAATCATCGGTGGCAAAGCATTAATGAAAAAAGAAATAAGCCTGGTTCTAGACGAGATATGCCGCGACGCTTCTATTCCTTTTCTTACAACAACAGGGGGGAAAGGCATACTTCGTGAAGATAGCTCATACACCTTTGGCAATATCATGAAAAAAGGTGTTACAAGAGATATGATCGCTTCCTCTGATATTGTAATTGCCATCGGGACAAGACTCCGCGATGTCGACGCGAAAAGAAGAAGTGTGAAAATTAAAGAACTTGTACACATTGATATCGATGAACAATGGATAGATAAAAATTATCCTTCACAATTAAGTTTCGCCGGAGATCTCGTCAAAGCGCTTTACGGTATACGGCACATTTTAAAAAAAAGGACTTTCGAATGGGACATCAAAGGCCTTACTATATTGCGGGAAAAAGAAGAATCCCTTATTCTCGAACAATCTTCCCTATACGCCCTTGTCAAACTCATACGGAAGGCAATTCCCGAAAATACAACAATCGTCTGCGATCTGAATATCCTCTCCTACTGGTCTGAGTATTATCTCCCTGTTTATCACCAAAACAGTTTCCTCATGCCCCGTGGTATATCCCCTATTTTTTACTCCCTTCCGGCAAGTATCGGGGCAAAACTCGGCAGACCGGCCCGGCCCTGTATTGCTCTATGTGGTGACGGAGGAGTGCTTCCGACAATGGGAGAACTCGCCACGATTCTACAATACAACATTCCCGTTGTCATTTTCATCCATAACAACAACAGTTTTGCCATACTGGAAGATGTCATGATTGACCGCTATGATATCCACGACTCAATGAATCTGAAAAACCCTGATTTTGTTAAGATCGCCAGAGCATTCGGCATAAAAGCAAAGCGAACAAAAACCTTGAAAGGACTGGAAAACATATTCCGCAATAACATCACATGGAACGAGCCCTTCCTTATCGAATTCGTTCACCCCGTCTCTCCACCACCGTGGCGGTTTAATACCGTAAATCGTGAATCGTAAACCGCGAATCGAAACAAAACTCTTACCCCATTTATAATATTTATTTACAACAATAGGAGCACATTTAAGGTACATATTCTCTCTCCGCCAAGCACAAGAGTTAGCGAAACAATACCCTTCCGATAAAAACCATTTACGTTGCACCACTCGAATATGTTTTAGTCGTTCCGATTTACGATTTCCAGATTTACGGCATTTGAGCGATTTACTAGATTCACGATTTACGGCATTTACGTCATTCTAATATGGTATTTTTCGACAAGATGGTCAGGACTATAAGAAAGTTTTGCTTTACGAAGGCCATCGATGCCAAGGTCCTGTTCTCTGTTGATATAGATAACATCATCCCGCATGTTTTTACAAAACTGCTGATTGATGAGCGGATAGAGACCGGAGATGTCAGGGTCCGCTTTCTCGATATGGATGACAACAGTATCATTACTGAGCCGCTCCCCGGCAGTAAAAGCACCCACCCTTCCCTCGATAAGAATAACGGCGCCCTGCACATGGAGGGCATCATACTGTGTCAGTATTTCCCGGATCGCCTCATCCTCGCTGAGAAGGTCCAGATCATCTTCACAACGGTTCATCTGACACCATTTTTCCTGTAAGGCGAGACAATCATCGATATGTTGTTCCTGTAAAAGCTCATACTCAAAGGAATAGAAGCGTAGAAGCTGGTTAATGTGGTTTCTCTTTGAACGATACTTGTTGCCTGCCAGCTGTACCAGGTCTTCCCTGCGATAGACATAATCAAAGTGGTCGCGAAGCGGTTCAATTACAAGATTCTTCATATCGCCCAATTCAACAACACATCTCTCGTCGGCCCTTTCTATCCGTGGATTCTCGATGTTCTTTTCGTCGCGGAGCCACTCCAGCAAGACAACGACAGCTTCTTTCCGTGAAGACGGTCCTACAGGCTGAAACGCGTAGGCACCATTCAAACCTTCCCGGCAGATAACAAAAAACCAGTCCTTGTAGATCGTCCACTGAAAGCTATAATGCCCGCGCCAGATAAACAGGTTGGTAAAGGTCATTTCAGATATTCCGGGGCCATATCCACACAACACATCATGTATAAATGCACGGTCTTCAAGCTCAAGAAGCTTGAAATCAGGAAATCTCGGCATTGGCATGACCATAATAGAATATGAAAATCACCTTTTTGTCAAACTGTGCCATAAATCAAGGTCTTTCCATTAGAAATATGTTAATATTTGAAGAGGATATTATTAGGTGGGCAACCAAATGGGAACAAACTCCGGCAAAATTGAATATATTACAAAATCACTCTCAAAATATCTTCAGGGAAAAGAAAAACCGCTGGGCCTCTCGCTGATATCTTTTTTTTCAAAAGGACATCTGCTCATAGAAGATCTGCCGGGACTTGGGAAAACCACGCTTGCTATTGCTATCGCTAAATCACTGGGTCTTACCTTCGGAAGGATCCAGTGTACCAGTGATCTTCTGCCATCTGATATTACCGGCTTATCCATGTACAATAAAACGAGTGGAGAGTTCGAATTTCATCCGGGTCCTATATTCAACAACATTGTTCTCTGTGATGAGATCAACAGGGCAACTCCGAAAACACAAAGTGCTCTTCTTGAAGCAATGGAAGAGAAACAGGTAACTATCGAGGGGAAAACGTATAAACTTCCGAAATTATTTTGTGTCATAGCCACACAAAATCCAACAGAGCAATTCGGGGCCTTTCCTCTGCCGGAATCCCAGCTTGACCGGTTTATGATGAAAATCAGTATCGGTTATCCTTCAAGAGACGCTGAAAGAGAAATACTGCAAATGGGCAGTAAACGGGAAGACATATATCTTATTGAGCCTGTCGTCAATCAGGAAGAGGCGGCATTAATACAGAACGATATAATAAAGAGCGTCTATATTGCCGACACGATACTTGAATACACCCTCTCAATACTCCATGCAACAAGGGAAAGTGATTACCTTACGGCAGGCCTGTCGACACGGGGCGCCCTGACTATAACAAATACAGCGAAAGCAAACGCTTACTTTCACGGAAGAGATTTTGTTATCCCCGAAGATATTAAAGAACTTGTAGAATACACGATCCCCCATAGAGTGATATTCAAAGAGGAATATGAAAACCTCAACAAAAGGGAGATAATAAAATCTATCATAGACGCAGTACCAACACCCCTGTAATAAAAATATCCAAGGCGGGTTTTCTCTATATTGTTCTCACCATATTCCTTGGAATAGCCGCTACCAATACAAACAACAACCTTATCTATATCATTGTTTCCATGCTCTTAAGTTTCATGAGCATCTCCGGTGTTTTTGGAAAAAGCAACCTTTCCAAAATAAGTTTTACTGTCGATATACCACAGGAAATCTACGCGGGTATGCCAGTCCCTTTAAAAATTACCCTGACAAACAATAGAAAATTCCTGCCCGCCTTTCTTATCCGATTGACAACAGATACCTTTGAAGTTTTTTTCCCATTTACCAACACCCGCAGCGCCTTATCTCTCTATACCGACATTTCATTTGAAACAAGGGGTCCCCATATAATCGATAATATCCAAATCAACTCAGTATTCCCCTTTAACTTCTTCACACGTTTCAAGGATATTCATCATACTTACAAATGCATCGTATTCCCGACGCTGAAAGCATGCGATCTGACTTCTCTTTATGAACAGGATAAAAAGAGGAGAGGTGAAAAAATATCGGACAGGCTCGGATACGAATCAGAAATCGTTTCCATCAGGGAATACGTGCGCGGCGATCCTTTAAAATACATCCACTGGAAAGCAACAGCAAAAACAGGTAAATTAAAAACAAAAGAACTTTCTTCTCTTGCTCACCGCCCGGTCATAATAGATTTTGAAAAAGTCTCTATCGCGAATATTGAAGAAAGAATATCCTCCATTGCCTACGCAATCGTCCAATTCACCAGAAAAAATATACCTGTCGGTCTGAAGATAAACGGCAATCTCTGTCTGCCCGATGTCTCATCGGCTCACAAACTAAATCTGCTCCGGGAACTTGCCTTATATAGAACCGACGGGAAAACCATGCCATTCAAAGGTAGTGCAGACCAATGATCATAGCCAACTTTCAACAATTCAAAATCACATCCATCGTAAAAGGACTAACCTATCTCATCGGCATACTCTCTTTTGCCGCCATATGCACACATATCAACAGTGTCTATTCCCTTGTATTTTTCAGCATGCTTGTCCTTTCCTTCTACTTTGAGTTCAAGGGAATAGTTATATCGCGGTGGATATTGACCGCTTTTTCAATAGCGATAATCGCTTTTTTTGTCTCTATACTCAATATGAACGATTTTGTGACACAAATGATGGAAGCCCTGCTCGTACTGTTGGGTATAAAATTCCTCGAACAGAAGCAGGTAAGGGACTATATGCAGATTTATGCCATATCTCTTTTTCTCTTATCCGGCCTCGGGCTTCTTACACCCAGTTTAATTTTTGTTGTATACATCCTGCTCTACATATTGCTTTTGTCTATTGCTTTTATCTTTCTTACATATTACGCCCAGGACCCGGACCTGGAAATTACGCAACAGACCGTAAAAAACATGGTCCTTAAATGTCTCTGGATACCGATACTCGCAATCCCTCTTTCAGTGGTCATGTTTGCGATACTCCCCAGAAGCCAATATCCGCTTCTCGATTTTCTCAACAGGCCCGATAAGGCCAAAAGTGGTTTTACAGATAATGTCCGGCTTGGCGAGGTTTCCGATATCCAGGAAGATACAAGCATAATATTCAGGGCCACCATGGAAAAGATAGATGAAATAGACCTTTACTGGAGAGGCATTACGCTCGACTATTTCGACGGCATATCATGGAAAGGAACCGCAAAAAAACCGTATCTTGAATCTGCATCATACAGGCCGCGTATAAACGGCAAAAACGTGAAACAGACCATTTACCTTGAGCCATACCACAATTCATATTACTTCGGCCTCGATAAACCCCTTTTCGTAGCTCAAAGACGCGTACAAAAACTGACGGATTTTACCTTCACCGCTCCTGTTGATATAGGACGCAAGATCCGATATGAAGTAACTTCGATCATTTCAGATACAATCTACGAAGAACAAATAGACGAAAATAGATATTTGCAGATACCTGAACGTATATCACAGGAAATTATCGCGCTTACAAAGAGTCTCGCAGTAGAGCAAGGACAAAGGAAAAACCGTAGAAAACCTTTTTCGATATCTGAACAGCGGCCGCTACCAATACTCACTGCGGGGTCTCCCTGTTACAAAAAATCCCCTCGATAATTTCCTCTTTACATCAAAATACGGCAACTGCGAATACTTTGCTTCTGCCCTGTCTGTAATGCTGAGGGTCGCGGAGATTCCGTCGAGAATGGTTGGAGGGTATCGGGGTGGGTATTATAACGAAGTAGGCAAATATTATCTGGTCCCGCAAAAAAACGCCCATGTATGGGTAGAAGCTTTTATACCTCAGAGAGGGTGGATACGTTTGGATCCGACACCGGTATCAGGAGACACGTTTGCCCTCCCCAGGGAAGGAAATTTATTTTTAAGAATGAGTATTTTTTTCGATACGATAAATTACTACTGGAATACCGTTGTCATAAACTATAACCTTGAAAAACAAATGTTAATCGCCCGAACAGTAATGAAAGGACTGAAGGAACCTTCTTTACGTTTGTCGATTCAGAAACGTCAATTCCTGATACCTCTCATAATTATCTCGATGGCCGTCTTTGTGGTCTTTACGATAAAGGCCTTGCTCATGAACAGGAAAACAGAAGAAATGAAAATACTCTCCCGATTTCTCAAAAGTATGGAACAAGCGGGTTACAAAAAAACCGGCTCGCAGGGGCTTGAGGAATTTGTTTCTTTCATTGACGATAAAGAACTCAAAACCATTGCGTATCATTTTGTAACCGACTTTGAGAAAATATTTTATAAAGACAAAAAACTTGATAAAAAGGATATTATAAATCTTAAAAGCATTATTAAAAATATAGAACAGCATGAGCCCAATACATATGTGTGATAAAAGTCACACCATATGTTGCAAGCGTCCCCTTTTGCCCTTGACAACAAAGTACCTCTTTGCTAACATGAGACTGGTGTTGTTCTATATAAAACCATATGTATCTTTGCGCCTAAATAACGTTATCTCATTCCGTATATCATTTGTGGGGAATAAATGGCGGTAAAAAAAACTGCCCAGCAATGGTTTATTGAAGCATACCACCTTCATCTTCTGGAACAATCATTGGATGAAGCGATAAAAGCATACAAAAAATGTATACAATTCGATCCCGCGTACACCGACGCATATGTGAATCTCGGGCTTATATACATTAAAAAAGAAGAGTACGAAAAGGCACTCAATTTTTTCGCGAAAGTCGTTCAACTGGAACCGGACAATATTGAAGCATATAATAATCTCGGTTATGCCTATGAAAAGATGGAACGCTTCGGCAGTGCAAAACAGATGTATGAACTTGCTCTAAAACTAAACCCCAAACATATCGAGTCTTTTATTAACCTTGCCCATATAGCGGAACTTCAAAGTGACTACAATGGCGCCATAGAGCTCTGGGAAAAAGCAATCAGTCTTGACGCTAACGCTGTCCAGCCTCACTTTTACCTTGCCGCTGTTTATGACCGCCACGATATGTTCGATGAAGCAATAGAAGAATACCAAATAGTTCTCACCATTGATCCTCAACATCTGAAAACCCTTTTCAGCCTGGGACGCCTCTATCGTCAACAGGGAGAGCACCGGAAAGCTTTTGATTATTTTTCTCAGATTGTTCAAATCAGTGAAGACAATATTGAGGCATGGAATAACCTCGGCGCAATTTATGAAGAATTGGGAAGTGTCGAACATGCTATTTATGCCTATAGTAAATCTCTTACCATTAATAACTCTCAGGAAGATGCCAACTTTCATATCGCCCGGCTTCAATACCTTGGGAGCACATCCAATCATAATCCGAATTTTTTTGAAGAGATTAAGCAAAGACTGCAATTTGTTTTATCGGTTAACCCGAACCATTTCGGCGCCAAACAACTTTCAGAAACACTGGCCCATTACATTAACAGAATCAACACCATGACAAAAACATCGTAATCAACTGAAAGCCATATAATATTTCTTAAGGCTTGCACAAACCTGTCGGTGCGGTTTCCAAACCAACATTATCTCGCAGTTTGCTGCAGGGCAGTTCATTAAAGCAAGTTTTTATGATTTTTTTCGGCACCTTGTATCTGGAGTGTCGACTAATGAATATCAACAGTCATTTTTTGTTGACTGTTAAAGCTTATTCATAATCGCATTGAGTATATCACTCCAGACAGACACAGGATCAACGGTAGGCAAAGCTGTCAATTGGGGGTTCTTTTCAAGGGTCTGAGCAGCAAGTACGCCAGCTATCTTCCTCTTTTGTTCGGTGTTCGCTGTTTGTGTCTGTTCCAGAATGTGCGGCGGTATTTCTATGGTAATCTTGCATCCGGCAATGGTTACCGTATCTTTATCTTCTTCCTCAATGGCTTCTTCCGCGGGCAATTGAATAACCTTCGCTTCTGGAAATATCTCTTTTGCAGGTTTAAAGATAGTCTCAATAGGCGGAGGCGAAGCTGGGGGCGGTGCGGCTTTCTCAATAATCGGCTCTTCTTCTTTTACAGTCTTGAAGACGGTTTTAACGGGTGGCGCAGGCGGCTCAGCCTTCTCGATAATTGGCTCTTCAAAGTCTTCTTCAGTTTCTTCTTCGAGTTTCCCTTCTTCAGTTTCTTCTTCGACTGTTTCAATAAATGGTTCATCTTTCAATATTGCAGGCTCTGACAGAAAGGGTTCCGCTTGAAGAGGAGGTGTCGTAACTTCAGGCTCAGGGGCCGTTTGAAATGCAGGTGGTGGTGGAAGCGGCGGCTCAGCCTTCTCGATAATTGGCTCTTCAAATATTTCTTCAGGTTCTTCTTCAAACTTCTCTTCTCGGACTTTTTCAATAAATGGTTTTTCTTTCAATACTGCAGGCTCTACGGGAGGAGGTGTCGTAACTTCAGGCTCAGGGGCCGCATGAAATGCAGGTGGTGGTGGTGGCGGCGGTGGGCGGCGGCGATGATGGCCAAAGGACCGGGGGCGTTTCTTTTTCAACTGTCATTGTCTTCCCCGCACTTTCTTTAGGAGGCATTGTCTTGATAATTTCTTTTTTCGGGGCTTGAGCCGAACGAGCGTCGGCCAATCTTCTCTTCTGGACAGCAGGTCCTGTCATTTTGTCAAAACGTTCACCAATCTGCTGTACGATTTCACCGGTAATTACATGAAATTCATTCGTTTCGCCGGCCTTTAAACATAATTTCGCGACTTTATTCACCAATCGCGGAACTCCATGTTCGGAATATTCCCAAAGCCAGTGTATGGCTTCATCGGAAAAGATTTTTCTTGCGGCACCTGCCAGGTTCATCCTCGTCTCAACATATTTCTTTACTAATTCCTCACTTTCCATCTTTTCAATTTTATTATAAGTACCGATACGCTGGTATAGATTGGCCCGGCTCGGATGTTCCAATCTCTTCGCAAATTCCAACTGTCCTGCAAGAACAATGGTAAAGAGGTTTCTGTCATCATCCTGCATATTAGTGAGAAGCCTCAAACTTTCAAGGTTTGCCGGTGAAATCGCGTTTGCTTCGTCAATAAAGATGAGTACTTTTTTTCCTTCATCGGCGGTTTCGAAGAGGAGTTTATTAAAAACTTCCAAAAGTTCAATCTTACCCCTAATCTCACATTCCTTACCAAGGAGCTGTCCGATAATCTCCTTAAGAAGCTGGACAAAAGACATATCAGGGTTTGTTACAAAGGCTATTTTGTATTTTTCATGATCCAGAGAATCAAGGATCATTCTTAATGACATGGTCTTGCCTAAACCGACATCGCCTACGATGACCGTAAGACATTCATTTCCTTCTTCAATGGCAAAAAGAGTTTCTGCTATCGTGTTTTCTACCGATATATGAGAATCAACGTACATTGTAGGGTCCGGCACATTGTCAAATGGCGGCTTTTTAAGTCCCCAAAAATCAGTGTACATGTATATGTCCTCCTTGTTTTCGGTACCAATGCATATTTAAACAGGGCGTTGTCATTATAAAAATATTTACCCTCATATCATATTTCATGTCTGTATACTGCCACTCAAATAGGCAACAACGTCTTCCAGCAAAAAACGTCTTAGTTTTCCCACTTTGTAGCTCTTGAGATTTTTTTCCTTAACCAATCGGTAGAGCATGCTTTTGCTGATCTGGAGCATTACAGCCACATCCTGCGCGTTAAGCATACGAGTGGTGTATACGGGCTTAAAATGGAAATTGAATGCTGTTTTTCCATCTCCTGTTTGTTCCATGGACATTTTAACACCATGGTGTTTTCCAGACAACAGGTCTTTAATACAGTTCATGGATTGGACAACTTGTGACTGCTGGGACGTCAACTGAATAGAGAATATCTGCTCCTCTTCACCGGCAACTTCCTTAAAAATGAGAGTGTCACCATCATGGACATTAAAGCTATCAGCTTTTTCAGGAACCGGGTCATTGGCTATTTCTTGAACATCCTGCTCCTGAACAACTGTTTCCTGTTCCTGGCTCACTATTGTAGTTGTTGAATCCTCCCTCTGTTCTGTAGGTCTGCTTCTTCTTTTTACAATACAGAGTTTTTCCATGACTCCCCTTCCCGATGTTTTATAATTTCACCTCTTCATTATCGCATGCAATATCCATTTCTTTACTTTTGATATAAACATTTATGTGCATTTTATACCAATTTACTTCCAAAAACAATACCTATAACATTAGAACTTATTCTAAAAAGCGTGTCAATGAAAAATAATGTCTCTTCTCATTTTTGTGTGAGATTGGTCACAGATGGCAGCAACCCAGCAAGTGAATAAATAACTGATACTTTGGCTTCGCAGGTATATATCGATTAGGATATTATAGAGATTGACTGGATGAGTGCAGAGAAAGGATAAGGTCTTTCTTGATCTGGAGTCTTGCTTTCATTGATGCTCTGCGGTCAGTTTTTTTACGGGATTTCAAGTTCCCTCTTTCCGCTAATATTTCATTAATACTTGGGATCTATAAATGATGCTGCTCTTACTGTCAATTTATTTCCATGATTAATGACCAAATCAGTATGATGTTTTATAACTATATACTAAGTTATACATCAATGTATGCTATGAGAATTTATCGTAACGGTATTCTCGGGAAAATTGGTTTTCAAACATGAAATTACTTTTCAAAAGATACATCACAACGAAACGGTTTGCGCTATCCAGAGAAGACTGCAATGGGAAGGTATCACGGCAATGCTACTGTCTATCAGAGATGCTGTGTGCCATCCTTTATTCCATTGTCTCCAATAAAAAGCCGGTGTTCCAAAGAAACGGAACACCGGCTGTAAAAACAATCAAAATATTTTAAGAAACTCTGACCTTAGAACTAATGGCAGTCTTCACGATTGAAGGCCTGCAATTTCCCCTCCTGTCGGCATTTTTTTCTTTAAGATAGCTTTAACCACTTCCATAAGACAAAAAACGATAACACCAAAACCAACAATTACCCCAAGCATGGAAGCTGACGGTATATTGATTCCAAAGGCATTTCTGATAACCGGGAACTGTATCAGAACAGCAACCATAACAAGTTCCCATGCAATCGCTATCCAAAGCCACTTATGAGGCGGTACTTTAAAGACACTGTATCTCATTGAACGGAAGTTGAGGGCGATAATCATTTCTATAATGATAAACAGAAAAAACATCTCCGTCCGCGCAAAGTTCATATCGGCAAAATCATGATAAAAGAGGAAGTAGAAAAAAGGAATTTCTACAAGTAATGCCAGTAATATAAATGCCTTCACGTCCGTCGAAAAAACACCTTCTTTGGGATTTCTCGGTGGTCTCTGCATAATATCAGGGTCCGGAGGTGAAATTCCGAGGGCCAGGGCCGGAAGACCATCGGTGGCCAAATTTATATAAAGTATAGCGGCAGGCACCAAAGGCAGGTATTCGACACCGGACATCAGAACTATCCCTCCGATAACAGCCACCTCGGTAATGTTGCATCGCAAGAGGAAGGTAAGGTATTTCTTTATGTTGTCGTAAATCCACCTTCCCAGTTCTATGGCTTTGACGATCGTGGCAAAGTTATCATCGGTGAGCACCATATCAGCCGCTTCTTTGGTAACTTCTGTTCCCGCTATCCCCATGGCTATGCCGATATCGGCATGTTTCAATGCGGGGGCATCATTGACGCCATCACCGGTCATGGCAACAACTTCACCTCTCTTTTTCCAGGCCTTCACAATCTTCAACTTGTCCATGGGAGAGACCCGTGCATAAACCGTCACCTTATCGACAATCTTTTCAAACTCTTCATCAGACATTTTTTCAAGTTCTTCACCGGCGAGGACCATATCACCGTCTTTGTAGAAACCTATCTCCTTCGCAACAGCCACTGCCGTGAGTTGATGGTCACCAGTAATCATGACTGGTTTTATTCCAACGCGCTTGCAGACCTTTGTGGCCTCAATAACCTCGTCCCTCGGAGGGTCCATCATACCGACAAGGCCAAGGAAGATCATATTATTTTCCATATTCTCTTCGCTGCATTCACAGGTCTCGATCAGGTCCCTGTATGCAACTCCAAGCACCCTCAAGGCATCCTGGGCCATCTCTTCACTTACTCGCATAATCTGTTCTTTGTCTGTTGCGGTCAAGGCCCTGATCCCGCTGTCTTCCAGGATATGTGAGCATGTGCCAATCAATACCTCAGGTGCTCCTTTCATACATGCTGTCGTTTTACCATCCTCCATCTGATGGACGGTAGTCATCCTTTTCCTTTCGGAACTGAAAGGCAGTTCTTCCACCCGTGGGTTTTTCAGGCGCGTTTCGCTGATATGTATCCCCGCCTTTGCGGCTGCCACAATGAGGGATCCTTCTGTGGGGTCTCCCTTTATGAGCCACTTTTTCTCATCATTCTCATAGAGATCGGAGTCGTTGCAAAGAACTCCGCTTTTCAAAAACATGTGAAGAGCGGTGCCTTTATTCGTATCGACCGGTCCGGGTCCTTTAAATTCACCAACCGGGGCATACCCCGCTCCGGTGACATCTATTGCCTTACCTCCCGTAAATATCCGTCTGACTGTCATTTCCCCCTTTGTGAGGGTCCCTGTTTTATCTGAACAGATAACGGTGGTACATCCAAGTGTCTCCACTGCCGGCATCTTTCGTATCAGGGCATGGTTTTTCGCCATCTGGTGCATGCCTATTGCCAGGGCACCCGTGACAATAGCGGCCAGTGCTTCAGGAACTGCCGCCACAGCAAGGGCTACCGCGAACATTACCATTTTGATGATAAAGGGAAGATCAACAGTACCGCCACTATAAAGCTCCCGTACTATGCTGAAACCCGCAACAAGAAAACATATTGCCAGGGAAGCAATACCTAGCCATTTGCCTATCTCAGCAGTCCTTTTCTCAAGGGGCGTCTTTTCTGATACAACAGCCATCATTTCCTGGGCAATACTTCCGAATTCCGTATTCATACCGGTGGTTGTAACAACTGCCTTTCCTCGTCCGTATAAGATCGTTGTTCCGGCAAAAATCATATTTTTTCTATCGGCTATGACCGTCTTTTCAGATAAAACATCGCTTATTTTCCCAACTGGTAAAGATTCTCCCGTAAGAGATGCTTCATCACATCTCATGGCATGGACCTCGATCAGCCTGGCATCAGCGGGAATTTTATCTCCCGCTTCAATGAGCAATATGTCACCTGGAACCAGATCCTTTGAGGGAGCTTCTTCCTCTTTCCCGCCTCTCAATACCGTAATGGTAGGAGAGAGCATCTTCTTCAACGCGTCTAATGCCCGCTCAGCGCGATATTCCTGGATAAACCCCAAAACAGCACAGAAAATAACTATTACCAATATAAAAATACTGTCTACTGCTTCACCAACCATGAATGATAGGGCAGTGGCAATAAGCAGTATAATGATGAGGGCATTCTTAAACTGATTTACAAAGAGGGTCAATGTGGAGGCCCTTTCCTCTTTTTTTAGTTCATTATAGCCATATTCATTGAGCCGTTTTTCTATCTCTTTCTCAGTAAGACCTCTGTTAATATCAGTGCCCAGTTCATTTAATACATCAGCGCTCTCCATCGCGTGCCAGATATTCTTTGTCATAAAAACTTCCTCCTGTAACAGTTGATATAAACAAAACGTTCTTTCATAACATCTCTTGTCAGATTGGACAGACTCAATTTCCTAACTCCTTTTTCTAAAGTAGCCCATAGCGAGCTTTACAGATTACGCGCGACCTCACAAAACAGAAAAACCGCCACAAGAAGATCCCTCTTCCGGTGGCGGCCCGACCACTTTCTTATTATCCTCCGGAGATAAACATGTCTCCGGACCTCTTTCCATTGCAGAATCTGTTTTCTGCAAGCATTCATCTGTTAATTCTTATACAATATACCTTTCATAAAATCAATTGATAACTTATTATTGAAACCGGTTAACAAGAATCTAAATCCCGTTTTTTGAACAATAGAGAAACCTTATCCTGATTCGCTATTCATCATCATGTGGCGATAAAAAAGGGCGGGAAATTTCCGCCCTTCACGTAGTTTTCATACTATGTAATCAATGCTATTAAATAACACCCATGCCTTTAAGCACTGACAGCATAACGGCCGCGGCCATAACAGAACCAACCTGCCCGCCCGCATTGGCGCCCATTGCGTGCATTAAAAGAAAGCTTTTCTTGTTATACTTCTGTCCTTCTTTCTGGACAACACGTGCCGACATGGGGAACGCTGAAATACCGGCTGCCCCGATAAGAGGATTAACCTTTCCGCCCGTTATATAATAGAGGACCTTTCCGAAGAGTACTCCGAAGACCGTGTCGAGACAGATTGCGACAAGGCCGAGGACAAGGATGACGAGGGTCGTTTTCTGCATAAATATAGGGCCACTCATGGTTGCACCAATAGAAATTCCCAGAAGGAGAGTGACGATATTCGCTATCTCGTTCTCCGATGCCTTTGCGAGCCGCGGCACTACTCCTGATTCCTTCATGAGATTGCCAAGCATGATCGTCGCGAGAAGGGGGAGCCCCATGGGAGCGATAAGACCGCCAACTACTGTAATAACAATGGGAAAAAGAAGTTTTGTTGTTTTTGAGACGGTCTTTTGATGGGTTTTCATAACCGTTTCGCGCTCTTTTTTTGTTGTGAGCGCTCGCATGATTGGTGGCTGAAGCACAGGAACTAATGACATATATGAATAGGCAGCGACAGAAACAGGACCCAATAAGTGCTGCGCGTATTTGGAGGCCACATAGATAACCGTCGGTCCGTCACATGCCCCGATAATTCCGATTGTCACCGCATCTTTATAGGGAAAATCAAGCGCGAGGGCGATAAGAAGCGTTATAAATATTCCAAACTGCCCCGCGGCGCCAAGAAGAAAGGTATAAGGATTCTCAAGCACCGGGCCGAAATCAGTCATGGCGCCGATTCCCACAAATATGAGGAGAGGGAATAATTCGGTCATAATACCGGCGTCATAGATTATCCTCAAAAATCCCTCTTTCTCCATAAGGCCCGCAAGAGGAATATTAATCAGGATACAGCCAAAACCTATTGGAACCAGAAGTAAGGGTTCACAATCTTTCTTTATACCGAGGTACAATAAAATACCTCCGATTATCATCATTGCTACATGTGACCATTGAAGTGCGGCAAATCCTGCGGTGAGACCCATTAATCCACTGATAAACGCTTCAGACATCTCTCTCCCTCCTTATTTATTCTAAGCCGTTGTTATTCTTCTTCCTCTTTACGATACGGAAAAACCTTTTTGAGTGCAGACATGATCAGGCTAAATACCATGAGGGTCACAATTGTTCCGCCCATGCCGACAACGAGCATTGTCAAACCAAAGGTCCATTTGTCCATCATGAAAAAACCACCTCCTTATAGAGTTTATATTTTCATAGCAATATTGAATTTCAACATTTTTGATTCGCAACAAATTAACTATAACACCCTTGACAGAGAGTCAAGTGAAATCTTTAACATAGTCGATATATCTTTATATTTCATTCGAATATATACAGTCGTTTCTCGCCTATCATACTTTATTGTATAAGCTTCGCATAGGGAATGGACAGTACAATAATTATTTACATAAAATAGTATCGATGTCATTGACAATAACCGTACTCAAGGGCTATGATAAGGACATCAGTAAATTATTTTCCTCCGGGGCCGAACAGCAAAGCATGAGAAGAAAAAAGACAAAGAAAATCAAAATAGGTAATGTTTCTGTTGGCGGTGACAGCCCTATTGTTGTTCAATCCATGCTGAAAACCGATCCCGATGAATTTTCAGGATACACTGAACCAGACAAGGGAACTGAAAAAAGCAGGTTGTGAACTGGTGCGGATAGCCCTGCCTCAGGAAGAAACCTGCAAAATCATCCCCTTTTTGAAAAAAGAAGTGGACATACCAATCATCGGTGATATCCATTTCAATCATAAAATAGCTCTGAAAGCAATGGAACTCGGTATCGACGCTATCAGGATTAACCCCGGCACCATAAACAATGTACGCAAGGTACAGGAAGTAGCCACTGTGGCCAGGGACACAAAAACACCCATCAGGATCGGCATGAACGTTGGTTCAGTCGAAAAGAGGATCCTGAAACAATACAAGAAACCTACTGCAGACGCAATGGTTGAAAGCGCTCTGTACTACACCCGTCTTTTTGAAGACGCCGGGTGGACTGAATTGAAGGTATCTTTGAAGGCTTCAGACGTCTATCAAACAATCGAGGCATATAAGAAATTTTCAAAGCAATCGCATTATCCTCTTCATATAGGAATCACGGAAGCAGGTCCCATCTTCTCCGGGGCCATCAAATCGGCCGTCGGCATAGGCATACTCTTATACGAAGGGATTGGTGATACTGTGCGGGTGTCTCTTACCGGCAATCCAGTATACGAAGTTGTCGCGGCCTACCACATCTTGCGGGACCTGGGTCTCAGGAAGAGAGGAATTAACATCATATCATGTCCAACCTGCGGAAGATGTAAAACCAACCTTATGGAAATCGTCGAAGAATTCGAAAATGAAACCAGTCATTTTGATGTGTATCTCAACGTCGCCATTATGGGATGTGAAGTGAACGGCCCAGGTGAGGCAAAAGAGGCCGACATCGGCATTGCCTTCGGCGCGAACAAAGCAATCCTTTTCAAAAAAGGGACAGTGGTAAAAACAGACATACCAAAAGAACTGGCAAAAAATATTCTCAAAGAAGAAATCTACAGCATGATCCCTTGAAATAATCCCTGTCGATAGACGAAAGAAATGAGCAGATGATCAGTCCTTCGTGCTCTTTCTCACGTAAATAATTCGCTGGATAACCGTTATATGAGTCAAAACGGCAAGTATGACCATTATAGAAGATAATAATACGGGGATAGAAAGGCCTATGAGTAAAAGAACTATTCTCTCAGGTCTCTCCAGCAAACCTGATTTGCATTGAATAGCGGCAGCTTCGGCCCTTGCACGGGCATAGGGTATAATGGCAGTTCCCACAGTGGCTATGAATGTTATTGATGCATAACGAATAGAATCGTGCGTTATGTAAAAAAAGAAGACACCACCCATAACCAGAAGATCCGTATATCTGTCCAGAACAGAATCGAGAAAACCACCAAAAATAGTGACTTTCCCTGAACTTCGCGCCAAAGCACCATCAAACATGTCAAAAAAACCGGACAGAAGAAGCGCTATAGCGCTAAAAAGGAAGTGCTCAAAAACAATACATGCCGATGCAATAAATCCGAAGAATGTCCCGAAGACGGTAAGTAAGTTTGGATGTATGTGTTTATTTCTAAAAACAAAATGATAAACTGCCAATATATACGGGTCGAGAGTATGTCCTATCTTTGAACTTACCATATCAGGGGCTCACGTCGCCTCCACATGCTAAGCTCATGGAGCCTCCCCCCTCACGCCCGCTGTGGGGGCTGAAGGGCTGCGCTCGGTATTACATGTGTTTTGTCTTTTGCTATTCACTGTTCACCTGTCCTCGCTTGGCGGGGGCTATCGACCATTCACTGGTTTTGAGGCTCACACCTATCTTTCTCGCTCGCCTCGTATAAATTCTTCCACCATTGTCCGGGCAATCTCATCAGGATATTGCCGGAGAGGATGTTTCATAGTGTAAGCAGAAATAGATTCCAGCACTCCGCCCACACCTCTGTCTCGAGCAACTTTGCAGCAACGGATCGCGTCGATCATACACCCCGCGCTGTTCGGTGAATCTTCTACGGATAATCTCAGCTCAAGATTTATCGGCACGTCACCGAATATTCTGCCTTCAAGCCGCATGAAACAGACCTTATTGTCCTTTTGCCAGGGTACATAATCTGATGGACCGATGTGGATATTCTCGGACGGCATAGGCATATCAAGCATGGACTGCACGGCTTCTGTCTTGGAAATCTTTTTCGATACAAGTCGTTCTCTGTTCAGCATATTAAGAAAATCCGTATTTCCTCCGGTATTCAGTTGATACGTCCTGTCTATTGTCACACCGCGGTCATGAAACAATTTTACAAGATTTCTGTGGATGATCGTAGCCCCTATCTGGGATTTTACATCATCACCAATAACAGGGATCTTTTTCTGCCGGAATTTTTTTACCCATTCTGTGTCCGACGCAATGAAAACAGGAATACAATTAATAAAACTTACTTCGCTTTCAAGACAACATTGGGCATAGAATCTGGCTGCCCTTTCAGAACCGACAGGCAGGTAATTTATGAGAATCTCCACATTTTTTTCTTTTAGGACCTTGGCCACATCGACTGGTTTGTCTTTTGAAACCAGGAAGATTCTTTCAGCGGGGTAGTCTTTCATGTGAGGCGATACCCCATCAAAAACGTGTCCCATGGATACCTTCACGTTCGATGGTAAAACGTCACCTTCGATTGTCTTCGTGCAATTGGGGGGAGAAAAAATAGCTTTTTCGAGGGGCTTTCCAACCTTTCTCCTGTCAATATCGAACGCCGCGACAACTTTGATATTTCCCGGCTTGTAGCCACATATCTCATAGTGCATCAGCCCTATGGTTTCTTTTTGTTTTTTTGAGTAATAGCGTAATCCCTGGATGAGTGAACTTGCGCAGTTTCCGATACCAACAACAGCAACACGAATTTCCCGCATTATATCCCCTTCGTTTTTTCTCTTTTAAAATATTTGTTTTAAAAAGTCAAAAAAATTAAGAATTTACTTTCGGTATTGTTCCATACCGGTCTCATAAAGATCATTTCCGTAAATATCGTTAATAACAAAAAGCGGCATATCCCTGACCTGAAGCCTTACAACCGCTTCAGGGCCCAGGTCTTCGTAAGCAACAATTTCCGAAGAAACAACGCTATGAGACAGCAGAGCGCCTGCGCCGCCCGTTGCACCAAAATATACTGCTTCAAACTGTTTCAAGGCTTCTTTCACGGCAGGTGATCTCTTCCCTTTTCCGATCATCCCCTTTAAACCAAGCGACAAGAGCTTCGGGGTATACAAATCCATTCGTGAGCTTGTTGTGGGACCGCAGGCACCGATTACTTTCCCGGGTGGCGCCGGCGATGGTCCGCAGTAATAAATAATCTGGTCTGTTATATCGAAAGGCAATGCTTTCCCCGCGTTCAAAACATCCATAAATCTCTTGTGAGCAGTATCCCGCGCAGTATAAATGTAACCGCTCAGGAATACCTTCTCTCCGGCCTTAAGTTCTTTTATGATATCATCGTCCAGTGGGGTCACTATGTTTTTAATATTCATATTCTAACCAAACTCCGCTTATGTAAAACAAAAAATGCATAAAACTTTAGGTTCAACCTCTGGCCCCTAATCCCTGGTTTCGGTTCTTACCATTCACGATTTCCGATATCTCTTCATTTTCTCCTATAGCGTAACTTCTTTAATGCGATGCGCGTGGCATTGTATATTCACGGCAACAGGAAGTGAGGCGATATGACAGGGCATCATCTCGATATGCACATCCAGCGCCGTTACGGTTCCTCCATAACCCTGAGGCCCGATACCGGTCCTGTTTACCTCGTCAAGCATCTCTGTTTCAAGAGCGGCTATTTCTGGATCACTATTGCGTGTGCCCAGGGGCACCATCAATGCCTCTTTTGAAAGCAGGGCCGATGTCTCAAGGTTACCACCGATCCCGACGCCCACAATAATCGGTGGGCAGGGGTTCGGTCCGCCCTTCCTTACCATGTCGAGAACAAATGCCTTCACGCCTTCTCTGCCCTGCGCTGGCGTAAGCATCCTTACTTCACCGTAATTCTCACTGCCGCCGCCTTTCGGCATGGCGATTATTTTTATTGTATTGCCGGGAACAATCTTCATGTGTATAATCGGTGGCGTATTGTCACCGGTATTTTTTCTTGTAAAAGGGTCACAGCATGATTTTCTCAGAAACCCCTTCTGATAAGCCCTTCTTACTCCTTCTGAAATGGCATCAAAGAGACTTCCGCCCGTAATATGGACATCCTGTCCGATTTCTACAAAGGTTACAGCAAGGCCAGTATCCTGACAGACAGGTAATCTTTCTTCTTTCGCTATCTCTGCGTTTTTAATAAGTTCCCTCAGGACTTCTTTCCCCGCAGTCGATTCTTCCCTCGCTATTGCCCCCTTTATCGCATCGATAACATTCCGGGACAGGTTAATATTGGCGTCGATAAAGAGCATTTCTACAGCAGAAATAATCATGTCAACATGGACTTCACGCATATAATCTCTACTCCTTATAGGGCGCAATAATGCCCTTCTCCATGAGCAGCCCCACTTCGTCTCGTGCCCTTCTTATTTTCATCTCAGCCATTTTGAAGAGTTCTTTTTCGTCAATTTTTAAACGGGCCACACCCTGTTCCATGGCTTTTTTCGCGACGGCCACAGCCTCTCTCGGGAACACCTCCCACTCGTCCATGGTGGGAAGAAGATAATCTTCATGGAGACCTTTGTCCTCGGCACATCGGGCCAATTCATAGGCGGCAGCAATACACATCTCATCGGTAATGGTTTTTGCCATGACATCGAGGGTGCCTCTGAATATTGCCGGAAAACCGACGGAATTATTGACCTGATTGGGAAAATCACTCCTCCCTGTGGCGACTATCCTGGCGCCGGCTTCCTTCGCGTCCCAGGGCCACATCTCAGGTATGGGATTGGCACAGACAAAAACGATTGCATTATCCGCCATGGCGCTTACCCATGCTTTTTCAATGACATCAGGGCCGGGCTTTGAAAGGGCGATGACCACGTCCTGGCCTTTCATGGCTTCAGCAGTGCCGCCGTCCCGATTTTCGCCGTTTGTCATCTGACAGAATTCCAGCTTTTCCTTGTTGGCCGGTTTGATATCATCTCTCTTTCTGTTCAGGATACCCTTACTGTCAACAACAATGATCTTTTTTGGATCAGCCCCTGCCTTTATAAGCATTCTGACGATGCAAACATTTGCGGCACCTATGCCGATCATCGTAATCTTCGCGTCGCCAATCTTTTTCTTTACGATCTTCAGGGCGTTGATGAGCCCCGCAAGTGTCACCGCCGCAGTCCCCTGCTGATCGTCATGCCAAACAGGGATCGACGCTTCGGCCCTTAACTTTTCCAGGACGTAAAAACACTTTGGGTTTTCTATGTCCTCGAGGTTAATACCCCCGAAAACAGGTGATATGATTTTTACTGTCCGTATTATCTCATCGGCGTCTTTTGTGTCGAGACAGATCGGAAACGCGTCAACACCCCCCAGGTACTTGAAAAGCAGGGCCTTCCCTTCCATAACCGGCAGTCCGGCCATGGGTCCTATGTCACCGAGCCCAAGGACCCGGGTCCCATCGGAAACGATGCCAACCATGTTGGCTTTGTTCGTATAATCAAAGACCTTTTCAGGATTACGATAGATCTCCATGCAGGGCTCCGCCACGCCGGGTGTGTACCATATGGCAAAATCCTTGATGTCCCTGATGACACATTTTGGTACTATTTCTATCTTTCCCTTATAGTACGGATGCATTTTCAGTGCGTCCTGGGCGGGTTTTTTAGCCTTCTCGATAAGCTCTTCTTTGGTTACTCTGGAATCATTCACAACTTCCTCCTGATACAAAATCTGAGTTTTCTAACAAACATTGTATAAAGAATCCGAAAAAAAGAAAATGAAAATATTACTTATATACATATGCAGACAAACACTCAGATTGTGATTGTCCACGAAATTAAAGTGAACATAACAAAAATGACAGACATCATCTATTATGGATTTTGATTGTCATCTTTACGTCTTGATAGATCTATCTTCACAATACCCGCAAAAATAAGAAAAATACCGATGGCAAGCACAAATCTATAAGGCAACATCTCGGGGATGATCTTCATAAGGGATGACGGGAATGTCTCTCCGCTGGTGACCGGTTTTTCTTTTTTCAGCATAATACCCACTTTGAACAGGTTCTGAAATATACCTTTGTCTTTTTCATAGCCTGATACAAATGGAAACAATATCAAAGGGATGCAGATACCAAAAACAATGAGGGCAACACCTATTTTTTTTTCTCTACCCATGGATTGTCATTTCATATCATATTTCCCGGATAAAATGAAACAGACTTCGCAAGTTCTCTGCGAACCCACTATAGCAGACATTCCGTACACATATTTTGGTCCAGATAAATACAGTCATTGACAAAACATGTCTAAATCGTTTATTTTATAGACAAATAATGGGCCTATAGCTCAGCTGGAAGAGCCACCGGCTCATAACCGGTAGGTCCCTGGTTCGAACCCAGGTGGGCCCATATAATAAAAAAAGGTTATGGACATAAAAAATTATCTCAAAAATGATAACCAAACACAAACAAAGGGGGTGTGCCATACGGTACACCCCCTTAATATTTTGGAGGGCATCACGTGGAGCAAGAATTAAGTACTATTTATGAAGCACAAAAAATAGATTTGCAAATAATAGAAAAGGAGCGCGTATTACTCTTAAATCCGAAAAAGATTAAGGGAATGGATGATGAACTGAAAGCCACACAGATGAAGGTAGAAAAAGAAAAAGAGATTATTGAAGAGCTGGAGAAAGAAAGAAAAAAGAAAGAAAAAGAATTAGAAACCGATAAGGATAAAATTAAAAAACTCGAAGCAAAACTCCATGAGGTGAAAACAAACAAAGAATACCAAGCCTCCTTAAAAGAGATCGAAGCGGCAAAAATGGCAAATGACAAAACCGAAGAAGATATCCTTGTCCTGATGGATAAGGTGGAAGAAATAAAAAAAGACCACATCTCCTCAACATCGCACCTGAAGATCAGAGAAAAAGAGATTGAAACGGAAAAAACCAAAATTGAAAAAGATATCCAATCAATGGATAAAATTATAACGCAACTAAAAACTGAAAGAGATAACCTTTTATCGGTCGTCAATGAACGTTTACGATCAACATACATGGTACTGAGAGAAAAGCGAAACGGTATTGCCGTGTCGACCGCGAAAAACGGCGTCTGTCTTGGTTGTTTCATGAATATCCCCCCTCAGCTCTTTATCGAAGTCACGAAAAACAGACAGCTTATTCAGTGTCCAAGCTGTGGCAGAATACTTTACTTCTCAGTAAACGAATAATGTCCTGGCAAATTTACGTAGATGGCGCATCTTCGGGAAATCCGGGCGATTCCGGCGCTGGTATGGTCATCTTTGACGAAAACGGCACTGAAATCTCTCGAGACAGCATCTTTCTCGGAAAAATGACGAACAACATGGCCGAATACGAAGCGCTGCTTCGGGCGCTTGAGAAAGCTCAGGAACACGGCGCTCAAGACTTGGTTGTTTACACTGATTCCCTCCTTGTGGCCAATCAGGTCATTGGCACTTACAAAATAAATAACGATATTTTGCGACAATATGTGGTTAAGGTAAAAAATATCATAAGCAATTTCGATCACTTTGCGATACAATATATACCAAGAGAACAGAACAGGATTGCCGATAAGCTCGCAAAGAATGGAATAAAAAAGGGGTAGATGGGTGGTCGCCCCGTAGAACGGGGAGGAAAGTCCGGGCATCAAAGGGCGGAATGGTTCTTAACGGGAACCGGGGGTAACCCCAGGGAAAGTGCCACAGAAAATATACCGCCTCGCTTCACGCGGGGTAAGGGTGAAAAGGTGAGGTAAGAGCTCACCAGTCCCGTGGCGACACGGGAGCTTGGTAAACCCCATTCGATGCAAGGCCAAAGAGGGTGCTGCCGAAAGGCGGCATGGATGGCCCGTCCAAAACCCGGGTAGGCCGCATAAGGTCCAGGGCAACCTGGATCATAAGAGGAATGATCACCATCCCGCGAGAGCGGGAAACAGAACCCGGCTTACAGTCTACCCCTTTTTAAATACAATTAACCAATGACCAAACAACAATTGACCAAATGGTAAAAACATGGCATCTTCTGATTGGTTATTGTAATTTGGTTATTGGTTATTCTCTTTAACAAAGGAGTTTTGGATGATTATTTTGATTGTTGTAGGTATGCCTGCATCGGGCAAAAATATCGCAAGAGAATATGCCGAGAAACACAACATTTCTTATTTCGCGACAGGTGACATCGTACGTGAAGAATTGAAGAAACAGGGCCTCGAAGCGAACGCCGAAAATACGGCGGCAGTTTCGACAAAACTGAGAAGTAACGACGGCATGGGTGTTACACGGATCGCCCTCGCTACCGCGCTTGCTTGCTCCGGTGATATTGTTTTCCTGGAGGGAATGCGTTCATGGCCTGAAATTGAACTGATTCGCGAACAAACTGCTTGTTGTGTTATAGCCTTTCTTGCCCCAAGAGAATTAAGACGTCAACGGGTAGCATCACGGGGTCGGTCGGACGACTCTCCGGCAGCCTTTGAAGAGAGAGATACACGGGAAATTGCATATGGCGCGGCAATACCGATCGCACGAGCTGACGCTTATATCCTGAACACAGCTACTATGGATAACGCCATGACCGATCTTGACAGGATCATAAAACCTTACAAAAACAAAGGAGTAAAAACCGGGCCTCGATAAAATCAACAAGATCTATTATGATAAAAGAACAAAAAATAAAACATATTATCGCGCTCGTTCTCCTTTCCTACGCCTTTTTCTTTTATGGTATAGGGGACTATTCATTGAAAGAACCCGATGAAGGACGATACGCGGAGATACCAAGGGAGATGAATGAACTTCACGACTACGTAGTCCCCCATCTCAATTATGTAAGGTATTTTGAAAAACCACCCCTTTTATACTGGACAACCGCCGCCTCATTTAAGCTCTTTGGCACAAATGAATGGGCCTTCAGGTTACCAAATGCCCTCTGTGCATTTCTCTGCGTCATCTTCCTGTACTTCTTCATTCGGCGATGGTTTAACGAAGAGATGGCATTTCTTGCCTCTGTTATTCTCATTACTTCTTTCAGCTTCCTGGCTATGGCACGGATTGTCACTACAGACATGCTGTTCACGTTGTGGCTCTTTCTTTCACTTCTTCTTTTTTACGGATATTACCGCGAGAAAAAATCATTTTTTATCTATCTTTTTTATGCAGCAATTGCAGCCGCCACCCTCGCGAAAGGGCCCGTGGCACTTATACTCATGGGCGGCACTATCCTGATATTTCTTTTCACGGAGCGCAATTTCCATTTCATTACGGAAATGAAAATTGTTAAGGGCCTGGCCATCTACCTCATCATCACACTCCCCTGGATCATTGCTATTTCGCTGAGGGAAAAAGAATTTCTCTATTTCTTCTTTATGGACCAGCATATCCTCAGGTTCCTTACTTCAAAGCATAAAAGGAGTGGTCCCATCTACTATTTTCTTCCCGTTCTTTTTGGTGGCATGTTCCCCTGGTCGATCTTCATCCCCAGGGCCATAATCAATATATGGAAAAATAAAGAGCTTAGATTGATGCTCATATGGGTCTTTGTCGTATTCGCTTTCTTCAGCATCTCCGGCTCAAAATTACCGCCATATATCCTGCCTTTATTTCCTCCAATGGCTATTATTCTCGGTTATCTCTTTCATGAAAAATGGCAGTCACCGGCAAACAAAAGAGGAGAAATTCCCCTTTATATGCTGATCTTTCTCATTTTTGGCACAGCCGCCCTCTTATCTCAAACTTCTCTCTTAAGCACATACATTCATGACATGTCCGGAGATACTCCAGCAGGCATTATAAAAGACCTGCTGGCATTTTCCCTGTGGGTTTCTCTTTCTTCTTTTATCATGATATGTCTGCTTATCTTCAAAAGATTCACCACACATGCCTGGATTTTTACATTACTTTCATCTTTTTCCCTTGCCATCATGTTCGGGCTTCTCTTCAATCTCAATGTCATTGACAGGCTGAGAACAGCCAAAGACATCGCGATGATGATCAATGAACACAAAACAGAAGCAGACTACATCATCAGTTATTCATCATATGAGCAGACTATTCCTTTCTATATAAAAAAGGGCATTACAGTCGCCTCATATACGGGGGAACTTGAAATGGGTTCAAAGTATGAAGATGCAAAAAAGATTTTTATCAGAGAAGAAGAATTTTTGAAACTTCTTTCATCTGACAAGAAGGTCCTTTTTGTAACCAAGGAAAGGCGACTTCAAAGACTCCAGGAGATGTTTCCGGAACGTATTCGTATTCAAGGCTGTCAGAACGACAGGTGCCTTGTGGCAAATTATTAACCGATGTGTAGCGACAGGCAGATTATATCATTGATGAAAAAATGTATTTTATACGGTCTCATAGGCTTCTTTATGCTTCTTTCTTTGTCATCGGTGTCACAGGCATCTCCAGAGATTGAATCGCTTCGCGTTGACCTTAAACGTATAGTGGATGACAAGGCATTCCAGTCTGCCCATGTCGGCATTGCCATTCAATCGGTGAAAAATACTGCTCCGCTTTTCCTGTACAACGAAAAGAAACGTTTTGTTTCCGCTTCGAATATGAAACTCTATACAACTGCCGCGGCGCTTCTGTCTCTCTCGCCTGATTTTATTTATGAGACAAAAGTCATGACGAACAGCGTCATCTCCCAGGACGTTCTCAAGGGAGACCTTATCATCGTTGCTTCCGGTGACCCGACCATTTCGGGCCACTTCAATAACAACAACCCGACACAGGTTTTTGAAGACTGGGCCGATGCATTAATTCAAAAGGGCATCAGAAAAATAGACGGCGATATCATTATCGATAATACCTATTTTAACGATAGCCCTTTTGGCACCGGATGGAACTTGGACGACATGTCGCGTTGTTACTCAGCGGCAAAAGATGCCTTTTCTTTCAACAATAATTGCATAGCCCTTACCATATCCCCGGGCAAGAAGATCGGCGCTCCGGCAACAATCGAAATAGAGCCAAAAACAGGCTATGTGAAGGTGTCAGGTAATATAACAACGAGCGGTGAACATTCTGTCTTAGACATCAAAACGGAATATCTCAATAATTCGAAAACAATTGTCATATCCGGAACAATACCGCTCAATCATAAAAGCTCTATCAAATATATGGCTGCTGTAAACCCTGCCGAGTTCGGTGCTACTGTCTTGAAGGAAACGTTTCTCGGCAAAGGCATCGAGGTAAATGGAAATATTTTCTGCACACGAGGCGGCTGTAGTCAGATAAAAGATGTAAAAGCTTTATCAATCAATGAGGAACAGCCCTTGCAGACAACATTTGCCACCTATCGCTCCCCAAAATTGTCTGAGATCATCAAGGTCATCAACAAAATAAGCAATAACCTTTACGCGGAAAATCTCCTTCTCACCATCGCGAAAGAAAGACACAAAGAGGGGCATGCAAAGGAAGCATTGCTGGCGGTACAGGAGATACTCAAAAAGGCCGGTCTTAATCAGGAAGGACTTTTTATGGCCGACGGTTCCGGCCTCTCACGCTTTAACCTCATCACACCCTATGAGACTGTCCGGTTGCTCTCAATCATGGCCCGAAGTCCCCACGCGGAAGTGTTCTATAATTCCCTTGCTATTGCCGGAGAGGAAGGGACACTTAAGGACCGTCAAAAAGGAACATCTGTTAACCCCCTTGCAAATGTGAGGGCCAAAACGGGGACTATGGCACACGTGAGAAACCTTTCCGGTTATATCACGACAAAAAACGGGGAATTGCTGGCCTTCTCATTTCTCTGTAACAACTACAATGCGCCGGCAAATGCCATCGATAATCTCTACGACAGGATACTTGCGAGACTTGCAGGGTTCAATTTGCCCGATCCTGATTGACAAATGTCGTGCTTTCCTTGATAATGATTCCTTGCGTACGTGACAAAATAATGAGAACCGGGAGAGTTTGATGCGTAAGATATTAAAATCCAGAAAATTAAAAAATGTCTGTTATGAAATTCGCGGTCCTCTTCTCAAAGAGGCAAAACGTCTCGAAGAAGAAGGTTACACGATTATAAAATTAAATAGCGGCAACCCTCCTATTTTCGGTATCAACGCGCCGGATGAAATTATCCATGATGTCGTTGTCAATATCCGTTCAGCACAGGCATACGGTGATTCAAAGGGACTCTTCGCGGCACGCAAAGCTATTATGCAGCAGTGCCAGGTTAAAGGCATTGAAGATGTGCAGATCGAGGACATCTATGTCGGCAACGGCGTTAGCGAAATGATTATGATGGCCATGCAGGGACTCCTGAATAATGGTGATGAAATGCTCGTCCCCTCTCCCGATTATCCTCTATGGACCGCAGCTGTCAATCTGTCAGGAGGAAAAGCAGTCCACTACATCTGTGATGAGCAAGCTGATTGGAACCCGGACCTGAAGGCGATGGAGTCGAAAATTACCCCGAAAACAAGAGGCATCGTCGTTATTAACCCCAATAATCCCACGGGTGCTGTTTATGAAAAAGATGTGCTGCTCAAAATCGTAGAAATGGCAGAAAAACACGACCTGATTATATTTGCCGACGAAATTTATGATCAGATTCTTTACGACGATGCCAAACATATCCCTTTGGCTTCACTTTCAAATGACATCCTCTTTGTTACCTTCAATGGGCTGTCCAAATCACACCGTATCCCGGGTATGCGGGCGGGATGGATGATTGTGAGCGGAAATAAACAGATTGCGCAGGATTACATGACGGAAGGCCTCGACACTTTGTCAAACATGCGGATGTGCGGCAATATGGCCGCCCAGCTTACCATACAGACAGCCCTCGGCGGCTATCAGAGTCTCACTCAATTAATTTCTCCCGGCGGCAGATTATATGAACAGCGCTCAGTTGCTTATGAATCGTTCAAATCCATACCGGGCATTACCTGTGTCAAACCAAAGGGGACCCTTTATCTCTTCCCGAAAATTGACGTCAAAAAATACAAAATACATGACGACCAGAAATTTCTCCTCGATTTTCTTCTTGAAAAAAAGGTATTGATGGTACAGGGTACGGGGTTCAACTGGCCTGCTCCGGACCATTTCCGTGTTGTCTTTCTCCCAACCGTTGAGGAAATCAGGTCTGTTGCTGAACGTATGGCAGATTTCCTGAAAGAATACAGGCAGACTTAATTATTTATAGAGCAGATTATTGACGATATTATCCATCTCCATGGCCATTCTCCCCCGCGGGTATCTCGCAATGACAGGCACCTGGTCCAGAACACTTGCCTCTATTTCTATCTGGGCTGAAATTTCCCCCAGAAATGTGACTTCTTTTGAAAGCCATTTTTTAGAAACTTCCTGTATCATCGAAGGCACGTGATGTATATTACTGAATTGCGGCACTTTATTGAGAACAAGACAGGGATGGATTTCGGATAATGCTTTTGTGATGAGAGGGAGGCTTTGCGGCCGGCTTTTTCTAACCTTATCCATAAAATCTTCAATGGTATTCATTTTCAAGGTATCCGATGATTGTGTCGCTTTGTGAATAAATTTTTCGAGTTCGACATCTCTTTCACTCCTGAACTTTGACTCAGGACCGAAAAGTCTTCTCAATTTTCTATAGAGCGCTTCCTTGATAAAATGGTATGAGCTCATATAGGATGCAGATTCCGGGGTCGTAACAACAATTCCATAGTCAGCCTGAAGGAAAAAATCCAGAGAATTGAGAGACATGTCACCGCCAAGATCAAGGATAACATAATCCGCATCGATATTGCCGATGGCCTTTATTAGCCGCATTTTTTTCATAAATTCAATGTTCGCGGTCCCCAGTTCGGAACTGCTTCCACCTATCAGATAGGGGCCGTAATCGCTTTTAACCTTAATTTCTTCAAGAGTGTTTACCCTTTTCCTGAGAAAATCATTTATATTCTGTTTTAAAAGAAAACTCTTACCGAGGTAAAGGTGAACGTTCGCTCCACCCAGATCGAGATCGATAATAACCGTTTTAAAACCCTTTGCCGAAAGAAACACGGCAAGGTTTGCCGCAAAGACACTCTTTCCAACCCCACCTTTTGCGCCGCCAACTGCAATGATCTTTTTCTTAAAAGTGTCTTTTTCAAAACCAAGCTCCATTTGTTTTGAGCCATGTGAAGCAAGGAATTCATATGTGTTATATTTCGATATGATGTGGTCCTCAATTTCTTCTTGTTTGAAAGACTGTCCGTTAGGATAGTTTTGCATATATCCTCCGTTCGCACTGTTTGCCATTCCAAGATCGAGCTTTTTATGAAAATCACTTCCCAGATAAGTATCACGCAGAAATAAATCCAGCCCTTCACTCTTTATTTTTTCTAATTCTATCTTACTATGTCTGTTAGTTCTCATATTTGAAATCTCCTGCCCAATGTTATGCAATTAGCATGCCATTGAGTTAACAAGACTGGCTGCTCCTCATATTCTCACTGAGTCCAATGAGATATAATTAAAATAGTTAATGAAATCATATATATTAAATTATTGTGTGTTAGAGTTAGTGATACAAGTTATTTTCTTAGTATAACACTATTAAAGATAAAATTAAAAAATAAAAAATCAAGTTACCAACAAATCTCATCAATATTTGTAGGCGGACTAATTTTGGAGGTTTTTTCTCAATAAATGATGCTTTTCCGTACATATCTGAATGGAGTAGAAGCCAAATCTACAACTGCAGCAACCACAAGGAGGCATAGAATGCTTCACAATGTATCCCTGCGGCATACCCCCAAGACTCTGCAAACAATGGTACAAATGATACAGGGGGTAAAATAGGGGATAAAAGTGACCTAAGCCGAAAATGCATCAAGAGAAAAAATACCTGAAAGAAAAATGACGGTCGTTAAAAAGTATCGCTAACGATTCTGTGCGAAATGTTGCAATGTTTTGTCTAACGTGGAAATATTTGATACATAGTGAAAAGCAGCGCAGTACGAAACTTATGATTGTTTAGTTTGGTGTTACAGGGGCTTAAGAACTTATTCAAGAATTTCCGTGACAGGGAGGGCGGCAATATCAGCGAACCTTTCCCGTCTTGCTTCATCATCTTTCACCAGGTCGATAACCTGAGAAAATACCTTTTCCACAAAAACATCCCGCTCGTTTACCCGTTTTACTACACCAAAACGTAAGCCCTTCTTATTGTCTTCATCCAATTTGTTCATAAGGTTCTTCGTCGTCATAATTGAGCCGTAACGGGCCAGGTTCGATAATCTCGACGCGTAGTTAATGGTATCGCCAAGAGCTGTAAACTCAATATTCGTCGAAGAAGGTGTTGTAGTACTGAAATATTCCTGACCTTCATTTATGCCTATATTCAAATAAAGGTCATTGTACCATTTCTTGCGCAACTTCCAGTCTATTGAAAAACGCCCCATTTTTTCCCTGATCTCCAAGGCGCAATTAATCGAATTTACAATATAATTAGGGTCTTGTTTTTTCAGGAAGTAATAAACAACACCATCGCCAATCTTTTTGCCGAAAATACCATTAAACTTCTTAAAAGATTCTTCGAGAAGTCTCCACATGGAATTTATCAATTCAAAATATTCTTCTGGTGGCAGTTCTGCGCATATACGTACCGAACCCTGGAGGTCCGCGACAAGGACGCTAAAGAAAACAAGCGTCGGCAGGCGTTGCTGCAGGAGTTCTCTAACCAGGAGCTCACGGTTTGACAAATAATCTGTAATCCCGGCCGGTACGCTATCGGCAGGAAGATAGAGAAAAAACATACCTTCACGGAAAAATGTCGTATAAACAATATAGCGCTCTTCAGGTTTGTCCTTTTCGATAAGGGTAATAAATTGCTGATAAATCTTCTCTAATGCTACTTCGGTGGTATTATCGTAGACCTTCTGCAGATAATCAATCTCTTTTTGAGATATGCTTGTATAGAGATGTGCAATCTGTTCTTTTGGCTGTTTTGCCTTGAAGAAAATCATATGATAATGAAGAAATTCTTCCCAGTTTTTAATAAAATTAGTGAATTCCCAGTTGAGAAACAAACGAAAAACGTTTCTGTATTCAACATCTCTGATGGTCCTGATATTTTTGCCGAAAACAACTGACTCCGCCTGCTCATTGATCCATTCTATTTCGAACTGATAATTCATCAGATAAGCCGGAGTATGTATATCTACAAGGGTAAGATGCAGCCCTCGACTTTCTGCACCTAACTTATCCTTCATAATCCTTTCTGCTCTTTCATCAAGGAAAATTCTTTTTCTTTCAGTACTATCATGATGTTTCCCCTTCGTAAGAAGGCTTCACTTTTTTAACAATTTCCTCCATTGTTTCTCCCTCATCCTTCAACTGTTTTACCTTATCTATGGTGTCTATAACTTCCGGAGGGAAATATCCTGTTAAACCATCTTCAGAATTTCTCACGATAGGTTTGGGGACAATACCAAGCTTTATGTAATAATCAAGCGTGGGCTTTGAAATTTCGCATTTATCGAGTACTTCGCTGCTATCAATCCACTTTTGACTATTCATTTTAAGCATTTAGGAAAAACTCCTCATAATCTGAACTATATTACAGCGTAAACTATATATTTATACAGTATAATTCACATGTCAAGAAAATAATTAAAAAAAGTTAAAAAAACTGCGTCTATTGTTCAAAAACAGTACCCGGCAAACACAAAAAGAGACCCCGACAGGATTAACCATACCGGTATTGCACTCCATGATCACCCCTGGGGTATACCCACTCGATGGCATTTTCTTCGCAGGCAATTTTACAGGTACCACATTCAAGACATCCGGCGTATTCTACCTTAATCTCTCTGGTTTCTTCATCGTATTCGTAAAGATGGCCAGGGCAAACAGAAAGACAATATTTTGTACTACACTTTGTTCTGCATATATCGTGATGAATGATAATATGGCTTTCTTTGTCTGTCTTGAAGGCATCGATGGCAAGTTTTTCATCAATTCTCATAGCTATGACACCTCAGAGATTTTTTATACGGTAGAGATCTTTTAATCGTCTAAAACTGAGCATGCCTGATGATTTGACCTGGCTCCAGAGGGTTTTCCCGATCTTCTCTTTTGGACCCTCTCCGAACCAGATGATCTTTTCAAGGAAACCGGGAAATCGTTCCGGATAAAAGTTAAAAAAATCATCATTATCAAGAAATTCCGGCATCCCTTTATTGGCCCTCAAGTCTTGCAGAACAAAGGTTTCTTTTAGATGTTTCTCATACAAAGAAAGGGTCTTCGAAGAAAAATCACCTTTTTCTTTTGCGTCTGTTATCGTCTGCGCGGCTATTGCCCCTGAAGCTATAGCAAATTCCATCCCCCTTACGGTCACACCCATGTTCAGGGCAAAACCGGCCGCATCACCTGCGATAAGGATCCCATCGCCATATAGTTTCGATAGGCCATTGTATCCGCTTTCAGGTATGATATGCGCTGAATATTCAACTATATTGCCGCCATCAAGGAGTCTTTTGATCTCATATCGCTCTTTAAAACTATCAAGGAGAGTATACGCGTCAAGAGCAGGTGTTCTTTTCATCAGCGCCTGAATGCCTGCCACAACACCGATGGAAACAGTATTCCGGTTCGTGTACAGAAACCCACCGCCAAAAAGACCTTTTGTAACATCACCGAGATAGAGATGCGCGCACCCTTCAGCGCTTTCAACATTGAATCTGTCGTTTATTTTTCCCTCCGGCAGCTCTATGATTTCTTTCATACCAATTGCGCACTGTTTTGGGGCCATTTTGGCCTTAAGTCCCGCTTTCTCCGCCATAAACGAAAGAACACCATCCGCCGCGACAACAACATGCGCGAAAATCTCTTCCTTCCCTGCTCTAATACCTGCCACAACACCGTTTTCAAAGAGCAGGTCGTCAACTCTGTATTTAGGAATAACAAAAACACCTTTTGCCATGAGCCTTTCAGAAAGCCATCTGTCAAAACGGGCACGAAGTATTGTATAACTATGGTCCCGGGCCCTGAGGTTGTCCCCCGTAAAATCAATATTGATGGAATTTTCTTTTCCAAAAAGACTCCATTGTTCGCGAACAACCTTTCTTTCAAAAGGCGCGCCGTCAAGCATATCACCAATAAGGGATTTAACAGGCATGAGATAGAGTCTTCCACCGGTCACATTCTTGCTGCCGGGAAAATCTCCTCTCTCGACAACAATCACCTGAAGACCCTTTCCGGCCAGCATATAAGCGCACGAAAGACCTGCAAGTCCAGCGCCTACAATGACAACATCAACCTTTTCCATTTCAGACTTTTTCCTTAGCCATTTTCAATTCCTCTTTCAAGGCCGGGAGGACGCTGAACAGGTCTTCGGTAATCCCGTAATCGGCATATTTGAATATGGGCGCGTTGGGGTCTTTATTAATAGCCACGATGACTTTCGCTGTGTCCATTCCCATAATATGATGTAGTGCCCCTGATACACCACAGCCTATATAGAGTTTTGGCGACACTGTTTTACCGCTCTTGCCAACCTGATCGTCGTAGTCTCTCCATTTGCTGTCAACTACAGCCCGTGACGCCCCAACTCTTCCTTCCATGATACCGGCAATCTCTTCAAGCATCTGGAACTCTTCAGCGCCCTTCATGCCTCTGCCGCCACAGATGATAAAATCCGCTTCCTGGAGATCAACTTTTCTGGAAAGGCTTTTTGCAATACTGACCGAGCACAACCGTTGATCCTGAGTTATCTCAACTCGTTCTTCGACAATTTCACTACCAAGGTCTCTTTTCTCAATGGAAAATGAGTTTGGCCTGAAAGTAATGAACACCATAGCACTATCCTTACATTCAACCCATGAAATAACCTTTCCCCCGAAAATTGGTTTTTTAATTTTGACATTGTTGTTATAAAAATCAATTCCAATCGCGTCGGACACTATCGGAGCTCTGAATCGCGCGGCAAGTCTAGGAAAAAAATCTTTTCCCGTTACCGTGGAAGCGCCAATAACCATAGAGGGACTATACTTTTTTATGAGGCTTTCAAACACTGCCGCGTAAGTGTCCCATCTGTATTCCTTAAGTCTCTCATCATCGACGACAATTATTGTGTCCGAAAAACCTTTGAGCGATTCCGCGATATCTTTTATCTGATACCCCATTACAACAGCATATAATCTGGAAGCAAGGTTATCGGCAATTTTCTTTCCTTTTGACAGTAATTCAAATGATGACTTTCTTGCAGTATTTTCTTTACATTCAACGTATACAAAAACATCTTTCGACATTATCTTCCTCCTGCTATAATACCTTTGCGTCTTCTTTCAATACGCGTACCAGTTCTTTTGCTTTCTCTTCAGGGCTCTCCCATCAATGATCTTTACAGGTGGTCTTTGTACCGGGGATTCATAGGAAAGAACTGTCACTTTTGACGCGCCTTTACCAAGAGATTCCTTTGGTATGTCCAGGGTTGCCGGATCGACTGTGGGGATTTCAGTCCTCATGGCCTTCATGACACCGGTAATGAGGGGAACCCGCGGTTCATTGAGCCCCTTCTGGGTAGTAAAAAGAGCGGGTAAGGTTACCTCCAGCACCCTCCTGCCCCCTTCGATTTCGCTTTCCACTCTGATTTTGCTTTCATCAAGAATCTCAAGTTTTGTAATCCAGCTCACATGGGGTATGTTCAAAAACTCAGCTATCATTGGGCCGATGCTTGCGTTCTCATCATCAATGGCCTGTCTCCCGCAGAGGATCAGATCAAAATTCTCATTTTTCGCGAACCCTGCCAGTATATCGGAAACAATCAAAGGATCGTCATTCTCACAGGTCGTACTGTCGATCAGAAAGGCCCTGTCAGCACCCATCGCGATTGCAGTTCTCAGTGCCTCAATGGCCCCTGGAGGCCCGTAGGTACAGACCGTCACCTGGGATTCTTTCGTTTGTTCTTTAATTCTGATGGCTTCCTCAACTGCAAATTCATCAAAAAAATTGATGGCATATTTATTTTCTATCTCCAATGTTCTGTTATCACCATTGATAAGGATTCTCGCTTCAGTGTCTGCAACCTGTTTAATAAATACCAGAATATTCACTTTCCAACCTCCCTTTGTGCATCAACCAGTTTCATACGACAGAAAAACATACAATCTTCCTTTTAGAGTATTTATTCAGAAAATTTTCCATACAATATTTTATGAATGGCAGTCATTTGTCAAGGAAAAATTCCAGTGAATAAATAAATTACAGAAGAAAAATCAGGAAAGAATAACTTATATTGTCCTTTATCAACAGAGAACAACAAAGAATAACAGATTTAAAACAAGAAAATCCCGACGAATAACAGTGGATTATGGAATATTTTTTCTATGTTTCCACAAAACACCGCAAATGTCTGGCCCTTGTCGGATGTCTCAATTTTCTCAACGCCTTGGCCTCTATCTGCCGTATCCTCTCACGGGTCACTTCAAAGGTCTGACCGACTTCTTCGAGTGTATGATCTTGTTTTTCTCCCAGGCCAAACCTCATCCTCACCACCTTCTCCTCCCGTGGCGATAAAGTTGAAAGTATCTTGTTAAGATTTTCCACCAAATCTTCATAAATAGCAGAATCCTGAGGTGTAAGAACATTTTTGTCTTCGATGAAATCGGCAAGATGGGTATCCTCATCATCATTCATGGGCGTCTCAAGAGAAATGGGTTCTTTTGTAATACGAAGTACCTTTCTCACCTTATCGGACGAAAAACCGATTTTTTCCGCGATCTCATCGGGATTCGGCTCCCGTCCCAGGTCCTGGACAAGGCTCCTCGAAACACGAATGATTTTATTGATCGTCTCAATCATATGTACCGGTATGCGTATCGTCCGTGCCTGATCGGCAATAGAGCGCGTAATGGATTGCCGTATCCACCATGTCGCGTAGGTACTGAATTTGTAACCTCTTTTATATTCAAACCTGTCAACAGCCTTCATGAGCCCGATATTGCCTTCCTGGATCAAATCGAGAAGTGAAAGCCCTCTGTTCATATATCGCTTGGCTATACTCACAACGAGCCGTAAATTTGCCTTCACCATTTCGTTCTTCGCTTCCGCAAAACTTTGTTCCGCCCTTTCTGTGCGTTTCAGAAGCATCTTGAGCTGGCGTATGGAGATACCAATCTCATCTTCAATTTTTTCTTTTCTTATGCTCAGCGCTCTGAGAATTTTGCTTGTCCCCTTTCCCTTCATACGCTTGTATTTTTGGATCTCCTCTTCTATTTTTTCAACCTTATCAACATAACGTTTCATGCGAAGGACAATCTTTTCTGTAATCTTTCTGCCCAGGTTCAGTTCGGTAATGATTTTCCGCACCTCCTCACGGCATTTATCCTTCTTGCCGTTACTGCTCTGTTTCGACCGGGCATCGGCATCTTTCAATCTTTCAAGAAGGGCAATTACGCGTTCCCTCTGGAATTCCAAGTTCCATGCCTTCGTCTTCATCTTCTTCCTCATCCGCGTCCAGTGTAATATCTCTGTACAGCCGTCCTGGAATTCTTCAGTGCCATGAGAGCGTCCATCAATTCTTTCACTGTTCCCGGAAAAGAGAGCATAACCTGTTTGATCTCTTCTTTTGATTCCTCCATTTGTCGCGCAATATCCTTTTCTCCGCTGCGGGTCAAAAGCGCCATACCACCCATTTCCTTAATGTAATGTCTGATCGGGATTAACCAGTTCATCGTCAGAGACTTCCTCGAGTGCACTGTCCAGGACCTCGTCGGTATCACCGCCTTCCGCAACGCCAATAACATTCTCTGTCTCGATATCGAAAAGTTCGATATCATCGAGTAAGTTCTACTCTGAGTGCTACCTTGTGAAATAAATGAGTAGACTTCTTTGCTTTCCGGACTTTCGTCATAAGGATACAATCTCCTTGCTTTTTCAGGCATGGTCACCTCTTTATAGAAAGTTATTTTTCATATAAGTTAATACCTGCCTCTTCTGTTCCAAAAGCTTTATGATTTCTTTCTCGTCACCCCTCCTTTCCGCTTCTGAAAGCTTCTCGGTAATCTTTTTTGACTCTTCCTTATAGAACTGTCTTTCGATGTGTTTGAAATAATCAAAAAAGACTTTTTCCGGTTCGTCGTCGACAAATTCAGCTGAATCAAAAACCGCATCAAGGACCAGACCTCTTAAATCATCGTTTTCGAGCGTCTGGACAAAGCTATGCACTTCAAAGTTCTGCTTTTCTTCAACATGGATCAATAACCTGGAAAGTATTTCTCTGACATGATCGTTTTTAATATAGGACAGCACCTCCTTTCCCTTATAGGGTTCCAGCAAACGCGGATTCGTCATACAGGCATTAATCACCTTTCTCTCTATGATACCCCCTGATTCAGTAATGCTTTGTGAAGATCCGGCCATTCTTCCATTGTGTGGAGTCCGCGAAATGGTTTTCCTCAACACCAGTCAATTCTGCGATTCGTTTAATATAGAGCCTTCTCGTTACACTGTTCCGTACCGTCTCAACATAGGGCAAAACAGCTTTAATAAAAGAACTTTTGCCTTCCGGCGTTTTTATTGAATGTTTCGTTATATAATAATCAAAATAATAATCAAGGATGGGTTTCTTTTTTGCGATAGCGTCTCCCGAACTGCCTCTGCCCCTTCTTTTCGCACAAAGCTATCAGGATCATGCGCTTCCGGCAGGACAACCATGTTCCCATGTACATCCATCTCGGCGAAAAGCTCAATGAGTCTCAGGGCGCTTTTAATGCCCGCTTCGTCTCCATCGAGCATCAATGTGATATTTTCCGTATAGTTTCTCAATTTTGATATCTGACCTTCTGTAACAGCAGTGCCGAGGGTGGAAACAATGTTCTTGAAACCGTTCATATAGAGGGAAATAAAATCAAAATATCCTTCAACAATGAAGACTTCGTTACTTTCGGAAATAAATTTTCTCGTTTTGTCGATGCCGAAAAGCGATGAGCGTTTTGAAAAAACCGTTGATTCAGGCGAATTTACATATTTTGGAAAACCTTCTTTCTCAATCGTTCTTCCGCCGAATCCAATGATCTTTTTATTCACATCTATAATGGGGATGATAATTCTTCCCCGAAACATTTCATAAAGGTCCCGTCTTTTATCCTCACTATACCGGTGCTTAAAAAGATGTCGTTCGGGATGCCGCTATTCTTTAAAAAACCTTTCAGGTTACCTGAAGTCCTGTCGCTGTAACCAAGCTTGAATTCTTCAATCACATCATCGGTCATCCCTCTATTGTGCAAATACTGCAAAGCTGTTTTCGAATTCTTTAAGTTTCGTTGATAATATTCGGCAAGTTTCGACAGGGCATCAAAGTGGCCTGTCCGTTTTCCGCTGTCCTTTCGTATGATCTCCATGCCATATTGCCGGGCAAGGTTTTCCTGGGCTTCCTGAAAACTCAAGTTTTCATACTTCATAAGAAAATTAACAGCATTACCGCCTTCCCGGCAACTGAAGCAATAAAACATCTGTTTTTCAACGCTCACCGTGAAAGAAGGGGTTTTCTCTTTATGGAAGGGACAGAGACCGGCATAGTCTTTACCCGCTTTCCTCAGCTTCACATACTGGGAAACAACATCGAGTATGTTGACCCTCTGGAGGAGTTCGTCAAGAGTAGTTCTCATGCAAACTCCACGATCGTAACACCGCTATTTTTTTCATCTCTCTGGAGCGCCTTGATATAGCGCGCGTCCTGTCAAGATGCTCCCTGATGGCCTGCATCAATCTTCCCGTTCCTATTCCATGGAGTATCTTTACCCTTGGAATACCCTCAACAACTGCCCGGTCAAGAAATCTATCGAGTGTATTTAATGCCTCCTCGACCCTCATGCCCATCACATTCAATTCCGGTTCATCCACTTTCTCAACATCGATGTGGTCCTGCACGGCGCCGTTGGACTCCTTTTCCGCCGCTGTCTTTTCTACAAAAAACCTTTTAGCTTCATTCGAGCATTACCAACAATTACTTCATAAGTATCACCTGTTTTATCAATGTCCACTATGCGACCCTTACTCCCCAGCGTTTTTACCATCACATAGTCGCCAATATTGATAGTCTTCCTGTTTCTTTACGGTCTCACTTCCAAAGCGTTCCCGCAAGCTGTGCAGTTGTTTCTTACTTTTTGTTATAGACGTTCTTTCTTTTTTTGCAACCTCTTTTTTTATATTTTCTATTTCCAATTCCAGTTCCAGTAGTCTGTTATTACATCTCTCCTCAACTTTTCCGATATACTCATCTCTTTTATCTTTAATAAGCGCAAGTCTCTTTTTCGCTTCCGCTTTCAGCTTTATCAGTTCTTCTCTCTCCCTCTCGGCCATCTTTTTTTCCTCTTCAAGACTGGTGATGAGATCGTTGAGCATAAATTCCTGTTTTCCGAGATAGGCATAACTTTTTTCAATAATATCCGGAGGGAGATTGATATTCTTCGCAACATTGATGGCATTGCTGTAACCGGCAGTTCCATAGACCAATTTGTAGAGAGGTTTTATTGTTTCGCTATCGAAAGAGGTGGCCACATTGACGGCAAAGGGTCTCGTGTAGCCGTATGCTTTAATAAGATTGAGATGTGTTGTGACAACGACCTTGCATCCTTTCTCCATGAAAGCATCGATAATACCCATTGCCAGAGCAGATGCCTCCTGAGGCTCGGTAGCGCCGCCCACCTCATCGATAAGGATCAGCTCGTTGCCGGCAGCATGATCGTAGAGGTCCTTGATGCCATACATGTGGGCCGTAAAACTGCTCAATTCCATAGAGATGTCCTGCTCATCACCGATGAGCGCAAAGATGTTCGAAAAGAGGGGGACAACCGGTTTCCCCGTTGCCGGGATAAAAAGGCCTGCCTTTGCCATGACAGACAAAAGTCCGATCGTCTTTAAAGCGGCTGTTTTCCCTCCCGCGTTGGGGCCGCTGATGATCATGACCTGCTTATCGTTGTTCATAATAATATCAATAGGGACGGCTTCATGTTTTTTTGACAGCGCGATAAAAGGGTTCACGGCTCCTTTGATTTCCATGTAGCTCTGGTCGCTTATCTCAGGCCTCACACAATGAAATTCAAGACTGAAAAGCGAAAGGGCATGATAGAAATCAAGTTCCATAACTACTGTGAGGTTTGTCTCAAGGGCTTCTCTGAAGCCTCTTGCGAAATCGGTAAGTTCTTTTAATACCTTCTTCTCTTCTTCCTGTTCCTCATTCACAAGGACATTAATGGAATTATTGAGTTCCACACATTCCATGGGTTCCACGAAAGAAGTTTTTAATGAATGAGAGTAGTCATGAACAATGCCCTTCAATGCCTCATTGAAATTAGGTTTCAAGGGTATCACATACCGATTGTTCCGAATGGCAATATAAGAATCCTGGAGAATCGGTCTTATCGGCTCTTTTTCCATGATTCTCTTCAAGGTGCTTCTTCATTCTCTCGCGGAGTGTAAAAAGTTCCGTTCTGATCCTTGACAGTTCATAGGACGCGCTGTCTTCAATAAATCCTTCAGGATTAATGGACCGTGAAATCCTCTTGTAGAGCGCCGGCATTTGTTTAATGCTATTCAACGCTTCTTCGATAAAGGGTCTTCTTCTCATATGCCTTTTTCAGAAAAGACACGATATCGTCACAGGCACGCAAGAAACCGGCAATGAAGATAAAATCCTGTGCTTCAAGGACAGAATTATTTATAGAAAGCCGCTTGAGAATATCTCTTATGTCGGGGATATCCGTGAGGGGTATTTTCCCGTCCCATTTAATCACTTCCAGGACGGCTTCGATGCGGTCCTGTCTCTCTTCTATTTCAGTTTTATTCTGGAGTGGTTTTAACTGACGGATTGATTCGTCAGCATAAGGTATTGATGAAAAAAAGGAAATAATCTCTACGAGTTTTAAATAATCGAGGTACGATAATGTCTTATCAACCATGCCGGGCTTGACTACCTATTGAGTAGATAGTCTTGTAAGCACCATTTTGCTAAGCACTTTTCCGTCCACCCTCCCTGGAAATTTCTCCATAAGGAATTTGATAACCTTTCCCATTTCTTTCTGGCTTTTCGCATCAACAATCTCTATGGCCGCTTCTATTTCCCGTGTAATTTCTTCTTCAGTCAACTGTTCAGGTAAAAATTCCTTGAGAATCTGGAGTTCTTTCTCTTCCTTTTCAACAAGATCAGGGCGTTGACCTTTTTTAAAACTTTCGATGGAATCAAGATGTTGGTTGATTGATGTTTTTACAAGAGAATAAAATTCGTCGTCAGATAAAGACCTGATTTTTTCGACTTCTTTATTCTTAATAGCCGCCAGAAGCATCCGCAAAACGGATACCCTGACGGCTTCTCTTTGTTTTAATGATCCTTTTAAATCCTCTTCGATTTTGGATTTATAGTCCATTACTTTTTTTAATAAAGACCCTTATCCATCGTTCTTTTGAGTTTCTTCAGAGCCCTCTTTTTCGCAGCGAGTATTTTTTTCTTCCTTTTGACGCTCGGTTTCTCAAAATGCTCTCTCTTCTTTATCTCAGAAAGAATTCCCGTTTTTTCGCACTGCTTCTTAAACCTTTTGAGGGCGCTTTCGAAGGATTCTCCTTCGCGTATAATTACTGACGGCATTCAACTTCCCCTCCCTCCATATTGCCATTAAAGAATAAACTGCACTTTCAAACTACTCATTTAAACCTGAAATGAGGCCTGAAGTCAATACAATTATGACATCTGATAACAATCCGCAGTCTCGTGGTAATCGATGAGGTTACGTTATGCAGGATATGTTTTTTATATTTTCTAAAACATATCACTCAAGTGAACTTTCGCAACTTCTATGCCATTTTTAACCGATCACTTACGTAACCCTTTGACTATCCTGCACTAAATCTGTATCGCAAAACAGGATCCGATTTAAAACAAAAATAGACCTATTATGACCTGTCGGAATATTGACGGGAACGATAAAATAACGTGGATTCTTATTTGAAGGGGTTATGGAGGATTATCGTGCTGTCTCTATCAGGCCCCGTAGAAATGATATCTATTTTAGCGCCAACGAGTTCTTCGATGCGTTTCAGATATTTTTTCGCGTTGACCGGAAGGTCATCATAGGTCCTGACATTTTGTATGGAGGTGTTCCACCCGTCCATTTCTTCATATTGAGGTTCACACTGATAATATCCGCTCACATCCATGGGGGGTTCCGCGAAAAATTTCTTTCCTATTTTGTATTGCATACATATTTTTATCTTTTCAAATCCGTCAAGAACATCGAGCTTCATAAGAGACAAGCCTGTGATGCCATTTAATTCCACAGATCTTTTCACAAGCACCGCGTCAAACCATCCGCATCTTCTCGGTCTGCCTGTGGTAGCGCCGTATTCATCGCCAATTTTCCTCATAAGCTCCCCTTCTGCTCCAGCAAGCTCTGTTGGAAAGGGGCCCTCTCCGACTCGTGTTGTGTAAGCCTTGCAGATACCAAGGATATAACCGATACTGGTGGGAGGAACGCCTGCACCGGCAGAAATATTCCCGGAGATTGTATTCGATGACGTCACATAGGGATATGTTCCATGATCAACATCGAGAAATGTTCCCTGGGCGCCCTCAAAGAGGACTGCTTTCTTTTTCGTCCTGCATTTCTCAAGAAAACTGACAGCATCAATTGTGTGTTTTTTTAAAAGCTTTCTGTAGCCGTCATACTGTTTGAGAATATCCATAAGCTTAAAGCCTTCATCTTTATAATATCGGCGGATAATAAAGTTCTTTAGTTTAAGATTGTCTTTTACTTTTTCCCGAAAAACCTTTCCTATTGAGGAGATCAACAACACGTATACCCATCCTGCTTGTTCTGTCTTCATAGGCAGGCCCAATACCCCGCCCCGTGGTGCCTATCTTGTTCGCAACTCTCGATTCTTTCAACTGGTCAAGCTTTTTATGGTAAGGCATTATAAGGTGCGCGAGACCGCTTATAAGGAGTTTTTTGTCGTCTTTTATATATCCAAGTTTTTTCAGTTCAGTTATTTCTTTCTCAAGGACCTCCGGATCAAGCACCACTCCATTGCCGATAACACAATATTTTCCTTCACGAAGTATTCCCGATGGGATAAGGTGGAGAACTATTTTTTCGTTACCTATTACTATTGTATGGCCGGCGTTTGCTCCCCCCTGAAAACGGACGATGACATCTGCATAGTTGCTCAGATAGTCTATGATCTTTCCTTTGCCTTCATCACCCCATTGTACTCCGACAACACCGACATTTGACATTATTCTTTCTCTCCGCTTCTTTAGTATTGTGTAACTATATCTTCTAATATATATGACGTTTCAAAAGCAAGCAGAATTAATTGATTTTATCTACTTCCTTTTTATTTCTTCAAAAAGGGGTGTATCAGGTTTTTGCTGAAACGGGATATTGAGATGTCTGAAAGCCTTTTCAGAAGCCTTTCTTCCCTGTGAAGTCCTGATGACAAAACCGATTTTCAAAAGATAGGGTTCCACGACCTCGATGAGGACATCAGATTCGAGCTGGAGTGTCGCGGCAATCGCTTCAATACCCACCGGGCCGCCTTTATAGTTGAGTATGATCGTTTGGAGCAGTTTTCTGTCAATCTCGCTGAGACCATGCTCGTCAATACCTTCAAGCGTAAGGGCGTCAATAACAACGCTTGTTGTGATATGTCCTTTCGCTTTTACCTGCGCGTAGTCCCGAACACGCTTTAAAAGCCTGTTTGCTACTCTCGGGGTGCCACGGGCCCTTTTTGCAGTTTCAAAAGCCCCTTTCTCATCAATCGTTATTCCGAGGATAGATGCCGAGCGTTTAATAATAAGGACAAGATCGTCTTCTGTATAAAAATCGAGGTCCCTTACAATACCAAAACGTTCTCTGAGAGGTGATGAAAGAAGGCCTGATCGCGTTGTCGCGCCGATGAGGGTAAACTGCTCAAGTCTGTAACGATGAGTACGGGCATGTATGCCCTTGTCAAAAATAAAATCGACGCAAAATCTTCCATGGCAGGATACAAAAATTCCTCAACAACTTTTGGAATACGATGTATTTCATCGATGAAAAAGATATCGCCCTTTTCAAGATGCGTGAGAAGCCCCATGAGATCGCCGCCCTTTTCAAGGGCCGGTCCTGATGAAGTAATGATGCGCGTTCCCATTTCATGAGCGACAATATGGGCAAGAGTCGTTTTCCCAAGACCGGGCGGACCATTGAAGATAATATGTTCAAGCGGTTCCTGTCGTTGAAGGGCCGCTTCGATAGCTATCTTAAGGGCTTCAACGACCCTGTCCTGACCAACGTAATCACTCAGATCTTTGGGTCTTAACGTTACAACGCTCTCCTGATCGATGATTTCTTCTTTTTCATACAATTCCGAAAAGCTGTTTTTTTCTTCCTCTATCATTTCTTTTGTCCTCTATAGACCTCTTCAAACAATTCTTCCGAGGAAGATATTGTTGGATTTCTTTTCATGGCCTCTTCTATCATCTTTCTTGCCTCAAGGACTTTATGACCTAATTGCGTGATCATTACATGCTCAACATCTCTTCTGAAATCATCGACAACTTCACCGGGCAAAACCACTTCCGGTATCAATGCGTATTTTGCGACTTTTCCTTTCAGGGTGGCAATGATTTTTTCCGCTTTCCTTTCCCCTATACCCTTCAATTGTCGTAACGCCTTAGTGTCTTTCTCCTCGATAAAGCGTGCTATTTCACGAACAGGTCGTGTCAGCGCCTTGATGGCCGCCATTGGGCCAATGTCCTCAACTGAAATAAAAAGTTCAAAAAATTCCTTATCGAGTTCGTTTTTAAAACCAACAAGAACGGGCTTGGGCTGTCGTTCTGTCTGGTGAAAAGAAATATATATTTCAAGGTCCTCATCTGGTTTTTTCGTCCTTTTAATCTCATTCATTACATAAGCGGGAATGAGGATATCATAGCCGACACCACCGACAAATAACATAAGCCTCTCATCGTAGATATTCTTCAGCTTACCTTCCAGGTACGATATCATATGAATTTGCTCCTTATGCTATTTCGATAATAAGCCGTTAATGCAACAGCAAGGGCATCAGCAGCATGAAAGGATTTTACCTCATTTATTCCGAGCAATTTCTGCACCGCGTTTTTTATTTGGCTCTTATTTGCATTGCCAAATCCCACGAGAGCGTTTTTTACTTCCTTTGGGCTTATCTCCTGTAACTCTATATTATTCTGTTGAGCTGATACATAGATGACACCCAGGACACCTCCCAGCAATATGCCCGCTTTCGGATATCGCACAAGTGAAAACACGTTTTCGATGGCAACAAGGCTTGGTTTTATCGTACGTATGAGTTGCTCCATATCGTTATGAATCTGGAACAATCTGCTCGCGACGGAATTCCCGGTGAATGTCTTTATATAGCCACATTTCAAAAGGGATGGCGATTTACCCTTACACATAATTGCGCCAAAACCTGTACTCGCAAGCCCGGGATCTATACCCAGTATAATCATCATCAATCCTGAATATTGATTAAATGTAACTCTTTATTCATCATAGCAGGGTTATATGCTTTTTGTAAACTATATTGCGTAATATGATATACCAATATTACTATTATTCCCTCGCCCTGTCCGCGCATATCCGAATATTCTGAAGGGAAAGCGAGTGCAAACAAGGACGAGGTGATATAGGTTTCCCACACCGAGCCGCAATAATCATTCAGATTGATTTCAGCGCTTGATATAAGTATACTTGAAGGGATGAACGACGAGGAACTCATGGAGATATGTCTGGAAGAAGCTGTGCTCGCATCTGAAGAGGATGAGGTCCCTGTGGGAGCACTTATTTTATCCTCTGACAATAACGTTCTATCTCGAACACACAATCTCACGCGCACAACCAACAGACCTACTGCACACGCGGAGGTTCTTGCTATTGAAGAGGCTTCAAATAAAATAGGAAATTTCAGATTGAATGATTGTACTCTCTTCGTTACAAAAGAACCCTGCATCATGTGCGCCGGAGCTATTTTAGAATCACGGATAAAGAGGCTTGTTTTCGGATGCTTCGACAATAAAAGAGGGGCTTTCGGTTCACTGATTAATGTGAATACACTCAATTTCAATCATAAAGTAGAGGTCATTGGCGGCGTTTCAGGCTGGAAAAGTGAAAAGCTCTTAAAACAATTTTTCCAACAAAGGAGAGGTACCGAAGTGGCCATAACGGGGCCGACTCGAAATCGGCTGTACGCCTAATCCGCGTACCGTGGGTTCGAATCCCACCCTCTCCGTTTTATTAGTTATTCTTTTTCTTATTTGAGTTCTTTGAAGTATCCAGGGCTTCTCTTTTTTCAAAGTATCGATACTTGCCGGGCTGTAAATCTTCCAATTCAAGTTTTCCAATGCGGATTCTTTTTAATTTCAAAACCGGATGGCTCATTGCATCGCCGATCTTTCTAATCATCCGGTTCTTTCCTTCATTTATAATAACGCTATACCATGTATTTTTCGTCTCCGACTCTGTCCTTTCTCCCTTTTTAAAAAAACGGTGAGGAGTGGTTGTTTTCACTATTTTCTGCTTCCTGTCGCGAGCAGTATTTTTTAATGCATCACGTACAAAATGTATTCCTTCGATTTTATAGACCTCCCCATCTATTACAATACCCTCTTTCATTTTCTTAATATCGTCCTTCTCGAAAGAACCTTTAATTTTTACAAGGTATTCTTTCTCTATTCCATACCGTGGGTGCATTATTGTATTTGCAAAATCCCCATCATTAGTAAAGATCATCAACCCCTCAGAATGATAATCAAGCCTGCCTACAGGGAATAACTTGACATCTATGTTTATAAGTTCGCGGGCGACTTTTCTTCCTTGCGGGTCTTGAAGATCAGACATATAGCCATCAGGCTTGTTGAGGGCAATATAGAGCTTAACGGGGTCCGAGTAAACTATTTCGTTATTGATAGATACAGAATCTACGGAAGTGACCGTTGCAGACGGCTCTGTTACAACTACATTGTTTATTCTTACTTTTCCGGCCTTAATTAGTTCTTCTGATTTACGTCTGGAATATAAACTTACCCGCGCCACATATTTTATTAATTTTTCCATCTGGAGACATTTATAACACTAATCCTTAAAGGTCTCCACCGTTTTTATATTATTTTTCTGCAAAAGCACCTGTTTAAATTCAGGGCTGCTCCTATCGGTTTTTTTATAGATCTTAAAATCAATATTTTCTCTTCCCGATACCGGATTTGCTGCAACTTCAATTTTAATATCACCAGGACTATCAAGGATAAGAACAATATCTTTTTTCACATCATTTTCGGTACTCAAAAGAAGTGAATCATTTAAATAAAATCCTTTTTTAAACACAGCCGTTATCTCATGTTTTCCCGTAGTCATTGAGATTTGTGCCTCGTTTGCTTTTTCAAAACTGATTTCATTATTATCCACAATCAATTTGAAATCGACGGGACTAATGATATTAAAGTTGATTCTTTTCAGGCTATATTCTAGAAAGGGATTGTTTTTTGATTCAATAGCGATAATATTATTCCGTTCATCTCTGTTATTCGCCTTATAATAAACAGGTCTATAAAGAATATCACAAAAAAGATTTTTCTCCTTCTTTATTGGCTTGAATGGTGTTACAACACTCGATGTCTGTTCGGCATAAGATGACGCACTGAGTGTTGTCTCAACGACAATATCTTCCCAGTTTCTATCTATTTTGTACAGGGTTAACTCTATTTTATCGCCCTTTACCCTATATCTACCCCCGATAAGTACGTCGTTATTATCTTTATTCAAAAAACCTTCAATAGCCTGACCATATTCAGCATAATCTCCGGGTTGATATGCAAAAAGTGATTTTGACACGTTCCTGGGTTGTTTTATCCTTTTCTTTTGATAAAATATCTTCTTAATTTCCTTCTGCACTTTTTCGGAAAACTTTGTTATGTTGTCTTGTTCATCAAATATACTGTGAACATATACTGTAATTTCTTTTTCCGGCTCATAAGACTCGACAACCTTTGTCAATAATTGATATATAACTGGAAATAAATTTAAATCATTTGAGGTCAATTTATCTATAACAACAGTATCATAACTTATTTCAGTATTGTTTATCTTTATAACTTCACAGATGCTCGTCACGTCAAAAATATTTGTAACCGCGCATTTTCCAATGGGATATATATAATTTGTGTCATATGGTTTATGTATAGTTAATATATCACCTTTTATGACACCATCCTTCATTCCTAAACTAGTTAACGCTTTATCACCAATAACAATTTTATTTTTTTGATCAATACTGTTAATAATCTGTCCACGGTTAAGTTCATTTGCCTGACAGTTTCCTGAAATGAATATCGCTAAACATAAAACTGCAATGGTTATCGTTTTCATTTAACCCTCATCTTTGTACATGTTTTTAAGTATACGTGGTGTTATGAATATAAGCAGTTCTGTTTTAGTATCGTTACTACTCTCCTTTTTGAAAAGCCATCCCAATAAAGGTAAATGTCTCAATCCTGGCAAACCATTCTCAGCATCACTTTCATCTCTTTCGTATATCCCACCAATTACCGCAGTCTCTCCGTCTCTTACGTACAGCAGCGTTATCGCTTCCTTCTTGTCAATAGTCGGGACTCCACCTGATTGATTTGAAAAATCTGCCTGGTCTTTTTTTGCCTGAATGTCCAACTTTATGTAACCGTCATTCGTCACTGAAGGCGTTACTTCAAGACTTAACACTGCGTCCGCAAACTGAGTTTGTGTTCCTGACTGTGAAACAGTTGCATAAGGAATCGATTTACCCTGTTTAATAGTCGCTTTTTTATTATCCGAGGTAACTACCTTGGGGTTTGACAAAATACGTCCTTTACCTTCGGCTTCAAGAGCTGATAGTTGTATGTCAAGCTTGAATGAATCTGTCGCGCTGCCAATGAACATTCCCAGGACGCCTCCTGATCCAGCGCCGATTGCTGCCGGCAGGTTTACAGAATAGGGTATTGTAGTTGTGCCTCTGGACCCGGTTGCGCCTGTCCCAGGAGCGACCCTTGCACCTGTCAGTTCCGTTTGCCCTGTAGTGTAGCTTGCGCCCCACTGTATGCCGATTTCCTTCGCAAAATTTGAGGTTGCCTGTACAATTTTGCAGTCTATTTGTATCTGCGTTGGCTTTCTATCCTGCTCCTTAACTATTTTTGCTATACTCGCAACATTTTCCTTTGTATCCCGTATGATAAGAGCGTTATTCCATGGCACCTGAGTGATGTTTCCAAATTCAGATAAAAAACCTCTCCCTCCTCCGGCTGCTCCAGCTGCACCAGTACCACTGGACCTTAACATTTTTTCCACATCAGCAGGAACAGTATAATTAAGATAAATTGTCTCTGTTACAAATTCTTCTCCAAGTTTTTGCCTATCAAGTCTTTCTTTCCTGAATAAATCTCTTTCTGCATCCTTACTTTTTCTATCGTCATCAAACTCCTTTGCTGTCATAATTTTTATGATATTATCGGATTCAGCTTTCTTCAAGCCACTTGTTGATGTAACAATATCCAATGCCTCATCCCAGTATACATCTTCCAACTTCATAGTGACTTTACCTTTGACTGCTTCAGAAATAATTATATTTTTGCCTGATATTTCAGAAAGGCTTCTAATGACGTTTCTCACATCAGCATCTATATAATCAAATGAAACTTTCGGCGTTGGTTTTTTGGCAGCCTGGCTATAGCACAATAAAGGAATTAACAAAAGAAATAAGTAAAGAAAGAATCATTGTTTTTTTACTCATAATTCACCTTTTCAATTTTTAATTGGGAGATCAACAACAACTTTTTTTATTTCCCCTTTCAATTTATAGGCAAACACGACATTGATATTTGAAATATCAGCCACCCACATATTTTGATTGAGGGGATCTCCCTTTCTGAAAAAAATTCCTTTTCCCTGCTTATCTTCCATCATTGCCATCATACCTTTATCACTCTTCAAAACACCGACAAGTTTTAATTCTTCAAGCTGATAATTTAAAGCATCTGTAGTGCTTTTCTTATCTTTTATAACCTTAACTTCCCGCCTGCTCTGTTCCCTTAACAATAATACCGGTTCAAAAGGATCTCTCCTTCCTTCTGATTTATACTCAAAATCACCGATATCAAATTTTACTTCCGCTTTCTTTGTCTGCTGCTCCTTATTTATAATCTTTTGATCTTTCTTTTCTTCCACTGAAAATGATACTGTCGCAGACAACATTATTAGCACACCTGCAACAATTATACAGCTATCCCTAAACGGCCTAATCACTTTTTCCCTGCCTTTTTATCATCTTTTATTTGTGGTTTAGGTCTTTCTTTAGAATAAGCATAGGCATTCGCACTGCACGAACCTTCTAAAACAATATTCTTAGAAGTACCTTTTGCTTCCAGAGAAAAATTAGTTATATTTACGAGACGGTCCATTTTTCTTATACCATCAAAGAAAAATGCTGTGCTATGAAAGGGACCGCTGAACTTTATTTCAAAAGGAAGTTCAGAATAAAATTCCTTATTCTTTACCTCTTTTGGTTCAAAATATTTTATCTTTAACCTTGTCTCCTCGCTGACGCTCGTGATATTCCTCAACAAATTCGGTATGTCCTTCGTTTCCGGCAATTGTTTTAACACATCCTGTAAAAGTTCCTGCATCTGCTGATATTCCTTCCGATGCTTTTCCAGATTATTTTTTAGTTCTTTTAATGTATTTAACTCTTTCTGTAATTTACTATATTCTTTCTGAAGCCGTGTCCTTTCCTCCCATTGCGGCTTAGCAGCGAAATAAATAAAACCTGCAAGAACCACGGCAACTAACAGGAGTATAATTATCGTTTTATAGACTGCTGGTATTTTTTCTATTTTTCTTGCCAGTCCTTTTGTCTCGAGCCCTACTTTCATATCGACATGTTCCCTGTAATGATAAATTTCTTTATAGTGAGCCCTTCTTCATTAATATCTTGAACGTTTTTCAGCTCAACATTGGTAATATATGGCATCTTCGAAAGAGATTCTATAAAGTCAGAGATGGATTCGTTTACAAATGAACGGCCATCTATTTCAAATTTGTTCTCTGTCTTTTTAAAGCTCTTGATCCATACTCCTTCTTTTATAATTGATGAAATATCATAGAGCGATCTTGCGGCAAGTGCGCGACCAGATTTTAGTTGATTTAATGTCTGAATTCTTCTCTCAATCTCTTTTTTCGCCTCTTGTATTTGCTTGTATTCCTGTGCAATAGGTTGGAGACTATTAATTTCCTTTTTTATGTTTGCTATATTTGTATTATGTTCTTTTATCTCATTGGTTAATAAATAGTAATAATAACCAAATCCGATACAGACCACAATGAGAGCCAAAACAAGATCGCGAATATCTTTCGTTAATGTGCTGGCTCTTTTTCTTTTAAATGGTAATAAATTAATTTTTATCATATCACTATATCCGTAATCCTCGTTGATAGATAAAACGGTACTGCCATAAATTCCTTCAGGTTCTCGTACATCTCATTCTGTGCATCACCCGACTGGGCCAACAAGAAGGGATCAATCACTTCAACCTGAATACCTGAATCTTCAACGATCTTTTCTTTCAATCCCGGAAGCAAGGAAGAGCCTCCCGTAACATAAATTTTTCCAATATTTTCTTTCGGTTTAGTGGCAAGATAAAACCTGACAGTTTTATTTATCTCAGAGGCAATATTGAAAATAAAATCTTCAAAGAGATAAACAATATTACTGTCTGCTGATAGTTTCTTCTCTTCCGCGCTCTTATAATTCAAGCGTGCCGATTTCTGGATGAGATTCGTAAGATATTTACCACCAACAAGTATTTCTCTTGTAAACTCTATATCCTCTCCGTTCAGGATCGCTATATTCGTCACAGACGCGCCGATATCGACAATCACCACAGAGTGTTCTTTCGGACTGTAAATCTGTTCCACAAGATTTGAAATATCAAAAATATCGACATCCACTATCTGGAGACTTAAATCGGCCATATTGAATGCCGTAACATAGGCATCTACGATTTCTTTTTTTGCGGCAACTATCTTTACATTCATCATACTCTGTTTTTCAGCATCTACACCCATTACATAATAGTTATAATAAATATCGCGCATAGGGAATGGAATAGCATTTTCGACTTCCATACCAATAGTTCTTTCAAGTTCTTCTTCCTGGAGAAAAGGTATTGTAATTTTCTTTGAAATTACCGAATAGCTTGACAATGCACAGGCAACATTCCTGCACTTAATTTTATTTTCCTCAAAAATGTCTTTTAATTCATTTGCCAGAAAATCTATATCCACAATGTGACCATCGCTAAGCAAATCCTGATCATAGGTCTTTAAAACAACTTTTTCTACTGTAAAAAAACCTTTTGTATTTTTAAGAGCACATAATTTAATCGTTGTAGTACCGATATCAATGCCAACAAGTTCATTAACCTGTTTCTCAAAGAAACTACCCAGAAGAGGTACCTTCATAACCATCGAAGAAAAACTTCTCTTCATCTTATACTGTTTTTTCTCGGCAGTTTTTACTTCAGTGGTTTCCTGCACAGCCCCAAATGGCAATTGAGCTGGCTCATCTTCGGTATGTTCCTCGTAATATTCAGTGCCAATCGTTTCTTCTTTTTCAATATGCTCCCCGGTCTTCTCTGGTTCTTCAGGTTTCACAAAACCGTATTGTTCAGACGGTTCAAAGCTATCATATTCGTCGGCAGCATAACCGACAAGATAAGAGTTGTCAAAGGCAAGGATGAAAACAGGGATACCGAAAAGTAATATGGTGATCCCATAGAACCAGTAGCTCTTGCCAAGTCGTTCGGCAATACTTCCCCATATATTTACAAAACAATATATATTAAGTATTGGTATGAACAGACCCACAAAATTCCACAGAGGAACATCAGCACATTTATAGATAAGATACCCATTATATATCGGCACACAATATCCCCAGAAACTGCCTATCTGAAATTTTCTGCCGATGCGATATAGCGTATAGCTTATTAAAAACCAGATAGCCACAAAAACAATAATAAATGTAATAATGAATAGTGACGCAAAGATATCCATTATAGCCCTTTCCGTTCAACCTTTATACGTTTTATTATAACAGCAATTATTTTATCCGCCTCAATAATACCGTTTAAATTCAAATCATTCCCCCTTCAGACAATAACTTCTCAAAGCCGCACTGGCATTGATGTCTTCAAATAACACTAATTTATTCAATGTGTTATATGAATTAATATATATAAGTTTTAAAGGCATTGATTCTATCATCTTGAAAACTCTAACAGAACACCTATTTATTGTCAAGACTTTTTTTAAGGTTAGCATCAATATGCTCCTTTACGATTTAAGATTGATCTGAATGTCTTTAATATTATTACCATATCAAACCACAATGACCAGTTAAGCATGTACAAATAATCCAGTTTAACTCTCTTCGCGTAGTCTATTTCGCTTCTGCCGCTCACTTGCCAGAGACCGGTTATACCAGGCCTGATATTCTCATAAATTTCATTGTATTCCAGATAATATTTATTTATCGCTTCAATAGTATCAGGCCTTGGGCCAACAATTGACATATCTCCCCGTATAACATCCAAAAGTTGCGGGAGCTCATCGAGAGATGTTTTCCGTAAAAAGTTTCCAATTCTTGTCACTCGTGGATCGTGCTCTATTTTATTTCGTTCTTCAAGATCAATAACAGCTTCAGGGTGCTCTTGAATAAATTCTTTCAATACTTTTTCTCCATCAATCCTCATTGTCCTGAATTTGACCATTTCAAATTCATCCATTTTTCTCCCGCATCTCTTGTGTCTGAAATAAACAGGGCCGGTAGAATCAAGTTTAATGAGCAACGGGACAATAAGAAACAGAGGAGAAAACACTATCAAGGCAAGAGTGGCTATAACAAGATCAAAAGTTCGTTTGAGAAAAACCTTATTTCTCAATAACAGACCATTCGTTGTGGTAATTAACGCAACATTTTTATCCAGAAAAGTCTTGATTTCTGTATTCATGAAAGACAGCCCGGACATTTCCGAAACAATGATCAAATCTTTGGCGTCGGGTTTCAATTTCTTCACTGTTTCATCATTGGCATATTCCATGGGCAGAAATAAGGCATCTATTTTTTTTGCCTTTGAAGAATTGTTTTCCGTATTATCCATAATTTTATAACCGGAATACCATTCTTTGTTTAAGAAAGCTTTCAGTGTATTCACGCCTCTTGATATTTCTTTTTCAAATATCAACGCGTGTTCACGTAAATCCATTATTTTGTATAAAACAAATTTAAGGACACCTCTGGAAATGAGAATAAATAGCAACATAAACGCGAAACTAACGGTGATAATAATCCTCGAAACTGTTTCAGCTTCTTTTTGCATTGAAAAAACAACCCACACAATTAAAAATGACATGAAAAGACTTTTTAAGATGACGAGGAAATCATCCCAAAAACTTATAATCACGCCATAGCCCCTGTGATATCCGATTGACCCTACAATGATACAGGGGATCCACCATTTGCTTAAATAAAGAGAAAGCCCGTGATTCAATGGAACTAAATCAATAAAGGTACCGGATAAGTTTCGCATATAATATGCTAATACGATTGATACATAAATAACAGTGACATCCGTCATGATTATAAATAATTTATTTAAATATCTGCTTTTAACCATTCTAACTAATTGCCCCTTTGTTTAAGAAGTGCGGAAACTTGTTATTGTTTAAGCCTAATTTATAACCGGTGTATTTACATATGGCCTCAAGCATCGCGTAAAATATCCATAGATATTTTTTTTGTTTAAACAAGAATTTAATTTCTTCTTTCAAAAATGTAATGCCTTCTTTGTTGGATCCCGCATAACGCGTAAACCATGGGTTTCTTTGAAAAGAAACTCCTGCCTGATAATATCTTCGGAATTGCTGCACCAATGAGTAATCATGGGAATGTATCACCTTTGCTTCAGGCACATAGGCTATTCTATATCCCCGTTCAATCAATTTCGCGGCAAACAACATATCTTCAAACATGAGGACATTTTCCGGAAATCCTCCTATTTCTTCAAATTCTTTTCTCCGTATCGCTGAAAAAACATTACTGAAAAAAAAAGTTTTAATTCCCATTTCTTCCACTTGTTCTCTTCCCTTAATTATCGGTTCTTCAGGATAATTATAAAGTCTCGCAAACTTTTCGGTGGGAATAGCATTCTTCTCTGGGGATTTGCCTGCCATAAACAGCCGCGATTGAATCCACTTCAAGGGGTTTTATGAGATTCTCAATGCAAAATTCACTATGTAGTAATGCGTCCTGTGTCATAAAAACTACGATCTCTCCTATGGCATGCGCAACAGCTAAATTTCTCGTTTGTCCATGGTTAAAAGACTCTCTTGTTATGCTGATCAATTTCGCATTGAGGTTTTTGGCAATTGCATTGGTATTATCTGTTGATGAAGAATCGATAATAACTACCTCAAGAGGAATTGTCTGTCTGTTCAACATCGGCAGTATCCGTTTCAGTTTTAATTCTGCATTCAATGTTGGAATAATGACACTAACCATAGTGTGCGGTTGCCTTTATTATGGCTGGATTAATCATTATTGTTACTACCAAACCTTGCGTATCTTTCTTATAAGATTTCTTATTCGAGGATGCCGTTTTACCCATAAACGCAGCCGGCCGTAATAGAGAGCTACTGTGATAATCAATCACGTTATAGAGATCTCCTACAAAAGTTCGTTTTCGTTCTGATAAAAGTGCTGATAATGGAATATTCTCAAATTCCTTAATTTTAGAATGCCCGGTTTTGACACGTAATGTAGCATCCAGAAATTGCCGTTGATATTTCCGGTCAGGTTCAAGATGGCATCCTTCTGCCCATTCATTCCAGGCGTTAATAAAGACAAACCGTTCCTGATTTGGAAAATTTTCAGATGTCTTACGAATTGTCTCTTTCAACCAGTATTCATAATTATCCGGGGTGCTATTCAGTATAATCAACGCGCGGTCATTTGTGCGTGCGGTGTTGTCCCAGCATGGAAATACACTTTTAAAAATATTTTGATTGGCATAGGATCGGTCAAGATAAGATTGAGCGACATCGTTATAGATCCATAACATTCCCCTTGAAACGATTATAGAATGCAATCTTGTCACTGATGTTGTCGACCTGTAAATTGTGGGGCGGAAATTCCACGCCGCTGTCAAAACCAAACTTGGCATAGTCTTCATTCCCATGAGTTAATGCCGCACAAATATGTATTTTTTCTATGCCTATACTCTTGCAGTAGTCTCGCCATATTTTGGCAGTCCGCTTTGGGTGGGGCAAGTTTTGCGGTCTATAGACTATGAAGAATGGGGCTCCATCAAGCTTAATATATCGTTGGTCCAAGAAAAAAGGGGTTAGACTCTTGATAAATTCCAAATCATCATCGGGCAGATGGCGCTGTTTTATTAAAATCTCCCGCTCAGCGGCATCCCATCTTCTCGTCCAGTTCTCATTTGCCCAGCAGAGACAGAAAGGCATTTTGCTCTCCGGGTCTGAAAGCATATCATCAAGTGGCCGATCCAGAATCCTCGTTCCCGAAAACCAGTAGTAATGATAACAAAAACCATCGATCCCATACTGTTTAGCTATTTGATCTGATCATGGCGAGTTTCACGGACTCTTAGATCATAGAATCCAAAATCCGTTGGCAAATGCGGCTGATAGTGTCCTTTAAAAAGAGGGGTAGCCTTGGTTACATTCGTCCATTCTGTAAATCCTTTTCCCCACCATGCATCATTTTCCGGGATAGGATGATACTGGGGCAGATAAAAAGCTATCAGGCGCACCGCTTTCGAATCTGTAGAAAGCACCGAGGAATATGGTTGTCCGATTTGTACAAAGAGGTCTACATCACTCATCGTAATCCACCTCGGCATGCTGAATGGAATATTGGCATAGCAGGGAATTCATGCACTCAGAATCTTACCCCCACTCTATGAAGAATATTACGAAGTCTTGATCGTGTACGGTAACTCAGATGAGAAAGAATATTCTTTTTGATCGAAATAAATCAGTCTTGTACTGAAGGTTACCTGGCTGGATCTTGCTAATCCTGGACGGGCACAGGGAGCGATAATAACTTCAATCCCTGATCAGGCGATGAGTCCGGTTTCGCTTTAACCACAACCTGATAAACTGTACCGAAGCGGTTATGTGCAAGACCTTGTTTCAATTCCGCCGGAATGCAATCGCCAATAATCAACCAATTCGGTTTGCTCCGGTGGTAAGACAATGAATTCAGCCTCAACTATTTTGAATCCAGCATCATTAAAAAGTCTGCTGCATATTTTCGATACCAAAAAAACGGATATGGGTCTTGTCCAATAATCCCCAATCCTGGTATTCGAAGTCTTCCTGCAAAATGCAAGCTATCACAGCATTGTGCCCGATATGCGGCAGCGAAACCACCACATAACCATCTGTATCGAGAATATCTCTGACAGTTCTCAATGTGGCCCAAGGATCATACAAGTGCTCAAGCACATCTGCCGCAACTATCACCTCGAATTTATCATTCCTGTGATAGAACTGAATTCCAGGCTTGATCATTTAAATCGCATCGATATACACGTTCGCAAAAAGAAGAAAGTCTTTCAATCGCATCTTCATCGATCTCGATGGCAGTCACGCGGCAACCACCTGTCCGTGGAGAAATCGTGTTATCGATCCAGGACCGGCGCCGATTTCAAGAACACGTTTGCCCTTTCCTACCATACGCACAACTGCTGCAGCCGCTGTAGGCCCGTTGATGTCTATGTTATATTCATATTTGTGGCGCTGCTTCATAGGATTCACCAAAGTCACAGAACTATACTCATGGATTTTATTGTTCCCAGTTAAAAACTCTATCATTCCATTCGTCCCAAGAAGGTATTGTCTTCAACCATTGCGCGCATGGATTCTCTTTTTAGCCCTTATGAGACTTCTGCATTTATCCCTCATTCTATAATACATATTCACAAGCTTCCAACTTCGAGAAGTGTATATGTTCTTTAGCTCCTTTAATTTTTCTTCAAGCATACTATTTCTGCTTTCCAAACTTCTTACGTAATCTTCCCTCAAACTGACTTTACTCCAAGACATTTAATGGCATTATTGCGTCTCTCGCCGAACTGAGAATTTGCACCCTCACAGTATCTGCATTATATAACATAAGTGTTTCTTCATCGTACAAGAAACTTATGATCTTCCAGGAAATAGTTATATTGAACATGCCAACCATCTTTTATTTCCCCTTTGTCAAACCTTTGCTGTCTTTCCTTAAAAACTTTTTTTTCTCCATGAGACTGGCTTCTTATCGGATAGTGTCTGAGAACAAACTGGACAGGGAACACTTGTCTCCCTTTAAATTTTACTTCATGGCCGCCACTTGATACTAAATCTATTCTTTCAGATTGCTTTTTCCATGCCTTTGTTTGAATCCTGTTGGATTCTTCACCCCATTCAAAGTATTTCAAAAACTCCCTCACATCGCTTCCTGCGACAAATGAATTGTCTATAGGACGAAAGTTCAAAATCTTGAAATCGATAGCGCTATATCCAAGATTCATGAACAGTTTTTATTGCTTCATATAACGTAAGGTCCGGCCATGGAGATTCCCTGAATTCGTCGGCGTCATGATGAATAAACCAATCCGCATCAAGGCTCAGCGCTAATTCTTCTTTTCGTTTCAGTATATCACGCCATATATAACTCGTCTTGTTCTCTAGAGGATATCCGGCATCTTCAGGAAAACGTTCTATATGCATAAGCCCTTTACCGATCCATTTCGATGCTTCCTGAACAGTATTATCGGTTGAACAGTGGTCAATAAAATAAACCTGAATACCTTGCTTTATTAAATCTCCAATAACATCATAAATCACATCGTCTTCGTTATGCGCTGCAATAATGGCAACTATAACGATATCTGTGCTTTGTCTTGAAACTTCTCCACATGATCCCTTGTCATTATTGGTCATCAATGAGGTTCTCTTCTTGTCGAATGGGGTCGCACCTTCAATGCCATGCACATCTACCGGTTCCTTGATAAAACCTACCGTTCCTGAAAAGGTTATGCTTCTTGGGCTTGTAAAATTGTCTATCAACCCAAGGGTTCTAACACATAAATCTCTAATCCTCAACTATGCATAATCCGTTAAGATATAAATTTTACAATATTTTGAGATAATTGACAAAAGAATAAAGGGACAACATCAAATTGGCTAATGAATTGTATCCTTGATAACCGGTCCGATTTAACTGGTCCGCTTGATTGAGTCGCCATACACTTTGGAATGGCATCTTTGTCTTGACAACATGGTTTGCTTGCGTTAAAAGGAACATCAATGAAAGTTGCTTTTTTGTTTCTACCTCCCTGGGATCCCAAATATCCTCCATACTCAATGGCACTTTTTAAAGCTTCGGCAAAAGAAGGTGGACATGATTTTATTGGTTTTGATTTAAATGTTGATCTATACAATGCAGCACAGGACGATGACAAAAAATTGTGGGATGCTCAGTATGCAAATCTGTGGGATGTTGACCGTGATAAAATTATTCAGAAATATGCAGACTGTTTAAACTCATACATAGAAAAAATGATCACGGATGAAATAGATCTTTATGCAATATCCATAAATGGTTATTCAAAATATTTAGCCTTTTACATAGTGCAGAAAATAAAGGAACTGATTCCAAAAGCCTTAATACTTATGGGTGGACCACAGTGTTTCCCCGCTTATGATGGGCTTACTATCCTTAAAAACAGATATGTGGACGCTATTTGCACAGGAGAAGGGGACACAATATGGCCACGCGTTCTCGAACATTTTGCTAAACAAAACAATTTACAGATTGATATTCCAGGTCTTTCTTACAAAAATAATGATGGTACAATCATAGACAACGGGGTACCGGAACTTGTTAAGGATTTAAATTCAATTCCTTTTGCTGATTATAGCGATATTGATTTTGTAAAATATGGCAACAATTATCAGTTCAGCATAATGACAAGCCGTGGATGTATAAATACATGTGCATTTTGTAGTGAAAGACCAAATTTTTCTAAGTATAGATTTCGAAGTGCAGAAAATATTTTCAATGAGATTGCAAAACACTTACGTGATTTAAAGGCTAATCCTTCCATCAATTACGAAAGAACAGTTGTCTCTTATAGGCGAAATATTTTTAGTAAAATTGTTAAACACTTGTACTATAAAAATAATTTGTTTAGAAAAACAGCAAAGTATTTCTTCTATAAATTCAAGCGCAACAATTCAGAAAATATATTTGGGAAAATCTTAAGGCAGGCAGGCGATTTTTTAAAAACGAATCATATAAGCTTTAATGATTCGCTGATAAACGGCACCCCAAAAGAGCTTGAAAAATTTTGTGATTTGGTTATTGAGAGTGGTCTTAACTTTTCATGGGGTGGAATGGCTCTCATTAGAAAAGAAATGACTTATGATTTGCTTGTAAAGATGAAAAAAGCAGGCTGCCGCAACTTGGCCTGGGGTATGGAGTCCGGTTGCCAGGAGGTTTTAGACCTCATGCATAAAAAATTCATCAATATGAATTTAGCTAAAGAGGTGATTAGGCTAACGCATAAAGCCGAAATATATCAATCCATCTCCTTGATAGTAGGATTTCCGGGGGAAACTGAAGAAATGCTTCTCAAGACAAAAGAATTCTTAGTCGAATTCAAAGATTATTTCACGACGGTTAGCGTTCAACCAATGATGATAGTTAAAAACTCGCTCGTATATGACAAACCTGAAGATTTTGGAGTGGATTGTGTAAATGATTGGTTAACATGGCAAACTACTGACGGAACCAATAATTATGATATCAGGCTGAAAAGAGTTGAAATACTACAATCGGCGTTAGGTACAAAAATTTTAACAATAGACAAGTAATCGCAAACGGGGGATTACTCCAACTTGGTATATCACGATGCAGGTCATACATATTTTCTCCTGGAACAATGCTCCGAACGTATAGTCATTGCTCCTCTTCGTCTTAAGAATCTCCCATGGCCTGAAGTGGCCGGATCTGACATCCTGCAATTTGGATTTCCACGATGTTCTTGGATGGTAGAACGGGTGGAGTAAATAACATTGACCGGTATCCAGAAAGGCTTGATTCCCTCGAAGTCTTAGACCTGATGGCTCAACAAACTGCGCATATACATCAAGCGGTGTGTCTATTCTTGCAAACCGTGAGGGATTTTTATAATCAAAGGTAATGCTGAATCTCCCTCCAGGAGCAAGCAGACCTGCTATTGTTCTGTTGATTTCCACTCGTTCATACATGGGAATATGCTCATAGACACATATAGAGGTTATATGATCAAATTGGGAACTAAACACCAATATTGCGCATATTCATAGTATGGTTAGTAAGCTTCCATCCCATCTGTTGCGCAACAATATTTGCGTTCTCCACTAAATCTTTCTGCAAATCAACTGTGGTAACATCCAGCCCCTTTGACGCCAGATAGTAAGAAAAGAGCGATGAACTCCCTCCCAAGTCTAAGACTTTCTGTCCCTTACTGAACTCTGCATTCATTGTCACCCATACAATTTCCCAATATAGAAACCAGGGGAAATTCTTGTCGTCAATCGCTCCTTCGATCGGTTTATAGTTGTACCCACGATTTATTACCTCGGATGAAGTATCCTCTCCCGTCAAATCGAAGCGTCCATACCAGGAACTGATGCTCAGTCCCTTATCTCTGAGCTTTTGAATCAACTCTCCCAATTCAACGATAATTTCTTTGGATTTGTCAGATTTCAAGTCCGATAGCTCCATTGTCTTGTTGATTATTTTTTCAGCCATGATATCCTCGACTTTCTCGGTTTAACATCAAAGAATTTGTAACATACGTGGGTCAAAAACAGTCACTACTTTTTCTGCAATCTTACTATGGCTTCTTAAACAACCTCTTCATTTTCAAGAAAATTGAATCCCTTAATCTATAGTAGCGTGCGAGAAACTTCCAGGCACGAGAATTGTAAATGTCTTTGAGACTTTCTTCAAGCTCCGCTATCCTTCTTTGTAGGGAGCTATTTAATACTGTTCTTGCCACCCTTTCTTTAGCCTCCTCCCTTGCTATATCCGCATAAGCATACTGCTCATTCTTTCTTGCAGAGGAAATCTGTGTCGACAAAGATCTCCAGCAGTAAAGAGGATCCGTCAGATTTGCAACCTTGTGGGTTTCTATAATACGGAGCCAGAGTTCATAGTCATTGGCACATTTGAATCTCTCGTCATAGCCCCCCATGCCCAAAATAACGCTCCGTCTCATCATGACACTGCCATGCACGAAATTGTTACTCTGGATTAAGTATTCTCGTATTGCATGGTCTTCTGACCTGTAATTCGATTATGCATTGTTGACGGCCTTTCTCATCAATCTGGTATGCCCAGCTACCAACCAGTGCATAATCGGGGCGTGTCTCAAGATACCTGATTTGAGTTTCAAAACGGTGAGGCAGAGAAATATCATCGGCATCCATGCGTGCAATAAATTGTCCTTTTGCATGACTAATCCCTATATTCAGAGATTTCGTCAAACCTAAATTCTCATCATTTCTGAAAACAAGAATCCTTGGGTCTTCAAATTGTTTCAATATTTCTAACGTTCTATCAGTTGACGCATCATCGATAATAATAAATTCAAAGTCTCTGTATGTCTGATTCAAAATGCTTTTTATTGCTTCTTCAAGAAATAATTCCCCGTTAAAAACAGACATGACTACACTGATTTTTGGGCTTCCGGCAGCGCACGGAAAGGCTACCATTAACACCCTCGTTAGATAGCAACTTATCATTGCGGTTAATTTTTTTCATGATGTTAAAATCCGTAAATCTTTTCTTAAAAAACATATTTTCAAGCATATTATGTTGAATATACTCAAATAAATTTTTAGCACAGAACAATGTTTTTGATCTTCCGTTTTTTCAATGTCAATCATTTTTATGGCATCTGCACAAATTTGTATATTATAATATTACAACATATTATAATAATTGACAAATAAACCTTCAGTAGAATATGATGAAATGCTGTCTAAATATTGTGTGAAAAAACAAATGCTCAAAAAAATAACAACTTATGAACCGGATAACTCTCTTAAAACAGGGTATCTGTCACTTATTAATGAAATTATTAATGAAATCTATAGCAATAAATGGCTCATCTATCAATTTTTTAAAAGGGATTTTATTGCGGGGTATAAGCAGACATTCCTTGGCGTATTTTGGGCTCTTCTCATACCTCTCATTGCAGTAAGTGCCTTTTTCTTTTTGAATAAATCCGGCATATTGTCTATAGGAAATATACTTCTCCCTTACCCGGTTTACGCAGTATTTAGTATGTCTTATTGGCTATTGTTCTCAACTACAACCACCTCAAGCGCCAGCGCTTTGGTCAATGCAGGTCCAATGATTGTAAAAATTAATTTTTCTAAAAAATCACTCGTGTTGGCGTCTGCAGGGCAAGCCGTCCTCGTTTTTGCAATACAATTCCTGTTGCTGGTTTCTCTTTTATATTATTACAGGATTTATCCAAGTTACTATATTCTTCTTACTCCTTTTTTCATGCTCCCCTTACTATTTCTTGCCCTTGGGCTTGGTTTTTTTCTTTCAGTCCTTAACGGGATCTCAAGAGAAGTTGGCACCATCATTCCTTCATTTCTCATGCTTTTTCTTTTTGTTACACCTATACTTTATCAGAAACCCGTGCAGGGAATATCCTCGATCTTTGCAACCTATAATCCAATATATTATCTCATCGCCATCCCAAGAGAAGCTATACTCGGTAACGGCTTTTCGATAGAATGGACAGGATATGTATATTCATGTCTCATTTCTATCTTCTTTTTCGTGCTCTGCTTGATAACCTTTCACCTCATTGAACCGAGGATCGCCGAGAGAATTTAATGACAATAACCAATCCCAGCATAACCCTTCAACATGTTTCAAAAAAATATTGCAGATCGCTCAAAAGATCGATGATTTATGGGATCTCTGACATTGTAAGAAACATGGCAGGATTAAAATCATCACATATCTTGAGAAAAGGAGAATTTTGGGCCGTTGATGACATCTCTCTTACAATAAGAGAGGGTGAAACTTTAGGTATCGTTGGACCAAATGGCGCAGGGAAAACAACTCTTTTAAAATTGTTGAATGGCATTTATTGGCCTGATAGAGGCAAAATAGTTGTACGTGGCAAGGTTGGTGCCTTGATTGAATTAGGAGCCGGTTTTCATCCGATGCTGACGGGCAGAGAGAACATTTACGTAAATAGCGCTGTGCTGGGTATGACAAAGAAAGAAGTGGACAAGAAGTTTGACTCAATAATCGATTTTTCTGAGATTGGAGATTTTTTGGATACACCGGTCAAACACTATTCGAGTGGAATGTATGTCCGTTTAGGTTTTTCTATTGCAATCCACTGTGAGCCCGATATACTGCTTATTGATGAAGTATTGGCTGTAGGGGACGAAGGTTTTCAGAAAAAATGCTTCAACAAGTTGGGCGAAGTCAAGAAAAACGGGACCACAATATTGTTGGTTTCTCACAATATGCATAATATGTCAACATTCGCAGAAAAGATTGTTCTGGTGAATAGAGGAACAGCCCAATACTACAATAAAGTAGCAGACGGAATAAAAGAATATAACAGGTTATTTAAGCAGGGAAATAACCTGCAAGCAATTGAACAAATAGCATGCGGGAATGAAATAATCTCATTTTATGATGTAAAAATTGATCGTTTAAAGTTGGTTCCCGGCGATTCATTTGTTGCTCACCTTCATTACCGAACTGTTACCGACTATAAAGACGTAGAGATAGACGTTGCAATTATATGTGCCGCCGACTCAGGCTTATACTTCCAGGCAACAAATCGCACATTTCAAAAAAGTATTGACTTAACAGAAGGGGAACATGAAATTTCCATTAAAATAGATTCCATTTATATCCATGATTCATTTGCAAAAGTTGCTATAGCTGTATGGTCAAAGAACAGGCATGAATTATTATTCTGGTGGAGAATACCTGTCGAATTTGAAACGATCGACGGTTGTAATGGCAGCAATTTTATAAACATGACTTTTACGGAGTCTTAATTCCAATATGTTTTTTTTAAAAAAGAAATATCAAAAATATCAGTTTAAAGACCTCTATAACAAACAAGTGATATTGGAATATGGCGCAAATTCATATGTTGATCCGGACATAGTTGCCGATACACCCGATTCCATAATAATAGGCTCAAATACAATCATAAGAAAGGGTGTTGTATTTCGCCCAGAAAGTGGGGAGATCAGAATAGGCGACAACTGCGTAATCAACCATTATTGTGCATTTCACGGCAAAGGTGGAATACACATTGGGGACTGGGTTATAGTTGGTCCTCATTGTGGTTTTTATGCCCAGAACCATTCATATGGCAGCTTTGATTTACCCATAACCAAGCAAGAAAACGTCGGGAAAGGTATTTATCTGATGGGTGACAACTGGATCGGCGGTCATTCTGTTCTATGTGATGATGTTACTCTGGGAAAAGGTGCAGTTGTCGGAGCAAACTCAACCGTTATTCATTCAGTTCCCATGGGTACTATTACAGCAGGTAGTCCAGCAAAAATAGTAAAGAAGCGATACAACGGAGAATGGGATTTCAATAAAGTTGAAAGAGCCTCTCGCGATGAAATGCCTCAACAAATCTATCAACATGTTCTGCGCAGAGGAGCTGCCATTGGTGAATTATTAAAAAGTTCTGATACAGTCCTGGAAATTGGTTGTGGAGAAGGCGTTATGATTTCCGCAATAAAACAAAAAACAAAAAATATAACCGGATGTGACTATTCCATCGAAGCACTCCAATTAGCTAAAGATAGTCATCCGGAAATCACCTTTGTCCATTCCAATTGCACAAATTTAAAATTCAGCAATAATCAATTTACAAAAGTTGTACTATCTGATGTGGCAGAACACCTTCTGCCAATCCAGCTTGTCAAAACCTTAAGAGAAATAAAACGTGTTTTAGCTGATAACGGCCATTTAGTTTTAACCACTCCGATTACCGGCAAAGGCAAAAACACGTCCACATACTCCCATATTTATGAGTATTCTAGAGAAGAAATTGAAAATATTTTATCAAGTACGTTTTCTGCCGTAACGTTTGTCAACGAAGAATTTGGTATTTTTATTGCGCAAAATAAGATATAAAAATATCCTTAATCTATGAATATATTATTGGTAACGTCAGCCTCACCCGATAAGTCTCCCTTCTTCACTAATGAAAAAAGACCTCCCCTTGGGGTAGGTTCGATTATTTCGGCACTTCGTCTAAAAGGTCATAATGTATTTTTTATTGACAATTACCTATCGCCATCTCCATTTATTCATGAAGGGTTCCTTCAGAAAAACAGCATAGATTTTGTCGGTGTCTATACAAACACTATTTGTTATCGTGATTCATTAAGAATGTTTTCTGAAATGGATCAATTAAGGGAAAAGCAACTTTGGAATGGGAAAATCATTGCCGGAGGCCCCCATACATCCGTTGCTCCGGACACCATTCCGGATTATGTCGATTATGTGGTTCAGGGTGAAGGTGAATTAGCAATATTTGACATAATTCAAGATGCGCCTAGCGAGAGAATTATTAGAAAAGAACGCATCAAAAACCTAGACTCATTACCATTTCAGCCATGGGACCTTTTTACAGAAATGCCCTATGACCTTTCATGTCCATGGTTGGATATACAACCAATTTTTACAATGAACACAAGCAGGGGATGCCCCTTCCAATGCTCATTTTGTTCTGTCCATTCAGTCTGGGGAAAAGAATGTACCCTGTTGAGCGCGCCCAGAATCATTGAAGAAATTGAGTATGTCATAACAACATTTGGAGTGAAAGGGGTTTATTTCAGGGAAGACAATTTTACTATGAACAACAAACGTATCGAAGAATTTTGCGAGTTGGTTCTGAAAAAAAATCTACGTTTTTCATGGGCTTGCGAATCAAGAGCTGATACCCTGTGTGATAAAAATCTTCTTCAATTGATGCATAGGGCGGGGCTTTCTGCAGTGTATATTGGCGCAGAAAGCGGGAGCCAACGGATTCTTGATATGTTAAATAAGAAAATTTCTGTTGAAAATATTGAACAGTCAATACGATTATGTAAGAAATATAATATCAAAACATACTGTAGCCTCATTATCGGCATTCCGGGAGAAACAACAAAAGATTATCTCATGACAGAGAATTTGATACAAAAACTGAAGCCATTCCAACATTTTTATAATGTATTCGTTGGTATTCCAAAAAGCCAACTATACCAGTATATTGTGAAAAATAATCTTTATGAATTCATGGATGACATAGGATTAGTCTATCTGCCAGGGTATGATATAAAAACAAAATTCTTTTATGAGATTGACAGCAAACAGCTTGTTAATCATGAGTTTCAAGAGAAAACAGAATTTGATGAATTTCTTATTGATAAATTACAAGGCAATCATCCAAAGAATGGAGGCTTATACAGGTTATTGAAGATGCTCAAGGGATCACCTGATTAACAAAAACTCAACAAATTCCTTTCATGAACGAATTGACATCGCTTACAACAAGGTTTAGGGTAAGGCATTGTACATTTTGTGTAAGTTCTGTCAATGCAGGGATGAAATCAATATAGTACCAGGACTCACTGTTTATGCCGATAATGATTCGGGTTCTCCTATACCAAAGAGGACAAAAGAGTCAAATCCTCTTGACATATTATTTCTTCTCGGTTTTAATTGAATGGAATCGACTCGTTTCCGCAAATGGCCTACAATGGTCTCTTTTTTAACTAATTCTCTGGCCCGTACGCTTGTGATCACAAATCTTTCACGTTCCGCATCCTTTAGGTTTTCATGCGCCATAGCTAAAGCTTTATTTGTATTTTCTTCTCTGAGGGCTATTTCCGCTTCAAGGTCTCTCATTTTATACACGTAAAACCCATTGGGATTGTACGTCTTTTCGTAATTATTTATGTAAGGGGCAAATGACTTGATAGCCTCTTTTGCCTTCTCGTAATCCCCAAGATTAAAATAATATTCCGCGAGGCCCAGCACATAATACGACGAGGACGGCAAATAAGAAAGTGCTTTAGTGAGGTAGTAATCGGTTTTTTCTTTGTTACCAAGAATACCATAGCCCCTGCCAATGGTATAATAGAGTTCAGAATTGTTATCCTTCGACTTTTCCATTTCTATTAAATGACTTAAAAGTATTCTTTTTGTTTCTTCTTTTCTTATAACATCTTTATCGGTATTAGAGAGGGCTATCAATGCTCCTGTTGCCTTGATATACCCTTCATTGTTGAGAGGCATTTTTTCTATTGCGTCTTCATAAGCATTGTACGCTGCGAGCAGTGGAAATCCATTTTCCACCATGGCAGAACCGTTCTCTATGGCCTTGCTCGCAAGATTGATTCTTGTTGTGAAATAAAATGAGCATAGGCATAAGCCGATAAGAAGGATCGTTATTACATGAGTGGCTAATTTCATCTCCTTATTTTTTCCATGTGCCAGGTCTTTTTCCGGGCTATCCTGGCTCAGCAACCCAGTCAGAAGAAAAAAGGTAATAATGTGCGCCGGAGTATCAAATGAAAAATCCAACATGCTAAACACGAAACTGGAAAATGCTGCGCAGAGAATAGATACTTTTTTTCTGTCCCAAACAACAGACCGCATCGAGACAAAAGACCCCACAAGATAAAAGAGCCAGCACATGATGCCCGCAATACCAAGTTCAACACCAATTTTTATGAGCGTGCTGTGCGCGTATTTCGTTCCAAAACCACCATCATAATATTTCTTATAGGGGTATTCAAAAGTCCCTGCACCATAACCAAGTATCGGTTTATTGACAAAAGCCCTGAGACCTGCTTTCCAGATTTCTGTCCGTGTGTTCAACGTCTTTATCTGCGCAGGAATACTGGTTATCTTCTGCGTTATTTCCCGCTGGACACCTTTCGGTGCATCTTTTATATGTATATTCATCAGAAGGACTGCTACGAGTACTCCCGCGCATGTTAATCCCGCTATATGGAGAATACGCTTCACGTCACGGTCTTTTACCAACCATATCAATGATGCCAGAATGGAAAGTACAGCCAGACCGATTCCTATCCTGGTCGTTGTGAGAATCAAAGCTGTGAGTATGATTACTGTGGTAATTGAATAAAACACCCTTTTGCCATATACAGCAAAATAGAGAGAGATTGGCACAATCGATGCCAGATATCCCCCGAAGATATTATGGTACAGAAAAGATGAAAAAGGGATTGGCTGGGTCTCCACAAGTAATGCATATTTACTCTGCCGAAATGTATCCATGAGTCCAGGATAGACAACGGTAAACTGCATTATCGCGCAGAGTGATGACAGAAAAGCGCCTATGGTAAGGGCTTTCAGGATAAAATCTTTATCGGGGAAAGACCCCATGAGAAAGACCGCTCCGGCGGCCCATACAAGAGTATTAATCTCTTTCAGAGTGCTCAGTGTATTCCATGTGTAAAAAAGGCTAAATACGGTAATTGCCATAAAGGGCGCAAAAAAAAGGAAGAATTTCTTCCCCATGAATGGCGCAACATTGATCTTGCTCAGAAATAAAAACATAAGAGAAAGTACAAGGCAAAGAAGGAAAATATTTTCGATCAAGAATTTATCAATCGTAACATAAAATAGCGGAAGGTGATTGCCACCAAGGAAAGGTATACTGCAATATAGAATAAAGACAAAGAAATAGATAATCGATTTACCTGGCATATTATTCCTCAATTGTAGTGGCAGTAAATGTGAAAGGTCAAGGAGTTTTTTTCGGTATCGTTGCGGGCGGGGGAGATTCTTTAGGTATTGTTACGGTCATTTCATATGTTGTCTCTCCTCCGTGGCCATCAGAGATTTTGACTTTAACAGGATGGTCACCGGCGTTGTTGTCTTTCAAAGGCCAGTTTACCAACCCGCTCTTCCTATCTATCGTCATGCCTTCTGGACCATTCAGAATTTCATAGGATAGCGTATCGCCATCAGGATCAGAGGCGCTAATCTGCGCGGTAAATGTCTTACCATCGTATTTTGGTTCCTTACTTTCGGAAACCTTTGGGACTGTGTTTTGCACATCCAGAACAAGTCTCCGTGATTCTCCGGGTTTTTCACCATCAAATGGCGTTATCTTCACAGCGATTTTGTCGCCCCGTTTAAATCCTCCGCTCAAGCTGTCGCTTCCATTACCTGCCGGCTGCCCGTTGATTGTCCATTCATATTGGTAAATAATTTCTTTATTATTCTCTACCGTAGTCTTTTCAATAATCACCTTCATGATATCTTTATTATCGTTAGATTCAAGCTGTAGTTTCGCCTTCGCCACTGCAGTCTGGGAATCTTCAATTACATTTTGGCCAATCGGTTCACCCACGCTATCCGGTTTCTCTACTTTTTGCGAAAAACCATTCGTGATTATCTCTGACGGTTCCCGGAACACAAAATATAAGACTACAACAGCTATAAGGAAAACCATTGCACAAACAGAGATGATGGTTACTTTGTTAATGGGATTCTTCCGGATTCTCCGATTGGTTTTGGTACCCTGCTTTTCAGTATGCATAAAGGATTTCAAAAGATGCCCGTTCAGTGGTACTGTTTTCAAGTTTTCCCTCGACCTCAATCGTATAGAAATAAGGGAAATGCCGTGTTGATATTGTACCAAATCCTGATTCAACAACACCGGCACCTGTAAGTGAGATACCGCTTATATTTGAATTACCGGCAATGGTGTCGATAATTTTTGTCTTTACTTCAAAAGGCTGGCCCGAACCGGAGGCGCTTCGTAATTTAAAAGTAATATCCGGTCTTACGGTGGGATCCGCGTTAACGTCATCAGCTGAACAATTTGCCCACGTTCCTGTAGCCTGCAACGGAGAGGTAGTCAGTTTACTCAGAAAACAAGGATTTTGTGTTGCATCAGCCGCGACCGAATTGACAATACCGGTACCCTGACTAAGAGCCGCTGCCACTGCCGACAGGCCACTCGCCGGCTGTTGCATAACCTTAGGAATAAGCTCTTTCGTAAAAATATCTATCGCACCAAGGGATGCTTCTTTTGACGTTTCGTATTTTCTCTGCAAACCTGAAATCTCCGACCCCGAGAGGACATAATACATGATGGCCGATAGAAGACCCGCTGAGATTACCACAATCATCAAAACCAGCATCAGGGCAACACCTGTTTTATCCCTACATATATTCATACCGCATCCTCTTCAATTTCAATAAAAGCCTCGCGGCTTCACAAAAAGTGTATATGTTTTCCACCGGTACCGATTCCAGTTGGAGCCCGACAGTGTTGATAAATTCACGTCTCTGCCAAGAGCGCTGGTGGGCCCTACCAAAATCGTACCGCTTCCATCGCGCCGGTATGCCCTGTCAAGTATTCCTTCATGGGCAAGTATATATGCCTGTATTTCCTTAACCTGCTCCTTGATTTGCATCGCTGTCAATCCCGATATGTCTGTTACCGTTGAATCAGGAATACCATCACCATTTGTGTCAACCCTGAAGACAATCTGCAAGTTCGCCACGCAGTCCATGATGGGGTATGTCGTAAATCCGTTATTGCCGTGGTTCGCCACCGCCTTAAAGAGTGTCCCTGTTCCTGGCGCACAGGTCCCACCGGTGGCTCCTGTGCGGCGCACAAAGTAATCTGCTCTGTTGAAAGGCCTGATCGGCTGGACACTGTCTCCAACACCATAGGCGATATAGCGATCACCCGTTGGAGGTGCTGGAGGCCGAAAGCCTGGGGTTTGATTCTCACTGCTATTCAGCTCTGAACCATTGTAGGTCGCTTGAAAAAATGGCGGAGAAGCTGAGTCCGTGTTTATAACAAGTTGCGCCGTGTCTTCCGTTGTGGCACGGGCCCTAACAACAACCATGTAATTGCCATTTTCCATATCAAGGCTGCTGTCGTTCCAGATATGCACATAATCATTCACATCGCTGTTTATATACGTCCATTTACCTGCCGCTTTATTCATACCTACAGCTGGTGACCTTATGACAAGGTAATCAGAATTTTCAAGATATCCATTTGCACTACCGACATTGTCACTATGCACAATTGCTCTCGGAGGATTCGGGCAATCATTAAAGGCCGCAACGGCCGCCGGATTGGACCCATCTCCCGCCGGTTCACTATAACATGTACCAGTATAAGTACTGGATACCGTACCCGCCGGATTAGTCAGAAAAGCCTCCGGAAGGCCATATCCAGCGTTTCCAAGATCGCCTCTCAATACTTCCATACCGAGGGCAGTCTCAAACTGCGATGTCACAAGAGAGCTCTGCTGCCTCGTGCCTGTGATCATTTCCTGTAATAAAGTACTGTTCATTGCCATGATTATACCAAGTATTGCGATGACTACCAGGATTTCCAGTAAAGTAAAACCGCTTTGTTTGTTTCTCATATTCAACCCTGTCTCATACGTCAGTAGCGATAATTGTCGACGCGTTATGCTGATGGGTAATACCCCTGTAGCTCCAGCTCGCCTCGACCCGAATGGCAGTACTATTCAGCGATATGGTTTCTATGACCGGTCTTAAACTATAGTTGACGTTAACATTTCTGATTCCTCTTGTTATCGTGATTGTTGCGGTGCTCCAGGAGCCATAGGGCATATTACGAAGCTCCTCTAATCTGCCTTCAACGACACGCATAGCCTCATTTCTCATCACGTTGTCCATATTGATCCGGTGGTACTGGATAACAAAATCAAGAATAGCTGTCATACTGATAAACAGGATCGCCAAAGCAACCATCAGTTCGATAAGGGAGAATCCTTTTATATTTGTATGCTTATGGTATTTCATTACAGTTACCCGAACAATTGCCAGCCGCTAAATTCGCATTGGAAATTTGCCCTATCCTGGTTCTCGTAAGAGCCACAACAACACAATTCACCGAAGGTTGTGTTACCACCGTCGCACTACCAATACATACTGTGCCCTGCTGGCTTGCAAGGCCCCGACTGTTAAATGAAACCTGGGTACCTCCTACATTTTCGTTTGCCGGAACAGCACCAGTGAATGTGAAGGGCACTTTATCAAGGCCCGATCTTTGCAATACCTGTGTATCGCCGATATTATAAGTCTCGAAATTGCCGCCGGTCCTGCTCGTATCGGCATAAACTCCGTATGAGTTCACATTGAATCGAAAAAAATGCATCATATTCCTGTTCATTGCCATATTTCTGGCATTTGAGAGATCAGCATATATCCGTCTTGTCTGGTTCTCAATACGGCTTTTTCTTACAAGATTTGTCAGATTGGGTGCGGCTATAGCCGCAGCTATCCCCATAATCCCAATAACAATCAGCAGTTCAACCATGGTAAAACCTTTATCGTTTCTCATTTTTCCTTCATGTGCAAAATTTTTCTTATAGGTTTAGGCCCGATGAGAAGCGACAGGCCCTGCCCTTTCGGAGGCATACCCACAATGCTACCGGTAGCAGTCCTTCTGCCATCCCTTTCCGTAAACACTGTTGCCAGATTTAATTCGTGAATAGCTCCAGTGGATACCTGCGTAATTCCTGAACCGAGTATATCCATCTGACCACCTGTCTCATATCCTGTAGCCCATACATTTGTGTTCCCACCCATCTCGCATATACCCGTTGAAGGCGTAAAGGTGGTGTAGAAAACAGCACCAAACGCTGTGGCTAAAGGGTCTGTAATAACTCTCTCCGCTCCATTATTTCCGCTTGCAGCGGCAAGATTAATATACCAGCCTTTTTTGCCTGCCGCAAGAGTGGAACTCGGGCTATTCGACTGGTCATCGAGATCGAGACTAACACTCAATGAAACGGTACAAGTATTCTCAATATCGTCGATCGGTCCTGTTGAAGAGCTATAACAGGGCTCTTGAATTCCGTAGAGTGCCTGTTGCCCGGTTGCATCATCCGATACGGTACCTAATCTGTATAAAAATCTGCCTGTCCCGAAATAAAGCCACAATTTATGTTTTGTTTTATCCTGAAGTTTAGTGATAGCGCTCGTAACAGGACCTATATCGTTAACAACATAACTCCAGGACCAGTTTGCAGGATTTATGTCTTCCCTTGTTATGACCCTTAATACCCCGCCCTTTGTCCAGGTAGACGTTGCCGGATCCTTTTTCGTATAACCAACGTAAAATACATCGTCGCTATAGCTGCCGGCCGATGCGGTAGCTATCTTTTCGGTATCAATGGTCGCATTAAACAGTGAACCTCCGAAGGCTTCTGCTATGCCTGTTGCGATAGTCCTCACCAGACTCCCTGTTTTCAGGTCCACGACAAAAAGCCTTAACTGCTGGTCTGATTTCCCTAAAAACTGACGATAATTTGGGTCGATAGGGCCAGTAGGGCCGGATGCAAAAACTGCAAACCATTTCCCATTCTGGTTAGCATTGCCAATCCGCACAATCGCCGGCTCTGATATCGAGAAACCAAGATCAGGGTGTGAAAACTCCCACAGTACTTGAGGGTCGTTTGGGGTAGTAATGTCAAGGGCAAAATAAGAAGAATAGCCAAGTCCTTTTGAGGCATCAGACGGGTCTAAGATCGGGGTTTTAACACAGGTACCGGCTAAACCAGTTGTACAGGAAGAACCGGTAATCTTGCTTGCTCCCCCTAATCCCATACCACCTATCAGGACAGTTCTCCAGCTATTCGATGTTGTTGTTTTGGGATCATTATAATTACCCCCGATACTTGCATCTAATACAGTGCTGGGGGTATCCACATAATACAAATGACAGTAATCTTCATCAGCTAAGTATTGCAGATAGGGCAGACAATTTTTCGGGACAAAAGCCCACACTTCAGACCCGAGAGGGCTCGTTGGATCAGGGTTTGCCAGTCTGGATTGATCACTGGTCCCCTTACCAGACCAGCTCTGTTCCAGTTTGCCGTGTTTGAAGGCATGCAGCATTCCATCGTTGGCGCCTACAAATGCCATCCCGCGACTCAGGTAACTGCTGGTCTGAGTATAAGCACGATACGACGCATCTGAATAGCCATCTGGCGCTGGTTTATGATAATTGTTTGCTGGTATTGAAGATTGCAGGCGTGGCGATGAGTCCACTATGTCACCAAGCTTCCATACCGCTGGTGTGCTTCCTAATGAACTTGTTGGTATGGTTACGGTCCTGTTTCGATATCCTGCCTGGTCCGTGCCATTTATGTAGTTTATGATATTTCCTGCCACAGTATCGTTTGCGGCGTTTAAATAGGGCCTTAATATTGTTCTGTTTGCCGTTGAAAAATCCATTCTGGTGCTTCCATTTGTGGTTGTATATATCGTTCTGGGCGAGGTTCTTTCAAAGAGTGTCTTGCCCGCTGCCCAGAGATTTATTACATCTTCAAGAAATACCGTATCATGATATGTCTTGGCCTCACCCAGAGCATTGGTGGAATACCTCCTTGCTTTTGTTTTACCATCGCCTGTATCATAAAAGAATTCTAATACATAGTCATTTCCGAGGTTGAGTATGTTGTTATCGTCTGTGTCCTCCCGTATGGAAGAGGTCGTCAGGTAAGGATCGACATAATACCACAGATTCTGCAATTCGCCTGTCCAGTCTATCTCTGTCGCGCCGAATGATTTTTTGGGATAATATACAGCCTGTAAAAGATTTGCTCCGCTGCCTTCGCTCGAAGAGAGAATCGAAACAGCGCTGCCTGAAGAGACATGGCGAAGGATATCCAGAATGATTGTCGCTATTCTTTCCTTAATCTCTGTCGCGACATCAGCTTTAAAGAATGTGTCCGGAATGCCATTACCATCTTTGTCCCAGTCGGAATGAGTGGCAGGCAAAGCAGTGCAGAGGCTTCCCTTGGCACAATTTGCGGTGCTACAGCAATCAGTCGCATTACCGCATGATGTCTGGGGATAGCCGGTTGTGCCTCCAGGCCATGTGTTTGCACGGTCAAAAGAACCATACATGGAAATATTCTTTAAAGCCTGCTCGCCGGTCCCGCTCAGCCACAGACCAACGGAATAGACTGACTCTATATAACTCGTAGCACTTGACACGCTGTTTGTAAAACCTGTTTTGTGCATATAGTAGGCAGGCACAACAGGGTCAGGCGATTCCGCAATTACGTCATCATCTATTTTGCAATAGCTGTTCACAGGGCTTCCACCCCTGTTCCATTGCCCGTCAGACATGAGAATCACAAAATTTTTGGCACAGGGAACAGCCTCAAACTCGTTTCCCTGGCAGTTGCCGTCATTGTTGGCGTCAAAGCAACGGTTCATGGGGTTCTTCCATTCCGCGCCCGCACCCGACTGCGGTGTCGGCCCCCCATATTGCGGAGTATTCTGCGCAAAATAATTATAGACATCCCACAGTGCCGGACCGGTAGGGGTAGAACCTGAAGGAGTTTCATCGTTTATGGCTGTTATTGTATTTTTGTAGGGGTTTACTCCATCATAACTTGCGGAACCGGTAAAATCACCCATATAGACCGTTCTTACTATGCCTGAATCCTGAAAAAACATAGCGCCGATGAGCGGCTTTGGAGAAAGATTTTTGAGCTGGAATAAAAGACCGCCGTCATTTCCTGTTATCCTGTCCCATCGGGCCTTAACCTTTACTCCATCAGAGCCCAATAAAATACAACCAACGCCGTCACAGCCGGTTAACTGAACGTCGGGATAGACCTCGGGGTCACAACTCCTGATCGAATTATTACAGCTATCAGGTTTGCCTCCTGTTAATGCCCACCTGAGAATGTCAATCCTTCTCATATATAAGTAATTTAAATGATTACCGGTATCTACACCGCAATCCCCTGATGACGCATAGCCAGTGCAGCAGGCATACCTCGTTGCGCTGCAGCCATGGGTCCCGCGAACACTGTCACAGTTACCCAGCCTGTTATTTCGGCAAACCCAACCCGTACATGTTGTCACGCAGGGAAGTCCCGTTGGGGTAGTCTCAACATACACACCAGACCCATTCAGCACATAATACTTTGTGGGATCAAAGTAGCCCTCATATGTAGTAGCTGCAACATATGTTGCGTTATCACAGGACCCGCCGCCGGTGTTTGAGGTATAGGCGCACCACCCCATACTTCCGCTGACGTCGATAGCAAGCATCACATTTGGATCAATGGGATTTCCGATAGAAGATGGCAACTGACAATAAGAAGTCATGTTCTGGCCTTCTGAAAGGAAAGGACTGCCAAACAATACATAAAGAAAGTAAAACTATACGAAAAAGTATCTTCATGGCTGCACCTCAAATACTATGTTGTGAATCCTTCCGCGTTCACATTTTGAGCTGTCTATCATAAACTGTAATTTTTTACCTATAAGTGAGGCATCCAGATCATCCCTGTCGTCATCAGGCACCTTGAATGCCCTTTGTCCTCTACAGCCTTCTGATGTTATATCTAAACTGATAATCCCATTATTTTTGTCGATTGATCTGACTACGCCGGTTAAAGACAAGTTATCCAGCGCAAAGCCTGTTTGAGCGCACAAAAATACGAACATAAGGGAAACAAGGACAATCCACATTTTTTTACTCATGAACACTTTCATAATTTATTCCCCCTCCTTTTCCATCAAAGCTTTGCCGTGCGATAAATAAATATATCCTGAGTATTGCGTTTTTTTCATTTTATCTTCTCATCATAATATTCAGAAATGCATATATAAACCTGTCCCCGGAAAAAAGGAATATCACCGCGCCGAGTGAGAGAAAAGGTCCAAAGGGTATGGCGTATTTCGTGTTTTCCTTCTTTATGAGCATAAGGGGTATCCCCACAAGTGTCCCGATGACGGAGCCTCCGATGAGGGAAAAAAGAACACCCTTAAAACCCGTGAAGGCGCCGATCATGGCAAGAAGCTTTATATCTCCCCCTCCCATGCCTTCCCGCTTCATAATCAATTGATACCCATAGGCAATGACAAACAGCACGCCGCCGCCAAGGAGAACACCGTAAAGGGCATCGAGAAAACCGAATTTCGGATCGAGGTACGAAAACATGGGCCTGAATAGAGCCAATACAAGCCCCGCGACAAGACCGCCAATGCTCAGCACATCGGGTATAATCTGGAAATCAAGATCAATAAAGGCTATGACTATCAATAAAGTGACAAAAAGCAGTGTCACGAACAATTCAAAGTTTAATCCTAATTTTCTATAAAATATAAGAAATAAAACAGCTGTTAATAATTCTATAAAAGGATATCTTTTTGAAATCTTTGTGCCGCAATGACGGCATTTTCCGCCAAGGAGTAAGTAACTGACAATGGGGATATTATCGTAAAATTCGATGGGTTTTTCGCAATTGGGACAAAAAGAGTTCGGTTTTACGATAGATTTACTGCGTGGTATCCGGTATATGCAGACATTGAGAAAACTGCCAATGACGGCACCAAATACAAAAATCATTATAGGGATCAGGTAGTTCATCTTCCCCTGACATCACTTTATTTGCGTAAGCGTTCCACTCTGGTCAATGGCCCATACTTCATCGTCATAGACCTTATCGTTGTCCGTATCGCCATGGGCCTGCGCCGTAAAACGGGACTTGTCAGCATACTCTACCTGGAACCGGTATTTCTTTGTGCCCGTCTTCCAGTTAGCAAGCTTTGTAGTATCTGATGTATATTCCCCGTGTTCCATTTTGTACCTGTCTTGTGATTCCTTAATCTGCATAAGCTGCGCTTTCGCATGTACCGATGCCGACTTTTTCGCCCTTACAGCGTTTATGGGCAATGCAATTACAACAATAACGCAAGACAACAACAATTGCAACAAGCATCTCAATAAGGGTAAATCCCTTTCGTTTCATGTCTTCCTAAAGAAAGGGGGCCGAAGCCCCCTCTTCCTCATGAGCATGTGTTAGTTCTTTGGCATGTATTTAGCCGGAATCGTGCTTGCTGCGTCCCAATGACCATGACTGGAGATTCGCCACGTTCGATGTCAGTATTCAGAGTCGTACCATTAATGGCAGCATCAATGCCCTGAAGCGTCGTGGTAATCTGCGTCACCATGGTAATATCGGCACCCACGTTTAAATAACACTCATGTCGGCTATATATTTTGTTGGAATTGTTACACCGGCATTTGCCTCAACAAGGGCCCTGGTTCAAAATCTGCGGCTACGAGAATCAGCCGGGCCGCCTGCGGCCTCCGAACAATAGGCCACAATACCCGTCTTTACCGCCGCTACCGTGTTGTTACTTCCGTAAGTCTCGCCTTTTTCGCGTAGTCCATGTACGCGGGGAGTGCTATCGCCGCGAGGATACCGATGATGGCGATAACGATGAGCAACTCAATCAATGTAAAACCTTTACTGTTTCTTTGAACCTTTAACATAAAACACCTCCGTTTAGAATAATAAGAATAGTATTTCTATTATCGGTATTTTAACATATTAATTAATATTGTAAATGATATTTGTCACATTTTTTAAAAAAGTAAATGAGCTTTGTTCATCATATCACTGTTTTTAAAATCCCTTTTCATTTCGTGGTCAGTATAAATACATTGTAATACATATGGAGATAATTTATCATAAAAAAGGAGTTACAAACAATGACTCAAATCGCGGGTTTTACAAAAATATATTTACAATTTTTCTTTTACTTTTAGTATAATGACATTACAAAAAATGTGAGATCTGGAGCAACAGACTATTATAAACAAAAAAAATCTGGTACTATTTTTTGCAGTCAGTTTTATTCTTATTGCTACGGTAATAGCCTATTATCCCTGTCTAAAGAACGGCTTTGTCTGGGACGATGAAGGCTACATTCTGAAAAACTATTACATCAAAAACATGACATTGGACAACGTGAAAACAATTATGACTACTCCTATCATGGGGAATTATCATCCCCTTGTCATCATTTCATACGCCTGGGAATATTTCTTTTTTAAACTGAATCCTGCGCCCTATCACATAATCAATTTGGTTATACACCTATTGAATTGTATACTTGTTTTTTATTTCATCCTCCGTCTGAGCAATAGCATCCCTGTCGCCTTTATCACCGGGCTTCTCTTTGGAATTCACCCTCTCCATGTTGAATCCGTGGCCTGGATATCTGAGAGAAAGGATGTCCTATATGCTTTTTTTTACCTGATTTCACTTATCTGCTATCTCTCCTATCTGGAAAGAAGACCTGCTTATAAATATTATTTTTTTTCCTTCTTTTTCTTTTTCCTGTCAATTCTTTCCAAACCCATGGCCATTACCCTTCCACTAATACTTTTCTTATTGGACTATTTCCACAGACAGAAAATTTGATTATCGTGCAATCTTGAAAAGATACCCTTTTTTATCCTCTCTATTCTTTCCGGTATCGTCACGTTGTTCGCCCAGAGATTGTCGGAACATTCGGATCCGGCATTTGCCTTCCCCGCAAGCATCCTTGTGGCCTCCCATGGTCTTGTCTTTTATCTATTCAAAATGATCCTGCCCATAAAGCTTGCCGCCCTCTATCGATATCCTCTTGATAATAATCTCTTTTTGCACATTCAGTATCTTATCGCCCCGGTTATTTTGTTTATATGGCATTACTCATCTTTTATTCGGCAAAATATACGAAAAAGGCGATCTGGGGCGGATTGTTCTATTTTATTACGTTATTGCCGGTTATCCAGCTTTTACCGATAGGACTGGCTGTGGCTTCAGACCGGTATACCTATGTTCCCCTCATAGGAATATTTTACGTCCTCTCTGAATTCTTTGTATGGACCTGGCAGAAAATATTCAACAGACCATGCATATCTGAAAGCTGTCGCTATTGTCTTTTCTCTTGCTGTTGTAGTCCAATTGGTCTTCCTCACTCAGGGATTCTGCAAAGTATGGAAAGATAATGTTTCTCTGTGGACAAATGTGGTGAAACATTACCCTCAGACTGATGTGGCCTACAATAACCGGGGAAGCGAATATTTTAATCTCAAGGAATACGAGAAGGCACTGCGTGATTTTCTCACCGCCAGTTGAAATCAACAGGCAATATGGAGACGCTTACAGTAATATCTGTAATGTTTATTTCGTCAAAAATGAAGATGAAAAAGCACTACCGTACTGCGCGGCAGCACTCAAGATCAACCCTGCTCAACCTAATACATATGCCATTCTTGGTGATATATACTGGTCAAGAGACAAATCATTATCTATCGAGATGTACAAAAAATCAACCTCCTTTCTTCATATTATTTCATCGGTCATACCCGGCTGTGTAATGCTTATATATTACTGCGGAAAATTTGATGATGCATATCCTGTCTGTTTCGAAGTAACAAAGTATAATCCTGACGATCTGGCCTTTTGCAACAATATGGGTAATCTTTATCTCAACGCCAAGCAATACAACAGGGCCCTCTCTTTCTACCTGCAAGCGCTCTCGATAGATCCAAACCTTCCCGAGGTCCATAACAACCTTGCCGTTCTTTATTATTATCTGAATGATTATGCATCTTCTATAAAGCATTTTAATGCTGCTGTTGCGTTAGGGTATAAAGTTGACCCTGAATTTCAAAAACTTGTCGAAATACACCAAAAAGAGATAAACGGATTCAAGAAATGACAGGTGAGAACAAGGATATCTTAAGAGGAAATAAGAACAATCGTCCTTGTGTGTCCTGTGGTGGAATAGATTTTTCTCTGCTATTTTCGGCCCCTGACTTCGATACCGGCCAGATGTCTTTTCCATTGACCCGCTGTACATCCTGTCATCTGGTCAGGACAGAACCGATACTCAATGATCATGAGTTGGAAACATATTATTCCCTGCCATACTACGGAAGCGGAACAACAAAATTTATCGGTTTAGCCGAAACACTTACCTATGTTTTTAATTATACCCGCGCTTCTTCAATACTGTCGAATATGTATAACCGTCGGGATTTTTCTGAAAGACCGACAACCAGAATCCTCGATATAGGCTGTGGTCGGGGCAATCTCCTGAAAATCCTGAAGCAAAAAGGGTTTGACTGTTATGGAATAGAACGGGCTAATTTTCCAAAAAATGATGAAGCTGAAAATATTCACCTGTATAGACAAAAAATTGAAGACGTTGGTTTTTCTGAAAACTTCTTCGATGTAGTTCTGATCTGGCATGTGTTGGAACACACAGATGACCCCATATCAATGATTCGGGAAACTGCCCGCATTCTTCGACCGGGCGGCTTGCTGGCTATTGCGGTTCCCAACTTCGGCAGTTTCCAGGCCAGGATGTTTCGTGAAAGCTGGTTTCATCTTGATCTACCACGACATGTCCATCATTTCACTAAAGATGTTCTTATTGGATTCTTAAAAGATAACGGATTCGATATAATTCGTAATCATACTTTTTCTATTGAGCAGAATTTGTTCGGGTTTATTCAAAGTTTTTTTAATAAAATAGTGCCTTTTGCTAAACCGAATCAATTTTACTCTTTGTTGAAAAAAAGGCAAAACTTCTCTTCGACTTGCAGTTTCTTGTTGTGGACAGCATTGGCAATCTTGATTGTTCCCCTTGCTTTGTTTGAATACCTTATCTCCGGTGTTTTGGGCAGGGGCGCAACAGTTATTATTTACGCAAAGAAATGTTGATTTACAAGTTAATTATATGTAAAAGAGGAAGATATGTATAAAAACAAAAAAGTAATTGTCGTCATGCCTGCCTATAACGCGGCAAGCACGCTCCGCAAAACCCATGAAGAAGTCATGGACCAGGGCATTGTGGACCTTGTTATTGTCGTCGATGACGGCAGCCATGATGAAACAACATCAATTGCCCGCTCACTGCCCAACACAAAAGTGTATATGCACAATAAAAATCTTGGATATGGGGCAAATCAAAAATCCTGTTACCGGTTGGCCCTTGAAGAATCAGGTGACATTATCATAATGGTGCATCCCGACTATCAATATACCCCCCAGCTTATCCCCGCCATGGCTTCCCTGATAGGAAACGGTCTCTATCACTGCGTGCTTGCTTCGAGAATTTTGGGGGGTTATGCCCTCAAGGGGGGGATGCCTCTCTGGAGATATATTGCCAACAGGTTCCTAACTCTCGCAGAAAACATTCTTTTTGGAGCAAAACTCTCAGAATATCATACCGGTTACAGAGCTTTTTCACGGGATTTACTGGAAAAAATACCCTTTGAGGTAAATTCCCATGATTTTGTTTTTGACAATCAGATGCTGGCGCAGATTGTCTGGCATGGCTATACCATTGCGGAAGTGAGCTGCCCGACAAAATATTATACAGATGCTTCGTCAATAAACTTTTCCAGAAGTGTAAAGTATGGCTTCGGGTGTTTATGGACGGCACTTGTTTTCCGTCTGGTCAGGATGAAGATGGCTCCGCAGCAAACGGTTCTCGTAACAATATCCATAATCAGACATTCAACGGCATGTGTCTGAGACTCACGATTAAAAAAAGAGGTTTTAAGATCAATTGGTTGCAAAAGCTCTGTATTTTCAGATTTATCCATGCCCATTTTCGTCAATCTCTCATGCCCTGCCCGCTTTTACCGCTTTTAAAAGGCGTAACAGGATAAGCGGCCCATTATATACGTCAGACCAAAAACGTTTTGATTATTTCAGCCTTATGCATTATACTAATCACATATAAAATGGCAATCCTTTTGTGCATAGATACTTCATCATAAAGAGTATTCATGCATACAGTTATATATGAAACGGAAAAGAGGACAATATATACTATTTAATTATTTCATTTCGTAGACTACTATTTTAACGAATCGGGATTAACGGTATACAACAGTGCGTAAGAGCACATATATGATGGAGTTACAAAGAGCTGTATAATTCACAAAGATGAGGTGAAAAATGCCGGGAAAAGGTCCATATGATTTTCAGGAAGGGCTTACGTTCGATGATGTTCTGCTGGCGCCTTCTTACAGCAGGATTATGCCTGCTGATGTCGATGTTTCCTCGCTCCTTACCCGATCGATACGACTGCATATCCCCATTCTCAGCGCTGCCATGGATACTGTTACGGAATCAAAAACAGCAATCTGTCTTGCCCAGGAAGGCGGTATCGGCATCATCCACAGAAATATGGGTATAGCCGAGCAGGCCCAGGAAGTGGAAAAGGTCAAGAAATCGGAAAGCGGTATGATCGTGGACCCCATCACCATTTCACCGGAGCAGAAGATTAAAGATACCCTTGACCTCATGGCAAAATACCACATCTCGGGTATACCGGTGACAAAAGGGAAAAAACTCGTCGGCATCATAACGAACAGAGACCTTCGATTCGAAACGAACCTTGAAGAAAAAGTAAAGAACGTCATGACAAAGGAAAATCTCGTCACAGTCAAGGAAGGCATCAGTCTTGAAGAATCGAAGAAAATCCTCCATAAACACAAAATAGAAAAACTCCTCGTTGTCGATAAGGATTTCAATCTCAAGGGTCTCATTACCATAAAAGATATTGAGAAAATGCGGAAATATCCCTATTCTTCCAAAGACAGCTTCGGCAGACTCCGCGTGGGAGCAGCCGTTGGCGTCAGTGCCGACAGAGACCAGCGTGTCGACGCCTTATTAAAGGCCGGCTGTGATGTCATCGTCATCGATACCGCTCACGGACATTCAAAAAACGTCATCGAATCCATACAAGAGATAAAGAAAACATTTGAAAATATCGAGATCATTGCCGGCAATGTGGCAACGAAAGAAGGTTGTGAAGCCCTCATCAAAGCGGGCTGCGACGCGGTGAAGATCGGTGTCGGGCCCGGTTCGATCTGCACAACCCGGATTGTGGCAGGCATAGGAGTGCCCCAGATAACGGCAATCATGGAAGCGGCAAAGGCGGCAAAAGGCCGGGATATCCCCATCATTGCCGACGGCGGCATCAAGTTTTCCGGCGACATTACAAAGGCCATCGCGGCAGGGGCCGACACGGTCATGATCGGGAACCTCTTCGCCGGCGCCGACGAGACACCGGGTGAAATGGTCCTCTATCAGGGAAGGACCTACAAAGTCTATCGCGGTATGGGCTCGCTGGAATCAATGAAGGAAGGAAAGACACGGGACAGGTATTGCATCCCTGAAGATGAAATAGAATCGAAGATCGTGCCGGAAGGCATTGAAGGCCGTGTGCCCTACAGGGGCTCGCTGTCAGTCTCTATCAATCAACTCGTGGGCGGCCTCAAAGCTGGCATGGGGTACGCCGGCACGAAAACCATTTCAGAACTGCAGAACAATAGCACATTCATACGGATCACCTCGGCTGCGCTCCGGGAAAGCCACGTCCATGATGTCATCATCACGAAAGAAGCACCGAATTACAGGATCGAGTGAGACTATGAGGGCGAATAAAGACTACCACAAAGAACTTATTCTTATACTCGATTTCGGCTCACAATATACCCAGCTCATCGCCCGCAAGACGAGAGAACTCGGCGTCTACTGCGAAATATACCCTTTCAATCTCGATATTGAGAAGATCATAGCCATGCAACCGAAAGGGATCATCCTGTCAGGCGGCCCCAAGAGTGTAAACGAAGACGACGCGCCAGTCTGCGATAAGGGGATATATGATCTTGGTGTTCCCATCCTCGGCATCTGCTACGGTCTTCAGCTTACGGCGCTTTTTTTCGGCGGCAAGGTTGAAAAATCGACGAAACGGGAATACGGCAAGGCGCATATATCCATCGATAAAAAAGACATCTTTTTAGAAGGTATACAAAGATGGCGACATTGTCTGGATGAGCCACCAGGATAAGGTACTGAAGATGCCGAAAGGTTTCGTGGTCCTCGCCCATTCCGACAACTCACCCTGCGCGGCAATACGGGACGCGAAACGCAGCATCTACGGGGTGCAGTTTCACCCCGAGGTCCACCATACGCCAAAAGGCAAACGGGTCCTTAAAAATTTCCTCTTTAAAATATGCGGTGTAAAGGGGCTCTTTTCACCGAAATCATTCATCGAAATAGCAACACAGAAGATACAGGAAGAAGCGGGCGAAGAAATTGTCGTATGCGCCTTGAGCGGCGGCGTGGACTCATCTGTCGTGGCGGCACTCATCCACAAGGCAATAGGCAAAAAACTCCGCTGTGTCTTTGTCAATAATGGCGTTCTGCGCAAAGATGAGGGACGGGAAGTCCTGGAAATCTTCAAGGACAGACTCCATATGAACCTGAAATATGTCGACGCCGAAGAAAGATTTCTGAAAGCCTTGCGGGGCGTCAAAGACCCTGAAAAAAAACGGAAGATCATCGGCAGACTTTTCATAAAAATATTCGAAGAAGAAGCACGAGGCATCGGCAATGTCCGTTTTCTCGCGCAGGGGACCCTCTATCCCGACGTCATTGAAAGCGTTTCCCATAAGGGCCCATCGGCTACGATCAAAAGTCATCACAACGTGGGCGGACTTCCGAAACGAATGAAACTGAAACTCATCGAGCCCCTTCGGGAGCTCTTCAAAGACGAGGTACGCGTCGTCGGAAAAGAACTGGGCCTGCCCGACAAAATCGTCCATCGGCAGCCTTTTCCGGGCCCCGGCCTTGCCATACGGATCATCGGAGATATCACAAAAGAACGACTCCACATTTTACAGGAAGCCGACAGCATCGTCCGCGATGAAGTGGAGCGAAATCCGAAATTCAAACACATCTGGCAGTCCTTTGCCATTCTTATACCGGTCAAGACAGTAGGCGTCATGGGCGATGAACGGACATACGCCAATGTCATCGCTCTGCGCATCGTCGAGAGCGAAGACGCCATGACTGCCGACTGGGCGCGCATACCCTACGATACGCTTGATGTGGTCGCGCGAAGAATCATCAATGAGGTACCCGGCGTCAACAGGGTCGTCTACGACATCTCATCGAAACCACCAAGCACCATCGAATGGGAATGAGTTGATCCATGATAGATTTCGTTCACCTCCATGTGCACACGCAATTCAGCCTCCTCGACGGCGCTATCCGTAACGACAGACTCTTCAGCCTCGCCAAGACCTTCGGCATGAAGGCCTGTGCCATAACCGATCACGGAAACATGTTCGGCGCCGTGGACTTCCATTTTGACGCGAAGAAAGCCGGTTTGAAACCCATCATCGGCTGTGAAGCCTATCTGGCGCCGAAATCGCGCTTCGATCAGAAGAAAGTGAAAGGCGAGGACAACGCCTATCATGTGGTGCTCCTTGCCATGAACGAGCAGGGCTACAAGAACCTCCTGAAACTCATCAGTCTCGCACACACAGAAGGCTTCTACTACGTGCCAAGGATAGACAAAGAGATACTCAGGCAATACAATGAAGGTCTCATCTGCCTCACCGCCTGCCTCAAGGGCGAAATACCGAACGCGATCCTTAAATATGATAAAGCGCACGTCAATACCCTTGTCGATGAATATCTGTCAATCTTTGGCGACAGGCTCTATTTTGAACTTCAAGACAATGGCATTGCAGAACAGAAGACTATCAATGAGGGTCTCATCGATTTGTCCCGTCATTATAATGTGCCCATCGTCGCCACCAATGACTGTCATTACCTCCTGCGGGAGGAACATAAGGCCCACGAGCTGCTGCTCTGCATCCAAACGGGCAAGACGATGAATGATAAGGACCGCCTGAGTTTTTCCAGCGACCATTTTTATTTCAAATCGCCCGACGAGGTCAGCCTCGCCTTCTCACAGTATCCTGAGGCGCTTTCAAATACTGTTGCCGTTGCTGAGCGATGCAATCTCACCATCGATACAGCGTACCATTTCCCTGATTTCAAAGTACCGGAGGGCATGGACCTCAACGATTACTTTGAAGAGCTGTCACGGAAGGGCTTCGATCATAGACTCCCTTCAATCCGCGCCCTCTACAACGAGTTCGGGGAGCGTCTCATGGACGAGTACCGTGAGCGTCTCAACTATGAGATCGGCGTCATCAGGAAAACAGGGTTTGCGGGATACTTTCTCATCGTCGCCGATTTCATCAATTACGCAAAAACCCACGACATACCTGTGGGGCCCGGTCGGGGGTCGGCAGCAGGCAGTCTCATCGCCTATTCCCTGGGGATCACCGATATTGACCCCATCAAATATGACCTCACCTTTGAGCGTTTCCTCAATCCCGAACGTATAAGCATGCCCGATATAGACGTAGACTTCTGCAAGAACAAACGTGATGAGGTCATCCGCTATGTGTCGGAGAAGTACGGTAAAGACAATGTGGCCCAGATCATCACCTTCGGGACAATGAAGTCAAAAGCAGCCGTTCGTGACGTGGGGCGGGCGCTGGGTATGCCCTATGCGGAAGTGGATAAGATCGCCAAGCTTATCGTTTCAGTTGACCGCGGTATCGAAAAGGCCATTAATGATGAGCCACAGGTGGGTGAGCTTTACAATACCGACCCGCAGGTGAAAGAGCTTCTCGATAATGCCATCGTTCTTGAGGGCCTTGCCCGCCATGCTTCGACCCATGCCGCCGGTATCGTTATCGCCAACAAACACCTTTCTGAATACGTGCCGCTTTACAGAGGTCAGCACGATGAAACGGTGACCCAATATCATATGAAAATCATCGAGAAGATAGGCCTCATTAAAATGGACTTTCTCGGCCTTGAGACATTGACACTCATTGCCAGCGTGATCAGACTCCTGAAAGATGAGGGTATCGACATCGACATGGCTACACTCCCCCTCGATGACAAACCGACCTTCGATCTGCTCGCCTCCGGGGACACTTCGGGCGTTTTCCAGCTTGAGAGCAGTGGCATGAAAGATCTTCTTATGAAACTGAAACCTTCCAAGTTCGACGACATCATGCCGCTCATCGCACTTTACCGGCCCGGGCCATTGAACAGCGGTATGGTGAAAGAATTCATTGAACGGAAAAATAATCCCGATAAGGTGACCTACGAAACACCTCTTCTTGAGGGCATTCTGAAAGACACCTATGGCGTTATCATCTATCAGGAACAAATCATGAAGATCGCTATGGTGCTGGCTAACTTTTCCCTGAAGGACGCCGATATCCTGAGAAAAGCCATGAGCAAGAAAATACCGGAAGAACTGGCGAAATACCGGGAACAGTTTATCGAAGGCGCAAAGTCGAACCGCGTATCGCGAGCCGTGGCAGAAAAAATCTATGATGTTATCGTCCGATTCGGTGAGTACGGTTTCAACAAATCGCACAGCACCGCCTACGGTCTTATCTCCTATCAGACAGCATATCTCAAGGCACATTACCCGGTGCAATACTTCGCAGCCATGCTCACCAACGAAGTGAACGATACGGACAAGATGATTAAATACATCACCGAATGCCGTGAAGCGGGCATTGAAATTCTGCCTCCTGATATCAACAAGAGCTCCAAGGCATTTACTATCGTAGAAAACAAGATACGTTTCGGTCTCTCCGGCGTCAAGAATGTCGGCGATGCCGCCATAGACAGTATCCTCCAGGTCCGTGATGAAATCGGCGAATTTAACTCATTCGCGCACTTCATGAGTACCGTCGATTCCCGGAAGGCAAACAAGAAGGTGCTTGAAAGCCTCGCCAAGGGCGGCTGTTTCGATTCGCTGGGCCTCAAACGGTCGCAGATATTCCACCTCATCAAGGAAAAATCAGACAAGCTTACAAAAAAGGAGAACAAGAACGGTCTCCTCCAGATGGACATGTTCGGTACATCTGTTGAAACAACAACTTCTTTTGAAATACCTGACATGGAAGAACTTTCTCATGATGAAATTCTGAACGGAGAAAAGGAATCGCTGGGTTTCTATTTCAGCAAACATCCACTCAAACCTTATGAACATCTGATCAGGCAGCTTACCCCATACGACAGTCAAAACCTGAAAGAGACTGACACTTCGGAAGATGTATCAATCGCCGGTATCGTTAACGCCATGAAAGAAATCACCACAAAGCGCGGCGACAGGATGGCCTATTTGACTCTGGAAGACACAAAGGGTATCGTGGAGGTCATTGTATTTCCCGATCTTTTCGCGAAAGACTTTATGATAATCAAAAGCGCTAAACCCATTGTGATCTCGGGCACGCTTGAAAAAACAGAAGATGGAAGTCCAAAAATAAAGGCAAAAGCAGTCTCACTTCTGGACAGCCTGACGCAGGAACTGGGAAAGACTGTTAAAATTAAAATGAGATGTGAATCATTCACAAAGGAGGACTTGAAAAAATTGAGGGACATCCTCAACAGCATGAGAGGGAATGCCAGTGTTCTGCTGGAATTTCAACTCAATGGAGAAAAACAATCATTAAAACTACCCAACGTGAAAATTGACTACAAGAAAAAGGACATGCTTTTCAAGCATTTCACGCAAGGCGTAGAAGTAGAGGTGACAGATGAGACATTATCTTGATTTCGAGAAGAAACTGGAGCCACTCGAAAGAAGAGTACATGAAATAGAACGGTTTTATGATATTCATGATCCCCATTACGCGAGAGAAGCAGAGTATCTTACAAAAAAGATCACCAAAGTGGAAAAAGAAATTTACAACGATCTCACAAACTGGCAGAGACTCCAGCTTTCCAGACATCTTAACAGACCCCATACCTTTGATTATATCCATAATCTCTTTACCGATTTTGTGGAACTGCACGGTGACAGAAAATTTAAAGACGATTCCGCCATCGTTGCCGGATTTGCCCACTTTAACGGGATCAGCGTTGCTATTGTGGGCCATCAGAAGGGCAAGGACGTGCGGGAAATGGCTTACAGAAACTTCGGCATGGCAAACCCCGACGGGTACAGAAAATCAATGCGGGTCATGGAAATGGCAGGCAGGTGGAACAAGCCGATTATAACCTTTATAGATACTGCCGGCGCATATCCCGGTGTTGGCGCAGAAGAGAGGGGACAGGCTGAAGCGATCGCGTCGAGTATCTACCTTATGTTCTCCCTCGGCGTTCCCATTATCTCCATCGTCATCGGAGAAGGCGGGAGCGGAGGCGCCCTCGCAATAGGAGTAGGAAATAGATACTGATGCTCGAAAATGCCAACTACGCTGTTATCTCTCCCGAAGGCTGCTCGTCGATTCTCTGGAGAGACGACCCGAAAGGACCGGCACTGGCAGCAGACGCGTTGAAATTGATTTCTTACGACTTATTGGAACTGAAGGTCATTGACGAAATCATCGGGGAACCCTTCGGCGGCGCCCACAGGGACTGGAAACAGACATTTGTCAATGCCGGCAAAATAATCGACAAACATCTGAAAGAACTCATGGAAATGTCTGCCGAAACTTTGAAACAAAAACGATACGAAAAATTCAGAAACATGGGGGTCTTTGAAGAGAAGCAGCAATAAACGCGAATCGCGAAACTTATGATCCGAAATGTTGTGATTAGTTATCGTTGTTTGGAATTTGTAATGTGATCATTGGTCATTGTTTCTAATTTGTATTTTGTGATTTGGTTATTGGCCATTGTCTTCAATGTATAAAGTATGTTGATAATCGTGCGGCCCCGAAGTCAACAAAGCTATATGAATAAAGCCGGCTTGGCATTAGGTGGTATCAGTTTTTCTTTTCGAATTTGACCTTGGTAATCCTCTTCCCTGTGATGCCGACAACGGTAAATTTATAGGAACCCTGATAGATAATCTCTCCGCCTTTCGGCATTCCCTGCAACTGGGTCAGAATAAACCCTCCGAGCGTTTCGTAGTCCGGTGATTCAGGGATATCGATCTGCAGGCGTTCGTTCAAATCCCGTATTGAATATGACGAATCGACGATATAGGACCCGTCACGGAGTCGTTCAATCTTATCTTCTACGTCTGTTTCATCCATGATCTCGCCGAAGATCTCTTCCATGATATCTTCAAGAGTAACAATACCTACCGTGGTCCCATACTCATCAATGACAACAGCAAGATGCTGGTGGGTCTTCTGCATCTCTTTGAGAAGGATACTGATTTCCATTGTCTCGGGAACAAAAAAAGGTTTCTTGAGTATCTTCTCTAATGTGAAACGGTCTTTTTCGCGCCATATATATTTCGTGATTTCTTTATGGTAGACAATCCCGATGATATTATCAAAGCTGTCCCTGTAAACAGGGTATCGGGAAAATTCGTTTTCGATAATATAATCGAGCACCTTATCTTTGCCGTCCTCAATATCGATGGCATAGACATTCGGTTTGGGGACCATAATCTCTTTCACAGACCGGTCGGCGAATTGAAAGACGCCATGGATCAGTTCTTCTTCGGTGCGGTCGAAGACGCCTTTTATTCTGCCTTCTTCAAGTAATATCTTGATTTCGCCTTCACCGACATGCTCCTCTCCGTGTTTCAGGTTAAGACCTTTTACAAAAAACATGGTGCTGAAGGAAAGGATATTGACAAGAAAAAAGAAAAAACGGGAAACAAAATCAAATAAAGGTACAGATGAAAATGGAAACCTTCAATTTATTGCTCAAACCCACATATTTAGGGACAAGTTCGCCAAAAACAAGAAACAGATAAGTCAGGGCCACAACAACGATACCGAGCGCAATGGTATCCGAGAAAGGTTTGAGAAAGGAGATCATCGTCAATAAAGGCGCCAGATATTGAATGGCAAGGGTACCGCCGATGGCCGACGCAAGGGTCCCGAAGAGCGTTATACCGATCTGGACAGCAGAAAGAAACCTCTCGGGATTTTCTTTCATATGGAGGAGTCTTTCAGCCTTTCCGTCTTTCCTCTCTTTCGCCAGCGATTTGATCTTGCTTTTTCTCAAAGAGATAATGGCCGTCTCGCCAGCCGAAAAAACACCGTTAAAAATAATCAGGATGATGATAAGAGAGATTTCGAGGGCCGGACTACCCATTATGCTTACCCTGGAACTGCTCTTTGACCTGGTACATGAAGGCTTCGAGCCTGGTCAGGACATTCGTCGCGCCCTGTCCGTCATAGGCGACATTCATGACAGGAACATTGTGGTTCTTCTGGACAAGTCTCATGATGGCGCCGGATATTGTCCCGGGCATACAGGTAAAAGGCATGGCATTCACAATACCGGAAACTCCTTTATGGGCAAAATCGATACTCTTGCCGATACTCAATATGGCTTCTCCCTCAAAGCTCTCATGGATATAAGGGCTTGCCTTTTTCAGGATATCCTTCACATGGGGTTCTTTGCCGTATTTGAGGTAAGGTTTGAAAATTTCTTCCAGCATGTGCTCGTCTTTATTCTGAATGTAATCAGTAATATGGAGTTTGACAAGTCCCATGAAATTGTCTTTCTTCTTACTTTTTTTCTTACTGGTATAATTTACATAGGATATCCACTCTCCAAACGGCGCGAGCCATACCGCGCCACCCTGTTCTTCTATTTTCCTTACAAGATCATTATTGCTAAACCTGTTTGAGCGAATATAAATCTCGCCCACAACCCCGATGACCGGTTTTTGCGCATTAATCCGTTCAACGCTCAGGAACCGGTCAAGAACAGTCCGAAGAACGGCGACGATGTCTTTCCCGCCCGCTTCTATTGACCGGCAAATGGATGCAAGCGCTTCCCGATAAACACGATCAGTCTCTCCGGCCTTTTTCTCATAGGGACGTATTTCGTGGAGCATCTTGGTGATAAGATCTGTAGCCACAACAGCCCGCCATCCGAGGCGCGTAAATTTCCCACCTACAATATCGAGTTCCTTATAAAACCGGTGGTCCTGATTGGGGGCATAAATGGGCACATTGTCAAAACCGGCTTCATTGAGGACCATTCTGTGGAACCTGTGATATTGGCCAAAACGGCAGGGACCGTTACCAGAGGGCATAAAGAAGGCGCTCCGGTCCGGGTCAAAGCCATCTTTTCTGGTGGTCCTGAGCATGTCCCCTGTCGTAAGAATACAGGGATAACATTCCTTTCCTGTGGTAAATTTTCTGCCGACAACCACAGTGGCTTCTTCAGACTCTTCCATTACCTCAGCGTCGATGCCGCATGCTTTAAACGCACTGGAGAGCGTGATGGCGTGGTCCGACATGTAGGGCAGATAAATCTTTCTTTTCCTGCCGTTCGATTCAAATTTCGACGTCCTGTATTGAATATCCTCTTTTTCAGACTTGGCGTTCTTAATGCTGTCAATGAACGCTTCAAGCCGTGTAATCATTCCCGCGTCAGCGCTATGTTCGTCGATCTCCAGTTGGAGATAGGGTTTGTCCCCCATGACTTTCTTAAAAAAGTGAGCAATGAAGGAATCAGGACCGCAACCAAAACTGGTCAGATAAATGGCATAAAAATTCTTACGTGATTTGATAAACCGTGCCGCTCTCAATATTTTCTGTCCATATCCCCAGTACATATTTTCCAGATCGTCTTTTTCACTGCTCATGTCATCAAGGGGCAGCATATCCATGGGGATAGGATAAACACCCAGGTTGATGAGCTTTTTATGAATATTAAGATTGGCCCCGGCATCGGCGCTGTTGTAAGGCCTTCCAATAATCACCATGACCTTTTCATCGTTTTTCAATGAAGACAGAAATTCGGAACCTCTTTCAATACATTTCCGATAAAATCCTTCCTGGACTTCCGAAGCCACATGGAAGGCCTTCTCCACACGCGCTCTTGAAACCTTATATCTTTTAAAGTACTTAATAAGACCATCCAGGATGGCTTGATTGCCATCCCCGAAATAGACAATCGGTGTATGGACCCGTATACCCATATCTTTGAAATCGATCGATGCTTTCATTGTATACGGCAGAGACTGAGCGTATGGACAGGCAAAAGCATCCGATGAACTCTCGGATTGTTTTTTAAGATTAATTATGCTGGGTATGAAGATCCTCTTTACCCCTTTTTCTATAAGGTTAAGGACGTGGCCGTGGGCAAGTTTGACGGGAAAACATGTTTCGACAATGATATTTTCCACACCGTCGCGGATAGTCTTCTTGTTTGTCACATCAGAAAAACAGACTGAAAACCCCAGTTCTGTCAAAAAACTTTTCCAGAAAGGGGCAAACTCATGCATATGGAGGAGTCTCGGTATGCCGATCTGAATGCCATCGGCTGTTTTATCATAGATATTGTCGAGAAGCTTTTCTCTCTCTTTGAAAAGATCAACAACATCCTTTTTTTCGACTTTTCTGACAACATCATATTTCTCGCACCTGCTTCCGTAATAGAGGGGGGCCTCTTTTTCAACGGTAACCCGTCTGATCTCGCAGAGATTCTCGCATCCTTTACATTCAAACGTTTCGATATCATATTGTCTTTTGCTCAAATCGAAACCCTTGAATGTGCTCTTCTCCCAATCCCTTTCTTTCATGGCAAGGATCGCGGCGCCTATGGCTCCGGTAACATCATGATGGGGCGGAACTTCAATCGGTTTCCCCAGTACTTTTTCAAAAGCCGCGACAACACCTTTGTTAAAGGCCGTTCCTCCCTGAAAAAATATTCTTTCTCCTATTCTTCGATCACCGACGACCTTGTTCAAATAATTCTGGACAATCGAATAGGCCAGTCCGCTCACGATATCCTCCGTTGGCACTCCTCTCTGCTGGTGGTGAACAACATCGGATTCAATAAAAACCGTGCATCTTTCACCCATTTTAACGGGTTTTTTCGATGACAGGGCAAGTTCGCCGAACTCACCTTTTATGGAGATGCCAAGTCTCTCTGCCTGTTCTTCAAGGAACGAACCTGTTCCGGCAGCGCATGCCTTGTTCATCTCAAAATCAACGATAACGCCATTTTCTATGCTGATATATTTTGAATCCTGTCCGCCAATCTCAAAGATCGTGTCCACTTTCCCGTCGATATCGATAGCCGCCTCAGCCTGGGCGGTAATTTCATTCCGCACAATGTCGGCGCCGATAAAATCTGCCGTAAGATATCGGCCTGAGCCTGTAGTCCCGGCACCAATAATCTCAACCATTTCACCGACCTCTTCACCGATTTCAAAAAGACCTCTTTTCACCGCTTCAAGCGGCCTGCCTTCTGTCATGAGGTATCTCTTCGCGATGAGGCGCCTCTCTTCATCGATAAGAACAAGATTTGTACTGATAGAACCGACATCGACACCGAGATAGACCTTTGTCTTTTCCTGAATAGACTTTAAATTGTAGAGCACATGGAGGTTTTTTTCAGAAATCGCAAGGGGTCCAAGAGAAGCCTGGAGTTTTTCCTCTTTGAGATATTCATCGAGCCCTTCAAGGCCGAGAAAATCCTGTTTCAAAGAAGGTTCTTCGATGACAGTATAGAGGGCACCCACAGCGCCTGCAGAGGTGAAATTTTCAGGAACAAAAAATTCCTCATCCTTTAAACCAAAGACCTCTTTTAAGGCTTTTCTCATGCCAGCGTTTGCCGCCACACCACCAATAAATGCCACAGGGGTCAGTATGTCTTTTCCTTTCGCGATGTTGCCTTTAAAATTTCGCGCCAGGGCATAGCAGAGACCGGCGACAATCTCGTAATCAGGCGTAGCGATCTGCTGGAGATGGATCATGTCCGATTTCGCGAACACGGTGCAGCGGCCCGCTATGCGTGGAGGATTTTTCGACTTCAAGGCTATCTCACTGAATTCTTCAATGGTGAAACAAAGCCTTGACGCCTGTTGATCGAGGAAAGAACCTGTGCCGGCCGCGCAAAGGGCGTTCATGGAGAAATCCTTTACCCGTAAGGCCCCGTTATTTCCGGCATGTTCAAATATAATGAGCTTCGAATCTTCACCACCGATATCGATGGCACTGCCCGCATGAGGATAGAACCGGCTGAACCCTTTGGTGATGGCGACTATCTCATTTATACAGGCAGCTCCCACAAGGGATGAAAATAATTTAGCCCCTGTGCCTGTTGTGGCAATGAAATCGATACCATGACTGCCAATGCTTTCCCGTATGACTTCCCGCGCGACTTCGAAGGGCCTTCCTTTGTGCCGTATATATCTCGTTTTGACGATTTTCCCGTTCTCATTCATGACGACAACATTGACGCTTACCGAACCGATGTCTATGCCAACCCTATACATGAAACCCCCATGACACACCAAGGTTTTGATTTTATAGTCATTTTATGCTAAAAAATATCATACTATATGCATCTTTATCAAGACAAAATGTCGTACACTTTTTAAACGATACGGACGATACAAAACGTTTCAGACGAATAATATGAAATAAGGTTGCTCTCTCATGACAAAAAGAAGAATGCATGTTTTCGTAAAAGGAACTGTCCAGGGTGTTTACTACCGATACAATGCGTTGAAAAAAGCCGAAGAGTATCATCTCACGGGCTGGGTCAGAAACAGGGCCGACGGTAACGTGGAAATGGTCTGTGAAGGCACAGAAGAAGATATAAATAACATGGTCCGATGGTGTAAACAAGGACCTGCAGGAGCCTATGTAAGAGAGGTTGAAACAGATTGGAAACTATATACCGGTGAATTCAATGTCTTCGAAATCAGATAGAAAGCGTGTTTATTATCCTGCATTCCTCGATATCACCGCCAAAAGATGTCTTGTGGTGGGCGGCGGCAAAGTGGCCGAGCGGAAAGTTGCCATGCTCCTTCAATTCAATGCCCATGTTACCGTAGTCGGTCCTGTCATAACAAGGACGCTCCTCAAGCTCGATAATGAAAGTAAAATAGAATATTTCCAACGAACATACACAGCGAAAGACCTTGATAATACGGCCCTCGTCTTTGCCTGCACAGACAACAGCGCTATCAATAACAAAATCAAAACAGAAGCAGCCCGAAAAAAAATCCCTGTCAATGTGGTTGATAATCCAGATCTGTGCGATTTTATCGTCCCCTCCATCATCAGAAAAGGAGACCTTACAATCGCTATCTCAACGTCGGGAGAATTGCCTCTTCTTTCGAAAAAACTCCGTCAAAAAATCGAAGAAGTCGTTACAGACGATTACCTGGAATATCTCCACATCATCGGGGAGTTCAGAAAACACCTGATGAAAACGGTCAAAGAGGCACGCAAAAGAGGCCTGATTATGAAAGATATTGCAAAAATGGATATGCAGGAAGTAATCGCAACCGGTCTTGCAAAGATCAAAAAAAGAACGCTGTTGTTATAAAGGAGAACTATCCTTATGTTTAATAGAAGTTGTATGATTATTTGTATCGTGGAAAGAACGCATGGATAATATTTATCTTACGCTGTTGGGACTTAATCATAATACTGCTCCTGTTGAAATACGGGAGAAGATATTTATTCCGGAATCGGATATTCCGGAGTTCATTAATAAAATAAGAAAAAGCGGTATCGATGAATCGGTCATCATCTCTACCTGTAACAGAACAGAAATATATTTCCATTCTCTCCTTCACGAAGCTTCTCTTGTAAAGATCAAGGAAATACTTTCAGAAGCATTTAAAGTACAACCTGAATGGCTGGATAACTACACTTATACATTCCACAATGAGGATGCCTGCAAACACCTCTTTTTCGTCGCCTCTGGTCTTGATTCCCTTGTCATAGGAGAACCTGAAATCCTGGGGCAGGTCAAAGACGCTTACAGACTTGCCGGGTTTCATAACTCCACAGGGTTCTTCCTGAATAAGGTCTTCCATAAAACATTCAATGTGGCGAAAAGAATACGGACAGAAACAAAGGTAGGGTATAACCCTCTCTCGATCAGTTCCATGGCAATCGAGCTTGCCAAAAACATCTTCGGTGAACTGAGTGAAAAGAAGATACTCGTCATTGGCGCTGGCGAGATGTGCCGGACAGCGCTGAAATATTTTCAGAAGGAAGGCCTGCGGGAAGTCCTCATTGCAAACAGGACCTATCAAAAAGCACAACAGCTCGCGGAAGAAATCCTTGGCACAGCCTACCCTTTCCATGAATTGGCAGAACTTTTCATTAAGGTTGATATGGTGCTCACATCCACCGGCTCAGGGCAACCCTTTATAGATAAAACATTTATTAATAGCATCATGAAAAAAAGAAAGAAGAGGCCTCTTTTCCTCATCGATATAGCGGTCCCCCGTGATATAGCCCCTGACGTGAATGAAATTGATAATGTCTACCTTTACAACATCGATGACCTCAAAGAACTCTCTCAAAAACATCTTTCCGACAGATTGAAAGAATCGGAAAAAGCCCATGCCATTGTTGAAGAAGAAGTAAAGAAGTTTTCAAAGACCTTAAAGCAACTGAACGTGAACCCCCTTATCGAACACATCATCAACAGAGCAGATAAAATGCGCTCCGAAGAACTTAAGAAAACATTGCAAAAACTGAACAACGCCGATGATACGATCACTCGTTATGTTGACGGTCTGACAAAAACGATTACCAATAAGCTGGTCCATTCCCATATCGCGCTTATTAAACAGAACAACGACCCCATGATGCTGGAAATGTTCAAAAAATACTTTCAATTTGAGGAAGAAGATGAAAAAGAAATGGATAATCGGGACCAGGGGTAGCAAGCTCGCCCTCAGGCAAACCGAGATAGTACTTCAAAAACTTCAGTCATTGTATCCACAGTATGAATTTATCATCAAGACCATAAAAACAACAGGCGATACAATACGGAACAAGCCACTTCATCTCATCGGCGGGAAAGGGCTTTTCGTGAAAGAGATCGAAGAAAAACTTCTCAGCAAAGAAATCGATATGGCGGTGCACAGTGTAAAGGACCTTCCGGCTGAACTGGAGAAAAATCTCCTTCTCGGAGCTGTTTTAAAAAGAGAAGACCCCAGAGACGCCTTTATCTCTCTTACCTGTAACAGACTGGCTGAAGTAAAAGATGGTTCCAGAATAGGCACGAGCAGTCTCAGACGGAAAGCCCAGATACTCCACCAGAACAAGAACCTTCAAGTGGTACCCATTCGCGGAAATATCGAAACGCGTCTGAAAAAATTGAAAACCGAAAATCTCGACGGCATTATCCTTGCCTGTGCCGGGATAAAGAGAATGGGCCTGGAAAAATATATTAAAGAAATTATGCCTCTGAATACGATGATCCCTTCCTGCGGTCAGGGGGCAATAGGGATCGAGGTCAGAAACGAAAAAGACACGCTGAAGCTCCTTGCCCCTTCAACAATGAACACAGCTTTCTTGAGGTAGCCATTGAGAGAATGCTTCTCGCGAAAATAGGCGGAGGATGCCATTTGCCCATTGGCATCCATACAGTCATCACCGGTAATACTGTGAAGCTTTACATCTCAATGGGAGAAGATGACGATACACTGTTTATACACAAGTTATACGCCGGAAATATAAATAACATCGACGCCCTCATTACAAAAGTATTTTCCAAATTGAAAACCAATCCCGCGTAAGAAACAAAAATGCCTCCCTTTGTCGGGGAGGCATTTTTAATTAATCAATATACTTAATAAATCAGATCGCTTCCTTGAGGGCTTTCCCTGCTGTGAATTTTGGCACTTTCCGTGCGGGAATCTTGATTTCTTTGCCGGTTCTCGGGTTTCTTCCCTTTCTTGCTTTTCTCTTGGAAACAGAGAAGGTGCCAAAACCGACAAGTGTTACTCTGTCATCTTTTTTGAGGGCTGCTTTTACACCATCAAGAAAAGCTTCAAGCGCTTTTCCGGATGCAGCTTTTGAAATTTTTGCCCCTGCGGCCATCTTACCGATTAATTCTGCTTTTGTCATGCTTACCCCTCCTTTAAGAATTATAATTTACAGCGGTTTTCAGTGGCAACCGCCTTATGAATAGTTTATACTCCTTATTCTACGGAATATGCAACAAGTTTTTTTCATTTTTTCCATTTTTTTTATTTTTTTTAAATCCGCCCGTAGTCGTCTTCTACACGCTCTATGTCGTCTTCACCGAAATAGCTCCCCAACTGGACTTCTATGTACACCAGTCTTTCCATCCCTGTATTTGCTATTCTATGGAGTGAACCCTGTGGTATATCTATCGCCTGGCCGCCTGCAACCTTCATTTCATTATCGTCAACCGTCACAATGGACTCACCGTGAACCACGAACCAGTGTTCTCTCCTGTGTTTATGCCTCTGAAGACTCAGACGTTTGCCCGGCTCGACAGTAATACGTTTTACCTTGTGGTCTTCCTCGTCGGACAATACCTCGTAAAATCCCCAGGGACGATGTTCGATTTCATTCATCTTATTATGCCTCCCTTCTTCAATAATATCGCTCAGGGAAAACCATAGCATATCGTATCTTCTTAACGCAAAATATTATTGTAACGAAATCAGACCAGTGTTATCTCCACGATAGTCACTATTCGCTATCGACCATTCACTGTCCTTTTGCCATTCACGATTTACGTTTTACGAGTTCCGATTTACGTTTGCGTGCCTATGCCCTGTGCTATGCGCTATGCCTCATTTATCTTGTATTGATTATCGGTTTGCTATTGACTATCGGTTTATCAGATTTTGCAACAATTATTTCAATCCTTCTATTAAGGGCGCGGTTCTCAGGCATATCATTGAGAGCAACAGGTCTGTATTCGGCATAACCAACGGCGGATACTCTCTCAGGAGGAAAATCGTATTTTTCTATGAAATATCTGACCACTTCCGTGGCACGTCGCGCAGACAGTTCCCAATTTGATCTGAATTCATGGTTATTGATGGGAACGTTGTCAGTGTGTCCTTCGATCCTTATCTGGTTATCAATATTTTTGACAACAGGAATAATTTTGCCGAGGGCAACTTTTGCCCGTTCTTTCAAATCAGCCTTACCCTCATCGAAAAAAGCCTTTTCGAGGATCCGTATGACAACACCTCTTTCATCGGAAAAAATAGAGATATTCTTTTTCATCGATTCATTACCGACAAGACTCTGCATCTCGGCTTCCAGTTTTTTTCTGCACTTCTTCGCCCGTGCCCTGTGCTATCTTGACAGGTAATTCAATAAGCAGCGGTCCCGCGTCCTCTCCCCTGGCCTGATATACCGGCCCCGCCGGTAAATATTGTCTTCAAATGGCCCACAACTTCATCATATTTCTGCGCGTCCTGTTTGGAAAATACATACATCATGATAAAAAAAGCAAGCAGGAGCGTAATCAGATCAGCATAGGTAATAAGCCACCGTTCAAGATTTTCATGTTCTTCTTCTCTCTTTTTCCTTCTCAAAGTATTTCCTCGCTTCTCTTGTCAGGAAGCAAAAAAGAGACTAGTTTCATCCGTATCACCCGCGGGTTGTCTCCCATGGCAAGCGAAATCACCCCCTCGGTAATGATTTCGAGATAGAGGGCTTCGCTCTGATGTTTGTGTTTCAATTTATCGGAAATGGGAAGATAAATAAGGTTTGCCATGGCAACACCCCAAAGGGTCGCGATAAAGGCGCTCGCTATGGCAGCGGCCATATTGGAGCTGTTTTCCATATTTCCCAGGGCATGGATTAATCCGAGGACCGTTCCCATAATTCCTAATGTAGGAGAAAAACCACCCAGTTTATTAAAGAACATGGCGCCGGCTTTATGTCTTTCTTCTGTATAGGCCATTTCTATCTCGAGGATCTCTCTGATTTTATTTGTTTCAAAACCATCTATGGCAAGCTGGATCGCTTTTTTTAAAAAAGGTTCTCTGATATTATCAAGATCTTTCTCAAGGCTTAAAAGTCCGTTCTTTCGCGCTTTTTGTGCCAGATCAAAGATGAGGTCTATGAGTTGCTGTGTATCCATCTGTGCTTCAAATAGTGCCACTTTTATCAGATTGGGAATATTGGTAAGCTCTTTAACAGAGGTGGTAATGGCAGCAGCACCGAAGGTCCCGAAAATCACGAGTATCATAGCGGGGATCTGGACAAGGGCCGAAAGATGGCCGCCTTCCATAAGAAATGAACCGATCAGGGAACCGATGCCGAGAATAAGACCCAGGATTGTCGCAATATCCATACGTTCATCAACTCACAGTCTCTTTTTTTTGTCTCAGATACTCTCTTTCTTTCTACAAATATATAATTGATCAAAAGATCTCTGTCCTTCTCATTAATAACAAGGAATTGCATGGCAACCCTGAAGGTCCCCCGGAGGGACTTCCCTGCAGTCTTTCAGCCCTCACGACCTGGCACAGGATTGTGATCTTGGGATAAGGAAAAATCAGGCACAATTATTTTCAGTTCCGTATAGTCCCCTGCTCTTGAGAGCTATTTGAGATTCAAATTGAACGCCGCGCGCCGCTGAGAATAATCTCTGTCTGCACGCTATGATATATTTCGCCGTATTGTGACTTGTACAGATAAATCTATTATCGTATCGAGTTTTTTGTTGATCATCCGCATATAGGCAAAAAGCTGATCGTTTCCACCTTTCAGCTCTTTATCGGCGAGGAGATGGGTTTCTTTAATTTTGTCGATTATCTGTGTTGAATTGTACTGGATAACATCTTTCAGTTTCGTAAAGTCTTCAGGGGCTTATCTGCCTGAACTCTACAACCAGACGGTCATGGATCCGGAAAAAAGATCTTCTTTCATGTTCCTGCTGTCATAACCATCTCGTATCATGTCGGCAAAATATTCGGCAATGGGAGGATCGAATTGGCTTCCTTTACAGCGCGTTATTTCAACTGCTATTTCTTCCCTTGTTGCCGCCTTTCTGTATGGCCTGTCGGTAACCATAGCATCATAGGCATCGCTTACGGCTATGATCCTGGAGCATATGGGTATTTCCTCACCGGACAAGACAATCAGGGTATCCGCTGCCATCATATTTCTCATGATGGTGCCGTATGATTTTTGCCTCACTGGACAAGATCTCAAACCTGCTCATGATTTCCTCTCCATAGACCGAGTGGCTTTTCATGATGGAATATTCTTCATTTGTCAATTCTGCCGGTTTCAACAATATCGAATCAGGAATGCCTATTTTACCGAGGTCATGGACCGGCCCCACAACTTTTATGACATCCATTTCATATTCAGTAATCCCCATCCTTTCTCCCAGCATGAGACTCATCTCGGTAACACGTTTGCAATGGCCTTCGGTATACAAATCTCTTTTGTTGATGGCCACGATGAGGGATTTCAATGTATGGAGAATATTTTCGAAAAGGCTCTCATAGAGCATCCTGTTTTCAATCTGCGTGGAAGCTTTCTCCGCTATGAGTTTCAAGAATAAAGGCATCGCCTTCCAGACGACCGTTTATTTCCTTCCCGTTCCCGTTTGTTTCAGCCATGATATACCCGATAGATTCGCCCTTAATGATAAGGGGCAAATATACGCTGTTGTCCTTTATTACATGTCTTTTGATCATGCCGTTTTCACTCAACAGATCATCAACCATGGCGATCTTCTGCCCGCTTGCCGGGTACTCTTGTCATCATTATTCGTGAACCCTGTGTACAATACAAGTTCTTTGTTGTCGTTATCGGCTAATGTAGTATCCGCAGGACTTGACGTCGAGGATTTCCCCCACCATTTGTATCATCTTTTCATAAACATCATCATATATATTGATGGAATTGAATTTGTTGGAAATATGGTACATGGTGGTCAGTTCTTTGATCTTCTTTTGCAGTTCCCTGTTCAGTACCTCTATCTTTCTTTTATCTTCAAGGTTATGGAGGATGGTCTCTTTCTCAATCAATAATTTTCTCTCTCTTAAAACCCTCATCATGACGAGCATCAGTTTGTCAAGCTCAAAGGGCTTGAAAGAAAATCAGAAGCGCCCTTCTTCATGGCATCAACGACAAAATTGGGATCATAATAGCCTGTGATCATAATGACAGCGATGGTAGGTTTGCTCTCTTTAATGCATGTCCAGAAGAGATATGCCGTTTATATCGGGCAGTCTTCACATCAAGGATAACAATCTCTACATCTTTCCGTGTCAAGAATATCAAGGGCTTCATGGCCTGTGAAGCCTTATGAATTTCACAGTTATTGAGGGTAAGGAAATCAGCGAGGATATCAACAATTTCCTGATTATCATCAACAATCAGTATTTTAGAACCACTAATCATGCAGCACCATATCTCCATCCACTTTCAACCAATCATGAGATTAATCAATAAGGAGTCTGCCCTTCTTCGCAGTTTTTCGAAGTTCTCTATTTCTTTGACAATCTTTTCCGTATCACTGATAGACGCAAAAACATCCTCTCCGCGGTTCGTTTTCGATCGGTATCGTCTTCACTTTTCTTCCGGTACCTCTCTATTTCATCATAAAAACCCTTAAGAGTTTCAAAAAGCTGTGCGTTCAGTTTTTTAAGTCTCACCTTTTCACGCACATTTTTCACAACAACACTCAGTTCTTCCATCCTGAAAGGCTTTACGATATAATCAAAAGCCCCTATCTTTATCGCCTCAACAGCGCTATCCATAGACGCATAGCCGGTAATAATGACAAATTCCGTTACTTCATTCTCCTGTTTAATAGTCTTTATCAGTTCCATGCCGGCCAGTTCCGGCATATTCAAATCAGTAATAATAAGATCGTAATAATGATCTCTTGCTTTTCGAGGGCCTCTTTTCCGTTATCAGCCCCTTCTACATTGTCACCCTCCCCTCTGAGATATTCCTCGAGAATTTCCCGTAATTCCCTGTTATCATCAACAACGAGTATTTTAAAATTTTCATCATTCCTGGTCATATTTTCTTCAGCTTTTCCGTCATCTGTTCTCCTATACGATCATATAACATCTTTTTCATGGCCTCTCGGGAGATGTTCACTTCATCTTCCCTGATTAAATGGTCACAGTTTTTTTCCATCTGCCCCACCCTGACTTTCATGCTCTTCATGTAAGTCCTGATGACGCTGCTTATCTGATAATCTGATATTGTCATTGCTACTTCCTTATTTGTACTTCTATACCCTACAATCCTATTGTTATTATCGGATAGAAAGTCTGAATACTTAAGATTTATTTATCAACCTATTTTGTTAAAAAAAGTCAGGCATCGGCAGGCAAGGGAAATTGTGAAGAATATCTTCGTACAGCTTTCCTATTTTTTGATACTCTGTCAATTTTTTCAATAGTTTCTTTTCTTTTCGTTTTCAAGTCTTTCCAGTATTAATGTCTCTCTGAAAAGGCATTTCTCCGCCATCTCTTCCAAATAGCCGGGGGTTATTTTTCAGTAAACTAGCCGATATAGGAATCTCTTTTCATCAAATATTCGACAAATTTATCCGGTTCCTTTTCATTGAGGGCCGTCTTGAGTCAACATAATAAAATCTTCTCTTTCCTGTAGGATCCATGATTTTTCCCTATAGTACCGGTCGACTGCTTCCTCTGGATCTTCGGCCGATATGGTGCTGTTTTGAGTAAACCATTCGGTTAAAAGCCTGGAACGCTCAATAAGGAGCTTTAAGCTCGTTGAGTCTTTTTTCAAGGGTACTCTGCTCTTTTTTTAACTCCTGTCAGGCAGTGATGCGCCTTCATCTTTCTGGGCTGCTCTTAACTGAAGGATATTTTTATCATCAATATACATCCCGGCGTAGGGATGCATTAAATAATTTATTCTCTCATAGATCGTGTTGCCAAGCCCCTTCATTACATTGATCGTTTCTTCCTTATTAGATGTCAATTGCGAAATAAGAATGGAGGTGTCGAGATGGAGACGAGCCATTCTTTCCGAGAGAAAAACCTATTGATTCCAAGCTTGGAGTATTTCTTCGAATTCGCCGAAAAATTTCTTTACAACGTTTTGAATAACTGTACGTACTTCTGGTGATCTTGTCTGAAGCAGGCGCAGCTTTTCCAGAGATACCCCTGAGGACATTGTCCCGTCAGGTGTTGTTTCGTCGATCACTTCATCGACTGGTCCCATTGCCGCTTAAGAGTGTGTTCAACTGGTCAACAAACGTGACAAGAGCCTTCCTGATGATTGTATCATTGTTGAGGGGAGAAGGGGGAAACCGGCCATTGGGCTGCTTTTCAATTCTCCCTGGCCAAACCCTGTATTCAGGGTTGTCCCCCTTAACTCCCATTCGTGATTGTCTATTAATCCATTTGCTTTTATTGCGGGTTCGCCTCTAACGAAAGCAGCTTCGTCCTTGATCTTTTGTATATAAAGAAAAACAACAATAGGATTATTCTCTTCGTGAAAGTCCCGGAATGACATATCTGTCAGTATTCTCTTCAATCCTATGGTATTTTCAATATCTCCGTTTTGTTCAACTCTGTCGTTCTTTTCACTAACGGTTCTGGTGATGGGCCTATCATATTTTTTTTCGATTCTATAGTATTTTCAATATTTCCTATTTGATCCTGCTATCTCGTCTTTTTGTAAGTTATTCTTCGTCCCACTACCTTCGGCTTGACCTGTATCGGGTTGTATGCCGGAAATGAACGTCTGCAGCTTTTTAAAAATCTCATCCTCTTCTCCGTCATGAGGGAGACAGAAACTCACATATTGATTATCGATTACTTTACCTGAAACATGGTAGGTATTTACCCATTCGGGTTGCCGGTCCACCCTATTTTTTTGTACTGATGGTGGAGTGATGATCTGAGGCGTCACTGTCAATTCTTTACCGGATGATCAGGAAAATAGGAAAACTTGATAATAAAACCAGATTCTACCCCAATATTGTCAGCGTCGTCTTCTTTTGTGCCCTCTGCAGTAAAAATGCTCTTCCCAGGCCAGCTGTTTATAAGTTGCTTTGCCTCTTCAACCACCCTTCCGACAAGCTGAGATAAGGGGATATCTCTGACGAGGATTTATCGGCCTTATATGAAAGAAATACTTTTACCGGATTTTCAGGTGTTTCCCCTTTTCCGACAAGGAATAACATAATAATTGTATGCTCAAGCATAAGAGATACCAACTTCTCAGATAATTTTACACTAATGTCAGGGAATACAATATTTTGATTGTCCCTATATAACATCTCGATAGTATTTTTTAAATCACTGGTTATTGCTTTGAGAATCTGTAATACCTCTTTTTCAATGTGGCTGCAGTCTGTCCCAAGCGCATAAGAATCAGTCACGGTTTCTGACTGAACGAGTTAAAGCGTACTGACCTTTTTAGTCAAATCCCTATTCTTCAAATCGAGTGCTTGTATAAGGGTTCCTGGATTTTCACGATAGAGATACTCCTATCTCCTGTGCCTTATAATGATTATCGGAAATATTGCAAAAAACTTTATTCGTAAAACTATTCTTGTCAATAATTTGTCAGTTATCTATATTAATTGGCTTCTTATTCTTTATTCAAGATTGCTTCAAATAAATAGCAACGCTTGCCATACCCTTATCTTCTGTGGTTTTGTTGATAACATATAATTTAAGGGCATGTAATTTCTATCTATTGGCATAGTGTTTGCATAATATTCCAATCATTATGAATATAATAAATGACTATGATATTAATGAATATCTCTCTATGATAAAGAAAAAAGAGTCATCCAATGCTGGCTCAACAGTAAGCAACCCCCCCACTCAAACAACTCCTTCCGGAAGAGTTTTTATAGATCCGACTTGTGACGTTCGCGGTATCGAGCGGATGAGGTTTGGAAAAAACGTTGTTATTCAGAAGGACTGTTGGTTGAACATCGCATTTAACAATCCTAGCGAAGGCCCAATGATTGTAATCAATGAAGGAACGGATATCGGCAGAAGATGTACCTTATCAGCAGCTAATAAGGATCTTCATCGGCAAGTTTGTCTTGATCGCTCCCAATGTTTTTATTGCTGATACCCACCATGAGTATCAGAAGATTGGCATTCCAATAATGTATCAAGGAATAACCACTCATAACGACCAAATAACGATCGGAGATGAAACATGGATTGGCATTAATGCAGTTATTATGGGCAATGTAAATGTCGGTAAACATTGTGTAGTAGGAGCAAATTCGGTAGTTAACAAAGATGTTCCTGATTACTGTGTTGCGGTAGGTAATCCAGCAATAGTTGTCAAGACGCTGGACGTAAAAACCGGGCAGTGGGTTAACGTCAAAGGAAAAGTCTGATTTGGATAAATATTTAGCTGCTCGCACTGAGCATCCTTGCAAAGATACCGAAAATGTTAAGGAAGGAACATAGGTGACCGCTCATGCATCAAAGCTCGTATAATATTATTACACGCTTCAGAGAACTTGTGGATAAATACTTCCCGCGATAATAAAATAGAGCTTCTGGATGTAGGAAGTTATGGTGTGAACGGCACTTATAAGGAAATTTTTTCTAATTCTGAGAGGTATTTCTATACCGGACTCGATGTTAATCCCGGGCCTAACGTGGATTACGTACCTTCTGACCCTTATTTTTGGCCGGAACTGCAAGACGAGTCGTTTGATGCGATTATTTCTGGTCAGGCCTTTGAACATATAGAATACCCTTGGTTAATCATGGAAGAGATTAACAGGATACTCAAAAAACAATGGATTGATCTGCATTGTTGCTCCTTCGCGCGGGCCAGAACATAAATATCCCGTGGACTGCTGGCGGTATTATCCTGATGGTTTCCGTGCTCTAGCCAAGTGGGCTCATCTCGAGGTGCTCGAAGCAAAAGCAACCTGGGGAAATTCGGGTTTTGCTGATGGAAGCGACCAATGGGGAGACGCTTTCTGCATCCTATACAAATCGAAAAATCAAGATAAAAATATTCAACACGGAAGAAAAGCAAAGAATGCTATTCGTGCTATTAACCGCAACAATCCATTAAAACAGAGTAAGCAGAGTTATTATTATGGTTTTGCGAGACCCGATGTTATTGAGGCAATCATCAAAAACAAACTACCCTGACAGTCTCAAAATGGGCAATGGGACTCGAAAGAATCCACAATAGAAATTGCCTGTGGAGTTTTATGTGGGTATTGATATTTCACCGGAAGCAGTTGACATTGCCAAAAATCATTTAGATAGGGTCATTGTCGCGAACATAGAAAATACCGATTTGGCTTCTGAAGTATGGTACCAAAGCCAGGAGAATTTGACTTGTTGCTGACCTTAGATGTTTTAGAATACTTCTATACCCCGGGATATTCTTGCTGAATTGACATATTATATCAAACCAGGCGGTTACGTTGTTTTTACCCAACATTCAAAATATAACCATTGTGCAGGACCTGCTAAAGGGGAATTGGCAGTACCAGGAGGCTGGAATTCTTGATGCCACTCATCTTCGCTTTTTACACTTGAGGCAGCAAGAAATATGTTTGGCGGTGCCGGATTAACAATTAGGAGTATCGAGCATGTTATTAATCCAACCGTTGATATGGAAAAAGTAAAAGAATCAGGGAATAAATACCAACAGGGAAATCTGAAAATAGCTAACCTGACCAAAAGCGAATTTTTAAACTCATATACTTATCAGTATATTTTAATCGCCCAAAAAGAATACTCTTCGGAAACAGTGAAGGTTGATTCTACAAATAGCGGCGCTCCAGGAGGGAATCTTCAATTGCCCCGTTTCCAACAAGACAACGTGGTTCCACAACTTTCGTCTTTCATTATTCTTACGTTCAACGAACTGGAATATACGAAGAAGTGTGTACAGAAGTTGCCAATCATACGCCGGAATCTTAGTTATCTTTGTGGACAATGGTTCGACGGATGGTACTGTGAAATGGTTGAAGGCACTGACGAAAGAAAATAGTAATTATAGACTGATTCGAAATAAGCAGAATCTTGGCTTTGCAAAAGGCTGTAATCAGGGTATTGAGGCATCCCGAGGTGAGTTTATTCTGCTTTCGAATAATGACGTTGTTGTTGGGGAAGGATGGCTTTCCGGGTTATTGGACTGTTTAAACCACGCGCCCGCTGCGGGTATTATCGGCCCTATGACCAACAATATCAGCGGCTCTCAACAAGTTGTTTCCGATGAATACCAGTCCATCGATGATCTTGACAGATACTTGGAACGGTTCAGAAAGCTATACCATCATCGCCGGATTCCCCTGAGAAGGATTGTCGGGTTTTGTATGCTCTTCAGGCGAGTATTGGCCGAACAGATAGGGCTGTTGGATGAGAGCTTCGGCACAGGTAATTTTGAGGATGATGACTTTCTTTTAAGGGCAGCCCTGGCGGGGTATAACAATTATATTGCAGGAGACGTCTTCATTCATCATCATGGAAGTAGAAGCTTTATAGGCAACAAGATTGACTATGGTACGACAATGTCCGGGAATATGAGGATATTCGAGGAAAAATGGACAGCCTTTATTTGATACACCCTCAAATTCACTCCCTTTATGCCATGACAAGACGAAACATTGAATCAAAGCTTGACCAGGCCATTGCCATGCTGATCGAAGGAATCAGGTGCGCCCCGGAGGAGAAAACCCTTTATTACCATCTCGCTGAAATACTGCTTGAGAACAAACTGTATAAAGATGCCCTTGAAGCCATTAATTCAATGCCCCCTTTGCGACAGATGATTTAAGGCGTCTTGAGATCATCGCGTATTGCACGGAAGACCTTGAAGAAGCCGGCACGTATGCAGACCGCATCCTGGAAAATGACAGGACAAACGCGGCAGCCCTTAACTTAAAGGGAATTATTGCTCATAAACGCGGTGATGATAGCACTGCAGAAGGTTTCTTCTTGCAGGCTATCGCATCCGATCCCGGTTATGGAGAGCCGTACACAAATAGCGGCATGCTGAAATGGGCTTTAAATCAAAGAGAGGTAGCCCTGGATCTTTTGGAAAAAGGATTTATTCTGTCACCGACCCCCACGGACAATGTTACCCTTTACCATTCAGCAATCACGGAACTGGAACAATTCGCCCGGGCGGAAGGGTTAGTCCGGGACGCAAAAGCGCTTCATCCTGAAAACAAGAGGATCCTCTTTTTCCTCATCGATATTTTAATCAAACAACATAAATATGACGAGGCAATGGATGAAATTGAGAAGGCCATGCTGAACATCGGTATAGATGACGGTATGCTGGCCGCCGCCCTCGAAATCCGCAATAAGGTAGGGATAAAAGAAATTGACAAAGCCGTAACAAATAAGGGCACCCTGTCCTTGTGCATGATCGTGAAAAATGAGGAACAACATCTTGCCCGCTGTCTTCTGAGCGCCAAACCGACGGTTGATGAGATGATCATAGTGGACACGGGATCAACGGATAGAACAAAAGATATCGCACAAGCCTTCGGCGCCAAAGTCTTCGATTTCCCCTGGACGAACGACTTTTCTATTGCCCGGAATCAGTCGTTATCCGAGGCGTCTGGTGACTGGATCCTTGTCCTCGATGCCGATGAGGTCATTTCTTCCCTTGGACTATCCTACCCTTCCACGGATTCTGAAAAAGAAACCTTCCAAGCCTGTTGCCTATTCCATGGTCACCAGAAACTATACCAATGAAGTCTCATCACAGGGTTGGACTGCAAATGATCGGAAATATCGCAGAGAGGAAGCCGGGACCGGCTGGTTCCCCAGCCTCAAAGTCCGCCTCTTCCTGAATGACAAAGGAATTCGATTCCAAAACCCTTTCCATGAATTTTTTGAAAAATGTTTGCAAGAAGCCGGTGTAGAGGTTAAAATGCTCGATATTCTGGTCATCATTATGGAAGATTCGACAAGATAAGCTCCTGGTAAAAGGAAGAAAATATTTTCTTCTGGTGATCCAGAAGATCGAGGAGATGAAGGGCGACATCAAGGCACTCAAGGAGCTTGCCATCCAGGCATCGGAACTCGAGGAATATGAAACCGGAGTGAACTTATGGAAAAAGGTCATCGAAATCGACCCCAACGACTCCAAGGCTCACCTGAATATCAGTTACGCATACTTCAAGCTGAGAAATATCGGGAGGCCTTTGTCTCATCTCGGAGGGCTATAGAACTGGAGCCCACTATCAAAGAAGCCGCTCTAAACTATGCCGACAGTGAATTGATCATCGGGGATATCAATAAATCGATCTCTGCTCTTGAAACGCTGTTGCAAAAGGACCCCGATTATCCACCGGCAATCGCCCTGGTTGCGGCCGCATACTATATAAACGGGCAGAAAGAAGCTGGGCCTGCGCTCTTCGATAAACTTCAGAAAACAAGGTTTTCACTGTACAGAATTCCTCGATCATCAATATCAAGCGGTTCTTTCGCAAAACAAGATCAGACCAGGCTTCTTTAATTAGATAAGACTGCTCGAGGTAGCCATCAAAACGGGGAATATCCGCAAGGATACCCATCGGATGATTCGCGGAGTGCTAAACCGAAAAAGGATATCCAAAAGAGAATGCAATACACCCGAATCAAGCTGCGAGCTATCGTTAGATTGTACAGTTTTCTGAGTAATCTAGTTTTCATTGGTCATCGCGAAAAAGACAAAAAGATTCAACCTGTGGCTGCGGATGCTTTGAGACCCACAGACAGATTCTCTTTGATCAGATTTATGCTGTGCCTGCGATGCCCTGAGTCCTGCTGCAAGATTGAGATTGATATTGATCAGATCAGTCAGTTTGTCGGGATGGTTTTTACATGATTTCCTTGACCCGCTTATCTACGAAGAGGCTTAGGCTCAGAGATCTTCCCTCAATTCTTTTGGGAGAGGATTATCCTCTCTGGAAATTTCGGCCTGAAAAATGGTCCATATTTTCCGGTTGAATTTCAGGGCTGCAAATCGCCGATATTGTTCCTCTTCAATTCCCAGTTCTCCTGGCAATCCTTCAGTTGTGAGCGGCCTTGGTGAGGGCCTATGCTTCCGTGTCCCTACCTGACTTGGTCGTCTTTAGAGTTTTTCTATATGCTTGCCTTTGTGTTGCGGACATTCTCCATCGCCTCCTGTTCATATTCGATTAAGCTTCGGTCAACTTGAGTGCCTGATAGTATCGGCCGTTTAATACGTCTTCGCTGATTTCCTGTAACCGTCTTCTACTGGGCGCCGCCTCCGCTATCTCCTTCACCAGGTCCCAGTATATCTTGTGATGTTCCGCCAGGTTCTCCTGATCCACATACATGAGCTGGATCATAAAATAAATCCGCTTGCAGGGCGAATCAGCGTCCTTCTCGCGGAGGATATCTTTCTCGCGCAATACCGGCACAGTGTTTTCGACGATCAACTCACTTTTCGAGTTACCGTTTGATATCACCGAACCACCTACAATCAAACGCTCGTGAGGTTTTAAGTTTATCTTTAGGGCCATATCTCTCCTATTCATTATTGCTTCTATTTTGCCTGGGTATGGCCAGAGGAAAATAGGAGGGTCCACTTTACTGCCTCGTTTATCTCACTCTTTCCTATAGATACGATATCCGATGCTTCCGGTAGTGCTTTCATGCTTTTTCATAGCCGTTTATTATTCATTGTATACGTATTCTGTCTATATTTTCTATTCATACAACACCTTCCTACAAGGTTGGGAGGAGAGCCGTGCCCTCCTCCTCTATTTAGTTCACCTGCTTACTGGAATAATTTTAGTACCGACTGGGCCGCCTGTGCTGAGAGGCTCAGAGCTGTCGTGCTCAGAGACTGACGGGTCTGCAGCATCAGCATATTGGCGCCTTCCTCATTTGTATCGGCCGCGTCAGCTTGTCCGCACCTTTGGTCAGCGTGTTGATCATGCTCATCGAGAATTCCTGACGAATATTGATGACGGTCAGGGCTGGAGAGAGCTTTGAAGATTCTTCTTTCAGTTGGCAATGCCCTGTCCAACGAGTTAAGGTCGGTTTCAATGTTAGCGGCAATGGCCCATTTACATTTTCTGTCCCACTATTAGTGTATGTGCCTCACCTGTATTCACGCCCATGTCGCTGACATTGGCATTGAAACCCTAGACAGAAATGGACCCACCTTCAAATCCGACAGAGAGAGTGTCGTTGGTCAGGAGGTTGTTCCCCTTTATCCCCGGTGCCGGCCAAGCTATCGAGCTGTGTCATGATCTCTTCATACTGAGCGGCGTAGTTGGAACGCTCAGAAGTGACTTTGTCATCTATGTTCTATAGTACCACCAGCTCGTCGACATCGACACTGGTAATGGTGATGGCTTTATCGGTAGCAACTGATGTGAGGGTGATCCGGTTACCGCTGACAACCGCCTTTATATTGCCCAGGTCGTCCCAGTTTCTATCATTCTGGTTGATCTTTGCCGCCAGGTTCGAGACGATTTGATCAACGGTAAGGTGTGTTCCCATCTGAATCCGCCACGTTGAATTCATCTACCCCTGAAGCAGCGCCGCTATCAACTGCCGTAAATGTCGTTCCGCCAACCGTAACTCGTATTACCACTCGCCATAGCGGTGACGGTGAAGCCACCGAGTTGCCGAGCTCTGAGTGCGGCTTGCGCAAGACCTCTGGCCTTCTCGATCATCGCCTTGATCTCGTGATACCTTTATTGGCAGCCTGGATGGTCTGGATAGCCTCCGACATGGTGTCCTTATACGCCGAAATGTCCGCAGCGCGGGACAAGTGACCTGGGCAGCAAAATACTGATAGGGTTGTCGATTGCTGAGTTAACCTTCTTACCTGTGGAAAGACGGTTCTGTGTACGGTTTAAAAGTAACTGTATTCTGAAGACTAAACAGATTGGACCTCATTCCGGAAGTTAATGATAGTCGTTAATAGCCATGATTTTTCTCCTTTTCTAGGAATTTTTTCTCCCGACGATCTCGTCGGGGATTCTTACAATTCTTCCCCACTCTCCTTGTTGTTTCACCTCCTTTGTGAGTTCCGTTTTCATCTTCATAAAACAGTTATCGAATGCTTCGAAAAGACTTAAGGGTGGAATATTGAAATACGACATATCCTCTGCTGATTCGTTTTGTACTTCACTAAAGGAAAGTATACAAAAATGTTTTTTCATGCCGAATTATTACAATTGGATATGATTATTTTAAGCAAGTACCCGGATTACCCCGCTGGAAATGAAATAGTGCAATGGTAACATGTCGAAACGCTATTTTTCGGACAATATAGTCACCAATTTGCTGAAATTAAAGTTTATTTGATTTTCTTCCGATAAATGATTCATGGAAAGTATAATTGCCGCGGATTTGTTGTTTTCTTCTACATTGCCCAGTGTGGCTCAGTTCGACAGTATTTCCGCCGGGGCCTTGGGGAGAGGCATCGACAGGTTCATGGCTAAGGACTATGGTATGGCCATCCGGGAATTCCGGCGTTCCATCGCCCTGTCTCCCTATTCGGACAACGCTTTGAACGCCTTCGAATATCTGGCGAACGCCCTCAACAAGAGCGGCAAGACCTCTGAGGCCATAGAGACATACCGGCAGGCGATCAAGGTTTTCCCCTCTGCCGACGGCATGCATCTAGGTCTGGGAAACCTCCTTTTTGGCGAGAGGCGCTATACAGAGGCCGTCGAACAGTACAAAGCAGCCGTCAATAAAAACCCCACCGCAAGCCAGAATGTCTATTCCCTCGGTCAGGGGTATCTGGCCCAGGATCGTTACACCGATGCGGAGGCCCAGTTCAAGCGGGCAATTCAACTCTCCCCGAAAGATTCAGGCGGATATTACGCCTTGGGACAGACCTATCGGAAGATGGGCCGGTTGACCGAGGCCCAGGAACAGCTCGAACGAGCCCTGGCAATCAAGAATGATTTTGCCGACGCCCACTTTGAGCTGGGGATGGTCTATGCTGAGCAGCAGCAGACCGACAAGGCCAACTCCGAGCTCGCTATCCTCAACGAAGAACTCCTCGGAGCTTTACACGGAACTGGAGGCCCAGATCTACGAGACTTCAAAGCCCCGGATTCTTGCCGCCTATTCCACCAGCCTCTATCTTGCCGCCTCGGCAGGGACGCAGGTGTCGTCCCTCGATTCTTCCCTGGCGACGCCGGGCGCTACGAAGAATTATCACAGTTAACTTTGTCTTTGACAAGGAGATGGATATCGCGTCTGCCCAAAACGTAGCAACTGGAACATCGGCCGCTCCACAGAAACCAGGACCGGTGGTCTTTACAACTGGGGCATGAGGATACCCGAAACAGAAATCAAAGTGGCTTCCACTGCCTGTGAGTGTGGTTTACGATCCCAGTAGCCTGACTGCCAAGGTAACATTTTCGATCACCCAGAATGCTACGGGTAACGGGACCATCGACCTTTCCCACCTGGTCTTCACGTTCAAAGGGACAGATGAATACGGCAATGTGATGGATACGGCGGCTGACGAGTACAACCGCATATCGAAGATCGTGTAAAAATGTACGTCTATGAGATTGACACGCAGGCTGAAAGCCTGTTTGCAATGACAAATGAGATGTCTTCCAATGAAAATTAAATATTACTTGAGATAATTAAGTATGCTCACGGATTGCATTCTGGCAAGGGTGGAAAGCAACGCCTGGTAAGTATTGAGGAGCACATTAAATTCCGTGGCAAGCTCCGACATGTCGGCGTTGACAAGATCGGCCTGCAATGTCTGTATTTTGCCTTCTTTTGTTTTGTTATTATCTGTCAAAGTTTTCGCCAGAGTTCCCTGAAATGCGATAACAGCATTATTTTTTGTTGTCAATGCTCTGGCTGTGTCTATGTATTTGATGTTTTTTGAAACCCATGTTGAATTGTCGGATTCAAAGGCATCTTTAAGATTCTTCAACAACTCAAAAACACTCAGGTCTTTCACCTGAAATGTTTCTCCTGCCATCAGCGTAGTCAGTCGCATTGGTGCTGAAAAGCAATTTTATGCGATTGTTTGTTGTATTTGCCACGCCTGCCCCGTCGATAAACATACCCGCATCATAATCGCTCACATCATTCGTTCCGTTGCTTACCACAGAATCAACAGTGTCAAAACCGAGAACACCTGCCGCTGTGGCCCCCGTGTTAGACCAGTTAAAAATTACAACACTCCCGGTATTGTTTGTGATGTTAAATTTCCTCGTTTCGCATTATAACTCACCGAATAACCGGCCCAACTGTGTTTCGAGCTGTGTCTGATCTCCTTGCAAGCGCTGCACCGGTATACGTTCCGTTTGTAAGGGTCACGGCAGCGCCATTTCGGTAGAAGGTGTTGTTTGTTCCATCTATGGTAATATCAGCCGCTGTCGTATCGGCCCCGCCTGTGTTGACGGTAAGACCATTCTATCCAGGTCGCCCCTCCGTCAACGGAAAGTTGTACGTCGCCCTCACGGCTCCCGTTGTGATGCCACCGTTATTAATCTCAATAAGGAATGTCTTTCTTCCCGCGTCAATATCGCTCCTTCGGTCTGGCCCGAAGCAATAACAGAATCGATGGCGTCAAAACCGAGAACACTTGCTGCTGTGGCCCCCGATTGGACCAGTTAAAGGTACGTTTGCGCCGGTGTTGTTTGTAATAACAAATTTCTTGTGGTAGCATCAAAAGCCACAGAATATAAATCTGCGACCCTATGATCGCTCGCATCATTGCCAAGGTTTGCCACCATCCGTATCCTGTCTGTCGAAGCCCAGAACATCGGCTGCCGTGGCCCTTGCATCGACCAGTTAAGGTGACGCTGCCGCCTGCTGTTATTGGTAATGCTAAACGTTTTGTTTGCACCATTATAGGCCGCTGCATAACCTGCGCCAAGCTGTGTCGCCACCTGCGTTGCCAGCCCGCTCCCGCTGTATGTACCATCTGGTGAGAGTCACCGCAGTCCCGTTCCAGTAGAGTGTATTGTTAGTATCATTGATGACATAGAGGGTCCCCAGTTGCTGTTCAATCTCCTTCGCGAGACTGCCGCCCCTATAGACACCTGATGTGAGGGTAACGGTTGCGCCGTCCATTCAATCGTATTGTTTGTTGCCATCTATCACATATGCAAAACTGTCCGTATTGGAATAAATATCTCCCGTATACGTGTTGGCTACATCGCCGAAAGCTATTTTTGAGGTGCCGTAGAATGCCTCCCGGCCGGAAATCCCGTATTTTCCGGTTTGTTCCTTGTCAACATATATCTTTGTCGCGTCCTCTCCATGCTGGCCGACGTTATATGTAACGGAATAATCGTTGTTCAGTTGAAAGGGTGGCACATCGGCCTGCTGCCCCCCGAAGATGTAAGAATTACCAAGTTTTGTGTTTCCAATTGTAACGAACTGTTCGATGATGCCTTTCATCTGTTCTATGGCGGACAATCTGAGGTCCTGGTCCATGGTATCAAAATTATTGGCCAGTTGTGTCAAGTTATCCAACTGGCTGCCTACAGCGCTTAAAGATACATCATACATGCTTATCATCGTGCCTAAGCGCTGGAGGTTATTGTTGTATTGGGTCCCCAGACTCCGTTCGGCATCATACAGAATGTTTGTCGTATATTTAATGGGGTCATCTGAAGGAGTGTTAATATTTTTTTGTGTGGAGATCTTCTTTTCAATATCATCAAGCTGCTGTCCAACCTTGCTGACATTCATCTGGAATAGTTTGTAACGCATGCTGTCGGATATTCTCATCGGGCAATCTCCAGAAGGGAATTCATTAAGGTATCGGCGGCATTAATGAGGCGCGCTGCTGCCTGGTAGGCATACTGATATTTGATAAGATTTGACAACTCCTCATCAATCGAGACGCCTGAGACGCTGTCCCTCTGTTTTTCCACACTGGTCATAAGGTTCTGATGATATTCCGAGAGGTTTTGCGCGTTCTGTGAAAGACTCCCTATTCTGCTTGAAGTAGAAACAGTGAAATCCACATATGTCGTATCCTGCCCGCTGATCGTGATAGTGCCGACCCCCAGATCAGCGATAGCGAGTGCTATGTCGTTATTGGATGGACTTGACGCTGAGGATGTAACGGCAATGTTCATCACATCCGTTCTGATCTCATCGCTGATATCCATGGCTGTGGCAAAATTCTGAGTCAGATTTGTAAAAAAATTGATATTCTGTCGTGCCATTCATGTTGTAACCTGTACTATGGAGACTGTTCACCTCTGTCATGATCGATTGGGCAAGGTCATCGATAGAATCCATAAAACCTGCTATCTGATTGTCTCTGAGATCAATGAGGCCCTTCAGCACACCGCCGCGAATGGTATCAGTAATATCAACAGAAACGAACGAATTACCCTGCCAGGTTATGTTGTAAAAATTAGTCACCAATGATTTTTCCGCGCTGAGTTCATAGACGGTCCCTCTGTCCACGAGTGGCTTGCCGCCCGATGTCATGACCGTCATGCCACCATCTCTGTCCGCGAAAATACTGAATGTCCATTTTACCGGAGAGTTCCTGGAGCAGTTGGCCCCGCTGATTGACAAAGCTGTTGTTTTCGCCCCCGCTTGCTCCTGCCGCGTATATCTGATTATTCAAGGCCGCAATGGCATTGAGTATACCGTTGATACTCTCCACCTCTTTGGACACGTTGTTGTCCGTTTCGGTCTGCAGGTCCTGTAATTCTCCGTAAACATTCCGAATTCCATTACTCATATTAGCTCCCGCCGTGGCCACGTTAGACCGGGAAGTAATACTGAGAGGATCTGCGGAAAGGTCCTGCCAGGTATTAAAAAAGGCGGATATATTCGATGTCAGATTTGAATTGCTTTCATCGAGAATGCTCTCAATACGGCCAAAATATTGTTCGTATGTTTTCTGCTCTTCCAGAGAGTTATTCTCCTTTGCCACGGAGGCTTCAAGATATTTATCGTAATGGCTTATGACCATGGAAACCTTGACGCCGTTGCCAAGAAGTCCCAAGTCGGTCCTCAGGTTTGAATCTTCAACAAGGACCGCCTCTTGCCGCGCGTATCCCTTCGTGTTTACATTTGCTACATTATTCGACAGCACTTGAAGGGCTGTTTGTTGCGCAAAGAGGGCGTTTTTGGCAATATTCAAAATGGAGGTTATGCCCATTTCAGATTACCCTTGAGAGAAGTAAAGGCCTTTGTTCCGTCTTTTTACCGTAATTGAAACTGTTGATAAAACCGATAATATGGTCTATGGAAGATTTCACATGATCAATCGAAAAAGAGAGTAATTTCATATTCTTCTGGAGGGCCGTCTTGATTTCCCTCATTGTATGCTCCATCTCCGCTGTTAATGACTTCCAGACATCGCTTGCAAATAACTCATCTTCATCATCAACAGACACAAGGAGTTTATCTTTTTCGCTCTTTAAGTACTCGAGTTTTTTCAATATTTCCTCTTTCCTGTTGTTTTCCTGAATGATGCCTTCGAGAGAAAAGGAAATAATCGAGTCCCTTTCTCTCTGAAGCACCTTCAAAAAATCTTTAAGCGCTTCCTGCTCTTTACGCGTTATTTCTATAACGGCTCGCTCATTCATCACAGCAACTCATCAAGTAATTGGCTTTTTAAAATACTTCTTACAACAAGCTCGCCTTTGATATTGTAGGTCTCATTTTTTATTGCTTCTTTCATCGCATCTACCTTGTCCTGTCGAACAGCAGGTTCAGCCTTCACCCTTTCTCTCAACGCGTTGATTTCCTGCTTTTTTGAAGACAGTTCAACTTTGTCAAGGGTGCTTTCGCTATTCCTTTTTTCAGCGGCCTGTTCTTTTTGCGGCTTGCTTTGAGTTGCTCTTACCAGACTATCGAGAAGATTGGTTTTTTTATCATTCTCTATCTTCATATAGTCCACCTCCTTTTTTACTTAATTACATTATCGCCGCTTTTTTGTAAAAACTTTAGCATTTCCTTTATCGGCATAGCGCATAAGCATTTCCTTAACTCCAATCCCTTTATCGGCCAGGTAATCAGCCACTTTTTCATACACAACGGACATATAAGTCTGTTCTGTGTATCCTTTTTTCGAAAATTGTGTCGTTTTTTGCAATTGTTGCAATATATTATTAATAAAATAGGCCTCAAAGTTTTTACAAACCTTTTCTTTATCTTTTTCCGGGTCCGCTCCGCTAAAACGTGTGGTCTGGAGACCTTTTGTGATAATCGGTGTTGCTTGATCCATGACAGGCTTCACTGTCTCACTCATACTATCACCTTCATTAAATTACCTCCAGCTCAGCATGGAGAGCGCCTGACGCTTTAATGGTCTGGAGTATGGTAATAACATCCCTCGTTGAAACTCCCACGGCATTCAGTGCTTTCACAAGTTCTTTGATGGTAATACCACCTTCCATCAGGTAAAAACGTCCCCTCTCTTCTTCCACTTTAATAGCCGTTTCCGGGGTTACCACGGTTTCACCCCGTCCGAACGGTAAAGGCTGGCTTACTTTTTCGTCCTCTTTAATCTGTACACTCAGGTTTCCGTGAGAGATCGCAACCGTTGAAATCCTCACATTTTCCCCAATGACAACGGTGCCCGTCTTTTCGTCAACGACAATCTTCGCGAGAATATCGGGCTTTACATCAATACTCTCCACCATGGAAATAAACTTTACCGGGTTATTTTTCATATCAGCCGGCAGGGTAATATTGATTGTTCCGCCGTCCTTCGCGAAGGCCGCGCCTCTAAAAACCTCATTAATACGCTCAGCAATTCTTCGCGCTGTCGTAAAATCGGGGTCTTTCAAGGAAATCATCATTGAATCGGCCCGCACGTTTTCATAGGATATCTCACGCTCGATACTCACCCCGTTGACGATTCTTCCAACGGTGGGGTGGTTTTTTTGAATAGTAGCTCCCTGCCCGCTGGCCAAATAACCGCCCACAGTAACCGACCCCTGGGCAATGGCATAAATTTCGCCGTCGGCACCTCGAAGCTGACTGAGCATCAATACTCCGCCTTCAATGCTTTTCGCGTCACCCAATGACGACACTATAGCGTCTATTTTGTTACCGATTTTCGCGAAAGGCGGCAGGTTAGCGGTAATCATCACTGCCGCAATATTATCAACCTTTGTTGTCCTGGGATCCACCTTAACACCAAGACTATCGAGCATATTTGCAAGGCTTTGATTTGTAAAAATGGTATTCGATTTATCACCCGTTCCGTTGAGCCCAACTAAAAGTCCGTATCCGATAAGCTGGTTATTCCTGACACCGTTCAGGTAGCCAAGTTCCTTTATCCGGACGGCATATACCGGGATAACCGCAAAAGCAAAGAAAATAAAGGCAAAGAAAACAACGGGGAACACACGGGCAATAATCCTCGATTTTGTCTGAGCATCGAGTCCGAAAGACCTCCTGTTTTCCCTTTTCTTTTCGGCTTTCGCCCTTCTTTCTTTCAGCTCTTTCGCTCCCTGTTTTTCACGTTCTTTTTCCGTAAACCATTCGCCCTTTTCATGTTCCATGCAATACTCTTCCGGTCGCTGCCCGTGCCATAATCCCAATTCAATCTTTTTCACCATCGTATGTTCCGCTTTTTTCATATCTTCATCCTCAGAACGGCCACACTACATCCACTATTCTGGTAAGCCATCCGGGCGACTGTTTTTCTCCAACCACTCCAATACCGGTATAAATAATCTTTGCGTCAGCAATCTGTGTTGACAGGATGGAATTATCATAGGCAATATCTTTTTGCCTCACGATCCCCTGAACAAGTATTTCCTTCTTCTCATTATTGACGTACAATTCCCTTTTACCTTCCACGGCAAGGTTTCCGTTCGGCAATACGTCAACTATCCTCGCGGTGATCGTCGCGCTTAACGACCCTGTCCGTGTTGTTTCTCCTTCGCCTTTAAAATCGCTCGACCCTTTGGCAGCGATCATTTTGGTGGGCGTTATGCTTGAAGGAAACATGCTGGTTTCAAGACCCATCAGATTAGAAATACCCGCCTCTATTTCAGAAGTCCTATTGGTATCCGTAGTGGCCTTCTCGGAAGCTGTTGAAACTTCCACAATTTTTACAGTAAGAATATCGCCGACAAATCCTGCCCGTTGATCCATAAAAAGACTATTTGACCCGCCGGGTCCTTTCCAGATTGATCCTGGATGGGCATTTACAGCTCCTGCTTTTGCAGACCTGTGGGTATTGTCGATAATAAAGGGTTCATCTTTTATGCGCGATTGTTGTAAAGTATCGCAACCTGTAATAAAAATACATATGCTACAAAATAAAAGAACATTTTGAGATATCTTCATAAAAAATCTCCTAAAAATCTATTGACACAACATTATGAGCAGTTACCCGCCCGACAATCTCCTTGCCGGAAGAGATATTTTTTACCCGTACCATATCTCCTATCCTGCCTTTGTCTATCATTTTTCCTTTCAACAGGAGAAGAAGCTTTTTGTTTTCCGCGACAATGTTTACAATCTCACCTCGCTGAACAGCCACCGGCTCCGCCAGCATTTGATAGGTAATGATAGTATTTGCCGGAACATCTCTCTTTAAAATTTTTCCCGCCAGGTCTTCAAGAGAGGTCGGGTATTCAACCCCTTTTCCGTTCATATATGTTTCTTTGATTAAAATATCTCCTTTTTTGATGGCCTCATCTTTTTTACCGGCCATTTTGAGCACAAAGAGCTTTTTCTTCACAAAAACCCTGAACGGGACCTGAACGTTCTTGCTCCTCCCGGCTTTGGTATCGATTTCGACGGCGCAGATACCATCTCCGTTTGCATCGGGAACTTTCGCGAAAGTAATATTTTTAACCTTAACTTTTTCTTTCATCTGGTTCGGTATGGTATTCAATCGTACCTGTATATCGTCGCTGTCATTGTATATTTCTTTGATAAAATTAATAATCTTCACTTCAGCAACCGAATATTCGGCAGCCTGCGCAGCAGCAGGTGATAGGTGATAGGTGATAGGTGATAGGCAAAAAAGGCACACCAGGATAAAAACAACAGCAGCTCCTTAGCTCACTGCTCATAGCTTTTTTAATCGCTGTGCCCTGACCCTGTCACTGATCCTGAACTCTGACCTCAATCTTGAACCTTGAACCTTGAACCTGTTCACTGTTATCTCCTCAAGGCATTCGCCATTTGCAGCATTTCATCTGCCGCCTGTATGGCTTTTGTATTCGCTTCATATGCCCTCTGGCCGACAATGATGTTGATCATTTCCTGCATAATATTAACGTTTGATCCTTCCAGATATCCCTGGAGCAGCCATACCCGCACCATTCTGTCCGGGTACTCCCGTCGTTGCTGCGCCGCTGGCATCGGTCTCTTTAAAAAGATTTTTTCCTATTGCATTCAGTCCTGACGGATTAACAAAAACAGCAAGTTCGATCGTGCCGATCTGTTGTGGCGCTGTTTGGCCCTGAATTTGGGCAGATACTGTTCCATCCGCATCGATTGATACGTAGGTGGTGTCAGCCGGGATAGTAATGTTTGGTACAATGGGAAGACCATCAGTAGTAACAATCCTTCCTTCTGCGTCACGTTTGAGGGCACCGGCCCTTGTATAGGCTGTTTCGCCGGAAGGCAGGGTGACCTGTATGAAACCATTTCCTTCGATGGCAATGTCAAGTTCGTTTTCGGTTTTTTGATAATCACCTTGCTGGAATACCTTCTGCACCGATGCGAGCATGGCCCCGAGGCCTATCTGAATGCCGGTCGGTACCGTATTGCCCGCCTCTGATTCAGCGCCCTGGAGTCTCAAGGTCTGATACATGAGGTCCTGGAAATCGGCCCTGCCCCTTTTAAAACCATTCGTATTAACATTCGCAATATTATTGGCGATAACATCGAGATTTGTCTGCTGCACATTCATGCCGGTACCGGCAGTCCATAAAGCCCTTATCATAAACGCCTCCTAAAATTTTCCCAATTCTACCAGCTTACTATTAACATCGCTGAACATCTGGTCCACTTTTGTGTAGCACTCATAGGCGCGCATCGTCTGAATCAAATCGATCATTTCCTGAAAAATATTGACGTTTGAACCCTCGTAAGAACCCTGACGTATTAAGTACAAATCAGGCGTGATCTCTGGTTCTGCCTCGTTTTCATTCACAAAATAACTTTTCCCAACAGGTCTCAGACCTTTTTTATCTTTAAAATCAACGACCTTTACCGTATCGATAAGATCTCTTCCGAGATAAATGGAACCGTCATTTTCTATGAGGATATTGCCCCCGCCGGTTGCGTCGATGTTTATCTCACCGCCCTTTCCCACAACCGGATCGCCGCTCATGGTTACGAGTCTGTTACTGCTGTCAACGGTAAATTGGCCATTTCGCGTGTACAAATTGCCATTTTCACCCTGAATAACGAAGTAGCCATTCCCGATGATCGCCATATCGTAGGTGGAGCCGCTATCGATTATGGCAGCGTCAGAAAAATCAATGAAGGTGTCATAAATCCCGACATAAGCATTTTTCAATGGACTGTCATCACCGGTCGATGTGTCTGCATTTGAGACCATACTGAAGACGGGCTTCACGGCCTTGTACCCTGCAGTCAACGAATTAGCGATATTATTTGAAATGATGTCGAGTCTTTTCTCGTTTATGAATTTACCTGCTACGGTTACATAAAAGCTCATGAGTTGTAATTATGCAAACCATGTGCCAATTTAAATAAGTTCGCTGTTTAAGCTGTTTAAGCGGTTTGAACTGTTTAAACGGTTTGAACTGTTAACTGAGAAGGGGAAAAAAATTCCTATATAGGCAAAAATTTCATACAGTAATATCTATCGTGCTCTCCTGCTCATTCTCGACTGTTTCTTTCTCATAGCCTCCACGGACGAAAACGCGGGTAATCTCGCTTTTACCGGTGTATCCGCCTCTCCTTTTCCTGTTATCTTTTGCCTGCCTTCTCTTGAGGCCCGGGAATTCTTTTGAAACTGAAGATTTGCTGTCAACAGCATGGACATTTCTGAGCAGATTCACTTCATAGCCCTCGCCCATTTTAATCCCTCATATCCTAATTCGCCTCGATATTTTCTATGTCCTTTTTCTCCGGTGATGAAAATATCTTCTTCAGCTCAAGCAATATCAAAAGCCTGTCATCAAGTTTGCCGACCCCTTCAATATATTCCGATTCTATACCGGCTACCATTGATGGCGGAGGTTCTATTGTATTTTCCGGTATTCGTAACACCTCTGAGACAGAATCGACGATAAACCCGAGGACCAGTCCGTCAAGCTCAACAACGATAATCCGTGTAGACTTGTCATAATCCTGATTTTTAAAACCCAGCCTTTTCCTGAGGTCAACAATAGGAATAATTTTTCCTCTGAGATTTATTACACCTTCGATAAAAACAGGGGCATTGGGTATTTTGGTAATGTTCATCATCTTATTGATTTCCTGCACTTTCAGGATATCAACTCCAAATTCTTCACTGCCAAGTTTAAATGTTACAAGCTGCAGGATTCTTCCTTCGTTCATAAGACCTTCCTCCTCATTATATTTAATCGGAAAATCTTTGTAATACTTAAATTTATCTTTATATTATTCTCTTAATTTATCGCAAAGTCAAACCGATAACATACTATAGAGTAAACATTATGCCAACCTCCAGGATAAGACATGCCTGATAATACCCGAATGCTTGATACAAATGGCGCTTTCCGAAATGAGGAGAAGAAAGAAAACGAGATCTTTATCGGCAGACAACCGATACTGAACAGACTGAAAAAAACCTTCGGATATGAGTTGTTGTTCAGACGGAGCACCATTCAATGCGCGAATGTTACGGACAATTTGAAAGCAACAGCCAATGTCATGGTAAACGCCCTTAACAATATCGGAATGTCAAAATTGATCGGTAATAAAAAGGGGTTCATTAACGTAGATGAGCAGGTCCTCGCAAGTGGTGTTACTGACCTGTTGCCCAACAAGATAACTGTTTTCGAGCTTCTGGAAACCGTTAAGATCGACGACACGATTATTGAGCTTTGCAGGACTGCAAAGAAAGGAGGATACGAGATCGCCCTCGACGATTTTGTATATAATGGGGCCTCACCAATACTGAACATCGCCAGTTTTATCAAGATAGATGTCATGGCCTACGAAAGAGAAGCAATAGTGGATATCACTAAACTGTTGAAACAATATTCCGCCAAACTTGTTGCTGAAAAGGTTGAAACCAAAGAAGACCTTCGACTTCTGTTATAACCTCGGCTTCGACTATTTCCAGGGATATTTTTTCGCGAAGCCTTCTATAATATCTGCAAAGTCAATATCGCCAACGCAGGTAGTTCTTCTGGATCTTTCAAGACTGTTGGCTAAAGAAGTTGATTTTATCATCATAGAAAATATATTCCGGCAAAATCCTGAACTCCATATCAAGCTTCTTCAATTCATTAATTCAGCTGCTTTTTATACCGCCCAAAAGATAACATCCGTTGGTCAGTCTATTGCCCTTCTCGGCTACCGCAATCTTCAGAAATGGGTAACGCTTCTTCTCTTCGCCGGTGAAGGGCATGATATAAAATCAACACCTCTTTTTGAGAGGGCAGTGCTCAGAGGGAGGATTATGGAGCTTCTCACAGGCAAGGTCACCCGGGACGTATCAACAGCGGATACCGCATTCATAACAGGAGTGCTGTCTCTTGTCGATACGCTTTTTCAGTCACCACTCGAAAGTATTCTGAAAGATTTGAATCTTTCTGAAGAGATAAATAACGCTTTGCTTCACCGCGACGGTCTGTTGGGGACTCTTGTTTCGGTGATTGAAAATCTTGAAGAGGAAAAATATGATGTTCTGAAGGAACACCTGGGAGCCCTTAACATAGACATAGAGGAATTATTCAAGATTGAAAATAATGCCATTATAGAATATGAGAATATGAATCGTGATAATAACCAATAATTAAATTACAAGATACAAATAAAAATTCCCATTACCAAATTACAATAACCAAACAAAAGATAATGACCGATAACACAAAGCTCCAACAACCAAGTGGAACAACGGTCAACATTCAAATCCCAAAGATCAGCTTAACCTATCGAGGATTGTTAGAAATCGGCAGGGTCCTTGTTCGGCTATTGAGATTTGCTTATACTTCTCTGCTCAACTTGTACTTGTGCTGATTTACGATTTCCGATCTTTTATTTTTTTGAAACCCTTAACCCTCCGCCACTACACCGGAGGGCAGGCCTTGAACCGTCTTTTTCAGTTCATCGCGTTTACCGCTGTGCCGGCAACACTGTGCAGATGTCCATAAGCTTTCTTCTGATTACTGTAATGGAGGATCACGGCCGGTATGTCAAGGATAAGGATCACTTTTCCGTCACCCCTTATCGTCGCGCCGCTGATACCTTTTATATTCTTCAGAAATTCTCCTAAGGGTTTAATAACAACTTCCTCCTGGCCCACAACAGAATGTACTTTAATACCGACTGTTTTTTCACCTATATTACAGATAATGACATAACCGTCTTTCTTTTTTTCTCTGTTTATTGAAAAAGTCCTCAAGAGGTCCACCAGAGGAATGACTGCCTTCCTGAGCACCATGACTTCATTTTTGTCGACTGTCTTGATGAGCCCTTCTTTCAGTTTTACCAGCTCGGTGACCGTATTCAAGGGTATCGCAAAAAGTTCATCTTCCACTTTCACGATTAAAGCCCTCATAATAGCAAGTGTGAGTGGCAATTTGATGGTAAGTTTCGTCCATTGGCCTTCTTCCGAATCAATATAGGCCTGCCCGTTCATTTTCTCAATATTCGTCTTTACCACATCCATGCCCACGCCTCTGCCTGAAACGCTGGTCACTTTCTGGGCAGTACTGAGGCCGGGGATAAAAATAAGGTTCATTGCCTCTTTGAGTGAAAGGCTTGCCAGTTCTGAATCGGTCATGAGCCCTTTTTCCTTTACCTTATCCTTCACGGCCTGTAGATTGATCCCTTTCCCGTCATCGAAAATGTCTATGATAACATGGTTGCCCTCATTATATGCCCTGATTGAAAGCAGACCTTTTCTGTTCTTCCCTTTCTTTTCCCGCTCATCGGGTAATTCAATGCCATGGTCGATAGAATTTCTGATAATATGGACCATGGGATCAACAAGAGCCTCTATCAGTGATCTGTCAAGTTCGGTCTCTTCACCTTCAACTTTTAACTCAATATCTTTTTTAAATTCTCCGCAGAGATCTCTTACCATTCTGGGTATCTTATTAAATACTTTGCTGATAGGGACAAGCCTGGCCCGCATGACAGAAAGCTGGAGTTCGTTTGTAATGGCCTCGATATAGTTTGTTATATCGGCAAGATTATCGAATACAACATCACTTGCATCTTCTTTCTTTGCCAGACTGTTTACCAGAATAAGTCTGTTTTTTCCAAGAACAAGCTCACCAACAAGGTTCATCAATTCGTCGAGCTTTTTAACATCGATACGGATACTCTGTTCCTCTTTACTGACAGCTTTTTGCTTTGTGAGGATATTTTTCATCTGCCCTTCAGTGACAAGTTTTTCCTCAACAACGATTTCACCTATTTTTTTGTCTTTATCTTTTTTCTGTTTTTTCAGTACATCATCAAGTTCGCTCTTTGTTATAATCTTTTCTTCAACAAGGATTTCACCTATTTTTTTCTTCTCCTCTACTGGCGCCTCGGACGATACAGGCGCTTCCGTTTTCTTCTTTTTGCCCTCCATGAGGCCCTTCAGCTTTTCCAGGACCGAAGCGGTATTCTGTTTCTCTGTACCGTAGGACCGAATGTCATCAATGATCGTCTTTATTAGATCAAAGGACTCGAGGAGAATATCGGCAGTTTCCTGATCGATTGTCATTTCGCCTTTCCGGACCGATCCGAGAACGTCTTCGGCTTTATGGGCCAGCTCAGCAAGCGAGTTAAAACCGAGAAAGCTCGATGTTCCCTTTATGGTATGAACAGCACGAAAGATACCGTTAATCATCTCTTCGTCCTGGCTTTGCTCGATAGTAACAATGTCCTGGATAACATGGTCCATTAATTCACTGGACTCAGTGATGAACTCTTCGATAATTTCCTGCATCTCATCCCGTTGCAGGGCCTGATCATCCATGATCTTCCTCCTCGCTTAAAAGGCTTTCTACCTTGTAAAGCAAAAAATTCGGCTGGACAGGTTTATTGAGGAACATATTAACCCCGGCATCAAAGGCATCTTTTTTCAGCTTATCATCCTTTGTTGTTGTCAGCATTATAACAGGGGTGTCCATGTAGAAGTAATTATCCCTCAGATTCTTGACAAATTCAATACCGTCCATATTAGGCATATTCAGGTCCACTATGACGAGGTCCACCTGCACATGACCCAGTTTTTCCATAGCATCGATTCCATCTTCCGCTTCAGCGATGACAAAACTTTTCTTTCTTAAAATATAACCCAGTAATTTTCTTATTGTCGGTGAATCGTCTACAATGAGTATTGTTTTCATGGACTATCCTTTCTGATAAGCTATCGTCCCCGGAAACACAAAGGGTTTAAACGCTCTCGAGATATTATGGAGCGACTCCGCGTGACCGATTGTCAAAAATCCTTTTGGCTTCAAAGACTCATATAGATTCTCAATGACCTTTTTCTTCACTTTTTCATCAAAATAGATGAGAACATTTCTGCAAAAAACAATATCCATCTGCTTATATGACCGATATGTATTTTCATCCATTAAATTCATAAAATCTATCTTAACATTTTTTTTCACATTTTCCTTTAATTTGAACATGTTATTTTCTTCAGTGAAATATTTCTTCTTAAACGATTCGTCGGTGTTACGTATGCTGTACTGGCTGAAAACAGCCCGTTTCGCTGATTCCAGCACTTTCTGGCTGATGTCCGTTGCGTAAATCATATAAGGGATATTCTGTTTCGTTGTCTGCATAAGCTCTTCCATGATAATGGCCAGCGTATACGCTTCCTCCCCTGTCGAGCAGGCAGCGCTCCATATCCTGATAGGGGCGGCAATCGACGAGGTCCCATTCAAATAATTTTTCTGAATAAGAATCTTGAAAGCGTCTAATTGCGGCGGGTTTCTGAAAAAACTTGTCTCGTTCGTTGTAACGACATCAAAGAGGTTGGTAATTTCGTTCTTTGCCTTATCGCTGCCATATTTGAGGCAATAATAATAGTCTTCAAAAGAACTTAATCCAAGTTCACCAAGCCTGTTCGTCAGTCTGCTCTCTAGAAGATAGGCTTTGTTTTCAGCAAAGAATATGCCCGATTTCTCGTAAACAAAATCTCGTAAGGCGATAAATTCTTCTTTCGTCATCATGGCATTTCTCTATGCTTTTTCAAGTTTTTCCAGTACAGACTCCGCGGTGGATTTGACATCCTCGTTGGGGTTGTCTGTAAACGGCAGTATGTAGCTCATCGCCTTTTTATCATTCAAATCCGCAAGCGCCCTTATACACCCTATTATGATGAGACCATTTTCATCATTAAGACCATTCACAAAAATATTAAACAATGATCTGTCTTCAAAAACGCCGAGGGCGGCAAGAGCGTAATATCTTGTCCACATCCCCTTATTCCTGTCGATGAAGATTTCCACCAACCGGTCCTTGAAGATATCCAGTTTTTTATCTTTAATGACCTTTAATACCTCGTGAGGTATATTATCATCCTTGAGGATTTTCTGGAGCAGACCCACATAACGCTCATTCTCGATGAAATTCCCGATAACCCCTATCGTGCTTCTTCTCACACTCTCGTCGGGATCGAAGACCAATTTTTCAATGAAGGGAAAATTGTTCTCACTATCGATAAGGTGCGTGGCCGAGAGGTATACTTTTTTATCTTCACAGGAACCATCATAGACAAAGTGTTTGATAAGCTCCATGGCCCGTTCCTTATCAAGAGATACAAGGGTCTTGATGGCTTTTATTCTCACATCGGTAAAATCATGTTGAGTAATATCTATTATCTCGTCTTTTAACTCATGGAGAGAGAGCGTCCCAACCACATTTACGGCATACCCCTTTATGTGGCCATCGGTATCTTTAATCGCTTCCCGTATAATCGAGCAGCAGTTTGCCTGACAAATGCCCGGCATACCGGTAATGATCTCTCTTTTCACATCAACCGGGGAAGTAAGATACACATCCAGAAGGAGGGGCTCTTCCAGTTTAATCCCGGCGATCTTGCACGCTTTTATAAGCGGCAGCAGATACTGCTCTTCCCGCTTCATATAGCCTTCAATAGAGGAAACCCATACGTCGCTCAGGGAAGCAAAAAGTGTCAATATTGCTTCATAATCTTCGCTGTCGCTGTTCATTTCCTTCAGCACACCGAGGATCGCCTCGCAGGTCTCGTTATGCCTGAAATTGGTCAGCATCCGTATTATTTCCAGAGAATACTGTTTTTCATATCGAATACTGTTCAGAAGATGTTCAAATAATTCATCGCCTATCTTTTCCTTGAGCTTTCGAAAGATCTCTTCGTTACCTTTTTCCAGGATGGTCTTTAAATAAGTGTTTCGTTTCGGTCTGTCCCAGCCCTTTAATGTCTCGAAAATCTCATCAAGGATGTCATTGTCTTCATATTCAATAAGCACTTCACAGGCAGCGATCGACAATTCCTCGCTGCTTGTTTTAAAAAACTCCAGAAGCTGCGGTGCTGCAATTTTTAGCCTTGTTCGTCCGATGCTGTATATGGCGGAAAAAGCAATCCATTCGTCGTCATGCAAGGCATTCAGGAGGGCCTTCACCGCTTCTTCGTCGTTAAAATCTCCCAAGGCCACGCAGGCAGCATTTCTCACATTGTCCGCGTCAGTTACGAGTTTATCAATAAGGCTGGGGATCGCTCGAGGGTCTTTCAGAAAACTTAAAACTTCACAACCGTAGACCCTGATATCTTCATTCTCATCGTAGAGCATTGAAATAACACCATCAACGTGGCTGCTTCCTATTTTCTTCAATACATCGAGAACAGCCATCCTTGAGCCAGTGTTCCTCTGTTGCAGAAGGGGGATAATACCTTCAACAACATCTTTACCCGGAGAGGCTATTAAGGCCTCTATGGCTTTTTCCTTTTCAAAATTATCGCCATCTCTGAGAAGATCAATAAAATGTGACAGTGTTTTTTTGCTCATTTTCTTTTGTGCCGGTCTCTGAGCTTTCGTTTTTTTCATAACACTCTCATTATCTCTTCAGATATTTTGTCTATGGGAAGTATGGAATCGGCAAGTTTCGCGCTGACAACCGCCTTCGGCATACCATAGACAACACAGGTTTCCTCGTCCTGTGCGATAATATATCCATTTTTCGATCTTATTTCCTTCATACCATTAAGCCCGTCATTACCCATGCCTGTGAGAATAACGCCGATCGATTGTTCTTCATACACTGCCGCGGTGGAGGACATGAGAAGGTCAACGGAAGGTCGGTAAATATATTTCGTTTCGTTGACAAACTCGACAACAACTTCCTTTCCCTTTCTCCTAAGCGCCACATGGGTATTCCCGGGGGCGACGAGAGCAACACCGGGAACAAGAGGTTCATTTTGTTCCGCCTCCTTCACATAAAGCTGAGAAATAGCGTCAAGGCGCTGCGAAAAAGATTGTGTAAAAAGCTTCGGCATATGCTGGGCAATAATCACGGGAATGGGGAAACCTTTGGGCAGCTTTGAAAGGATATGCTGGAGTGCTGGAGGGCCACCGGTTGAAGCACCGATTGATAAAATTTCATGTTTAATTTTTTGATCAGGATCCAGAACAATCGGTTTTTTTATGACATCCAGTTTTCTTAATAAAAACCTTACTTTATTTTTAGCAACGTTTTTAATCTTTGCAAGCAGTTCCGCTTCTTTCGTGTATAGAGAACTATTGGCGTTTGCAAAATCCTTCGTCACATAATCACAGGCCCCAAGACTGAGCGCCTCCATGGTGATTTCTGCGCCCTCTTTTGTCAAGGCACTCATCATAATAACAGGGATTGGATTTTTAGACATGATCTGCCGCAGGGCTTCAAGACCATCCATAACAGGCATTTCAATATCCATGGTGATGACGTCCGGTTTTAAGGTCTCGATTTTTTCCAGGGCGTCCCGGCCATCATTTGCAGTCCCCACAACCTGTATGTTTGCGTCTTTTGACAGCATACGTGATATGACCTTTCGCATTACAAGAGAATCATCGACAACGAGAATTTTAATCATCTTTTTCCTCTAATACCTCTTCAAAAAACCTTTCGTCTTATTAGTACAAATATACGCTCTGAAAAATTAACCTCTTCGCGGGTATTAACTTTATCCCACGTTCTTTCAGAGCATAAACAAAATGCATATATTTATTGATGTATTCACTAAAACCAGAGAAATTATCCCCTATATTATTTTTTTTGCAAACATATTTCCACGACTTCTTATCACTGCACTTCCCGGTCCCTTTCGCTTTTTGAAGGCCGATCATCTCTACAGAACATCCGATGGAAGCGACGTCGCTGAAATTACCGGTGCCTGAATAGGCCATACTGCCCGCCCTTAAGGCCTCAAAATCCATTGAAGGGGCCATGCTCTTCGCCGGATCTGCCGCACAACTCATAGGGTCCTCAACACCTTTGATCACTTCTCCCACTGTCCCGAAAAAACGTCGGCAGTATTTCTGTTTTCCCAACTCTATCGAGTATATATTCCCGATCCATACCATTTAATTATATTATCGGATTGAAAAAGATAAATCTTAACTCTTAAGATATTTTTTCATCGATACACGTAAATTCATGACAGCCTGTGAATGGATCTGGCATATCCTTGCCTCGGTGATGCTGAGCACTTTGGCAATTTCTTTCATATTCATGTCTTCATGGTAATAGAGACTGAGTACAAATTTCTGCCTTTCCGGCAGCTTGTTAAACTCTTTGGTAAGGAGTCCTTCCAGTTCGTACATTTCGGCACATTTTTCAGGATCATCGCTTTCTTCCATAACATAACGGATGACCCTTTCCTTATCCTCTCCCAAAAGCTCGTGCAAGTCTTCTATGCTTAATATGGACAGGTTTCCGTAATCCTTAAGCATTGTGAAATACTCTTCGAGACCCATTCCGAGGGCCTCTGCTACTTCTTCCTCGCTGGGAAGCCTGCCCAGTTTGTTTTCCAGTTTTCTGATGACCTCGTTGATCTTCTTCGATTTCGACCGGGCGCTTCTGGGAAACCAGTCTCTGGAACGCAGTTCATCGATCATGGCTCCCCTGATTCTGAGGTACGCGAAGGTATTCAGTTTGTTGCCTTTGCTTGCGTCATACTTCTCCATTGCCTCAAGAAGCCCGACAACACCGGCAGAGATGAGGTCTTCGATGATATTATCATCATCATAGCGATTTGAAACTTTATAGGCAAGATGTCTGATAATGGGCACAAATTCATCGATTATCCTGTCTCTTTCATCAACGTATGCTTTCGCGTAGGCTCTTTTCCACATTACGACACCAACCTGTTACAGATTTGGACGAGGGCTTGCGTGGCAGAGGCATCAGGGAAACGTTCTACCCACAGTTTCTGTTTTCTTGTAGCCACATTAATATTTCTGTCCAATGGTATATAACCGGAATAATCGAGGTAAACGTCGAGGAATTTATCGGTTACATTGACAATGTTCTTGAATATCTCCAAAGCTTCTTTTTCATCCCTTACCATATTAACAATGATATTGAAGTCCTTCCTGCCTGTCTTTTTATGCAAAACCTTGATGACCGCGTATGAGTCTGTGATGCTTGCCGGATCAGGAGTAAGAACTATAAAAATGCTCTGGCTCATGGCATTGAAGTAGATTACGTTTGACGATATTCCAGCAGAGGTATCAACAATCAGATAATCATGTTCAGGAAGCCCCTGAATGGAAGAGAAGAGCACATTTCTTTCATTTTCAGAGAGGTTGGAGAATTCACTTATGCCCGAAGTAGCCGGGATGATCTTTATACCACAGGGGCCTTCCGTGATGATTTCCTCCATATTTTTCGTCCCTTCTATGAGGTCCTTTATGTTATATTTCGGGACCACACCAAACATAATGTCGATATTCCCCAGCGAAAGGTCCGCGTCGAGAATAAAAGTGGACTTGTTCATATTTCCCAAGATATATGCCATATTGGAAACAATTGATGATTTGCCGACCCCTCCTTTTCCGCTCGTGACCGTAATTGTCTTTCTTCCATTCTTCACCATCATATAGCACCCTCAATAAGTATTCTGCTGAACGTTTCCTGGTCATAGGGCAGTATGTCTTTGAATTTAATTCCCTTTGTCATATAACAGACAGGCAGGTTTAACATAAGCACGCTCTGGCAAAAGCTACCCAGCCTCTCCTCTTCATCAAGTTTTGAAAATACAAGTCCAGCGATGTTACAGTTCTGAAATGTTTTTATATATTGTTCTATTTTGTCATCCCGCGCCCCTGCAGGAAGCACAATAATCTTTTTGAATTCTCCGAGCTTGTCTATCACTTTTTTCTGAATGTCTATCTGCCCGGTAAGATCGATGAACAGTTTCCCTCTGGTCTGTTTTATTTTTGCCATGAGATCTTCGAGATTGGTGCTGAATTGAAAAGGCACGCCGTTCGATTCCGAGAAAGCAAGCAGTTCATCGTAACTCGATTTCTTCACCGGATCAAAGGCAAGGATTGAAACAGGCATTTCCTTTTCAAGAGGCCATTTTTGAGAGTTTTTTCACTGTCTCTGTCTTTCCGGCGCCGGTCGGACCCAGTATGACAAAAGGTTCCTGAGAATTCATCAGGGAATATGTTTTCATTCTCCTCGCTATCGCTTTCTTTAAAAAGAAAATCGTTTTCGTTGAATTCTCCGTGAGCTGCCCTATTTCCGTGTAAACCTCGGAAACAAGTTCCAGAGCAAGATTAGCGCTAAAACCGCCTTTTACGATCTTATCAAAAAGGACTTTTACGATTAATCGAATATGTTTTCATTCTGTCCCTGACCATTTCGGATTCTATTGAGGCCAGTCTTTCGTTGAGATATTGCGTTGTATGCTGCCACACCGCTTCGGTGCTGCGTCTCATCTCCAGCAGATAATCGTCCTGAGCAGTTGCCGGTTGATCTTCAACTGCAATGGAAATTTCACATCCTTTTTTAGACCATCCGAGTCCGTCGAGATTATTCTGTTTAATGTCCATAATAATCGTATCGGGTCCGTATTGTTCCTTAATTGAATCCATGCCTTTTTTGATATCGTCAAAACTGTATGTCCTAACTCTCATTGATTCTTACTACCCCCACGGATTGAATTTTTATCTGCGGCGGAATCTCATTATGAGAAATTACGGTAATACCCTGGATATACCGTTCCAGGAACTTTCTCAATTTTCCTCTCAATGCCGGATGAACAAGGATTACGGGCTGCATATTGGCAAGCATGGCACGCTTTGCCTCATCTCCTATTTTTTCAATAAGACGCTGGCTGAAGGAAAGATCAAGAGCGAGCATCGATCCCTGATCTGCCGGTTGAATGCTGTTGATCAGCTTCTCTTCAAGTGATTTTTCCAATATCTGGATATTAAGGATCCCGTCGACAAGATATGGTTTTAAAATACTTCTGGCCATGCGCTGCCTTACATATTCGGTAATAAATTCAGGATCTTTTGTCGTCGATGCGGCATCCGCTATTGACTCAAGGATGGTGATAAGGTCCCGTATGGACACCTGTTCCCGGAGCAGGTTCTGCAAAACCTTCTGGACTATTCCCATGTTAACCTGGCTCTGCGTAATCTCCTCCACAACTTTCGGAGAAGTGGCGGCAATCGTGTCGATCAGCTTCTGTGTTTCCTGTCTTGTCATAAGTTCGTGGGCATTGTTTCTGACAAGTTCCGTCAAATGTGTTGCGATAATCGTAGGATGGTCCACAACAGTAAACCCTTCGGCGATACATTGATCCCTATCTTTTTCATTGATCCAGTAGGCGTCGAGATTAAATACAGGCTCCTTTGTCGGTATTCCATCAAACATTTTTTGCTTTTCTTCGGGACCCATGGCGAGAAAGCTCCCCTGAACAAGGTTTCCTCTTCCCATTTCGATCCCTTTTAAAAGGACCACATATTCAAAGGCCTTGAGTTGCAGATTGTCCCGCAGTTTCATGGGCGGCACAACAATACCGAGTTCAACGGCAATCTGTTTCCTGATGGCGCGTATCTTGTCGAGAAGCTCACCCCTCTGTTCCGCGTCGACAAGAGGGATCAATCCGTAACCGATTTCCACCTCAAGGACCTCCAGAGGTTGAATAACTTCGGTTTTTTCTTTTTCTTCAGGACCTGCTTCGGGGACATTGACGATCTCTTCTGTTTTGGCACCTTTCATAAAGTAACTCACGCCGAAGGTAATTGAAGACAGAATTACAAAAGGAACTAAAGGAATACCGGGCACCATACCGATGAACAGGATAACAACAGAGGCAAGCATCATGGCCTTTGGCTGGGCGAAAAGCTGCGTCACCATGTCGGTCCCCAGGTTGGATTCGCTTGCGGCTCTCGTTACAATGATACCGGCGGCCGTAGACGTGAGAAGCGCGGGGATTTGTGTAACGAGACCTTCACCGATTGTCAATATGGTATAGACAGCGAGCGCTTCATCCATCGGCATGCCTTTCTGAACAACACCGATTACCAATCCACCAATGATATTTACGAAAATAATAATGATACCGGCAATGGCATCGCCTCTGACAAACTTGCTGGCCCCGTCCATTGCTCCATAGAAATCTGCCTCCATCTCGACCTTTTCCCTTCTTCTGCGGGCCGCCGTATCATCGATGAGGCCGGCGTTGAGGTCGGCATCTATGCTCATCTGTTTGCCCGGCATGGCATCGAGGGTAAACCGCGCGGCCACTTCAGCGACACGACCGGCGCCTTTTGTGATTACCACGAAATTAATAATCATGAGGATAAGAAAGACAACGGCGCCTACGACATAATTCCCGCCGACAATAAACGATCCAAATCCTCTGATGATGAGACCTGCTGCCTGGGCCCCCTCGTCTCCGTGAACAAGGATGAGTCTCGTTGACGCGATATTCAGGGACAATCTGAAAAGGGTCACAATAAGCAAAACAGAAGGGAAAACGGAAAAATCGAGGGGTTTCTTCGTGTACATGGCAATAAAAAGGATAAGGAGCGAAAGGGAGATACTCAACGTCAAAAATATATCGATAAAAAAACTGCCCAGAGGGACAATCATGATGAGGATAACAAAGACAACGCTTATAGCAATAAGGGCATCGCTTTTATCTTTCAGCTTGGCTGTGAATTCGTTCATGACAGTCGTAACCTGCCTTTTCGCCTATAGACCTCTGCCAGCAACTCCGCCACAATGAGATAGAATTTCTCCGGTATGAAATCACCGATATTGACGGCGTGAAAGAGACCCTGAGCGAGTGGTTTATTTTCAATAACAGGTACTCTGAATCTGAAGGCGATCTCTTTTATCCTGGCCGCGATAAACCCTGCTCCTTTCGCGACAATCTTCGGCGCCGGCATTTCCCCTGGTTTATATTTAAGAGCAATGGCGTAATGTGTCGGGTTTGTAACGATTACATCAGCAGTTTTAACGTCCTCCATCATCCTTCTTCTCGCCATTTCCCTCTGAAGGCTTCTGATCCGTGACTTGATGAGCGGGCTTCCTTCTCTTTCCTTATACTCCTCTTTGATCTCCTGCTGTGTCATCATGAGCTCTTTTCTGTGCTGCCATCTCTGAAAAAGATAATCAAGACCTGCCAGAAAAAGGAAAATCATGCCCACTTTCATCATAAGCTGGAACGCGGTTTTCCCAAGATAGTCTATAATGGAACGCATATCCTGACCCGACAGCGAAAAAATGGTCGGCAATTCTTTTATGATCAATTTATAGGCAATATATGTAAGAAGCAGTATTTTAATAATGGACTTCAAAAGCTCAACAGCAGACCGCTTGGTAAACATTTTCTTTATTCCGGAAAGAGGATTGAGAACACCGAGGTTGAATTTCAAAGACTCTGTGCTCCACATAAACCCGGATTGAAGGACACTCCCGCCGATGGTCATCACAATAAGGAGCAGAAAAACAGGGACAACAAGCCCCATCCACTTATATATGCCGAATGTAAGAATGCCGTGCGCATTCGAGATGTTTATGTCAAAGTCAACGCTTCTTACGCAGCTCACATAGATTTTAAACATTTCACTAAAAACCTGAGAGATCATGAAAGAGAGCAATAGTGTCGTACTGATAATGACAAGGCTGGAAGAGAGCTCTTTTGACTGGGCGATCTGACCTTTCTTTTTCGCGTCATCAAGCTTTTTATCGGTAGGCTGTTCTGTTTTTTCCTGAAAGTTCTCGGCCATTTTCTACACCATCAACCTGAATACTCTTATGAAATCGTTATCCATGCCCTTAAACAAACCGGCTATAACAGGCACGGTCACTCCCAGTGAAACAATAAGCATAATCGTCGTGATGAGAATTTTTATAGGAACGCCTTCAATAAATATATTCACCTGCGGGATCATTCTTGAAAGCATACCGAAGGCCAATTCAACGAGAAAAAGTGTAACAATGATGGGCGCCCCGATCTTGAACCCCAGCGAGAATACCCTGGCAGTGGCATTTATAACATAGTGAAGAAGAGGCTCTCTCAAGGCCGCGGCGCCGATGGGGAGTTCGGTGAAACTCGCCGAGAGGGCCTGAAAAACAATATAATGCGCGTCGATGGCGAAAAAAATCATGATAGCAAGAAGGTTTTTGACCTGTTCCAGCACAGAAACCTGTGTCATCGTAAAGGGGTCCATAAACCGCGCGAAAGAGAAACCCGCCTGAAGAGACATAATATCGCCTGCCACGCTGATCGATGAAAAGATAATTTTCGCGATAAAACCGATGGTAACACCGATAAAGACCTCCCGTAAGGTGAGGAGGAGAAAAGAATAGGGGTTGCTGAGGACATCGAGAGAAACAGCGATATTGACGGAACTATAAAGCAGGAAGGCGATAAGAAGCGACAGGCCTGCTTTGAATATGGCCGATACAAACCGGGATGAAAGAAGCGGGATAAACCACAGCACTGAAACAATCCTGAAAAAAACAAGCATGAATTTCTGGGCCTCTATTCCGATATCCATCATATCTATTTCACGTATACCGGTATGTTCGTTAAAATATTAGCCGTATAGGAGATGGCGAAATTCATCATCCAGGGGAAGAGGACCATGAGGCACAGTACGATAACGAGAATCTTCGGCACAAAAACCAGGGTCATTTCATGGATCTGTGTGGCAGCCTGAAAAATACTTACCAGCATACCCACGATAATTGACGCGATAAGCATGGGCGCCATGAGGATCAGCGTCGATTTTAATAAATCCCTGAACAGTTGAACAACAAGGTCTTGACTCATAGTACCTTCCTAATAGAATCCTTTTACGATGGAACCGACAAGGAGGTTCCATCCGTCCACAAGCACAAAAAGCATTAATTTAAAAGGCAGGGATATGAATATGGGGGGAAGCATCATCATTCCTGCCGCCAAAAGCACGCTGGCAACAACCATATCAATCATGAGAAACGGTATGTAGAGTAAAAAGCCTATCTGAAAAGCCCGTTTGAGTTCGCTGATAGCAAAGGCAGGCACAATGACCCGGATCGGTATCTCTTCCGGTGTCTTCGGCCTCGCCAGAGAAGCAATATTCATAAAAAGGGCCAGGTCTTTTTCTTTCGTGTACTTGAGCATAAAGGTGTTCATCTCTTTGGACCCTTTGTCGATAAATTCTTCGAAGGTGATCTGGTTATTCATGTAAGGAGCGAGCGCGTTTGTGTTTATCTTTTCATAGGTCGGCGCCATGACAAAAAAGGTCAGAAAGAGGGAAAGCCCCACAATGATCTGGTTCGGCGGCAACTGCGGTATACCCATGGCCTGTCTCAAAATAGAGAGAACGATAACAATCCTCGTAAAAGAACTCATGAGGAGCAGTATGGCCGGCGCGAAAGCAAGCACTGTCAGGACAAGGACTATATTAATCATGCTTTTTCCTGATTCACCGCCTGTAAAGGATGTAAGGAGGTTACCTGCCTGGGCCTGGGGGTTTTTCTTTTGCTGCTGTCTTTGCGGAAACCAGGGCGGGTGCGACAAGAAAAGAGAAAATGATAAGAGCTACAAGAAGATATTTCACGATTGTATATCCTCTTTTTTCCATTTCGCGAGGAGGGACAGTTCTTTGTCTCCCCCGCCGATAACAAGAACATGGTCTTTTACTTCTATGACAGAAACGAATTTTTTATATCCAAGATAGAGGGAACCAACCTTTTTCAGGCCATAGTTATGTTCTTCTGAGCGAAAAGGGATTTTGAATTTCCCCGCGTAACGGGAAAGAAGAACGATACCGGCAATAATGCCCAGCATAATAAAAATAACTTTGATAATTCCTATGTATACGTCGATCATCCCAGTTCCTTTACCCTTTCTTTCGGGGCAAGAATTTCGATGACCCGCACCCCGAGCCCTCATTGACAAGAACAATCTCACCTTTGCCAAGAAGCTTTTCGTTGACAAAAATATCGACGGACTCACCGGCAACCCTGTTTAATTCAATGATAGAACCTTTTGACAGCGAAAGGAGTTCTCCGATGGTCAGTTTTGTTCTCCCTATCTCGACAGATATTTCCACAGAAACATCGAGGAGACTGTCGATATTGACTTCAAATTTCTTTTGACCGGTGCCGTTTTGATGTTCCGTTACAAATTCTTCCATTGTACCTCCCTAACTTGCCATCTCTTCTATCTTGACGGCTTTATTTCCTTTATAAATACCCATTCTTCCTCTGAACTTTGTTTTCTCATAAACCGCGATATCGATAGGATCATTGACGTATCGGTCTACCATAATGATGTTGTCTTTTGCAATTTGCATGAATTCCTGAATGGGCATCTTCTTTTTGCCCAATAAGGCCCTTATCTCAAGGGGCACATCGAGCACCCTTTCTCTTCAACTGCATAAACCATTTCTCGCGCATCTCCATATCTTCCCGTGAAGGCGTCGACATGAGATAGCTCTTTATCGTCTCAAGAACACCATAGGGCATACAGACCTTCATCCAGCTTGTAATATCTCCGATCTCGATGGAAAATTCACATAAACTGACGTTCTCTTCCGGGGCAACCATGGTAATATAGTTTGGGTTTATTTCAGAACGGGAATATTTACAGCGGATCCCATAGACCGGCGCCCAGGCTTTCTCCATCTCCACCGAAACAAGGTCGATCAATTTTTTAATGACATTAAACTCTATCTTCGTGAACTCCCTTCCTTCGATCTTCGGCGCTGATATGCTTGAACTGCCGAAAATTGTTTCCAGTACGGAAAAGATCATCTTTGCGTCAAAAATAACGATGAAAAAACCCTTCAGATTTTCCGTTACGACAATATTCATATTCGTCGGCAACGGGAGCGTCTTTATGAATTCCGCGTATTCTACATATTGGACAGGCGTAACACCCACTTCTATCTCTTTCTCCATAAAAAGCGACAGGGCAGACCGGAATGATTTTGAAAATCGGTCATAGATGAACTCCAGGGCAGGCAGTTTTTCCTTTTTGCCTTTTGTGTATCGTATGAAATCAATACTCTTTACTTCTTTGTGCTCTTCAACGGGCGCCGCCGCTTCCTGCTGTGTTTCTGTCTCTATTACGCCTTCGGATATTCCGCCGAGCAACGCATCAATTTCAGCCTGGGAGAGTACCTGCTCCATATCAACTCCTTACTGGATAATAATATCGGTTATGTAGACGGCCCTTAATTCAGCATCATCTTTAAAGAGTGTTCTTAAATTTTTCTGGATCTCATCTTTTATGGTGTTTCTCTGGTTCACATCCATGAGCACTTCCGGGGCCTTTGTGCCGAATATGGACAATATCCTGTCCCGTATGACCGGCATCATCTTCTTTGCTTCTTCCATGACCTTCGGGTCTTTGAATTCAACACCAAGAGTCACCTTGGCATACTTGGACTGATTGCCGGACATATTGAATATGAAAGGCTCCAACGATAAAATAGGGCCCACAGCTTCTTTTTTCTTTTCTGTCTTTTCTGTCTGTTCCGTCTGTTCTGTTTGTTCTGTCTGTTCCGTGGATTCCGGCGGTTTCTTGTTCAAATACTTCTGCATAATCTGTTTGCCGTAAAAAAATAACCTGCGGTACCCCCGCCGGCGAGAACAAGAAAGAGAACAACCAAAATAATGATCTTCAATAGGTTTTTCTTTTTTCCTTCTTCCTGTGGCTCTTCGGGGTCCTTGGGAGCTTTTGGATCTCTGGGTCCTTCAACCTTTTGCTGTTTTTTTTCTTCAGCCATGGTCTATTCCTCCGTCATCCATGAGAAAGCAATAAGTATGCCAAATAATATATTTAATTATTTCAAATATTGTACATATTGGATCAGTATGAACAGGTATTTCGTCAGCGAATTGACATGGTGAAAAAGAAACCGATGGGACGATCGTCCCGCTGAGATAGCAGGACGAGGACGACCCCTCCTTCGCTCCGCTGCGGAGGACAGATGACAATGAAAATAACAATTCTTGATTCTCTGGATCTTGAACGATTTTGCATTAGTGAAGCATTGCGAGAAGCGCGTTTTCGAATAGAATCGCCCTTGCTGGTAGCTGCAAGGGCGATTCTATTAATAGGGGGTAGTTATGAGAAGCTGGTTTATCGTTTCAGGTTCATCAGTTCCGCGAGGATTTCATCGGTTGTGGTGATGACCCGCGAATTTGCCTGGAACCCTCTCTGGGCAACGATCATCTTGACAAACTCTGTCGCGAGATCGACATTTGACTGTTCAAGGGAGTTGGGGTTGATCTTGCCGAGGCCGCCTTCGCCGGGGGCATTTGTATAAGCGACACCGGATTCGATGGTCTCAGAATAAAGGTTGCTTCCTTCTCTTCTCAATCCATTGGGGTTATTGAAATTCGCCAGTGTTATTTGATAAAGGTTGAGTATCTGGCCATTTGAATAGTGACCGGAGATGACTCCTTCAGGGCTTACTGTTACATTCTGGAGTACGCCGGGAGGATAACCGTCCTGGGTCTGGAAGTTCGTTGTAGACGCCATAGGATACTGTGTCGTTGTACCGCCACCAGAGCCAGAGCCGAATACCAGGTCGATGGACTGAGCAGGCTGGGCGCCCTGAGAAAAATCGAATGAAACAGGTATGGCGGCGCCGCCTGATACCAATGCGCCGTTATTGTTAAATATGAGTGTGCCATAACCGGCCAAATCATTAGCGCCTGTCGAGGAATCTGCCGCATCGAGGTGGGCCATCCATTCCCATACACTCTGTTGGGGTATTGTCGTCTCATAGGATTTTCTGAAATAGACCGTTACAACATGGGGTTGACCCAGAGAATCGTATGCCGTGACCGATGAGGAGTAATCCGATGTCGCCGAGGGGTTTACGGTAGCGCTCATGTAATCAGTAGAAAAACCATCTAAACCCATTGTCTGCGAACCGTTTGCAAAATTGGGCCTGCTGCCGTCGTAAAATCAAGCCCCGAGCCCTGCCAGTTTGTGTATGTTGTTCCGGCAGCAACAGTGCCTGTATATGTACTGCTTGTACCGGTAAGGGTGCCAGAGGCGTCTCTGTGGGCCACAGTAACCGACAGAGTAGTACCGGCAAGGGTCATCGTATAATCGCCAACCCTGGGATATGTCCCCTCGCTCACTGTCGGCACAGCGGCTATTGCTGTCCCTGCACCGCCGAAGGCATCATCTATGGTCCCTACCCATGGCGCATCTGACTGGAGGTTCACGTTCATACCGATAAAGGCTGTTGCCCTTGGCTCACTGGGGGCCTGGGAAATAATAATATCCGTATCGACACCGACAGGGGCATTGGTAGTTCTGTCGATTTCCCTTCCCTGGAGTATATCGCCGTTTGGCATGGTCAAGTTGCCGTCCCTGTCAAACCTGAACTGACCTGCCCGGGTGAAGTAATTTGTCTCGTTTTCAGAAGACCGGACGATGAAAAAACCTTTACCACCAATGGCAAGGTCTGTCGGCTCACTTGTACTTTCAAAGGACCCCTGGGAGAAGAAGGTATCCACAGAACTGAGTGCCGTACCACGGCCAACCTGGCTCGAACCTGAAGAACCGAAGATGGACTGATAGAGGACATCCTGGAAAGTGGCCCTGCTTGCTTTAAACCCGACGGTGTTCACGTTGGCAATGTTGTTGCCGACTACGTTAATCGAAGAACTGTTTGCTATTAAACCGCTGATACCTGAAAAGAATGAACTTAACATATTTCCCTCCTCTTAATTTATGATCTTTGTAATAGTGCTTACTTTATGCTGATCGCCGTTGCTCAAAACCGCGACAAGTCCATCAGCACCGCTCTGTATCCCCTGTACGGTTTGATAGACGGCGTAGGTGCATCCCACAGTTTCGCGTCTTTCAAAGCATAGGCAGAGACTTTCACCTTATCGGTGCCGTTATAGGTCAGCGTCAGAGGATCACCTTTATTTATGGTCTGCTGCGTGACGCTGCCGTCACTGACATTGGTGAGATTTAAGACAATGCTGTCATAATCTCCGGCAGGAGACAATACAACGCTGTCACCTTTCGATATAGTGTCACTGTCTGTGTTGATTTGATGGCCGATGACATTGAGCCACTGGGAAATACTGCCGCTCTCGTTGGCTTCTTCATGTCATCAAGCGTCGAGGCGATGTTCGTCAACTGCTCGACCTGGGTAAGCTGCGAGAGCTGGCCCATGAATTCATTTGGCTTCATAGGGTCCATAGGGTCCTGATACTTGAGCTGCGTCATGAGGATCTTGAGAAAGGCATCCTTTCCCATCATGCTGTTCATTGAGCTTGTTGCTGTTGTACCGCTTGTGTTCATTGACGCCGCGCTCATGTCGCATTTAAGACGTCTGATGTTATTGCCATACATACCTCCTTTTATGCCATTGCCTCTAAGAAACCGACGAAATCCTCGTTCTCCTGCTCGTCGGACCGTTTCTTCTGCTGATTTCTCTGCTCTCTCTTCTCACGGTTTTCGTTCTGCACATCAACGTAGATATTGGCGTAGATATTTTTTCCTTCAAGCTGCCTGGCGATCTCCTCTTTCTGTGATTGAAGAAACGTTCCCATGCCCTCATTTGTTGTCTTCACCTCAACAGTAACACGCTGTCCATGTTCCTTGAGTCCGACGAGTAATGTCTCCTTTTCATCGATCTTGAGTCTTACCACCATGTCCATAGAGACGTTTTTGTTGGCATACTGTTCCACGATCTTTTCAATCCTGTCCGTCATAACCGAAGCGAAGGGCGTCTTTTCCAATACTTTGCCGGCCTCTTTATCGAGATGGTTGCCGGTTTTTGTATAGTCATTCTGTGACAATAACTGGCGCTCATCAGGACCGGCATAATCGCCGGCCGTTTTGTCGGATACTTTGGAAACAACCTTTGAGCATCATCATCGCCGGAAGAAACAGCCTTTTCCGTTTTCACCGTCAGGATGGAAATATTTTTGTTCATCCCGTCGCTTTCATTGGATGACAATTCACTGGAAATGATCTGAAAAATGTTTTCTCTGTCATTCAGTTTTTTCACCTCTATTTTAGGAGAAAGTTTCGCTGTCGCATCGGTCAGGTTCAAGACTTCGTTGTTTTCATTTTCAAAGCCTACGGGTGTTTCTATTTTATTTAATAGAGGTTTGGCCATTTTAACGTCGGCCCTTACGGCTTCTTTATTTTCATCTGTCTTTCTGAACATTTGAATTATTTCTTTATTTTGATATTTCTCATACTGATTTATATTCCCGGTCACCATTGCGTCTTTATTTATTACATTACTTTATTATCAGCCTCCTCGTTTTCAACCTTTTTATCCGTTTTATCTGTTTTTTCAAAAGCGTTGAATTGCTGCAGAATAAAAGCAAGGTAACCGATAAAGGGCATGCTCTCTATTAACTTTCCCGGCTCAATGACAGGATATTGGTCCGTTTCAACTGTTTTTTCCTCTTCTTCTGGTTTCTGGACAAGACAGATCGTTCCGATCGCTTTATCTTTCACAAACTGAACGCTTTCTCCTTCCTGTAAAAGAGAAAAGACGCTTTGCAAAAAATTCTCTATGGCAATAGATTTTGTATCGTTCTGAAAAGTATTCATGGTATTATCCTGTAAATCCTGTGTCTTGAAATATATTTGCATTAAGGTGATAATGCTCTGCGTATCGAAATAAATGACAGACGATTCTTTCTGGTTATCTTCTTTATTGGAATTTTCCACGGCTGATTCGTCTTGATTTTCTTTCGGCTCAGCCCCATCAACAACATTCAGTTTCGACGCCTCAATGCCCCTTCCCATCTTGACGTCGAGGAGATTGGGAAAGTTGAGCGCATTATCCCCTTCTTGCGGGCCGACTGATTCCAATTCCGACGAAAATAATTCTTTCGCCAGTGTCACACAATTCTTCAAAAGATAGTTTATAAGAAGATTTTCCATACCATGTTATTAATCAAATAATGTGCCAAATTTAATTTGTTAATATTTTCTATGAGTTATTAAATTACTGGTGGCTGATCGGGAACATATTTGAAGGAAATTAATTCCCGACAGGGAAAATTTTTCCTATGTCCACAGATAATACAGGTTGGCGAGTTTAATAAAATGAATAATATTATTTTCCTAAACTTTTATCAAATAGGGGGCATATAACAGAATTTTGAGCGTCAGTTCGGTTAGGGAGATATTTGTTAAGAACTGGTCAATTTATATTTTCTTTCCTTCAATCCTGAGCGCGATATCGTCGAGGAGTTTCTGCTCACGCCTGTTTAAAGATTTTTTCAGAGTGGCAAGGATTTTGTCCCTTAATGTACCCAGCATTTTCATCTCTTTCATCAACTCAATAAGCTCTTCTTTTAATATTGCTATCTTGTCCTGCACCGTTTCTCTTTCTCCGGTGAGCGAGCATTTCATGTTCTCAAGATATTCAAGGTAGTCCGTGATAACAGAGAAGTCATTCCCCTGCATCGACTTCCCTGTCATTCTCTCATAATTCTTCTCAATATCAATATCTACGGCCTCTATTGCGCGATTGACAGTTTCCAGTTTGCTCTTTTCTTCTTCAATCTCCCGTTCTTTGTCATCCATTATTTTTTCTTTTATTTCAATAATCCGATCGAGACGGTCTTTGAGCATAATCAATCCTGTATGTAGCTGACCGTAAAATTATTGAAAATAGGCCGCTGTATGCCGCCAGAATGTTGATCAGACATAGAAAAGTATCTTCATGCTATCCTGTGTCTCGTCGATAGTTACCCTGTCATCAATTCCCTGGGCAAGGAAGGTCTTTACCTTATCGATCATCGATATGGCATAATCTATTCTCTGGTTGTTTCCCGGTGTGTAGGCGCCGATATTTATCAAATCTTCCGCCCGCTCATATTCAGACATTATCTCGATTATCCTTCCGGCATATTCTATCTGTTCTTTGGGTGAAATATCTTTCATAAGCCTGCTTATGCTTCTTAACACATCTATGGGTGGATAATGGTTCTGATCGGCGAGTTTTCTCGAAAGTACAATGTGTCCGTCCAGTATTGATCTCGCAGAATCCGCGATAGGATCATCAAGGTCATCACCTTCTACAAGAACAGTATATATCCCCGTCATGGTGCCATCGGATTCTCCGTTACCGGCCCTCTCAAGAAGTTTTGTCAACAGTGAAAAAACACTTGGGGTGTATCCTTTTGAAGTCGGCGGTTCACCTATGGCCAGACCAACTTCCCGCTGTGCCATACTGAATCTTGTTAAAGAATCCATGAGCAGGAGTACATCCTCTCCTCTATCGCGGAAATATTCCGCGATGGCAATGGTGAGAAAAGCTCCCCGTACCCTGATGAGCGGAGGCTGGTCCGATGTTGCTACGACAACAACAGAACGTTTGAGTCCATCGCCCAGGTCCCGTTCGATAAACTCTCGCACTTCTCTTCCTCTCTCACCGATGAGGCCGATAACATTTATGTTTGCCTCCGTATGCCGTGCTATCATACCGAGAAGCACACTTTTGCCCACACCTGAACCCGCAAAGATCCCTATCCTCTGACCTTTACCGCAGGTGAGAAGTCCGTTAATTGTTCTGAGTCCAAGGTCAAGAGGTTCATGGATCCTCTTTTTTTTCATCGGGTTCACTGTGTCCTTGTAGATAGGTATCGATTCACTGCACTGAATAGGGCCTTTTCCATCCATGGGATTTCCCAGACCGTCTATGACTCTGCCGAGAAGACCTTCACCAACAACGGCGTCTACGGTTTTCCTTCGTGAGAGGATCCTGGAACCAATGCCGACGCCCCTGAGATCACCGAGGGGCATGAGCAAAGTCTTTCCGTCCTTGAAACCTACGACTTCAGCATCAATGGGGGGGGTATTATCGATAGGGTATATAAGCGCCGTATCTCCAACGGAAGAAATGGGGCCCTTTCCTTCAATAACAAGACCTACGACCTGGTTAACTTTGCCGTATACCCGATAGGGATAGAAATCGGAAAGCATCTTTTTCACAGATGCCGTGTTTATATCAACCGAGGTGTCCATGGATAAACTCTCTCTTTAATTCATCGATCTGAACTGAAATTCTCCCGTCAATGTCACCAAAATTTGTTTCAATAATAAAGCCCGGTTCTTTTAATGTATCGTCTTTGATAATTTTCAGATGGCTTGTCTCTTCCAAAGAGATTTGCTCCGCGTCTTCTTTTCTCATTCTAATGGAAATTTCTCCTCTTTGGTCGCAGAGATCCAGGGCCTTCTTTGCCATCCTCAATATCGCGTCTCTGCTGTCTTCGCATTCTCTGAGTATAATGGCTTCCGCGAAGACAAGGGCCAGGTCTGTTGAAAGTTTTCTTGATCTTTCGAGAAGTTCTTCTTTAAAAAAAGTCAATTCTGCAATATGGCCGTTGAGCCTCTTGACAATGGAGTCAACTTTTTTCATGCCCATTTCATAACCAGCTTTTTCACCCTGCACAAAAGCGTCTTCAAAAACTTTCCGGGTCTGGTCTTGAACGCTTATCGTCCGTGCCGGCGGCTGCTGTTGACCGTGCTCTTTTTCGTCAAAATATGTGGTGAATTCAGACCGTACATATTCCTGAGGACCTTCACTGAGATTATCGAGGGCAAAAGGCTTCATCCTGTTCTCACCTTAAACAAACTTTTCACTCCCTCTGGAGAGAATTATCTTGCCTTCTCCTTCGAGTTTTTTCGCGACCATGGCGATTTTCACCTGCGCCTTTTCAACATCGGATAATCTGACAGGGCCCATTGCTTCAAGGTCTTCCTTCAACATTGCCGAAGCTCTTTCCGACATATTTGAATATATTTTCTCCTTCATCGCGTCTGAAGCGCCTTTCAGCGCGAGTCCGATATCTTCGGAAGAAATTTCTTTCAAAAGAGTCTGGACACTCTTATCATCAAGTTGCACGAGGTCCTCAAAGGTAAACATGAGCTGTCTGATTTTTTCCGCGAGATCAGGACTTGACTCCTCAAGTTTTCCAAGCAGTTCTGATTCCAGAGTTCTGTCCATCTGGTTCAGTATGGTAGCTACTGCTTCAACACCACCCAGCTGTTTTCCTTCAGCGCCGCCGATATTTTCAAGCTGTTCCTTGATAACGCCCTCTACTTCCCCAAGCACCGACATATCAACCTTTTCCAGATTGGCCATCCTCATAATTACTTCTGTCTGTATCCGCTCGGGCAGAGCGGAAATGGCATCGCCAGCCTTCTTCGACCCAAGCGTGGAAAGAACAAGGGCAATAGTCTGAGGGTGTTCTCCCCTGAGCACATTTGCCAGCAACTTCGGATCACAGCGTCTCAGGAACTCGCCGGGGGTGCCTTTCTTTGTTTCTATGTTACCCAGAAACGTCTCCGCTTTTTCATTGTCAAAGCTCTTTTTAATGAGCGCTTTAAACTTCTGTTCACCGCCTACAATCTGTTTGTTTCTTTTACCCAGCTTCGCGGTAAACTCTTCCGTCACTCTTGAAACAACACTATCGGGGATCAATTTTAATCGTGTTATTTCCTGGCCGATAGCCTCGATTTCATCTTCCTCAAGATCTTTCATGATCTCCTTGGTCATTTCGTCATCCATGATGAGAAGAAGAATCGCGGCTTTCTTGATACCGGGAATTATTTCGGCATCCATCATGTACCTTCCCTAACCCATTCCTTGATGATTGACCCCACAAGGGCCTTATCTTTCATGGCGTCCGTAAGCGCCGTTTGCTGTCTATTTTCAAAAGAAGGTATTTCGGCTGTCGCGCCGCCGCTCTTCACATAGACATCCTTTATATCATGAAGCGGCGACCTTTCCACTCTGGACTTTAAAATATTCAGGAGCGGCTTCACGAGGAAGAAAAAGACTGCAAGAAAAATGACAATATAGAAAGCGTATTTACCCATGCTATACATTGTTTCTGTTCTTTCAGCGCTGGCAAAAGCGCCCTTTTCGTCTGCCAGTTTTTCAACCTCAAAAGGAACGTTGAGTACTTCAATCTTGTCTCCCCTCTCCTCGTCATACCCTACCGCCCTGGAGACAATGCCTTTTATGTCATTAAGGTCTTTCTGGGATCGTGGCGTATATTTCAGTTCCTCACCGCCCTTTGGCCCTTTCACCTTTTCATATTTACCGTCAACGACGAGCGCGAGGGACATCCGTTTTATGTCGCCAAAAGGCTCTATAATCTTCCTAACTGTTTTGCTCACCTCATAGGAAACCTGGGATTCTTCCCTTTCCGATTCGTTTGTTTTGCTGCCGCTGCTATCGGTCCTTATGTCCGCTTTGCTCTTGCCGGCAACATTGGGAACGTTTGAAGCCACACCGGGAACACCACCCGGCCCGCCTGTCCTGTTAACAGATTTCTCCTTGCTTTTCTTTTCGGCGGTAACGGCACTTTTGGTAGGCTGCACCTCTTCTTCAACCTTCTCTATCTTTCGCAAATTGAGTTCCACGCTGGCCCTTACAATGGACCGATTGGACGGTATGAACTTATCGAGCATGGACTGGACCGAATCCTCAAGCGTCTTCTCAACGCTTTTCTGCAATTCATATTGCTGTCCGGAAAGGGCAATTGTCGCACTGGACCCGCTGCCTCCATTCTTATAGAGGACCCTTCCCGATGAATCAACAACAGTAACATTGTCCGGTTTCAAATTTTCCACACTGCCGGCAACGAGTTGGACAATCCCCATTACCTGATCTTTCGATAAGGTTTTACCGGGCTTTATTTTCAAAAATACCGAGGAAGTCACTTCCTTTTCCCGGTCCGAATAGAGCGTTTTTTCAGGAATGGCAATATGGACCCGGGAGCCTTTGATTTCGGGCATCTGGTTGATGGTCCTCGACAATTCTCCCTGGATTGCCCGTTTATAATTGACACTCTGCATAAATTCCGTCATACCGTAATTGGTTTTATCAAAGAGCTCAAAACCCATTCCCGCTCCACCAGGCAGCGCGTTCTGACCGGCGAGCATGAGCCGTACATCATAGACTTTTTCTTTCGGCACATATATCGCCGTTCCCCCAAGCCCCAGCTGATACGGCACTTTGAGTTCTTTCAGTTTAGCGACAACCATCGACGCGTCTTCCGTGGAAAGACCGGCGAAGAGAGTATTATAGGTTTCTTTCTGGATAATTGAAATACCGATAATAGATCCCCCGACAATGACGATAAACAGGAACAGATAGGTGTAGAGTTTACCCTTGGAGGTCGTTTTTAAATAGTTTCGCGCGCTACCGATAAGATCGTCTGAGGTTGCCATGGCTTACACCTGTATCCTCATAATTTCTTCATAAGCACTGATTATCTTGTTCCTGATCTGCATCATCATCTGAAAGGATATATCCGCTTTCTCGATGGCCATCATGGTATTGACAATATCACCTGATTCCATGGTAGCAAGCTTTTGCACCTCCTGATCAGCCTCTTTCTCGATTTCTCCAACCTTTTTGATGGAGTCTTTCAGCACATCGCCGAAAGATGTCTTTCCCGTTTCCTGTACCTCGTTCTTTGCCTTTCCGACATCGGGAAATGTGTTGAGAGTAAATGTTTCAACCTTCATATGCTGCCCCCTACTTTATTAAATCGAGAGTTTTAATGAGCATTTCTTTCGTTGTATTCATAACATTGACATTCGCCTCGTATGCCCTGGTGGCCGCCGTCATGTCCGTCATTTCCTCCATGAGGTTCACGTTGGGAAATGTCACATATCCTTCCTGGTCCGCGTCAGGATGATTGGGATCAAAAACCTTTTCAAAAGCCTTGTCGCTCTCCTGGACAGAATTAACTTTAACGCCTTCAATCTTTTTCGCAAGGACGCCCCCGAAGCTCTTTTCACCGGACACATCGGCGGACATAAAAACAACCTCTTTCTTCTTATACGGTCCGCCTTCGTCGGTTTTTGTTGTATGAATATTAGCAAGATTGCCGGCAATAACTTCCATCCTCGTCCTCTGTGCTTTTAATCCGGAAGAGCTTATCCTGAGAATATCAAAAATTCCCATACTACCTCCTTCCTTCACTGATCAAGAATTTCATCATTGAAAACCGCTTTGCCGCAACCTGTACGAGAGAATGAAACATAACCTGGTTCTCTGTAAGTTTCACGATCTGGTTCTCCACACTGACCGTGTTTCCGTCCAGACTGGACAGACCATCATTTTCAAGGTTTTCCGTTACCTCAACGCCATTACCAATAACACTGCTGCTCGCTTCTGAATGTATCACCCTGTCAATCTCTTTTTTAAAATCCATGTTCTTTTCTTTGTAGCCGGGGGTTGCAACATTTGCGATATTGCCTGAAATGACCTTGTGATAAGAAGACCGTATATTGAGCGCCTTTTCAATGAGGCTGATCATATCCATATTAATACTCCTTAACGGGGACCTCTATCCCCATTGTTTTGTATTCATTGATCTTGTTCCGTAAGGTCCTCACCGTAATGCCGAGGGTTGAGGCCGCTTTTGTCCTGTTGCCTCTTACCGACTTCAGCGCGTCAAGAATAAGTTTCGTCTCCATTTCCCGGACAGAACCGCAACCCGCTGCGTTTTCACTGGCGGAATCAATGTCCCTGACATGTGTCAATTTAATAACAGCACAATTCGAGAGGATACAGGCCCGGGCAACGAGATTTTCCAGTTCCCGCACATTACCCCTCCAGGGTTTCTCCTGTAAATATTCGATGGCCTCGTTCTCCATCACTATATCCATGCCTTTCGCGTGTTTTTTCAGCAGATAGTTCACAAGAGGAAGGATGTCCTCTTTTCGTTCCCGAAGCGGCGGTACTGTAATGGGGAAAACATTGAGCCGGTAATACAGGTCTTCTCTGAATTTACCTTCAGCCACATATTTCGTGATATTCCTGTTCGTCGTGGCAATGACTCTGACGTCAACCGGTTTCGGGTATTTTGATCCGATAACTTCAATTTCCTTTTCCTGGAGTACGCGAAGCAGTTTTGCCTGCAGCCTGAGGTCCATTTCAGTTATTTCATCGAGCAGAATCGTTCCTTTGTCGGCAAGCTCAAATTTTCCCAGCTTTCTGTTAAGCGCGCCTGTAAAGGCCCCCTTTTCGTATCCGAAGAGTTCGCTTTCAAGAAGAGTATCGGGCAAAGCCGCGCAATTGACAGGAATAAAAGATTTGTCGAACCTGTCGCTGTTTTCGTGAATATATTTCGAGACCAGTTCTTTTCCGACACCGCTCTCACCAAGGACAAGAACTGTCGCGTCCGATTTCGCGACCCTTTCCGCCTTAAGCAATAAGTCTTTCATGATCTTCGACGTACCGATAATTTTCCCGCTCTTCACTCCCAGGGCCCTTTTTACTATGCCGTACAATGTGTCTGTATTAAAGGGCTTTTGAATATAGTCATAGGCGCCTTCTTTAATTACCTTGACAGCATCCTGGATTGTGCCGTATCCGGTTATGAGAATAACAGGCATAAAGGGTGCCGACTCCTTGATATGCTTCAGCAGATCGATACCGCTCACGTGAGGCATTTTCACATCGGTAATAACAAGATCATACATGCGTCTTTCTATCTCGCTCAAGGCCTGCTCTCCGTCTTCGGCGATGGAGACATTATAGCCTGCCTGTATGAGGGATTCCTTGAGGGCGATCCTCATATGATTGTCGTCATCTACAACAAGTACGTTCGTCTTCATACCACAGATAACCTTTCTTTCGGGATGTAGATGAGAAACGAGGAACCTGAATCCACAGCAGATTCCACCTCAATATAGCCGCCGTGAGCTTTGATAATATTATAGACAATGAAAAGGCCGAGACCGACACCTTTATCTTTTGTCGTAAAGAAGGGATTAAAAATATTTTTCCTCACTTCTTCAGACATGCCGATGCCGCTGTCACTTACAATGAGAACTGAAAAACTTCCGCTTTCTTTTATATCTACTTTGATTCGTCCTTTTTTACCGATAGCCTCTATGGCATTGCTGATCAGATTCATTACAACGAGTTTCATCAGATCCGGGTCAAAAAAGGCATGGCCGCGGGAGGTCGTGTTAAATTCGATATTGATCTCGCGGACGCTGATAGAAACACTCATAAAATCCAGGGTATTCCGAACAATTTCAAAAAGGTCTCCTTTTTTCAGGGCAAGTGTTTTCGGTCTCGTATAGGAAAGGATATTATTGATGATCCTGTCTATTGTTTTGACGCCAAAAAGGATATAATCGACATATTTTCTTTCGTTCTTATTAAGCTTGCCGGAAAGCAGCATGGAGAGAAAAAGTTCCATACTGCCGAGGGGGTTCTTTATCTCGTGGGAAATGCGCGCCGCCATTTCACCCATGGCCATAAGGCGTTCATCTCTTTCGTTTCTTTCTTTTACTTTCTCTATTTCCGTCACATCTTCAATGGCAATGACCTCTTTGCCTTCAAAACCATTATGCAGTTTCTCCTTTTTCCACCGGAAATGACCGCAACCGGTTTTTACCTCACCCGTCTTGGGGACACCATTATTGAGATTACTGATAATGCCTTCGGAAACAAGTTCTTCGGCTTGTTTGTTCACAAAAAGTATCGATTTTTTGTCAACAACGGCAACCCCAACAGGCAATGAATCGAGTATGGTATAGAGATACTCGCTTGCGCGCTCAAGGGCCCTGTTCTTCTCTTCAAGCTCCTCTTTCAACTCCCTGATCTGGCTTTCCAAAATAGTATAGTGACTGATGATCGAATCAGAGGCTTTTGAAAATTGATTAAAAGCGTTTTCGAGTAATTTCACTTCCACGACAGCCATACTGTCTTGCTTTGCAAAAAGTATACCATAATAAAACAGGTTATAGGTAATGGCGTTCGAGGTTAAGGGCAAGAGGCTATAGACAATAGGTTACAGGCAGAGGTTGAAATTGTAAAGGTCAAACCTTCAGTACAGTTATTACCTATCACCTGTTTGTTTTGTCATTTATTTGACAGGAAATATTTAGTCTAAACCCAGCCGTTTCATCTTTTCGATAAGGGTGGTCCTGTTAATGTTGAGCACCTGGGCGGCCTTGCTTTTTACGCCCTGTGTCTCACCAAGGGCCTTCGTAATGAGACTTTTTTCAAACTCGGAGACAAGCGTATCATAGCCTCTCTCCATATCAAGTGGTGTGGCTTCTTCTTCCTCGTGATGTACCCGTTCTCCGCTGTACAGTTTCTCAGGGAGGTCCTCAATATCAATATGGCCGTTCTTCTTCAGCACTACCACTCTTTCAACAATATTCTGGAGTTCCCTCACATTACCACGATATTCATAATCCATAAGGGCCTTCATGGCTTCTTCAGTAAATCCTTCTATATTGGCCATGTTCAGCTTGTTTGAACGTTCAAGAAAATAATTAAGGAGGAGGGGGATATCCTGTCTTCTTTTACGAAGCGGCGGTATTTTGATAGGCACCACGTTAAGCCGATAATAGAGGTCTTCTCTGAACTTTCCCTGTTTCACAAGGTCATCGAGGACCCTGTTGGTGGCCGCGATGATCCGCACATCCACCTTTATTGTTTTTGAGCCCCCGATTCTCTCAAAGGCCTTTTCCTGCAACACCCTGAGCAATTTTACCTGCAGATTAAAGCTCATGTCGCCTATTTCATCGAGAAATATTGAGCCCCCATGGGCAAGTTCGAACCTGCCGAACCTCGTACTGACAGCACCGGTGAAGGCACCCTTTTCATAACCGAAAAGTTCGCTCTCAAGGAGGGTCTCCGGTATGGCGCCGCAATTGACAACTACAAGGGGGTTGTCCCTTTTTGAAGAATTATAATGGATAGCTCTGGCAACAAGCTCTTTGCCGACACCGCTTTCACCCGTTACAAGTACTGTGGCATTCGTATCAGCCACCTTTTCGATCATCTCAAAGACCTTTTGCATGGGAAAACTGATACCGATGATATTTTCAAACTTATATTTGTCCTTCAGACAACTTCGTAAGATCGTATTTTCGCGCATAATTTTATTTTCCGCGTAGCGCCGTAATAAATTCGACTTGAGAGTAAGGCCCTTGGGGATGTTATCGCTTTTTAAAAGATTGTAGTAGTACATCGCGGAATCAACTGTCGCAAGGACTTCTTCGAATTTAAAGGGTTTTAAGATATAATCGAAGGCGCCGCATCTCATGGCGCTGATGGCACTGTCCATGCTCCCGTATCCTGTCATGACAATACCGAGGGTATCCAGATATTCTTTCTGAATAAAATTAATAAGCTGGAGACCATCGACTTTGGGCATCATTAAATCGGTAATTAAAACCTGATAATCATTATTTTTAAGCGCTGAAAGCGCTTTCTTGCTGTCAATATAGGGCTCGACAGTATAACCGTTGGCACTCAAAAACTCACTAAGCATGGTGAGTATGCTCAGTTCATCTTCAACGATAATGATTTTGCCTTTGTCCATTCTGTTCACCACTCTGTTGTTAGTTCTTTTGTCCCTTTTGTCCTTCTTTATCGATAATAATATTCATGTTTTTCAACATATCCCAAGCCCGCTCTTTATCTTTTTCTTCTTCTGTTTTTTCATTCTTTCTCTTTTCAGAGGGACCAATGGAGTACGTTGTCTTGTCCTTATCGCGTGTTACTTCCAGACCGTCTTTACTTATTACAGGTGTAAGGAACCCAGTCATGAAAATAAACAGCGCGGTAAATAAAAAGAAAAAGAGTATCGTTAAAGCAGGCCGCAAATGCATCCTATCATTATATCCTTTTTTGCTTTTTTCGGTAGTAAAAAAATACTTTCCCAATCATATCGGAACCTTAGACTTCATTTATGCTGTTAATATCATTGCGCAACCGCCAGAGAAGAGCAAGTCCCGGCAGAGCGATGAGGGTAGTAATAAAGAAAAAGACCGGCCAGCCCACGGCAACTTGTAGAAAACCTGATGTGGGGGAGATAAAAACGCGCCCCAGCGCGGAAAGGGATGACAAAAGGGCAAATTGTGTCGCGCTGAATCGTTTGTCGCAGAGGGCCATGAGAAGTGCCGTGAAAGCGGCTGTCCCCATTCCTCCAGAAACATTTTCGAAGGCAACTGCCGTGATCATGGCCGGGTAACTCTTCCCGATCCATGCCAGCACCATAAAAGAGAGGTTTGATATCATCTGGAAAATACCAAAAACCATAAGTGATCGGAAGAGACCAAGTTTCACCATTATTGTGCCGCCGAACAGGGCTCCGGCAATCGTCGCAATAAGGCCCAGTCCTTTATTGATAGTCCCGACATCCGTGGGAGTAAAATGAACACCTCTGATGAGAAAGGGCGTTGTTAAAGAACCCGCGTATGCGTCACCAAGCTTATAGAGAATAATGAGAAGGACAAACAACAATGCAGATTTTCTTGAAAAAAAATCCTTCAAAGGACCCCAGATCGCTTCTTCCATGGTTTTAGGCGGGACCACCTTGTGGTCGGGCTCTCGACCCATGAAGGTACCGCATACCCCTATTATCATAAAAATAGCCATCAGAAAGTATGTATGCTGCCACCCTATTCTATCGGACATGATAAGGGCAAGAGCACCCGCGACGAGCATTGCGATCCGGTACCCGAAAACAAAGGTTGCCGCACCGAAACCACGTTCCACATCAGGAAGAATGTCGGTACGGTAAGCATCAACGACAATATCCTGCGACGCGGAGATAAAGGCCACGATGAGAGCTATGACAGCAAGAGCAAGGGGCATCTTCTGGGGCGAACCGAGGGCCATAAGGGCTATGCCTGTTAAAAGAAGAAGCTGTAGAGGAACGATCCATCCCCGTCTTCTTCCAAGCCAGGGCGGCACAAAACGGTCCATAAAAGGGGACCAGAGAAATTTAATCGTATAGGGCAATCCCACAAGAGAGAAAATACCAATTGTCTTTATATCTACACCAGAAGTGGTAAGCCATGCCTGAAGGGTCCCTCCCGTGAGCGGGAGCGGCAGTCCCGATGAAAATCCGAGGAGCACCATAACTGCCATCCGGCGACTCGTGAACATCTTAAAATAGGGCGAATCAGCAAAACGCTTCACAATGTGGCTTCCTTATTCTTATATGAGATATATTTGGTGAGTCGGAATATATGCTCTTCACAACCCGATCCGTTCGCTTATTGTCAGCATGGCATTGATGCAGAGTTCCGCGAATTCATTGATCGGAACGCCAATCTTCTCGCATTCCATAATGTTATCCCGGTTCACTGAAGCCGCGAAGGCCTTTTCCTTCATGCGCTTCACCACCGATTTGGGTTTCACACTGGTAAGTTTCTTGTCGGGGTAAACCAGTGCGGTAGCAACAATCAATCCGGTAATCGTCTCCGATGCCGCCAGCGCATGCTGGAACATACTGCTTCGTTTCTTTCCGCTTGCTTTTTCATTATGCATAACAATGGCTCAACATACGCTCATTCTTTACGTATTGATTGAGAAGCACCGAGGCGTCATCGCCTGTGAAATCCATATATTTCCTTTACGATTCGGATATTATTGTGCTCCATATCCGAATCCATTATATTACCTGACATTATTGACAATTTCTACAGGAAATAAAATTATGAAAATGCTGCATTTGCTCGGGCGAGCTTATGGTGGATACTGAAGCGAAGTAGTTTCGCTATGGATAAATAACGCTCTTATTATTCTTTCAGGCGTTATTTATCCATAGCTAACGTGCTATTTCCGAAGGACAATCGGTATATAATTTTGCTTTGCCGCTGGCTGAGCGTTCACATCCTCAACGATTTCCATTTTCAGGATAGGATATTTCGATATATCAAAATCCTGCGCGGCACAGATAGGGAAATTTTTCGTATTGAGAAACCAGTCACCACTCTTAGGCTTTCGGATTTCGCCTGTTACCACAAACTTAATCTCTCGTAACATTGTATTTACCTCCTTTTTTCCTGCTATGTTCGTTCATGCTCTTGCTCGTCGCTGGGCATGCCCCACCAGAAGCATACTTTTCAAACTTAATTACGCTTACAGCAATTATATCGGCAACACCTCCCATATAATAAAATGCCTCCTCATTTAACGCTCTGCTCAACTGCGTTATCTTCTCATCCCTCTTCATGCTCTACCCCAACTTTTGAACTTGTATAAAATACTACTTAAAAGCGCAATAATAAATGATCTACATCACATTTCAAAAAAATTGCGGTAGAAAGCATAAAAGCAGTGTGACCCCCGTTGTCAGTAGTGGACACCAAACGTTACATACAGATGAGCAAAATTCGTACCTATTTTGGTACGTCTGTCTATCTTATTGAAATCTCGAACCATTCCTGATATTGGCCACGTCTTGGCAGACTAATATTGCAGGTATTTGCCTACAGCATAGAGACCGGCATTGAATGGTATTACCGACAGCGGAAAGACAGTGAATTGCATAGCGCATGGGGCAGAGGGCATGGGGCATAGCGTGAACCCGCAAATCGTAAATCGGAAATCGTAAATGGCATAGCAACAGTGAATAGTTAAAAAACTACTAATCGTTTCGAGTTTCGCGTTTGACGATTCTGATTGTTATTCGTTTCACGTTTCGAGTTTCGCGATTCGAGTTTCCGACAGGCCGTTTACAAACTCCATGATGATTTGCGCGCATAATTCCGGTTGCGCCTGGAGGATGCCGTGAGGGCCATCGACGCTCTTCACGATGAAGTTTGACAAATACTTCTTGAAGGGAATAATACATCGCGCCGGGATTAGCTTGTCCTGAAGACCCTGAATGTAGCAGCAGGGTAGAGTCAATGTTCGCGCGTCAGCAGTGGCATCAATATTCTTAAGCATCCTGATTCGGTGAGCTATCACCTCCGGATTAATCAACTTTTCAAGCTGCCGGAAGAGAGGGGTCAGCTTGTCAGAGAAAGGCTTGCCGCCGACAAGAAAATAGAGAAGAAAACCCGGCATGCGTTTGCTCAAAATAAATTCAAATGGAATATACTTTGTCGGGCCAAGTAAAAACGGACGGGCGAACTTCATAAATGTGGCACAGAAAACTATACCTTTAATATTGGATGGAAAGGAACTGGCCAGACTGATTGTAATGGGGCCTGAAAAAGATTCTGCAATCAGTACCAGCGGTCTATTTCGCGGCAACTGTTCGTAAGCGCATTGAACAAGTTCCATAAAAGAGAGCTTCTGATCTGTAGGATAAGTCACAACAGTGACCCGCATGTTCCCAGGCATCGCCTCCCCAAGCGGCCCATAAGACAATCCGGTCCCATCCAACCCCGGCAAAAAAACAAGCTCTATCTCATCCAACCAATCCATTGCATCAGTCCTTATTGAATTCATTTTTTATTTTATCATTTTCTCTTGTATATGAATTATATAAAAGTGTTATCTATGTCCCCAGGATAATCTGATACCTATTTCCCCGTTTGGTCAGTACCAGCCAATTATTGCACCACCCCATATATGGCTGCCTTCAAGTTCCCTTATCTCAACCGTATCCTCTTTAGTGTCGCAGACCTCAACGTGCTAAATGAGGAGGTCTGCTCTTAAGGACTGTCACGGCTTGTCCTGAGAGGTATACCCTGTCACCATCGACACGGACGTGTATAATTCCGCCGCGCTCCGATGCCTGATAGGCAATAAAATCGGTCTTATTCAATTTTTTTGCCCAGTATGGCCCGAGACAGCAATGGGCAGAACCGGTTACAGGGTCTTCCCTGACACCGAGAATGGGACAGAAAAATCTTGATACAAAATCAAATTCATCGGAATCTGCCCTGCTCGTGACAATAATGCCCCGCGTCGGCACCCGGCAGAGGGCATCAAAATCAGGGTCCATGTTTCTTACTATCTCTTCTGAGGCAACCTCGACAATATAATCAAACTGCGTTTTGCCCACATAGCTCGCTTCGACTCCGAGAGCAGCCATAAGCCCTTCCGGGGCCGATACTTCCGCGTCCGGCGTTGAAGGAAAATTGAGTTCAATCCACCCATCATTGAGTAAAGCTGTTAAAAGACCGCTCCTCGTATAAAACCGGATCACTGCATCGTGTCGCGCGCCGCCTGATTCGAAAAGAATATGGGCGCTGGCGAGAGTGGCGTGGCCGCAGAGATCAACCTCGACTTTTGGTGTGAACCACCTGAGATTGTAACCATCTCCCTGTCTGATAAGAAAGGCTGTCTCGGAAAGGTTCATTTCCATAGCAACACTTTGCATCCACGTATCGACCATGGGGTGGTCGAGGAGACAGACCGCGGCAGGGTTCCCCTTGAATACTTTGGCAGTAAATGCGTCAACGTGATATATCTTCATGCTCAATTTCCTTACCTGCAAACATATTCATGGCAGTGATTGTAAACCAGCCTATATATGTTTTTCCACTCTTTTCTTTGTTCATACCTCTGAGAACTATTGCAAAAAATACCCATTCACGGATACAATATGAGGGTTGAGAAAATCGTATCAAGGAGGCCCCAATGCCTGATTATTCCGCAATAGACCGTACTTCTATTCTTACATATGTTTTTTATCCCCGTGAGACATTCAGCACATGTCCCCGATGGGGTTTCGACCATTTTGTTCCTGTTGCCGAAGGCGTTCTAATCCATTGCCGTTTCTATAAGGAAAACGATAGCTGGCCCTGGGTGCTCCATTTTCATGGTAACGGTGAAGTTGTCAGCGATTATGATGAAATAGCAATCTTTTACCTGAAATACGGGATCAACCTCGTTGTTGCCGATTATCGCGGCTACGGAAAAAGCACCGGTGAACCTACTCTCACAGACATCTCCAGCGATGCCCATATTGTCTACGATTCTGTTACAAAAGAGCTTGTGGAGCGAGGCTTCAGATCCGACCTCTGGGTTATGGGGCGTTCCCTTGGAAGCATCCCGGCGCTGGAGATTGCCCATCGGCAGAAAAATACTATCCGGGGGCTTATCATTGAAAGCGGCTTTCCGAGCATCACCCGCCTTCTTGTTCACCTCGATGTCCCGGCAACAGGAATCGACCTTGACGCCATAGACCGGCAATGCCTTGATATGGTCCGGGAAATCACTGCGCCTGTCCTCATTATACACGGAGAATACGATACCCTGGTACCCCTTGAAGAGGCGAAACCTTGAGTGAACAGATCGGTTCACATGAAAAAGAACTCCTCATCATCCCCGGCGCCAATCATAACGACATCATGTTCGTTGGCCTCAAACAATACTTTGAGGCCATCAAAAAGTTTATCAATAAAAGGGGGCAATGATATTTATACCGGTAAAATGCAGGGCCTCGGCGCTGAAATTGTTTGTGTCCCGATACCTCGTCTTTATTTCGTTGTGCTATTCCGTGATGTTTTCTGTTTCAGGACGTCCTTTAACTGGACCTCGGGATGATGGTATCTGCATGTACTTCACTGTTCTTTTGCCATATTGAATGGCTTTTTTCGGGCACCATTGCAGGCAGGCAAAACACTGCTCGCAGCGATGGTTCCAGACCGGTCTTCCCTCCTTCATCGTAATATTTTCCGAAGGGCACACCTTGCCGCAGATTCCGCATTGATTACATTTGTCATCGACCCAAAACTGTTTGTCCATGGTGGGGACACGATTAAAACTCATTTTATAGATAAACGTAAGCAAGGGGTTCAGCCAGAAAGGGCCTTTCTCCACAGGCCTTTGCTCTTTATTTTTAATGCAGACAGCTATTCGTCGATATCTTCTCCCTGGCTGACTCGAACAGAGCGCTCTGCTTCGACTTTGGCCCCGGCCCGCCCCAGGGTATATAATTGGAGACAAGAGGAACACTGAATCCCGACGAAAGAGACAGGTTCTTCTTTTTGAGAATGTTTTTCAATTGGACCAGCGTATTGGCAACCTGACCCGCGTTTACCGCGACGGCAAAGACATAGCCCGGCTGCGCCAGCTTTATTTCATTGATGAACTGGATGATTCTGCCCGGCACACCCCACATATGGACCGGAAACACGAATCCGATTGTATCTGAATCGATGGTCTTCTTTTCAATATCCCAGTCGGCGATGGATACAAGCTCAGTATCGCCCAGTTCCTCGGCCAGGGTCCGCGCCACCCACAGCGAATTACCCGTTCCCGTATAATAACAAATCGTGGTTTTCATCGTTTTTCCTCCCGCTTTCCTTGAGATGAGAATATCACATTTTTGCCCATGTTGCCTCCCTCAGGAATCTACTGTGTCACAGCTTATCACTCATCTTTCTATGTGATCAAATTTCATCGCTATGAACTAATGTTGAGCGAAACGCGGGAATACAGACTGCTACCAGTCTACCAAGTGGGCCTCAACTCCTTTATGACCGGTACTGCATCTTCTGCAGGGTAAATCGTCAATTCAGGGTCCAGAGCGCCCAAGCCCCAACGTACTCTTATCTTTAAATAGTAGGCCGTATTTGGCAGAGCATCGAAGGAAAACGTTCGAACAGGTCTTTGCTCGGGTCGAAGAGGGCTTGTGGGGTTGGGATCGGGGTTCACAGAAACTACGTGGAATCCTGGCTGCAAAACCGTCGATATGTATTCACCCTTTCGAAGCTCTGCTACTGCCTTTTCATCGACGCTGATAACGGGCTGGTGCAAGAGTGGGGCATCACCCCAGCCTCCTGGCCGATAAATATAGAGAACCGCCTGGTCCTTAGGAATTTCAACTCCAACAACATGGGTTGATGGCTTTGGAACATCTATACCTTCACGCCCAGTCCATTTAAGGACATGATCCCGTATGGTATCAAGGGGCCATAATTTCTTTATCTCGAACCTTGACACGCGATCCTCTTTCTCGAATGCGATAAGCAGGACATATTTGTCACTGATCTCCATAATGCCGGCGCCACCACCTCCAGGTGTACCAACCACCCAGGGGACATAAGCACCAAGAACATTCCAGCTATACGCGATAATTCTGAGGTCTTTAAAATCCATATCCGGTTGCCCTAACGTCTGAATGACCTCCCTCCGCGTTGTAACACCTGACTTAATGAAGGTTGTATTTTCAGCAGTAATCTTGCGACCCGAGAGCGCTTTGCCGTCGGATACAGGAATAATAATTGAGGCACAGCCCCAGAGAACAAACAGACAAAGCAACAATAAGACGAATTTGCAGCATTTGCTTATCATCGCGTTCCTCTCAAAATGTCTCAACGACGGCTAACCCAATCTACTGTAAGGAATAATTTCCAAAATATTAGTATTTGCTGGAAAAGATGTCAATAAATAATCAATGTTCTACCGCCTGGCTCGTGTCAAGGTCTGAACCCCTCTTCCTCTCTCTTCCGTTCTTATCTGTTCTTCAAATATTGCTTCAAGTCTCGATAGTAATTCTCATGAGGTCCAATCATAATAAGCGCCAAATCATTACCATTCTTTCGATATGAGAGCAGATATTGAATAGTTTTGAGTTTGAACTTGTGTACAAATACACCTCTCAGGTCACCCTTCTTTTCTTCTCCAATACCAGGGTTTTCCACTATTTTCTTTATTTCTCGATCCAGTGATTCCTTTTCGGACTTTGACATTTTCTTTACTTTTTTTTCAAATGACCGTGACTGGAAAATTCTCATTACGAACTATCCGAACTTATATTCAGTTTTCTCGTTCTCGTTTAACTCATCCAGTCCAATCAGGATTTCCTTTATGAGGGAATATGGCAAGTCAGGATTCTCTTCGGCACATTTCCCCATACGCGCCCAATGCTCAATCTGACCGGCCAAAGACCTGTGGTCTATCCTCCCGAATCTCTTTGCCTCACCTACAAGTTCTTCAGATATTCTTACTGCTGTGGCCATAATAGATTCCTCCAAACAGATATGTTGCAATATGTAGTCATTATACATCTATATGTTGCATATTGCAATCTTAGATTACTCATTGATCCTGAGAATAATGAATTCAGCCGGAGCCGCAAACGATTGAATGAAATGCCTGCCTAATCAATGGTGATGTTTCTGACCCTGTCCCTTGACAAGGGCAGGCCCGACTGTCGTATACTGTCCCTGGCGACTTCGCCCTTCCAACTAACTATGAAAAAATAAAATTTGATCCCAATTTCTTCACAGAGGTCGAGTACCATTACATTTTGGAAAACTGGTGCATCCCCAAAATTCTTTTCCGGCATTCTTGCCTTGCCGAGCAATCCGTTTTTTCATCTCTGCACCACATTTGGGACAAATAAGGGCAGTAAATGTCTGTTGTGATTCTACCTGAATAGCTGAATCTACAGGCTTCTTTCGGGCTATATCTATCATTTCACGAAGCTTGTGGCCATCAATCAACTCAATGTTAAGACCCCGCACAAATGTCTTAGCGTCTTCGGTGTAAATACCTGAGGTGACAAAGTACCCGCCAACTGCGCCACGCGATGCCATTACTCCGTAGAACTCCCGCACCGGCTGAACCCCCACCTTATATGCCTTCCATTGCTTGCACTGCACCAGATACATTTCTTTATTCTTACGCAGCACTAAATCTACACCACCATCGGTGCCATTACCACCTTCTCGTGTTACCGAGAAACCATCTCGCCGATAATATTCCCCCGACCAGTCTCTCGAAATCTTGCCAACTTATCTCATTCAAGGCAGCAATATCGGAGCGTGCATTCAATATTTTCGTACATCTTTTTCTGTCTGATCGAACTTATGCCTGAAAGAAGCGCTGCAATGCTAAAAGCAAATGGGAATATGTACTGGAAGAACATAGCGAAGGTCGTCACAATGCCTTTTGTAACAGCATCGCCCATCTGACCTGGACCCACTATAGTCATAGCCGGACGCGAGGCAATCATGTGCAGCACAAAATACGATATTATTGCCAGCAAAATGCAGACCCACCACGGAAGTCTGCTTGTCAATGAAATCAGATCTTCAGGAGGACTTGTTTTCTGTCGTACCATTGATACTCCATAGAAAAATGTATATTTGTTTCCTAATATGTAGTCAGGCTACTTCGTATTAATGCACCGATGTTTAATTATTTTTTACTTGCTCCCTTTCCTTGCTTTAACTACTCGGAACAGGGGGTTGCCGAGCTGAAGCGCAGCAGCGCTACGTTGAGCATCGTGCGACCCCGCAGGTGGCGGTATTAAATGCGAAAATATCGAGGCCCCTATTTCAAAGGTTGGTACTGTTTAAGCATCTCAACCGTCCGCCGCCATGCATCACTGTCGTCATCGGCACGATAGGCACCTTGGGTTCTCCCTTGGCGCCGGTTTTGAGGTTGAACCCATGGATGGCCTGGGGGTACACCACAAGTTCGAACTTTTTCCCTTTTGCCTTTGCGTCCGTCTCCATGGCCCGCGCCGTTTCGATCACACAGCAGTTCTGATAACGATCTTTCTCGGCCGCCATCACCAGCACTGGAACCTTGAATACATTGACCAACTGGCCGATCTTGTTCTCCCAAGTACGGGTGTACGGGTAATAGGCTATCACCACGGAAACGAGGTCCGGCATACCCGTTGCGACAAAGAGCGCGCCTCCTCCGCCAAGCGAAAAACCGATCACCGCAACTTTGCCCTTAACAGCACTTGGGGAGCGCTGCGCCCGTTCGATTGCTTTCCTCAAATTGGCGGGGCCGGTAAGCGCAGGGTTGAGGATGTCCGCACCGGTGAGTAGGACCGAGTAGTAGCCAAGCTTTGCCAGTTCAGCCGCATAGGAGTGATAGGAAGTGGGACCCGTCGCTCCCGAAATGACCATGATCACCGGGCCAGGACCGTTGGCTGGGGCGTAAGCCGTCTGGGCGGGGCCTTCAGGACCCGCCTCGGTTGACACACCATCCGCCGCGAATACCGATACTGTAATTACGGAAAACATCCATCCGATCAATAACGCGCTCGCTACCCTTGTGATCCACTGTTTCCGATTCATACTCTTCTTCATCAACGTCTTCATGATTTCTCCTCTTTTTGCCGCAGTAATCTGATGCTACTTGGTCGAAGGCTTAACCGAGTAATTATACAGTTTTACGGATAGTATCAAATGCAAATGAAATATGCAATCAATTTATGTGGTTCAATAATGGTGAGTAACATTTCGGACAGCCGAAGAGATTTTCGATGGATAATGCCGACAACAAGGGGTTGCCAACCGGAGGTGTGGCAGCGCCACATTGAGGATTGTGCGACCCCGCAGGTGGCGGTATTAGACGCGAAAATATCGAGGCCCCCATGAGAATGCCATTGACGATAAAAGGGGCTTGAGATGATTTCTCAAGCCCCTTCATCGTCTTCTGTGGAACAGCTATTCTTAATCTTCTTCCCACTCCTCATTAATCATCAACTCTTTATTCACACTTGTTAAGACCGATACCTTAACCGGCGCTATTGTCCTGTATACTTCTTCCGGTTTCATCTTCTTCCCATCCACCATCAGCAGATGGTCATCAATGGAGATACCGAAGAGTCGTTCATTTTCCTTGAGGTAAGGAAGTATCAGTTCCCAGTCACGTTCTGTGAAAGACAATATTTCTCCGCCGTTTAACTGTTCCGGGAACAATCTTCTTGTGAGGATCACGGACAAATATGGCCCCGCCTGATGCGAGCGAAAAGAGATTCGATCCCGGATAGGGTGTTGGCTGAGGTACAACATTATTTTTTGTGTCAAAGGTAAGTCCGTTGAGGATAACAAAACCGCCGCCGTTGTAAGGATCGCCGGCCATGAATGACTCGGCAAGGAAATCAAGTGCCGTGCCGTTAATGACGACCCTCGGTTTTCCCACGGCATTGATAAGCGGACGGCCTGCGGCGTTTCCCATAACGTAGACTTCGCCGCCTTTTGCCCCGTACATGAACGTCTGTCCGACATCACCGTATACGACAAGTTTGCCTGACTTCATGATCTGCCCAAGCTGGTCCTGCGCATTGCCGTGCACATAGAGTTCCATGCCGTCTATGCCTGAGGCGAGATAATCGCCTGAAGAGTTGTAGGAATCGATGCGTACGCCTTTTGTGTCGGGACCAAAACCGCATCCCAGAAAACGCTGGCCGCGCTGGCCGAAACAGACGAACCGTTTCCAGCCCAGTTGATATGCCGCTGAGATGAGGCTGGCGAAAGAATCATCGCCCTCCGGTTCGAAACTACCCGCGTCGGCAACGAGGACTTTCTCGTCACCCATGGGCCCGCGAAGCGCCTTGCGGTTCGCAAAATCGATACGACGGCCATACATGACGGTACCTGTATCGTAATGAGGGGGATCCCCTGAAGATCACATCAAGAGCTTTGGAGACCATCTGGAGGATACTGCGACGCCTCTTATTGCCCAGCGGGAAAGGCCTGTCGAGAATAAGCGTGAGAAGGCTTATGGCAGACCCCTTCAGATCATCCTCTTCAGAGAGGGCGACAAGAGAGATCAAGATAGGTATAGAAACGGGCATAGTCCCAATGAGGAAGAAACTGTTTCAGGTCGGCAAATAGTTTATCCACATTCTTCTGGGAAAGGTTCTTCACAATGCCCTTGAGATGGTCCACATGACAGGTTGGCCGGTGCGTCAGCTTCACCGAAAAATCAAGCGGCATCTGGTCCTTCGGCACATCGATGACGCGGCCGAACTTATCCGCACAGGAAAGCTCCTTCTGTCCCGGAGACGATTCCTTATCTTTCACGGTGAATATAAAAGACCCGCCGTCAGTATAGCTTCCGCCCCGCGCGTTCCAGTATTGGTCGGCAATGGTGCCGAAGCGCGGGTCTTCTTTGGCCAGACTTTCCAGCGTCGCGTCGATGGCCTGTTTCTCCGAACAGATAAGACCGATCTCCACCTCCCCTTTCTGCAGGGCGAAAACCTGGGGCCTGAGCATTGCCGTATCGGTGATGCCGATAAGCTGGAACTGTTTGTTCCTCACATCGTTGCGGGCAATAATAAAAAACCATGGCCCGTCGGGGGAACCATGGATGTGTGCTGCCTGGATCTGCCGGTAGATACGCTGTTTCTCTACGGGAAGATGATCAAAATCCATCTCACTCGTCGGCGCCAGAGCTTCGATGATATATTCGAGAGGATAACCGTAGACCCTGTTCAAGAGGTCAACAACCTGGACAGAGACTTCCGTGTCCGTCAGAAAAAGCGGGTACACATTGCGCTGGCGCAGATATTCCGATACTGAGTAATAGTTGGCAAAGTCGCCGTTATGGACAAGGGCTTCATCAAGACCTATGAATGGATGGGCGCCGCCGGGATGCCACACGCGGCCTTTCGTGGGATAGCGCTGATGGGCAATCCAGATATGGGCATCGAAGTTTTCAAGCTGATAGTACTGGGCCACCTGCTCGGCGTAACCGACGATCTTCAGGATCATCATGTTCCTGCCGTGAGAGAGGACAAAGGCCTTCTTTTCACCGAGGGCGCTGTAAAGGGCAAGATTCAGTTGATAGGTATTCTGATAGATACATTCTTCTTCTGCCTTATCTTTGGGGAGCATCTCAAGATGCCGCTCTTTCTGAAAAGCCGCCAGGGCTTCCGGTTTAACGCGGACAAAATATCGTTTCACCTGTGGGGGTTTTACTTCGAGCCCTTTAATGTCCCGGTAATCGTCGATGCTGTCGATGAAGGCTTCATGATCGACCCTGAAAAGGGGTTTGATAAATCTCGCTTCCATTCGGGAATGACTGCTTCATCAAGGAGCGCGATCTGGAGAAGAAAATCCTCATCGAGGGTCTTCTGGTCGACTCCCAGTTTCTGCAGGGATAAGTCCAACAGCCGCAAGCCCGCCGCCTTTGCCGTTTCCACGGTTGTGCATCTGGACTGAAGGCTCGAAGATATGCTTCCCGCTGACAGGGATATTACAGGCAAATCCCGTAACACCGCAGCCGCCTTCCTCTGCTTCAATGCCTTCCCTGTTTATCTCTTTTGCCGCTTCACGGAGGGCATAACGGCTCTCAATGATTTCCTGCGCGAACAACTTCTTACTCATATCAGAACCTCTTAATGAGCGCTTAGCGGATAACGTTCAGCAGATAGTAATGAGTTCATGCTCTCATCGTCTAGCTCACGCTGTCAGTTTATAAATCCAGTTCTCCCTCGATCTCATTTTCTTTCATATAGTCGAGATGGGCGAGAAGATCAATGCGCCCCGTCAGCTCAGTGACGCTTTTCATACCGAAACGTTTCAGGATGTATACAAGCTGTTTACGCCAGGTGAGATACATGTTGATGATCCGCTGGGTGGCCCATTCGTGTTCCATGAGTTTTGTCAGTTCTTCATCGGTCGTGGCGATGCCTCGGGCGCAGCCCCGGCCTGATTCACAGTGGTGGCAACGGATACATTCGAGGGCCACCATATCGGCCGTGCCGAGACAAACACCGTTGGCGCCCATGGCGATGGCCTTTGCCATGTCGTAGGCCGAACGGATGCCGCCGCTGGCGATGATGGTGATCTTGTCCCGTATGCCTTCGGCAACAAGGAATTTATGGACCTTCGGCAGGGCATATTCGATTGGCATGGCAATATTTTTCTTCGCGATATCAGGCGCGGCGCCTGTGCCGCCGTAACTGCCGTCAAGCTGGACAATATGCGCGCCGGCGTAGTAGCTCCCCACAGCAACCATATCCACGTCTGTAGGTGTCGATACCTTTACCGATACGAGGGCTTTATGGTTCATTTCTTTTACCCAGTCCACATGTTTCTTGTGGTCTTCGACAGAGTAAACGCTGTGGAAGGGAAAGGGTGAAAAAAGAGCGCTCCCTGTCACAGCCTCACGCATGGCCGCCACACGGGGCGTCACCTTGTCGCCGAGGAGATGTCCGCCAAGACCGGGTTTCGCGCCCTGGGCATACTTGAATTCCACGATACGGACCCGTTTGATCGTCTCTTCCCTGACACCGAAAAGTCCTGTTGCCACCTGGGTAATGATGTGATCATTATAAGGCATCAGCTCTTCAGGATAGCCGCCTTCGCCGGTGCAGCAGAAGGTACCCAGCGCTGTGGCCGCCCGTGCACGGGAGAGTATTGTGACAATACTGACGGAACCGAAGGACATGCCGCCGAGATAGAACGGCACAGGGATTGTGATATTCGGACGGGAATCACCGGAACGGTTGAGTTCGATGGCCGTAGAAATCTCATCTTCGGCGATCTCCTTGTTCTTCGTCTTTGGAAAGATAAAACGGAGTTTATCGAACCCGCCATTCGAATCCCCGGTCTTGTAGTTGAGGCCCTGATGGGGCATCTCGCCTGTGGCAGCCATATGCCAGGTACTGGCAAGGAGGTCGCCTGGCCAGCGTCTGTCTCCCAGCACTTCAAAGGAAGGGTTTTGAGTAAGAGAAATTGCCTTTTGAGGACATTTGTTTACACAATAGAAATCTTCTGCGCTGCAGGGAAAACCAAGACAGAGATGATCAGAAGCCGCTTTTGGACGTTTCATTCCTTTCTTGTAAACACCATAAGGACAAAGCTTCAAGGCAGAGCCCGCAGTTGTTGCAGGCTTTGCTGATACTCACACGATATTTGCCAAGGGCATTGCGGAAACGGCTTGGCGCTTCTTTTATATCCGGAAAAACAAATGCTTTTTCTTCAGATGACATCGGTTAACCTCTTTTTCCCATGGTGGCAAAGATCTCTTTTTCAAGGTCTTCGAAAAACATAGCCCGTCCCATCTCTCCGCGCAGACGCCGCACCTCGCGAATACCCATGGCGCCCATGATCTCAAGAAGCTGGTTGTGCCAGGCTGCCATAAGATTCTTGATCCGCGCGGCGCCCCAGGCAGGGTCAACGCTTTCGAGCTCAACAGGACAGGCGATACCTTCCTTGCAGCGGCGGCATACCCTGCATTCCATTGCCACAAGGAGCGGAATATCAACGGTCAGAGCGTCTGCGCCGCAGATGATCAGCTTTGCCATATGCTCTGCCATGGCGACCCCTCCTGACCCGATAAGTGTAATCTGGTCTCGAAGTCCGCTTTCAACAAGATGAAGATGTATCTGTTTCATCCGTTCTTTAATGAAGAGAGGGCTTCTCTGCCTTTTCAAGACCGTATTCATCGGCCACAAGATGGAGCACTTCAGCGCCTTCCTGAATGAGGGCAACTGCCCGTTCGGAAGCATCTGGGGCCAATTGCGATCCTGATAAAAATAACGAGACGGGGATTTTTTTCTTTCAGGCGACTGTCTGCATGGCCATTGTCTGTTCATTGTCGGGTATCTCAATGATGGCGAGCTTGTTTATCAATTCAGCACTGAGTTTTGCCGGATCACCATCGACGATAGAGTATTATGTTGGAGAGATATTTCTCTATCCCAGGATTCAGATCCGCTCTGCCGGACAACGACAAATGTACCCAGTGCTTTGCCGCCTCAAGAAAGGCAAGCGAGATCTGACCGGCCGGTGGAGACCAGGGCAGCATATCAAATATGACCGGAAGGGGTATCTCTACAAGCGGCGGGGGCAGTACGACAATCTTGCCCGTCAGCATCAAATTCGAGGGCCATCAGTTTCCGGCCAAGATCAACAGTTGTACTGATATATTCACGTCCGTGGATTCCGTCCCGTGTAGGCCGCACAATCTCCGACATATCGGTCCACATTGCATCAAAACCGGGACCGGAAAAAGGTCCTCCATATCCCGCGCCGGAAACAGGGATACGACCGCTTTCAGCCTGGAACCAGAGCCCTGAAATAATCTCCGCGGTCCAGTAATGGTCTCCAAGGGCTTTATAGGACGGATTGAGCCCCTTCTGAATAAGTTTGCCGGGACAATTCTGCACGCATCTGAAACAATCCTTGCAGACGCTGTCCAGCGAATCGACCATCTGCCGTGCATCGAGATTTCGTTTTTCGTATACTTTATAAACACAGTCCTTTTTCACGCAGCGGGGGCATTTCAGACATCCTTCCTCCCATGCGATGACGCCTGATTTTGTGACAGCCGGAAATCTGTTGGGCACTTGCGCGGTCTCTATATGATATTTAGGGGGCATCTCTTCACTCCTCTTATGTTAAAGGCCGCGGGACGAGCCCGGCCTCTTCGACAAGCTGCGGCACAGCTTCTTCCCACTCAATTGCCATGATATGGACCCCGTGAACACCTTCTATTTCCTTGAGGGCCTCAATTGTTTCAACGGCAATCTTGAGCCCTTCCGCTCGCTGTTCACCTGCGGGGACAGATTTCATCCGTTGAATCAATCTCTTCAGGTACATCCATACCGGCAACATTCGTTGCTCATATATTCTGCCATACGGGCCGACTTCAGCGGGGTAATGCCGCCCAGTATGTACACTTTTTTGTCAAGGCCGCGGTCTCTGACCTGGTCCATCCACTCTTTGAAACGGTCAAGGTTGTAAATGCACTGTGTCTGAATAAACTCAGCGCCGGCATCGACTTTCTTCCCGAGACGGACGACCCGATAGGCAAAGGGGTCTGCAAAGGGGTTCTCGACTGCTCCGATAAAAAGATCGGGCGGTTCTGTGAGTTTTTCTCCACCGAGGATGAGTCCTTTATCTCTCATCTGACGGACAAGCTGCACAAGCTGGATGGAGTCTATATCAAAGACACCCTTTGCCTGAGGCTGATTGCCGAAAGACTGGTGATCGCCGGTTAGACAGAGGATATTCCGGATACCGAGGGCGGATGCGCCGAGGATATCCGACTGGAGCGCGATACGGTTGCGGTCACGGGTGACCATCTGGAGTACCGGATCAAGACCTGCTTTTCTGAGAAGCACACAGGATGCAAGGCTGGAGAGACGGACAACACCGGTCTGGTTATCAGTCACATTGACGCTGTCGACAAAGCCTTTCAATATCTTCCCTTTCTTTTGAACGGCCTTGGGGTCAGCACCTTTCGGGGGACCGCATTCGGCGGTAACCGCGAAATGGCCTTTCTGTAAAACTTTTTTCAGACGACTTTCTGCTTTCATGTTGTCTGGTCCTCCCTCACAATTTTCCTGGGTCCTTTGCCCTGTTGCTTTGACCAGTCTGCCGGCGGATATACCGTTTCCAGGAGGTCGAGTCTGCCGCTGTCATCGAGCCGCTAATAATAAGCTGCCATGCGCATGGCGTATCAGGATCAACTTCGCATTTTCCGTCCTTTGAACCGCCACAGGGACCGTTAAAGAGCCCCTTGGAGCAACGGGTTACAGGACAGACAGCGGCAAAATATCCAAGCTTGCAGTCACCGCAGCCCCGGCAGTTTTCAATCCAGAGGCCTGCCTCTTTCGTCTCACCGATAAAAGTTGTATTCAAGGCGGGGAGGATGAGCGCTTTCGGAAATACTTCAGCGACAGCCTGCACACCCGCACCGCATCCGAGAGAGAGTACCGCGTCGATAGTCATCAATAACGTCTGTCAGCTGGTCAATAAACTCATAGACACATTGACGGTCCAGGGTCATCTCTTTTATTTCAAGTTCCCGTCCTTCCTTTTTCGCGTCCATACGGAGAAGCGATGCCAGAAGGCCCACTTCTTTTTCGCCGCCAGCAGCGCATTCGGCCACACAGCTTCCGCAACCAGCGACAAGAATCTTCTTGTAGGGTGCGATCATCTCCTTGATTTCAGATAAAGGTTTTCTTTCCGCAGTAATCATGCCTTACTCCTTTCTTTCTTCCGTATGAACGTGGGATGTCCGCTCACTTATGTTCGCTTGGACGTCCGCTACGCTGGGACGTAAATACCTTTCACGCTCCTACGTTTTTCACTCTTGTCCATCGTCCTACGTCCTAGCATGCACGTCTTCGGATTTCTGACCATTCACTGTTACCATTCACTATTCACTGTTCTCTTCCCTCGCGATCAATTCCCGCGCGAGCTTGTCGATCGTCGTTTTTGTTCCGGCGGGCAGAGTAATCAACTCCAGACGTTTCCGTTTAAAACCGATCTCCTCGATAAGTCCCTGAGCAAAAACAAGACGTTTCCGGGCGCGAAAATTGCCTTCACGAAAACGGCAAGCCCCCTCCGGGCAGGTTATGAGATAGACCTTATCGGCGCCTGATTCCAACGCACGCACAAGATGAAGAGACTCGATGCGCCCGCTGCAGGGCAGAGGGAAAAACATGACCTGAGGGCCGAACTCTTTTTCAATAACACGCCTGTTCACATCCTGCTGGGCGTCGATTTGCTGACAGAAAAATATCCTGATGTTGGGTTCCGCGCTTTTCTGTTCCATATTCCCTGACATTTTAACTCCTGTGCATAGGCGATAGCAAATAGGAAAAAGCTATCGTCCATTTCTTGATAAAAAAAGGGCGTCCCATGAGACGCCCTTGTCACAATCAATGAAACACTCTCACGGCACTTCACTGTGCCGTAAGAGTATAAAATATAACACCAGATCGGACTTCTGTCAATATATTTACGCTATACGGTTAACAGTACTGTTCATGCGTCCTTCGTCTTTGTCAATGCCCGTTCCTTTGCACTCCACCACAAGGCAGGTTTTCTCTTTTTGGTTTCTTTTCCTTCTTCTATAAAAAGCTTGATGACCCGTCTCAACCTCAAAGATGATTCGGCAATTCGCATAAAATTCAAAAGAATCTTCTTCGCCTCTCGCATGGTAATTTTCTCTGACCTTCCTGGTATCCCTTAAAATCTTCTCAACAATCGCTTTTTCTTCCCCGGATTGAAACCAATCTCTTATTATATCTTCTGTGACTTCGATATGAAACTGAAGTCCATAGGCATTCTGTCCGACCCGGAAAGCCTGGTTTTTGCAGTCTTTCCCTTCAGCAAGGAGGACTGCCCCTTCAGGTACGTCAAAAGTATCCTCATGCCACTGAAAAACCTGTATACGATCAGCGCCTGTATTGAAGAGTACGTCTTTTTTCCCGTCCTCTGTTTTTTCCACTTTATACCAGCCAATCTCTTTTTGTGGGGCTTTTTTCACCTGTGCGCCACAGGTCTTTGCCAAAAGCTGCGCTCCGAGGCAAATACCGAGCACGGGAATTTCTTCAACGAGGGCTTTTCTGATAAGAGACTCCTCTTCTTTTAAAAAGGGATACTTTTTTTCTTCGTATACATTCATAGGCCCGCCCAGTACTACAAGCGCTCCTGCTTCATCAAAATCGGAGGGCAGTTTCTCGCCCTGGGAAAGTTCAACAGTCTTGATACCCCAACCATTCTCGACAAAAATATCCTCTATTAATCCCGGTCCTTCCTGTTCTACCTGTTTTATAATCAGTATCTGTTTTTCCATTATTATCCTCACTCCTAAGCGATCTTAATGAATTGACTCTCACCCTGCCCTCCCCACTCATACTTTAAAAGGCACGCGAGGAGGAGGTACCATGGTATTCCTGCAGCAAGCCACAGGAAAACATCGAGTTGAACTGCGTTGTTCTGAATTGGATAAAGCCCCTCGAAAACGGTGAAGGAAAGGCACTACTGTGTGCATCCTTAATATAACGCATAGAAGTTACGCTTACAAGAGGTTTGTGGCAAAGGGCATGGAGCAAAAACCCGAAGGACGGCCGCCCCGCTTAGACAGCGATAGGACTAGGACGCGTGGGACGATAGACAAAAAAAGAGCAGTGTTTGGAACAAAGGAAATATGTCGCAAGTCACAGGCCACAGGTTACAATACGAACAGTCAAAAACTTGAAACTTGAAGCTTGACAAACCTGATGCCCTGAGGCCTCCTGATCGACCTGTCACTTTTTTTTCTATTGTACGAAGGTAATGCCTATGACCCCCGGGCCTGTGTGCGATGTTATAACTCCACCGATTGTACAGCGTTGGATCGAGGATAACATTGGGGATCTTAATTAACCTGTTTACAAGACCTGTTACTATGTCGGTATTGTCCGATTCGGCAACGATCAGACTGAGCGGCAACCCCTCGGCAGCTTTCTTTTCAGTCAGTTCCACATAGCGGTTGAGGAGCCGTTCGGTGGTGCGGATCTTCTCAACGGGGTGGATGGCCCCCTCCACCAGTTTCAGAAGAGGTTTGATTTTCATAAGGGTTCCCAGAAACGCCTGGGCCCTGCCGATGCGGCCTCCCCGCTGTAAATACTCAAGAGAATCAACAGAGAAATAGGTTTCGACCTTCTTTGAAAGCTCCCTGGCATAGTCGGTAACGGCTTCAAAAGAAAGACCGGCCCGGATTTTCTCCACGCAGAGATGGAGGACCAATGAGAGTCCGAGAGAGGCCTGGTGGGAATCAACCACTTCTATTCTCGCGTCAGGGAAATGGCTCCTGGCAAGACAGGCAGACTGATAGGTCCCGCTCAATCCCGAAGAAATGTGGATGGAGAGTATCGGTTCATTCGCCCCAACAAATGGCGTATAGGCATTGATAAAATCCTGAGGAGAGGGCTGAGACGTTATTGGGAAGTCCGTTGATGCTCTCAACAGGGCAAAGTACGCCTCTGGTTTCACGTCGTAGAAATCGCGCCATCTTCTTTCTCCCAATTGGATAGTAAGAGGGACCATCCCGATGTCCAATTGTTCATAAAGTTCCTTCGTTAAATCCGCCGTACTGTCTGTTATGATCTTCATATCTCTTCCCCCTCTATTCCGCGGATATAATGTACTGGGCGTATGGCTGCCCACCGTAATAAAGTTCTATCTCAACGCCTTCATGCCGTTGCTTCAAGGCAGACTGAAGGAATTCGGCTTCCTCTTTTTGAATGGACTCCCCATAATAAAGGGTGACAATTTCATCATAAGGCCCTATCATGGCAGTGACAAGGCCCAGTGCGGCATCTTCCGCCTGAGCACAGGAAACCTGGATTTTCCCTTTGAAAATACCTATGAAATCACCGGACAACACTTCTACACCCCCTTGAACAGTACTGCGGGACGCCAGCGCCACTTCTCCTGTTTTTATGTGCCCGTAAGCCTCTTCCATCCTGCCGATATTCTCTCCAGTCGAAGCCTCATCCATATAGGCGAGTAGAGCGGACAGACCTTCAATTGCCGATCCGGTCCTGAGAACAGTGATGTTTTTGGGCGTCATTTCGGCTGCCTGGGCCGCTACGGGATAAATGTTCTTATGATTAGGCAGAATAATAACATCTGAGGATGCTACTGTTTCGATTGCCGTCACAAGGTCGGCAGTGCTCGGGTTTTGTGTCGGGCCTCCGTCCACAACCAGTTCTGCTCCGGCATTGTAAAAAAGCTCCTTCAGACCATCTCCGAGAACAACGGCGATGACCGAGGTGCGTTTCGCGGCATTGGAGTCCTGAAAACGCGCTGTATGTTGCACGAGCATATCATCGACCTTGATCGATGATACCTGTCCCAGTGTCGAAGCGTATTTAAGGACGTCCTCCGGTTGGCCGGTATGGATATGGACCCTCGCCAGATGGGTATCTCCCACCACCACAAGAGAATCGCCCATGGGAGCAAGGGTGTTCTTTATAATATCCCCGGAGATCTGGCTCCCTTTCAAAATAAACTCTGTGCAATATCTGAAATTCCACTGATGTTCTCCGGCTTCAACTGACATCCCGGCCAACATACCATCGTCACCGGCACCTACATCTGTCACGGTTATCCCTTGAACAAGACGCAGTATGCCTTCAAGAAAGTAGAGGAACCCCAAACCTCCGGCGTCAACCACACCGGCCTCTTTCAGTTTTGGCAAGAGCAATGGGGTACGTTCCACAGAAGACCGAGCTGAGGTAACCATCCCATCCAGAAATATTGCAAGGTCTTTTTCGGTCTTCGCGATCTCCCGTGCGGTCTCCGCGGCGTCACTGATGACGGTCAGGATTGTGCCTTCGGCGGGATGTAAAATGGCCCTTTGTGCCTTCTCGCCTGCCCATGTAAAGGCTGCGGCAAGATCGTCGGCAAAAAGACGGTCCCGCCCCTTAACACCCTCCGCCAGGCCCGACAATATCTGGGCCATAATGATACCCGAATTGCCCCGCGCTCCCATCAGGGCACCCCAGGCAGCCGCCTTGGCAACAGTTTCCAGCGAGGAGTCCTTCAGCGCCTCCATCTCCCGGACTGCAGCGATGAGTGTAGCAGACATATTACTCCCCGTATCCCCGTCAGGGACCGGAAAGACATTAATCTTGTTGAGATAATCGCGATTCTTGACCACCCAGTCCGCGCCGGCCATGATGATCTGTTTAAATCGTTTTCCCGTGCAATAAAGTATGGCCATTCACTTCACCTTCCTAAAATAGGTCCCGCGGACAGGCAAGAAAGTATAGTACATTATCATTTTCAGAACAAGATTTCTTGTAATGGACGGTATCTATCCGGCTTTATAAGCATTATTGGCCAAACACATTCAACATTCTTATTGACATCTTTTATAGTAAATACTATTATTTCGGAAATTACTTATTTGGAGAATATTATGTTTCAGGATAGACAATAAATGCTTGATCAGAAAGAAATAATAAAAATCGCGGAAGCACGTCTTATTGATACAGAAGTCTTGATTATCAAACTAAAAGATTTGATGGTGCGGTTTATCTTTGCGGTTATGCAGTTGAATTATGGTTAAAATCATCAATTTGCAATACCTCTGGTCTATGCGGATTTCCTGAGACAAAAACAGAAGCTTAAAAAATGATCCGAAATTATGGACCCATGATCTAGACGAACTGCTCAAATTAGTCGGCACTGAAGTCAAAAGTTAAAAAAAATTATTTGGCGGAATGGTCTCTTGTTTCTCAATGGCGTCCTGAAGTTAAGGTATCAACCATCGCAAAATTAGCGAATGGATGCAAAAAAATGCTAATAGCAGCAAATAATTTATTAAAAATACGATGAAAGAACTCGTTAACAGATTAATAGTATAGAGGTAGAAATATCAAAAGAAAAAGGACATTTCATTTATTTGCTCTATTCTTTAAGAGAAGATTCAGAAGATAAATGGGACTTGTTGTTGACAGCAACCGTGGATCGATGAGAATAAAACAGATGCAATTAAACACATTTCATTCAGTTGTCCAAAAAGCTCTCAATGAAAATGAATTATTAAAAATAGCATGAGTTGTATAATTGCTGATACTAATCGAGATTAAGGGCAGTCCATTGCAATTGGTATAGAGCATGGCTCGCTGAAATTAATAATTGCAATTTCTTTGGTCATATTATTAAACATGCTTATTTAATAATATCTAATAAAGCACAATGATAACCAATTTCACGTCATGAAACAATCGCATAAAATCTCCACATCTTCCAATTTCACAGTATTTTTCCCGGTTTGTCGTCTGAGATAAGACGGCAAACCGGCTGAAGTGGCTGAAGGCACGGAGGAAAGTGTTCAGATGTGACGATATGCCGGGCTCCTGCTGGCGCGGAAATGTACTAATGCATACGCTGTAGCAGCGCAGAGTCCGGTAGAGCGTTGCAGATGGACGCTTTCCTTCGTGCCTTCAGCCGTTCTTTAAAACAAGCAGCATCAAGACAAGACCTACTCAAAGACACCCTGCTGGACGAGCTCGACGAATTCTCATCTGACATGCCGAGGATGCCCGTGCAGATGCACTCATTGTGCTGCCCCAGGCACGGCGACGTCCTGATCTTTGGCGGCGTCTTCGTCAGCTTGAAGGGCGGATTCGGATGGCCGAAGACCCCAATCACCGGATGCTTCAGAGGAATCAGAAACTCCCTTGCCTTCAGATGCGGATCACGGTCCACAACATCCTCCATGCTCTGCACAACCCCGGCAGGCACACCGGCAGCCTGCAACATCTCCATCACATCCTCTGCCGTATGCCGCGCCGTCCACTCCGACACCAGCGCCTCCAGCGCGTCCTCATTCTCTTCCTCAACTCCAGCGTCGCAAACCTCTCCTCTATCGACCACGGCGGGTTCCCAAGCGCGGCGCAAAAACCCTTCCACTCATCATCAGTAAACACCGCAATGGCGCACCACCGATCATCACCGACACAGGGAAAAACACCGTGAGGGGCCGCGTAAGCGATACGGTTGCCGCTCCGTGTCTGTAAATGTCCGTTCAGTTCCCAGTCCAGAATCGCCGGCGTATTCTGGTGGATGCACAATTCAAGCATACTGGCATCGATGTACTGTCCCTTGCCCGTCCTTCTCCGGTAATCAACGGCACTAACTATGGCCGTCGCGATAAAGAGGGGAAGTATGGAATCACCGTAAGGCACATTTGGTCCCACGGGCCCCCGGTCCGGCCAACCCGTCTGGTCGAGATACCCGGAGAGGGCAGCGCCGCTTCCGTCTATGCCACGCTGATTTGTCAGCGGGCCGCTCTGGCCGTAAACACTGGCCTCTGCCATAATAATGTCAGGTTTTATGCTCTTCGCGAACCGGTAACCAAGATCGAGTTTATCCAGTGTGCCCGGCGCGAAATTAGCGTTGATCACATCAGCCCATCCTATGAGCTTCTCGATAATACCCCGTGCGCGGGGGTTTCTCAGATCGAGACTCATGCCATATTTCGAGGTATTTAAATGAGTGAACCAGGGCTTGTCATCGGGATTGTTTGCTGTCGACATGGAAACCGCGCGGTTTGACCGGGCGATATCGAGGTGCGACATGGATTCCACCCGGATCACCGTGGCGCCGTAGTCGCCGAGAAATTTAGTCGCCGACGCGCCCGCGATGGCCCAGCCGAAATCAAGGACTTTTATCCCTGCCAGCGCCCCATGAGGTGCTCCTTCAAGGTGGTCAGCATATTTCTTATCGTTCTCCCGCTGTGCAGTCTTCCGCGGTTTCTCTTCGTCCTTTTTTAAGCCCCCCGATGATCTCATCATTATCCTCACCCACATGCGGCGCCCGTCGCCCCACAGGGTTTTGTGTTTCCGTACTCAGAAAAAACCTGCCCGGCACAATAACCGGCCTACTGAGGATCAGAAGATTCTATATCCTTCCAGAAGTCCCGGACCTTCAGATGGTTGTTTTCCAATAGATCAGCCGGAGTATTCACTGTGCAGGCCTCAATGCCCCGCTTTAGTCCCTCTTCCGCTATCTCTTTTTTTGTATGATTGAGAAAAAATCTTGCTATGGCTTCCTGATGCGCTTCAATCAACGCTCTGGGGACCGTCGCCATATCGTGCTCTTCCCACTTTTCTATCGCTCTCAGTGGGTTCTCCAATCCGTCATCGTCGATCCATCGTGAGATCGCCCGATTGGTAGGCGCGGCGACACGGCCGCCCCCGTAGAGCCAGAAAACATAGCCGTCTTTGCATTGCCATATCCATTGGGTAGAACGGGCACCGACTGTGCGTATAACGCCGTTACGTTTGATGAGCCGCTTATCAAACTCCCAGACGATGAGGTTCGAGTGGACCCTGCTTGCGGCAACCTCCTGAAGTGATACATCGACCTGCTGGCCTTCACCGGTTAATTGACAATGGAAATGGGCCATCATCGTCCCCAGCGCCGCAGCAGCGCCGATGGAAGTAGTTCGCAGTCAGGCCCTTCTCTGACCGGGGGTCGGTCGGGATATCCATTCGTCAATAAGACACCGCTCATTGCAGAAGCGATCAGTTCACTACCCTTGTATTGACTGTACGGGCCAGTCTGTCCGAAGGGCGTAATAGAAGTCATGATGATGCGGGGGTTTATCTGCCTGAGGGCCTCATATCCAAGCCCGAGGCTATCCAGATAACCTGGTGCATAAGATTCAAGCACAAAGTCCACATTCTCCACAAGCTTCCTGAAAAGCTCCTGTCCTTCGGGTTTATCGAGGTCAAGGGTAATACTCTTTTGTCCGTGTTGAAAGCCAGCCAATACAGGCTCTTCTCGGGGTGGCGTTCATTATGAAGAAAGGGTGGAATGAGCCGCGCGGGGTCCCCGCCCGGTCTTTCAACTTTTATCGTCTCCACTCCCATGGCCGCTAAAATCTTGCCGCAGACAAACCCTTTCTGATCGGTAAGATCAAGCGCCCGGAAACCGCTTAGTAAACCATCAGTCATTATTAACCTTCTTATTCTACCAATTCTAATTCATCATATATAAAGCTTTCTCGTCGTCGGAAATCCTCACGTCTGAATTCGCCGTTTCTCTCGATTCTCTCCATTCACTGCTTCATTGTTATATCTACCTGCCTTCGAACTTTGGTTTTCGCTTTTCGATGAATGCCTCTGTCCCCTCTGTGCGGTCAAAAGAACTCCTGAGAGGAGTAAAAATCATGTCCACAAGGCTCTGGCCGAAAGAGCCGGGAGACTCAATAAAACGCTTGAAATACTGTTTATAGGCCTGAACGTGTTTCGGGGCGCCTTCAGCAACCATCATCGCCAAGTTCCATGGCCGTTCCATCAACTGCTCGTGAGGCACCACCTCGCTCACCAGCCCCATACGGAGCGCTTCTTCGGCGTTGAGGTGTTTTCCGGTAAGTACCATATACATCACGTTTCCGAGGCTCATCTGGTACGTGTAAGTATTCGGATACCGGGCTGTAAGGCCGCGCCTCACCACGGGGACACCGAATTTTGCACGCTCCGTGCAGATGCGGAAATCACAGAACATGACGGCACAGTTGAATCCGGAGGCAAGACAGTAGCCGTCAACAGCCGCAATGAAAGGCTTGGGACAATTTTCCATTGTCCGATAGGTGGGAAAAATTCCATAGCTTTGATGGAGTCTCTTTACCCGCTGTTTCAGATCACCGCCGGCCGAGAAATTGCCACCTGCGCCGCTTATCACTCCGCAGAGCAGGCTGTCATCGGCCGTATAATCCTTTACTGCTTCTTCGAGGGCATCGTATACTTCCTGACTCATGGCGTTCATCTGATCAGGCCTGTTGAAGGTAAAGAACGCTACGGGTCCTTTCTTTTCATAGAGCACAACATTTTCTTCTGTCATCGTTTCTCCTTTCTAATTTGCGGTCTTACATAACTTTATTTATCCAACCATGTATCGGCAGGCGTCCACATCGCATTTGCCGGTGTCCCGTTTAATCCGTGGGCCTGCACGTGTTTCTGGCTTGCCACAAAGTCATATCTGCACAGTAAAGTGATCTGCAGCGCGTACTTATCAATCATTAATTTCATGATTTCCTTTGTCCATTTTGCTTTTCCGGCAAAATCAGGCGCCGCAATAGCATTATCAATCGCTTTTTTGTAATCGGCCGGCGCGAGCATGAACGCGTAGTCCTGACCGTCTCCGGCATAAATCGCGGACATCACACCCGAAACATCCGGATTCGGAGAGACACGGTTCATGATGAGGCCTTCCCATTTGCCTCCGAGCGTAGCTATCTGATCGTACCTTCCCTTCTGGGCAGGGTCAAGCTCGGCATCAATGCCAACAGCCTGGAGATAACCCTGTACAGCCGTGAAGAGTTCATCTTCCTGCGGGTTTGAACGATAAATGATTTTCGTTTTGAACCCGTTCGGATAACCCGCCTGTTTCAGGAGCTGTTTCGCTTTCTCGGGATTGTACGGATATCCCGCAACAGCGGGGTTATAGCCCCAGTGTCCTTTATAGATAAACTGGTTCGCCGGCTCTCCCTCACCTCTAAACACTGACTTCACAATGGCCGCCGTATCAATCGCGTATTGCGCTGCCTGGCGTACACGTAGATCGGCCCACGGCGATTTGGGATTAGCGGAATCTCCGATAAGCCCCACCGAACCGGAACCTACCTTGCCGCGTGCGATCACCAGTCCCGACTTCTCCAGATCGGCAACATCCTTGGCTGCAATCGTGGCGGAAATGTCAACTTCACCTGCCTTAATGCTCATCACTCTTGTGCCTGCATCAAAGATCGGCGTCCACACAATCTCATCAAGATATGGTTTTCCTTTCTGCCAGTAACCGGGAAATTTTTTCCATACGGTTTTTGTATCCTTTTCCCAGCTTACAAACTGGAACGGACCTGTTCCGATGGGGTTCTTTGCGCACCATTCCACACCATTTTTTTTGCATCCTGTCGGTGACACCATCATGCCTAATCCCTGCGCGCAAAGTTGACTGATGATAGCCGAGTTCCATTCGGTAAGATTTATGCGCACGGTACTCGGATCAATTACTTCGACGGATTTGAACTTCTCGGTGCCCATCTGTTTTGCGGCTATTGATTGTTCAAAGTTCCACTTCACGGCCTCGGCATCGAAATCGGAACCATCATGGAACTTGACACCCTTTCTCAGCGTAATGGTGATTGTCTTACCCTTCGCATCATCTTTTCTGCTTAACGCAAGCCAGGGTATTACTTTTCCGTCTTTGTCGAACCGAAAAAGTGTTTCAACGCCAGGAGAAACGTGTCGCACGCCTCCTGCGGTAAGAAGTTTCGCCGGATAGCCTATTGAGGCGCCATCCGAAACATCTGCAATCCTCAATGTACCTCCATACTTTGGAGTCTTCGTGGGTTGGGTAGCGGCAAGAGATTCGGCGCTTAAGCCGAGTAGAAACAGGATAGCCATAATCGACACCATGGAAACGATCATATTTTTCGCTTTAAATCTTTTCATAATCTCCTCCCTTACGTTTTCAGAATTTATCCCATTGCCTATAATAAAACATACACCGTCTTATCAGGTATGCTTAATACAGTGCAGTTTTAAAGCAACCATCCTTTTTTAAGTTCTATTTTTCTGTGATCATTTTGCCTCGACAGAGTAATTTAGATCATCTTTTCATTTGACATATTCTCACATCATAAATTATATTGTCAATAATTTATTATTGTTGCCATATTGACAACTATATCGAAATGGAGGATACGTTGATGGCCGTAGGCACAACTGACAATCTACGTTACAAAACAGTTAAGGACCTTAGTAAAATCGTTTCGCTTTTTGGGGACCACGGAGGAGAGGAACAAAGTGTAACCGATATCTCCAGGTCTCTTCAAATGTTGCCCAGCAAGGTTTCCCGGTTACTTAAGACCCTTGAATCGGAAGGTTTTTTTGAAAGGAACCCACACACCGGAAAGTACCGGATCGGACCTCGGTTCCTCCAGCTTGGGCTGCTCTACGTTTTTAACCATCCGTTGAGAATAATTATCCTTCCCCACCTGGAACACATGGTGCAGGAACTCAGTCTTTCCACAGGATGGGGTATCTTCAGGAATGACCAGATTATTATCGTCGATCGCTTCACCTTCGGTAAGAAGCCTTTCGTTAGTCGGGTCGGCTCAAACGTACCCCTTCATTCCTCGTCATACGGAAAGCTTTTTCTCGCCTATCTCTCTGGTCAGGAACAGAGAAGACTCCTTAACTCACTCACTTTTGCCAGGCTCACCCCGGCCACGATATCTGATCCGAAACAAATGAGACAAGAGATAAAACAAGTGCGGAAAAATGGTTACGCCCTTGATCATGGAGAGACAGTGACAGATATGGCAGGTGTCGCCGCCCCAATATTTGGCAGCGACGGAGATCTTGTTGCCGCACTCTCTGTGTCCGCTGACAAATCCCGGTTCACACCTGATGTACTCCAGCAGACTATTAAGTATTTAGTTGAGAGAGCTCGGTTTATTTCCCGTCAGATAGGATACGACACCCATAGTTGACCTTAATCAGATCCTTACCTTCGAGGATTCCGAATGCGCTCAATAGGCCTCTTCAAATGACAACGCTGCAGACTATGTGGGCAGCGAGTAATTGACATGAGGGCCTGAAACATGTAGATTAGTTTTGGAGGTAAGCCATGGCCAGGTTGACACATATTGACAGCAGGGGTAATGCCCGGATGGTTGATATTTCTGAAAAGCGAGATACAAAACGTGAGGCTGTCGCCGCCGGAAAGGTGAAGATGTCGCCGATGACCTACGGGCTCATTAAAAAAGGTCAGGGCCCTAAAGGGGATATCTTTACTGTCGCGAAAATAGCCGGTATCATGGCGACAAAGAGGACTCATGATGTGATTCCGCTTTGTCATCCGCTTTCTATTACTCATATCGATGTGAATTATACTTTTTACGATAAGCAACACTCTGTTGAAATCATATCAACGGTAAGGACAAAAGGACAGACGGGCGTTGAGATGGAGGCGCTGACGTGTACAATGATTGTGGCCCTCACAATCTATGATATGTGCAAGGCAGTTGACAAAGGGATTGAACTCGGCCCCTTTTATCTTGTCGAAAAAAGCGGCGGGAAAAGCGGAAGATATGTGAGAAAATCGATAGTCATAGCGCATAGCGAGAAGGAATTATGAAAGGAAAAGTGTTATCAGTCAATATCAGTGATAAAAAAGGTGAGAAGAAACATAATATAGGAAAGTGCAAACTGCTCACGGGGAAGGGACTTGCTGATGATGCCCACGCGGGATTCATGCACAGACAGGTAAGCCTTCTCGGTAAAGAAAGCGTCGAAAAAATCAGGGCGAAGGGGCTCGATGTGCAATTTGGTGATTTCGCGGAAAACCTCACGACTGAAGGTATTATTCTTTATGAACTGCCTGTTGGCACTGAGATGAAAGTGGGAGGCGGTATCGTATTGCGGGTAAGTCAGATTGGTAAAGAGTGTCACACGCGGTGCGCGATCTTCCAGCAGGTAGGCGATTGTGTTATGCCCCGGGAAGGAATATTCGCTGAAGTGATTACAGAAGGCGAAGTCAAAGTCGGCGATGAAATTGAGATATTGTGATGAAATATAAGGCCATTGTTATTACTGTCAGCGACAAGGGTTTCCGGGGTGAACGTGTTGACACAAGCGGCCCCGCGCTCGCCGCGCTGCTGCAGAAAGACTACGATGTGAGAGATGTTGTTATTGTGCCCGATGAAATGGAAATGATTGCTGCCGCCATAAAGCGGGAAATCGACGAAAACAGTGTTGATCTTGTGGTGACCACTGGCGGAACAGGTGTTTCAAAAAGGGATGTAACGCCGGAAGCGACGCGTATGGTCATTGATCGGGATTTGCCGGGATTTGCCGAGATCATGCGGTCAGAGAGCTATAAGATCACACCCCATGGTATTATTTCGAGGGGGATTTGCGGTATCCGCAATGAAAGCATCATCATTAATCTTCCCGGTAGTGAAAAAGCGGCCATTGAAAATCTGGGTTTTGTTTTAAGAGCAATTCCTCACGCCCTCTCAAAAATCAAAGGCGATCCTGCCGACTGCGCGTAACCTACAAAGTGTATTTAAAAACTATTTTCCGTCTTTCTTCAATTTGAAAGAAGATTCTTTTTTATCTACCTCTTCGGTTTTCATGTCTGCCATCTTGATCTTGAGTCTGATGTCATTGGGGCTGTCGGAGTATGCGATAGCGTTGTTGTAATCAATAAGCCCTGCCTGGTAGAGATCAAAAATGTGCTGGTCGAAGGTCTGCATGCCATCAAAATAAGAGGCTGCCATGGTCTCTTTGAGCAGGTTAATGTCACCTTTCATAATGAGGTCTTTTACTCTGGGGCTGTCGAGAAGGATTTCAATGGCGGCTATTCGTTTTCCTTCAATTGTCGGGATGAGCCTCTGAGAAACAATTGCACGGGTATTGAGGGAAAGCTGCATGTATATTTGAAGATGTCTTTCTATGGGGAAAAAGTTGAGTATCCTTTCAAATGCCTGATTAGCGTTGTTCGCGTGGAGTGTCGCGAGACAGAGATGGCCTGTCTCCGCGAAGGTGATGGCATCTTCCATTGTTTCGGCGTCCCTGATCTCACCGATAAGAATAACATCAGGCGCCTGCCTCAGGGTGTTTTTCAGGGCGTTCGCGTAATTGTGGGTATCGAAACCTATCTCTCTCTGGGTAATAAGGCTTTTTTTGTGTTCGTGCACAAATTCGATAGGATCTTCAACAGATATGATGTGGCCATACTCATTGGAGTTTCTGTAATCAATGAGTGCCGCGAGAGTTGTTGATTTACCGCTTCCCGTTGCGCCGACAACAAGGACAAGTCCTCTTTTTGTCATGGCAACGTCCTTCATGATATTCGGCAACCCCCAATCATCAATGGTTTTTATATGGAGCTTGATCTGCCGTATGATGACCCCGATAAAGCTTTTCTGTCTGAAGATATTGACCCTGAACCTGCCGTATTTAGGTGAGTAAAGGGCAAGGTTCATCTCCATATCTTCTTCAAATTTTTTCTTTTGTCTTTCCGTCATGATCGATCGCGCGATATTTTCCGTGTCATCGGGAGTGAGCGGCGCTGCGTCTTTATAGGGATTTACTATGCCTTCCACGCGGAATGCCGGCGGTACACCGACGGTAAAGTAAATATCCGAAGCATCTTTTTCCATCATATACTTCAAATACTTTCCTATTATTTCCATAGCGTCACCTCTGAGAAGCGCTGAGATAGAAAGACACTTCGTCTTTAGTCACAAGGTTCTTCGCGACCAGATCCTGACATGCCGAATCCATTGTCTGCATTCCGAGACCCTTACTTGTCTGTATGATGGAAGGAATTTGCGCGATTTTATTCTCGCGGATGAGGTTTCTTACGGCCGGGGTGGCAATCATAATTTCGAATCCGGCGATCCTCCCTTTACCATCCCTTCTTTTGAAGAGGCTCTGGGAAATAACGGCCTGCAGAGAAGCAGAAAGCATCGATCGTACCTGGTTTTGCTGACCGGCGGGGAACACATCGATGATCCTGTCAACTGTATCGGGAGCGCTACTGGTGTGCAATGTCGCGAAAACAAGATGGCCTGTTTCCGCGGCCGTCAACGCGAGAGCTATGGTTTCCAGGTCCCTCATTTCACCGACGAGGATCGTGTCAGGGTCTTCGCGGAGTGCGCTTCTTAAGGCCGCCGCAAAGCTCTTTGTATGAGGGCCCAGTTCTCTCTGGTTAACGAGACATTTCTTAGATTTATGGAGGAACTCGATAGGGTCTTCAATGGTGAGAACATGTTCCTTCATATTGTCGTTGATAAAGTCGATGATTGCCGCCAGGGTTGTTGACTTTCCGCTTCCGGTTGGTCCTGTGACAAGAACAAGACCTTTTTCCAGGAGGGCAAGATCTTTAAAAACTTTGGGAAGGAAGAGATCTTCAAAAGTCGGGATTTTACTGGGGATGGCCCTGAAGACGGCGGATTCTCCCCGGTATTGCTTGAAAACATTGACCCTGAATCGTGCCAGGTCCCCGAGAGCGAATGAAAAGTCCAACTCAAGCAGTTCTTCAAAGACTTTTCTCTGGAAGTCGCTTAAAATATCATAGACCATATTGTGCACTTCCTCTTTATCAAGAGGGGGCAAATCAACCTTTGTCATCTCTCCGTGTACCCTTATGATTGGTGGTTCTCCAGCACTGAGGTGAAGATCTGATCCTTTGCTGTCGAGAACAAATCGGAGTAATTCAGAAATATCCATGGTACCTCCTTTTCTGGGGCTCACGTCGCCCCCTCCAACAGCAAAGCTGCCGGAGCCTCCCCTTCTCGCTCAAGAATGAGCTGGATGGGGTTCTGTTTTATGTTTAGCGTTTCTCTCTACTATACACTATTGCTTCTCACTGTTCGTTTCCGGGGCTAACGCCTGTCCACCGTATGGGTGGTTGCTCCCCTCCATTAAAACGGTTCAATTCGGTTGTTCACTGTTTTTAAATTATTCATGGTTCTTCACCATTTCCGATTCACGATTCACGATTTCTGGCCCCTCAGCGCTCTGCTCCACGCCCTCTGCACTTTGCACTTCGCTCTCAGCGCTTTGATCTATGCCTTCAGTGATTTCTGATTCACCATTCACGGCTTCCGGGCTTGCTCCTGTGTCTTCCGGGCTCTGTCCCACGCTCTCTGCACCATGCTCCACGCTCTCTGCACTAAGCCCTGTGCTCTCAGCGACATGCACCATGCCATTCACGATTCCCTGTATTTTTGGTTCCAGTTCTAAGGACTCTATATCTTTATATGTTGGTAAATCGTCAATGCTTCTTAAGCCATACACTTCAAGAAATTTTTCCGTGGTCCGGAAGATGATTTTCTTGCCGGCATCTTCGTTTTTTCCCGCGATATTGATGAGTTTTCTCTCTAAAAGCAGTTTGATGGCTCGGGTCGAATCTACCCCTCTTACGTTGTCGATGTCTTTCTTTGTGACGGGCTGTTTATAGGCTATGATAGAGAGGGTCTCGAGCATCGATTTGGTGAGCCCCACATCTTTTTCTTTCACAAACCGCGTCACCCATTCTTTGTAAACGGGTTTTGTTTTCATCTGGAAGCCGCCTGCTACTTCCGCTATTTCTACGGCACGGTCCAGGTTGTTGTATTCGGTTGTGAGTTCCCGGAGTGCCTCTTCGATCTCTTCAGGCGGATATTCTTCAAGTCTTTTTTTCAGGAGTTTCGGAGCGACCGGTTTCGATGATGAGAAGAGGATCGCTTCTATAATTTTTTTTAATTCCATGTATTCAGGAACTCAGTCACTTTTTTTATTATTCCTTCTGAATCTTCCGGGTACTCGAACCAGTTCATGTTTTTTTCTTTCGAGAACCATGTAAACTGTCTCTTGGCATAATGTCTTGTATGCTTCTGTATATCTTTTACCATATCTTCATGCTGAATGGAACCCTTAATATTGAGGAGTATTTCTCTGTATCCGATGCTTGAAAAGGGTTTTACAGCATCGCTTGTGCCCATTGAAAGAATATTTTTCACTTCCTCGACCCAGCCTTGTGCGAACATATCGTTTACCCGCTCATTAATTCTTGCATAGAGTGTATCTTTTTCTTTTTTTAGGCCGATTTTCAGAATATCATATCGGGGCTCTCTGAAACCGTGATCTTTCTCAAGTTCAGAGACTTTTCTGTTAGTGAGAAGGAATATTTCCATTGCCCGCACAACCCGTATTTTGTCTTTAAAACTTATCCTCATGGCATAATCACGGTCTATCTCTTTCAACCTTTCATAGAACCGCAGAGGGTCTTCCGAATATTCTTTCTGCAGTCTTTCTCTGAGATCGGGGTCCTTATCGGCCTTAAAAAGCCCATAAATCAAAGCCCTCAGATAAAGGCCGGTTCCGCCCACGAGAATGGGTGTTTTCCGGCGCGCATGTATCGAATCAATGGCGTGATCCGCTATCTCTTTAAAACGGGCGGCGTTAAATTCTTCCTGTGGTTCGACGACATCGATGAGGTGATGAGGGACCCGTTTACGCATGTCCGCGTCCGGTTTTGCAGTTCCGATGTCAAAGTACTTGTAAACCTGCATGGAATCGCAATTGATAATCTCTCCGTCAAATTTCTCTGCGAGCAAAACCGATAAGGCCGATTTACCGGTGCATGTGGGACCTGTCACGGAAATAACCTTTACTTTGTTTGATAACATAGACAATATACAGTATAATATAGTACCTGATGTATTCAAGAATTATCAAGCTTGCCGTTATCTTTATTCTCGTGCCGGCCCTCTTTGGAGTGAGTTTCGGCTATGCCCTCGTGAATTACCTCGAAATCCCCGACGTGAAGCAACTTGAAAGCTATCGCCCGAAATCAGCGACGAGGCTCTATGCCGACGATGGGACGCTCTACGCGGAACTCTTCGTCGAAAAGAGGGTACCCATTCCCATTACAGAGATGCCGCGGCACCTGAAGCTCGCATTTGTTGCCATAGAGGATGTAAGATTTTACAGACATTTCGGCATTGATGCCCGTGGTATCGGGCGGGCCCTTTATAAGGATATTCTCAAGAGGAGCATGACCGAAGGAGCGTCGACGATTACCCAGCAACTGGCCCGCAACCTTTATCTCACACCACAGAAAACCCTTAAACGAAAGATCGAAGAAATGATACTGGCGATCCAGATCGAGCGCACCTATTCGAAAGAAGAGATACTCAATATGTATCTCAACCTCATCTATCTGGGAGAGGGCGCCCACGGGGTGGAGTCCGCCGCCTATACATATTTTCATAAACACGCCAAGGACTTGACTCTTGGAGAATCGGCCATGCTTGCCGCCATGACAAAGTCTCCTTCACGGTTATCTCCTTATAAAAATCCCGGGAAAGCGATGGAACGGAAAAATCTCGTTCTTCAAAAGATGTATGAAGTCGGGTTTATCAGCAACAAAGACTACACCGCCGCGATGAAGACAACCATTGCTCTTGCGCCTTTTAAAGCCTACGAGAAGAAGACAGGCTACTATATTGAGTATGTAAAGCAGTCACTGGAAGATCATGTCGAAGACCCCCAGGAGATTTATACTACCGGTTTCAACGTCAAAACACCTATCAGTCTGAAGATGACGGACTATGCTTATGAAGCTATTGAAAGGGGCATACAGGCTTATCAAAAACGACATCCTACGGCAGTTCCTCCTGAGGTGGCCCTTATCTCCATGGAGATAAAAACAGGAGAGTTAAAGGTCCTTATCGGAGGGAGGGATTTTTCAACGTCCCCCTTCAACAGAGCTGTCCAGGCCAAGAGGCAACCAGGCTCCTCATTCAAGCCGATTATCTATCTTGCCGCGCTGGAACAAGGCTATACACCGGACACCATGCTTCGGGATTCACCCATATCATTTACCAACCCTTATTCCGGTGTCGTCTGGAGTCCGAAAAACTACGGAAATGAATATCACGGCGACGTGACGATGCGCAAAGCCCTGGAACTGTCTTTGAATAGCGCGACCGTGAGGTTGCTGGAAAAAGTGGGTGTTGAGAATGTGATCGATATGGCCAAACAGCTCCACATAAACAGTAATTTCGAACCTAATCTTTCTCTTTCACTTGGCACCACAGAGATAGCCCCTATTGAGCTTGCCGCCGCCTACGCGACCTTCGCGCGGGGTGGGACTTACATACCGCCTATTGCTATCAAGACAATTGCTACCATAGAAGGTGAAGAGAAGTATTATGAACAGGCCATCGAAGAGCCGATTGTAATGCCGGAAATCGCATACGCCCTTGTTGATATTATGAAGGGTGTTATTCAGAGAGGCACCGCGAGGGCCGCGGCGAAGATGCCCTATTACCTTGCGGGAAAGACCGGCACGACGGATGATTCCAGAGACGCCTGGTTTATCGGTTTTTCACCAAATCTTATCTGCGCTGTCTGGGTCGGGCATGATAAAAAGACGAACCTTGCCGGGAAGGAAGCCGGCTCGACAGCAGCGCTCCCCATATGGATTGATTTTATGTCAAAGGCCCTCCAGCATTATCCAAATGAAGATTTTAACAAGACGAAGGCTGAAGAAAACTACCCTTAAACAACTACCGGAAGAGACTTAAAATTCGAGTTCTTTATTATATGAACCAAAGAACAAATAATTTACATTCCCATGTTCCAGGCTGGATACATAAACGCGAAACGCTTATAATATGAAATATATGGAAATATCAACGAAGACTGTTACTACGTTATTATCCAATTGCACATAAGGAGGATAGGTGATGAAAAAATGGTGGATGATTATTTTTATCGGATGTTTCATGATAGTTCCTATGATAGCTCATGCTCAATTGGATAAGCTCCTGGAAGGCCTTCTGGGAAGAGGTGATGAAGGAGTGAGTCTTGAACAACTCAAGGTCACTCAATTGGAGATGGTGCCGGATCCTGCCAGAGAAGGCCAGCGAGTCGCCTTCCGGGCAACCATTTCGAATAGTTCCCGTAATCACGTGAGACTTGTCCTCGCTGTTATGGACAGAGATCGGGTAGTCAGTCAGATAAATAATGTTTATCTGGCATCAGGCGCCAACCAGATTAATTTTCCTGAGACGAACTACCAGTTCTCCGGTAGAGAAGAACGTTGTTTTACCATTGAGACAAATATTGATCGCAGGTGGTTGCCAATTGCTATGGCAGAAGAATTCTGCCCGAGAAGATCACCCGCAGGATGGTCAACGCATGATAGAGGGGTTGGACAGCTGTATGTTGAAGAGCTCCTGATGTCTCCTGATCCTGTTACTCCCGGTCAGGAAATCAGGTTCATGGTAAGGCTCAGAAACGATGGAAGGCCTGTCAGAGGAAATATCCGGATACAGGATCGTGATCAAATTGTAGTACAGACAGATAGTGTTAACATCCCCCGTGGTTTGACGGACTTCCAGCTTCCCCGCAGCCAGTACACCTTCCAGCGTATGGATACCTGCTTCACAGTGTCAGTGGACATTGATCGGACCCCTTATCCGGTTGACGCGTCGAAAGAGTATTGCGCGAATCCCACGGCCTGGACTCTGAAATCCAGAATGAGAGACCACAGGGGAGATAGAGATTTTAGAGGCGACAGGGACAGAGGAAGGTAAAAGAGCAGACAATTGTTATAAAACAAATATGACCGTCCACTCCATGTGGGCGGTCATATTTTCTTAAGGTAGATATTGTCACGAACATTTATTCACCATAACAATCGAAATAAAGCCAATATTTGAAAGATATTGTGAAGCACATATCTAACTTGAAAGTTCTCTGTAGCTTGTTACAGGGACGAGATCAGTTTTGAGTCCTTCATGAATCGCGTTCCTACACCTCTGATACCCTGCAACTTGCATGCTGCAGGGAGGTTCATTGTTTGTGGGAGTAACGAAAGGACAAAATAGCTTGACAAGTAATTAGCGTTTTGATATAAACGATTCTATGATTAATTATTAAAGCTTTAACTAAATGTTCATCAGGTCAATTCATGCCTAAGGAGACCAGATGGCCCACCGAACAAAGAAGTTTTCTGAATTAAATAAAGAACATATGCAGACCTTAGCCACAGAAATGAGACGAATGCATAAAAAGCCTTCGGTGTGTTCAGTAACCCAGATAATTTTAGCGGCAGAGGCAGTCAATGAATATTTCCGTAAAGAATTGACAAGGTTCTTCTCTAACCAAGTGCAATTTCGTCTTCTCGATGCACTCATACTGCACGATGGTGTGATGAGAGCCACTGACATGAGCAGATTGACCTTTCGATCTAAGGTGGCCATCACCAAAGCTATAGATAATCTAGAAAAAGCCGGACTAGTAAAAAGAGGACCGGCAGAAAAAGACCGCAGAGAGAAAGATATTGCAATAACCGAAAAAGGTGTTCGACTCATAAGTATGACAATGTGTGAAAGATGGTTAGCCCACAACAAAATTGCCTCTTGCTTTGATGACAAAACAGCCCTCGACCTGATCAATTCACTAAAACAGGTAAGGAGGCATACAAGAAGTTTGATTTTATCAAAAGAAGAGTAGCGCAGGGTCCCAAGGGGAGGGCTAAACCGAGGAGATATTTATGATCTGAAGTTATTATTCAAGGAAATGGGTTTGTTCCAGAACGGCGGTCATATCAGGGTAGGTGTTAAGAAAAAACCGAATGGTGCTCTTCGATGGTTAAGTACATTTCAATCAGAGTTCTTCAGATGATTCCCGTATTATTCGGAGTAATCTTGGTGGTATTCATCATAACTCACGTCATACCTGGCGATCCTGTACTCCTCATGCTTGGCCCAGGATATACTGAAAAAGAGTACAATGACATGAAGACCTATCTCGGACTGGATAAGTCACTCACTGAACAGTTTGTAAGTTATGTAGGAGGATTGGCAAAAGGTGACCTCGGCAAAACGATTAAATCAAGAGAGTTGGTGACTACAGTCATACTAAGAAGATTCCCTGCTACGCTTACCCTCTCACTTGTGGCATTAATCATCGCAACAGTAATAGCAATCCCAATAGGAATCGTGTCTGCTTTAAAACAGAATACTAAAATCGATTATATCTCTATGATAGCAGCTCAGGTCGGCATCTCTATGCCTGTTTTTTGGCTGGGGATTATGCTTATTCTGTTCCTCAGCATTTATCTTGATATACTCCCTGTCAGTGGCCGGGGAGATCCTCCCGACCTGATACATCTTATTCTTCCGGCCTGTTGTTTTGCAACACCCTTTATAGCAATGACCGCCAGACTTACCCGATCTTGTATGCTTGAGGTGCTTCGCGAGAATTATATTGTCGCCGCACGTTCACGGGGATTCTCTGAAAGTCGAGTTGTTTTCAAGCACGCTCTCAAGAATGCCATGATCCCCGTAATCACGAATCTAGGACTTCAATTGAGCAGAATGTTGGGAGGTGCCCTTGTCATTGAGGTAGTATTTCGGTGGCCTGGAATGGGGGAATTGGCGTACGATGCGATTATGGAGAGAGACTATGCCGTTGTTATGGGCGTAGTCCTCATCACAGCAGTCACCTTTATCGTAATAAATCTTCTTGTAGACTTGTCCTACACTTTTCTTGACCCTCGCATCAAGTATAATAAGAAGATGTCGGAGGGATGAATGAAAAAGGAGGCACATTGAAGGAATTCTGCCGAAGATTGAAAAAACACAAGCTGGGAGTAACCGGAGCAACTCTCGTGATTATACTGTTTTTGGTAGCCTTGTTAGCGCCTTTTCTTGCCCCAAGCGACCCTAAACGAGTGGATCTAGGGAATGCGTTGGCCCCCTTATCACTCAAGCATCCATTAGGCACCGACCATCTTGGAAGAGATTTATTGAGCAGAATCATTTACGGGACAAGGATCGCACTCATAGTCGGGATTGGGTCTGTAGGTATCGCTGCTTTCTTCGGAGGCATTGCAGGTTTGCTTGCTGGATATTTCGGAAGAGGTACCGATGCAACGATCATGAGATCTCTTGATGTGGTCTGGGCATTTCCTCCAATTCTTTTGGCCCTCGCCCTAGTCGCGGTCCGAGGGGCAAGTCTTCTTACGGTAGTTTTTTCTATTGCGATTGTGGGCATACCAGCCCATGCGAGGATTATAAGGAGCTCAGTTCTTTCAATAAAGGAGAAAAGTTACATTATGGCTGCTCGATCTTCGGGTATCAGTCACTGGAAGATTCTCCTTGGTCACATCCTTCCTAACGTATTGGCACCGATCATTGTGGTTTCTACCTTGGGTATTGCCATGTCCGTAATGATCGAAGCCACGCTGAGCTATCTTGGTCTTGGCATGCAACCACCAAATGATTCCTGGGGATTAATGATCAGCCAAGGACAAAAATACCTGCGGAGCTACCCTTACTATTCGCTTTTTCCGGGTATTATGATTATGGTTATTGTTTTCGCATTTAATGCTCTTGGAGATGCACTTCGGGATGCCTGGGACCCCAGATTGAAGACATGAAAAAGAATGGGGACCTGATGAAGACAGATGACATACTCAGAATTAATGACCTGAAAACATACTTCTTCACGAGTGATGGAGTAGTAAAGGCTGTGGACGGAGTGAACTTTGTGGTTACAAGAGGGGAAAGCATGGGGCTGGTCGGCGAATCCGGCTGTGGAAAAACAGTAACTGCTTATTCCTTAATGCGGCTAGTGCCTGACCCGCCCGGAAAAATTGTATCGGGTCAGATCAGCTTTAAGGGAAAAGATCTTCTAACGTTCTCAGAAAAAGAGATGCGGCAGGTGCGAGGGAAAGAAATATCAATGGTATTCCAGGAACCTTCTTCTGCCATGAATCCTTCGTTTACTATCGGTAACCAAATCGAAGAAGTAATACATCTTCACCAGGATGGGAATTCAGTCCAGGTGAAAAATAAAGCGATTGAAATACTTCAGTTGGTTCGAATTTCAGATCCTGAGAGGATACTTTCACAGTACCCACATGAGCTCTCAGGAGGGATGCTTCAGCGGGTCATGATTGCCATGGCGATATCTTGTGAACCCGATCTTCTGATCTGTGATGAACCGACTACCGCACTTGATGTTTCTATGCAAGCCCAAATCATTGATCTCCTCAATGATTTACGACGCAAAAGGAAGACCTCCTTGCTTTTCATCACTCACGATCTTGGTGTTCTAACCTGGGTTTGCACTCATGCTGCAGTGATGTATGCGGGCGTGATTGTTGAGCAAGCAGACATCCGAAATCTTGTAATAAAACCTCATCATCCTTACACGCGGGCGCTCTTGGGAGCTAGTCCCCGTCTGGATCGCGATTGCAAAATGCTTGACTCCATACCTGGCACTGTTCCCAATCTTATCAGCCCTCCGGCGGGATGCAAATTTCACCCAAGATGCGATCATTTGCTGCCGATTTGCTCGGAACAGTCACCTGTCCTGAGGGAGATAGATCGGGACACTGGGTCGCCTGTTTTGCAGAAAAATGAAGGAGTACATCGTGAATAAGATCGGTGACGAACCTGCTCTACTTTCCGTTGTGGATCTCAAGAAGCACTTTTTCATACATAATGGTTTTTTGAAAAGCCAAGCTCTCAAGGCTGTTGATGGGGTGAGTTTCGATCTGCGCACCGGAGAAGTTCTGGGTTTGGTAGGAGAAAGTGGGTGTGGCAAAACCACATTGGGCAGAACGGTTTTGATGCTGTATAAACCAACCTCTGGCGCAGTTTTCTATGAAGGTCGTGATATCTGCAACCTTACCGGCGAACACTTGCGGAAGACGCGGGCCGGGATCCAGATGATTTTCCAGGACCCTTATTCGTCTTTAAACCCTCGAATGACTATGGGAAAGATGTTACACGAGATCCTCTTTGCTCATGGCATGAAAAATCGCCACGCGCGAGAACAAAGAATTGAAGAAATCACAGGAAAGGTGGGTCTTGAAACAATGCATTTAAGGAGATTCCCCCACGAGTTTAGTGGTGGACAAAGACAGCGGATTGCTATTGCACGGGCTATGGTCCTTTTTCCAAAACTTATAGTAGCTGACGAACCATCGAGTGCTTTAGACATGTCAATTCAGGCACAAATTCTAAATCTCATGAAATCTCTTCAAAAAGATATGGGAATGTCTTATTTGTTTATTTCCCATAATTTGTCAGCGGCACGATTTATGTGTGACAGGATTGCAGTTATGTATCTTGGAAAACTGGTCGAAGTTGGAGATCGTAATCAGATTTTCGGAAATCCTCTCCACCCTTACGTCAAAGCACTTCTGCCTCTCTGTCCTGTTCCGGATCCTGATGTTCATATCGAGCATGGAACATTAAAAGGAGAAGTTCCATCACCCGTGAATCCACCGACCGGTTGTACTTTCCATCCTCGTTGTCCCCATACTATGGCTCTATGCAAACAACAGGCGCCTGAGTTTACAGAAACGGAGCCAGGTCATAAAGTAGCATGTTACCTATCATCAGAAGCAAGAGCGTGATATGAAGGTGCTGATCAGTTTTTTTGAATCAAGTGTTTCTTGTAAACGCTCAGTCTACAATGACTTAGAAAGGAAGAACAAGATCCATATTAACTAATCATAAGGAGGAAAAGGCATGAGAAAGAAACTAACAGTCCATTGGTACAGGTATCTATTTTGTATTTTGTTTCTTACTGTTCTGCTTGGATCTACCATTACGTTAGCAGGTGAACAGCCAAAGTATGGCGGCACTCTTCGTGTGGGTTTATTTAATCCTCCGGACAAGCTTGATGCTCGGGATATGGGAATACCGGCTCTGAATCCGGCTGCATGGATGATCTACGACGGCTTATTTTCATGGGGGAAAAAGGGATATGAAGACCTCGTACCTGCTTTGGCAACAAGCTATGAAACAAAGGACAACAAGATCTGGACAATTCGTTTGAGAAAAGGGGTCAAGTTCCACAACGGGCGCGAGATGACTGCCGACGATGTGAAAAAGAATTTTGACTGGAGGATTAATACGCCCCCGGGATGGAAACCTATCTGGAACAGGGAACTCATTAAGGGACTGAAACGTGTGGATGTCGTTGATAGATACTCAGTCAAAATCACCCTTGAAAACCCTTTCTCTTGTTTACCCCGCATTTTAACATATTGCATGGCCGGTATAGCACCCCAGGAAGAGGTGGAAAAATGGGGAGATCAGTTCAATGCCCATGCCTCCGGAACTGGTCCTTTCAAACTTGTCAGTTATAAACCAGGTGAAGAGGTGGTTTTAGAAAGGTTCAATCAATATTGGGGGCCTAAGCCCTATTTGGACCGCATTATATACAAGTTTTATCGCTCGGATGAAACCAGGTTGATGGCACTGCAAAAAGGTGAGCTGGATCTGGCCGTCCTTTTCGATGATGCCAAACCAACTATAGACAAAGATCCGAACTTGGCCTATCAGCCAAATATACTTAGTGACGTATTGCGAAAGGCTTACTTTAACATGCGTCGTTGGCCGATGAACGATATTCGTTTCAGGATGGCAGTTTGGAAGGGTGTGGATTGGAAAAATGTGTCTATAAATGCCTTTGCTTTTAAATCCGGAACTTATGCAAGAACATTACTGGACAATACAAAATACTTCAACCCATCCGCGGTGGAACTTGTTCCTTCTTACAACCCAGAAGAGGCAAAGAGACTAATTCAGGACGTTGAGAAGGACGCAGGGAAAAAAATTCCCCCTATATTTTGGCTTGATAATGTAACTACAGAAGCAAGAAATGTTGGAGAAATAGCAAAAGCACAACTTAGCGAAATTGGTGTGCCGGTAAACCTTAATTTCCTCTCCACGGCTGCCTGGTCTGACAAGGTCCAGAAGGACCCTAAAATGGAATGGGACATCGCTATTTTAGGGATTGCATTTGCTACAGAGCCTATATTGGGATTTACGCTATTTGTATCAGATTCTAATCGCGCGCCTGACGGCAAATCCTTGGGAGGATATGCTAATCCTGCCTTTGATCAGATAATAAAGAAAGCACAGATGGTAAAGGAAAAAGATGCCAAGAGAGTATACATGGAAGCTGAAAAAGTACTCTTGAAGGATGCTGCAGTTATACCACTATTTCTCAACAGACATGTGATATCGTATAACAAGAAAGTAAAAAATTTTCATGTTATTGATACGGGAAATATCCCTGTTACCACCGGCTGGGGAGCGAACGTATGGATAGAACCATAGATCAGCCCCGGACGGCACTGGTCATGAAGGTATGTCTCGCATGAGACAATTTTTCGAGAGGTAAACGATGCTTAAACAAAAAACAAATGGCGTACTGAATGAACCAGCCAGGGACGTGAACATATGCAGAGAGGCTGATGTGATAGTAGTTGGTGGAGGCTCTGCAGGAGTGGCGGCTGCTGTGGCATCCGCGCGAAACGGAGCGGATACCGTTCTCGTGGAGAGATACGGTCATCTGGATGGGCTGGCCACGGGAGGCCTGGTGATTCTCATCATGCCGATGAGCGATGAGAGCGGGACGCAGCATATAGCCGGTCTCTGTCAGGAAATGATTGAAAGGCTGGATGTTACGGGATCCTGTGTTCATCCAGCGAAACATGAGCTTGGATCCGACGATCCCCGAATCCTCGACTATTGGCGTTCACGTGGTCCTGGTTTTTTCACTAAGAACGGCCGGGTAACATTAAATGCTCTCTTTGATCCGGAGATGTTTAAGTGCGTACTCAATGATATGGTTGAGGAAGCCGGCGTCAAGCTTTTTCTGCATTGCTGGGGCAGCCGCTGTATTGTTGATCAGAACAAAGCAGTGGGTGTTGTCTTCGAGAGTAAGTCAGGCAGACAAGCAATACTAGGGAAAACAATAATTGATACTACAGGAGATGGCGACATGTTTGCCTCTGCCGGTGCGGAGTTTGACAAATCAACTGACTCAAGGCTGAGGTCTTCAAAACTGGCTCTTGTCTTCCGAATCGCAAATATTGACCTCAAGAAGGTGGACCAGTTCAGAGAATCCAAACAGGCTGACTATGCAAGACTGATGAGCGAAATCGAGGGGATGGGAGGGTTTTCGATGTTTATCAAGACTTGGCGCGAAGACGTCGTTTGGTTTAACAATTTTCTGCCTGGTCTGGATGGGTTAAACATAGAAGACTTGACGTGGGTTGAAATCAATGCGCGGAAGAGAATGCTCATCACCTATTCTTTTTTTAAACAGAATGTTCCCGGCTTCGAAAATGCGTTCATATTGGATACCGCTTCACAGGTTGGAGTTCGTGCTACAAGGAGATTGATTGGCAAGTACGTTATAACGGAAGATGACTTGCAGTCTGGCAAATTGCATGAAGATACTATAGCAGTGATTCCTGCACGTCAGTGGGCTCCATCATTACGGTCTTCTCTGGTCTACATACCTTACAGAGCCTTGGTGCCGCGTGGAATAGAGAATCTACTCACCGCCGGCCGCTGTTTTTCTGCAGATCAGGTTGCGAATGATATTTTAGCTCCAATTCAGTGCTGTATTGCTCTCGGCCAGGTGGCAGGCACTGCTGCGGCTTTAGCGCTAGATAATGCGTCAAGTCCTTCGAAGGTGAATCCTAGAATTCTCCAAGAACGTTTAGTCAAACAGGGGGTTCCTCTGCCAACAATACCTTAATTCTCTATGGTGGGAGAGCATTATATAGATAAGTTTGCCAGCCTTTGTGCTGCATATAATAGTCTTTTTGCGCTGCGAACAAGGTGTGTCGCTATGAGACACAAAGATCCTTCTTCAACGATGCGATGTTATCATGAAAGGGCAGAGCATCTTCTTGAAGTTGTGCAGGAAATGGACAACGTTATTCCGCTCAAAAAATAGCAACGAAATAGCAACGGATTGATAGGGGTAAAAGCTAATGAAATCAAAGATAAAAAGCGTCCCCAGGGGGAATCGAACCCCCGTTGCCGGCGTGAAAGGCCAGTGTCCTAGGCCCCTAGACGATGGGGACGTACATATGGGCCGTGCAAGACTTGAACTTGCGACTCTCTGCTTAAAAGGCAGATACTCTACCAACCTGAGTTAACGGCCCTCAAGAGTTCATTAAGATAGTAAAATTTTCACATAAAGTCAAGGGTAATGAGACAATTTTACAGGGATTTCCTGAACAATAAAGACAAAAAAATGATTGACTAAATACAAAGTCGGCATTATATAAGAACAGAAAGACTATTAAAAGGGGGTGTTACTTATGTTTAAGAAAATTCTCTGTCCAGTCGATTTTTCTGAGTTCACCGATGAGATTCTTGAGTACGCGCTGGATATTAGGGGAAAAATATGACGCTGAACTGCACCTGATCCACATCATCCCGAACCTGAATTATTTTACACCCTACGAGTCTTTTTTTACCCCGGAGAACCTCATTGTTGTTGAGAAGAATATGGAAGCCGAGGTAAATAAAGATTTTGAAGCAATAATAAAAAAAATTGATATACCTGCAAAAAAGGTTATTAGAACCGGCGCAGCCTTTGTTGAAATCATTGATTACGCAAGGTCTGAATCTATGGATCTGATTATCATAGGGACCCACGGGAGGACCGGCCTTGAACATATCCTTATCGGAAGTGTTGCTGAGAGGGTCATCAGGAAAGCACCCTGTCCTGTTTTAACTGTGCGGCCCAAAAGCAGACAATTTAAAATGCCATAGTATGAAGGCTGAGAATTAAAAATGTAAAACCCCTTCCGTTAGCACTGCAGAGGGCAGGTATACCATGAAAGGCTCCCTTGTAATGCCTTAAGCAGTTTAATTTTACATTCTACATTTTATATTCTACATTATTTGATGCGTTCATAGAGTTCTCGGATATTCTTGAGTGGAATGACCTCCACCCCATCAATCCGTTCGACCCCTTTCGGGCAGAATATCTCGTTGAATGCCGAGGCGGGTACACTCCCTGATCCTCTGCTCCATGTAAACGATTTTTCGTATCTCGCCGGTAAGGCCGACCTCACCGAAAAAGGCCGCGTGCTGGCCGATATTGATGTCTTTGTAACTCGACAGGAGCGACGCGGCAACACAGAGATCAACGGCGGGTTCGTTGATCTTCATTCCACCGGTAATATTGACATAAATGTCCCTGTCGAAAAGCGATTTTCCCATTGCCTTTTCGATAACGGATATGAGGATAAAGAGTCTGTTCAGGTCATAGCCGAGAGAAAGTCTTCTCGGCATGGAAAAATTTGTCTTTTGGGTGATCGCCTGTACTTCAACGACAATAGGTCTTGAGCCGCTCATAGAGGGGAAGAGAGTGCTTCCGGGGGCAATGTCATTCCGTTCGGACATGAAAAACTGAGAAGGATTTTCGACGCTTTCAAGGCCGTCTTTTGTCATTTGGAAAATACCCACCTCATCGACTGGACCGAACCTGTTTTTGATTGCCCGGATCATCCTGTAGGGAAGCAATTTGTCGCCTTCGAAGTAGAGCACGGTATCGACGGTATGTTCAAGGATCTTCGGTCCCGCAATGGCCCCTTCCTTTGTGACGTGGCCGATGATGATCATTGTCGTGTCGATTGCTTTCAGCTCCATGGTGAGCCGTGTTGAGACATCTTTAATCTGACTGACGCTCCCGGGGAGCATGGGGAGCTTTGAATTGTAAGTAGACTGGATAGAATCGATGATGATGAGATGATATTTGTCAGCCTGTGCCGCTTCGAGGATATCGTCAAGCTGATTGGTGACAAGGAAGGGGAATGGCCCGTCCAATTGCAGTCTTTTCTTCCGGGAAGAAAGTTGTTTCAGAGATTCTTCACCTGACACATAGAGCACTTTCAGACCGAGACCGACCATCTTTGACGCGATTTCAAAACAGAGAGTTGTTTTGCCGATGCCGGGGTCGCCTCCGAGGAGGATCGCCGAACCGATGGTGAGACCACCTCCGAGGACGCGGTCCATCTCGCCGATCCCGAGGGTTACCCGCTCCTCGGTGATATCATCGTCTGAAACGAGGACAGGTTTTTGTTTCTCGTGGCTGCTTGTTGCGACAGCAGGTGTGAATTCACGCATGGTGTCCCAGTTCATACACCGGGGGCACCGTCCCATCCATTTCAAGGCTTCATGCCCGCAGTTTTCACAGACAAAAATCGTTGTCTTCTTCCCCATCTATTTTCTCCCCGGATTGTGTTCCATACATGATAGCTGAAAGTCCGAGATAATTCCAATTATTATTGCTGTTTTTCTAAGAAGCTTAAGGAGTCTTCAATTGGCTTGTGCGCAGCACAGGGCGCAGCTTACGGTTTGCATTGTATCCGCGGGAGTGCACTGTCAATTGTTTTCTTTCGGTGACTAACCCCGTTACCTAATTATTGTTTCCACCTGCTATGTAGATTGTCAACCTCGTGTTCAAGCGAAGTCTGATTTGCCCCATTAAGAACTTGCTCCAAACACGGATTTCCTACTGAAAGCTGTTATGTACTGTGGAGAACTAAGGTTGTTTGTTTCAGGAAGCATTTAAGCAGTAACGGTATGTAGCAAGAAGACATGTTTAGTGCGGAAAAAAAGTAAATTCAATCCCCGCACGGTAGTCAAATAGGTTGACAGCTCCTTTGCCCACGTGGGACACTAGAGCGCGATGAACAATGAAGGAACTATCCCTGAACAGACAGCAAGGAATTTATTTACCCGCGATTTTATTCTCGGGTTTTGTGCAGTCTTCGCTTTTGCGGCTGCGGCCCAAGCTCTCATTCCCACCCTTCCCATCTATCTAACAAAATTAGGCTCCAGTGAAAGAGAGATAGGTGTGCTCATCGGTATTGCCGCTGTAGCATCCTTGGCGTCGAGACTTTTCGTAGGGGGAATCCTACTCAAGTTCTCAGAAAAGAGCGTTATAATGGTTGGCGCTTTGCTATCTGCCATCACCTTCCTTGCCTCTATCGTATTTCACCCATTCTGGCCTTTTCTGATAATCAGGTTTTTTCAGGGAGTCGCATTGGCGTGTATAGATACAGCGGCCATTGCGTCTATTATTAACGTGATCCCGCTCGCATATCGAACACGAGCACTCGGCTATTTCCTGCTGGCACCCAGTTTGGCTATGGCTGTTGCGGCTCCTTTCGGCATGTTTCTTATCAATCAGTATGACTTCACTATTCTTTTTCTCTCCGGTGCGGCTCTCTCCTTCTGCGCCCTCTTCTTGTCTTGGAGGGTTAAGGGGCAGACGGCAGCTATTTCTCATACGGCTGCTCTTTCACACCCTACCTCTTTCTTTAACCTAAGCATCCTCGCTCCTTCTGTCGTGAGTTTCCTTCAGCTTTTTGTCTGGGGAACTGTCTCAGCATTCTTCCCGCTCTATGCAATTCAGTGTGGTGTAACAAATCCGGGACTCTTCTTCACAGCCATGGCCATAATGATGGTCGCAGGTCGGCTCTTTGGGGGAAGGATTATGGACACCCGTAATAAGGAAAAGCTCATTATGATCTTTGTTCCTTCAATGGTGGTGATTCTCATAATACTCTCGTTTTCGAAAACGCTTCTTATGTTCATTTGTGTGGGAGCCTTCTGGGGAATCGTGGCCGCCTTTTTTATTCCTGTTTCCATGGCATATGCTCTTGAGTATTCTGGTTCTTCGGATGGTACTGCCGTGGGGACATTCCGAGCGATCTCGGATTTGGGATTAGGTCTTGGGCCTGTAATGATGGGTATCATCATACCGTTGACCGGCTACCGGATAATGTTTCTCTGTTTGGCCGTTATATGTCTCATCAACTTATGCTATTTTCAGTTTTATGTGAGGAGGAGAAGAAGATGGCTTGGCTTCAGGCGTCCGAGCAACCTCTGACACTTAAGTTTTTTTCACCGCTGAGGGACACGATTACCATTTGAAGTCTACCATGTTCTAAGAATAGTCGGTTTCGTTCCGTAGTACCTGCAGACTTCAAAGATTGTAACCAGAAAACAGGGTCCTCCCTCTAAAGTTTCCCGTGGTTAGTGGGAACAAAAATAGCAACCCATATAATCACAGCGAACTGTTCGATTGTGTTAGGAAACCGCGTTTAGCCTTCTCCCATACCTACCGAGCATGCAGGGCTACACCCGTCAGACAAGACGTTGTTTTCTAAAATTTTGTCGGTGCTTCCTCTCCCACGTTTACCCGGCAGAGAGAATGAGCTTTGCACGGTCGGCCTGATTAGGAAAAAGATCAAGTGGCACCTTCGGTCTGCCAAGCTTCTCAAAAACCATAAACCGCGCGCATGTAAGGTACGCATCCTTGCAAAAGCGGGCCTTCATCAACTCCGCAGTGGCGGGCTTATTCGCCATCGTGTCATTGAAGAAGATACACCCTTGAAGTAGTTTACACTCAGCCATAATTCCCTCCTCTATGATCAGTATTGTATAGTCACTTGAGATTGTTATCGGTTGTGAAGCCAAGTTCTTAAGTTCCTGCTTATTTTTCTCCTATTATAAATATTTTCGTAAGCAAGAACTTGGAAGGACTTAGCAAATACCATTTGAAACTGAGCACACTATACATCAAGGCCAGAGTATGACTTTCAGGAGGAAGTTATACGTGACAGGCTAATAACGATAGGGAATAAAAAGCATATATATTTAGCACAGCGCAAGGCGCGGCAGGACGCCGCAGATGAAATTCCACTCCGTGCCACCGGCTCTCAAAAAAACGGGTGATAACAATCTCATGTTAAAGGCAAGTTGGTATGACTACACCACTATGATATTTTCATCTATGTTGGTAAGTACTCTGTATCGGCCATTCTCAAAATGGACCGTGTTCTCGATGCCGCAGGCGCCTTTGCCGGGGAAGACCATCTTGGGCTCTATGGCAATGACCGCGCCGTCTTCGATGGGATAGGTATGGTTGGCGGTGATGAAGGGGAATTCGGCGATCTCAATGCCGATGCCGTGGGCGAGAAACCGTACCTGATGTTTCTTGTATCCGAGGTAATTATCTCCATATCCCATTGACCGGGCAAGCTCGACGGAATACTGAAAAAGTTCTTTGCTTGTAGCGCCCTCAAGGGCTTTGTCAAGCACACGGTACTGTATGTCTTTGCATGCGTCGTATGCCTTCACGAAGAGGTCCGGCATGGAACCGATTGCGAACATCCTTGTCTCATCAACCTGATAGCCGTGATAGCAGATACCGAAATCGATGAGGATCGGTTCGTTCTTCCTGATCTTTTTCAGGCTCGCGCCGACGGGAAAAGCCGGCGACAGACCCAGGCCCCCCATGGGAGAATCGGACTGGCTGACAATACTGCCGGTGCGGCCGCTCAGGACATGCCAGGTATATGCCTCCCAGTTAAGGGACCTTACCCTGAGAAGGCCTTCATGGCCCAGGGGTTTCGCGTAGGCTTCCATGAGACCGGCAAGCTCAATCTCGCTCATGCCTTCCCGCAAAAACTCCGGTACCTTTTTGTAGACCTTTTTGCTGATTGCGGCGGCCTTTTTCATGAGGGTGATCTCAAAGGGCGATTTGACCTTTCTCAATTCCTTTGTCAAAGGTGATACATCAACGAAGTCCGCGTTGCCGATAAGTTCCTTAAACTTGACGGCATCGTTATAAGGGATCACATCGAGCTGCATGCCTACCCGTTTCATCGGTTTTATGTACTGGAGAATCTCTTTTGCGGAACGATAGGGAATAAGCCGTTCAAGGGGCGATTCCCTGCGTGCCCTTGATATCTCTCTTCTACAAATAGGATTGGTTCATCGTCAATGGGCACGAAGAGAAGCGCGTCCTGCATGGTGCCGGAAAGATAGTAGTAGTCGATTTTATAGTGGAAAAAGGCCCCATCGAGAGAGGCCTTCTCCATCAATTTTTTCAGTTTTGCTATTCTGCCTGTGATCTCTTCTTTTGGCGGGTAGAGCATAGGTGCTATTTGTCCTTAAAAACGGCCTTTCTCTTTTCCATGAAGGCGCTGATGCCTTCTACGGCGTCTTCTGTCTTCATGCATCCATGGAGGTACATCATCTCGGATGCCTTAAGGGCTTCCAGAAAATCCACATTGAGCCCGGCCATAATGGCACGGCGTGTCCACATGGCAACAGGTTTGCTCTTGTTCGAGGAAGTCGGCGAGGAATTTCTCCACTCCCTCTTTGAAGTTCTCAACGGGCAATACGACATTGACGAGGCCGATTGCTTCCGCTTCTTTTGCCGTTAATGCCTTCCCGGTGAGGAGCAGTTCCATTGTCTTTTTGAGGCCGATGATTTTTGGAAACCATGCCGCCGCAACAGGCGGAAAAACGCCCACGGCGATTTCCGGCTGGCCGATCCGCGCCTTCTCAGAGGCGATGACGATATCACAGAAGGCCATAAGTTCACAGCCGCCGCCCAGGGACCTGCCGTTTACCACTGCTACGGTCGTAACATCCATCGTTGCCATGATCCGGAACATTCCGTGGAAGACCTCGATCATCTCATCAACTTTGTCCTCTGTGTGGTCCGCCACATCGACGCCATCACAGAATGCCTTTTCGCCGGCATGATCAAAAACGAGGACCTGAATTGCAGGGTCTTTTTTGACTTCCATGAGGACCTGATTGATCTCCTTCATCATCAATATGGTAAGCCAGTTTGACGGTGGAGTATTCAGTGTGATTGTTGCAAGTTTTCCTTTTTTCTCAAAGGTAATATGATTATATGCCATGATAACTCTCCTTTTAGATCAGTGAATAGTCAACAGGCCCGCGCAAAGCGAGGACTGGTGGATAGGGGATAGTCAGAATTTTGATTCTTTGCCCCTAATTATTTTGGTTTTCTTCATTGTTGTATTCATTGATCGTAATAAAAAAAGGGGGGGGATAACCCCACCCCCCTTATGGTTTGTATCTTGCTTACTTCGCCTGCGGTTTTCCGAGGACTTCTTCCATGATAGGCTTCGTTGACCAGTGCGCCCTTTGCGATGAGCTGACGGTTCTTGATGAAGTCGATGGTGTCCACGCCGGTGATTTTCTTTGTGTTGAATGCGCCGAATCCCAGGAAGGCCTCGCCCATCATGTTTGTGGCCAGCCAGTATCTGTGATCGTTCTTGATCTGATCCCAGAAGAATTTCTTCTTCTGTCTGATACCGTCAATGGACTTATTCAAGCAACCCGGGAAGAGGTTCGCGAATATCCAGATGACCCTGTCAACTTCTGCATCAACAAGAGAGAAGTCATAGTCGTTGTTTTTCAGTTTCTCGTTTACCCATGCCCGTGCATCTTTTGCTTCCTGGCCTGTTTTGTTTTCGCCGTAGACGATCTCGCCGTTTATAACATACTGATCGGTGATGACCTGCGGGTTTCTTACCCAGACACCCTTGTCGTCTTTCAGGACAGGCAATGCCTTGGAGATCAGGTTTTTGGCTTTCATCTTGTATGCTGAAAACATTTCGCAGCTTACGCAGCTCCACATTGCATCTTCAGCGCTCAGGAACCAGGGAAGGAAGTCAGAGGAGCCGCCCACAGGGGCTGAACCATGACGGGGACCTGCCTGACCGAAAATAGCAAGGTCAGATGAAATGGCGATGTCGCATGCAAGGCCGATTTCCTGGCCGCCGGCAACCCTCATACCGTTTACACGGCAGATGACCGGTTTCTTGCACATAAGGATGGAGTCTACCATATTGTTGAAGAGTTCCATGTATGAGCCGTATTCTTCCGGTCTCATGCTGTAATATTCGGAATACTCTTTCGTGTTGCCGCCTGTACAGAAGGCGTTGGGGCCTGTTCCGGTAAAAACTACGGCAACTACTTCGCGGTCTGTGGAAGCATTCTCAAAACCTGCGATAACGCCCTTTACCATCTCTGTGGTATAGGAGTTATACTGGGCCGGGTTATTGAGTGTGATCCATGCATTGTAAAGACCTGGTATTACGTTGCCCTTCGGGTCTTTCAGGGGTCTTTTTTCATACACTGTGCACGGTGCTTCCTGTGCCCCAGTGGTTTGACCCATGTCTGCTGTGGTCCTTCATTTCATGTTCTCTTGGCATCCATTCTAAACCCATACTTACCTCCTCTTAATATTTGGTTTTTAATTAAAAATCGGGTGTTAACACCACTCTTTTTGCAGGAGAACCTGCTTTGTGTATTTCTTCAAATGTAGCAGCAATCGTGCTCATCGGCCTTACTTCGACGAACGGATCGATGAGGATCTTCTTGGAGAGGACCATATCGAGCACTATCGGGTAATACTCAGGCAGACATCCCCATGTTCCGATTACTTCTGCGTCAAAGGCCATCAGTTTTGAGAACATATACTCGCTCTTTGCCATGCCAAAGCCGACAAGGATCAACTTTCCAACAAAGGAGAGGAGATCAAGGGCAAGTTCCTGGCCTGCTTTTGAGCCTGTTACTTCAAAGATCTTCCAGCCGGTATTGGCAAGACCGTTGGCCTTGCAGTAGGCTTTCCATTCGCCAACGACGGTCTTATTGTCCTTATCTACTGTGCTGATTACTGCATCACATCCATATTCCAGTGCTCTTTTCAGTTTTTCCGGATTCCGTGCGATACCGATGACAGTCTTCGCGCCGAGTGCCTTTGCAGTCTGGGCCATATATACACCCACGCCGCCGGTTGCGCCGAGGATGATTACATTGTCGCCAGGCTGTAAGTCTGCTCTTTTCGATGCCTGATAAGGGGTTGTCGCTGCGTCTGCAACAACTGCAAGCTGCTCAAGGGCGTAGCCTTTTTTGTCCTGGACCAGACAAAGGTCGACGGAAGGGACAACGATATGGTCGGCAAATCCACCGAATACGCCAATTGAGTTGCCGGGCATTTTCTGGGCAAGGCATCTGTTGCCTCTGCCTGTTTTGCAAAGAATGCATTTTCTACAGGGCATAACTGCGGGGATAATTACTTCTTTGCCGATCCATGCAGGATCTCCCGCGATAACTGTTCCCGCGATCTCGTGACCGAGCGCCAGCGGTGGTTTGCTGACTGTAGGAACGCCATCAAAGAAATAGCCAAGGTCTGTATGACATACGCCACAGCCGGCGACTTTCACTAATACTTCGCCTTCTTTCAGTTCCGGTACAGGAATCTCTGCCATTGCGAGTTTGCCGGGCGTTTTTTCCTTTGTTTCTCTGTTAAATACTGTCGGTTGAACCATCTGCCACTGCTTTATTGCTTTTGGTACTTCAGCCATTACAACACCTCCTTGAAATATTTAATCTGAATACTATCTCTTCTACTTCTTACGTCATTCCATAACCACCATCTACCGGCAGGACTTGCCCGGTAATATACCGTGAGTCATCTGAAGAGAAAAATACAAAAGCCGGCACTACATCTTCCGGTTCAGCGTATTTGTTTAACAAAATCCTTCTCAGATATATCTCTTTCAATTTCTCATCCGCTGAAAGTTGTTGTCATTTCGGTCGTTACGATGCCGAGGGAGATTACGTTTGCTGTAACGTTATAACGGGCAAGCTCTCGTGCGGCAGATTTTGTGAGAGTGACCACTCCGCCTTTTGCGGCAGCATAATGGATCTGGCCGGTTGTTCCAACCATGCCGGCCACAGAGGTCACATTAACGATTTTTCCGTATTTCTGTTCCATGAAGTACTTCGATGCCGCCTTGATGCAGAGCCAGGGACCTCTCATCTGGACATTCACGACTTCATCCCAGACAGGTACACTGAGTTTGTGGAGCATTGCCGGCTTGGAAATCCCTGCATTGTTTATGAGGATGTGGATAGAACCGAAGCTCTCGACGCAAGTATCGATAATCTTCTGCGCATCCGCTTCCTGGCCGACATCGCCTTTTACTGCCACTGCCTTTCTTCCCATTGCCTTAATCAAGCTCGACTACTTCATCGGCGGCCTTCTGGTTTCCCGCATAATTGACGACCACATTGGCGCCTTCCTGCGCGAAAGCGAGAGAGATTGCCCTGCCTACACCCCTTCCACCACCTGTTACGACTGCATTTTTGCCCTCTAACTTCATAACAATCTCTCCTTTTATTCGTATTCTCAATTCTAACTTGTGAAAAATATAATTAGCGTAACTATATTATATTTCAATGTAGACTTATGTCAAGACAAAAAGCACGAAAATGAAGGACTTTTTTTATATCAGAAGAGGAATGAATTCATATTTATTGTATAAAGCGTACCTTAATTGTTTTTTTGTCGTTAACATATAAATGAAAAAGGTTGTTTGTGATTGATTGAGAATGTGGCGAGAGTGTCATGCAGACGATTTTTCTGTTGCAATATTTCTGAAGATATTTCATCATTGAGAAAGACCCTCTTAGTCTGCTGAAACAGGTTATACTGTGAAAAAACTCGATTATGTAAAATTAACTGTTCTCTGTGATAACGCGGTAGGCATCATTGGCGGCATCGGTGAACATGGCTATTCTATATTTATTGAGACAGCAGGGGGTCCCTACCTTTTTGACACCGGATCAGGTATAGGTATCATTTCTAACGCGAAACTATTGGAGAAAGACCTTCAGTCCCTGCAAAAGATTTTTTTAAGTCACGGACATTATGACCATACCGGCGGTCTGTCGGATGTGCTCGATGCTGTACACTCTGTTCCTGTGTATGCCCATCCGGCCATATTCGGTGAAAAATATAGCCTTTCGAAAAAGGATGACAGGATGGAAAGCAGATTCATCGGTATACCCCAGAGAAGGGCGCTTCTTGAAGCAAAAGGTGCTCATTTTCATCTGGATAGAGGATTTCAGAGAGGTCGGGGAAGGTCTTTTTCTCACAGGTGAGATACCGAGGGCCACGGAATTTGAAGCAGGAGAGGACCGACTCAAAGTAAAACTGAATGACACCTTTACAGTCGATTCGTTTCCCGACGATCAGGCCCTTGTTCTTTCAACGCAGAAGGGTCTTGTTGTGCTCCTCGGCTGCAGTCACGCGGGGACGATCAATACGCTCCGGTACGTGCAGTCACAATTGAAAGATGAACCTGTTTACGCAGTTATTGGCGGAACACACTGGGGTTTTATGGATGAAAAGGATTTCACGAGTTCCATAGAGATACTGAAAAAAATGGATATCAGCGTAATAGGTGTTTCCCATTGTACGGGCATTCCTGTCGCGCATAGACTTATGAACGAATTCGGCGATAATGCTTTTTACGCGTCGGTAGGGACCGTCATTGAGATTACCTGATAATCAGCGACTGGCCGTTAAATAACGGTACCGCAAAGTATCTTTGACGTGAAGATCTGTTGGCCCTGAGCTGATGGATGAAATAATAGAGGAGGGAACATGACTGTTGTATTGGAATCATATCAGGAAGGGGTATACACGATAACGCTCAATCGTCCGGAAAAGAAAAATGCCATGGATTATGACCTGCTTAAGGGTCTTGACGATGCTCTCAAAAGGGCCCAAAAAGAAGAGGCGCCCATTGTTGTTATACGAGGTTCCGGGAAGGCTTTCTGTTCCGGCGGAGACATTGTGGCTTTTAAATCAGCCCCGGATACCGAAGCGTTGATTGATGCTGAAGCAGGAGTACTTCATGAGAGTATCAAAACAATTCGCACCATGAAAGCCATCGTGATCGCGGCCATCGAAGGTGTTGCTGTGGGGGCAGGCGTCGGTCTTGCCCTTGCCTGTGATCTGTCGATAGCCACAAAAAAAACTATTATGAACATGGGTTACCGGAGGATTGGTCTTACACCCGATGGCGGCGGGAGTCTTTTTCTCGCGAGAATGGTAGGCGCGAAGAGGTTCAATGCTTTTTATCTTTTCTCACAGAATATTACCATGGATGAAGCGAAAGAGCTTGGTCTTGTCAATGTTGTCTGTGAAGAGGAGGAATTTGAGGAAAAACTAAATAAGACAATAGCGAGCCTGAGGACCCTTCCGATGGAAACAATAGGGTATTTCAAAGACCTCGTCAATCATTCGCTCTATGCAGGGCTCGAGGCTCATCTCGATAAAGAAAGGTTTTATGTTTCCGAGCTGGGAGGTAAACCACTGTTTAAGGAGAGAATTGAGGAATTCCTGAAAAAGAAATAGTATATGGTTTGAATATCAACTATTTAGCATGGTAAAAGAATAACAAAAAGTTCAAAGTAGCAGCTTTGGTAAAATCTTAAGGAGGGTTCTATGAGCTTAATGGAGAGGGTCAAAGAGATTATCTTAAAACCACAAGAAACCTGGGTAACGATTAAAGGTGAAGAGACAACAATCAAAGACCTCTATACATCCTACGCTGGTATCCTGGCTCTTATCCCGGCAATCGCAAATTTTATAGGTATGTCTCTAATTGGCGGTTCTTTCATGGGGGTATCTTTTCGTGTGCCCATTTTTACCGGGCTCGTGCAGGCAATACTCCAATATGTCCTGACATTGGTAGGAATATACGTTGTTGCCTTCATTATTGATGCCCTCGCGCCGAGCTTTGACTCAAAGAAGAACATAGTAGCGGCGATGAAGGTAGCTGTCTTCGCATTTACACCGGCTTGGATCGCGGGAATCCTTGGCATAATCCCGATGCTGTCGATACTTGCTGTACTTGCATCATTGTACAGCCTCTATCTTTTCTATGTCGGCCTTCCCATTCTTATGGAAACACCGAAAGAGAAGATATTGGGATATTTTGTTGTTATTATCGTTGTTACTATCATTGTCTGGGTGCTTATCAGTGTTTTTGCCGGATTGGTTGTGGGTAGACCCATGATGATGAGGTAAGATTCACCGTAGAATCTTATACAAGATCTTAATAAGATTACTTTAAAAGTTTTAACTTGACTTGTATCGGATAGAAGCTTATATTGTTTCATTACACGTTGTCGTGTATTTAACAATGGCGTTCTGGAAATCAGAACGCCATTTCTTTTCAGGGCAATAGACGAAGGTGTCTTAAACCAATGAGCGGTTTAGAGACCTTTTTTTTCGGAGTTTTAGACGAGGGCGTCAGTAACCGATGCGGGTTATGTGACGCCCTCTTTATTTTTTAAGGAGGTGTCGTATGAAAAGGATTTTCATTTGTTTGATGCTGGTCAGTTTCTTGATGATGATGGCAGGGGTTGTGCTTGCGGAAGAAGCGAAGGATGCGGCTGTGTCTTCGGGAGCATCCACGCAGACGCCCCCGGCGACAGAGGCCACGGCAAAAGTGGACACGGGCGATACCGCCTGGGTCCTTATGTCTACAGCGCTTGTACTCCTTATGACACCGGGACTGGCCTTCTTTTACGGGGGCATGGTGGGGCGCAAAAATGTCCTTGGTGTTCTCATGCAATGTTTCATCATACTCTGTGTCATCAGTATTCAGTGGGTGCTCTTCGGTTATAGCCTTTCCTTCGGGCCTGGAAAAGGTTTCTGGGGCGGTTTTGGATGGGCTGGTCTTTCCGGCGTGGGCCTTGAACCTTTCAAGGATTATGCCGCGACGATACCCCATCAACTCTTTATGGCATATCAGATGATGTTTGCCATTATCACGCCGGCCCTTATCATAGGGGCCTTTGCCGGAAGGATGAAGTTTTCCGCTTTCGTTATTTTTATGGTCCTCTGGGCAACTTTTGTTTATGACCCGGTCTGTCACTGGGTATGGGGTATCGGGGGATGGATAAGGGACATGGGTGCCCTCGATTTTGCCGGCGGTACCGTCGTGCATATCAATGCCGGTATCGCGGCGCTCATGACAGCCATTTTCATAGGCAAGAGAAAGGGGACGACGAATAAAGCCATTCTTCCTCATAACCTGCCCTTTACCATACTGGGGACAGCGCTCCTCTGGTTCGGGTGGTTCGGTTTTAATGCGGGAAGTGCCCTCGGTGCCAATGGTCTGGCTGTCAACGCCTTTGTGGTGACAAACACTGCTGCTGCCGCGGCAGGGTTGACATGGGCGATCATTGACTGGATTTTTAACGACAAGCCGACGATGCTCGGGACCGCTACAGGGGCCGTGGCCGGCCTTGTGGCAATTACGCCTGCCGCAGGGTTTGTGAGCGCCATGTCAGCGATCATCATCGGTATATCTGGTGAGCGTATTCTGTTATATGGCGGTGACCTTCATTAAACCAAAATTCGGTTACGATGACGCCCTTGATGTATTTGGTGTCCACTGTATCGGCGGTATCTGGGGCGCTCTCGCGACAGGACTTTTCGCTTCAAAAGCGATAAACCCGGCCGGCGCTGATGGACTTTTTTTCGGCAATCCCAAACAGTTCCTCATTCAGGCTGCTGCCGTCGGAGTGACTGTAATCTACAGTTTTGTAGTGAGTTACATTATTTATAAAGTTGATTGACATCTTTATAAAAGTGAGGGTTACTGAAAAAGATGAGACTATCGGTCTCGACCTTACGCAACATCACGAAAACGCATATACGATTATGGAATAGGAGGTGCATAACGATGAAACTTATTATCGCAATTATCAAACCGGACAGATTGGAAGCAGTAAAACAGGAGCTATACAAAGCTGACGTGAATCTTATTACGGTTAACGAAGTTTTGGGACATGGCAGGCAGATGGGTGTCACGGAAGTCTACAGAGGGGTCAAAGAAATGGGCAACCTTCTGAGGAAGGTAAGACTTGAAATTGCTGTCAATGAAGACTTTGTGGAACCCACAATCAAAGCTATTACAAAAGGTGCTCAGACTGGTGAAATGGGCGACGGTAAGATTTTTGTTCTCGACCTCGTTGAATGCATCCGTATCCGCACCGAGGAGCGGGGAGGAACAGCCATCGGATGAAATGACCGTGGGACGTAGGACGATGGACGACCGTCCCGCTGAAGTAGCGGGACTAAGAGCAATGCATGGAGCATAGAGCAAGGAGAATACGTGCAGGCTACAGGTCTCAGTGCACAGGCTAGAGCATAGCGCTAGGAAATGAGCCTGTAACTGAGACCTGCGAGCATGTGAGACTTGCAGCCTGCAGCATGATGACTATAATATCAATGATGAGGTGTGTGGAAATCTATGGCTGATAATAAAACATCGCGGGAGATCAGAGAGCTTTCTCTCCTTTTTGATATCAGCACAAAACTCAGCGAGGGTCTTGATCTCAAGGCAGTCCTGAAGCCTATTCTCCAGATGACGGCAGAGCACATGGGGATACCCCGGGGCACCCTGACAATCCTGAACAGAAACCGGGGAGAGATTGCCATAGAAGAGGCATACGGGCTTCGCCCTGAAGAAAGGGCCAAAGGCAAATACCGGATGGGAGAAGGTATAACAGGCAAGGTCATCGATACGGGCAGGCCTGCTATTATTCCCAGAATTTCAGAGGAACCCCTTTTTCTCGATAAAACAGGTTCCAGAAAACACCTTAACAAAAGCGATATTGCCTTTATCTGTGTACCTATAAAGATCGGGAATGAAGTCATGGGGGCTATTTCGGCGGACCGGCCCTCGAAAGAAGAAAAGTCCCTGAAGGACGATGTTCGTCTTTTGACTATCATTGCATCGAGCATTTCCCAGGCTGTCCGTCTGCGGCAGCACGCACAGGAAGAACTCGAAAAGGTGAGGGAGGAAAACCGGCGCCTTCAGGACCAGTTGAAGGATAGATACAGGCCGAAATCGATTGTGGGCAATTCGAAAGTCATGCAAAGTGTTTATACCCTCATCGAACAGGTGAGCAAAACCAACGCGACGGTCCTGATTCTTGGCGAGAGCGGGGTGGGCAAGGAACGTGTTGCCCATGCCATCCATTACGGTTCCAACAGGGCCGACATGCCTTTTGTGAAAGTGAATTGCGCCGCCTTGCCTGAATCGCTTATCGAAAGTGAACTCTTTGGCCACGAGAAAGGGGCCTTCACCGGCGCCGCAGGGGCTCGCATGGGCCGTTTCGAGATGGCCCATACCGGGACCATCTTTCTTGATGAGATAGGCGATTTGCCGCCTGGTGTTCAGATAAAGCTGTTGCGGATACTCCAGGAAAGAGAATTGGAACGTGTCGGTGGAAATGAAACGATAAAAGTCGATGTCCGCGTCATTACTGCGACGAACAGAAACCTTGAAACTCTTATAGGCGGAAGGAAAATTCAGGGAAGACCTCTACTACCGTCTCAACGTTTTTCCTGTTCTTGTGCCCCCGCTTCGGGAGCGAAAGACAGATATTATGCTCCTTACCAATTATTTTATTGAAAAATTCAGCAAGGAGCATGAAAAGAAAATAGTGAGCATATCGACCTCCACGACGGATATGCTCATGAGTTATCACTGGCCGGGGAATGTGCGGGAACTTGAAAATTGTATAGAACGGGCCATTATTTTATGTAATGACGGGGTCATCCATAGTTACCATCTTCCACCGAACCTGCAAAAAAGTGATGATACCGCTCCCCGCGAGACAAAGGGTGCTTTCAAGGATATGATGGCTAATCTGGAGCGCAAGGCTATCACGGAAGAATTAGAAAGTTGCCATGGCAACATGGCGAAAGCTGCACGTGCCCTTGGTATTACCGAACGGATGATGGGGACCCGGGTTGCAAAATACGCAATAGATCCGATGCAATTCAAATAGGATAGCACTCTACCATCCGACAATACCATTCCATTTTACAAGATCAATTCATTATAGATCATACAATAATGTAAGATAACAATCATAAATCCTACAAAAATGTATTACTTATCTTCCATTCTAACAGATTCAAGCAAGCCCGGTAGACAGCAATAAAAATCCTATAAGCATCGCAACACTATGTAATGATGTATTAAACATAGCATGACATAACATACGGAGAAGATATTGCTCAGTTTTGGCACGCTCATTGCAATAGTTGGGATGAAGAGTAAAGGTACAAGACATGGGCGTCTTCAACCAAAGCAGGTTTGAAGGCGCCCATTTTATTTATTTTTAAGTAAGGAGGTGGCCATATATAACGGGCGGCAAGAGGAGCAATGACGCATATAAAGATATGCGAATAAAATCTCAAGGAGGTATATCATGAAAGGTTTTAAAAAGGTTTTTATGTTATTGGTTGTTTTCTTATGTGTTCCTGTTTTTTCTGTTTTCGGTGAAGAACCGAAGAAGGATGAAGAACCGAAGGTAACAGGCGCTGGTTCTCTCGGGGTATACAATCAGTATATCTTCCGCGGCTATGAGATAGGAAAAAGCGGTCTTGTTATTCAGCCATCCCTCGGCGCATCATACAAAGGATTCTCGGCAACCTTCTGGGGTAACATAGATACAAACCAGAGAAGTACCAAAACAGCCGACTTCTCCTCAGAAAGCATGGATCATAAGAAAGGGTGGAATGAAACAGACCTTACCCTGAGCTATGCACATACGTTCGATAAGCTCTCTCTGACGGGAGGTTATATCTACTATGGCACCAAGTATGCTAATGAGACGGAAGAACTCTTTGCCACAATAGCCTATGACATTATCTCTAAACCGACTCTGTCTATCTATCAAGATATTACGAACTACAAGGGCACCTATTTCAACCTCTCCTTTGCCCACTCCGTCCCTGTCTATAAGGGAACAACCCTCGATCTGGGCGCCTCCTTCGGCTACTTTATCGGAGAGAGCAATTACTGGAGAACCTATGACGAGGCCTCCGCCACCTATACTGGCAGCAAGTATCAAGGCTTCCATGACGGCATGGTGAAAGCTGGCTTCACTGTCCCTGTGACCAAGTCTTTTACGATCCAGCCAGTGGTTCAGTACTGGTTCCCGCTCTCACGGCGACGCAAAGAAAGAATATGCCAATGGCACGGATATAAAAGACTCCTATAACCCAAACGGACCGGTGAAGAACAGTTTGGTCTATGGGTAGGTTTTACGTACAGTTTCTAAGGATTCTGGCTGATCACCGCATTGAAGCGGTGGAAGATCCCTGGCCGGTCGGATCGGGCCCAAGGCCGCCGGTGACACGATACACCGGAAAAAGATTTGATCGGTCAGGTTTAATAAGAGAAAGAAGACATCGGAGTTCTGAATAAGTGCTGCCTCGTCATGAGGCGGAATAAGAAGGATTTGTATAAAACAGGAGGCTTAACATGAAAAAGGTATTAATGTTCACTATTATTGGGTTTTATGATCTTCGGACCGATTACTGCCGCTATTTGCGGCTGAACCTGATCCGGCAGGAACAAAAACAGGCGGCGCGGCGGATGTTGTCGGCGCGTCGGCAAACGCGCCAACCGCGGATGATTTAAAAAACCTTTCGGCAAACGAACCGCTTGCCGCGAAACTGGCAGATGTTGTGGGGCATAACAGGATCGCCATCAACATGGTATGGATGCTTGTCTGCGGGTTTCTCGTCATGTTCATGCAGGCAGGGTTTGCCCTTGCAGAAACAGGTTTTACGCGGGCAAAAAATGCCGGCCATACCATGGCCATGAACTTTATGGTATACGCAGTCGGTATGCTTGGCTACTGGATATGCGGATTTGCCCTTCAGATGGGAGGCGTTGGCGGAGTGGCTGCACTTGGAGGCGCTACCGGTCTTGACGGAGAATTTATTATACACCTTTTCGGAAAAGACTTTGGTCTCTTCGGCACAAAAGGGTTCTTTCTCACCGGAGTTGCCTACGATGCAGTAATATTCTCACTCTTTCTCTTTCAGATGGTTTTTATGGATACCACAGCAACGATCCCAACGGGTTCAATGGCTGAACGGTGGACCTTTAAATCGTTCCTGGTGTATGGTTTTTTCATCTCCATGTTCGTGTATCCACTCTATGCAAACTGGGTATGGGGAGGGGGTTGGTTGTCGCAGCTCGGTAAGAACTTTGGCTTAGGTCACGGCATGGCCGATTTTGCAGGCTCGTCAGTGGTCCACATGACAGGCGGCGTAGCGGCTTTGGTGGGTGCAAAAATTCTCGGACCTCGGCTTGGAAAATTTAGAAAGGACGGTAAACCGAACGCAATACCGGGACATCATATCCCTATGGCACTGACAGGGTGTTTCATCCTTGCATTCGGGTGGTTCGGGTTCAATGCCGGTTCCTCATTGGCCGGTGGTGATTTGAGGATCGGTGTCGTTGCGGTTAATACCATGCTCGCATCCGCAGCAGGGGCATTCGGAGCAATGTTCTATATGTGGAAGTTCTACGGCAAACCGGATATCTCCATGATCGCCAACGGTTTCCTTGCGGGCCTTGTAGCAATTACAGCGCCCTGTGCATTTGTCAATTCCATTTCGGCTGTCATTATCGGGTTTGTTGCCGGTGTTATTCTGTGCATAGCCGTATTTTTTGTAGAGCGGGTCCTCAAGATCGATGATCCGGTGGGCGCCATCTCAGTCCATGGTGTCAATGGCGCCTGGGGTGTTCTTTCGCTGGGACTCTTTGCCGACGGTACCTATGGTGACGGACTCAATGGAGTTGCAGGGACCGTAAAGGGTCTCTTCTATGGTGATGCCTCACAATTGGCAGCGCAGGCAGTGGGTATAGTGACAAACTTTATCTTTGTCTTTGTGATAATGTATGTCTTCTTCAAGATTCTGGATAAGATCGTCCCCATGAGGGTTCCTGCGGATATTGAAGTGGAAGGACTCGATCAGGCGGAAGTTGCTGTTACCGCATACCCTGATTTCAGCGTCCACAAGACACAAATATAGATGAGGAGGATACTATGAAAAAGATAGAAGCCATCATTAAACCTTACAAACTTGAGGACGTAAAAGCCGGCCTCATGAAGATCGGGATCCAGGGCATGACGGTCCTGGAAGTGAAGGGATTTGGTCGTCAGAAGGGCCATACAGAGACCTACCGGGGAGCCGAATATGAAGCCATCTTCCTGACCAAGGTAAAGATTGAAGTTAGTAGTAGCTGATGAATTGCTGGATAAAGTCGTAGACGCCATCATTGATGGTGCAAAAGACGGCAAGCCAGGCGACGGGAAAATATTCGTCTCTTCCCTGGAAGATGTCATACGGATCAGAACAGGTGAGAAGGGTGTGGCGGCAATTTAAGGAGAACCATTGCCCCGGCCGGCAGTTAAAACAAACTTTGCTACTGGTGGCCGGGGTATTATCTATATTGCCATTTCCAGACAGTATTCTTCAAGGTATTTGAAGAGGGGCCGTCCATGGTCATCTATCGGGTAAGTTGCCGGTACAGCAGAGATGAAGATGCAACTGCCCTGCATGGGATCATTGATCTCCTGGAAGGCAGAAAACCTGCAGAGTCCCGTATCGTAAATATAGCAAGGATCTTTGTGATTATACTGAGAGGACGGTGAATGACATCTTGTTTTCATTTGTGGTATGTTTTAATATATTCTTTAAAGTAACTAACCTGACCGTGTCGGTCCAGATGGCCGGGGGACCGTAAGAATAGGGAGAGATAATGAGTGGAATCTTTGGGTTTATCGGTAGAGGCAATGCTTTTGTTGAAGTCAGGACTGGTCTTGAGAACCTTTCTCACAGAGGACAAGAAAGCTGGGGTATTGTTTCCGGTCAGCGAGACGGTTCCTTCTCGGAGGCGAGAGGATTGGGATCAATTTTTCAGTCTTCTTCCCTCAGTCGTTCTTATTTTGGTACAGTGGCAATCGGCCAGGTCCGCTATCCCACCGCAGGAGAAACGAGCGAAAGAAACAGCCAACCCATAGTCGGGAGCTTCAAGAAAGAAAAGATCGCTGTTGTCCATAACGGGCATATCCCCAAGTATAAACAGTTGATGGAGGAGCTTGGCGGTCTCTTCCAGACAGATACAGACTCCGAGGTAATCCTGCAAATGATTGCTCGAATGGAAGGCGCCGACTTACTTGAAAAAATAGAGAAAACGTTGCTTTTTCTGGGCCGGCAGGCAGCTTTCAGCATCATAATCCTCCATAACGGGACTCTGATCGCCGCTCGGGACCCCTTCGGGTTTAGACCTCTTTCTATCGCGAGAAGAGGTGAGGAGGGTGATTACGCCTGGGCGATAGCCTCTGAAACATGCGCTTTTCATGGCCAGTTCGAGTGGATAGGCGATGTTGAGCCAGGTCAAATGGTAGTCATGGATGGAGAGGGAATAAGGACAATTCCCTTTGCGTCCCCTGATCCTCACCCCTGTATTGTTGAATGTCTTGATTATGCTTCCCCGGCCAGCCAGGTCTTTTCGAGAAGCAGTTACGAATTTCGGGAAAAAATCGGCGCACAATTGGCGAAAACAGAAACTGAAAAAGCCGATATGATTGTTCCCATTCCAAGGGCCGCCATTCCCGCCGCCCTTGGTTTTCATGACGCCACGGGAATCCCTTTTAAAGTAGCCATAAGCACCGTGGGCGAGATCGGCAGGGTATTTATAATCTCCAAAGAAAAAGACAGGTTCGACCAGGCCGAAAAGAAGTTTCAGATCAACGGAGAACTGGTGAAAGGGAAAGAAGTTTTTCTGATTGATTCGCTTTTAGTCCGGGGGTCAACGGCCATGGTCTTGATCCCGAAACTGCGCGAGGCAGGGGCAACGAAAATTCATATGCGTTTGACAGCGCCGCCCCCACGCTTTCCCTGTCTCATGGGAATGGCGATGGCCAAGCCCGGAGAGTTATTGGCGGGAAACCGGACTGACGAGCAACTGAGAAAACTTATAGGTGCGGACACTTTCAGATATTTGAATATCGAAGAATTAAGAGAACTTGTGGGGACACAGTTCTGCGATGCATGCTTTACCGGAGAATACCCTTTTTCGGTTTGAAATATCTCCTCGAACGGAAGTAGGGGCCGCGAGTCCCACAGGTTGTGAGATAAAAGTATACCTACCCAACGGTGAGCCTTATCCCGCTAACAAGTTAATAGGCTTTATTAAAATGTTACTTGAAAAATTTGTCAGGGATATAGTATAGTCAACTTGCACATAGTGGTGCCTAATCTTATGTCCTCACCGACCCCGAGGACAACTCAACAATGTAGTTCCAAATCAGTCAACGTATCCGGACTGGAAGGCTAATAGTTTGGCCTTCGAGAGCGAGAAGGATCAACCCTTCATCAAACAGGCAAAATCCTGATTCATGATCTTTGGTGTATCCATTAAGGAGATATCCCATTGAGCTGTGGTGATGAAAGGGAAGCCGTACCGATGCCGGTTCGGTCAAAGACCTTTACGTTCAATGAAAAAATCGGAGGAATATCGTGAAAAGATTTACTATTATTGCGTTGTTGTTTTGCCTCGTTGTTTTCGGAATCTGCCTTACCTGCGAATCAGTTGCTCAGCCCAGTTACCGCCCAGACCCCACCTATAACAGCACAAACACAAAGCCACCTGCGGGAGACAAGCCCCGGTAAATACTAACAGCCCGCACAGCGGGCGAGAAGGGGAGGCTCCGGTAGCTTTGCTGCCGGAGGGGGCGACGCAAGCCCCAGTAATTGACTCTGGTGATACTGCCTGGATGCTCATATCGATTGCTCTTGTTATGTTAATGACGCCGGGACTTGCTTTTTTCTATGGAGGTATGGTCAGGCGCAAGAATATTCTCGGCATCCTTATGCAATGTTTTATTGTACTCGGCGTTATTACAGCGCAATGGATATTTTTTGGATACAGTCTCGCCTTTGCGCCGGGAAAAGGTTTCTGGGGAGGTTTTGCGTGGCTTGGTCTTAATGGTGTGGGTTCTCTCCCCTTTAAAGAGTATGCCGCGACAATCCCTCATGAGGCATTCATGATTTTTCAGGCCATGTTTGCTGTTATCACGCCGGCCCTTATCATCGGCGCTTTTGCCGAAAGGATGAGGTTCTCCGCGTTTCTGATTTTTACCGCTCCTCTGGGCGACCTTTGTCTATGACCCGGTATGCCACTGGGTGTGGGGTGTTGGGGGATGGCTCAAGGACATGGGTGTTCTGGATTTTGCCGGCGGTACGGTAGTACATATTAATGCCGGTGTAGCCGCGCTCGTTACCGCTCTTGTTATTGGAAAGCGGACAGGCTATGCAAATAGACCGGTACCCCCGCATAATCTTCCCTTCACTGTGTTGGGAACGGCACTCCTCTGGTTCGGGTGGTTCGGATTTAACGCGGGAAGTGCTCTCGGCGCGAATGGATTGGCGGTCCACGCTCTTGTTGTAACCCATACCTCGGCAGCAATTGCGGCGCTTACCTGGGCGGCTCTGGAATGGATATTGAACGAGAAACCTACCATATTGGTACCATTACCGGTTCCATCGCGGGCCTTGCCACGATTACACCTGCTTCGGGATATGTCACTGTTTTTGCAGCCGTTATTATAGGATTTGCCGCGAGTGTGGTCTGCTATTTCTTTGTTGCCATCGTGAAAACGAAACTGGGTTATGATGATTCCCTCGACGCCTTCGGTGTCCACGGTGTGGGTGGGATCCTGGGAACCCTTGCGACGGGACTCTTCGCGTCAAAGGCTGTCAATCCGGCAGGAGCAGATGGTCTTTTTTATGGAAACCCCAAGCAGTTTATGATCCAGCTTATAGCCGTCGCAGTAACGGCCTTGTATAGTTTTGCGGCGAGTTATATAATCTATAAAGTGGTGAATCTCATAATAAAGGTCAGGGTAGATCAAAAAGAGGAAATCATTGGTCTTGACCTTACACAACACCACGAAAACGCATATACGATTCTGGAATAGGGGGTACATGATGAAACTCATTATCGCAATCATCAAACCGGACAGGCTGGAAGCGGTAAAACAGGAACTATACAAAGCTGACGTGAACCTTATCACAGTCAATGAAGTGCTGGGGCATGGAAGGCAGATGGGTATTACGGAAGTCTATCGTGGCGTGAAGGAGATGGGAAATCTTCTTCGGAAAGTACGACTTGAAATCGCCGTCAACGAAGACTTTGTGGAACCGACAATCAAGGCTATTATAAAAGGCGCCCAGACAGGCGAAATGGGCGACGGGAAGATTTTTGTGCTGGAGCTTGCCGAATGTGTCCGCATCCGCACTGAGGAACGGGGAGGAACGGCAATCGGATAATGACTGTAGAACGTAGGACGATGGACGAAGGCTGAAGACGGGACAAGGACGAGAAAGAGCAGTGCATGGAGCATAAAGCAGGAGAACACGTCGCAAGCTAAAGGTTAAGACGTATAAGGTATAGAGCTTACCTGTGACTCTGTGACATGAAGACTTGATGACTCTGTGACTATTATTCAGATTATGCTTGTAAATCGGATTGTTGTGCATTATAATTATTTATACAGCACATTGATGTGCCCTATTCCTCAACGTCCTCGAGGGATTTTCAAAACACCGAACAAAGAAGTTCAAGAAAAGTCAGCGCCTTACGACTCACTGCCTTTAAAACTTTTTTGGGAGGATGACATGGCGTTCGCAGACAGTTTAAGACATTTTCCAATCGTGAAAGTAATACCGCTCAAAGCTTTTGACGCGGAAAAAGAGAGACCTGGCGAAGCGACCCTCAGGGGTATGGTAGTAAATGCCCTTGTTTCGTTTGACGATATTGAATCAATCTGGAAGGCCGACCACGATTCAACGGACTTGAAGAGACAAATTCCAGAAATTGCACTATCAGCTTGATTCTCTGAAAAAGTACTGTGAAGGTAACGAAAGAGATATTTAATGGTAGAGAAGAATGATGATTACTATTATCAGGAATACACATGAGCATTATTTTAGTATTCTGTTTATTCAAATATAGACAGTCGAATATTAAGAGTATATATTTTTACAAAAGGAGGAAGTAAATGGAGCTTACAGAGGTTTTTGGTTCGAACGTTTTTAACGACAAGGTTATGAAGCAGTTGTTGCCCAAAGAGATCTACAAGGCCTTGAAAGCAACGATAGAAAAAGATGTGCCCCTCAAACCGGAGGTTGCCGATGTGGTCGCAAACGCAATGAAAGATTGGGCCATCAAGAAGGGGGCGACCCACTATACCCATTGGTTCCAGCCTTTGACAGGGATTACCGCGGAGAAGCATGATTCCTTTGTGGCCCCGGCGTCGGACGGCAGTGGAATCATGGAGTTCTCCGGCAAACAGTTGATCCAGGGAGAACCGGACGCGTCGTCTTTCCCGAGTGGCGGCCTACGCACCACATTCGAAGCGAGAGGCTACACTGCCTGGGATTGCACATCGCCTGCATTTTTAAAAACAGATGAAAGTGGCAACGTGACCCTTACGATTCCTACGGCCTTCTACTCCTACTACGGTGAAGCCCTTGACAAGAAGACACCCTTGCTGAGGTCCATGAAGGCTGTTTCAAAGCAGGCCCTGCGGGTGCTGAAAGCATTGGGTAATGTAAATTCTACGAAAGTAACCTCCACGGTCGGCCCCGAACAGGAATACTTTCTTGTGGACAAGAAATTCTTTGAGGAGCGCATTGACTTGATGCTCACCGGACGGACGATCTTCGGTGCGCCCGCGCCCAAGGGCCAGGAGCTTGAAGACCAGTATTTCGGCGCCATCAAAGACAGGGTTTCTGATTATATGAATGATCTTAACATGGAACTTTGGAAAATGGGCATTACCTCAAAAACTCAACACAACGAGGTTGCGCCTGCCCAGTATGAAATGGCCCCCCTTTATACCACGACCAACATTGCTACTGATCACAACCAGCTTGTCATGGAGACCATGCAGAAAGTTGCCTTACGCCATGGCTTGGTCTGTCTGCTTCACGAGAAGCCTTACGCGGGCATTAATGGTTCCGGTAAGCACAATAACTGGTCTCTGTCAACAGATGATGGCATTAACTTGTTAGAACCCGGCAACACCCCAGGCGAAAATGTCCAGTTTCTGTTGTTCCTGAGCGCTCTTCTCAAAGCTGTCGACACCCATGCCGATATTTTGCGGGCAACCTGTGCAACGGCAGGAAACGATCACCGTCTCGGCGCCAATGAAGCCCCTCCGGCTATCATTTCCATATTCATGGGCGAAGAATTGACTGATATTTTGGAAAAGATTTCCAAGGGTCAGAAGATTGTAACAAAGGGAGCGCAATTTATGAACGTAGGTGTGGATACGTTACCTGAATTCCCCAAGGATAATACGGACCGGAACAGGACCTCCCCCTTTGCATTCACCGGCAACAAGTTCGAGTTCAGGATGGTTGGCTCGGCGCAATCCATCTCAGGCGCGAATGTGGCTTTGAATACTATTGCCGCGGAAGCGCTTGATGAAATCGCCGGTCGGCTCGAAAAGGCCAAAGACAAAAATGCCGAGGCAGCAGCGATCATCAAGGAAACCTACAAGCAGCATAACCGTGTTATTTTCAACGGAAATAACTATGACGATGCCTGGGCGAAAGAAGCAGAAAAACGCAAACTACCCAATGTGAGAAACGCTGTTGATGCGCTCAAAGCATTTGTTTCCGATAAGGCGCTTAAGCTCTTCGAGAAATACGAAGTCCTTTCCCATAAGGAACTGCATTCCCGTTACGATATTTACGTTGAAACCTACGCCAAACAGATCAACATCGAAGGATTGACGGCAATAGATATGGCAAAGAAACAGTTTATCCCCGCAGCGATCGAATATTCAACCTTTCTGGCAGACTCCATCAGCAGCTTTAAATCGGTGAAAGCCGAGGCCATTGTGCAGGAAGAATTGTTAAAGAAGCTCGGTGCGGTCCTCAAATCTGCCTATAATAATCTGGGCAAACTGGAGACAGCGATAACAAAGGCCCAGAGCATTGACGATACCGTGAAGAAAGCCGAGGCCTATCGGGACAAGGTAGTAACAGCCATGTCAGCGTTAAGGACCGACATCGATGCTTTGGAAATGGTCGTGCCGAGGGATATGTGGCCGGTGCCGACGTATACGGAGTTGCTCTTCAAACTATAACCATAATAGTTATATACAAAGGCCGGTCGATTTGACCGGCCTTTGTATATTCAATAATACTACTCCAGATCAACGATTTTATTTCTTCCGGCTTCTTCGGCAATATTAGTATGTGCCATATAAAGATGCCAACAAGAATGCTGTCGTGATAATGATACTCCCATAACGTCATTCTGCCGGATAATTTAGTCTTTAGGAAAAGTGAGGAGCGCAAGCGGGTTAAAGTGACAATTGCGCTTATACATGGCAAAGTAAGGAATTGTAAGGGAAGGAACGCAGATGGCCGAATAGGTAGACGGGTAACATTTGCGGCACGATTCATATACTCGGGTATCTATCCCATGTTCCGTTAAAGATTTTCTCCTTGAAATTATACTGTGATTACGGGAGAATGGAGTCATCGGTTGTTACACGATTTTATTTATTACGAGGAGAAAATAATGAAACAACAGATCATCCGGGCGGCCTTGGGAGTATTAACGCTGAGTTTGATCGTTGGGGGTTTTTACATAGCACGCGGTGAAGAACCGGCACCCACTAACAAGGAAGACATGCACACAACAGGATCAATGGTCTTGGGAGTGAGCTTCGATGGGGAATTTTACCCTCCCCTGGGACCTTCGAAGAAGCTGGGGGTCCTCGTTCTGGGTGGGTCCGACGGTGGCATTCCAAGCCGCCGCGCCAGGATCATCGCAGAGAATGGCTTTCCAACCCTGGCACTGGCATACTTTAAGACCAGGCGAACACCGGAGTACCTGGACATGATCCCCCTTGAATACTTCGACCAGCCTATTGCGTGGCTGATTAAAAACGAGCTTACTCAAGGGAGCAAAATTGTCGTCCTTGGTGAGTCCAAGGGCGCAGAGCTGGCTTTGCTGCTGGCTTCAAGAAAACCGGAAATCTCAGGTGTCGTCGCTTTTGTTCCCAGTGCAGTCGTATTCCAGGGCATGCCAAAAGTCTTCTGGCCTCCCAGATCGAGTTGGTCCTCCATGGGTAAACCAATCCCATTTGTTCCGTTCAATCTCAGTAACCTGCCTGATAAAAATAATGTTCTCAGCATTCATCGCAATTCCCTGAAACAACAGGAAGCCGTCAAAAAAGCATTGATTCCGGTCAACAAGATCAAAGGACCAGTCCTGCTTTTCTCCTCGACAGATGACGCTGTGTGGCCTTCCGTTGAAATGAGCGATATGATTATGCGCGTTCTGAGAGATCAAAAGTTCAGCTACGCTTACGAACATATAACATATGATAATGCGGGCCATACGATGACGGAATCTTACATGATGGGTGGTACCGAAGAGGGCAACAAAAAGGCAAGGATTGATTCCACCGAAAAAATGTTATCTTTTTTGAATAAATTATCTACAGAACCGGCAACGGACAGCCCTACAATCCGTCAGTGAACCAAAGTATGCGGGAAAATGGATTCATAGGCAGGGAAATCCACAAAGGCATGAATGGGCGAATCGGAGAAACGGCGAATTGGCGTTTTTTCAGATTAATCAGGTTCATTCCTAACAATATTTGATGGGGCAAAGAATACACAGGAACGGGAGAAATTGAATGATAACACTCGAAAGATATTCTGTTGGTGTAGGTGATCGTTTTGCACAACAAGCCGAAGCTCAATTGCGCGCTTTCATACTGGCAGCCGAAAAGGGCGTGGACATCACACCTGTCTGGAACAAATCCAACCGCGAACATCTAATTGTCGGCTCCGAGGCGTCAAGCGTGACTGCCGCCGCAGAGGCCGCAGTCAAGAAGCTCGGCTGGAACAAAACTGGCACGTGGATGCCGACCACATCCGGCGCGAAACAGTGGACTGGTTTATTCCCCATTCGGATTTCTTCACGATTGACGTCGCTGACTCCATTGGTAAGCCCGCGCACGCAGCCGACGTCAAGGCCTTTGTGGACCGCCATCCCGAACTCGCCGGACAAATGATAATTCCCGGTATTGCCGTCAGTCTAAAAACAAGCCGTGCCGACTTGGAGAAGATTGCGAACAAATACCTCTTCGCCGTGCAGGAAGCCGGCGGTATCTACCGCCACATCGCCAAGGTCAAGGGCGAAGGCAATTTCATCACTGAAGTTTCCATGGACGAAACCGACTCGCCACAAACCCCTCTGGAATTGCTGGTCATTCTGGCCATGCTCGCCGACGAGAAAATACCGGTCCAGACCGTGGCGCCAAAATTCACCGGACGGTTCAACAAGGGCGTGGACTATGTGGGCGACGTCGTCCAGTTTGAAAAGGAATTCAATGATGATCTCGCGGTGATTCGCTTCGCTATCAAGAAATACGGCTTGCCGGACAATTTGAAGCTTAGCGTGCATTCCGGCAGCGACAAATTCTCCATTTACCCCCCGATCCGCCGTGCGCTTCAAAAAACCGGCGCCGGGTTACACCTGAAAACCGCCGGAACCACCTGGCTCGAAGAAATCATCGGCCTGGCTGAAGCAGGCAGCGAAGGGTTGGCCCTGGCAAAGGAGATTTACGCTGAGGCGCTAGTGAATTTGGAAGAGCTCTGCGCGCCCTATGCGTCGGTGATTGACATTGATCCCGGGAAACTCCCGCCTGCAGCCACGGTCGCCCAATGGAGTGCCGCGGAATATGCCGCCGCCGTGCGTCACGATCCTCAATGCAAGGATTTCAATCCGAGCTTACGGCAGTTGCTCCACGTTGGATACAAGGTTGCCGCGCAAAAGGGCGAGAAGTATCTAGGCCTCGTTCGTGCCTGCGAAACAACCATTGCCCGCAATGTGACCGGCAATCTCTTTAGCCGCCACATCAAACCGCTCTTCCTCGGCGCTTGATCGGAAAGATAGTCGACGGCGGGCAGCAAAGTCAATCTTTAGATTGCCGGTAAACATCAGAGCTTAGCCAAAATAGACAAGAATGGTTGGAATCATAAGGATCGCAATCAACGAAAACAACGATGTCCACACCACCTTGACATTTTGACCTTCAAGGGATAGTATTCTTATATCTTAACATAACAACCATTTATCATCATAGGAAGGTCAAATGAAAGGTCCATCCAGTAAAAATCAGGGGTTCAGCAAGAAAACCCCCACATTGGAACAGACCCACAAAAAAACCTTCGAAGCGTCGCAAAACGATGGACATGATATACGGACGGGTGAAGAGCAACATCGTTCTCTCTATGCTTCCATGAGCGAATCATTTGCTGTACATGAAATTGTCTTTGATGCTCTGGGGAACGCAGAGGACTACAGGATTCTGGAGGTAAACCCGGCCTTTGAAAGAATTACCGGTATACCCCGTGAACGCGCCATCGGAATTCTTGCATCTGAGCTCTATGGCATTGGCTGGCCTCCGTACCTTGATGTTTACACAAAAGTAGCTGCAACCGGCGAGCCATTATCTTTCGATGCCTACTTTCCTCCCATGGATAAGCATTTTATTATTTCCGTTTTCTCTCCCGGGAAAAACAGGTTTGCCACTGTTGCTACCGATATTACTGACCGCAAGAAAGCAGAGGAGGCGCTGCTGCTCAAGACAGAAGAGCTTGACCGATATTTTAGCAACAGTCGGGATCTTTTATGCATAGCAAACAAAGAAGGTTTTTTTCTCCGCCTTAACCCTGAATGGGAGAGAATCCTGGGCTACACACCATCCGAGCTTGAAGGCCGCCGTTTCATAGACTTTGTCCATCAGGAAGATCGCGCGGCCACCATGGAAACTCTGAGCAGACTTAATACACAGGATGAAGCGCTGAATTTTGAAAACCGCTTTAGATGTAAGAATGGTTCCTACCGCTGGTTCGAATGGCGTTATTACCCGTCTGGAAATATGATCTATGCGGCGGCACGGGATATTACCGAAAAGAATCATACGGCAGATATCTTGAAGGAAAGTGAAGAAAAATACAGGGCGCTCATCGAGACAACCGATACGGGCTACGTAATCCTTGATGGCAACGGGAATGTCCTGGACGCAAACAGGGAATATGTTCGTTTGACAGGCCATCAACAATTCGATGAAATACATGGCAGAAATGTCACAGAATGGACCGCTCAATACGATGTAGATAGAAACGCCCAGGAAGTAATAAAGTGTTTTAAACAGGGTTTTATAAGGGATTTGAGAATTGACTATACGGACAAAGCCGGCAAGGCAATCCCCATTGAAATTAACGCCACAGTCATCGATACCGGTACGGGGCCGCAAATTGTTACCTTATGCCGCGATATTACCGAGCGCAAGCACGCAGAAGAGTCGCTGCAATTGAACGCTCAACGGACTGAAGCACTGCTGCAACTGAACCAGATGACCGGCGCTTCCCTTCAGAACATCACGGATTTCGCCCTTGAAAAAGCTGTTCAGCTCACAAAGAGCACTATCGGGTATCTGGCATTTCTGAACGAAGACGAGAGCGTACTAACAATGCACTCGTGGTCCCGAACTCGCCATGGCCGAATGCGCTATTGCTCAAAAACCAATCCGTTATCCCGTAATTGAAACAGGGCTATGGGGGGAAGCTGTGCGGCAACGCAAGCCAATCATTACAAACGATTATAGTCTGCCTAATCCCTGGAAAAAAGGTTATCCCGATGGCCATGTTCAGATTCGCCGGCATATGAATATTCCTGTTTTAGTAGAGTCCCAAGATTCTACTGGTTGCCGGAGTGGGCAACAAAGAAGCAGAATATGATGTGACGGATGTCCAGCAATTGACATTATTAATGGCGGGCATGTGGAGACTGATTGAACGAAAACTGGCAGAAGAAGCGCTTAAAGAAAGTTGAGACTAAATACCGCCTCCTTGCCGATAATTCCGCTGATGTGATTTTTATCTTTGATTTAGATATGAAGGTGCAGTATATCAGTCCCTCGGTACTAAAATTACGAGGGTTTTCTCCTGAGGATGTTATCGGTAAGTCTATCAGCCAATCTGTCACAATTGAAAGCTCAGAATATATCGGGCAGGTTATCCGGGAAGAACTGGAGATTGAAAAAACCGGAGCGGCAGATCTGAAACGGACAAGGATCCTGGAACTGGAAATGCTGTGTAAAGATGGATCAACGGTATGGACAGAGGTTAAGGCATCGTTTTTACGAAATGATGAAGGCATCCCGATTGGAGTAATGGGTATAATTCGCGATATCACCGAACGTAAAAAAGCGGAAAAAGAGTTGCGGAAAAGTGAAGAAAAATTCAAAAAAGCTTTTTACACGAGTCCGGATGCAATCAATATTAACCGTCTCAGTGACGGGATGTTCATCTCTATTAACAAAGGTTTTTCTGAGATGACGGGTTATTCCGAAGAGGACGTTCAGGGTAAAACATCACTCGATTTGAATATCTGGCATGATGCGAATGACAGGACAAAATTGGTGGAAAGCCTAAGAGAAAAGGGGAAAGTTGAAAACCTCGAAGCACAATTCTGTTTAAAAAACGGGGAAATCAAGTATGGAATGATGTCGGCGGCCCTTATCGACCTTGATGAAACTCCTCATATCCTCAGTATAACGCGCGATATTACCCAACGGAAACGTTCTGAAGAAGAAAGGACGCGCCTTGAATTACAACTTTTTCAGGCACAGAAAATGGAAGCCATAGGCACCCTTGCCGCCGGCATTGCCCACGATTTCAACAACATCCTTACGGCCCTCGTGGGCTATGCGGCCCTTCTGAAGATGCAGATAAAAAACGCCACGTTGCTCACATATGTGGACCATATCCTCTCCGCTTCGCATAAAGCGACAGACCTCGTCCAGAACCTTTTAGCCTTCAGCAAACAACAAACCATCAGCCTTAAGCCGACAAGCTTACACAGCGTTATCAAAGGAACAGAGAAGCTCCTTAAACGCCTTGTCACCGAGGACATAGCAATCAAGACACTCCTGGCCGCCGAAGACATTACAATCATGGCAGATGCAACTCAGATCGATCAAATACTCTTCAATCTCGTTACCAACGCCAGGGACGCTATGCCACAGGGTGGGACCCTTACTATAGAAACGAAAGCGATGGAGTTGGGCGATCAGTTCCAGCGTATCCACGGGTATGGTAAACCCGGTCGATATGCCCTTCTCTGTATTTCAGATACAGGCGTGGGCATGGATACGACAACACGGGAAAAAATCTTTGATCCCTTTTTCACTACCAAGGAAGTGGGGAAAGGAACAGGTCTTGGTCTTTCGACAGTCTATGGAATCGTAAAACAACATAATGGTTACATTACCGTTTACAGTGAGCCAAATAGAGGAACAATCTTCCATATCTACCTTCCTGTCGCGGTCAAGATCGGTAAGGAAGAAAATCTCGCACCGGCTCCTACAAAAGGAGGCAACGAAACCATTCTAATCGCCGAAGACAATGAGGCAGTCCGGGGTCTCATGAGTAAGGTGCTTATGGAATACGGATATAGGACCGTTGAAGCAATCGACGGAGCAGATGCAATAGTACGGTTTAAAAAAGTCACTAAAATCGACCTTCTCATCCTCGACTCGATTATGCCGAATAAAAACGGATGGGAAACTTATAACGAGATACATAAAATCAAACCAGGTATCAGGGTAATCTTTACGAGCGGCTACACAAGAGATGTATTCCTGGATAAAGGCATTGAGGACAAGAAGTTTCACTTCCTCCAAAAACCTATCACGCCTGATGCTCTCCTGCAAGAGGTCAGGAACGTGCTGGACGAAATGCAGGACCTCTCAATGATGTAACAGGTAGGGAAATCAATAAAGGCATGAATGGGCGAATCGGAGAAACGGCGAATCGGCGGGTTTTCAGCTTAGTTGGCGCGTCCCCGACCAGCACATTAATTGTCATGCCATATCAAGAATGAGAGGGGAAACGTGACTGACACTAATGGCTGTTCTCATTGCTCTTCTGATGAACGTACAGAACATTTACGGCATGGCCGAAAGCTTGAATATTTCACCATCGGCTGGAATATGGTGGAGGCTGGCGTCGCTATTGGCGCCGGATGGTTTGCCGGCAGCATCGCATTGGTAGGCTTCGGCGTCGATTCTCTTATTGAAAGTCTTTCCGGGTCAGTGCTTCTCTGGAGGCTATCTTCTCCTGCTCACGATGAGAGCCGTGAGAAGATCGCTCTCAAGCTTGTCGGTATCAGTTTTCTTATTCTTGCGGCATACGTCGCCTTCGAAGCCATCAAGTCCCTCATTACCCGTGAACCGCCGCTGACCAGCTTCGTTGGTATCGGGTCATCCATTGCTTCGCTCATCATTATGCCTCTCCTCGCTCGCGCAAAACGCCTGTCAGCCTCAAATCTGGAAAGCCGCGCCATGAAGGCAGACTCCCGACAGACTGATCTTTGCGCCTATCTTTCGGCCATCCTCCTTGGAGGGCTTGCGCTCAACGCGCTTTTTGGCTGGTGGTGGGCTGACCCCGTGGCAGGACTAATCATGGTGCCGATCATCGCACGAGAGGGTTTCGAAGGCCTGCGCGGGGAGGTTTGTGACGATTGCCATTAATGAGCTAAGGGGAGATAGGAAGAGATTCCATCCCCTACTCTGTAAGATTTTGTACTTGAAATTCAATCGTGCTTGCGGGAGAATTGACTTAATGGGAGAGGAAATTCAATAAAGGCATGAATGGGCGAATCGGTGAGTTTGTCAACTATACCAGGTCCGCATATCGACCGGCCGAAATATATAAAAGATGAAGTGTTGTTTTCTCTGTGATATTATATATTTTCGAAGATTGTTGAGATGAATAGAGAGTTTAGTGTTGTTATTGAAAATAAGATGAAGATGGATATTTTGTAGGTTCGGTACCTACGTTACGAGGTTGTCATACGCAAGCGAAGTCACTCGACGTTTTGATGAAGAGAATCAAGGAAGCTATTCAACTCTGCCTCGAAGTAGAGAACCCAGTGACTACTGAATTTGTCGGCGTCCAGCGTGTGGCGGTTACCGGGTGAGTAACTTCCCTGCCGTTACAGGCCGGCGTCTCATCAAAGCTCTTAAGAAAATGGGTTTTGAAACAGCCCGCACTAAGGCAGTCATAGCTTCCTTCAGCATCCTGACGGCAGATGCACCGTTGTTCCTATGCATGTTGGTGAGACAATCGGCCGCGGTCTCCTGGCTCAAATTATCCGTGATTGTGAAACATCCTTAGAGAATTGAAGAAACTTCTCTGAACAAACCATTCCATACGGAAAATCCATTTTCCGCACAATTTACGAATATTACCCGCCGATGCTGCGCAAAGTCCGCTGACATTTCCTTATCTGCCCCATCTCCAGCTTCTTCTCCGGCTTCACCCTCACAACCTCTTTCACAAAGGCCTTTATCTCCTCATCGCTTTTGCCGCCTCTCAGCAATGCTTTTACATCATACTCCGTGTCGGAAAAAAGGCAGGGGCGGATCATGCCGCTTGAGGTGAGCCTGATCCTGTTGCACTCGCTGCAGATGTGGGTTGATACGGGGCTGATGAAACCGATCTTCCCTGAGCCGCCCTCGATATCGAACATCCTGGCCGGACCGTTGTCCCGGCTTATGGAAGGTATCAGATTATAGACAGTCCTTATCACATCCTCTATCTGCTTTGATGTGATGATATCCGTGCTGTTCCATAACGTCGAATCACCAAAGGGCATAAACTCAATGAACCGCACATGGTGGTTCCACTTCTTCGCGGCTTTGACAAAATTGAGTATCTCATCATCATTGAAACCCTTTATGATGACTGTGTTTACCTTGATAGGGTCAAGACCCGCGTAGACCGCCTTTTCAATACCCCTGATAACATCATCAAAAGCGTCAACACCAGTGATGAAAGCAAACCGTTCTTTTTTCATGGTATCGAGACTGATATTGATTCTCTTGAGTCCTGCTTCTTTCAGTTCATCGATCCTATCCCCGAGGAATACTCCATTGGTGGTCAAACTTACGTCATCTATCCCTTCAGTACTGTTTATTTCCTTTAATAGATAACCGATGTCTTTTCTCGCGAGTGGTTCACCGCCGGTTAACCGAACCTTTTTCACGCCAAGCCGGGCGGCAATTTTTGCAAAACGGAGTATCTCCTCATAGGAGAGTATCTCAGTATGGGGAATAAAACCAAATGAGCCGTCCACGCAATACTTGCAGCGCAAATTGCACCTGTCCGTCACAGATATCCTGATGTAATTTATTGTCCTGTCAAATGTATCAACAAGCTTACTCATATCAATCTACCTCTCTTCTGCTTTTCTGCTTCTCGTCCCACGTCCTTCGTCCTAGTCCCGCTACCCAAGCCGAACGGCCTGTCCCTCGTTCTTTTACTCACGGTTGTTCATACTTCACTTTTCCTGTTTCTTTTGTGTTATATCCGCCCATATCATTGAGCCTTTTTGCAAATTCCCCTGAGGTCATAATATCCATCAGTATGGCAAACCTCTTATCATCCATAAACGATTTGGTTACAAGGAGGTCGTATTCTTCCTCGGCGAGGGGAATAAAATCGAGTGAAAAGGCCTTCGCAACCGAATAAATCCCAACCCCGGCATCGGCAACTGATCCTTTAACGAGGACCCCGACGGCGGTGTGAGAAGATTCTTCTCTATCATACCCGTTGATGAGGTTTTTATCAAGACCCTTTTCAGCAAGCATTGAATCCAGAAGGATCCGTGTGCCAGACCCGAATTGGCGGTTGACAAATTTTACATCAGGCCGGATAAGGTCGGCAAGATCCCTGATATTCTTCGGGTTCCCCTGGGCCACAAAAAGGCCCTGCATTCTCTTCGCGATATGAGATGAGTCGCACTGCTTCGCCGGGAAGATATCTCTGAATGGCAGGTATGTTATATATCTTCTCTTTTTCATCGAGGATATGGGTCGTCGCAAGGGGAGTAATACCTTTTTTAACGCCATGATGCCGGAGAGACTCCCTGTATGCGTGGAAATGAGGTCTCTTCCCGGACGGCCCGTCTTTACCATATCCCGCATGACATCGAGAGAAAGGTCGTGACTTCCGATAATATGGATCCTCCCGGCGATTTCTTCTTCACTTCTCAAAAGCTCACAGAACACCTCTTCGCCTTCTTCGTAACCTTCCGTATTTTCCGGTATCCTGACGATCCCGTCAGCTTTTGCCATTGAAGAAAACAGACTCGCTCCCCTGCCTAAGGGAACAGCGAAATAAACCCCATTGTTGTCGATGAGATTCACCCTGATGAGTTCCTCGATACCGACCCGCGAAGACGTTTTGTATGCCATGACACACTGGAGGTTTCTTTTATATGTTTTCACGGTCATGAACATTTCATAAAGGGGGACGAGAAATGTCCTGAAGGTCACTGCTGCCGACACAGGATAACCGGGAATGCCGAAAATGGGTTTACCCTCGATGAGTCCGAACATGGCAGGTTTGCCGGGCATCATGGAGACACCATGGAAAACAACCTTTCCCAGTTCGTTGATAATTTCCTCGGTGTAGTCCTCTCTTCCCGCGCTCGTACCGGCGTTGACAAGAATAACATCATTCTTCTCAAGGGCATCGATGACTGTGATACGGAGTGCTTCTTTATCGCAGGCGATCTCCGATATACGGACCTCACATCCCAGCTCTTCTGCCATATTTTTGAGCGTATATGAATTGAAATCGATGAGTCTCGGTTCTCCCAGTGTATCAAGAGGTCCTTTAAATATGTCCACAAGTTCTTTCCCTGTGGGAATGATGGCAGCACGGGGCCTTCTTCTCACGGAAATATGGGTCATACCGGCAGAGATAATCATCCCGATATCAAAGGCTGTTATTGTATGATTGACAGGCAGGAGCATATCGCCTTCGATGATGTCTTCACCGATCATCCGCACATTCTGCCAGAGATAGACAGATTTCCTGATGGTGATACGTGAAGGATACTCCTCAACATCCTCAACCATGATGACGGCATTCATCCCCGACGGAAGAAGGTCACCGGTATTGACAGGGATGACGTCGCCGTTCTTTTCGAGGTCCACAGGATTCGCCAGATCAGCCCCAAGTGTCTTTTCAAAAGAGACCGCGTATCCATCCATTGCAGCGCACAGAAATGGCGGGTTCGAAAGTTTCGCGTAAAGGGTCTCTGCCGTTATCCTTCCTCTGCACTCGTATACAGCGAGCCGCTCCACACCCTCAATGGCCCTGACACTTTCAAGGACTTTTTTTACTGCTTCATCGGGTTTCACTGTTTTCAGGTATCGTTTCATAATTAATTCGGGTTGCAGGCTATAGGTAATAGGTTATAGGCAAAAACAGTCTCTCTATTAGCCCTATAGTCTATCCGGCACTTTGGTTATTGTAATTTGGTTATTGGTTATTTTCAGTACCGATCACCTTTTACCAATCACCTCTCGCCTTATACCTCTCTCCTGTCTTCAAAAGAAATATACCTCAACCTTCTCTCCCTTCTCCAGTCCTTCTGTCCTTTCGGGCACTATGATATATCCATCTGCCCGCGCAAGGGAAGAAATGAGGGACGACTTTGAAAAGATCGGGGTTACCTGATAACCATCATCGGTCTTCTCCAGGGTAACACGGGTATATTCTTCTATACCATACGATGATGGCACATTGGCTGTCAGGACACCTTCAGTTATTTTTTCTTCATGTTCTGTGTCACCCTGAAGGTGTCTCACCAGGGGAAGCACGAAACAGACTGTCACCATTGCGCATGAGCTAGGGTGTCCCGGAAGACCGAATATCGGTTTTCCAAAGACCTTTCCAAATATGGTCGGTTTCCCCGGCTTTATATTGATGCCGTGAAAAATAATCTCACCACCGAGCCTTTCAATAGAGGCAGTAATAAAATCCCTCTCTCCTTTGGAACTTCCTCCTGAGATGAGAACCATGTCGTAATCGTGAGCCGGCAGTAAGTTTTTCCGCTATGTCCGAAATGCTGTCTTTGGCCAGTCCGAGAAAGGTAACCTGAGCGCCGCTTTTCTGCACAAGGGCCGATACGGTATAGCGGTTTATATCGCGGACCTTTCCAAGGGGAGGTGTTTCATCGATACCCATAATCTCGTCGCCTGAGGAGATAAGAGCAATCTTCGGCTGTTTGTAAACCGGAATGCTTGTTACACCGAGCGCGGCAAAGACCCCCGCGTCGAAGGGCGTAATCCTTTTTCCTTTCCGAATTATTGTCGCGCCTTTCCGGATGTCCTCTCCGGCGTAACAGATATTTTCACCCTGAAAAACAGCCTTCGTTATTTCAACGGCTTCGGGCACACGCCGCGCCTGCTCCTGCATGACAATGGCATCGCTTCCCTCGGGCACCATAGAACCGGTGCTCACGTAAACACAGTCTCCTGCTGAAATTGTGATGAGCGCTTCTTCTCCTATCCGCACCTCTCCTTTCAGGTTGAGGAATGCGGGGCTTGTCTCTTTCGCCCCCTGAACGTCCTTCGCTTTTACGGCATATCCGTCCACAAGGGACCGTGTGAATGGCGGTATGGTATCACCGGCGATTATATCTTCCGCCAATACCCTGCCCTGCGCGTCATCAATCCCGATTGTTTCTGTTTTCAGATTTATCGGAAAGGCCTGAATTGCCTGACGGGCCTCTTTTGCGGTAATTGATTTCAAAAATTCCATAGTGGGCTCGCATATTAAATATAGGGGATTACATGGCGTATGTCAAAAAAAGTGCGGCTATCCAGATTCTATCTTGTTTAAAATTCGTAAAACATGTATTATAAAGGGAAAAAGGGTCTTCCATGAAACGAGTCATATTAGTCGATTTTGAAAATATACAAAAGCTCGATTTTGAGCATATCGATACCACAGATACGGACATCCTGATCTTTGTAGGCAGGTCTCAGAGCAAAATACCCTTTCAGCTCGTGGAAAAAGCACAGACTTTCGGCGAACATCTGAGATGGTTAAAAATTGCCGGTGACGGTAAAAACAACCTTGATTTTCATCTCGCTTTCGAACTTGGACGCCTCTGTGAACAATACAAAAATGACGTTGAGCTGATTATACTCTCTAAGGACAGTGGATACGATTCGTTAATCAAGTATATTAATGATGTAAAGGGGCACGCGTCAAGAATCGCGAACGCTGCCGAGTTGGCTGACAGCACAAAACAGCTTCCCACATCAAATTTCACTGGTAACATTGTTGCCAATCTCATGAAAATCAACAATCAAAAACGGCCACGGACGCGAATAACACTAAAAAAACATATCGAATCACTGCTCCGCGATAAAGTCAGTTCCGGTGAAATCGATTTAATCATCGAAGAGATGTTTGTAAAAGGCCTTCTGACACTGACAAACAACCGCCTGAAGTACAATATCGATCCCGAAGTAACAGACCCGGCCGCTACGTAGCGGAAGATAGTCGTTGGGTCACACAGTCATTGGGTCGTTGGGTCCAAAAAAACCACGACGTACGCAATCTACCTCGCAACCTGCAACCCATAACCTGTTGGGTAGACTCAATGACACACTGACTCAATAGACTCGATGACTGTTGGTATTTATTAATCGCCAAGCTTTATCAGGACCGAAGGATAGTCCCAATCAAAATAAAGATCGAGGTCCCTGCAATGACGAAATATTAAATGAGGATTGAAGGATTAAATAAGCTGCTTATCGAAATATCCAGTGAATTGAGGCAAAACAGATAATAAGAAAAACCACGAGAATGGCCGCGAAGGTTTCCCACTGCCACCCGCTCTCCTTCACAATTTGTCTCCAGTCACAACCCGTACAGTATAATATTTTTCGTCCTGCAAATTTGAGGAACCATTCTAAAAGAGGATTTTTAATGTTCCGTTTTACCTGTCCTTTACATGCAGGACAGGCCATGTTCGTCAGGGCACTCCTTAAATACAACGTGCCCATGTCTGTTGATATATTTTTGACCATGTACCGCATATCCCGAATTTGACTTGCATGGTCCGCGAAAAAATCGAGGTTTTTAAGTCCTCTGTGCTGTTCATCAACAGATATGCCAAGATTTACTCTCCTGGTTTCAGACATACTATTTTTCTCCATTGACACCTCCAAAAACGTTCTTCGATGCCAGATGAGATATATGTTACAATCAACAAATCAAAGAACCGGGACGAAAATCACCATAATCCAAGGCTTCCTGTAATGATCGTATTATTGTATTTTTCAGCACTTACAAATTATAACAAAGTAATTTTGAAATGAAAACAAAAAACTATATGAAATCATAAATAAAAACCATCGGATGATTATAAATACTATCCGATGGTAGATATAAGAACTCTTTCAATACTTGAAAATTATAATAATGCCGAAGGCGGGATTTGAACCCGCACGAGTCTCCCCGCCACCCCCTCAAGATGGTGTGTCTGCCAATTCCACCACTTCGGCAATCATTTCTGCGCAGGTATCGGCGCGCTGGGCGTCACCGGTACACTTTCTCCTGACTGGACAGGAGCTACTTTTCTTACTGAACTTTCTCTGTGGCCATAAAAATAAGCCAGAGACAAACTTGTCAACATAAAAATAACAACAGCCGCTGTCGTAAGCTTTGTCATAAACTTGGACGATCCTGAACTCCCGAAGAGTGTCTGGCTCGATCCGCCGCCGAAAGCAGCTCCAATTTCGGAACCTCTGCCCGTCTGAAGCAGTACAATAAGGATAAGGGCAACAGCAACTATTAAATGAATAACCGCAATAATTGTTAACATGATCTGATCTCCATAATTTTCCTTATTATACCAGTAAAATTCTCAGATTTCAAGGATGCTCCGCCAACAAGTGCCCCATCAATGTTTTCCATGACGATGAGGTCTTCGATATTCTCGGGAGTCACGCTTCCGCCATACAATATTCTCACATTGTTTACCGCATCTCCGTATGTTTCACCAAGTAAATTACGTATAAAACAATGCACTTCTTCAGCCTCAATAGGCGTCGCGTTTTTCCCGGTACCGATAGCCCATACAGGCTCATAGGCAATAACAATATTATCCAGTTTTTCAATACCGATGAGGGCTTTTCTGACCTGCATTCCTATAACAAATTCAGTAACGCCCGTTTCACGTTCTTCTTCGGTTTCTCCGACGCATACGATAGGTTTTAATCCTGTAGCAAGACACTTTTTGACCTTCTGATTGACGCCCTCGTCGGTCTCATGAAAATATTTTCTCCTCTCCGAATGGCCAATGATTACATAAGCACAACCCGCGTCTTTTAGCATTGCGTGAGAAATTTCACCGGTATAGGCGCCTTTATCTTCGTAAAATATATTCTGCGCGGCCAGCGACACACGGGAACCTTTGATTATTTCATATACGGCCGTCAGAGAAGTAAAAGGAGGGGCGAGAACAATATCACCGCCGGTTGCATGGGACATAGCTTCTTTTACACTTTGCGCGAGCGCGACAGACTCACCTGTCGTGTTGTTCATTTTCCAGTTGCCTGCGACCATCCAGTTTCTCATGATTTTCCTCCGCTTATTTCAAGAGCTTCAACTGCCGGCATTGTTTTCCCTTCCAGAAGCTCAAGAAACGCGCCGCCGCCTGTTGAAATATATGACATTTTTGAACTCACACCCGCTTGATGGACCGCGGAAACAACATCACCGCCGCCGATGATGGAGAGCGCGCCGGAATTAGCGACCGCCTTCGCCATGGCGAATGTGCCTTTACTGAAAGCTTCAATTTCAAACATACCCATGGGCCCGTTCCAGATAATTGTTTTGACGTCTTTGAGGGCATTGGAAAAGACTGAAATCGTGGCAGGGCCGATATCGAGACCCATATAATCTTTTGGAATTTCATCTACCCTGGCAACTTTTATTTGCGCGTCCGCGGCGGCCTTATCGGCTATGACACAATCAAGAGGCAGGTATATGATCACGTGTTTTTCTTTTGCCTTGGCCATGATCTCTTTCGCCTTATCGACCATTTCATATTCGCAGATCGATTTTCCTACTTCATTGCCGAGGGCTTTCAAAAATGTAAATGCCATACCGCCGCCGATAATGAGCCTGTCCACCGTATCAATAAGGTTTTCAAGGACACCTATCTTATCGGAAACCTTTGCCCCACCGATAATAGCGGCAAGAGGCCGCGCGGGGTTACTCATGGCTTTGTTAAAATAGTCAATTTCATCTTTTAAGAGAAAACCGGCAACATTTATTTTGACAAACTCTGTAATGGCAACATTTGACGCGGCCTTGCGATGAGAAACAGCAAAGGCATCATCAATATATACGTCGCAGAGTTTTGCCAGAGCTTTCGCGAAATCAGGATCATTCTTCTCGTCACCGATATGGAACCGCAGGTTTTCGAGAAGTACAACATCTTTTTCTTTCATTGCCGCCACAGCCTTTTCCGCCGCGTCGCCAATACAGTCATCGACAAAAAGCACTTCCTTCTGGAGAAGTTTTGAAAGAACGGCTGTGACGGGTTTGAGAGAGAGTTTATCAACCCTCTGGCCCTTTGGCCTGCCCATGTGAGACATGAGAATTACTTTCGCGTTATTATCGAGACAATAGCTGATGGTTCTGATGTGCGCCTCTATCCGCGTATCATCAGTAATCACCCCTTTGTCATCAACGGGTACATTAAAATCCACCCGTATGAGAACTCTCTTACCCTTTAGATCAACTTGATCAATAGACTTCATTTTGCGTCCACCTTCTTATTTATTGACGATTCCCGGCACTCTTTGCCCTTTGCCCTATGTCCCTATGCTCTAAGCGCCTTGCACATTTGCATTATTTCATAACAAACGAAAGCAGTTCAAGCATCCTGTTCGAGAAACCCCACTCATTGTCATACCAGGATAAGACTTTTATCATATTGCCGCCGACTACGTAGGTGTTCTCCATATCAACTGTTGAAGAATATGGATTTCCATTGAAATCTTTGGACACAAGCGGCTCATCGCAACAGGCAAGTATGCCTTTCATGGGGCCTTCCGCGTATGCCCGGAATTTTCCGTTGACCTCTTCCTTCGTCACTTTTGTGGAAAGTGTCGCCACGAAATCAACGATGGAAACATTCGGCGTGGGAACACGGATCGCAAGACCGTCCAGTTTCCCTTTCAATTCCGGTATGACTTCAGATATGGCCTTTGCGGCTCCTGTGGTGGTCGGAATCATGGAAAGAGCTGCCGCGCGGGCCCTTCGCAGATCTTTATGGGGTTCGTCAAGGACGACCTGGTCATTCGTAAAAGCATGGATGGTGGTCATAAGCCCGTATTCAATGCCATACTCTTTCTGGAGGATTTTCACGATAGGCGCCAGACAGTTCGTTGTGCAGGAACCCATTGATATAACATGGTGTTTCGACTTGTCATAGACTTCCTGATTGACCCCGAGCACAAAGGTAACATCGGGACCCTTTGCCGGAGCCGAAATAATAACCTTCTTCGCGCCAGCCGTCAGGTGCTTCTCTGCCCCTGCCCGATCGGTAAACTTACCGGTGCTCTCAAGGACAACATCAACTCCGAGGTCTTTCCAGGGAAGTGACTCCGGTTCTCTTATAGCATAGGTCTTGATTTCCTTGCCGTTTATGACAAGGGCATTATCCTTCGCTTTAACATCAGCGTCTATAATGCCATGGACCGAATCATATTTCAGGAGATGGGCAAGCGTTTTGGTATCCGTAATATCGTTAACTGCCACAAATTCTACATCTTTGCTCTTGAGGCCGGCCCTTAAAACAAGTCTTCCAATCCTTCCAAAACCATTAATGGCAACTTTTACGGACATACGAACCTCCAATATTTTTTGAGTTAATATTAATGCTAAGGAACGGTGCTTGTCAATGACTTTCTCGGGCGACAAATCTCTCACTGTTTATCATTCACAGCCGGTTTTAATAAGTAGATGAAACTTTACATGTCATATCAACTGCAGCTTATGGAAAGCAGCCCAGTTGGCAGTTGGCTACTTTGATTTTAAGTTCGTTCAAAAGGGCGCCCAGGTCCTTAGAAGAAACACCTTCCTCTTCAGCAATCTTCAAGGCCTGTTTGCAAGCTATCTTTCCACCCTTTATCTTGCTCTTTACTTTTTTAGTAATCGCCTCTTTATCCATTGAATCCTCCTCTTGTTTATTATATTTTATTCCATTTCTAAGTCAAAAATAGCACCCAAGGGTATTTGGTATTACTTGATCATCACCAGCAGCATCTTATAGCGGGTTATTGCTTTCAGCGCGTGCGGTTTATTGGCTGGCATGATGATCATTTCTCCTTCTTTGACGGAATAAGGTTTGCCGTCAATACGAATCTCGGCCTCGCCTTCCAGCAGATAAACCGCCGCGTCAAAAGGCGCCGTATGTTCGCTCAAACCCTCACCCTCGTCAAATGCGAAGACGGTCATCGTCCCCGAAGGCTTCCGGATGATCTCCCGGCTCACAACAGAGTGCTCCTGGTAAGCAGCTATATCTTTGAGCTTCAACACATTTGCCACATCAACTATCTGGGTAAAGTTTTCAGCCATGTTTTCCTCCTTTGTACAATTTCACCTATATACTATCTTATAATACAGAACCATCTATGTTGCCATTGACTTAAGTCAAATATTGTTATTGTTTTTATTCTGGTTGCCCGCTTCTTCCTGTAGCCAACAAAACTTCGGCCTCCCGGAGCATACAACATTTCATCCGAAAGTGAGAAACGCGTGAAACCTGTTCCCGATGGAGAGCCTCTGCGAACGGCTTACCATTTGTTTTTCTGCATATATCGACGCGCCTCAAATCACTTCCAGTGCTCGCAGGATCTTATCCGGTGTCAAGGGATATTCCGTCATTCTTCTCCCAATTGCATTCGAAACCGCCATCAGTACCGCGCTGGGGCCGGGCGACGTTGATATCTCTCCGACACCGAGAGCCCCGTATATGTGGCTCGGCAGGGGTGTCTCCAGTATGACGTTCTGAAACCCGGGAAGACCGATAAAAGTACGCCACTTATAATCAATCATGTTGGCGTTGAGTATCCGTCCTGACGTTTTGTCTATGATTGTTTCTTCGGAGAGGGCCGTATCTATTCCGGCTGCTCCAAGGGCACCGTGAAGCTGGCCTTGAAGCGTCAAGGGATCGATGATACGACCCACGTCGGTCGCGCCGGTAACCTTGAGGAGTTCTACCATACCCGTCTCAACATCTACCTCGACCTCCACGAAAGTCATCATGAAGTTGGGCATAGAATAGTCGGGCTCAAAGGCGCCGAACCCGGTTATTGTGTGATCGGCTCCACCCATTACAGTAAGCCAGGGCAAGGCTGTTTCCGGATGGTCTTTTACAAAAACCATGCCGTCTCTGGTCTCAAGGTCCCCCATGTTAGTGTTGAGAACCAACGCGGCTTTTTCGAAAAGTTTTTGCCGGGCATCCATGGCTGCTATAGTCACCGCGCTCCCGGTGGCGTAAGTTCCTCTGGAACCGGCAAGACCGTGTTCAAAAGGATTGATAAGCGTATCGGGGGCGGTAACTGTTACCCGATCAAGGGGCAGGTTGAGCACCTCCGCAACCATCTTGCGGACGCTGCTTCTCTGTCCTCCGCCCGACTCGGCAACGCAGGTCTGGAGAACGGCCCTGCCGTTGGGAAGGAGCCTGACGTAGCCTTCAGACCGGTCCTCTCCCACATCGGCATTGCCATGGACACCGCAGCCGACTCCTCTTCTTTTGGGTCCGTCGATTGCCGTGGGCTTGAGCCATCCCTTCCATTTGTCCGCCCATCCGAAAACACGGGCCCCTGCTTCGGCGGCCCTTCTGTAGTCGACGCCCCTGCAGGTCCACAGATTTCCATCCCGCCAATAGTAGTCGTCACCGGCCCTGGCGAAATTGTTCTTGAAGAAATCGACGGGGTCAAGGTCTGCTTTTTCAAGAGCGAGCATGAGAATGGGAAGAAACGCAGATTTCAATTCCTGACCGCCGAAGCCCCTGACTGCACCGGATGCCGTCTGATTGGTGAAAACGGCGTAGGGTTGGAGGTCCCAGTTAGCGCATCGGAGCATAATCTGAATCTCTCCAAGGCCGACGGCAACCTGTCCCTGGGTCGCTCCGGCGAAACTGCCCGTGTTGATTAACCATTCGCCGGAAAAGGCGGTTACTCTCCCGTCTTTCTTGATTCCCACCTTGCCATGGATGCGTGACCCGAATCTGACCACGAACGTGGCGAGGTGTTCTTCTCTTGTGTAGGCAACCCTGACCGGTCTGCCGTTACCGACCGCTTGAGCAAGGGCCACCGCATATAAGATTGGTTTCCTGGCAAAGTTTTTGGAGCCAAAACTTCCGCCGCACTGCGATGCGATGCTCCGGACATCCACATCCCCCAGTACCCCGGAAATCATCCTTCGCACGAGAAATGGGCTCTGTGTTGCCGACCAGATAGTGACTTTGTCGGGTCCCTCCCATTGGGCAATCGCCCCGGGAGGCTCCGCAGGCAAGGCGTTGGGGATGCCTTCATAGCCGTATGTTCCTTCAGCGATGAAATCCGCCTCCTCAAACCCCGCACTCACGTCACCCCTCACCACTTCCTGCAGTGTGTTTGGTCCGAAGGCAATGAAACCACGGGGAACAAGGTTGCCGGGATATTGCGCGTAGAGTTGCGGCGCATCCGGTTTCATGGCTTCTTCCACGTCGAAGACCGCAGGCAATTGTTCGTATTCTACTTTGATGAGTTTCAGCGCCTCTTCAGCGATCTCTTCGGTTTCGGCAGCCACAAGGGCGACTGCGTCCCCGACAAAACGGACCCTCTGTTCAAGGACGGGAAACGTCTTCGGGTTACCCGGCTGCCAGTCCGGGGCATTCTTATAGGTTACGACCGCCTGGACGCCGGGCAGTTTCTCGGCCCTGGTTGTATCGATGTCGATAATGTTCGCGTGCGGGTAAGGACTCTTCAGAATCTTACCGTAGAGCATACCGGGCATTCGCAGGTCGCTGATGAATGTTGCTGTCCCGGAAACGATTTCCGCAGCATCCCCACGTGGGGTTCCTTTTCCTATGTGGCGGTATTCATTGGCAGCGGGTAGGTCCATCACAGGGGCTCCTGTCTGTCCTCGCTTGACGGGGGTCGTCCCCTCCGGTTGTAAAACCGCCTGAGCCGCATCCTTTACCGCCCCGATCACTTCATAGTGGGATATACATCGACAGAAGTGTCCCGCCAGGGCCTCCTGAATCTCATTTTCCGAAGGGTCAGGAGTTTTGTCGAGGAGGGCCTGAGCACTCATGATAATGCCGGGAGTACAGAAGCCGCACTGAAAAGCCGAATGACTGATGAATGACTGCTGGAGGCGATTTAGCTCTCCGGTTCTTTGATCTTTCAACCCCTCGATTGTAACGATATTTTTGTCATTGCACTCGATCGTTAAGGTCATACATGACAGTATCGGTTCACCGTCCATAAGAACCGTGCAACTGCAACAGCCGCCGTGGTCGCAGGCTATCTTGGTCCCGTCAATCCCAGTGTTTCCCTGAGTGTGTGGGCCAGGGTATGAGAAGCTTCTATGTCTTTACCCACCGTCAATTCGTGCAGTTTTCCATTGATTATAAGGCGAATGGTTCCTGATTCGACGGCTGTTTCGCCCGTGAGAGCATCCGGAAGCTTACCAGTTTTCCGTGTTCTTCCACATTTGTTATCTTTTTTCTGGATTTTTATCCCTTTTTTCAATTATTGTCACCTACCGTAATTTTCAAGATCACTCATAATCGCTCTCCTGACAAGTGTTTTTGCGATCTCCACTTTGTAGGCATTCCTGCTGAGAGGTTTTGCACCGGCCAATGCCACTCTGCCACCTTAGCAGCTACATCCGCATTGATTGTCCGACCGATCAGCACCTTCTCGGCCGCCTCTGCACGTACAGGCCCGGGACCAATGGCCCCGAGCACTATACGGGCTTCGGTGCAAATTTTTTTTTGAAAAGTCATGACGGCCGCCACGCTTACGATGGCAAAATCAATCGATTTTCGGAGTGTAAACTTGAGAAATGTCTGATGGCTTTTCATCACGCGGATCGGAATTTTAACCTCGCGCACCATCTCGTCTGTGCCAAGCGCTTTGCCCATGGGATTGAAAAAGTCTGTAATTGCGATGGTTCGTTCCTGTTTATCCCGGTGATAATGATACGTGCATCGAGTGCACGAGCGCAACAGCCGTATCCGAAGGGCAGACAGCAAAACACTTCTTTCCGTTCATAATCGCGTGGTAGCGGTTGTCACCCTTGATCGGCAAGACAGGGACCTTTTCCTTTGCGGGCACACTGTATAGACCCCCCTATGTCATTGGGATAACGGTAGTACCAGCAACGGACATCCTGGCAGAGGTTCCCACCGAGGGTTGCCATCTTGCGTATCTGAGGGTTTCCGACAGCATGGACTGCTTCAGCCAGGAGTGGGAATCTTTCGGTGACAAGAGGGGATCTCCCGACATCGAAAAGGCGGGCAAGAGAGCCTATTCTGAGTGTTCCGGTTTCTTCCTTTATGTAGTCAAGATCGCTAATGGTTTTGATGTTAACTATGGCATCGGGATACTCGGGAAAGATATCATCTTTGAGAGTCGCGAGAAGGTCTGTGCCACCCGCGTTGAGTTTTGCCCTGCCTTTGTACTTTGCGAGAAGGTTCAACGCCTCACTGATCGAGCGCGCATCATAGTGGGCAAAGTTTCTCATCTCACTCCCCTCACATCGTAAATTTCCGCGATACTGTCAGAATTTCTTCGTTTGCATAAAGTATCGTCTAATCAGCGCTGTATGATATCACGTGGGGGATTGCGTGGGCCTCTCGCGCAGCATCTGTATCCCCACATAAACATAATGGCAACCGGACAGCACGGTAAAAAAGACCGTTACAAAAATGAAGGCGGTGCTATAGGCGCTCGCATTCGACCAGGAGAAAATATTGACAAGGAGGATGAAGAAGACTGTGACGATCTGGCAGGTTGTCGTGATCTTGCCGAAGATGGTCGGGACCGGTTTGATTGTAAGGCCAAGTCTGTAGAGGATAAAAAAACCAACGGCTACGACAAGGTCCTTCAGGATAATAAGCGCCGGGAGCCATACGGGAACAATACATTTAATGCTCAACATAATAAAAGCGGCGAGAAGCATTATCTTGTCAGCGATGGGGTCGAGGTACGCCCCCAGATTTGTCTTTTTACTCATGACCCGGGCGATATAACCGTCGAGAAGGTCTGTTACTCCCTGGAGGATAAAAAGATACAAGGCATAATCAAGCTTGTCGTGATAAACTGCCAGAATAAAAAAGAAGGTAATGAGTATACGAAAGAGAGAAAGGAGATTAGGAACGTTCATTCTCTATAAATATTTTTAAAGGTTGTAAGTTTATCGATGAATACCAGCTTAACCGTGTCAATAGGCCCGTTCCTTTGCTTGCCGATAATGATTTCCGCTACCCCTTTGTTATCTTCCTTCTCCTTATTATACACTTCATCGCGATAAATAAACATAATAACATCGGCATCCTGTTCGATAGCGCCTGATTCACGCAAGTCGGCGAGCCGAGGTCTCTTGTCGCCTTCCGATCTCTGTTCCGGCGCCCTGTTCAACTGCGAGATAGCAATAACAGGGATGTTGAGTTCCTTGGCAAGAGCTTTCAGAAACCGTGATATCTCCGATATCTCCTGTTCCCGCCGGTCTGCCCCTGACCTTCCTCTCATGAGTTGAAGATAATCGACAACAAGGAGCCCCAGACCGTGTTCTTTTTTTAGTCTTCGGGAACGCGCCCGCAACTCCAATACGGACAGAGCGGGGGAGTCGTCTATGAACATCAGGGCGTCACTGAGTCTGCCTGCCGCCGCGGCAAGTTTAGGCCAATCCGTACCGGATAGCATTCCTGTCCTCAATTTGGTATGTTCAATATCCGATTCTGAACTGAGAAGCCTTGTCACGAGCTGTTCTTTGGACATTTCCATGGAAAATATCCCTACGGGAACAGCACCTTCCTGCATAGTAGCCACATTCTGCGCAATATTCATAGCAAATGCCGTCTTTCCCATACTTGGTCTTCCGGCAACAATGATGAGGTCGGAATTCTGAAGCCCGCTTGTTAGTTTGTCGAGATCTGTAAACCCTGTGGGTATACCGGTAACGGTCTGTTTTTTGTCGTAAAGACGTTCGATTGTCTTTACGTTCTCCATAACAAAATCTTTAATGGGAAAAAAGGCAGGCTTAAATTTATTTTCGGCGACCTGAAAGATCATCTTCTCGGCTTCATCGATATAGCCGTCTACATTGGTCTCGGCGTCAAAACCTTTTTCAATGATCTCCGTTGCCACATTCATGAGACGTCGGAGCAACGCCTTCTCTTTGACCATTTTCGCGTAATGGGCGATGTTGGCCGCGCTGGGCATGAGATCAACAAGCGTATTGAGGTAGGTCACCCCTCCGATACCTTCAAGTATCCCCCTGTCACGGGCAAGGCTGCTGATGGTGATCATATCAATGGCGTCATTTCGCTCATAGAGATCGGTTATGAGCGCGAAAATTTTACTGTGGGAATCCCTGTAAAAATCAGCCGCGCCTACAATATCGGCAACTTTATTCATCGACTCGGCATCGACAAGGAGACCGCCGAGGAGAGACTGCTCTGCCTCGATATTCTGAGGCGGCACACGCATTCCCGGTTCTTTCGTTTCTCTGGTGTTTTTCAGAGGCCGCGCCATTATTTTTCTTCTTCTTTTTCTACCTCGATTTTAACGCCGGCGTTGACATCCTGCTGGATATGGACTTCAACAGTATAGGACCCGGTCATTTTAATGGGTTCTTCAATTCTGATAAGCTTTTTGTCAATCTCGATACCTGCGGCTTTCTTGATCGCTTCAGCCACATCCTTGTGCGTCACCGAACCGAACAGTTTTCCGTCGTCACCGGCTTTCATCTTGATGACAAGAGATATTTCTTCAAGTTTTGCCTTCAGGTCTTCGGCGCTCTTCAGTTCTCTCGTTTTCTTATTCTGGAGGTTCTTGATGAGACTGTCGAGTCTCTTCACGTTGCCTTCCAGAGCGGGAACCGCAAGCCCTTTCGGTACGAGAAAGTTCCTCCCGTATCCGTCTTTTACAGTGACCTTATCACCTTTTTTGCCGGTACCCCGCACATCTTCGGTTAATATAACCTTCATAACATGCCTCCGTCATTTCGTTAATGTCGTAAAAGGAAGAAAGGCGACATGCCGTGCCATTTTTATTGCTTCCTTCAGTTTTCTCTGGTGGTTCGCGCAGGTCCCCGTCATCCTTCTCGGCATGATTTTGCCCCGTTCTGATAAAAATTGTTTTAGCAGCCTGGGATCTTTATAATCAATAGCGAGATTCGCGTCCTGGCAGAACCTGCATACCCTTTTCCTTACGTAAACCCTCTTCTTCTGACCACCCTCAGGTCTTGTTGGTCTTGTTGGTCTTGGCATCTATTCCTCCATCCAATAAATTTTATGTGCCCTTAATTTGAACACATCATGGGATTTCATTTTTGTTTTTACGAGCATTCCGGAAACCATAAGTTCTTTGCCTATTTTCTCGCTCCAATGGGTGATGGCCTTTCCGCCGACACATTCGACATCAATACGGAAATCGCCTTCATCGACCCACAAAGGGAAAAGAACAAACTTTTCCCCTTTTGGCGTATATACCACTTCCGGCCTGGTTTTGAGCTTGCCCGTAAAAAACACCTTGTTCACTAATATTCGCCTTCCATCTCTTCAAAAGAAACATGGTCCGGCGGCTTCTTCGGCCCTTCGCTCTTTTCATCAACATTGACAAAAAGGTGTCTCAAAACCGGATCAAGGGTCCGGTAAAACTTGTTCATCGTTGCCACATTGCCTTCATCCATATCAAGGAGGAAAAAGACATAATGGCCCCTGTCCTTTTTCTTGATAGGATAGGCGAGTTTTCTCACGGCCCAGTCATCAAACCTCACAGTAACAGCGCCTGCCTTCTCCAGGTTGGTCTGTATCCTTTTCAGAAGTTCGTCTTCTTCTTCCTTTGTGATGTCCGGGCTTAGTACTACAATGTTTTCATACCTTCCCACTGTATTCTCCTTTCATTTCATTAAGTTCTCTGTAAAGTAGCCACAGTACCTTTTTCTACTTTCACTCTTACCTTTTCAGCGATCTCGATGGTAATGGCATCATCGGTAATGCCCGTTATTGTACCATACAAACCACCGGAAGTAATAATTTTATCACCCTTCTTCAGGTTTTCGAGAAAGTTTTTATGTTCTTTTGCCCGTTTCTGCTGGGGTCTGATCATCAAAAAATAGAATATCCCGACGATAGCAACCAGCATAACGATTGACATATATTGACTTCCACCTTGGCCTCCGGCCGGACTAGTTCCCAGTGCATACGCTACGCTCATCATTGAATTCACCTCCTTCATATCTGGCATTAAAATCATTATAAAATCCCTCAAAAGATCCCCCGCGAATAGCATCCCGTATCCTTTTCATAAATTCCATATAAAAGAATACATTATGGACCGTGTTGAGGTAAAAACTCGTTAATTCATGTGAAACAAGAAGATGCCGCAGATAGGCACGGGAATATGTCCTGCAGGTATAGCAGGAACAGGCCTCATCGATAGGCCTCGCGTCTTCAGTAAAACGGGCGTTCTTCAGGTTCATTTTGCCGTCCCAGGTAAAGAGGGTCCCGTTACGGGCAAGCCGCGTGGGGATAATGCAATCGAACATGTCTATGCCCCTTCTTACCCCTTCCAGTAAATCTTCAGGCATGCCGACACCCATCATATACCGTGGTTTCTCCTGAGGAAGCAAATCAATAACCGTATCGACCATGTCCCACATAAGGCTTTTCGGCTCCCCGACGCTCAAACCACCGATGGCGTATCCGTCGAAATCCATCTCAAGCAGTTCATGGGCGGACTTAAGCCTCAGGTCTTTATAAAAACCACCCTGAATAATACCGAACAGTTTCTGCCGGTCATCCGATTTCGCTTCTCTGCACCGCTTCGCCCATCGTGAAGTCAATTCAACAGATTCATCGGTATATTCCTGCGATGAAGGATAGGAAACACATTCGTCAAGACACATGGCGATATCGGCGCCTATATTTTCCTGGACTTTGATCATTCTCTCGGGAGTAAGGAAATGACGGGAACCGTCTATATGGGACTGGAAGAGGACACCATCCTCTTTGATCTCCCGGAGCACACCGAGGCTGAAAATCTGATATCCGCCGCTGTCCGTGAGCATAGCCCCGTCCCATCCGGAAAACTTATGGATACCTCCCATCCGCCTGATCATCTCATCACCGGGCCGAAGATACAGGTGATACGCGTTGGCAAGGATCATTGTCGCTCCGGTCTCCCGAAGCTCCTTATGCGTCATTGCCTTCACGACTCCCTGCGTACCGACAGGCATGAATACAGGCGTATCAATATTCCCATGCTCTGTGAGCAATGTACCAAGCCGCGCCGAGCCATCGTTTTTTATAATCTCTATCGCTTTCATTTAATAATCACTATTACTTTCATATGAAAACATCTATGCGCTTTCATACTATCAGCATCGAGTCCCCGTAACTGTAAAAACGATACCCGTTCTCTTTTGCTTCCTCATAGCACTTCATCAACGCGTCACGCCCCGCGAAGGCGCCAGCGAGCAGCAAAGGTGTTGACCTTGGCAGATGGAAATTCGTGATTAGTGCATCGACCATTTTAAATTGATAGCCCGGATAGATAAAAAGCCCGGTGCTGCCTCGAAGCGGTGTACTGCCGTTCCCGGAAAAAATCGTCTCCAGGGTCCGCACGGCGCTGGTGCCGCAAGCCACTATCCGTCTGCCCTCGTCCTTTGCCTGCCAAATCAGTTTCTTTATCGTTTCATCCAGTGCGTAATATTCGTGGTGCATGATGTGTTCTTCCACGTCAGGACTCTTTATCAGGGTAAAAGTACCAATACCGATATGGAGGGTAATCTTCGCGATCTGAACACCCATCTTTTCAATGGCGCTGATAAGTTCTTCTGAGAAATGGAAACCGGCTGTAGGGGCCGCTATAGAGCCTTTTTGCTGCGCATAGACCGTCTGATATCTGTCAAAATCAACGACCCATTGCCGTTGCCGTTGTTTCTCTTGATATAGGGAGGAAGGGGCATCTTGCCGTATTGCGCGATGATATCGTCGCTGTCGCCGTCATAGAGAAACCGGATGCTCCAGGATGGCCCCTCTTTCGTCAACACGGCCCTCTGGTCACCTATTGAAACATTGAGTTTATCAGTTCCTTTCTTCGCGTTCTTTACAAGGCAGAGCCATCTGTCAGGAGCGGTCTTTTCAACGAGGAGGATATCGACGGCGCCTCCGGAACTTTTCTTCCCCATGAGCCGCGCCGGAAAGACCTTGCTGTCATTCAAAACAAGGAGGTCCCCTTCACGGAGAAAATCCGTTATGTCCTGAAAATGCCTGTGCTCAATAGTGCCCTTCTCTCTGTTGAAAACAAGAAGACGTGAAGATGTCCTCTCCCCTGCGGGATATTGAGCAATCATCTCTTTCGGTAAAAAATAGTCAAACTCTTCTATGCGCATAACCCTTCTGAATTACTCTAAATTGTCCTCTCGTTAGTCACTGATTGATTCGTAACGTACATCGGATAAATCGCTCAATCAACAGTTCGATAATAACCACGGTAAATTAAACAGGCTAATTTTATAACAGATTACCGGCATTTAAGCAAATTAATTTAAACAGTTACAAGTAGATTCCCGTGGTGAATGGAAAAGCGCACAGAGCAAAGAGTATGGCGCTTAGCGCATGGGGCTTAAGGACCGTAAATCGTGAATCGTAAATGGTGAAACAGCAATCAGGTGCAGCAAGAGCCATTCTTTGCTCTTGCTCTATGCGCCATGCCCTGTGCGACCATGCTATTTCCGGCTCTAATGCGATTATGCTTGTAAATTAATAGCTCTTATTTTACAATTCATTTTATTTTCAGAGGGATAGATGGGCATTATTACTATATCACGAACACACGGATCAGGCGGCACCAACTTTGCTGAGACTCTTGCAAAGCGCCTTGACTACAAATTTGTGAACAGAACGTTTATCAACGACAACAGTCAGCTCGGTAAAGACCACGTCTGTGTCTTTGACCTCGATGATGATGACTCACCTTCTTTTCTCGATCGCATCCAGGAACTCAAGTCCAACAGGAATTTTTTTAAAGTCTGCCTTATGGCAAATATTTATGACAGCGCGCTGAAAAATAACGCTGTTTTTGTTGGCATGGGGGCAGGTATCATCCTCTCAGGGACCAACAACCTCCTCAATATACGCGTAGTAAGGCTTCTGTCGGAACGGGTCAAGGCAATTGCCCAGGTAAAAAATATCTCCTTATGACGATGCCTTTGATCTTGTCGAGAAAATGGATGAAGGAAAAAAAGATTTTATTTCTCACTATTTTGACGTGGATGTAGATGATCCAACGCTCTATCATCTCATTATGAATTCAAGCTATATAACCCTTGACGATGCCCTTGACATGGTCTCGGAATACGTTAAGAAACGCTTAATCTCTATCCATACGATCGAGACAGAACAGTTTCTCAAGAACAGGCTCCTTGAGAAAAGGGCGGAAATCCTGCTCTTCCGGTTGGGAATGTTAGGGAGTTATGGCAAGATAAACTTCGAAGCTGCCGACAACGGTGTTCTCACGGTCAAAGGGGTCGTCGGCGGTGAGCATGAAAAAAAAGCATTATTCGAATCCTTAAGCAAAAACAAAGAAATCAACAAGATCGAAGACCATCTGAAAGTTGGAATTCTTTCAGGCATGATTTATTGAGACTGTGGGCATAATGAAACATTCTTCCAATTATTCAGTGGTCTCTCATACTTCTTTTTCCGCAGGCAGTTGGCGCGTCGGAAGGGAGTAGCCCTGCGGTATTTCCTCTCTGGAGCATGGTTTTTTTCTGCGGCTCTGCTCCTCTCAATCGCCATTTTTCCCCTCATCAATGCAGAATGGTGGGGAAAGAAATATGGCTATGTCTCGCTGGCCCTTGCTATCCCGGCGGCAATTCTTGTTCTCTTTCAAGACTGGCTGCTTCTGTACCACGTCATTCTGGAATACATCTCATTCATCATACTTCTCGGTTCACTCTTCATCATCTCCGGCGGGATCGTCATTAAAATAGGGGCACGCGGAACACCAAAACTGAACCTTTTACTTCTCTTCGCGGGGGCTGTTTTCGCAAGTATCATCGGGACAACGGGGGCCAGTATGGTCCTCATCAGACCGCTCATCAGGGCAAACAAATGGAGAAAACAGATTATTCATATTTTTGTTTTTTTCATTTTTATAGTATCCAATATCGGCGGGCTCTTAACTCCCCTTGGGGACCCACCTTTATTTCTGGGTTTTCTGCGGGGTGTTCCCTTTTTCTGGACCCTCAAGCTTATTCCTTTCTGGCTCTTTGCGGTCTTCATCCTGCTCGCTCTATTCTTTGCAATCGACAAACACTTTATGAAGAAAGAAAACCAGGAAGATTATTTGAAAACCCTCGACCATATACCCGAAAAAAAGTTTGAGATAAAAGGAACGATTAATCTTCCTTTTTCTCCTTATGGTCATCGGCGCCTTCTTTATCCCGCCCATCTTCCGGGAAGCCGTTATGATCATTGCTTCCGGATTATCCGTCTATTTCACACATGTCACCCTGCGAGAAGAAAATGCCTTCACCTATCATCCGATCATCGAAGTGGCAATCCTCTTTGCGGGCATTTTTGTTACCATGGTACCTGTTCTCAAACTTCTTGAAATAAATGGAAGCAGACTCGGCATCACAGAACCCTGGCAGTTCTTCTGGGCATCAGGTTCTCTTTCCAGTTTCCTCGATAACGCGCCAACGTATATGGTCTTCTTCACTGCCGCACAGAGCGTGGCGACCGCGAAAGGTATTGTCGGCAACCTCATCATGGGTGTCCCGGAAATCTATCTGAGGGCTGTTTCAGTTGGCGCGGTTTTTATGGGGGCAAACAGCTATATTGGAAACGGCCCCAACTTCATGGTAAAGGCAATTTGTGAAGAGAATGAAATCAACATGCCTTCCTTTTTCGGCTATATGGCATGGTCGATGGCTATCCTTGTGCCGCTCTTTATTCTGATAACCTTCATATTCTTCAATTAAAGGGGCTCACGTCGCCCCCTCCAGCAGCAAAGCCGCCGGAGCCACCCCTTCTCGCTCGCAGAAGCACGCTTGGCTTCGCCTGTAAATACCGGGGCTCACGTCGCCCCCTCCAGCAGCAAAGCCGCCGGAGCCACCCCTTCTCGCCCGCCGTGCGGGCTGATTAGTTTTTGCGATTTACGATTCACGATTCACGATTCACGGTCTCTAAGCCCTTTGCTCTATGCTCTGTGCGCTTTGCTTTCTATCTTCTGCGATTTACGATTCACGATTCACGATTTACGGTCTTTACCTATCTGCTTTCCTATGGAGAAAGCCTTGCCGATAACCTTGCCAAAGCTATAATAATCTCTAATTCCCGGCGCGAATGCTACAGGTTTCATTTTTTCGATATCAGGGAAACCATCGGTTGTGAGTATCTCTTCATCAATCTTCACATCGACAATGACACCAATGAACTGGGTATGGAGGCCGATCTCTATTGTGTGGAGAAGCTCACATTCAAAGACAAGGGGAAACTCCTTGATATAGGGGGCATCGACAAGTTCAGCTTTTACGGGCGTAAGCCCTGTGGCGGCAAATTTATCAACCTTTTTACCCGATACAATCCCGAAGTAATCAGCTTCCTTAAGATAGGATTCGGTGGTTATATGGACCGTAAAGGCCTTCTTCTCAACAATATTTCCGTAAGTATAGGTGGCCCTTCTCAGAGAGATAGCTATGCAGGGCGGTTCTGAGCAGCAAATCCCTCCCCAGGCCACGGTCATAACATTCGGTTTCCCTGCCGTATCATAGGTCCCCACAATAAGTACAGGGGTGGGTAAAATCATCGTCTTCGCACCCATCGATTTCTTCATATATTCTCCTCCTTACTCTATAACTATTGTGTAGTAATATACCCGGTGTTTTTGAAATGCAACAAAAATTTACAGCAACCAACGCGGAATCTATCGTTTGACAGTCGGTGAATACTTTTATACAATGAAACACATTCCCATGGAGGTTCCCGCATGTCAAGAATTCATATTTCAGAAGTGATAATACCTTTTCCCGCCGAATGATGACCAATATACCTCTCAGAAAGATTAATACCCGTGATAATAGATTTCGTATATCATACCCGCCTGCCGATGAAATGCTTCTTTCGTCCATTAAAAAAGTCGGCATTATCCAGCCTGTTGTGCTCCTTGAAGGTCCTCCTTTCTCAGTCGTAACAGGATTCAGGAGGATTGAAGCGGCAAAAAAACTCGGCTTAAATGAAGTCCCTGCAGTAACGGTGAAGCTCAGCGAAAAGGAAGGGCTTCTCTTTGCTATCCACGACAATATACATCGTGGATTAAACATTATCGAAAAAGCTCATGCCCTGGAAAAAATGGTCTCTATGGGCTTCTCTGAATCTGAAATCCATGAGGTCATGGCGCTCTTTTCGCTGGGTCCCCATGAAAAAGTCCTCGCTCATCTCCTTTCCATCGCCCGCGCCGAAGAACCATTGAAGCATTTCATTTTTGCCAACGCTCTTTCCATGAAAAATATCGAGTATATGCTCTGGTTTGAGAAAGAGGAAAGAAAAAAGATCATGACGGCCCTCGCGTCGATGCGGCTCACCGAAAGTTATCTCCGGGAAATCCTCGAAATGCTCCACCTCATGAAGATCAAAAAGGGCAGGTTCGTGAGCGGGGTATTAAAATACGCCGGGAACGCGCAGGAACTTCGGGCAAGGCTGAAGAAAATAATACATCCCCGGCTCACCTCTCTTGAAAAAAAACTTGAAGAGATCAGAAAGTCCTCGGCGCTGCCGCCTGCTCTTGACATAAGAGTAGACCCTTTCTTCGAAAAGGAGTATATTGATATAACGATAAGAGCAAAGAGCGAGAAAGAAACAAAAGAGTTACTCGAAAAACTCGATGAAGTTTTACAAAAAGGACATATAAGGAGTATCCTTGAGCTTACCAAAGGTAGAGTTCGTTGAAGCGCAAGGTAACATCGTCAGGGATTGTCCGGGCACAAAACACCATATATGCTGCGGATACAAAACAATCGACCTCGTCGAAGGATGTACCCTCTCCTGCTCCTACTGCATCATGAAAGCCTACCTCAACTCCCCACACATAAAAGTGACGCAGGGTATTCCTCACATTCTTTCGCAAATAGACGACGCCATCGATCATGAAACCAGCCACATTCTGAGGTTCGGCACAGGAGAGCTCGCGGACAGTCTCGCACTCGACAGAAAACTTGACCTCAACAGACATCTTGTCGAATACTTCGGACAAAAGAAAAAAGCCCTTCTCGAATTAAAATCGAAATGGGCTTCCATCGATCATCTTATACCTTACCTCAATCCCTATACGGTCATCTCCTTTTCCGTCTCACCGCAGAGGCTCATCGATAGCGAGGAGAAAAGAACGAGTCCTCTTTACAAACGATTGAAGGCGGCAAAAAAAGCCCAGGACATCGGATGCTTCGTTGGCCTCCATTTTGATCCTGTCGTCATGTACGATGGTTTTGAAAAAGATTATCAGTATCTCATTGACGATATCGGAAGGATGCTCGATCCTGATAAAATCATCTGGATAAGCCTCGGGCTTCTCAGGTTCCCTCCGAAGCTCTACGATCACTTCATTGAGAAGAAGAGAAAAACGCTCCTTGCAGGGGAGTTTATTCGCGGTGAAGACGGTAAATACCGCTATATCAAGAATGAGCGGATCAAGGTCTACCGAATGCTCTACAAACAACTTAAGACCATTAACGAGGATCTCTTCGTGTATCTCTGCATGGAGCGCGGGGACCTGTGGCACGAAGTAACGGGCATGGAAATGAATAACAATGAAGACCTCGTGGGGCTCTTCGATAAGAGAATAAAAAATTTGTTTGGAGGTAATATATGAGATTTCACAATAAAGTTGTGTTCATAACGGGAGGAGCAAAAGGTCTCGGGCGTGAAATGGCAAAGGCATTCCTTGCCGAAGGCGCGTCTGTGGCGGTAAATGGGCGAAATCGTGAAACCGTCAAAAAATTTGAAGAAGAGTTCGCAGACCAGCCGGTCCTTGCCTTCAATAATGATATTACAGACTACGAAGAGATGGAAAAAACAGCGGAGCGTATTATCGAGAAGTGGGGAAAGATAGACATACTCATCAACAACGCCGGCATCGTTAATCCCCTTGTCCCTTCGGAGAAGATGAAAAAGGACGACTTCGATAAAGTGATCGATATTAACCTGAAAGGAACATTCTATGCGACACAGGCCGTCGGTAAAAAGATGATCGAACAGAAATCCGGTCGGATCATCAATATGGCCTCCCAGGTGGCACTCTTCGGAGAAAAGGGTTTTCTCCCCTACGCGATCAGCAAATCGAGTCTCACAATCATGGCCCGTGAACTCTCCTATGAATGGTCCCAACACGGCGTCACCATATGTACCCTCGCGCCCGGGTTTATTAAGGGCGGCATGAATGAAGGTCTCATCAGGAAAGAGGTCTTCGTCAATTATCTTTCGAGCAGGACCCCCATCGGAAGGATGGGGACCATTGATGAAGTGGTTGCCACAGTACTCTTTCTCGCCTCCGACAGCGCGCAATATATCAACGGCGAAACAATCACTATGGACGGAGGCATGACAGGCTATACCCGGGAAGGGCTTTTCGATTTCATCAACAAGGGGAAGTCATAATGAACATTGTCCCTTTTCTCGAATTCACACTCAACTCACGATATATAACGCGATGGATATTCGCGGGTCTCGTTCTCTATATCCCTGTTCTCAATTTTCTGTCCCTGGGGTTTCTCTCCAGGACTTCCAGGCTTGTCATCATCGGCGGCATCGGGCTCCCCACCTGGCAGGAAAAATATGAGACCGCCATCGAGGGAGTAAAGCTCCTGTTCGTCTTCATCCTCTACAACGCAATACCCTTCTTTCTCTTTTCAAGCGGCTTTTTTCTCACTACCTTAAATACTTTCACGGCCTTTTTCGGACATATCGTCATTATATCTTCCTATATCGCCTTTGTCGCCTGCTCTTTTCTCATTCCCTTTGCCTTCGTCACATTTGCGGAACAAACAGATTTCAGAAGCGCCCTTGAATTCGAGAAAATATTCAAGGGGATCAAAGAGGTCTTTTTCGAGTATCTCATCGGCTACGGTGTTGCCCTCTGCGGCCTTTACCTTTGCAAATGGATCATGCGTATACCCTTATCATCGGCTTTATTCTCTCATCGATTTTCTCCTATTATATCCTCCTCGTCTCCACTTACTACTTCACGGAACTTTACAAAAGAACAAGTCTTGCCCCAGTTCGTATGAATGAGCAGGAAATTGAAGACCGCAAATCGGAAATCGAATAACGAAAATCGCGTAAGGCCTAAAGACGGTTCAATGTTCGAAGTTCGAAGTTGTAATAAAATCGTGAAATCGGATATCGTTATTGTGTAAGAAAAAGTATTTGATCTTAACGTTATACGCACTCACGATTTACCTGTCCTCCGGTGCTTTATGCGCGATGCGATTTACCGATTTCCGATTTACGGTCTTTTTGCTCTATGCACCATGCTCTATGCGCCGCGCCATTCACGATTGACGATTTACGATTTACGGCCTTTAGCGGATTGACTTATCATCCTAATTGTGCTAAAAAATAACCATACGGTGGGTGTAGCTCAACGGTTAGAGCATCAGGCTGTGGTCCTGGGGGCTGAGGGTTCGAGACCCTTCACTCACCCCAAATATCATTAGGTTTTCCCCTAAAAAACACTCTTATGCAACATCTTATGTGAGATCCCAATAAACCCTCATTCTTTAATGATCAGAATCATCATTCCTTAAACCCAACTCCGACTCCCAGAAATCTTTATTCTAGTTTCTCAGTTGTCTTACGCACAAACATGGTTGCATTAGGTATGGATATCAGGTATAATATATACAAAGGAGTTGCTATTATGGAAAAAATACTGGTATCCTTGCCAAACGATCTTGTTAAACGGATGAGAACGGTTATCCCGGTGAGAAAACGGAGCCAAATTGTAAAAGATCTCTTGGAAAAAGAAGTCAACCGCAGGGAAGAAGCGCTCTTTCAATGTGCCCTTGCAGTCGAAAAGGATGAAGCATTGAATCAAGAAATGGCAGAATGGGACGTTACCATAGGAGACGGAATTGAGCCTGAAGCGTGGTGATATCTATTGGGTTAATCTCGATCCTACGATAGGCTCAGAGATAAAGAAACAACGGCCCTGCGTTCTCATGGGCGTGACACCCATTAACGATGCCAGGAGAACCGTTCTTGTACTTCCCCTTTCTTCATCCGGTACGCCAAGACCACCACTGGCAATTGAGGTAGAATGTCTCGGACGGAACGTTGTTGCTGTATGTGATCAACTTCGTGCGATAGACAAAAGCAGGTTCCATCAAAAAGCAGGAAGCTTAAAATCAAATGATCTGGAAAAGATCGAAGATAGCCTGCGCCAGATACTTTCGCTCTGATAAGAACTAATTGAAAACCTTCTCCTGCGACTGATGTTGAACCTATCGGACGCATTTGAGAAGAAGCACGGAAGTCCTTAACCGCACTTTCTGTTCCATTGGTCCCCAACACCAAATTTCAACTTTCTTCCGCTCCATATACAGTGTCATCCATCTTCACAATAGAATATTCATCCCTGTCTCAAGGCTTGCAGCCTGTAGCATACAAAAACAGGCGACAGACGCTGCCTGCTGTCCTGCCCCCAATAGCAATAAAATAACGGGTCATTTTATTAATCAGTACTTTTACCAATTGAAATCGGAAAAATATGCCTTATATTGTGTAGTATGAAATAGAAGGGGTTTTTATGAATGAGAACATTATCGTCCGCTGTCCTCAGTGTGGAACAAAAAACCGTATCCCGGGCAGCAGACAGGGAGAACGGGGTATCTGCGGAAAGTGTGGAGCATCACTTGCCTCTGCTCAAAAGTATCCCGACAGACCTGTTGATGTATCTGACTGGAACTTTGCCACGGAAGTGAAGACTTTCCCGGGGCCTGTCCTCGTCGAATTTACAGCCCCCTGGTGAGGCCATTGCCGCTCTCAGGCGCCGGTTCTGGATGAACTGGCTTCACAATACGCAGGAAAGGTCAAATTTACCAGAGTTAACGTGGACGCCTCACCACATACAGCTTCAGAACATGAGATCCGCGGAGTACCCGCTATTTATTTCTACAGCCGGGGTAATATATTTTACAAAGCTGTAGGGGCACTCCCAAAGGCTGAAATAGAACGACGCCTTCAGGCCCTCATATCCCATTCCGGCACAGCATAGGATTTTAACAAGGATATCTTTCTCAAAGTCATTGTCCCGCAACGCGAAAGAACGAGAGTTCCCTTGTAATTCCATCCCCTCGGACTTATAGTACAGTAAGCAACAGAGGAGGCACACGATGGGAGACAAGGGCGGTAAAAAGAACAAAGACAAAGACCAGAAACAAAAGGCAGCTAAACAGGCACACGATATGAAAGAGAAGAAGGACAAGGAACCAAAAAGCACGCTAAAATAGAGAAGGATAGCTTCTTCCAGTAGTCCGCAACCGGCAAGTTTTTCCAAACTATGAAGATTTCAAGTGGTATTCGATTATCCGATCGGAGATTATTTTCTTGAAATCCGTTGATGATCGCGGGAGAATACCAACATTCCCTACTGGCCTGGTCATCTCCACCATATCATTGAATATGGCATATAATCTCAGACATATTTGGCCCCCAATTTCCATTGACAAAAACAGGATTGCTTGCTAAATAACATACATAGGTTGGTAACGGGGAGCAGTTAAGTCAACTCCATATGTAATTTTACCATCACAGCTACGGGACAGAAGCGTCCGGCATTCGGGTTTATCTCATCAGGCACGTACCCGACAAGAGCAATTAAGCGCGCTACTCAAGAAACGCCAGATAATGCGGACGACCTGAACACTATGGGTATTTTGACATGAGGATACATAACAGGAAAGACGGTGAGCATAGAAAATATGCGAAGGGGATATATCTCCTGTCACCGAACCCACCCCCATGCTCCTTCTTTGCCTTGGACTGATGGGATCGGCGTGGGTGAAGAGGTTCAGGAAATAAACCCGTTGTGGGTTTCTAATATTGTTTCTTCTTACTATGAGGAGGTTTTTTATGGAAGATGTAACATCAAGTCTTATAATGAAGTTTGTTTCCGAGGTCGGTGAAATACAGAACCGGCTCAACGAACTGGAAAGAATTAAAGTAGAGTTGGAAGAGGAATTGGGTTTGTTCAAGTGTATGGAGGAAGAGTCTCGTGCGGTCAAGGCTTCTCTTGAGGAACAACTGACCAATAGTAATGCCGAAAAGAAGTTTCTGTCAGACAACCTGGAACATGAGATCAATGAACGGAAGCGTGTTGAGGAGGAGTTCCAAGCGGTCAAGGCTTCTCTTGAGGAAACACTGATCAATAGTGATACCGAAAAGAAGTTTCTGTCAGAGAACCTGGAACATGAGATCAATGAACGGAAGCGTGTTGAGGAGGATCTCCACGCGGTCAAGACTTCTCTTGAAGAACAACTGGCCAAGCGTGATTCTGAAATGGATGTGCTGATGAATAATCTAAAGAGCGAGAGGGAGGCATTTAATCAGACATTGGGCAACCTGCAGGAACAATTCGATACATGGCTTAATAAGATTTTTGAGGGCCGAAAATAGCCTCTCAGTGCTATATTAGCAACGATCTACACCATCAAGAACTCAATGGGCTGAGAAAATGGGTAAAAAAACTGTTCTTACTGCGGGAGGGGAAGGCAGGGTCAGAAACGGCCCTGCCTTTTTGTGTTTAGTTGACTGAAATATTTACTCCGCAGAAAAGACCTCTACGCTGCTTTGTGATCAGCAAAAAATAGCCCTTCCTGTTTCCCACCAATGATATGTGGAAGGATAAGGTTCTGAGGAAATGAAAGGTGTTGTATGTCTATTTGATGACAAAGAAAAAGACCTTGTCATCTGTTGGTTGATGGGTGTAGTATTGAGGAAAGGCAAGTTTGTGATCACGAGAGTATCCACGGGGATGATTTCCGTGCAGGAAATAAAGAGGGAACTTGTATGATAAAGACATTGATTCTAACGGTAATATTGTCATTGAGCATGTTCAGTGCAGGAGAAACAGCAAACAATGCAGCAAAAGACCAAAAAAGTGCTCAGAATAAAGCGGCTGATAAGCATAAAGGATTAGCATTCTTCGATAAGAAAAAACCTGTCAATATTGTATCGGACACGATGGAGGGGTTCGATAAAGAAAAATACATTGTTTTCAAGGGAAGCGTCAGTGCCAAACAGGAAGATTTGTTTATCTCGGCCGATACCATCGAGGCTTACATGAGCGAAGAAACGAACGAAATAGAAAAAGCTATCGCCAAAGGAAACGTAAAAATCGTTAAGCAAGACCGCACGGCAACCTGTCTGGAAGCCGTATTTGAGAACGCAAAAGGTGAAATTACCCTCAAAGGAAACGTTATTGTTTATCAAGGCCAGGATAAGCTTTCAGGCGATGTTATCATTTATTATGTAAATACCGACAAAGTGGTCGTCCAAGCCGACAAGGGTAAGGGGGCCCGTCTTACTGTCCAACCGAAATAATCAGCTAATATGATAACCTGTAGCCTGTGCGTTGTCCTTCCAGGGAACTGTATTCTGTCTGTATCTTAATTTATGCAATAACTTTTTTCAGTAAAACGCCAACCGACATAGATATCGCAGCATCTTTTAAGCCATTGGCGCCACATTATGTTTCCTCCGCACATAAAACTGAAAATAGCAGAGGTTGATGAGACAAACAAAAGCCAAACAGAGAAACATTATTCGGTAGCCTGTCAGGGGGATAATGAGGCCAATGATCACCGGCCCAAGAGCCTGTCCAAAATCCGTGAATGCACGGAAGGTCCCGATGGCAGCACCACCAGAAGAACCAGCATAATCAAAGCCGTATGTCATCAATGCGGGAACGAAAAATGCCTGCCCTATTCCCCAGAGCAATCCCACAACAATGAACATGGGAAGAGTTTTTGAAAAGGAGAGTATGACCATACTGATCATTCCTGTACAGATGAATGTCAGAATGATTTTTTCCTTACTGCAGGTGTCCACAATCCTCCCTCCCAGGCCTCGACCCGTGATCATCATTATCGCAACAGCAGAAAAAAAGTGTCCTGGGTTCATTACCCCGCACTGAATCGCGTACAGGGGAAAGAAGGCCATGAGGGCGCCCCAGATAATAGACTGTAGGATACTTATTGTAGCAGGGGCAACGATCTTCCACTCAATAAAGTGGATACCGGGACGAAGGGTATCCATGTCAGTAGCGGCAGACTGCTCTCCTTTCACTTTCCAGGAAAGAAGTAAAGAGCACAAGGACAGGCCTGCGCAAGAGAGAAACAGAATCGTGAAGCTATACTGATTGATGAGAGATATACTGAAAGTAGGAACTATAGCCAGAGACAAGGGGGGTGCCAATAGAAGATAGCCGAGGCCCCGGCCTCGGTATGCCGGAGGGATAGTCTTAATGATCAGTGCGAAGGCTGCCGTATCGATACATGCAATGGCGACCCCCTGCACCAGCCTCACTGCAAAAAAAGGCCAGAAAGGACGGAGCACGATAAAGGCAAGGAAGGTGAGAACAAACAGCAGTGCGCCGAACACCATAACGCTTTTTTCTGAGTACCTCGTCAAGGCTCCCCCCACCAGGAATCTGGAAATCAACGATGATACACCCAAAATCCCGACGAGCACTCCTATCTCCCTCTCGTTTGAGCCCAATCTTTTAAGAAAAATAGGAAAGGTGGGGAAAATGGCAGACATGGCAGTTAAAAAGGCAAAGAACGCGAGAAACCCGAGAGTGAAATCCCGGGTGAATATCTTCTTTACGGTATGTTCGAGAAATATTTTCTTCATTGTCCATAACACTTTAGTGTCACACGCGGACGAAGGAGCTGTCAACTATTTGGTCCTATCGGCAGATTAAGGCCATTCCTCACCACATCGCCATTATCCAATAAAAATATTATCGACATAGTATTAAGTCTTCGGATATAATCAAGAGTAATGTTCAGAAGAAGGAAAAGAAAGAATCAAATAGTCAACACAGCTCAACCAGAATCCTCTTCACCAGATAGAGGACCCAATATCGATAAGTCTCCTCCCAGTGCTGTTCATGTTTGCCAGGAGACAAAAACACCTCCCCTATTGTCCGATGCGTTCAAGAACGCTATCAAGAAGGCAGCGAATAGATCAAGAAATGAACTGGTTTCTGCGGGAAGGATAAAACCAATGGCATTTTTCGTGCATGCAGATGGGACAATGAAGACTGTATCTCTCTCGCTTAAAGGTGAGTACCAGAAAGAAGTGCTTATAAGGAGGATACGAGAGAAAGTATTAGCGGAGAATATTTCTACCGTAATCGTACTGACCGAAATGGATAATGAGAAAACACTGATTCTCTCGGGAGTCAGTTCCGGTATGAAGGGCGCGGCCGGTATTGAATATGGTTTTGATAACACAACAAAAACTGTGACTTTATGGAAGATGACTTGGCTCAACCGGCCTCTTCAAGATATCTTCATTGACGGTATTTTCGACAGGATAGGTTAAGCCTTATTTGACGAGGCATCCGCAGGATATGAGCCTTTTTCCGCATCGGGGACATCTCTCCATGTAGCATCCTTGATGGTGGATACCACCTGGCATCACGTGACACACGGGGCACCGCTCTTTCTCATCTTCCGGGTAAGGCAGTCTTCGGAAAGATATCTCGTCATGGTATTCTAAGGACTGAGGAAGGCATGTTACTGTCTTTGGATCTTCGCTATCTCTGCCACAGCGTTTACAATCTGCCATAAGGTTATTACCGTCTGACACTACTTTGTCAGGACCCCACAAAGAGATAGCAACCGTCGACGGATCAGATCTTTTTCTGCATCGACAAGAATGTTCGGCGCTCCCGACTTCTTGAAATACTCATAGCGGTCAAGACTCTTCTCAAGCAGATAAAAGCGCTGAGGTGATAATTGCTTCCCAAAACCGGGTTGCCGAAGCTCTGTAACATTTCCCACTCTCTGTCTCAACGCTGAATTCATATTTTCCTCCTCTTTCTTTATGTCTTCACAGCTGAATATACAAAAACCATGCCATGTTGAAATACCGTTGCAACCTGTTAATATCATGGATGATCGTTCTGATGAAGACCACTCGTGTACTCCAAGGTCTACATTATTTGCGGCCTTTGCTACGTTCACTGTCGGCATTCATTGTTTGTTTTTGGGAAGTTCAAGGGGTTCGACATTTTGTCGAGTTATAGTAAGCTTTTCTCGGCAAGCGAAAACCGAAGAAGTTACAGCGGAAATCAGGCGAGGAATAGCCGCGGAACCCTGACCGACAACGCTTCGGGCCGTCGAACCAACTGCCGCCGCGAAGCACCCGGTCGGAACCTGAAGAAGGTCCTTCGGGATCGTTCTACTTCTTGGAAGCCGCTACCGGTTGCGGTTTTCTTTTGGCTGCTTCCTCAAGTTTCCGGACCCGTGCTTCGAGTTTATCATACTTTGCCTGAGGGGTCTCGAGCTGTTTGTTTTCTTTTGACAAAGGCGTAACTTCCTTGTTCAAGGAGTTTATTTTCAGTGTGAGCACAACGACAACAATAAGAAGCGCGACCACAACCGAAGCAAGAACCATAGATGTCGTGGACATCTTACCCATGAGCGAAAATAATTTCTTTCCTTTGATTTTAGGGAGTTCATCCAGGTCTTGCAGTTTCGGGAAATCGCCATCGAGGTTTACTTTGTCAGCATCAATCATATTTCCTTTCTTATCAAAGAATGGCATATCTTAGGCTCCTGTGAATTTTCATATCTTAATTATTGCGTTTTACTTACCTTAAGATTGCGAAATATTTCATACTTCTTCCTTCAATGGTCTTTCAATGTACTTTTGTTTTTTTAAAAATCTGTTGCAATGTCCTTGAGCAGATTCATTTCATCAAGCGCCTTACCTGCACCCTCGACAACCGCTGTCAGGGGGTTATCCGCAATAATAACAGGCAATCTGCTGACCTCTTTTATGAGAAGGTCGAGGTTTCTGAGTAATGCGCCGCCGCCGCTGATAACGATACCTTTATCAACGATGTCGGAAGCTAGTTCCGGCGGGGTCCGCTCAAGAGCTATTCTCACCGCTTCAACGATGGCATTGACGGGTTCCCTTATAGCTTCCCTGATTTCTATCGATGAGATCTCCAGCGTTTTCGGGATACCGCCGACAAGGTCCCGGCCCTTGATCTCCATAGTGATTTCCTTTTCGTTCGGGTTCGGATAGGCGGATCCTATATCGAGTTTGATCCTTTCCGCTGTTCTCTCGCCAATGAGGAGATTATATTTTCTCTTCACATACTGGATAATGGCTTCGTCGATTTTATCACCGGCGGCCCTTACCGAGTTACAGTATACGATGCCGGCAAGGCTGATAACGGCCACTTCTGTCGTGCCGCCGCCGATGTCAACGATCATATTGCCGCTCGGTTCTGTAATGGGAAGTCCTACCCCGATAGCTGCCGCCATTGGCTCTTCGATGAGATAGACTTCTCTCGCTCCTGCCGATTCGGCAGATTCTTTGACCGCCCTTTTTTCAACAGGCGTAATGCCTGAAGGAACAGAGATAACGATCCTTGGCCGCGCGTAGGATTTCTTGTTATGGATCTTCTGGATAAAATATTTGAGCATTGCTTCGGTAATTTCAAAGTCGGCGATAACACCGTCTCTCAACGGCCGTATGGCGACGATATTACCCGGAGTTTTTCCGAGCATGTTTTTTGCTTCTGCACCGACAGCGATGACCTTTTTTGTTCCCCTGCTATCTCTGTGGACTGCCACCACGGAAGGTTCATTGGAAACAACGCCTTTTCCTTTGACGTATACCAGTGTGTTCGCAGTACCAAGATCTATTGCTAAATCTTTCGATATGAGGCCGAAAATTGAGTTAAACATCGGTTGCCCCTATCCTTCTGCCGATACGGGTCGATTCCTGTATAATCTTTGGCGCGCAATCCTCACAGATCCATCCCTCTTCAGATTCCACGGCACCGTCCAAGGACCTGATCTGATGGCAATAAATGCACCTTATTTCCTTCGCGCCCTGTGCTATAAGTTGTACCCTCCTTGATCGAGGGGCTGCTCTGAGTATCAGGATCCTTCCCTGATCTCCACTCTCCGGCAGTTCTATATCATCCAGCTCGCTATTTCTGCCAAGAATCTCGGCTGTGTTTCTTCCTTTTGTCATGTTGTCCCTCCTTCTTCTACAAAATTAATCCGAATATGATGTGCCCTTGCTCTCTTCAATTGCCAGCAATTAGTATGCCAGGCATGGCCCTTCAGGCTGCCACCGAGTATGAAGGCACTATAGAGCGACTAAATAAAGGGTATAGTGCTTCTCAGAGAGGACAGATTTGTTCAAGGAAACGGGGTACCGTGGCCCTGATTCATCCCAGAATCGATGGGATTCCGGACGGCGATTTCTCATCTGTGAGGAGGACACAGGCCATAGGGGAAATCAAAGGTCCATCAGTTACTGCATGTTGTTGTAGGGTTTTCCATCCAGTTGTGTAGGACAAAACCTTCATCACTGGATGCACTCCAACGTCCATAAAGCTAAAACACCTGCAAAATAGATAAGGTATGACGTTAAGGTACTTTGGCACCTGGTTTGCTTGCTTTGACGGTATGTTGAAGGAGAGGACATCACGGGCCTGTGTGAGTGATATGCGTCATTGACAATATCCTGGTAATCTGAGATATGTATAAAGGATAGACGGGAACGATTTGAGAAAAGGAAACGCAGGTGGCTTTTCCCATTTCTTCTTGCAATATTTGGATATTTTTGGGAGAACAATGCAATGCTCTTGAAATTTATTTTCAGGGAGCAAAGAGAAAAAGGACGGCGAAGCGATGAGTAAAAGAATATGGTGGCTGTTTCCTGCTTTGTTTCTATTGGGAAGCTGTGCAACAACTTACACCCACCCAACCAAAGGTCTCAGTCAATTCGAACAGGACCGAGCAGCATGTGAACGCAATGCTCGAAAAACGCTTGCAGCAAAGGGCGTTACCTGAGGCGGTGAGATCAGTAAAGAGACAGGTCGTTGTCTTGAAAACAGTAAAGGCTGGAAGCAAAAGGGTTTGTTTTAATTCTTAGCGGTTACTGCCTTCCGATGAAAGGGACATCAGGGGCGTAAACGTCCATCTGCAGAGCTCAAGGCCGATTGAATACTCCGCGACTACCCCGAAATTTCCGGCTTGTACGGGAAATTTCGGCGTGAGTGGACGATGGCGTAAAACGGAAAGATGAATATCCGATGGGCTGGCGTCTCTTGCTGGTCAAAGGCCAAATTCACATAGCAAAATAAGGTTGCCGGGAACCCAGGCGTTACATAAGAATTAGAAAACCCCCACTATCGTGTGGGTGGTAAACGCCTGATGGCGCACAGCATGGGAGAACGCGCATAAACGCTTTTTGCTCGACTACGCTCGCAATTAAACCTTTCCGTTTTACTCCATTGGCTTTACACAAAACACATGAATAGTATGAAGGGAAGGGCTTCGGCACCGCAGTGAAGAAAGTTACATTGGACTAAGCTGGATTGGCATCACGACAACTTCTACATTATGGTCAACATGATCATCTACAAGGGAAACAAATGCGGTTCGTTGCTCAACTCCGTCCACACTGATCGTCATGGCATTTTCCCCTGCTACCTGCACGACCTTTATATGGTAGATTGTCTCCCGGTAGCGGTAGTGAATTGTGAAGCCCTCCCAATCGGCGGGAAGACAGGGCTCGATATACAGCTTGTCTACTTCGAGTCTCAGCCCCAGGAGTGATTCCAATATCAGCCGGTACATCCATGCGGCTGATCCCGTGTACCACGTCCATCCGCCACGGCCCGTGTGGGGAGCGACAGCATAGACATCAGCGGCGACAACATAGGGCTCCACTTTGTACGTTCCAATCCTCTGTGCTGATCCGCCATGATTCACGGGATTGATCATGGCAAGGATTTCCCATGCCCGCTTGCTGTCACCCATAGCAGCGAAAGCCATGGCGGCCCAGATGGCCGCATGTGTGTACTGCCCGCCATTTTCCCGAACACCGGGAACATACCCTTTTATATAGCCGGGATTCAGGTCCGACTTGTCAAAGGGCGGGTCGAGAAGCTGGACTAAGCCGTCGTCCCTGCGAATGAGGTGCTTATCCACCGCGTCCATTGCCATGCGCGACCGTTCGGCGCTCCCTGCCCCGGACAGAACAGACCAGCTTTGCGCGATGGAATCGATCCGGCATTCGGGATTGCGTGTTGAGCCGAGAGGCGTGCCGTCATCGAAATAAGCGCGGAGGTACCACTCGCCGTCCCAGCCATTCTCCTCGATATTCCGGCCCAGCTTGTCTGCTTCTTTCTCACAACGTTCGGCGAAGGTCAGGTCCCCATGCATCCGCGCGACCTCAATGAACCTCATGAGCACCTCATAAAGGAAGAATGCGAGCCAGACACTTTCGCCTTTGCCGTCTTTACCCACCATGTTCATGCCGTCGTTCCAGTCGCCGGAACCGATGAGCGGCAGGCCATGTTCGCCAAAGCTGAGGCCCTTTGAGAATTGCCCGTACACAGTGATCATAGAGACTGGCCTTTTCTTCAGACCTGCCGGGCAGATCGTAATAGGAGTCCTCGTCGGCATTGACCGGGCGTCCCTTAATGAACCGGACGGGTTCATCCAGCACCCCTGTATCCCCGGTTGTCATAACATAGCGGCAAGTCGCCAAGGGCAGCCAGAGAAAATCATCGGAGCAGTGGGTGCGCACGCCCCGGCCGGAGGTGGATGCCACCAGTGCTGGACATCGCCTTCCACAAACTGTCGTGACGCGCTGAGGAGGAGGTGTTCCCGCACGCAGTTGCGGCTCGGCATGGATGAGGGCCATCACGTCCTGCAACTGGTCACGGAAACCAAAGGCGCCTCCGGACTGGTAGTAGCCGCTCCGCCCCCAAAGACGGCATGTGAGGGTCTGGTATAAGAGCCAGCCGTTGGCCAGGACGTTGATGGACGGGTCCCGTGTCTCCACCTGGACTGCGCCGAGGGTGTGGTTCCAGTACTGCCATACTGCTTCCAGGGCCTCACGGGCCGCAGCAGACCCCGGAAGCGATGTGCCAGGCTTGCCGGCATCATCGGCATCCCGGCCTGCGCCCAGGGTGAAGACGATCTCGCGTTCTTCCCCGTCCGCCAGATCAAAGGCCACCTGGATCGCGCCGCATGGATCCAAAGCGGCCCCTACCCTGCCGGAAAGCCGTGACCGCGCCATGGCAGCCGGATTAGCGAGCGTTCCGTTACGCCCCAGGAATTCCGTCCGGTCGCCGCTCATGGTCCGGGTTGCGTCGTCCACATTAAAAAAGGCCGTTCGGTTGACGAATTCAGTATTGTAAGGGTTACGCGCAAAGAGGGCGCCGCTCAGATGGTTGATCTCGGTAATGACGTGCATGGCTGTTTTGGGCCTCAAATCGCCCAGTACCCATTCCGCATATCCGGTGGCAGAAAGTCGCCGTGACCGGCCTGACTGGTTGCGCACCTTCAGCACCGTAAACTTGACCGGCAGCGTCCATGGCCACGTAAACCCACACCTCTGTGCTGATACCGCGCTCAGTGTGCTCGAAGACGCTGTAGCCGAATCCGTGGCGGGTGACGTAAGGCGTGGCTCCGCGGCTGGGCAGCGGCATGGGGGACCAGAAGTGGCCGCGCTCTTCATCGCGAATATAAAAGGCTTCCCCGCTCGAATCGCTGACAGGATCGTTGTACCAGGGAGTGAGGCGAAACTCGTGGGCGTTTTCGCTCCAGGTATAGGCAAGGCCGTTCTCTGAAACAACGGTTCCGAAAAACGGGTTCGCCAGCACATTCACCCATGGCGCCGGCGTCACCTGCCCGCGGGCAGTTGAAATGACGTACTCCCGGCCATCAGGAGTGAACCCTCCCAGCCCGTTGCCAAACATCAGGTCCTGGCGAGGCTTTGCCGCTATTTCCGGGACATCGTGGCCGTGCGGTCCGGGTCGGTATAGGTGCCGGCAACACTCCTTCCGTAAAGCTGCCAGCTCTTGAACTGGTCTGTGAGCGTTCCCCTGCGGTCAGTGATGATGACGCGGGCAACCGCCTGGAACAGGACGCGGTCCTCCTTCGATATCTGGTCGGAAGGTCTGACGAAAATGCCGCCCGGTCGATCGGTCACGTTGGCTTCCGTACCTGCAGCGATGAGCCCCATGATCTGCTCGTGAAGAAGCTGCCGGTAACCGGCGTGATCTTCGTTCCAGATCACCAGGTCCACCGCCAGTCCTTTGAGACGCCAGTACGCGTGGGCCTGAACGAGTTGTCGCACCAGGTTGATGTTGGCCGGATCTTCAATCTGCAACAGCACGATGGGAAGATCGCCGGAAATAGAGTAGCCCCAGAGGCCGGATTGCCCGCGGCGGTTCTTGATGAGGGCCCCCGGACCGGCACGCAGCGAGGAATTGGCGTATATGACAGAGGCGGCAAGACGCCCATAAAGCTGCGCATCGGCTTCCGTGGCATTGATCTGCCGCAGCAGCACCTGGCTATGGGTCCACGCCAGATCAAAGACACGATCGGCGAGATGCCGGTCCTGGTATTTCCCGACAAGGTCCATGCAGGCATCACGGGTTTCGGCGATACCGGTGACGATAATGATGGTAGCCGATTTTTCCGGATCGAGGGTTATTTGATGCCGGATTGCTACAATCGGATCGAGCACTGAGCCCTCACTGCCCGAGAGCGCCGATGAACCTCTCATCGCTTCCGGATCGGCAATGGTGTTCCCGCGGCCGATAAACCGCATACGGTCGGTCTCATAGGAGACTTCACCGGTCTCAGCCCCGTGCACAGCCATGAGATGGAACATCCATGGCGACTGTTCTTCAAGGGAGCGGGGCCGGCGCGTGCAGAGGATTGCCCTGCTGCTCGCGGATGATCTCGGTCTGGACAAAGAGATTGCTGAAGGCCGGGTGCAGCGCGTCCTGAGCAGGCTGATGCAAGAACAACTTCCGCGTAACTCGTGACCTCGATCATTCTACTTGTCCGCGTCCGGTTGGTGATGGTAATCCGGCGCAGCTCGATGTCATCCTCAGGTGAAACGGCAATCTCCGTATGGGTGTCGAAATCCTGATCCCGGCGGCGAAACTCTGCCCGTCCTTCCGAGAATATTGCCTCGTACTGCCTCGAAGCCTTGAGCGTAGGTTGGTATGCCGTTGACCAGAAAGCGCCGGTTGTTACATCACGGATATAACAGAATGCACCCCAGTTATCGCAGGTGCTGTCTTCGCGCCACCGTGTCACCGCCAGGTCTTTCCAGCGGCTGTAACCGCCGCCTGCGTTTGTGACCATCACGTGGTATCTGCCGTTCGACAACAACTGCACTTCCGGTACGGGTGTGTCGGGGCTTGTGTAGACGCGTATCGGCATCTCCTCTACGTCATGTAAGGCCGTATGCACCTCGGCAAGTTCGGTAGTATGCGAATAGAAGGCCGTGGCTTTGGGCACCCGCTCCTGAAGCAAAAGCATAATTGCCTGAAACGAGGGGTCCGACTCGAATCGCCTCTGCATGGGACGGTTGAGGAGCAAAGAGGCCAGAGAGAGGAGGCTCATGCCCTGATGATGGGCCATGAAGGACCGAACCACCGCGCTCGTTTGCCCGCGGGGCAGATGGGTAGGGGTGTAGTCAATGGCTTCATAAAAACCATACTTCCCCTCAAGGCCCTGAGCGGCAAGTTCTTCGAGATTGAGACAGGCCTCTTCAGGCGCCACCATGAGCGCCAGCGCCGAGGCATAGGGGGCAACAACCAGATCCCCGGCAAGCCCGCGTTTGAGCCCCAGGCCGGGCACGCCAAAGGCGCTGTACTGGTAATTGAGATGACCGTCGATCGTGTTATACCCGGATTCCGAAACACCCCAGGGTACCCCCCGCTTTTTTCCATACTCGATCTGTCTTGCCACAGCCGCCTTATAGGTCTCGTCGAGGAGCGTCTGCTCATATGTGGGCATGACGAGGAGAGGCATGAGGTATTCGAACATGGAGCCGCTCCAGGAAAGGAGAATCGGCTCTCCGGCGGCGGTAGTGAGGAGCCGTCCCAAGGCAAACCAGCTCTCCTGCGGCAATTGTCCCTGGGCAATGGCGACAAAACTGGAGAGTCTCGCTTCCGAAGCCAGTAAATCATAGTAACTTGCGTCCCGCCGGTTTTCACTGATGTTGTAGCCGATAGCCAGAAGATGGCGGGTCTCGTCATAGAGGAAGTCATAATCAATACGGGCAAATTCACCGGATTGCGATGCAAGGTCTTCGATGATTCCGATTCTCGCCCTGGCCCGGATGCTTGCCTCCTGATGGCAACTAAGGAGCTCGCGCTGTCCCGTCGCAGTGATTGGCTCATTGCCGGCAGTAACTCCTTGTCGAGATTGCCAATCGCGCAGTGTCGGAATCTCGTCGAGCCAGGAAGTCGCCGAGCATCCGTGAGAAAGGGGCAGCACTGTCCATGGCGCAAGAAAGTTCAGGTCATCGAGGGCGGCCCGGCATTGGTCGGCAAAAGCCCGCGCCCACCATGAGGCCTGGCTCTCGGGATCAACGTCAAAGCCATGGACCAATTCCCGGGCAGATACGGCAAGCCTGTTGAGACTCTCCTGTGCAGCCTCGCACGTATCCGGCCGGGCGAGACACAAAGACGCCAAATCATCCTGCACTTCTCTGAGAAGGGCCGGGGCGGTTTCCCCGGCAACGTCCATGAGAATCCTCAGTGTATCGAGGAGCCCGTCAAATACCTTTGGTCCCTGTTATCTTCTCATCGGGGAGCGCAGTGAAGCCCTGCCCGCAATGTCAACAGATGGGCCGCAAGATTTCCGCTGTCCACAGTTGAAATATACATTGGCAGAAGCGGTTTCAGAGACTCTGTGTCATACCAGTTGTAGAAGTGTCCTTTGTAGCGCTCCATGGTTTCCATCGTACGGAAGCATTCGCTGTGCGATCGATGAGTTGCCCTGTAGAAATATAGCCGAAGTCCCAGGCGGACAAATTGGCGAGGAGCGCAAGTCCCATGTTGGTCGGCGACGTGCGATGGGCAACCTTGGCAAGGGGATGTTCCTGATAATTATCGGGCGGAAGCCAATGGTCCTCGGGGCCGACGAAGGTCTCGAAGAAACCCCAGGTCTTTCGGGAAATCTTTCTCAGAAATGTGATCTGGTCGGAAGTGAGCCTTGCTTCACGGCGATCAAGGGGCTCGCTGATCCACCACACTACTCCGGGAGAAATAAACCAGAGGACCAGAACAGGCAGGGCATAAACGATAGCCTCCGGCCTCGAAAGTGCGAGATAGATTGCCGCGGCAACGGCAATAGCCGGAGAGACCCACATGGTCCGGCAGACACCGGCCAGGCCCTTCCGGCTCGTACGATCGGAGTCGCCCGAAGGGTTCCATTCGAGAAGCCGCTTATTCGCAACCAGCATTCGCCAGAGGGTGCGCAGAATTGCGTCGGAACTGAAAAATGCCTCATAGGGCAGACAAAGGAGCGTAAATGCAGTCTGGCCAAGGCTCCTGGCGCTCCCGCGCAATGCAGCGAAAATGTGCTGACCGAGAAGGACATCACCTGGCTTCTGAAACAAATCCAACAAAGAGGTAATCAAAGAAGGGATCAGGATGATCCCCGTCACCGACAAGGTCCAGAACCAGGGCCTGGGTAAAACTGTCCAGCCTGCGAGCATCAGAAGTGTCAACGCCAAAGGCGAGAGGCTGCGCCGAAGGTTATCGAAGATCTTCCATCGGGAAAGCAGCGAGAGGGGATTCTTCTGAAAACGCGCATCCGGGCCGGGAACTCCCGGCAGCAGCCATCTGAGAAGCTGCCAGTCCCCACGAATCCAGCGGTGTCTGCGGCTAACGTCCGCACTATAGCGAGAAGGATATTCCTCATATAGCTGCACATCGCTCAAAAGACCTGCCCGCGCATAACACCCTTCAATGAGATCGTGGCTCAAAATCCGGTTCTCAGGAAAACGTCCCTTAAGGGCCTGTTCGAAGGCATCAATCTCATAGATACCCTTGCCAATGAAGGAGCCTTCCCCGAAGAGGTCCTGGTATACATCAGAGACAACGCGGGTATAGGGATCGATGCCTGCATCGCTTCCCCACATGCGGGCATACCGTGAGCGGTTCGCGCCGGGCAGGCTCACGGCCACCCGTGGCTGAAGGATGCCGTATCCGGCTGAGATACGTTGCCTGTTTTTATCATATTGCGGACGATTCAGCGGATGGGCCATGGCCCCCACAAGCTGCCATGCCGCATCACGGGGGAGTTGCGTATCCGTGTCAAGAGTAATGATGTATTTAACCCTCTCTAATACGTCCGTATTGCCGACGATGAGCGAAAAGCTTTCCCTTGAGCCGCCACGGAGAAACGAATTCAATGCCGCAAGTTTCCCCCGCTTCCGTTCGTAACCCATCCAGACATGCTCTTCAGGATTCCACCGGCGCGGACGATGGAAGAGGAAGAATATGTCACCTTTCGTGTTCCTGTATTTTTTGTTCAGCTCCTCGATTCTCTGCCGGGCCAGCGATAGGAGTGGTCCATCATCGGGGAGTGTTTCCACGGCGGCATCCCGAAAATCAGTGAGAAGACCAAAGAACAAATTATCATCACGATTTGCCAGGAACCTTACCTCCAGCGCATCCGTCAGATGCTCGATGTTTTCAGTGCCGGTGAGCATAGTTGGGACCACAACCAGAGCAGATGATTCCGGAGGAATTCCTTTGGAGAAGTCCATTCGGGGCAGAGGACGGGGCGCCACAAGACGTGTCGTAAGCCAGTTCACCAGGGCTATCGCTAACTGGCTTACGGCCAGAAGCGAGATCATGCCGACAAGCCAGACCCAGGGGCCGCTCAACCCGTTGGAATGGGCCTCTGCAAGCAAACATCCGGTGAAGATCGCGGTGATCACTGTGATCGTGCCAAGATAGAAGAGCAAAGGAAACCGGTGAATTATCTTTCTCATCGTCTCTGTGAAAGATAAGCGCGCCCCGGCAAGCCCTTCGAGCCGTTCCAACCCTTTGTCGATGAGGTAGAAACCGACATGGTTCTCCCGATCGTCACCATTTTCCCTGCTCTCGCGCTCTCCGGCAAGGCGGATTGCAACGCGCATCACCTCGTCTTCAGGCAACTGTGCTGCTCTTCGCTATTTTTTCCACTACATGACGGTATTGATCACGAGTAGCAAAATCCATCTTACCATACACACCGGCAGGGTCCTCGCGGAGGGTCTGCTCAACGACGCTCATGGTTTCGACAAATGTGCGCCAATCCATAGCGCCCAGGAAACGGAGGCTGCCGAAGCTGTTGCTTATGGAAAGCTGATCTGCCGCTTGCTGCTGGTTCTCTGACTGGATGAGCTGGTCAATCGTCAGACTTGATTCGGAGAGCTGCTGCTCAATCCAGGTAAGCGGCAATGCGAGAGAGGGGCCCTGGCCCTGGAGACGGCGCGTAAGTTCGGCAACAAAGGAACTGACCATGGGAGGCTTTGAACGCACCATGTCGGCAATGACCAGAATGAGATCCTTAGGGTTCTTTCCGGCAGTCTCGGTAATCTGGTCCGCCCAATAATCGGCATTGTTCCGGCCGATCCTGTCGGCAGCAATCCGCGTTGCAACACGCCGGAGATTTTCAATCAGCGCCAGGCGGAGCATGATGGGGATTGCCCATAATTCGCCCAGCTTCAGCACGGTGACTGTCTGATAAGCTGCTACGAAACCGCTCAAGCTCTCAGGGTCCACCCGGCCATCGCCATGAGAGATCATCTCCAGCGCGATGTCGTATACACGGGGAAGTCCCGCTGAGGGACCCTTTTTCAAACGGGGCAGTCCTCTGCTGTAGCCTTTTGGCAGGTGCCTTTTGGCCGTGCGAATCTGTTCTTCGATGAGATAGAAGTTGTCGAGGAGCCATTCGCCTGCCGGCGTAATCCTCCGGTTTCCTTTCACGGCCTCTGTGAGCAGATCGCGAACTTCATGGAGGATGCTCTCATTCTCCCCGAGGCGCGCCAGCAGTTGTTCGGGGGTATAACCCAGCGCCCAATGTGTGTGCTGCGGCAAGGGTCTTGCCGTGTTGCTCCATCTGGGAGGCGCTGAACAACTCCGATCGAAGTGGCGGCTCATCGCCGAAACGTTTGCGCTTTGGAATGTTATCGCGAAACCCTGCCCAAAATTGGCGCAGACTTCCGATAATGGTCGTATTGAGGGACGTCAAGTAAAATATCTCCTTGTTGAGAAGCTAAGTATAAATTAACCGGATTGCAACTATGGTGGTATTTTGGACTCCCACCTCTTGGCCATCATGGGCGCCATTATCCAAAGTGGGTGCGGTTAGTGTATCTGTTGATAGTCTACACTTTTAATGCATCAGTTACCAGCTTTATTATCGCCTGTAGCCAATGTAGACGCAAAACCATAATGAGTAATCTTCCCTGCATCCACGCCTCAGCTGGTCTTCCCGCGGTCGAATTTTTTCGTCGTTGATACCGGTAATTTTTCACGATGACTGCACGGGCAGCACAGCTGCTATTCCTGTCGCGGACTCGGTCAACATCTTTCTTAGCTCTTCCCCTTGTACTATCTCCTTCTGTGAAAGAAGATGTGCCAGATCATCCAGAACTTTCCGCCGTTCCCCAAGGATCTTCCGCACCCTTTCGTGGGCCTCTGCGATCATCCGGGAGATCTCCTCATCGATCTCTGTGGCCTTTGTTTCGCTGTAGGCTTTATTTTGGGTAAAATTCTCGGGCATGAACATGGGCTGACGAGGACGCTCATAGGTCACCAGTCCCAGACGATCGCTCATCCCATATTCTGTGACCATGGATCGGACAATGTCTGTTGCCCGCTGCAAGTCATTCTGGGCACCTGTGGAGACTTCCCCGAACACGAGTTCTTCCGCTACCCTGCCCCCCAGAAGAACTGCCAGGCGATCCAGCAGTTCCGGGCGTGTCATCAGGTATCGGTCCTCTGTGGGCCGTTGCTGGGTATAACCGAGGGCCGCAATCCCTCTGGAGATAATCGAGATTTTGTGTACCGGATCGGCATGTTTCACTGATTCAGCCACGATTGCGTGTCCGGACTCATGGAAAGCGACAATTTCTTTTTCCTGCGCATTCATTACCCGGTTCTTTTTCTCAAGACCACCTACTACGCGGTCAATGGCCTCATCGAGGTCAACTGATTCTACTGTTTCCTTATTTTTTCGCGCGGCCAACAGGGCAGCCTCATTCATGATATTGGCCAGGTCAGCGCCCACAAATCCCGGGGTGAGGCTGGCGACCTTACGGAGATCCACGTCGGAGCTCAGAATGATGTTTTTGGAATGGATTTTCAGGATGGCTTCCCGCCCGTTTATGTCCGGTCGGTCCACCAGGACCTGCCGGTCAAACCGACCCGGACGCAGCAGGGCTGGATCCAGGATTTCCGGCCGGTTTGTGGCCGCCATAATGATGACCCCTTTATTCGATTCGAAGCCGTCCATCTCCACCAGGAGCTGGTTGAGTGTTTGCTCCCGCTCGTCGTTCCCGCCAAAAGCGTTTACCCCCCGTGCTTTGCCTAAGGCATCCAGTTCATCGATGAAGATGATGCATGGGGCCTGACCGGTGGCCTGAGAGAAAAGATCACGCACACGAGATGCTCCCACACCGACAAACATCTCCACAAACTCGGAGCCACTGATGCTGAAGAAAGGCACTTTTGCCTCCCCGGCCACGGCTTTTGCCAGAAGGGTCTTGCCCGTCCCAGGCCCTCCGACCAAAAGGACCCCCTTGGGAATCCTTCCACCCAGTTTCTGGAATTTCTCCGGATTCTTCAAAAACTCCACTACTTCCTGGAGCTCTGTTTCGGCCTCATCGATGCCTGCTACATCGGCGAAGGTGACCTTAGTCTCATTCTCCGCAAACAATTTGGCCTTGCTCTTGCCGAAAGACATGACGCCCATTCCCGGCCCCATTTTTTTCATTGCATATCGCCATATGAGAAAGAAAATGCCGATAGGGATAATCCAGGAGAGAATGGTGCTCAGGAATTTACTGTCGTAGAGCCCGGAGTAATTGACCTTGTGTTCATCCAGTTCTTTTACGAGATTGGGATCATCTACCCGCACTGTGACAAACTGCTGGTCCGGTTTCTTGTCTTTTCCTTTCAACGTCCCCGAGACCTTTTCCGGGCCGATGGTCAATTTCGTCACGTTGCCTTCGACCAGGGCCTGTTTGAACTGGCTGTAAGGAATCGTTTCCACTTTTGAAGAAAAATAGTATTGCTGCAGGTAGGTAAACAAAAGGAAGGCAATCAGGAAATACCAGATGCTGAAATGGGTCTTGGGGGGCAAGGCATTTTTGTTCTTCTGGCCATCACGGGGACCAAAGAAGGACCGTATCTTTTCTGTCAGATTTTCTTCAGGTTCTTTTTTTTCTACGGGTGGCACATTGGTCTCCTTCAAGAGTGTTTAGTATGATATATTATTAATCTCATTAGTATCTCATAATCGGCAGTAAGATGCTACCCAGGATGGCGCTCCTGGTTGCATACTCCACGTCGTTACATCTCTGCGGTTGCGTTTCTTCTCTTTTTAAAATACCGTTATTGAATAACTTCCGCTATATGCCGCGCGGAGGGGCATTTGTGCCTCTACGGTCATTGTAAATGTCATACCCAAATAACACAGTTGAAATTGCCGAATTCATTTGTCCACAGCTCTGCAGCATCCGGATCATCAAACCACATACCATCTACAATAAAGCGGTATTCATATACCCCCGGTTCCAGGTAGAAGACCCTGCTCCAGGTACCGCTTGCCTTCCCATCTTTACCCTTACTGAGCGGGTCTGAATCTATATTCCAATCATTAAAGCTCCCGGCGATGTGAACGCTTTTTGCTTCAGGCGCATGGAATGTGAAGGTAATGCGTTTTTTCTTCATTGTCCTACCCTGCCCGCTTGAAAGGGACTGCATTTGTCTCATGGTTTCTTCACGTTGTCAAATGTTTGGCAAAAACTTTCCTGAAGTGGAACCCGTAGACCAGATACTGTATTGCCGTGGGCAAGAGTAAGGGGCGTCTGAACAATGACCATACCACGAGCTTCCAGTAATAGAAGCGGGCCTTGTCTTTTATTCCCAGGATGACCAGTGTTTTGAAAGGGGCTTCCAGGTAGTGGAGATTATACCTGATGATCCGGAAATGGAAGTGCCATCTTCTCTTTTCCAGAGGTTTGTATTCTTCGAGAAAAGCCTTTACACGCTCATAGTATATTTTTGGCGAGTAGATGCCCGAGAGTACTTCTTTGTAGCCCTCAACAAGCTTTTCATAGCCCATTCTGGGAACAATGTTTGTGGAAAAATCTGTGTTATCACCGGAAATATCACTCACAAGCCGACCTTCCTTGGAGAGCCTTTCATAAAGCCGGCTACCGCTTGGCGCATTGAGCATGCCTACCATGGCAGTCACAATTCTGCTTTCCTGAATAAACTTTATCTGTCTTCAAATGTTTCGGGAGAATCATTGTCGAATCCTACGATAAAACCACCCCGTATACGCAAGCCGAGCTGTTGGATCCGTTTTACGCTGGCGAGAAGATCACGGTTTGTGTTCTGGAATTTATTACATTCCTTGAGAGACTTGTCGTCCGGTGTTTCGATTCCCACAAAGACACCCTCAAACCCGGCCCGTATCATCTGTCTGATCAGGTCCTCATCGTCGGCAAGATTGATCGATGCCTCAGTCGACATGTCAAAAGGATATCTTCTTTTCTTCATCCAGTCGATCATGGCGGGCAGGACGCTGTTTTTAATTTTTGTTTTGTTGCCTATGAAATTATCGTCAACAAAAAAGAGACTGCCCCTCCATCCTGCCTTGAAGAGCGATTCCAATTCATTTATTACCTGCTCGGTTGTCTTGCTTCGCGTCCTGTGACCGTAAAGAGTGGTAATATCACAAAACTCACAACTAAAAGGACAGCCCCGGGAATATTGAATACTCATGGAGAAATATCGTTTCATCTTGAGAAGCTTCCAGAGAGGTGGCGGGGTCTTTGTCAGATCAGGAAAAACTTTTGATGTGTAAAGATGAGAGGCTTTGCCCAAGGCAAGGTCCTTTAAGAATGGGGGAAGAGTGACCTCGGCTTCGTTGAGCACCAAGTGATCAATATCGGAATAATTTTCAGGCGCGGCGGTAAAGAGAGGTCCACCCGCCACGGTCTTCACATTTGCCTTTTTGCATCTGTCAATAACCTCCCGCACCGATTCTTTTTGCACAGTCATGGCGCCAATGAAAACATAATCTGCCCACTGAAGGTCCTTATCTCTCAAAAGAGCAGTATTCATATCGACAAGCCTTTTCTCCCATTTTTCGGGGAGCATAGCGGCAATGGTGAGCAAACCCAAAGGAGGGTGTACGGCCTTTTTTGATATAAACTTCAGGGCATGTCTGAAGCTCCAAAAGGTGTCCGGATACTTGGGGTACACGAGAAGTACCTTCATTGTTCTTTCCTTTTATTACGGCCGCTATGCTCTTCCGCGGGGAGGCAAGTGTTCCTTTGTTGTTTAACGTCACTCGACGTCATAATACAACGCGAAGATTTCGCTGTTCGACCGGGTTTCCGGCAACACGTAGACGATGCCATTCGTCCCGGTAAAAACCGGGCTCACGATATTTGTGCACCACAATGGAGCCACAAGGCAAAGTCTGATCTTTTTTCTATCTGTTGTCATATGATTGTCCGCACCACATCAGCATGTTCCTCTCATAGAACAACAGCCGTAAGCCGCCCCGCCCCGTGTTTTATCAGCCAACGGGGCAGGGCGGCGGTGTTTAGTTGCGGTCCATTTTGGGCGCCGGTGGTGGTGGAGGTGGAGGTGGAGGTGGTGGAGGTGGTGGTGGAGGTGGTGGTGGTGGTGGTTGGACTACCGCGGTGGTGGAGGTGGAGGAGGTGGTGGTGGTGGAGGTGGAGGTGGTGGTTGGACTACCGCAGCTGGCGGTGGTGGTGTTTCGCCCTTCTGGGCTTGCATAAAACACCCGCATCCACCTAAAACAAATCCAACGAGAACGAGCATAACTAAAATCCCTGCAAATTTTGTTTTCATAAATCTATCCTCCTTTTATTTAGTGGTACTTCCTTTTTAAAAAAGCATTTAAAACCCTTTCAATGGGTTATTTTGAAATATTTAATTCTTCATACTCTCGTTATCGATCTCCTCATGAGTGCGTCGTTCATGATCTTTGAAGTAGTCAATGAGAGTGTCTTTGTCGCTGCGACCTACCTCACAGGCCTTTACAGACTCAACTACGCTAAAGGAGTTTCTTCAATGGTTCTTTCAGTTCTGTAATGATCTGCGATCCTATTACGTTCGCAATAACCTTGATGTATCCAGGTGTAAGAACCATAATTAATTCTCCTCCATCCCCAATGTAGAACCTGGGGTCATGACGATTCTTTGACGAAGCTAACCAGGAATCGTGTCAATTACATCTTTTTGAAGAGCTCTTTTCATTATAAGTTTCATACCTCTGCATGTGTACAATACAACAGGAATCATCTCCTGTCTGTCGCAGAACCAACAATTATTTTGTAACGCTTTTCATAAATAAGTCTGTCATCTTTCTCGCTACAAGGACCGTGATAAAAACTCTTTCTAAATTGGGTAGTACAATGAAATCTATTCCTTGGTAAGGAAGGCTTTGTCGGTATGTGACCGACCACTGGCCCTCTGTGGTGCTTGTTTTAGCATCCTGCGTAACCCCACCATTGACGAACAACTCCTGGGCCATGGCGGGGCACGCCAGAATAATGAGTAATACAATGAAAATTGTTTTTGTCACGTCAACATCCCGATACATTGCATGATTTGAAGAATCACCTTTGGTTCTCCTGTTGACCGGTTTTTTCCTTTTCCCTTGTCCCTATCCTTTTGTACAGGTTTTGCCGGTGCTGTCCCATCAGATTTTGTTGCGGGATCGTCCTTCTGGTCCGTTACTGCGGCGGGTTTTTCCTTCTCAGCGGGTTTTGCCGGTGCAGTCTTCTCGGCTGGCTGTTCGGGTTTTGCCGGTGCCACGCGTGGCGGTTGTTGAACCGGCTTTGCGGGTATCACATGCTCCGGTATTACAACCTGCTTAGGTTGACCAGATTGTGCCGGTGCCGTATGTCGAGGCACAACCACCTGTCCGGGAAGCTCTTTCTGAGCCGGTTTTATTGGCGTCGCATGTTCGGGTACCACGACCTGTTTGGATTGACCTGGTTTTACCGGTGCTACACGTTGAGGTACAACAACCTGTCCGGCAGCTTCCGGCTTTACCGGTGCAACATGCTCCGGTATGACTACCTGTTTAGATTCACCCGCTTTGGCAGGCGCTGCATGTTGAGGTACAACAACCTGTCCGGGAGGAGCCGATCTTGTTGGCGCTACTGATTTCGGCACCACGACCTCTTTAGACTGATCTGGTTTTGCCGGTGCCACAGATTTCGGTAATACTACTTCTTTGGGCTGATCTGGTTTTGCCGGTGCCACACGGGCAGGTTTTTCAATTGAAATATCCTTTTCGCCCGGTTTAGCAGGGACTACCGGTTTAGGTACCACGACCTCTTTAGACTGACCCGGTCTTGCCGGTGCTACGCGGGCAGGTTTTTCAACCGTCCTGCCCTTCTCACCTGGTTTGGCTGGTGCTAACGGTTCAGGCTTTGCAACAGGCTGTCCAGGTTGAACAGATGCGGGGTCTGGTTTGCCGACCACTCCGGGTGTGATTACCACTCCCTTGCCGGCACTTTTAATCTCCTTCTGCTGAAGCTTTATTTCCGCTTTCGGGCGGTTCACTTCATTGGTCGGTACGATATAGTTTGTGCTTTTGGGTGCTTCGATACGAGCTTCGCGATTGACCTTTCCTTCCTTAACACTTTTGACTTGCTCCTGGACCACGACAGCGTTTTCCTTCTTGCCCTTCTGAATAGCTGGTTCGTTTTTCTCGATTCGGTTGATCACCGTATTGTGGGGCTTCTCCTTTACTGCTGTGTTCGTAAAGTTGTACCGCTGTTTGTTTGTCGTGTAATTGTTGATAACGGTATTATTGACGACCGGTGCCGCACGATAGTTATTAATAATGGTAGTGGGGTTTATTCTGGTTTCCTGCACGTTTCTGTAATTGTTCACACCATAAAAATTGTTCCGTGGGACGACGATTGCATGTCTTGCATAGGCATAGCTTCCGATATTGATATTGATTTGCGTGATATTGACATTGGTTACAACCACCCCATGAGGACCTCCCCAGTTGCGGTGGCTATAATAAGTCTCACGGGGCGCAAGAGGTACCCAACCCACATAAGCATCCGCTGTGAATCCATGAAACCCTTCCGGGAGACCAAAAGAAACCTATGTTAAGAAGTGGGAGACCGATGCGCACAGACGCCACAGGCGGCGCCCAGTACCAGCGGTTCCTGGCATAAACCCAGTTGCCATAATGGTGAGTGACATAACCGAAAGGCTCTGCCGGGACCCATACCTGGTCCCCGTTCCAGTAGGTCCAGCGACCCGTGGTGAAGGGCGACCATCCCACAGATACAGTTGTGGGCCGCCAAAACCATCGTGATGAACCTTCATAGGGGACACTCTCCCACCTTCCGTTCTCTTCAAGTGCATACGACTCATCCTGGAGGCTGGGCGGAAGATATTGGACCGATCGTCCCCTCACCCTGGCCTTCGCTGCCCAGAAGTTTTCACGGGTCCTGTTCCACCCGTCCCAGTCGAGATCGACAGTTCCCTCGCCTGACGACACCTGGTCCTGGTCCGCGAGGATTGACGGGGAGCCGGCTGAAACATCATATCTGGCGTTGGTTACCGCGTGGACAAAACTGACTTTTCCTTTTATCGCAACCACCTCTACTGAGTTTTCACCTACATAAAAGTCAAAGACCGAGCCGGGGTTTGCCAGGACGTACCCGAAAGGACTTGTGGTTTTGATGACCGAACGAGAGCTCTTGTTGTAAAACCTGGCCACACCGGAAGCTATGTCTGTTTCGGACAAGTCCGTGTCAAGGGCAATGAACTGGATCTGTGTGTTCTCTCCAATCCTGATCCAGGTTCCATTGGGGACGATCATTTCGGCCATCCCCCGGTTCCCTGAAAAGAGTGCGTCCTCTGCACCAAAAGGTGCGTCTTTGACCATGGACACCCAGTCCTTCTCCTCAGGCACATAGCGGAGCAGGTCGCCTTCGATATAGTATACGCGACCCACCGTTATGGATGGCTCGTTTGCAGCAAAAGATCGAGGGACCATCACCAGTACTGCAAGAAACAAACAGACCATCAATTTCATCCATCTCTTCATCGTCTTTCTCCTTTTTTCTGCATGCGTTGCCCGTCGCAGGAATTACCAGACAAAGAATGATCGGCCACATGCGCCGCCAAAGTAACCCCGGAACGTCCGCTCGCAGAACATACTCAATCCGGGACAAGGACAACAATCATCCATTACCCGCAGGTCGATACTGCGGAGTAGTTTACTTCAAGATCAGGTTACTCTTTACGGATCTCACTCCTTTAACACTTCTCGTGATTTCAACTGCCTTATTGACGGTGTTCTGAGAATCAACAAAGCCACTCAGTTGGACCGTGCCTTTGAATGTCTCGACACCAATCTGGAATGATTTGAGAAAATCATCGGCAGCAAGTAAGGATTTCACCTTGGTTGTAATAACTGAGTCGTCTACGTATTCACCGGTACTTTCCTGGGTCGGTGAAGATGCGCAGGCCATAAAGGTGGCGACAAGCATAATAAGGACCAAATACCCAATAAACACTTTTCTCTTTTTCATAGCAGTTACTCCTTTTAATAGATTTGATGGTAATATAGTTACTTTCGACACGTTCATCAGTGTCCGCAGCTGCCAAGGTCAAGATATCTGCCTTTTTATTTCCAAAAAGAATAGCCTTAGCCACCCGTTATTTGTGGTTACCAAGACTATTATGACCAATTCTAAAAAATGATAACGGCCAATCACGCAATTACAATAAGCCCTTATTATGCGCACCGGAAAAGTCATACAGGAACTATACAGCAGACGATTTCTTTTGTCTGTCACAGAACCAACAATTATTTTGTAACGCTTTTCATAAGAAATTCTGTCGTCTTTTTAACTACAGGGATTACAAAACGCCGCGCTCAGACCGTTACCTCCCCACGCGAATATTGGAGAAGGAACCGAGAATTCCAAAAACACTGAGGAGCCACAATATAACGACAATGACCACAACGGCATTCAAGATCGTCTTAATAGAGCCCGCCATCGGGATGAATCTGTTTATGAGCCAGAGAACAACACCAACTACTATCAGGACTACTACGACTTGAATTAAAGGCATAATCTAATCCTCCTTGTTTTGTCAACGAAGGGAAACCACCGAAGTCCCCTCGCGCTTATGTTTATGCTGAGTGTAACCGATTTGCGCGACACCAAAACGCTCCACCTCTAAAGTCGACCTATTAGCAGAAGGACAATCAGGATGACCAGGACAATTCCCAGCCCACCGCTCGGGTAGTAACCCCACCCTTTGCTGTGAGGCCACCTGGGTACTGTACCTATCAACATCACAATCACAACGATAATCAAAATGGCTGCCAGCATACTGTTCCTCCTTTTAAGTTTATCCGTCGAAGTCCCGCCAGACGGATATGTTCAGCTTCCCTACCTTACGTGAGCCTCGACACCGCATTATAAAACTCTCCCCTGCACACTCTGTCAGAATCCCAGAGATATCCCCATGCCATAGTATTCAACTTCATTTTTGTAAAACTGGCCACGCGGGTCAAAACCTTTGTACCACTCAGCCATGACACGCAGGCGGCGCTGCCCCGGGTCGGGATGTCCGAACTCGAGACCGGCCTTGACGCTGGTATTGATGGCCCAGTCATGCTCATCGAAGCTCTTCATGTCTACACCGGCTATCGGCCTGCCGTTCCATACAAGGGGCTTACTGCCGCGATACTCGATCCCCCAATGGGCGCTCAAAGGCTTTAGATCAGACGGTTCCTTGTGGAGCAAATACTCACCGCCGCCGTACAGTCGCCATCCTCGCCATTCGCGGGAATAGATGAGATCAATGGCCTCGTAGCTGAGGTTGACCCGTTCCGGCGGATTAATACTTTGGAGGAATTCATCTCCCAGGTGGGAGCTCTGGTGATAGATGCGAAATCGGAGCGAATTGTCACCATACCGATAGGTGACAGGAATGCCGATGGTATAATCCGCGTTGATGAGGTCGTAGGAAGGGGTGTTCAGGTTGAACTGGGCGAACAAAGCTCCTTCCACGCTCAGTTGCAGGCCATCGCCTTCACGGCTACCAAAGAACCTGTACATGCCGAATGTCTCTCCAAAGCCGACTGACGCCATGGTGTATCGCTTGCCTGATGATTTGAAGCTATCAATGCTTGCAAAGAACTGCGGCTGCTTCGGGTCGGCTATGAGCGGCCGGAACAGGTTGCCTGTTGGAAAGGTTTCCCCTTCGCCAGTTATCCCCATAAAACTGTTTACTGCTCCCGGTTCATCAGCGTCTACAGGCCTCACCAAAATCGTTATCTTATGCAGGCCATCAATAGCGTGCAGTTGCTTATCGGCTTCCTCCCGGCGCATCGGGTCATCTTTAAACAAGGTTATCAGGGCAACCCCGTTGGTAATCTTCAAAATATAGCTGTCTCTCTCCCAGTGCAGGTCACGCTCGAGGATAGAGGCAACATAACCGGTCAGAAATTCATCGCCGGCCCTGTCCGCAGCCACCGCGGAGAGAGATGGGAAAAGGAGCATGAGGCAGAGAGAAGCAGCACACAAAAAGCCGGTAATATTGATACTGGCGGTGATCCGTATCGGTATGGTCACTTCATCCTCCGTTTTTACTTTTTATCCTTTTTTTCACTTTCCCTTTTTCATTTTATAGTCGCCTCTATACATCACTATGCTGTCTCTCATCAGCCTTTCTTGACTCCCATAACCAACAGCACGACACCGCCCACGAGCGCAATTGCCCCAATAATGGGCGGCAGCGGAAGTGTTTTAGTTTTTTCACTCGTCACCTGGATAGGACCAATATCGACAACTTTTTCTCTGGTCGTGTAGGTGATACCCTGATAAGCGAACGCCGCAATTCCCAGAGCGATCAGTATAATTGCAATGATGATTTTTGGTTTCATCGGACCTCCCGTTTCTTTAGTTTTAATGGAACAAAAAGATATGCTTTTCTACCCTCTTCGCCCCTGGATGAAGCCCACTATCACAACAATAATGGCAATCACCAGCACGATGTGGATGAACCCTCCCATCGTGTAACTGGTTATCAACCCCAGCAACCACAAAACTATCAGTATTACAGCAATCGTCCATAACATGTGATTCCTCCTTTCAAGTAAATTATTCTGCTAGCCTATAGAATCTATTACTGAATAAATAACCTCCGGTTGTATCCATCTTGAGTCTTCTTATCCTAAAGGTCCTTCTGCCATCGCTAAATATCTTTCTTCACTAAGTTCCCAGCCTCAGTTAAGGGCGCCTTCTCTGCCTGAAGGCAAGATAGAGGCCGGGAATTACCAATATCGCCAGAGCGGAAGGTCCAGGAGTCTCATGGAGGTTGAGCGCGTTGGCAATCGTCGAGAGTATCCGCTCAGCAATGCTAACGGCGAAGGGTGTACTTAATACAACGAATAGAGCACAAAGAGCAGTTGTGATAACAAAGATTAGTCTCATTTTGTTCGTCATTTTGCACCTCCATTCGCGGGGCAAAGCGGCAGGGCGCACTGACTCGCTATAAATATTGGAACCAAAGATTGATCTGTGATACCCGTGTAAATATTAGGCGTGGTTAATTGTGAACGCACTGTTCATTGCCTCTGTATTTAAAATACAACAGACAATCATTCCTGTCTGTCGCAGAACCGCCAATTATTTTGTAGTGTTTTCATACAGGAGCGTGTCATCTTTTTTGCTACAAGGATTAGGACCGGAAATACATATTTTCTTAAAGCAGGATATTATTCTGAAAGCCTCCTCCCTCTGCTCAATTTACCATTGATTTTTGGTGTTCAAGTTCCGCAATAACCTGAGCACCAAATAACAGGATTAACGCGGCAAACTCGGCAATGAGAAGGGCCACCACTGCCGTAGCAAAGGAACCATAAATGAGGTTTACCATCGACAGAGTGGAGTAATACCAAACCAATACATGGCGGATAATCTCCCATAAAACGGTCGCGGTTATGCCCCCGATCAGTGCGTGGCTGAATGTGGTACGCACCTCCGGCATGAGCAGATATATGGAAGTAAGGAGTACTACTTCACTGAATACCCCCATTATGTACAAGGCTATTCTGGACGTAACCTCAAGGCTTACACTCCATCCAAAGAGTATCAGTTGCCTTTTTTCAAGTATCTCTAATGCCCCTGTAATAAAAGATACCAGCACTATACCCAGACCGATTGCAAGCACATACAGATAAGGAATGACAGCGGAAACAAGAAAGTTGCGGGGGCGAATACTGACAGGATGGGTAAAGATGGCCGACATGGAACTTTGCAGCACCCCAAAAGCCATGGAGCTGAAAAACAACATGCCCAGGAACCCGACAATACCAACGGCTTGACGATGCTCAAGGAAGACCTGCACCTGTTCGGACAAAACCGCTGAGTAGCCCGGTATCACCATCCCTGTATAGATCGACAACGTGTGGAGTAACTGTTCCTTTCCTATAATATGTGACAATCCCGTCAGGGCAAGGATAGACATGGGGACAATCGACAACAGGGTGTAATAGGCAAGGGCGCCGGATAAGAGTATACCTTTGATTTTGTATGAAACCACGTACCACCCTCAGCAGGAAACTGAGAACATTACCCGGTATACGTTTCACATCCTGTTGTTTGCTCATCAGACTGACTCCGTAAGGTCACAATGGACGCATGGAATAACCAAACCCATACTATGCCACCCTCCTGCACAGATCCTTCAATATCTGTGCCGACTGGGTTAGATCGTTTCTTTCGGTTTGATCAAGCTCTGTTTCGACAATCCGACTTACACCTTTCTTGCCCACTATACATGGGACACTGAGACAACATTCGCTTACGCCATATTCTCCGCTCAGCATCATGGAAACAGTCAATACACTATGTTCGTCTCTGATTATTGCCTCGACAATCTTCGTCACCGCCAAAGCCACTCCATAATTAGTCGATCCTTTTGCCTCGATGATGTGATAAGCAGAATTCTTCACTGCTTCGGTGATTTTTATTTTGTCGAGCGGAGCACATCCATAGGTACAGTGTGCGCAGAATAATTCAAGGGAGGTCCCGGCCATGCGGACCTGGCTCCACAAAAGCACCTCCGTGTCGCCGTGCTCACCAATGACGTAAGCATGAACATTATGGGTATCTATGGCGCAATGTTGGCCGAGAAGATAACGGAACCGAGCTGAATCGAGGACCGTGCCCGATCCGATAACCTGGCCTCGGCGGTAATCCTGAGTATTTCATCACGGTATAGGCCATGATATCCACCGGGTTTGTTACCACGAGAAGCAGAGCTTCCGTGGTATGAGGCATTATGCCGTCGACAATGCTTTTACATATTTGAGCATTCCGATCAACGATGTCAAGTCTTGTTTCCCCCGGCTTCTGGCGGACCCCGGCTGTAATAATGATCACGTCAGCCCCTTTGCAATCCGTGTATTCACCGGCATAGATATGTACCGGAGGGACAAAGGGAAGGCCGTGGTTCATATCCATGACCTGGCCTGCCGCCAATTCCTGATTGCTGTCGATTAAAACGATCTCTGTGGCAACACCTGTGATCTGCAACGTATAAGCAAGCGTTGTTCCCACACTTCCCGCACCGACAATGACAACTTTTGGCATAGTCTCACCAGTACACTCTTAAGCATAAGATCAACAAACAATATGCGCAATACCCCGCAATCTTCCATAGTCAAAAGAGTTTACAGTGAGGGATACAGAGACCTTGACGTAAGTCATGTAGCAGAAACGATGACATAAAGATTGTTGGTTCTGTTACAGACACGAGAGACCGTCTGCCGTATTATCAATACAGAGGTAGTTGAGTCGGGTTTAAGATTGAAAGCTTTCACTGACTATCCTCTTGCGCATCAATCTCTGGTTCTGTTTGTTATAGTAAGTTGGGACGCCATACTGGTTGTCCCGCGATTGAAAAAAAGGAGTACGGATTACGGAGAATAACAATGAAGGGTAACTGCGGTTAAAGCACGAGCAATCAATTCAAAATGATATAGGAGACCGATATGAACAAAACAGATACAAGCTATGCGGGAATGGTCCTTGCTGTTGGACATGAAGATCCTTTTAAAAACGCCCCTTGTCGTGTTGACATGCAAAGGAGCATACTAAAGATGGGGGCACATTCTAAATACTAATATCTAAATCCCAAAGATTGAATATTGTTTGGGATTTAGATATTAGAGGTTGATGTGAACTACTCAGGGTGCACCGATGCGAAGACATGACATAAACAACCCTTACATGAGCTTGCAGCATTATGGAAGCGTGTTGCTGAACTGGAAAAACCCAAACTGCATTGAGCAACAAGGAGACAACAAAATGAAAAAGTTACTTTTTGGAACAATCCTTTTAGCATTGGTAATTATAATCCCTATTCCAACCATGGCACAGGTCGGTATAAGCGTTAATATTGGTTTACCGCCGCCCATTCCGTTTCCCGTACCCCCGTGGTTAATAGTGATACCTGAGACATACGTCTACGTTGCTCCCGACATTGATGTAGACCTCTTTTTCTGGAATGGCTGGTGGTGGCGTCCATGGGGAGGTCATTGGTATCGCTCACGTTATTACAACCGTGGCTGGGGATATTATAGAAATGTTCCAAGTTTTTATTTTGATGTAGACCCAGGTTGGAGAGGATACTATAGTGATCATAATTGGTACGGGCACCGGTGGGACTATGAGCGAATCCCTCACCAACGACTTCAACAGAACTGGAAGGGCTGGCAAAATGATCGACGTTGGGAAAGGCAGGGAACCTGGGGCGTCCAGAACTATCAACCTCGACCACAACAACAGAAACAGGAACTAAGACAACAAAGGCAACAGGAATACCAGCAGAGACCTGAGGTTCAGCAGCACCAGAAACAACCTCAGGTTCAACAACCAAGACAACAACCTCAGACTCAGCAGCCAAGACAGCAACCTCAGGAGAAAGTCCAGCAGCCACAGAGAAAACCTCAGGAGAAAACTCAGCAGCCACAACGCTCTCAGCCTCAAGGAAAACCTCAAGAAGGGGAGGAAAAACATAAAAAGTAGGATGACAAAAAGGTAAGAAAATAGTTTGCAGCAATTGTAACTATTTTAGAGGAGGTAGGTTTGAAAAAAATGAGTGAAGATGTGTTTAGGATAAACATAACGCCACCAAGTGGTACTTTACCCTTTGTTCAGATTTCTATACATGAATATGGCATTAAAGAGCCAGATAGAATTGCAAGCCAAACAGTAGAGGCAACGAACGATAAAAGTAAAGACGAAATAGCCAAAGAAATAGGTCTGGAGATTATTAAAAATTCCAAGGTGTTAAAAGCATGGTTCAAAGAAAGTAACAAATAGAATTACGTGGAGCCGCATCGGAAGCAATGACTACTTATTTTTGTCATTGTACTGTTGGTCATATTGTTCGGTGGGGGCGGAGGTTACTATTGGACGAGACGACGGTAGCTTTAGGTCTTACCGGGCCATGAGAAGGAAATGTCAACCTGGCAACATTTCACGATTGAACAAACCCATGATATCGGTGACGGGCTGAGTATTGATTAGACGCACCTCAACATGGAATTGCGCATAGAGCAGGTTTGAAGACAGCTATTCAAGCCGTTTTCGGGAATTTTCTCAAAATCCCTTAGCAAGGGGAGATGAAGTTCAAATTAAAACAGGAGGTAACATATGAGTGAACAAGACAGTGGATTTAGTGCAGGCAAGGTTCTTCTTTCCTTTTTTGTCGGAGGGCTGATCGGGGCCGGAGTTGCGCTGCTTATGGCGCCGAAGACGGGAGAAGAAACCCGCAGGATGATAAAAGAGCTTGCCGGAGAAGTTAAGGAAAAAGCGGAAGATTATATTGATCAGGCTAAAGTGACGGCAACCGCTTACGTGGAAAAAGGTAAGGATTTCGTAGAAAAAGAAAAGAATCTTATCACCAAATCTGTGGAAGCCGGTAAAGAGGCATACAAAAAAGAGAAAAACAGCGAAGGTTATTCCTCCTGAGTAAATGAGCTCAAAGAATAACAGTAACAATGAAGGAGAGCACGACATGAAAGCAAAATGTTCTGTATTTCTGTTGATAGCAGTCGTCGTTCTGTTGGCAATCAGCTTGCCCGTACATGCGTCCAGGATGGATGATGAGCGCACCGAATTATCGGCCAGGCAGTCCTATATATTCAAAACCTACCTCCAGGCTGATGATATTAAAATCCAGTCCATAGATGGTGTTGTTACCTTAACGGGAACTGTCTCCGAAGAGTCCCACAGGTCGTTGGCCCAGGAGACCGTGGCGAATTTGCCCGGGGTCAAGACTGTGGACAACGGGCTGGAAGTCAAAGGGGAACGCCCCGCTGAGAACTCCGATGCGTGGCTCACAACAAAAGTGAAAACCATGCTCTGGTTTCATCGGAACGTGAGCGCCATGACAGAGGTTAGCACCAAAGACGGAATCGTCACCTTGCAAGGCGAAGCGACCAGCCAGGCGCAAAAGGACCTGACGACCGAATACGCCAAAGATGTGGAAGGGGTCAAAAACGTAAAAAATGAGATGACCGTGACAAAGACCTCGGAAAAGGCGCAAACAGTAGGCGGAAAGATTGATGACGCTTCCATCACTGCTCTGGTGAAAATGACGCTGCTTTATCATCGCTCGACCAGTGCCCTCAAGACCTCGGTCACAACGAAGAACGGTGTGGTTACGCTCAGTGGCAAGGCGAAAAACGCAGCTGAAAAGGACCTGGCCACCAAATTCGTCAAGGACGTTAATGGCGTGGTGGATGTAAAGAACCTTATGACCATCGGATAGTTGCCAACTGGACAACATTTCCCCGGCAGTGTTGCCGTATGTCCTGAGAGGTTTCAAATGCCCTGTGCTGCTTTACCAGAGCTGGGTGCCCAGTCCGACTGTTTCAATGGCTTACACTTCACTGAGATGAAAGGAGAAAAAACCTATGAACATATCAGACTGGCTGGATGAAAAGGAATTAGAAGGCATTGATGTTTCTCAAATTGTATTGCCTAATGACCTGGCTTATGACGAAAGCCCTGAGGAAACAATTTTTTTTCAGGAGATTCGTCCTTGCGGAATCCTCTGCACAGAGAATCACCCGTTTTCTACTGTCGAACGCTTTGGACACTGGTATTACAGCAGAGGTCAGGACAAAAAGGCCGGCATTCACTCATCAGGAATGGAATGGAAGTTATTTACCAGGGATAGAGACCTTGCTCTCAAAACAGCTAAATCACACATAGAATGAAGTATTGATCATCGCTCATTGAAGACACCATGGTAATTCCTGTAATGAACGAAACTGATCCTTCGCTTAATGTGGCAACTTTCATCCGCCATACGTAAAATGGCCTGCTTTCTTTCGCAAATCTGTTGCTCGTACTCCAAGCCCGGGTATCTTGTCAGATTTCCCTGTTGATAACCAGCAAAGGCACCTTGGCATGTCTGATGACGTTTTCAGAGACAGAACCCATGAGCATCTCTTCGATATTTGACCTGCCATGGGAACCCATGACGATGAGGGAGGCTTTTTCCTCTGCCGCTGTTGTCATGATCTCTGTGAAAGGTATTCCTCTTTTCACTTTCAGCGTTACACGGAAACCTTCGGTGGTCATGTCCGCCTCGATGGCAGCCATCTCTTCCGCTACCTCATTTTCTATCTGTGCCGTGATCTGGAGATACTGACCAGCGACCCTGGAGAGTACCAGTAACTCTTTTTCGTCAATCACGTGGAGGATGATTACTTCCTGTGCTCCTGCGCCCTTCAACTGTTTGATGTACTTTACTGCCTTCTTTGACACATCTGAAAAATCGGTTGGGAAAAGGATCTTTTTGAACATGCTGAGTTACCTCCTGATTGAGAACATAGGATCAAACCCGCAAGTAATCAAGTGGCGTCCGGCAAACCGGCGGTTTATCGGGCCTTTGGGATGGGTATCATCTCTTCGTGCCGGCGGTCGGAATTGGAATCAATGAAGGGTGCAGGGATTTCGATCCTGGCTAAAAGCGGAAAATGGTCGGAGGGATAACGCTTTTTCCAGCGGAGTTGGATAATTTTCGCGTCTTGGACCCGTATGGAGGAAGGGACAAAAATATAATCAAACCGGAACCGGAAAACAAATCTGCGGAACCCGTGGAAGGTCACCACGTTTCGATGGTCGGGATGTTGCAGCCGAAAGGTGTCGAGCAAAGGGGTCGGGTTTAATCCCCATCCTTTTGCCTTCGTTTTCAGATAGGCTTTGCCTTTGAGAAATTGGATGGGCGCACTTCTTTCCCTGGCATTGAAATCTCCCATCAGGACAAAAGGGTCCAGAAATGACCGTGCATGAATGTGCTGGGTCAAAAAAACCACGCTTTTTTTCCTCGAACGCAGGGAAATATGGTCCAGGTGGGCGTTGTAGAAATAAAAAGCCTGCCGGGAGTCTTTTTCCACCAACCGAACCCAGGTGCAGGTTCGCGGCAGGACGTTTCCCCATCCCTTCGAACCCGGAATATCGGGTGTGTCCGATAACCAGAGAGTACCTTCATCGGAGAGGGAGAACCGCGCCGCATTGAAAAAAATGGCCGTGTGCATTCCCTTGCTGCCCCCCAGACTGCCAGTACCCACCATCTCGTAACCGGGGAGCATCCTGTGGAGCGCGGTAATTTGAAAATCCATCGCCTCCTGAAGGCCCAGGACATCGGGGCGATACCGGTCCAGGATTTCATGCACCAGATTTCGGCGAAAAGCTCCAGTGATTCCTGCCGTCCCTTGCCGTTCCCCGCCGGATGTTGAAACTCATGATATTCAGACTCAGCGCAGCATCGGGTGGTGCCGGATCAGGCAGGGAGTCCGTCGTGATCGGCCTGTAAATGGGATGCATGGTGTTTTTTACCAGGCTGAGTCTCTTCATTGTATGATATTTGCCCTGATTCTATGAACTTTTTAGATGACATGGTATATGAAGTTTCATAACGTTTTAAATGTAATCACGATTATCGAAAAAGTAAATCCCCATCCGAGACCGAAACGCGCAATTGTTGAAATGATGCTTATACTTACTCATGAGATACTTGGATCAAGTGCAATATATAATGACTTATCTTGTCAGGGTACGATGTGTGAAGAAACATTCTTTCCTTGAGGAACAGATCATGAAAAGGTCCAGGGCGTTCTTTTTCCTCTTTCTGCTGGTTTCCATCGTGACTCTCGTTGGTGGATGTACGACCTTGCCGAACGTCTCTGAAATAATGGATGAGGCGCCTGCAACACAGAGACCGACTCAAATCGATTCGGCTAAAGGACTGTTATCTCCCCAACAAAGTAAAGTTATAATGGAAAAACTGAAGCAATCGGTGGAACCGACGGACGTTCTGGGACGCCACATTGCCGTGGTAGAATCGGTCACTGACAGCCCGCTGACGAAGGGGAACAAAGTCACCCTGCTCGCCGATGGCCAGGATGCCTATGCCGCAATGTTCAAAATCATACAGAATGCCAAAGACCATATCAATCTTGAAAGCTATATCATTGAAGATGATGAAACAGGCCGCAAATTTGCCGATCTGTTGCTGCAAAGACAGGCGGACGGCGTCCAGGTCAATCTCATCTATGACAGCGTGGGATGTATAAATACGCCGGCTGCCTTTTTCCAGCGCCTGCGCGGCGGCGGAATTCAGGTTGTCGAATTCAATGCGATAAACCCACTGAAGATCGGGGGGAAAATGGGGACTGACACAACGGGACCACCGCAAGATTTTGATTGTCGACGGCAAAGCCGCCATTATCGGAGGTATAAATATCAGTGAGGTATATTCGAGCACTCCCTTCAGACGGAAACAAAATGAAAAAGCGCCAATTCACTGGCGTGACACAGACATTCAAATTGAAGGCCCGGCCGTGGCCGAATTCCAGAAGCTCTTTATGGACACGTGGCTGAAGCAGAAGGGACCGGAACTTTCCGAAAGGAACTATTTCCCTGATCTGAAAGAATCGGGTAAGGCCCTGGTAAGGGTGGTTGGCAGCACTCCGGGAGAGACCAACAGGATCCCTTTTATTGTGTATGTGTCGGCCCTCTCTTTTGCAGAGCATTCGATTCACATGACAAACTCCTATTTTATTCCTGACGTCCAGATTATAAAAGCTCTTACGGATGCTGCCAAGCGCGGGGTTGACGTAAAGGTCCTTCTCCCCGGAACCACCGACTCTCAGTTGGCATTACATGCGCAGAGGTCTTCTTATTCCGGGCTTTTGAAATCAGGAGTGAAGTTATACGAGCACAGCACGTCCCTGCTGCATGCGAAGACCGCGGTGATTGACGAGGTCTGGTCAACCGTCGGCTCAACCAATATGGACAACATGAGCATGTTAACCAATGACGAGGTGAATGCGATTGTCCTGAATCAGGAGTTTGCTGTTGAAATGGAGAATATGTTTGTCAGGGACCTTGCCGATTCAAGGCAGATTCACTGGGATGAGTGGAAACAGAGGTCTTTGGCGCTCAGGATCAAGGAATGGTTTATTCATCTCTTTGCCCGCTGGTTGTAGACGGTCCCGGGATTGCTTCTGACTGGTGTCCAGCAATGAGTATGGTCTCCGGGAATAGGATAAACTATCTGTTGTGAATGTGCCAAAGACTTGCGGGGCGTGTATGAATCGGCCGTTGGGAGTTAACA
>CAWAOG010000030.1:0-65297 GCA_963783625.1 uncultured delta proteobacterium | reverse complement strand
AGAAGGATTCGGAAGAGTACAATAAGGCCATCGAAGAAGCCCGGAAAATCTGTGAGAAGGACAAACAGCACGTCATCGGCCTCGGGGGTTTGCATATCCTCGGCACAGAACGGCACGAATCGAGGCGGATCGACAACCAGCTCCGCGGAAGGTCCGGCAGACAGGGAGACCCCGGTTCTTCACGGTTCTATGTCTCCCTCGAAGATGAGATCATGAGGATTTATGGCTCTGACAGGGTTGGTCCTCTTTTACAAAAACTCGGCATGACGGAAGATATGTCCATTGAACATCCCTTTATATCGAAAGCAATAGAAAACGCCCAGACAAAGGTCGAGGGGCATAACTTTGAAATCCGTAAATATCTCCTTGAATATGACAACGTCATGAACAAACAAAGAGAAACCATTTATGGGATGAGACGGGAGATCATGGAAGAAGGGGACGCGAAAGAACGAGTCCAGGACATGATCAATGAGATCTGTGAAGACATCGTTTACACCGCCGCCCCGGAAAAGGTATATCCCGAGGAGTGGGACATTACCTCCCTTAAAAACAGAACTTATGAAATATTCTTCTTTCACAGCGACTTTGGTTCTCTCAATATCAAGGAAATGACACGCGAGGGCCTCCTCGATCAAGTCTTGACAAGCGTAAGAGGCTTCTACGAGAGCAAGGAAAAGAGGTTTGGCGAAGATGAAATGCGTTCAATCGAACGGTTCTTTGTGCTCAACTCCCTCGATACATTCTGGAAAGAACACCTCCTCGCCCTTGACCATCTTAAAGAAGGTATAGGACTCAGAGGTTACGCGCAAAAAGACCCTCTCAGGGAATATCAGAGGGAAAGTTTTGATCTCTTCCTCGACATGCTCGAACGGGTAAAATATGACACCATACAGAAAATCTTCGCGGTACAACCCGCTAAAGAAGAAATAGAATATAAAGAACCGGTGATGAACTTCAACCTGGGCGGCGATGGCAGTCTGTCAGGACAGCAGGAGAAGAAGGACAAAAAAGTCGGAAGGAACGATCCCTGCCCCTGCGGCAGCGGAAAGAAATACAAGAAGTGCTGCGGGAAGTAAAACCCTGAGAACCCTGAAATGGAGAATGGGGGAAACGGAGAAGGGGTGACAAAAACAAACACCGACCTAATACTTCCCGATTCTGTGCAAAAGATTCAAATGGAGTCAGGATTATTAAGCTTTCTCTCCGGTTCACCGCTTCGCCGATTCTCCGGTTCATATATTCAAAAAAACTAAGTTCCAAATTTTAGACAATGAGGTGGATCATGATAAAGGGTATTAAATTCTCAGGTATCGCTTCGGGTATCAAGGTATCGGGGCTTGATCTTGGGCTTGTCTTCTTTGAGGAAGAAACCAATGTCCTCGCCCTCTATACAAGCAATAAGGTAAAGGCCGCCCACATTCTTTATGACAAGAAGCTGGACCGCGCTCCTGTGAGGGCACTCCTCGTCAACAGCGGGTGTGCCAATGCCTGCACGGGAAAAGAAGGCATATCGGACCTCGCAAATATCAGTGAAAAACTCGCTAAGCTTCTCAAGATAGACCGCGACGAAATACTCTTTGCCTCAACGGGAGTTATTGGCAGGAGACTGCCTGTGGATACCATAAAACAGGCATTGCCCATGTCCGTCAAGAACCTCAAAGAAACTCGGGCAGAGGATTTCGCAAAAGCGATAATGACCACCGACACACATCACAAGCTCATCAAAGAAACGATTAAAGGGAAGAAAGAATATACTATCGTCGGCATCGCGAAAGGCTCCGGGATGATCAACCCTCTCTTCGCCACAATGCTCGCCTTCGTCTTTACGGACTATCCTGTGTCACCAAATACAATCAAAGCAGCGTTCCGCCAGGCTGCCCGTGAGAGTTTCGAAAAGATAACTGTTGATGGTGAATGCAGTACCAACGATACGATCGCGCTCTTTACGAAAAAAGGGCCTGAAGACGTGAAGAGCCTCGACGCATTTAAGGAAAAATTATCCTCCGTCATGAAGGATCTTGCCATGATGGTAGTCCGCGATGGTGAAGGCGCCACGAAGATCGCCCACATCATCGTCAACGGCACCAAGAAAAAAGAGATCGCCGAAAAGATAGCCCGCAGGATCGCCACATCACCCCTCACAAAGACGGCCTTTTTTGGCTGCGACCCCAACTGGGGCCGCATTATCTGCGCCACAGGAGACGCGGGAGTACCCGTTGAACCATCAAAGGTGGACATCACGCTTCAGGGAGAACAGATCGTAAAGGGCGGATTGGAATTGCCCTTTGATGAGCAGAAGCTGAAGGGGATGATGAATAAGAAGGAGATAAGTGTGGTAGTGAATCTAAACGACGGCAAGGCATCCTTTGATATATTTACGACTGATCTTACCTTCGATTATATTAAAATAAATGCCTCATATAGGACTTGAGGCGTTTATTTTAATATTTCAGTAGAGGCTGAAGCGCGCCTGTGCCCCGAAAGGGGTATTTCGCGGCAAACTTTGTCAATCTGCGGGACGTGATTCTTCGACGTTTACCAGCCACATGACAGTCAGTTGCTTTCTAATCAGGTCATAACATGTGGGTGCCCGGCAAACCTATTTTTGTTGAATAACTTTGGCCTGCGAAGCCCGGCCATTGCTTTGCCCCGCAAGATCTTGCGGGGTGAATCGTTACGCGTTATCCATCGAAAATCGCTTCGGCTTAATAAGTACATCGCATACCATTGGCATTCGATTATTTACAAATCCATTCTTACCTTTGGTCATTGGTTATTGTCTTTTCTGTCTCTTCTCCACAGATAAATGCACAACAATATCCCAAAAATAGTCAGACAAAGGCCAATGTAGAACGACATGGGCACGTATCTGAAAACAACGGTATGTTTCCCTTTCGGTACCTCAACGGCCCTGAAGGTAAGATTCGCCCGGTATATCTTCGTCTCTTTCCCGTCCACATAAGCCCTCCAGCCGGGATAATATGTATCGCTGACATAAAGAAAGGCATCATTATCCGTGGTCGATTCGAGTATCACTTTGTTGGCTTTATATGAGATAAGCCTGACATTTCCTTTAATCGCCTTCTTTCTTCTTTTTTTAATGTGGCTTCGCCAATAAGAATCAACTCCTTGTTTAGATCAATGTTTCTGTCAATTAGCTTGTTAATCATTTCTCTGTCATCATTTACAAAACGTATCCTTCCAAAAATAGGAATCTTCCAGATATATGGTTTATACTCATAGAGATATCCTGTCTTCTCTTTCACTTTCTGACTATACAAAGTGCTGAAAATTATTGTCATTTACTTCATATGAAGCTAAGCATGTAATTTAATCCGGCAATATCGATATATCGTCTTGCATCCTGAAGTGTATGAGCTGCCAATAAGCAAATTAAGGAAAATATCGTGGCGGGTATCCGCATCACCTCAACCCTTTTACGGTATACAATTCATAATGGAGGCATACGGGGCGTCGAAGATAGCATCATCATGGTATAGTCTTTGCCAATTCCTGATATGCTCTGTTCGTTACAAAATATCGTTCTGTTTCCTTACCCCTTGAAGAGTATGTGCACAAATTTATCTTTTTGACATAATGTTTTCCATGGCATTGATTATAATAACCATAATTTGCAAGGAATAGATCCATGTGCAATGATTAATAAAACAATTATCCTTATGCGGTTGTTTTATACCTTATATGTACGTAAAGCAAAAGCATTACGCAAAAAAGGTAATGAGAAAAAAAGAAATCGTTTAGATTGTGGAGGTTGAACCTATATCTCGTTATATTGGTCCGGCTTAAAACTATCTGATCAATGGAATGCACGGACATAATTTCAAAAATATTGATATAACCCCAAGAACCCCGCAAGAGAAATCCAACGTAAAAAAAACATAGTACAATTCGTTTGATCTTTCTGTCATTTTCATTAACCCCGCTTTCAGCTTACTCGAAACCGAATGCCGCAGTTGCCGCTATTGTAAAAAAGAAAAGAAATAAAAATTTCACCGGGTATCGGATTCCATTAAAAGGTGGGATATGGTATAACAAACTGGTATAAAGGAGTGTTCCTCCAAGCCCAAAAAGACATAGAAATAATGATTAAAATTACTAAGAACAACCTTCTTTTCTGTCTGCTACAAATGAAAAAAAACCAATAACAAAAGGAATCATTCCGAGATATAGTCGTCTTAAGCCATGATTGATTCGACCAGTATTTCTGGTGGTCTTGAAATATACCAAATACATCAGGAAGGAAAAACATGGAGAAAATCCTTCCACGCGAAAGACCATGTAGTAGCTTCCTGATAGCTAATACCGTATCTTCGTATACTCTGTAGCTTTAAGCTCATAAAAAGGAATTAATTGAACGGCAGAAAGGAGAACAAAAAGCAATATAAGGCAAAAAACTGTCTTGATCTTCTCATGAACCAACACTTTGGCTGCAGAAATAAGTTTCCTGAAAATAATGGTAAAATCAGCAATACCAGAAATGTCATGTATCACTATTTCAGGCGCGCCTCGCAAAGAACTGCATCGATAAAAAAATAGAAGACCATGACAGCGTCTCTTATTGTCTTGTATTCAAAGTTTTTAAAAAATACAGGATAACAAGAGGAAACCAGCCCACAGAGAAAAGATGGGGGAGAAGGTTGTGTACTGATAAGAGGTATCCCGAAAGATCAAAATAACTACCACCGCAAAAGAGGCGATAGTTGACGCCTTTAAATATCGAAGAAAATAATAGGTAGTAGACCCCGCAAATACAAAATGGAGAATGATAAGCCATTCCATGCAACATTGAAAGGTAAAAAAAGGAAAAAGAGATTCGGTGGATAAAAAATGCCTGGTTGCAGAGTGGCAAGGAGCGGAATACCTGAATAATTGTATGGATTCCATAATGGGAATTCAAAAGACCTGAACAAATTAACCCAGAAATATCTTGGAGGAATAAAAAAAGCAGCAAGATCCCTTTCGGTAAAAATCATTTTGACAGAAAACATAGGATAAAATAGGCAAAATGCTGATAATGAAAAATAATAGTATGCGACAATACAAAAGAATGGATTGAATCTTTTTACTTTTGCAAAAACTACGTTGTTCTAATACTATTCATTACCACTTCTACCGGTTCAGTGGCAAGCAATCCGCACTCCGCTCTGGCGGTTACCATTCAGATTACATCTCGGCGGCTGTGATTGTCGGCCATGGTGCCTGTAAGAACAAAAACATATTTTCCAGCGCCCGGACCGTCATGGTAAAATTAGTCAGCCAACGTAAGCCGTTTCAACCCCTTGAATATTTGCATTTTGCTAACTATAGTTGCATAGATCATATGTGGTAGCTGGAAACCAATTTCTTTAAATTAGCATTAGCGTAAATAGAATACTATTTGCACCTCGAAGTGCGCCAAGCATTCCTTTTGCAGTAGCATCACCAGCTTCCTGTTTAATCTCCATATACCTCGGTATTGCCACTGCCGCCAGAATTCCGATGATTATGATAACGATAATTAATTCTATAAGGGTAAAACCTTTATTATTCCTGATTGTATTTCTGAGTGGCTTCAAGGCGTTTCCTCCTGTTGTTCTCTTCCTCATCCTGGTTTACCTCCCATCTTAGTTTGCAATTGCCATACCATACAATAAATGCCCAAGCCTGCCACTTAATATTCGTATATACCGTAATCATTAAAAAATTGCAACAACTATAAAAAACAATACGATAGAGTAAATATCAATGAAAATAGGTTTATTTTGTATCTCAACCATATGTGATCTATATTACGTTTTGTAATTCAAAATATCAACAAAATTTGTAGACAACTACAAAAAATGTAGGCCAATTTATACAAAACAGCTACAATAATTGTAGGTCTGTTGTCATTTTGTATCCATATCGATCTCATATTTCTTTACCCGGTACCACATACTCCGTTCCGATATGCCGAGAATCTTTGCCGCCTTCGCCTGCGACCCTTGTGTTTTCTTCAAGGCATCGATAATCATATTCTTTTCCAGCGCCGAAATCGCGTCTTCCAGTGACCCATCGGAATACGTCGTTTGACTTGCCAGAGAAAAATCCCCTCTCAAATGCAATGGAAGGTCGTCAACAATAATCATGTCATTCTCGCACATAATGGCGGCCCTTCTCATAATACCGATCAGTTCCCTCACATTACCCGGCCACTTATACTGCAAAAGAATAACGCGCGCCTCGTCGGAAATAGCAATTATTTTTCCCTTATCTTTCTCAAGACCATGTAACACGTAATCGATTAAAACAGCAATGTCCTCCCTGCGTTCCCTTAAGGGTGGAACAATTATATGTATCTGTGCAAGGCGAAAATAGAGGTCTTCCCTGAATTTGCCTTCTTTGATCACAGTCTCCATAACACGGTTTGTCGTCGATACGACCCGTATATCAACCTTGTAGGTTTTGGTCGAACCGAGATGTTCAACCTCCTGCGTCTCGACAGCCCTGAGAAGTTTCGCCTGGAGGTAGGGGGTCATCTCTCCTATTTCATCGAGGACGAGGGTTCCTTTGTCTGCTGTTTCAAATTTCCCCTGCTTTTGCTGGATCGCACCAGTAAAAGCGCCCTTATCATAGCCGAAGAGTTCACTTTCAAGAAGATTATCCGGTATGGACGCGCAGTTGACAACAACAAACCCGCCTCTTCGTTTCGATAATGTATGGATAAGTTTTGCCACCACTTCCTTCCCTGTTCCTGTTTCGCCGGTCACAAGGACAGTCAGCTCTTTGTCGGCGATCTTTTCTATCTGTCTGAATATGTCCTTCATCTGTGGTGATCTTCCCACAACACCATGAAATATATGACCTTCGAATTCTTTCTCTTTGAGGAATTCCACTTCTTTTCTGAGTCGTCTCATGCCGAGGACCCTCTTGAGGATCACTTTCAATTCGTCGAGGAGTATCGGCTTTATAAAGAAATCCGTCGCGCCCCGTTTTATCGCTTCAAGGGCATTTTTCTTTGTTCCATAGGCGGTGATAATGACGATCGGAACATCTGTTTTTTGCTTTAAGTCGCTCGTCGCCGACAGACCATCCATACCGGGAAGGCTTATATCCATGATAACAAGATCGGTAGTCTTGTCTATCGCGTTGGTTGCTTCTTCATAGGAAGCGAAAGAAGATACAGAATATTTTTCTCCTTTCAGCGCTTCTTCCAAAAAGAACCTTACACCGGGATCATCTTCAATAATAATAACATTCTCATTCATATGCGTAACCCGTATCCTTTATTTTCAAATATTACCAGAATCCACAGAGATGTCAACCTGTACTGTTCGAGAAAGCAATATGATATACGCTTTTTAATACACAGTATATAATATTGAATATTTCTCACACACGCTCCTTGACCGAAATCAAACGGTCGATTTTGAAAGCCCTTCGAGCGGCAGCTCAATGGTAAATGTTGTGCCCGCGTCACCGCTTTCTACTTTAATGTCTCCTCCATGTAACTTTACATTCCTCAAACAAATAAAAAGGCCAAACCCTTTCCCACCTTTTTTCTTTGTAAAAAACGGTTTAAAAAGAGACTGCAAGTGCTCCTGCTCAATCTTTGAATGCTGGTTGAATATGGAAATATACATGGTCTCCCTTTCCTCCCGGATACCCACATTGATGAGACCATTCTCTTTTTCATAATAGGTGGCATTCCGCAGTATATTGAAGATAACCTGATATATCTTGGTCCTGTCGGCAAAACAGGGAAGCTCCCGGTCTCTCTGAAATGTGCAGGTAACCTGCCGCATTTCCTGCGACAAATTACGGATCGCCTCTTCGATAACATCGTTGATGTCAAACTCTTCTCTCGCGAGTTCGTTGTCATTGAGATCAAGGAGCTCGCTGGTAAAGATATCTATTTTCCGTGCCGCGTTCAGCATGGCATCAATATATTTGTTCTGTGACTCATCAGTTGCTTTCTGCTTCAAAAGCTGGCTCATGCCGGTAATAGTCGCAAGCGGGTTTCTCACTTCATGGGCCACCATGAGGGACATATACCCGAGAGGAATAATATAATCAAGGTTTTCGACACCGCTGAGAAGGGCGCTTTTTTCTTCTTCATTCGCCTTTTCACGTATATACTCAATAAGCCGGTCCAACACGCTGTAGACTTCGATCATTTTGCCTCTTTTTTTTCTGAGCTCCTCCAGTTTGACATACTGCTCTGCCTTTTTCACAAGATCATTGATAGGCTGGGTCATGGCCCTCATAATAATAAAGGAACAGAACGCCGAGAACAGACATGCCGCGATAATCCATGCCCATATCACATTTGTTTTAATCGGCGCCAGAATGTTTGAGCCAATTGCAAGGGCGAGAAGGCTTGTGAGAAACACGATAAGAGGAACTATTATTCGCAGGTTGTAATTGAGATTATTGGGGTCTCTGAAAAAACCTTTCTTACCGGATTTTTTATTACGGCCCTCTTGATCCCCCTGCCATTCTTTTATATGGTTTTGTTTTTCAAACATAGTCTGTCCTTATCCTCCACCCTTCATAGCTCTCATCATGTCCCACCAGGGCATAAAGATAGCAAGCGCGAGAAACAAGACCATGCCCGCGAGACCAACGGTGAGGACCGGTTCAATCCAAGCGGAGAGTCTTGCCACGGAATAAGTGACCTCTCTGTCATAATGGACCGATACTTCGCGGAGCATCTCCTCCAGAGAACCGGTCTCTTCGCCGGTGGCTACAAGATGGATAACAAGGGGCGGGAATATTTTCGCGTCTTTGAGAGGCCTCGAAATACCCTTTCCTTTCTCGATACTGACGGCGATCTCCCTGACCTTTTCCGCCACGTATTCGTTACCAACCGACCGGGACACGATATCCAGCGTCTTGATAATAGGAATGCCCGCCCGCACCATATTTTCCAGTATAAAAGCAAAGCGGCCCATACAAATCTTCAGAATAATGTCGCCAATAATAGGCACCGACAATTTAAATCTATCAATCGTATAGGTGCCTATGGCGGTCCTTTTGTACAGCAAAAAAGAGACCACGAGCACAAAAGACAGCAGCGATGGCTACAACGGTATATTTCTGAAAAATGTCATTTATAAGAAGCAGGATCTGCGTGGGGAGCGGAAGGGCGACCTTTGAGCTTTTGAAAATAGGCGCAAACTTCGGCACCACGACATTCACAAGAACAACAAAAGCGATAGCAAGCGTAACCACTACAAATAGGGGGTATCTCATGGCGGACTTAAGCATCTCTTTTGTTTTCATTTGAAACTCAAGCACACCGGATAGTCGTTCCAGCACTTCTTCGAGATTACCGCTTAATTCACCCGCCCGCACCATGCCCACATAGAGTTCGGAAAATATCCCTTTATGCCTTGAAAGTGCATCAGAAAGACTCTGCCCCTTATCAATATCCTGCCCGACAGCCTTGATTGCCGCGCTCAGTCTTTCATTGTTGGTTTGCTCCTCCAGTGCTCTGAGTCCTGACACCATGGGAATACCCGAACGAATGATTGTCTGGAACTGCCGGGTGAAAAAAATAAGATCGTCATCTTTAATCCTCTGAAACCTCATCAGGAAAGCATCCACCGCGAATGTTCCTTTCCCTGATTCCGCGGCAGAGACAGGGAGCAGACCCATATTATCGAGTTGCGTAAAAACATCCCTCTTGCTCACCGCCTCCATGTTTCCCGTTACCAGAAGGCCTCGTTCGTCTCGTGCCCTGTATGCAAACGCGGTCATACTACCTCAACTTTATCATGTTTCATTGCCGCACTGTTCTTCATCGCATATGTTTGATCGCCTTCGTATCTTTCTATTGTCTCACCTTTACTCTTCATGCTTCACGTTTCAACTTTCGCGATTCACGTTGCATTTACTACTCTTCCTGGACCACAGTAAGTGCCTCTTCGAGGGTTGTGACGCCAAAGAGTACTTTCATGATTGCGTCATCGCGCATGGCCCTCATGCCTTTCTCGCATGCTTTTTTCTTCAATACTTCGCTGGGGGCCCTGTTTACAATCAACTCTCTCAATTCGTCGTCAATAACAAGCACTTCATATATACCGGTACGCCCCCGGTATCCTTTAAATTTACAGGCAGGGCAGCCTTTACCTCTATATAAAAGTACATCATCCTTGATCTGAAAGGTTTTATGTACCGAACCTGTCGGATAATAAGACTCTTTGCACTCAGGACAGATTTTCCTGATCAATCTCTGCCCGATAACGCATGAAACTGACGAAGTCACGAGAAAGGGTTCGATACCCATTTCGACTAACCTCATGACGGCGCTCGGAGCGTCATTTGTGTGGAGTGTTGATAATACAAGATGGCCCGTAAGCGCTGAATGGACAGCAATATTCGCTGTCTCTCTATCCCTTATTTCTCCCACCATAATGACATCCGGGTCCTGTCTCAAAATAGACCTGAGGCCGCTCTCAAAGGTCAACCCGGCCCTGGGATTTACCTGGGCCTGAGAAAGGCCTTCAAGAGTGTATTCAACAGGGTCTTCTATGGTTATAATATTTTTTTCAGGTGAGTTAATAGAGTTCAGAATGGCGTATAAGGTGGTCGATTTACCGCTTCCCGTGGGCCCCGTCGAAAGTATAAATCCGTAAGGTCTTTTCAAGACACTCTTGATCTTTTCCTTGTCATCACGAAGCAGACCGAGGTTGTCGATACCATACAGCGCGGTGCTTTTGTCGAGGAGACGGAGCACAATCTTTTCTCCGTAGATTGTGGGGAATGTTGAAACCCTGAGGCCCACTTCTCTGTTCGAATCCCTTATATTAAATCTTCCATCTTGTGGAGTTCTTGTCTTGGCAATGTCAATGCCGGCAAGGATTTTAATCCTCGATACAATGGCAAGAAACAATTTCTTTTCAGGACTTGGGACATCACGTAATTTTCCATCCACTCTCATCCTGACCCGCATATAATTTTTCGATGGTTCAACGTGGATATCGCTGGCGCTATCTGCCAGCGCCTGGGCGAGAAGACTGTTGACAAACCTGACAACAGGTTCCTCCTCTGCCATATCAACAGATATACGCTCATCCTGGTCAAGGTCTTCGTCTTCACCTTTTACGAGTGTAACTTCCTGTTGCCTTATTCTGTCAAGGGTCTCTTCAACGATTGTTTTTAACCCGTAATACTTTTCCAGCGCCTGTTTGAGATCACCCTCGGTTACAATGAGAGGTTCTATTTCCATTTGCACACCACGGGCCACATTATCCATAGCGTTTATATCGAGGGGATCTACCATGGCAAGCTTTAATACATTATGCCGTCTCATAACAGGAATAACCAAAGAATTCTTTGCTATCTCGGGGGAAATTAATCTGACAACATCTTCAGGTATTGTCATTTCGTTTATGTTGATGATAGGAATGCTCAACTGTCCGCTGATTGTATCGATAATTTCCCTTTCAGAGAGCAACCCAAGTTTCACAATAGTCTTTCCAAGCTTGTCGCCATATTTCTTCTGCTCCGCCAAAGCCCTGAGCAGGTCTTTTTCCGTAATCTTTTCCGCGTCCAGAAGTAATTCGCCTAATCTTTTCTTCGTCCGAAGCATTTATTTATATTCCTCATGAAAATCAGGTTATGGGTAAAACACTATTGGTAAATCTTTTTTACCATATTCTTGTTTTACCTATCACCTCTTATCTATCGCCTGATACCTTTTTCCTTCAACATATTGCAGCCTTTCGATTATGTCTTTTCTTGATGCCGGAGTTCGTAACAATGACAGATACTGTCTGTAATATCGCGCAGCGTCTTCATATTGGCCGAGATTGTCTTTGATCACCGCGTAGGACAAGAGGAGGTCGGGGTCTTTCACTTTTTTCTGGATGGGTATTTCAAGAAGCTTTGCTGCTTCCTGCAATCTTCCCTGACTTCGTAACAGCGCGGAAAGGTTCACATAGGGGCCGGGATCATCGGGTTCAAGTGATATGGCTTTCCTCAAATACTCTTCCGCGAGCTGGCGGTCGCCGTCTCTCATGGCAATAAGGCCGATATTATTATATGCCTTGGAATAGTTTTTCCGGTATTCAAGTATCTTTTTAAAATAAAAAAGCGCTTCCTGTGTATTGCCTTCGTAAATGGCCATAACGCCGAGGTTATTCAGTGTTTCTATATGGTCCGGCTGGCTTGCCAGGATTTGTTTGTATATGGTTTTTGCTTCTCTCGTTCTGCCCGATTGTTGCTCCCTCAACGCTTCATTATATATGCTGTCGGTACTTTCACTGTCTGGTGTCTTTTCAACCGCTCTCACGGGTTCGTTCTTTGTATCCTCTTTGCCGGCCGTTCCAGCAACCCTTGTCTTTCTCTCAACCGGAGGAGAAATGGCAATTTTTTGAACCTGAGCAATCCTGGCTTTCGCACCGGCAGGTCCTTGTTTGACATTCGGCGTCACTGAGACGGCAGGTTTTTCGATAGGTTTTTGGGAGACCGGTGCTGTCGCACCACACTTTTTTTGCCTGGAATCTCCTTGGTTGGTTTCTGCGCTTCCGGTGTGGGGGAACATTAACAGCAACCGGTGCCGGAGCCTGGGCAACAACAGGCTGTGCTATCTGTTTCGGTTTATGAAAATACGGAATAAACAACCAGGCAAATACGGCAGCAACGCAAAAACCGGCTATCACATATATTATTATTGTCTTCGGTTTCTTTTGAACGCCCGAAAGATGATAAGGAATTTCACGGCTATTTTTTTTCTTGCGTTCTTGCTGGGCCTTTTTAAGAGCATCCTGGATTATGCTCATTAATTGCTATCTCCATAAATAATCCGTGGGGTTAAAAATATCACGAGTTCACTTTTTGAGTTTTCTTTCTCGTTCAATTTAAAAAAATACCTGATAACCGGGATATCCATGAGCCACTTTGTGCCTGGTATCCGTCGTTGATTTCCTGTTTTCAATAAGTCCACCGATAACAATTGTTTCTCCTTCCCTGACTTTTACGATTGTATCAGCTTCCCGGACATAGAACTGGGACTGTACCTGAGCGCCAGCTTCAGGAGAAATAACATCACCAACTCTCTTCAGACATAATCAGGGTGGACACTCAGAATAATATTACCTTTGTCATCTATTTGCGGTATTACATCAAGGGTAAGTCCCACATCAATAAATTTTGCCGTGGAGGTAACCGTAGGGTTTGCCGCACCCGTATTGGCGGTTTGCTGGGTTTCGAAGTATACATCCTGCGTGGTTACCTTTATGATTGCCCGCTGATTATTCAAGTTGCAATCTTTGGATTTGAGATTGTTTCCACTTTACCGTATGTCTTTAAAAGATCAATGAAAGTATTGTCAATATCCACATTCTTGTTTCCTCCGAAAATACGGAAAAAGGGCGTACGTAATAGCATGGTACTGCTCGTAAGCCGGTTGCCGATTAAGGGATTAAGAAATGCCTGCTGTCCCTCAAGGTCTGAATCTCGCCTATTTTTGCGTTAACAAACTTCCAGTTTACACCCTGCCGGGAATCATCGTTCAGTTGTACCTCTACTATTTTTGCCTCTATCATAACCTGACGCTGAATAATCCCCTCAGCAGCCTTCAGGAACATTTCAATATCTTTCATATTTTTAGGATAATCTGTAACAATGATCGTCATGGTCTGTTTATTAACAACACACTTTCTCCTTATCTTTAGATAAAATCGCTTTTATATTATCTTCAAGACTTTTCCATAGATCCGATTCTGTTTCACTCTTTACTTGAAACCTTCGCTCCCGATGAACTGCTTGTTCTCGTTGTGCCACCTGATGTACTTGAATTTCCCCCTCTCTTCCCGGAGTAGCATAGACATTGCTGGTGCCGTATTTTCTTCAATGCAATATAATTGATTGTAAATATTTTTGTCTCCAGTTTTGGTTTTGAAACATAAATCGTTCTATCTTGGATTTTGGAGGTAAAACCCAGCGGTTCAAGGATATACTCGAGGGCCTTGCTGAGGGTTACATTCTTTAAATCAACTGTGGTTATCCCTTTCACATCAGGCTCGATCACAACATTGTAATTTGCCTGTTTTCCGATGGCCCTGAGTATGTCCTTCACGTCTGCCTCTCTGAGAGAAAAGGAGAAAGGTTCTTCCTGTTTCGGCACTTCGATACGTTTTTCTTTTTCAATCTGAAACGAAACCGGACTTGGTATATCAGGAGGCTGTAACCGGGGGACTGGCCTCCTTCACCTGCTCAATGTGGGCGCAGGAGGACAAAAAACAAAATACCGCAATATAGATCCATTGTTTTCTCATTTACCCTTCTCCGTCGCTTTCGTTTTTGGTTCCTCTTCTCTGACTGTATCTTCAATACTTGCGAGAGAGAGGACCCTTTTTGTACCATTCCGGGTGAGAACAACTTTATCCTTCTCAATCTCAAGGACTTTCTCATCACCAACCATATCACCTTTTCTCACTACCTCATGGTCAATAATCGCAACCTTGTCTTTCCCTTTTTCGAAAATAGCGAACAATCTGAGAGCCGGAACTGTCTCTTTCTTTTTTTCTTCTTTGAATTGAGGCAGTATGAAGGGGTTCTTCACCCACGCTCCCTTCGATTTATCGAAGTCCGGCTTCACCGTAGAGGTTGATACATCTGGTTGGCCGGCCTTTGCCGCGGGTTCAGATGGAAATGTTTTCGCCGGTGATGGCGGCGCTGCTTGTGGCGGCGGCTGCGGTGACGCTTGTCCTTGCTGCGCCGGTTGTGTCTGACCTGACGCCGGCGGGACGGCGCTACGGGTACCGCTGTCTTTTTCTTTCCCGTAAAGAAAAAGATATAGCCCGCAAGGAGCAATACAACAATTCCAAAAATAAGAACAGGTTTACTTACTTTCACTCTTTTTACCTTTGAGGGCCTTGTATTCAATTACAAATTTGCCGCTCACCTGAGGATATTCTTTTTCATCATAGTTGATACGTGCCGCCTGGATACCCTTGAAAGCCATCCTGTTTGAAAGATCTTCCAGGAAATGACCCATTTCAAGGAAACCTCCCTTTAATCCCATCTCGAATACCGGATTCACCAACCCCGCCTTCTGAGAGATGTCAAGGGAATTGTAATAACCGCTCAGACTTCCGATGGTTATCCCTTTACTCTTTGCCATATTCATGACGTTTTTCATGTATTCGGGCATCCTTTCAACAACAGGGGCCTGGCCCATAAACTCCTCATAAGACGCTTGCAGTCTTTTTTGGGTAGTCGCTTCACCTACAAAGTCTTTCATGCCTTTCTCTAATGTTTGTCTTTCGTTTTTGATGGCAGTCAGTTTTCGTTCCTTATTTTTCGTACCCGAATCCATCGGTATATAAATAAGAAACACCCACGCCACAATAATAAGTATGGGCAATCCAAACCATAGATAAAAACTTCTAAAGTTCATGTTTCATGCACCTTGCAAGAATGACAAATTCCATCACAGGTTTACCTTTCATTCTGCCGTTTTCTTTTCCTATTATTTCAACACGATCAATAAAACCGGACTGTTTTAAGGACAACACAAGGTTGAATAAAGTCAATTCGAGAGAATCAGGTTCTCCGAAAATATACCCTTTGAGTGTTAACGGATAATAATTCTCACCGAGTGTTTTCTTCGACGGTCCCGGAGTGGATGGAGATAAGGGACCCTGAGTCGGCTGGCCCGACGGAGAAACATTTTGTGTTTTCTGCGCTGATGAAGATAATACATCCGGTTGAATATCGCCGCCAAACTCGATGGATTTCAGATAGATATCACCGGGTATCCGTGACGAGAGATATTTCAAAAGCGTTATAAAAGTTATATCTTTCTTCTGGATTTCATTTTTAATGAAAGCGATATCGGACGTATCGAGCGCCGCCGTTGTTTTCTTTCCCATTGCGTTGAGACCCTGGCTAATGACCTCGAGGGTCCTCTGTTCTATGTTTATTCTTGTATCGGCATTCCTTAATGTGCTCCACATACCGAGAGAAAGGAGGAATAAAATTCCCGCCAGCGCAAATGTACCGATTGATATATATCTTTTATAAGTTTTCTCCTGTTCCTTCCTTTTCGCGCCTTCAGGTAAAAGATTTGGAAGCACTTCAAGATGCATGCACAGCGTATGAGCAGGTATATATTTATCCTCGATGCCGTTGATCGCTTCGAGATAGCTCACCTCTTCAATAAGTGCCTCTTCGAGCTTTTCAAAAAACTTTGGTATTTTTGCGCCTCTTCCCGTAATATACACTCTTGTAACCGGGTTCTCGGGATATCTCTCGTTATAGACAATGAATGTTCTCTGAATCTCACCGGCAAGCCGGTCAAAAGGGATTTTTATAATTTCTGTCAGTTCCTCGTCGAAACCTCTCTCTTGTTTATAGTGCTCCGCCTGGTCAAAAGTAAGACCAGGACGACCGCTCACGAGGGCATCAGAAAAACTCTCTGATGCTGTAAGGACCTCTCTGGCAAGCATGAGCCTCCTCGCTCTGGCTATGTAAAGACCTGTTCGTTTCCCGCCGATATCAATAACAGCAATGGACCTGTCGCCAACTTCGCCCAGGGTGTATACATAGCCAAAGGCAATATCGGTAAAAAGGGTAATCTGCTGAAAACCGGCGCGCTGAAAAGTTGACAATACGCGCTCGACAAAACCTTTCTGTATTCCCACAAAGAGCACTTCATCTTTCTTGATGCCTTTTTCTTCAATCTGACCGAGCATGATGTGTTCATAGACCATATCATCCAATGAAGCGGACAGAGATTTTGCTGATGTCCAATTAAGGGCTTCTTTTTGTTCCTTCTTTGGGAGAACAGGAATAGTGAATGTCTTCTTTATAATGTCTGGAGAGGACATACCAATCGCCACTTCGAGGTCGGGTCCTTCTTTGCTCCTCACATCAGCAAGGATTAACTCAAGGTCTTCAAACCCACCCTTGTAGAGATAGTCGCCCTGAGACACAACAATACTTTTCCCTGTCGTCCCCTTACATCTGACGTATTTGACGCTGACAGTGCCTATGTCGATCCCTAATATGTCCAATGGCATTCCTTTATGTATGTGGAATTAATCCCGGATATAAATGGCCCTGGAATTGGGGCATGAAGTTCTGTGTGAACTGAATCTAATATAAATATGAATAGTTGCAACGTATTTTGAATGTTTGTATTTAAGATTCGCATATATCCACACAAAATTCCCATAGTAATAACTATTTTATATGGCTTTAACAAAGTATGTCAACAAGAAAATGGTATTGAAACGGTCCAACGCCTGTCTTCCGAGGAAATGGCGGAAGGTTCGAAGTTCAAGGCCTGTTCTCCGGTGTAGTGGTGGAAGGTTCAAGGTTGAGGAAAAACTGGAAATCGTAAATCGGGAACGTGACATGGAACATAGGGCATAGAGACAGAAAGCGTGAATCGGGAATCGTGAATGGTAGAAGGTTGGAGCACAGAGCGTGGAGAAAAGAACTGGTAAACGTGAATCGTGAAATTGGCGCTTAGCATACACTTTGGAGCTACTCCGCAAGATGCAAGTATCAGTGAAACAGGACGAGGTTGTACTCCCTCGCCCTGTTATGTCATTAAAAGTCTTGCTTGCCTAATTGCTGAATTTTCTGCGCAGCCCGAAAAAACATGCAAGTCCTGGGGCAAAGAGCAGGAGCGCTCCCGGCAGAGGGACCGTGTTTGAATTGGCCGTTTCAGTGGAAACTTCCGCTGTGAATGTACCTGTTTCACCGGCATTGAAGAGTTTCATAAGGCCAAGACACACCGGACTGATTTTGATTAAAGGTATTGCCGTTATAGACAGTAGAAAATATTTCCATCGAGTCTGTTGAAAGACTCCCACCTGTTTTGAGAGTGAAATCAGTGCCTTTGATTGTCCCTGTGTTGCGACTGCCGGATCACTTGAAGCTGTGAGATCCAGAGAAACGTAATAAGGAATGGTAATAAAAACCCAGCCCGTTGTGGTTACTGTAAAAGAACCTGTCAGAACCGCGCTCCCGGAACTGTTGCTCCAGCCTATATCGGCAAGACTTGAATACGATGACGCCGAAAGTGATTGCAGCAAAGCGCTGGTGCCTTGGGCCCCGGCATTTGATATTGTTACAGCGCTCGACGAAGAAACCCACCCCGGTTTCTGGTCTGAAATAGCTCCGGTTTCACCAAGGCTGTTCGATACTGTTGAATTAGTAGTAGTCGATTGCGATACCCAGTTCAAGCTCCCGAAAATGCTTAGTTGGCTCCAGTCAAGTGATGCGCCGGCATTTGCCAGTGACGCGAAAGACTGCCCTGCCGATACTACAAGGATAAAACCGATAAACATAATGCTGAAAATATTCGAACTGTTTTCTCTTTCATTGTTCCCCCTAATCTTTCCCCTAAATCCACCCACTGGTGGTATTACAATCCATGTAGAATAATCACTTACATTTGTTATTATAAAGTTATACTACAGCCACATCATGTCAGTGACCGATGTCACAGTTTTAAAGGATTTTTATCAGAAAGCTTTTCCGTGATAAACAATGGGTATTGCGGTGTACATAGATAAACCGATAAATATCATTTCAATTTATATTACACGCTTCACACAATAGTACAAGATGTGGAGAACCCGAAAACTGGATATCGGAAAACTAAAATTGAAATTTTTCTTAATAAACTACCCGCCGCAAGCAGCGGGGTATTAGAAAAGCATTAGCTGACGATCCTCATGCAGTTTGTGATAGCTGTCCCCTTGCTGTTTGACATAGTTGGCTATAGTATTCTCATTTCCATGCTTCCCTACTGTACTTGCAAAATATCCATCGGTCCAGAACTCTCCGCCCCAAAGTTGTTTCTTTACTTGGGGACACCGTTTGAATATCTCTCGTGCGGTTATACTCTTTATGACGGATACTATTCTGGTCACATTGTATGTCGGGATAGACTGCACCAGAAAATGCACATGATCCTTATCAGTACCAATTTCTAAGAATTTCATCTGGTAGCGTTTCTCAATGTCTATACACACATCTTTCATCACTTCGTCCACATCCCTGTCGAAGACTGCACGTCTGTACTTCGCCGGAAATACGAGATGGATATGAGTACCGTAACATTATGGCTTTTATGTACATATTCGCTCACCTAACATATTCTACGCCGCAAGCGGCGGGGAATACAAACCCGAAGAGAGATTTAAAGATCGGATGATCGTCTCGGTGCTAAATCTGGTGGACCAATCGCGGTTGTGGATGAAGGTTAACCATATACCAGAACCAACAACTCGACATGGAAGGATAACTGGGAATATCAAAACGGCATGTACTTGCCACTTGCCGCATCAAAAATTGTTATCCTCCCGGATCCATATATGTTTCTAAGAAACATTAAATGTAGAGTACCAGTTGTAAGGTCAATTTGATAACAGTTAAGGCTTATCTTGGTTACCGCTATCATCAGGCAATCAATGCATAATTCGATTTATTTGAATTGTTCTATACGACATAGCTTGCCCGGCATTCGGTCACTAACGAAATTGAGGCTCTAATATATCGACGGAAATTGGTAAGGGTTATTTTTCTCGTTGATCCAGCACTAATCGGGTATGTACCAATAACTTCAATATATGTCATTGGCAATGATTTGAATGTAAGCATAACTGGTACTAAACGAGTCCCCCAACCGTAGTTTCCTATATCATCGTTAACTGTTTGATTTTGAAAATAAAATACTTACTACCACTTAACATCGGTCCCATCGGACAATATATCTTATCGCATATTCAACCCCTGCATTGGCAAGATTGAGAGCACGATATGAGTCTATTTGATACAAAAAACCTTTTTGTTTGTGCTCATTAGGGAGACAAAACTTGCGCCGAGGATTGCTATCAATGTCATAGCAACGATAAGAATAACAAGCGAAATACCTTTATTATTGAATAACATCTTCATAATCACCATTAAAACATCTACCGGAGTATTGGTGCCTGAAGGACCGTTCAGATTTTTTGGGAAATACTTGTTCTTAATGTTACAGATTGATCGCCATCCGTAACAGGTCAATCAATTGTGATATATTTCATCTGTGATGTTCCTATGGTTATACGACACCTGATGTCAAGGCAGTGTTACTTTGCACTCCAACATGTCATTTTAATGGTGGGATTAAACGAATAACGATAGATATTATACTGACTACCACTCTGTCGGATATACAGAAGCTACAGTATGAGTTGTTGACTATTCTTAACGAAATTACTATTCGTGTGCGCCCTCGGAATTTATCAAATCATCGAGATACCGGATCGAGTTACGCCTGATGTCCATCCAACTGCCGGAAGCGATGCCACATCTTTGAGCATCGCGCAATTCCCTTGTCATTCTCTCCATAATATATGATGCTTCCTGATAAAGCATTCTTTGTTTGCTTCCTATCATATATGTCTTTACGGCATTATCAATAAAGGAAAAAGTAAAGACCGAGAGTATTCCAAGAACAACAATTACCGTGACAATTTCAATTAAGGTAAATCCTTTATTGGATTCTAATCGCTTGGTACAACTCATGATTTTGGCCTTCTTGTAACTATAGTCGATACATCATATATCGAGCCATCAGGCATTGTGACTGATACGTCTATTTTCTTATAATTGGAATCTGTCGCCAGGTATTGCGGCACATTGATCTGGGGTTGATGACAAACATAACATATATTCCAACTTCTTTGAAAACCCGCTTCCGGCGATGATCGCTATTGTTGCCCGATGTAAGCACCAGATTGCAGTATAGGCATTGCTCGTGATTTCTTCCATTTTCTGTTCGGCATAAAACCTTGCCTTTACATAATAGTCAGGCGTAGAAAAATGTTTAATCGCCGCTGTAAAAGCTACAAATGATGCCGGTAAAATGATAGCACCGACAACAATAAATATTATAAGTTCTATAAGTGTGAATCCTTTTTTATTACCCCCGTAATCAATAACTGCATTTACGTTATTTTATGACCTGGATTCCGGCTTTCGCCGGAATGACGAACTTTTCGTATATTCAATTGCCGTGTAAAGGATAATTTCATACCTAAAAACACCTGCTGTTGGCTGTATCATAAAGACATGTCTTTCCTGTTACAGCATAAACCATTATGGTTACATTATCCCTGAGGGTTATAGAACAATTCCCTGCCAAACCAGTTGTTGTGCCGGTACAATTATCTTGAATCATAAAATGGTTCTCCCAATGAATTGAATCTCAGCCTGTTGTTGAAATTACTATATTAACCGTAACGCTGTCAGGTAAATTTTTGTTCTCTATAACGTTGCTTGCATTGTCCAATATTCTGTAAGCGCTGAAATTACTCGCATCGTAACGAAATTGAATACTCTGGCTATTCCTACTCCCATTGCCCGCATCTGCACATACTGAATATCCGCAATCAACTGGTCCGCCGCAATGGTTGATTTGTCCTGATCGCTGACCCGAAAGCTTACGACAGCCGTACCCGCAAGAATCGAAAGAGCTATAATGACAATAATCAGTTCAATAGAAGTAAAACCGAACGAAGAGGGTTTCTTATCCGATTCACGATTTACGATTTGCGATTTACAATTCACGGCTTTATGCCCCATGCCCTGTGCTATTCACGATTTGCGATTCACGATTCACGGCTTTTACTCTCCATGCTCCATGCGCTATGCCCTGTGCCATTCCCGATTTGCCATTTACGATTCACGGTATTCCCTCAACCTTGAATATCTCATTGTGTTTCCATCGAATAAAAACCGGGCAAGAAGATTTTCCTGAGTCTTACGCAGGTGGCAAATGCTCCTTCCGCCTCTTCCCGGTCTGCAGACTCACCGGGATAACGAAATTCAACGGCAGCACGGGTAAGAAAATGAAGATCCTCCATTGAGACGTCCCATGGTGAACCCGAGGATGACAGTATGCGATAAAGTTCAGCCAGATCATGTGTTTTGGGAGGAACGATCTCACGGGCAATAACAAGGGCTTTCATGAGTTTCTCAATACACTGCTGTGCATGAAAGCAGACAGCATCAAAGTTGGGATTGATCGTCACCGACAATTCTCTTTCGGCAGTCTGGAAATCACCTTCCGACTTGGCGATCCACTCTTTAATGACTTCGTTCATAAAGCACCTCGCCTTTATCAAGGGCCTCTCGAATCAGCGGGTCTCCCTGCTCGTAGCGCCGTAACGTATCATCCGGCCTCCGGGCAAGAATATCGATCCCAAACGGGGGGTTTAGCTTATTAATGATCTCCAGCGATTTCTTGAACCCCCTTCCTTCATAAGGTAAAAGCACTAATAAATCGACATCAGAATCGGCATGTGGATTCCCATACGCATAAGAGCCAAATAAAATAATGCGATCGGGATGAAAGTGGTCGACGATCTGTTTAGTAATTTTTTCAATATCTTTCTTAGACACCATAACGAACTCCCGGTGTTAACAGAATAGGAACTCGCATACTTCCCTGCGGGCATTCTCGAATCATATCAAGAAAAGATGGATGTTTCTGCACTCGGATAAAATCATCCCTGAGCATACTGGACCTCGGCATTTTGAACTACCTCTTGTCTGAAGTAGCGGCTCAAATCACCTGGTGTGCGCAAGTCAACTTTCCTCTTGAGTATTTCCGATAATTCCGCTTCCATACGGGCCATTTTGAGCAAACCTATTTTGTGTCCAGGTTGAAATTCCACCAAGATATCAATATCACTTTCCAGCTTGAAATCTTCGCGAAGAATCGAACCGAATAACGATAAGCGCCCGATGAAATGCTTTTTGCAGAATGCTTCAATCTGTTCTTTCGGAGCCAGAATATGGTGTTGCCGTTTCATGTCATTTCCTTTTTCTTAATAGTTCTTGGGCAATTAAGGTTTTCTCTTACTCTTTCTATATGGTCAGCACCTGCTTGTTTTCTCATTCACAATCCTTTTTCTCTTTCAATCCCTACCATTATTATAACGTCACAGAACAAATCCGCAAGACAAATAAAATCATGAAATGGATTTCAATTTACGATTCACGGCTTTTTCACCCTTTGCCCTTTGCTCTATAGGGTTACACCATTCACGATTCACGGCCTTTCTGCCCTATGCCCCGTCGCCCCATGCCCTTTGCTCTATGCCATTCCCGATTCACGGCCTTACCTGTTTCTTCAAATCCCGATAAAAGTTTTCGTGAACACCAAGGGCAAGCAAATAAAGAGTATCGCCGGCATGTTCGTAAGCGAGCAAATAAAGATGTTTCTGGATATGGAACTTGTGGACCCTTATACCGGCTAAGTCACCTTTCTTTTCTTCCCCGCAAAGAGGCTCTGACATTATTTGCTCGATTGCCTTATTCACAATCGACAGTTGGTTCTTCTGCAATTTCTTGTAACTTCGCCTGAAATACGGAGACTGGAGAATATTCATTTTCCCCGGCGAAATTCAAAAGGCTCAAACTCTCCGCGCTGCTTTGCAAACAATACGTCACGGATAAATTCAACAGGCATATCGGGATTTTCAAGAGCGACTTTCCCGATTTGCGCCCAATATGCTACTTGCAAGGGAACTGTTCTGCATTCTGCCTTCGCGGTTTGTTTGGCCTGTTCATACAGGTCTTCGTCTATGCGGATAGCTATACTCATAGTCACCTCCTGTAACAATTGTAGCACATTGCAACATAATTATCCAGCATCAGACATGAACCGTTTCCATATGTTTTCTTCATTTTGGTTATTGCAATTTGGTCACTGGTTATTTCCATCACCCATCACCAATTACCCTATACCGCCCTATTCTACGATTTACGATTCACGATTTCCGGCTCTTAGCCCTATGCCCTTTGCGCTATACCTTCTACTTGAATATATTATACTTCAGAATTGTGAAGAAGGCTTTGATTCCATCATGCCAGGTAATCTTTTTGCCTTCTTCATAACCTCGCCCATAATAGGAGATGGGGACTTCATATATCCTAAATCGTTTTTTTGCTATCTTCGCGGTAATCTCCGGTTCAAAGCCGAATCTGTTCGATTCTATAGTGATGCCGTCAAAAACCTCCCGTTTGAATACCTTGTATCCTGTTTCCATGTCGGTGAGGTTCAGATTTGTAAACATGTTCGAGATCAATGTAACCATGGAATTCCCCAGATAATGCCAGAAATAAAAGACCCTGTGGGGACCGCCAAGAAACCGCGAACCATAGACAACATCTGCTTTTCCATCAAGGATCGGCCCAAGAAGTCTCGGATACTCCTTCGGGTCATATTCAAGGTCCGCATCCTGAATGATAATAATATCACCTTTAGCCCGGGCGATACCGTTTCTCAGGGCCGCGCCCTTCCCCTGGTTCTTCTCATGGAAAACCATCGTCAGACTGTTTTCTTTCAGCCCTTTCAGATATTCGCGGGTCCCGTCTGTGGAGCAATCATCGACAACAATAACCTCTTTCTCATAAGGGGTCTCTTTGACCTTTTTTATAATCTCATCAATAAAATTGATCTCGTTGTAAGCTGGAATGATAATAGATAATAGCAATCGTCCTCCTCGTTTCGTTTTTTAATTATATCAAGGTAATTCGCCATTGCAATAAAAAAGCTGAAAAGAAACTGAACAAAAAATACTATCGAAATTTAAGAAGAAATGTGTCATAGTGGTAATAATAGATGGAAATTCCATACCTTGAATACTTCGGCCTTACTGAAAAACCTTTCGGCATGTCACCGGATCCGGCCTTTTTTTTTGAATCCACGGAACATAAAAAAGCCTTTGATTATCTGACATTCTTCACATCCCAGCAGGAGGGTTTCGCCCTCATCTATGGTGATGTCGGCTCCGGTAAAACCACCATCTCACGTATTTTTCTCAACTCTCTCGATAAAGAAACATACAACACAGCGCTCATTTTGAATCCTGTTACGGATGAGATTGGATTCATGAAGGAATTGCTCAAGGAATTTTCCATCCTATACGAACCGAATACCAAAAAAGAGCTTTATGATACCCTGAGGCTCTTCCTGCTGGAAGAATTCCAAAAGGGGAAAGAAAATATCCTTATTATCGATGAAGCACAGTTACTTCCCTACGAAATGCTCGAATTCATCAGGCTTCTTTCAAATATAGAAACAGACAAGCAAAAGATCCTCCACACGGTTTTCTTTGCCCAGCCTGAATTTCTCGAAAGACTGAAAGATCCCCGTCTACGACACTTGTCACAGAGGATTACCGTGACATACGGCATTAAACCCCTTTCATATAATGAAGTTAAATCGTACATCAACTATCGACTTTTTAAAGCAGGTTCAAAAGGACCTCTTGAGTTCCAGGACAAGGCTGTCAGACTGATACATATCGCGTCAAAAGGGTATCCTCGTCTCATCAACTATATCTGCGACCGGTGTCTGCTTGTTCTCTACGCTCAATCAACACATACCGTCGATAGCCATGTTGTATCAAAGATACTGATCGAGGAAAGTATCCCGCTTTCTTCAGTGAAGAAAACAGCAGAGAGCAAAAGTCTTAGGCAGGTACCCCCAATAATTTTAGGGATAGTAGTATTGCTTTTTATAGGAATCGTTGGCTCATATTTCCTTTTTCCTTCTGTCTATGGCAGTTTCTTCATCGCGAAAAAACAGAAACCGCTACAGACAATAGAAGCACCGGGTAATGAAACACCAGGCATAAATAAAATCGCCATTCCCTTAAAAAAAGTGGTCGTCAATGTGGATGCAGCCAATGTGAGAACCGAGCCCGATATGAATTCTCAAAGAATTGGAGTCATTTCAAAAGGAGAAGTCCTGAAGGTCCTTGCCGAACAAAACACCGCGGATAATCATACCTGGTATAAAATTATTCTCTATGAAGGCAGAGAAGGCTGGATAGCGTCAATAGTCGTCAGTACGAAGAATGAAGATATTGACGTTCAATGTCAATGTTCAAAGTTAAAAGATAAATAAATCGTAAATCGAATAACGAAAATCGTAAAAAGCGTCTCTCTTACCCGTAAAAATTGTTCAATGTTCGAAGCTCCATTTTGTAAATCGGAAATATTCACTATTCACCTGTCCTCGCTCGGCGGGGGCTATCGACTATTCACGCTTTTGGGCTTCCGATTTCCGATTTCGATTTGCGGCTCTTTCTGAACCTTGAACATCGAACATTGAACAGTTTCTAAACGTACCACATCTCCGCCTCAAACGTTTCCGACGGTACACTTATGGTTAGATATCCCCTCTTCGGGACTCTATCAACAAACATATCTTTGATTTTCAGTGATAGCCACAGGTTTATCTTTTCTTTTTTCTCGAGACCGAGAGCGCTGAAGGGTATTTCCAGTTCAAGAACATCAGAAAAGCTTCCCTGGACAGGCAGTTCGCTCTCTATCATATTGTCCTTTATACGGTAGAGAATCTTAAAATCTGCTTTCGCCATAATATTAACTTCAAAAGAAATGTCTTCAATATTGTCGATGAAGGTTTTATCAATATCGAGTCTGAGAAAGAGATTGTCCTCATTAAAACCATAATAGCATCCCTTTATAAGCGACACCGACTCGTGCATGGCAACACCATGCCCTCTCCCTTCCAGATATCCGGCGCCTATCCACTCAAAGTAATTGGTAACCAGTCCGTCTATTTTCGGATGAATAAAATTCATCGGCTCACTCGTAGGCCTTGTTTCACGGTCTTCTGCAATAATGGGGATACTGAGTATCTCCGGAGGTTCTTTGTGGAGAAATCTATAAACATTGGCAAGATTTTCACGGAAAAGAAAATCAAATATTTCGTCATTTTCTGAAGAATGTTCATCACCATACCACCAGAACCAATCGCTCCCCTCGGCTATATAAATCGACTCCCAGGCCTCTTTGTTTGTATGGTCCGGGTCTTGTGTTTCCAGGAAATTTCGTGTCTGTAAAAGTTGGGACCAGCCGCTATTATCTTCGCTATGACCGATCCATATGGAAAAGTTATGTCCGATCCAGGAACCGGCGAAGCAATGAGTAAGACCGCCAAACTCTTCGGCATCTTTCAAATATTCCGATATTGTAACAGGGACGATATCACCCTCTGACATAATCCCTTCATAAAGATACATGAGAAAATCCCTTCCATCATTTCTGTAACTTTCCCAGGCGTTCTCACCGTCCATAGCAATAGTAACGAGAGGTTTTTTTATCTTGCCCTGCACAGAATCCCTGATTCTCCTGAGCCTCCTCAGGCAATCCATGGCAGCATTCTTCGCGTCCATGCGTGAATAGTGAAAGGATATAAGGTCCGAAAGTGACTGGTCCCGGAAATATCATATCGATATGTTTTCCTTTTTTCTCATATCGGTAAGGTTTATAAAGAATCTCCGGATGAGTCAAAAAACCGCTGCCATCTCTTCGTGATTCCCATTTCAGACTTTCAAAAAGAATATCCTCATCCGTGGCAAGCCATTTCACGCCCTGTTCCATATAGAGTTGAAGCGCATCGTCACTGACAGAACCTTCAGGTGGCCACATACCCTGCGGAGTATTCTGAAAAACCTCCCGGAAGAGCTTCACCGCCCTGTCTATTTGATGCGAAGCATCTTCCGGTCTGACAAAAGGTCTCTCCGGAAGGGCCGCGTTCGGCATCGATTCTCTGGCAATATTACTATCGATAAGAAGAGGAACAATGGGATGATAGAAAGGCGACGTTGAAAGCTCAATAATACCCTTTTCCGCAAGCTCCCGGTAAAGAGGAATAATGCTTTTCAGAATGCTCTTCTGCACGTCTTCAAGGATTTTCTTGTCGTCTTCACTGAATAGACGCCCCTTTGTTTTAAGATATTTGAGACCATCATAGACTCGCAAAAAAAGTAGGGTCTGTCCAGGCAAGAAAAAAGAGTATCTGAATGTCCCTGAATTCTTCGTTGGTGAAATAGTTTATTATTTTTCCCATGGCGTCTTTGGGGTAATAAAAACCACGCTTTGCGAGCAGTTCATAATACCGGGGATAGGAACGGATCATATTATCCCAGTTGGCATTAAAGAAATTGCTGAGAATAAAGATCTTTTCAGTATCTGTCAGGTCCTTCGGTTCTTTCTTGAATATCGTAAGATAGGCATCCTTTGCTTCCAGGTTTTCATAATCAAGAAGCTGGACAATCAGTGAAGGGACAAGGTTGAAATTTTGTTTCATGCCGTCGAATTCCGTCAGCATGGCAGCCATATCATAATAGTCCTTGGTCCCATGGAGCAAAACCCAGGGGAGAAGGTACTCTCCCGAAGAAAGGTTCTTGTAGTAAGGCTGATGCATGTGCCAGAGAAATGAAATAGAGAGAGGTCCCATATCTACACCTGATACCCAATGACCAAATTACAATGACCAAAATAAATATCAAATACCTGAAACACCTTAAACATAATCACTCTGAAGTACGCCATCATCTCATATGTATTATCGGCAGATGGCGCTTTTTCATTATCCTGGCGACGGTTTTTATTGGGTGATGGTTGTTTTGTGATTGATAATTGACTATTACTCAATTTCAATATGCCGGAGGGTAATGTTATCGGTTATCTCTATCATTCCGACAGTTCCACGGTACGAATAACTCCTCCTGTAACTTCCCGGATTAAACAGCAGGACACCTTTTTTCTTTGTTTCAAGGGGGACATGGGAGTGACCATATATAATCAAATCAACATGCTGAAATTCCCTTAAAACCACATCTTCAATGCCATTAGGCGGGCCTTTGCCGTGAATGATTCCCACATTCTTTCCCATGATATTTTCTATTCTTTTTTCGGGAAGCAGGTTGTACAGATCAAAATCATCCATGTTACCCCGCACCGCCTTGAGTTCCCAATTGGAGAGGTAATTAAAAACACTGATTCCCGTTATATCTCCTGCGTGGATAATCATGTCGACACCGTCGAAGACCCTTTTCACTGTTTCCTTAAAATCTTCTGTAATATGTGGAAGATGAGTATCGGAGAGTATCCCTATTTTCATATTGATTAAAATAACTGTATACAAAACCCGCAGAATGTCAATTGAGAAAATAATCAATTGCTGAGGAATTTGGACTATGTGATGTGGTTAATTATCTTGTTGTTTGGAATTTATCCTTGGTTATTGCTATTTCATTTGGCATTTATGATTTGGTAATTGGTCATTTAGTCGTTTCACATTGACATATCGCGCTTCGCAATGTTACATTACGTGATGGAAATATTGAAGAAATTGCATTCTCAGTTCAATATATACATCCTGAAAGAACTGACCATTACCCTCCTCGTCTCCATTGGGGTCCTCACATTCATTCTTGTCCTCAGCAGACTTGGCAAAATGGCCGACCTCGTCATCAATAAAGGGGTAGGATTCGTAGACATTCTTCTCTTAATCGTTTATTCCACCCCTCCTTACCTCATATTTACATTGCCCATGGCCTTTCTTCTTTCCATTATTGTTGTTCTCGGCAGGCTTTCTTCAGAAAATGAGATCCTTGTACTAAAATCGAGCGGTGTAAACCTGAAGAACCTTTTTATCCCCATTATTGTTCTCGGCTTGTTTATTACATTCTGCGGACTATTAAATACAAACCTGCTTTTACCGAAAAGCAGCGGTCTTTTCAGAAACACGCTCATAAATGTCATTAAAAAAGGGATTTCTGTTGACGACAAAGAAGGGGTCTTTAACGATACAATCCCAGGTATTGTCATCTATATCGATAAGGTGGATACAGCAAAACAAGTTTCTCTCAGGGGTCGTCATATCGGACGATAGAGACAAGGAAGTGAAACAGACCGTATCCGCGAAAAAAGGATATATAAATATTAATCCCGACACTCTTGATCTCTATTTCGCCCTCGAAAACGGAAATCTCCATCGGTGGGAAAAAACGAAAGATATATACAGGACTATCGCCTTTGACAACTACACGTTTTCCATGAATCTCTCTTCTATGATCCGCTCTGGTGGAGAATTGAGAAAACCATGGTATGAAATGGACAGAAAAGAACTGAAAAAAGCCCTCCTGTCTGCCAAAAACTATGACGATCGATACGATATACTCCTCGAAATGCACAAAAAGATCGCCATCCCCCTCTCACCGCTGGCATTTATATTCCTTACCATACCCCTTGGAGTGAAGAGAAAAATCGAAGGCAGATTTTCCGGGACGCTTTATAGTCTTCTGGTATTCATATTGTATTATGTACTTATGGCATTCACGGAAAACATCGGGAAAACAATTCATTTACCGGCTCTTATTACGGCTTTTCTTCCCGATGTAATCATTGTGGCAATGGGATTTTATCTTCTGAAACATATTAACGAAGAAGAACACACGACAGTATCACAACAATTAAGATACTTCTGGGTCTACTGCCTTGAAAAGACTAAATAGATATCTTATCGTCAACGTGATTAAGTTCCTGTTCATTACAGAACTCGCGGGGATTATCATGTTCATAACCATCGAGTTTTTCGAACGTATGGACATCTTTACCCGGTCTTACGGTAATTTTCTCCTCAGTATCGTGTATTTTTTACTCAGAGCGCCTTATTACATTCATCTCATTCTTCCCCTGGCTTTTCTTATTTCATTACTGATACTCCTCATCCTCATGGTCAGAGAGAATGAAATGATCGTCGTCCGAACTTCAGGCATCAGCACCGCGTCGCTTATGAAACCCTTCCTTGCTTTTTCACTGGTCCTTGTAGCACTTTCATTTATTCTCGCGGAGTGGATAATACCTTTCACTTCCAGCGCTTCCGATTATCTATACCGGGTCAAGCTGAAAGGTGAAGAAGCAAAAGTGTTCTTCAAAAACAACAGTATATGGTTTAAGAGAAACAATGTAATCTATAATATAGATTTTTTTGACGCAAAAAAAGACATGATAAAAGGACTGACCGTTTTGGAGCTTACAGAAACGTTCTCTGTTAAAAAAAGGTATGATGCGAAAGAAGGTATATTCAAGGATAACTCGTGGTACTTTACAAACGTTACGGAACGGATCTTTGATGAAAAAGGGTTATTGGCGAAAAAAACATATGAGCAGTTCAAAGATCTTCTTCAGGAGCCACCATCGATCTTCAAAACCGCTGATAAAAGCCCTGACAACATGGGATATCGGGAACTCTCCAGCTATATCAGCAGGCTTGAGCGTGATGGGCACGATATTAAAAGGTATCTCGTTGATCTCTATGATAAAATAGCCTTTCCGTTCATTAACCTTATCATGGTATTCGCCGCCTTTTCTGTAGGCCTCAGATACATGAAGACAAAGCATATTTCAATAGGTATTTTCTCCGGTATTTTGCTCGGCGCTTGTTACTGGATCTTCCATTCGATTTCACTCTCACTCGGTTATTCTGAAATCTTTCCTCCTCTATTTGCGGCATGGTTCTCAAATCTTCTCTTCATCTCTTCAGGGGTCATCGGCATAGTAACCTTAAGGACATAAGTGGAAATAATAATAAATCCTGGCAGGGTTCCCAAGAAAGGAGCAATCTCATGAGGGCATATCTTGATATAGAAACCGATCGTGCAGGCAAAATCTGCGTATTCGGTATCTCTATCGAAAATAACGGTTTTCTCCAGTGGTATGGTGAGGACATAAAAGCAAGCAATATCGAGCAGGAACTGGGCAATATCAAGACCATCGTCACCTTCAACGGTGACCTCTTTGATCTTCCAAGGATCAAGGAGTCTCTCAATATCGATCTGAAAGCACAGTGCGTCTCCCGCGATCTTTTTAAAGAAAAAAAGAAACTTGGCATCAAAGGCGGCCTTAAGCAACTCGAGAAGATGTTTGGCATTGAACGAAAAACAGACGGGATGAACGGTTACAAGGCAATGTGGTTATGGGAAAACTATAAAAAATATGGTAACCGTGACGCCCTTAATCTTTTGCTCGAATACAACAAGGAAGATGTCATAAATCTCATACGGCTCGAAGAGATATTGGAGAGCCTCAGAGAAGAATAACATGTTAGAACCCTTTGAAATCACTTCAATATTTAATAAAATAAGGGGACTAATGGTGTTTCCGGAAGGTAAGGGAACATTTCCCTGCGTTGTTCTCTCTCACGGCCTTATCAGTTCAAAGGAAAGCTCCAAATATGTGGCGATTTCGGAAAGGTTTGCCAAGGCGGGTATAGCGTCGTGCAGGTTTGATTATCACGGGTGCGGAGACAGCGGAGGTAATATAGAAGAAACAACCCTCACCATACGGCTTGACAATTTAAATGCCATTGTCGATTATGTTTTTCGCCATCCCGTCGTTGATATTTATAAAATTGGCATCATCGGAAGCAGTTTTGGTGGAACCGCAGGCCTCATAAAGACTGCGCGGGATAAGCGGATAAAATGTGTATCCCTCTGGGCAACCCCCTATCTGTTGGCAAAAGAGGGAGACGGCAACATTGATAATATTTTTTTCAAAGATGATATATATACTGATTTTTTAACATATGACATTCTTTCAGAATCAGGAAATGTCTCCACCGCACTGGTCATACACGGAGAGGAAGATGAAACTGTTCCCTGCTTTGAAGGAAAAAAAATCTATGAAAACCTGCAACAACCTAAAGACCTTCAAATCATAGAAGGTGCAGACCATGTGTTTTCTGATCCTTCTCACCGAGAGAGGGTCATAGATCTTGCGCTGAATTGGTTCGATAAATACCTCTTAAAAAGATAATAACCAATAATCAAATCTCAAATTCCAAACAAAGAAGGGTCCGATTGCTTCTTTTTGGTTATTGGTGCTTGGTTATTATTTATTTGTTTATTGTGGATCTTTAGGATGGTCAAATATTGATATGTGTTTACCGTCTTTATGGGCGGCTATTGATTTGAATTTCTCTCTGATCAGGTCACCCACAACATTGCTTAAACCAATACCAAGGGCAAGGGAGAGAACGAGCACAATACCCCCGAATACTATAAGAAAACTTATGGTAATAATTGTATTTCCAAGGCCGATGTATTCAAAAACAATACCGAAAATAATAACGATTAAGAGTATCCTGACACCTTTTGCAATGAACTCACCGTACTGAAACCGTGCGTTTTCACAACCGAGATAGATGACTCTGCTGATAAAATTACTGAAAATAATACCCACGATGACAATAACAAAGGATACAATAACAATGGGGAGCGCCGCGGAAATCCGTGCGGCATATTCGGAAAACTGGGAAATACCGGCAAAGTTCAAACCATAGGACAAAAAGAAAACAATGAAGATCCAGTATACGATCTTGCTGAGGATGAGAGACGGCAATGTTTGCACGCCGCCTTTTTCTAAAAAATTAGTAATCCTCGCTTCCTGTGCCCATTTATCGAAACGGAACCACTTCAATATTTTGCTCAGAAGCATCTTTATAAACCAGCTGAAGATAAACCCGATAATCATGATAACAATTATGACAAAGATATTTAGGAAAAAATCCTGGGAGGACTCCCAAATATCTTTCAACAACTCCTGCCAGAACAGCAATGTAAAGATTTCTTGCATGGGGAAATATTATTCAATGTTGCTATATATGTCAATGGAAATCAACGCGAAAGCAATGAATATGGGCCATAACTGTCAAATTGTCGTAAATTCCCACATTTTTTTGTTTTCATTTGACTTTTTTCTGGTTATCTCTATAATGAATTGTCACGAACTGCAACGCAGTAAAAGATTGGGTACGTTATTTTTTTATTGACATTATCCGTTTATTTGTTTAGGAAATTATAAAAAGAAAGGAGGGATAAACATGTCTGCTAAAATTGATCAAGATGCCTGCACCGGATGTGGAGCTTGCGCTGAGATTTGCCCAGCTGACGCGATTACCGTTGATGATGTGGCAAAGGTTGATCCTGAGCTCTGCACAGAATGTGGTGCTTGCGTAGAAGAATGCCCCGTAGAAGCCATTACCTTAGAAGGGTAATCAGGAATTTATAAAATATAAAAGGATGGGAGTTACCCCATCCTTTTATATTTACTTGCCTGTTTTTTCTGTCCCTAAATACTTTTCACTACAATCTCAGAGAGATCAAGAACTTTCATAGTTTCGCCTTTCTCTTTATCCTTAACGGCGTCTTCCATCATAATAAGGCAATAAGGACAGGCCGTGACAACCGTATTAGCTGAAAGAGCGATGGCCTCATCGATTCTCGCGTGATTTATTCTCTTATGGTGCTCTTCCATCCATATTCTGCCGCCACCGCCGCCACAGCAGAAACTCCTGTCATGGTTTCTTTCCATCTCGATGATATGGTCCTTTTTTCACTTTATCTACAACATTACGCGGGTCTTCAAAAACACCATTGACCCTGCCAAGATAGCAGGGATCATGAAATGTGATGGTCCCTTCGATTGACGGATTGAGCGAAAGTTTGCCTTCTTTTACGAGTTTCCAGATAAATTCCGACTGGTGATAAACCTCGAAATTGCCGCCTATTTGCGGGTATTCGTTCTTCAAGGTGTGGTAGCAATGGGGACAGGTTGTAATGATCTTCTTGACGCCCATTTCGTTGAGAAGCTCAACATTACCCTGTGCGATCCCAAGATAGAGTTCTTCGTTGCCGCACCTGCGAGCAGGATCACCGCAGCAGGCTTCGTCCTGACCGAGAATGCCGAAGGAGACGCCGGCCTTGTTGAGGATCGAAGCAAAGGACTTGGCGACCTTCCTGTTTCTGTCATCAAGAGATGCGACACATCCTACCCAATAAAGGTATTCAGCCTCCTGCTCGGCAAGATTTTTGACGCCGAGGTCGGCTATCCATTCCGTTCTCTGCCTCTTACCCATTCCATAGGGATCATTCTTCTGCTGGAGGTTCTTGAAAAGAAGCCTTGTTTCGGAGGTCGTCTTGCTCAATGTGAGCGTGAGATATCTTCTCATCTCAATATTCTTGTCAAAGGTCGGGATTGAGATGGGGCAGTTGACCTGGCACGCGAGACAGGCCGTACATGACCATAGGGTTTCTTCCTGGATCACCTTGTCGATAATACCATCTTCGTTTTTAACACCGCTTGCGATTCTTTCCCATTCAGCCTTTAAATCCTGAATAAATTGCTTCGGTGAGAGCGGTTTTTCAGTATTGTAAGCCGGGCAGAGGTCCTGACATCGGCCGCATCGTGTACAGGCATCGAGATCAAAAATCTGGCTTCAGGTAAATCCTTCTATGCTGTTTACCCCGAATTCCTCAGCAGTTTCAAAATCGGCAATAGGTTGAATAGCGCCTCTCGGCGTGTCTCTCCACATCTGACCCCTGAACATCATGTTTAACGAAGATGTAATGATGTGAAGCAGTTTTGAATAAACGATATACCCTATCAATCCAAGGGAAAGTACCAGGTGGAGATACCAGAGCACTTTGTGGACGACCGCAATGCCCTCTTTTGAGCCCGTAAAGATACTCGCAGTAACCCATCCGACAAAGCTCCAGACTTCATAGTCGGGTCGTGTTGCCGCGATCCTCGCGGCCTCAACAAGAAACCCGGTGACAAGAACCACGAGAATCCAGAGGAGGATAATGGCGTCTTCCGGTTTACTGTCAAGTCTCGTCGGCTTAACAACATATCTTCTCCACAGCGCAAGCAGAACACCGACGATTGCCATTAATCCGGCAATTTCGAGGACAAAAGAAAAAATAAGATAAAAATTGCCTACAATGAACTTTATGTCAAAAGCGGTTCGAGAAAATCATCCTGGACAACAATCGTGGCAGTGCCAAGAAAGAGAAACAAGAAACCCCAAAACAGTAAAAAGTGCATTGTACCGGGAAAAGATTCCCTGAGAATCGATTTGTGGAATATCCCGTTTGATATGAAATATCCTATTCGCTTACCCAATGTCTTTTTAAAATCTATTGGCGAGGGCTTTCCGATCTTCCACATTTTGTATCTTTTAGCAATCCCCATAATCACAAAATACATTGTTATCGCTGCAAGTATGTAGGTGATTATTCTGCCGGCCAAGCCTACATTCCAAAGAATCTCTCTCCCTATCTCCTCCATCACAAACCTCCAAGGCTTTTTGTCATATTTTATCTGTAATAAGACAACAAAATCAATAGAAATGTGACAAATTTCACTTATTCAGCACAACAAATGCTCTATCATCAATAAATACGGGGTATGAGAAAGAAATATTGTGCTCAATCTCACAATTATTGTCTTTTTTTTCTTGACAGTTTTTTCTTTATTCTGATAAGGTAGTGTTTACAATAAGCTCAAGGGGTGTTATGAGAAGAATAATAGTTGCCTCAGCACTGCTTTTTTTTCTATGCATCGTAACACCGTATAATTCGAGCGCCGCACAGACTGTACATAAGGTTAAACAAGGCGATAACTTACAGAGCATCGCAAAAACATATCATCTGTCCGTTGACCAGTTAAAAAGTCAGAACAACCTGAAATCCATTAAGCTTTCCCTCGGCCAGACCCTGATTATCAAAGATGATAAGGAAAGAACTGCAGTAAATAAGTCTCAGAAAACAAATATTGCCAAAAAGAAACAGCCCCGGGAGATTGAAGCCCCTGTTGGAGAAAACGATGGTGAATTCATCGAGTACAAGGTCAAAAAAGGTGATACCATCGATAAAATCGCAACATTCTTTAATGTTGACAGGGAAGAACTTATTGAATCAAATAATCTTCAGGGTCTTAAAAACAAAAGACTTTCACCGGGGAGAACGGTCCTTGTCCCCAAAATTATCGATGAGGGTGAAGAAGAATTTGTCAACCTTACCAATAAACCCATCAAACCATGGAAAGATAGTGATGAAAAGTATATGCTCGTCAAGGTCGCCAAAAGCTTCATGGGGGCCCCTTATAAATACGGAGGAAACACAGTCAAAGGTCTCGATTGCTCCGCCTATGTGAAAAAGATTTATGAAATATTTGATGTGCAGCTTCCGAGAAGCGCCCGGGAACAGTTTCGGGTCGGCTCACAAATAAAAAAGGAAGAACTTGCCGTTGGTGACCTTGTGTTCTTTAAAACAAAAAGATACGTGAAATATCCGACCCATGTCGGAATCTATATCGGGGATGGCAATTTCATCCATTCATCATCTGGCCATGGACGGATAGGCGTCAAAATAGATGCCCTCTCATCTGACTATTACACAAAAGCATTCACCGGTGCGACAAGAATAAAAGATGGTTTATTCGAAGAAAGGTCAGACGCAACATCCACAAAAACCTCTAATAATATGTGAAAAAGCAGTTACTCCTATTTGTTTTCGCCGTCGTTCTCTATTTCTTCGGTTTATACACGCTTATTCGAAAGATAGAACCTTTTTATTATTATTTTTATATTACATCCTGGTGGTCTTATATCATCTTTCTCGACGCTCTTCTTTCCTTAAAATATAAACGTTTTTTCGTTCTCAATAGATACCTGCCGCTTCTCATCATTATTTCTTCCGGATACTGGTGTTTTTTTGAATTGTTAAATATACGTCTCCAGAACTGGTTTTACATTAATCTTCCTCCTGAAATATCTTACAGATATCCTGGCTATCTTCTGGGATTCGGTACCGTATTGCCGGCTATCTATCTCACCCAGGAAGCTATCCAGAGTCGTTCTCGGAAAAATACGCGTTCAATCTATTCATGTACCGCATTATTCAGCATACGCGATAATAGCCGGATGCGTCTCGCTGGTCCTCACAGTTGCCGCGCCTCGAGTATTGTTTTGCCCTTGCATGGGTATTTCCTCTCCTGTTATGTGACGGTATCAATTATCTGTATGGCTACAATTCCTTTATGGGTGACCTTCAGGAAGGCCGTATGGAACAGCTTGTCTCAACAACCCTTTCGGGGCTCATCTGCGGGTTTTTGTGGGAATTTTGGAATTACTGGTCTTTGACTAAATGGGTTTACGCTGTTCCTTTTTTTGAAAAGGGCAAAATCTTTGAAATGCCCCTGGCAGGATATGTGGGTTTTTTGTCTTCGGTCTCGGAACAATTGCTTTTAAAAGTTTTCTCCATGGAACAGGAACAAAGGGCTACGGGAAATCTTTCGTGCTTATTGCCTCCATTATCTGCTCATCAATAGCTTTTCCTCTCATAGACAGTTACATTGTTTTTTCATATACGCCAAAAACAAAAGAACTTGCCTTCCTGCAACCTGATACGGCAAATCTTCTGCAACAGAATAGAATGCGCACAAGCTACGAAATTGATCCACAGCTCCTCAAAAAAGAAGAACGCCAATCGCTTGAACTGCTGCGTCTCAAGGGCCTCGGATATAAAAACATGTCTCTTCTTAACCAGGCAGGAATACACAGCATTGAAGATCTATCAAGGATTGACGAAGTAACCCTTTCCACGATACTTCAGGAAAAGAACGCGCGAAGAGTCCGCATATATCTGAACACCGCAAGAGATTACAGAAAAAATATCTCTCTGCCGTATTGACATACCGAACGTTTCTATGTTGAAATACCAATCAAGATGAAAAAGAAAGATAAAGAAATTATTCAAAAACCGGATATGCTCCTCACATTGTTCACATCGACAACACAATTTATCCGTAATAATTCAAAACAGTGTATTGTTGGACTTGTTGTCTTTCTCGTTGCCATAGCGGCCGGTTATGCTTATATGCTTCACGTAAAGAGCCAGTATGATAAAATCCAATACAAGCTAACACAGGGCATACAATCATTTAACGAATACAGCACAAGCGGAAAACAGGAAGATATTGAAAAAGCAGAGAGTATTTTTAATGAGATTTCGCAGAAAAAAATGAAACAATCACACTATATTGCCAAACTCTATCTCGCGAAAATTAATTATATGCGCGGAAAAAACGAAGATGCAAAAAAAATATATCAGGAAATTATCAAGGGCACTTCAGACTCAATGTTAAAAGCATTATCCGAAAAAGCCATCCAGCATATATGAACAAAAAATAAAAATATACCTGATTTTCTATTCATATCTGAGGGCATCTATCGGATTAAGTAACGACGCCTTGAAAGCAGGATAAAAACCGAAGAATATACCCACCATACCTGAGAAGGCAAAAGCAAGGAAGGCCGCAAGCACTGAGACTTCCGTCGGCCATCCCGACATGATTGAAATGATCTTGGAACCGGTAAAGCCGGCAATGAGACCGACAAAACCACCCATCAATGATAACATCACCGCTTCCATGATGAATTGAAGCCTTATATCCCAGGTCTTTGCCCCTATGGCCATCCTGATGCCGATCTCCCGCGTCCGTTCCGTCACCGATACAAGCATAATATTCATGATGCCGATTCCACCGACAAGCAAGGATATAGAAGCGATGGCGCCGAGAAGAATAGTCATGATTTTCGTTGATTGTTCTGCCGCTTCCATCATCTGCGTAAGGTTCCTCACGCTAAAATCGTCATCCCTGTTTTGGCCGATACGGTGCCTCTGCCGGAGCAATGCAGTCATCTCTTTTTCCGCGCTGTCCATATCATCAAAACTTCTTGCCTTCACCATGATCATCCTCACCATGCCGGGGAAAGAAACACGGAAAAGTCGCTTCTGCGCGGTCGTGATGGGAACATAGGCAACATCATCCTGGTCCTGGCCAACCATTGACTGTCCTTTTGTTGACAGGACACCTATTACCTTGAATGGCGTCTTCCTTATTCTCACGACCTGATCTATTGGGTCAATACCCCCGAAAAGGTTGTCTACAACGGTTTGTCCGAGCAGAACAACCTTGGCGGCGCTTTTTATATCATCGTCGTTCATGGGCCTGCCGGACGAAACCGGCCAGTCCCGCACACTGAGCATACCCGGTGTAGTCCCCGTCGCCCTGGTGGCCCAGTTCAGGTTCCCGGAAACAATCTGCACAGTTCCGTCAAGGGTTGGAGCTACATCCTGTACAGCGGGGCATTCTTTTTCGATAGCCTCCGAATCATCGAGGGTTAAGTTCTGCTGAGTACCAAAACCCATTCTGAGGCCTCCAGCTGTTTGGCTACCGGGCGTGACAATGAGAAGATTGCTTCCCATCGTCGATATCTGGTCTTCGATCTTGCGACTCGCACCCGTTCCAACAGCCAGTGTAGCGATCACTGCTCCAACCCCGATGATGATACCAAGCATGGTAAGCGCGGAACGCATTTTATTTACCCTCAGGGCACGGAGCGATATCTGGGCGGTCCAGGGAATGCTGATCATTGTTTCACCTCGTGCTCATATCCTTTTTTATCATCTATTGTCAGTTTGTCACTGACCAGGTGCCCGTCGAGAAATCTTATGGTCCTTCGACTGTACGCGGCAATGTCCGACTCATGGGTTACAAGGATTACTGTAATACCCGATTCACCATTCAGCTTCTGAAAGAGTTCCATAATTTCCATGCTTGTATGGGTATCGAGGTTCCCCGTTGGTTCGTCTGCGAGAATGATCGGCGCTTCATTCACAATCGCGCGGGCAATCGCTACCCGCTGCTGCTGCCCTCCTGAGAGCTGATTAGGATGGTGGTCTTCTCTACCTTCCAGACCCACGATCTTCAAAGCATCAAGGGCTTTCTGCTTTCGTTCCTTTGCAGGGACACCGTCATAGAGCATGGGCAACTCAACATTTTCAAGGGCTGATGTTCTTGCGAGCAGGTTAAACCCCTGAAAAACGAAACCTATCTTCTGGTTGCGTATGTGGGCCAGTTCATCCCTCGAGAGCTTACCCACGTCAATATCTTCCAGGAAGTACTGACCACCCGTCGGTATGTCAAGACAGCCGACAATGTTCATGAAAGTAGATTTGCCCGATCCTGACGGCCCCATGATTGCGAGAAACTCGCCTTTTTCGATGGAAACAGAGACCCCGTCGAGGGCCCTCAGCTCAATGTCACCTAACTGATAAATCTTCGAAATCTCTCTTGCTTCAATGAGTTTCATTATCTAAAAAAACCTCGGCGGACGATTTGATGGCGATGTGCTGTTATTATTTTTGTTTGTATTTACTGATCCTGTAATGACCGCCTGCCCTTCTGCTGCGTCTCCCGAAGTAATCTCGGTGAAAGATCCGTCACTGATACCTGTGGTCACCATTACCCGTTTCAATTTATCATTTTCCAATATCCAGATAGCATACTGTCTCGGAGCTGATTGAGTGACTCCTCTTCCTGCCTGTGAGGCAGAGCGTCCATCACTCTTGTCTGTCGTTGAAGTACGAACTGTTGCAGTGTCCGAAGGTCTGGAGGGTCTCATGCCTTCTTTGCCTTCCTCTGGAGGAAATCGCCTGCCAGATTTGCCTGAATCCTGAGCAACAGTGCCTGCTTGATCTGAAGGTCTGGCAGGTCGCATGCCTTCTTTGCCCTCCGGTGGAGGAAATCGCCGGCGGGGTCTGTCTGAATCCGAAAGACCGGCGCCTGAATTATCCGGAGGTCCGGAACGTCTCATGCCTTCTTTGCCCGATTGCAAGGGAGATTGTCCGTCACTCCTCCCTGCAATAGAAGGACGAGCAGTCGCCTTGTCTGAAGGTCCGGACGACCCGGTACCCGACTTACCGACAGATGAAGTTTTTGCAGCGGGGACCTCTTTTTCAGAAGGTTTGAATCGCAAGGCAGCATTGGGGATCTTCAGAACACCATCTTTGCTTGCCACAATAATAGAAACGTTGGCAGTCATGCCTGGTTTTAATTTGAGATCGCTATTATCCACTTTAACGACTACATCATAGGTAACCACATTCTGGACGGTAATAGGGGCGATACGTATCTCGTCTACAATCCCGCGAAAGGTGCTATCGGGATAGGCATCAACGGTAAATTCCACATTCTGTCCGGTTATGACTTTTCCGATATCGGCCTCATCGATATTTGTATCAATCTGCATCTTTGTCAGATCCTGGGCTATGGTAAAAAGCGTGGGTGTCTGGAAGCTTGCCGCGACTGTTTGTCCGACATCGACGCTTCTCGACACCACAATACCATCTACCGGTGAAACGATCTTCGTGTACCTGAGGTTGGTCTCGGCAAAGCGCAGTGCCGCTTCGGTCTGGGCAACCTGTGCTATAGCGGCATTCACCTGGGCGCTGTTCGAGTCATGGGTCGCCTCCGAGGTATCCAGATCGCTTTTCGCAATCAAGTTTTTCGAAAAAAGCTGTCTATTACGGTCCCGGCTCCTTTTCGCGTCTTCCAGTGTTGCCTTTGCTTTTTCGACATTGGCCTTTGCGGCAAGTACATTGGCCCTCGCCTGGTCCACCTGGGCCTGAAGGATGGCAGGATCGATCTCCGCTATGATCTGTCCTTTTTTTACCCGGGAATTATAATCAACATGGAGTTCCTTGAGTGTCCCGGAAACCTGGGTACCCACAAGCACAGTCTTTACAGCATTTACCGTTCCTGTGGCCGTGACAGCCGCCCGAAGCGAACCGTTCTGAATCAAGACAGTTTTATATTTCACCTCGCCATTTTTTATCTTGTAGTAGGCCAGCAGACCACCGCCAATGAATACTGCGATTATTATTGCGATCACTATTTTCTTCATTCTCTTACCCCTATCGCCTTTTCAATGCTTGCCTGTGCGTTTTTGTAATCCGTCAGGGCTTGTGTATACGCCACCTGGGCATTATTTAAACTTACGAGAGCGTCTGTTACTTCAAGCGGACTCCCCACGCCGGCCTGGTACCTGCCGGTAGCAAGCTCGACATTCTCCTTTGCCTGTCTCACAGCAACTTCCGATGTGATTATACTTTCGTCCGCCTGACGGAGAGCGAGATATGCCTGCTGTAACTGAGCGTAAACATCAAGGCGGAGGGACTGCTCATTTGCGCTGATGATATCATAATTTGCCTGCGCCTGGGCTATCTTGTATTTTGTATCAAATCCGGAGAACAAGGGAATTGACAGGCTCACTCCGTAGTTCCAACCATTGTTAATGGGAAAACCATTGCCGGAGTAAATATAGTTCGCATTGCCGGAAAGCACGGGGAAATATTCCTTCCGTGCCAGATCTACAGCTGATTTCGCTGCCTCTTTTTTCTTTATAAGGGCCTGCAGATCGGGCCTCTGATTGTAAACTACTGAGAGGGCCTCTTCGAATGGAAGTCCGTACTTCGTGTATAATAGATTATCCTGGAGGGTAAAATCAGGAACATTGGAAATCCCCATCGCGTTATTGAGGGTAACCCGGGAAAACCTGTATTGGTTCTCAGCTTTAATGAGGTTGAGCCGGGCATTACTCAAATCAACTTCTGCCTTCGTTACATCTATTTTTGCTTTTCTTCCGACACCGTAAAAACCCTGGGCCTGATCGAGCTGCTGTTGAAACTGCTTGACCGATTCGCTTGCGACGTCTCTGTTCCGCTGGGCCTGAAGGACGTTATAGAAGGCTTGTTTCACATTAAACACAACGGTATTCAAGGTATTATCCAGATCAAAGCGGGATGATTCGGTATTCAAACTGTTGATGCGCACCTGTGTTGGCGTCTTGCCGAAGTCGAAGATTCTCTGGTCCAGTCTCACAGTACCGATGTATTCATCATACTTGTTGTTGGTGACTGTTTCTATGCCGGATCTGACTGGTGAAATCTTGTTATAGGAACCCGACGCGGTGAGTTGCGGATAATAATTTGCCTGTGCCTGACCGATCGTAGCTTCACTGGCCCGCACTGTCGATCGCCCTGCCAGGATGGTAGGCTGGTTCTTGAGCGCAATATCGATTGCGCGCTGCAGAGTGATCGTTTCCCCGGCGGCAATAACCTGCCCTGAGACCGAAAAAGGCAGAAAAAAACAGAGGAAAATAAAAACCGGGCATAATACACAGAGCCTCCAAAGAAATTCCCATAGTCTGCCTGATTTCGTTTCATCGCTTTGAATTTGAAATACATGCGCTTGCATCAATTCTAAATACATGGTCTCTCCTCGAAAAGAGTTGTATTATATGAAAGGATCTGTAGATAGCAAAAAACGTCAAATCGATATGAAAATATATCAATAATTTGCTTCATATTCTACACTCTTTTTGCAATCATTATACCGCCCGTTGATTGTCTCTATAAAACCCCTGTTTACAAGCTTCTTTCTAAAATACAGTATTTTAATTTGATCTGCTATTCGACAAAACATGCTGTTTTAAACCAATATAACGACATTTTTGTCGAACCTTCTTAAATAAATGGTATGACACATCGAAATGATGATAATACTATAACTATCCAATAACTGCCATTACAACATGGTTCTTTGCCGCATCAACAGTTACCAAGACCCCCCTGGCGGGCCCGATATCCACAGCTACAGTCATTGTAATAGACTATCCAATTTCAAAGATGCTCCAAGGGTATCTTCTATGGTTATACAGAAGTAAAGGGGTGGCGGTTTGGGCAAAGCCCTCAGCCCGCATGGCGGGCGAGAAGGGGAGGCTCCATTCCCGCTTGGCGGGATGGAGGGGGCATTCAGATTATCATGCATTAATCATGCACTCTATCTAAACGCTGTGGGCATAAAATAAGCATAAAAACACTATTGGGTTTCAATTTCGTTCCACCGGAATAAGAGGCTTCACTTTCCATATTTTCTCGACGTATTCCCGTATGGATCTGTCCGAAGAGAATCGCCCCATACGGGCTACATTAAGAATCGATTTGGTGGTCCATTGATCTCTGTCTTCATAGACTCTGTTTACCTCCTCCTGGCACTGGACGTATGAGTGATAGTCTGCCAGGACAAGGTATTCATCACGGTTCAGAAGCGCGTCGATCAGGGGCCGAAAGAGACTGGAGTCACCACGGGAAAAGAAACCGGAACTGATCAAATCAATCGTGTCTTTGAGTTCCCTGTTCCCCTCGTAGTATGCACGAGGATTGTATCCACTTTCTTTGAGAACATGGACTGCCGCCGTGTCGAGACCGAAAAGAAAAAAATTATCCGCACCCACCTGCTCCCGGATTTCCACGTTAGCACCATCGAAAGTTCCGATAGTGAGTGCCCCATTCATGGAGAATTTCATATTTCCTGTGCCGGATGCTTCTGTTCCTGCAGTCGATATCTGCTCTGACAGATCGGCAGCAGGATATATTCTCTGGCCGTTCTGGACGTTGAAATCAGGGAAGAAGACCACCTTCAGCCGATCCGCCGTAATGGAGTCCCCGTTTACTACGTCAGCAACTGAGTTGATGAGTTTGATGATCAGCTTCGCCATGAAGTAACTGGGGGCAGCCTTGCCACCGAATATTACCGTTCGGGGCGGCCCGTCGATGGAAGGATCATTCTTGAGCCTTCTGTACAGTGTGACAACGTGGAGAATATTCAGATGCTGTCTCTTGTATTCATGAATACGTTTTGCCTGCACATCAAAGATGGACTCGCTGTTGACAGTGATACCGGTCCGGTCCTTGATAATCGCTGCCAAGCGCTCCTTGTTGGCCTGTTTAACCTCATGCCATCTTTTTCTGAAGTTCACATCATGAGCAAAATGTTCGAGTTTTGGAATCTCCTCTTCGAAGCAAGAGATCCACTTATCGCCGATAACTTCCGTTATGAGCCTGGCAAGGCCAGGGTTGCTCAGCACCACCCACCGGCGGGGAGTCACCCCATTGGTGATGTTGTGAAACTTTGCCGGCGAGATCTCATAAAAATCGCGCATTACTGTCTGTTTCAAGAGCTCTGTGTGCAGCATCGGCAACCCCGTTTACGGCATGGCTTCCTATGGTGGCCAGATGGGCCATTCGGATATACTTTTCGTCCGACTCATCGATAATAGAAAGACGCCGCACCCGCTCCTCGTCACTCGCGTAGCTAAGTCTGATCTCATCAAGAAACCGCCTGTTGATCTCGAAGATGATTTCGAGATGACGGGGCAACATCTTTCTAAAGAGCGGCAAGGGCCATTTTTCAAGCGCCTCGGGAAGAAGGGTATGATTCGTGTAGGCAAAGGTCTGCCGGGTAATCGACCACGCAAGATCCCAGTCCATGCGGCGCTCATCAACGAGGATTCTCATAAGCTCAACGACTGCGATTGATGGGTGCGTATCATTAAGCTGGACCGTAAACCCTTCGTGAAATGTAGACAAAGGGTTATGCTGGAGTTCGTGGAGCCTTATCATATCCTGAAGCGAACATGAGACAAAGAAATACTGTTGAACCAATCGGAGTTTCTTACCAGCGGCAGGTTCATCATTAGGGTAGAGGACCTTTGTGATGGTCTCTGAAACGATCTTCTCCTCGACCGCACCATAGTAGTCTCCTTCGTTGAAGGCTTCAAAATCAAAGGATTCCGCGGCTTCAGATTTCCAGAGACGAAGGAGATCTACTACAGGCCCGTCATATCCCGGTATAGGGGTATCGTAGGCCACGCCCTTATCAACCCGGCGAGGAATCCACCGGACTCGCTGGCAGCCATTTTCGTCATCATAATATTCGGTATGGCCCCCGAAGTTCACATAATAGGTGATTTCAGGGCGGGGAATCTCCCACGGATTGCCCAAGGCGAGCCATTTGTCGGTAATCTCTTTCTGCCAGCCGTCCCTGATCTCCTGATCGAAGATGCCGAATTCGTACCGTATGCCGTACCCGATTGCGGGGAACCGGAGTGTTGCCAGCGAATCGAGGAAACATGCCGCCAACCTGCCGAGACCTCCATTCCCAAGGCCCGGTTCTTGTTCGTGATCGAAGAGTTTATCTGGATCAAGGCCGAGTTGCGTAATAGCTTCCTTCACCTGTTCATAAATGCCGAGGTTGATCATGGCATTACCGAGATGCGGTCCGGGGAGAAATTCTGCAGAAAGGTAGGAGACAATCTTAGGTTGGCGATGCTGGGTTGTCAATGTCTTCACCCAGCGGTCAAGCAGTCGATCTCCCACAGTACGGGCAACTGCCGTATACCAGTCGTTCATGGTCGCGTGTTTGGGTGTACGACCCTTCACGTAATGCAGGTTCTCGACGATGGCGCGGGCGATGAGTTTCGGATCTGAGCTTGTATGTATGTCCTCACAGGCGCCATTCGGGATCATCGGATGAGTGGAAGGCTTTTCTTTTCGCATAGAGTCTCCTTGCTAATATATAACATATCTGTTTGTTCCTTCAAGCGATTACAGACTTCCCTGATCTGCTTTTATAATGCCTGTCAGCATCCTTACAGCAGGTTGTCTTGCCGGCGCCGTTCGGGCCAGGCAAGCCTAATATTTCTCCCATTTCTACGCCAAAGCCAGCATGATCTACGGCGTCAATTGATCATTACCACGTGAAGCGCATATTGGCTGGTTAATGTCGTAGCTGTTTAGTACAGGAGGAAGTTATCGTCAACTGTTGCTTCCACCCTTTGTAAGCATCCCTGAAAACTGTTTGCAAAAAAGCATAGCACTCGGGATCTCGGGTATTCGCTCACCCTTTGTTTCGGCGCAGAAGGACTACCATCCCCCGCCAGCTTGTTACAACCTCGTAGTGTTGATTCAGGACCTCTACAAAGGACCGCAGTAACCCCCGGTCAGGTTTTGATTGCGATGGTTTTGTTTCCGCGATGGTCACACGAACGGAAAGGATATCACCGGGCCGCACGGGTTTGTGCCACCGCAATTGATCCACACCGGGCGAACCAAGGCTGGAACCGCGGGGAAGATAGTTCTCCACCAGCAGTTTCATGGCCATCCCCGCTGTGTGCCAGCCGCTGGCAACGACACCGCCGAACTGAGTAGCCCGGGCAGCGACAGGGTCGGTATGGAAAGGTTGCGGATCATATCGTTGGGCGAATTCGATGATCTCATTTTCTTCTACCTTGACGGACCCGAATTCGTAGACTGAACCTGCCACGTAATCTTCGAAAAACCGCTCTTCAGCGGTTATATCCAGTAACGATCCATTCATATATTACCTCATTCGAACCATACCCTCATTATTCGCTTATCGTTTTCCAGCTATCTCCTGACCAAACTCAAGTGCCTTTGTCAATTCATCGTTACCAGGCTGCCACATCGTTTTCAGACCATCATTGACAACTTCAAAACCTGCTTTTATCAGGTGCTCGCTCAGCATTTTCACCGACTCCCCGCTCCAACCATAACAACCAAAAGCCGCGGCCTTCTTATTCTTGAACTTGAGGCCAGTAATCATTTCGATAAGTGACGCCATCGCGCAGAGAATACCTCTGTTAATCGTAGGTGAACCCAGGAGGATCATCTTTGATTTGAAAACCTCAGTAACCACATCGTTGATGTCACTGCGGGCGATATTGTAAAGTTTCACTGTCACCGTATCATCTTTTTCTTTGATGCCTTTGGCGATGGTTTCAGCAAGCCTCCGAGTACCGTCCCACATGGTATCATAAATGATCGTAATCTGATTTTCCTGATAGTCTGCTGCCCATTGCAGATATTTTTGAGCGATCTGCAAGGGATTGTCACGCCAGATGACACCGTGGCTGGGGCAAATAGCATTGACAGGAAGGTTCAGTCCGATGACCTCATTAATTTTCTTGGTCACCATTGGTGAAAAAGGCGTGAGGATGTTCGCGTAATATTTGATTGCCTCTTCGAAGAGTTCCGATTGGACGACAAGATCGTTGAAAAGATACTCGCTGGCAATATGCTGGCCGAAGGCATCATTGGAAAACAAAATCGCATCGCCCGTGAGATACTCAATCATGGTGTCCGGCCAATGCAGCATAGGGGCTTCAATAAAGATTAGTTCCTTCTTGCCGAGGCTTAGTTTATCGCCGGTTTTTACTACTTGAAAATTCCAGTTTTGGTGGTAGTGCCCTTTCAGCGATTTGGCACCATTGGCCGTGCAGTAAACCGGTTTATCCGGGATATGACGCATTAATTCCGGCATAGAACCTGAATGGTCCATTTCTGCATGATTAGCGATGACATAATCTATTTTATTGAGATCGACTTCTCTGGCCAGATTTTCAACAAACTCTTTGGCAAAAGGCATCCACACCGTGTCAATTAAGGCGATCTTGTCATCTTTGACCAAATAGGAGTTATAGGAAGAACCCCGATGAGTGGAATATTCTTCTCCATGAAATTTACGGAGTTCCCAATCAATCTTACCAACCCAATGGACGTTTGGAGCTATCTCAAATTTCATAGCAGGCCTCCTTATATTTTTACTTTATTTATTTATCACCTTACTTAATTAAGTATCTTGAAAGGGCATCCCCAAGGTTCCTCACAGATGCAAAAGACATATGTCAGGAAAGAAAAGGAAATAACCTCCGTGTCGGTCGATGGCATCGAGCAAATACTTTTGGTGATGATGGCTAATCTAATCCATTGACAGATGGACTGTCATTTCTGACAATTCGATCTCCTTCTCGCCATCTTTGTCATATTTCAGCACCTTATTGCCGAAATCTCCGGAATCAATTTTCCCCTTGACCCATCCGTTCCAGATCTCTCTTTGAGAAGACACGATCGAAACGTAGTCTCCAGATTGGTCAAATCGGGCCAAGGCCTCATCCACTATCCACACACAATAGTTGCATTTCTTCCTTTCCTGTTCCGAAACTACATAGAAATACTGAAAATGTTTGCTGCCCGGCTTCAGACCGTCGCGAATCTGATAATCTTTATAAAACCATTGGTTCTCCATAGCTCGTTTCCCCTTCATATTGGTGTATTTGCTATCTTCAATCATAATATAAGAAGAATCAACGGAAATATCCAGTCAATCTGTCTTCCAAGAAGCTGTCGTTTTGCCGTAACGTGCCTCGTTCCTGATCTGCGAGACGGTCTGTCTCATGTAATAAAACTGGCTTTTAATCAACCCATTGAGAAACCTCTGAAAACCATTTGAAATCGAGCCTATGGAACGGAGAGACTGAAAGCTCAATTATAGTCAACTATATTTAATTCAGGCATAATTTCTATTTCTGGTTATAGGGGATAGATTGTGATAGATGCTAAGTACTTTAAACTATAGCGAAGCGCTGAGTGAGGAGGCTCCGGCAGCTTTTGCTGCTGGAGGGGACGACATGAGCCGAGATTATACCATGGAGCGAAGCGACATGGAAGCGAACTTCTGTGAGCGAGGGGGAAGTCTCTGCCAGCTTTGCTGGTAGAGGGGGCGCTGAGCCCCAGAAATAGAAGAAATGCCGAGGGACGGAATTGAACCGCCGACACGGGGATTTTCAGTCCCCTGCTCTACCGACTGAGCTACCTCGGCATTTTGATGTTTATTTAAAACATAACTATTCGCCCTATGTCAATACTTTCATGCTTAACAAAGACAACTTACCCGTATTTTGCACAAAACTTTTGACAGACGGCACAGCCTTATGTTAACACATTCACCATGTCTGAAACATTTACCAAACCATTTAGCGGTATTCTCTACAATAAAGAAAAAATTGGTGACATTTCTCGTGTAGTATGTCCACCGTACGATGTCATTTCCAACTCTGCAGACTATTACACAAGAAGCAGTGAGAACGCGATCAGATTGGAACTGCCTGAAGCATCGGGTCCAATGGACAAATATGCAAACGCAAAGCATATCATGGACGAGTGGCTGAAAAAGGACATTTTGCTGCCCGATAAAGAAGAGGCAATTTATATATATGAACAGGAATTCGAAATAGAGGGCGTTTCGTTTTACAGAAGAGGTTTTATCGCGCTTCATAAACTCGATAAGCAGAGAATCCTGACTCACGAAGAGACAAGAAAAAAAGCAAAGGCAGATAGAGCGCAACTGATCGGTACGTTAAAAACATTTACCAGCCTCATTTTCGGTCTTTATGAGGACAAAAACAAAGAAATCGAAGATATCATGGCAGGACCGGAAAAAGAAGAAATATACGACTTTGTTGATGAACAGTCTATCCGTAACCGGTTTTACAGAATGATCGATGCCGCCGCGATTGCCAGACTTGTTTCGATAATGGCCGCGAAGAAAATCTACATAGCAGACGGCCACCACAGACTCGATGTATCATACAGGCTCAATCTCCCCTATGTGCCTCTCTATCTGACCAATATGTATTCGCCGGGGATCGTCATACTCCCCTATCACCGAATAATAAACTTTGAGAAGGCGCGTCCTCTCAATGAAATGCTTAATCTTCTCAAAGAGTATACGGAAATTTCACGGCAGCCATACACAGGAAATGATTCGGTAAAGGCGGCCCTTGCAACAGTGAGCACCTCAGCAAAGCCGTCATTCGTTCTCTACTCAAAAGAAGATCTGCAGAACTTATACGTTGTCACTGAGAAACGGTCTTTTCCTCCCTACGCGGAAACGAACATTCACGAATGCCTGAAAAAGCTGAAAGTCAATGTCATCCACAGCGGCATCATCAAAAACCTTCTCAAGATAAAAGATGAAGAGATATCATTTACCCAGGACCACTACGAATCAATCGAATTTATCCGTAAAGGGTCTTTAGATCTTGCGTTCTATCTCCCGCCAACAAGTGTTGAAGAGGTCAGGGACATAGCTGAAAATGGTCTCTATATGCCGCCGAAATCGACCTTTTTCTATCCCAAGATACTCACAGGTCTCGTATTCTGCAAATATGCGTAAAACAATTGAAGGTATGGAGACTGTTGAGCTTCTCTGCGAAGAAAAACTCAAACTTATCCAGAATAAAAACGGTTACCGGTTTTCTATCGATGCCTTTCTTCTTGCCAATTTTGTCACCTTGAAGAGAGGAGAAAGATTGTTGGATATCGGCACTGGCTGTGGTATCATACCTATCTATATCGCGAAAAGGGGACATACGAATTTTATGCTCGGCATTGAGATCCAAAACGACCTTTTTCATCTGGCGTTAAAAAATAAAAAGATAAATAATATTGATCAGATAGACTTTCTCAAAGGAGACATCAAAAAACACGCGAAGACATTGAAAAAAACACCTTTCCACGTTGTAGTCTCCAACCCGCCCTATACGAAAAAAGGCTCCGGCAGGGCAAGCCCCGGGGAATCCCGATACATCGCCCGTTATGAATCTGAGCTTGATCTTTCGGGACTTTTGTCCACTGCGGCATCCCTTCTCAACAATAAAGGCCGCTTTTATATCATCTATCCGACAAGAAGGCTCGGCGAACTCGTCAATACAGCGGGGTTGAATAAACTGGAACTGAAGCGATTGAGAATTGTCTACCCCCGAAGAGATGAGGAAGCAAATCTTTTGCTCGCTGAATTTATTAAAGACGGCGGCACCGGAGTAAAAATAGAAAAACCGCTCTATATCTACGAAAACGGCCATATCACAGAAGAAGTAAAAAAATATTATACCCTTGAGGGTTGACTATGACAGATTTTATGAAACTCGTTGAAAAAGATTTAAACAAGCTTGAACTCTCTATCGACAAACTCATTAGCACAAAAATCGGTTTTATCAAAGAAATTGTAAATTACATCATAAAATCGGGAGGCAAGCGGGTAAGACCCGTACTTGTCATACTCAGCGCAAAGCTTTGTGGGTATCGGGGAGAAAAATATATCCCCTTTGCCGCTATTATAGAGTTTATCCATACGGCAACGCTGCTCCATGATGATGTAGTTGACAACGCGAGAACAAGGAGAGGGGCTTCTACTGTCAATACTGTCTGGGGAAATGAGCCCAGTGTTCTCGTCGGAGATTTCCTCTACTCCAAGTCTTTTGAACTGATGTCGAAGGAAGGTAACCACGAAATCTTGAAAATCATTTCACAGGCCACTACGGCGCTCTCAGAGGGAGAAATTCTGGAAATTATCAAAACAGCCAATATAGACACGACAGAGAAAGACTACTTTGAAATTATCGGCAATAAAACAGCAATCCTTTTCTCTGCCGCATGTGAAATAGGAGCGATCCTTGGCAATGTGACACCGAGGCAGCGGAATGCTGTCAAAAATTTCGGATATAAGCTTGGAATCGCGTTCCAGCTAAGAGATGATATACTCGACTATACATCCTATGATGATGTACTGGGAAAACGCGTGGGGACAGACCTCAAGGAAGGCAAACTGACCCTCCCCTTTATCCATGCTTTGAAATCGGCCTCAGAAAAAGAAAAACTCTCTGTGGCAAAAATCCTCAATAAACATACCATTTCACAAAAGGATTTTGAATGGGTAAGCAAGCTCATGGAAAAATATAACGGAATAGGTTACGCGGCGGCGGCAACGGAAAAGTACCTCAACGATGCTAAAAAACATCTCGACAATTTTCCCGCTTCGCGATACAAGAACGCCCTTCTGTCTCTTGCCGACTCAATGTTAAAAAGGGAGAAATAGGAGAAAAAACGGTTTTAAGTGTTACGTTTTACAGTACTTCGCCTTTCGGTATGACAACAATACCGTCGTCTGACACACAGAAACGCTCTCTGTCCTTTTCGAGATCATATCCTATTCTCATACCAGGCGGTATTCGTACCCCTTTATCAATGATAGCTCTCCTCACTTTAGCCCTCATACCGACGACCACGTTATGGAAAAGGATCGACTCATTCACTTCCGCATAGCTGTTTACCCGAACGCTGGGGGAAAGTATCGATTTTGTTACCTTACCACCGCTGATGATAACGCCACCGCAGATAATAGAATCCAATGCCTTCCCTGCCCTTCCGGACTCCTCATTGGCAAAAACAGTCTTCGCAGGCGGATACTGTCCCTGGTAGGTTCTGATGGGCCAATCTCTGTCATACAGATTGAACATAGGGGTTACAGAGGCAAGGTCCATATTTGCCTGCCAATAGGCGTCTATAGTCCCTATATCCCGCCAATAACAGGCATCTTTACCGCCACATGTTGTATTAAATCGGTGCACAAACACCTTTCCTCCAGGATAGAGCATTGGAATAATATCTTTCCCGAAATCATGTGACGAATCACTTTGCGCGTCTCTTTTGAGCACGTCAATGAGTGTATTCTTCCTGAAAATATATACACCCATTGAGACAAAGGCTTTCTCCGGATTACCGGGCACATGACGTGGATTCTTCGGTTTCTCTTCAAAGCCCGTCACTCTGCCGTCCTGCATTGCCTCAATGATGCCGAATCGTGATGCTTCACGGATATCGGTTTCGACGGCAGCAATTGTCAGGTCTGCCTTCTTTGCGTTGTGATACCGGATGAAAAGGCTATAATCCATCTTATATATGTGGTCACCGGAGAGTACCACAACATAATCGGCGTCAAGCTGCTCAAGGTGGTACAGGTTCTGATAGACGGCGTCGGCTGTTCCTCGATACCAGTCTTCACCAACCCTCATTTGAGGAGAAAGATGGGACACAAATTCTCCGAGTTCTGGATTGAGGATACTCCAGGCATCCCTTGTATGTTCTATAAGCGAGTGAGATTTATATTGCGGAAGAACAAAGATCTTTCGAATACCGGAATTAACACAGTTGCTCAAGGTAAAATCGATAATCCGGTATTTTCCACCAAAAGGAACAGCGGGTTTTGCCCTGTCTCTTGTCAATGGATGCAGACGGACACCAACTCCACCGGCAAGGACAAAGGCCACGGCATTATGTATAATTCGTGGTTTCATGGATACACACTTATATTATCGGTACATTAATGCCAATAATCAATAGAAATTGGGCATCTCACAAGATATTTTTTCCTTTTCCATCGATAATAATAACAAATTCTCCTTTGATTTCATCTTCAGGAAGGCTCTCAAGCAACTCTCGTATCTGACCCCTGTAAACCTTTTCGTGGACCTTCGTCATCTCTTTCACAATCACCGCCTGTCGATTACCGAATATTTCATGCATATTTTCCAGGGTCCCTCTGAGTCTTCTCGGTGACTCGTAAAAAATGATGGGATACGATAATTCAGAGAATTCCAGAAGTATCTTTTTCTGTTTTCCTTTTTTTTGCGGTAAAAAGCCGAAAAACAAAAAACGGTCCGCGAAAAGCCCGGAGATAGAAACAGCTCCTATGGCCGCTGATGGGCCCGGTACTGATTTTACTTCTATGCCTTCTTCACAGCATTTTCTCACTATATGGTTTCCAGGGTCCGATATACAGGGAGTACCGGCGCTTGTTATGAGGGCGCATTTCTTCCCTTTCCGTAACTGTTCCGCGATTCCTTTTGCCTTCCTTTCTTCATTATAGCTGTTCACGGAGATAATAGGCTTCCTGATTTCAAGATAGCTGAGGAGCTTTAAAGCACGGAGGCTGCTTTCCGCGACAATAAAATCAACCTCCCGAAAAACCTCTACGGCTCTGAAGGTAATGTCTTTCAAATTTCCTATCGGCGTCGCGACAACATATAAAATCCCGCTTGTATCCATGTATTCTACAGCTTAATACACCGCAAAAGACTTGACAAGCATAAAAAAGTTTAAGACAATACAGCTATGATTTTAAGGATATTAATCCTTTGTATTTTTTTGTCTTTTTTTCCGTACTGCGGACACGCGGCCGTATATGGTTATGTTGATGAGCGCGGTACCTATCATTTTACAAATATGATCCCCATAGGCAAGAAATTTCGTGTCATTATTTCAGACAAGATTACATCAATTGTCGTAAAAAATATCGACAACACAAGCTACGACAATATGATTACGCAGCACGCAACCACGCACGGTATAGACCCGTTGCTCGTCAAGGCTGTTATGAAAACCGAATCAAATTTTAATCCCAGGGCCTTATCTCACAAAGGCGCCCAGGGCCTTATGCAGCTCATGCCTGATACGGCACGTTTCGTGAACGTCACAGATCCATTTGATCCGGAAGATAATATTAAAGGAGGCGCCCGGTATTTAAAGTATCTTGATGAAATATTCTCGGGCAATCTGGAACTAATACTTGCGGCATATAACGCGGGTCCGGGAAGGGTAATAGAATACAAGATGAATGTTCCACCCTATGAAGAGACGAAAACATATATTCAAAGAGTAAAGGCATACTATAACAAGTTAAAAAAACCCAATGAAAGCTAAAGACGAAAAATTACCTATCTGGACGCTCCCGAACAGGTTGAGCATCATCAGAATACTTTTTATTCCCCTTATTATCCTTTGTATGGAAAATGGGCTCCCCTTTTCGTCCTTTCTTCTTTTCCTCATCGCGGGTATTACAGACGGTCTTGATGGTTTCATTGCAAGACGATTAAGCATGTCATCCAAACTTGGGTTGTATCTGGATCCTATAGCGGACAAACTCCTTGTTTCGTCGGTCCTTATCACTCTCACATACGAGCACCTTGTGCCTCTATGGATGACTATTCTCCTTGTGTGCAGAGAATTTCTCATTAACGGCCTGAGGGCTTTTTTAGCGATGGAGGGTATCGCCGTCTATCCATCTCTTTCCGGTAAGCTTAAAACCATGCTCCAGATCGTCGGCATAGCCTGTATATTATTTGACTGGGGAAGCGGACTTCTCCGTAATACCCTCATTGACAAAATAGGGCTCTATATACTCTATGCGGCGCTCTTTTTCAGCCTCTATTCAGCCTGGCACTATATCGCGGCAATCTTTAAACCAAATATAAAAGACAATAACCAATAATCAAATTACAAGATACAAACAAATCACAATAATCAAGCGCCAACAACCAAATTTAAAGAATCGATATGAAAAACGGTTTGTTTTCTCATCTTTGATTATTGGGATTTGATTATTGGTGATTATCTTCATCCTCACATATCCCACAATGCATGCAGGCGCTCTTTTTTCCGTCATTGAGGTATGTACCCTTAGCTCCTGTCGCACTCTCAACAGGGACGGTTTTTCTGTTTCGTCCCTTTACATAGACATAATCAAGAGGTACCTTCCCCAACCCCCCGGGGATATCGAGGACGTATTGAGGCATCGCGAGGCCTGAGGCGTTTTTTCTCAATGTTTTCATAATTTCAATGCCCCTCTCCAATCGCACTTTAAAATGTGAAATACCCCGTGCTTCATCAAGCTGAAAAAGATAGTACGGTTTAATGCCCGCGACAACGAGCATATGGAAGAGTTTAGAAAGCAGATGGGGACAGTCGTTGATGTTTCGTAAAAGCACGGTCTGGCTTATGAGCATATTCCCCGATTCACGGATTTTTCTTACTATTTCGAGGAATTCCGGCGAGACTTCTCTGGGGTGATTGATATGAATAACAATCCACAGGGGGGCGTGCTTCTTTATCTCTTTTAAATGCGCTTCTGTGAAACCCTGAGGAAATACAACAGGTAGTCTGGTGCTTATCCGGATAGTCCCTATGTGAGGCATGGTTCGTAACTGTGACAAAATAGCACCAATTTCACGGGGGGAAAGCATAAAGGGGTCCCCTCCTGATAGAATAATTTCCTTTATATCGGGGTCCTCTTCTATACGCCGGAGGGATTCTTTCCGGTATGCCTCAGGCGTCCAGTCCTTCCCTACCAGTCTCTTCCTGTTACAGAATCTGCAATACATGGCACATTGCGAGGTCACAAGAAAGACGGCCCTGTTGGGGTGTCTTTTAATAAGAGCAGGCGTTATTGAAAAAGTATTTTCGGCCAGAGGGTCATCCTGTCCGGTCTCTTCCATTTCCAGTATTGATGGCACTGCCTGTTGCCGTATGGGACATGAAGGATGATCTCTCTCCATGAGGTTAAGATAAAATAAAGGGACTCTTACACGATGCAAAGTGCTTACTTTTTCTAATGTCTCTTTTGTTTGACTATCAAAGGGGATAAATTGCGATAGAGCTTCTAAAGAGTGAAGAAAAAAAGGGAGGGTAGTTGATGTACCCTCCGCGTCTGTCGACAATTTGTTAGAACGGCGCGAAATGGGCTCTTCTGTTCTTTGCCCATGCTGCTTCGTTGTGTCCAGGATCGAGCGGCTGCTCTTTCCCATAACTTACCGTTTCCAGTAATTTCCCGTCAACACCAAGGTTTACAAGGAAATTCTTTGTTGAATCGGCCCTCTTCTGACCAAGGACAAGGTTATACTCCACTGTTCCTCTTTCGTCACAGTGTCCCTCAACCCGGGCCTTTTTCCCCGCGTTCGCTTTAAACCACGCGGTGTTTTCCTTGAGGATAGCCGCGTCTGACTCTCTTATGTTATATTTATCAAAATCAAAGTTGATATCTTTCAACATCATAACTGGTGCTGGTGCTGGTGCTGGTGCTGGTGCTGGTGCTGGTGCTGCAACAGGAACTGCCGGTTTTGCTTCGGGAGCCTGGACTACTGCAGGCGGTGGTGCCGGAGGTGGAGTTTCACCCTTCATTTGTTGCTGGAAACAACCGCAACCGCCCAACGTTATCCCGATGAGGGCAACCAATAGTACAAGCCCAAGTGATCGTTTTTTCATAGTACACCTCTTCCTTCATGGGTTAGGGTATATCCTTCATCGAGTGAAGGACATACCCTCGTATGCAAGAACTACTTTTTGGCTGGTTCTGCCGGTTTTTCCGGTGCTGGTGCCGGTGCGTCTTTTGCTGGCTCCGCAGGAGCTGGTGCAGCTTCCGCAGGCTTCGCCTCTTCCTTTGGTGGCGGAGGAGTTTCCTGGCTACAGCCCATCAATGAAACACCCGCAAGAAATGTAATAGCTAAAAATAATACAACAAGCTTCTTCATATAATTTCACCTCCTTTCGTGATTAATCTTTACTTTATTACATAGATATATAACATCAATCATAATATGTAAATCAATTTTTTTAAATATTTTTAATAAGTACCTCTTTTTTTATCATATCTATGTCATGCATTTTACAGAGATCACTGCCCGGATTAAGCGCTGACGCTGTTCCGCAGGCCACACCAAGGGCAAGAGCATCTTCAAAAGGGATATTTTCGCTTAACGCAAAAATAATACCCGCCACAAGGGAATCTCCTGCTCCGATGGAGCTTCGCACGTTTATTTTCGGAGGTATAACACGATAATTACCCTCCTGGGAGATGCCGACAACCCCCCTTGCCCCCAGGGAAACAACGATATATTGAATTTTATCCTCATAGGGTCTTGCGTATCTGATAATATCTTCCACTTCGCTCACATTGGCTTCCACAAGCCTGCCAAATTCATGGATATTGGGTTTTATACAATATGGACCCGCGTCAGCCCCTTTTTTCAGGGCCTCTTCATCGGTATCAAGAATGACTCTGATATCCCTTTCCTTCAATGTGGTAATAAGCTGCGCGTAAAAGCTGCCGCTCATACCCTGAGGTATGTTGCCGCTAATCACAACATAACTATTCGCCGGGATTTCCTGGATTTTCCTAAAAAATTCATCTACTTCAATCTGGCTTATGGCGGGGCACAATGTACTGAGAAGCGTCTGAACCTTCTTTTTTCTCTGAAAAATAGTGATATGGGCTCTTGTCTCGTTATGTATCTTCGTGAAATCGCACAGAATACCTTCATTGACAAGACGTCCAACAAGTTCAAGTCCATTGTATCCACCGACAAAACCCATGGCAATGCTCTGTCCGCCCAGTTCTTTAATGACCCTTGAGACATCAATGCCTTTCCCGCCGGGATATTTTTTCTCTTCCACAACCATGTTGACATCATCATAGATGAGTTCTTCCACTTCAACAATTCTGCCAAGGATCGGGTTGAGCGTTACGGTATAAATCATGGGAATACTATTATTGTATTAAATATCAAAATAAATGGCTATACATATTTTTTAATTCCCGGAGCATATTTTGCGGATCCAGCGGGAGTTCGTCTTGTTTCTTGTCCTTCATATTTCTGAGAATTATAATCCCTTTTTCGATTTCCTCATCTCCGAGGATGAGCACAAAATCGGCATTGACATTGTCGGCGTACCTCATTTGGGCCTTCAATGATTTGCCTTCATAGGAATAACGGAGCGTCAGCCCTTCAGCAGCAAAAGCTCTCAGGACCGGGATACGGTAGTTTTTCGCTCTCTCTCCAACAGAGGCAAAAAAACAGGTCGGTTTCACCGGCACACCCTGAAGATGAGTAAGCATAGAAAGCCTCTCCACTCCAATGGCAAAACCGATACCAGCTGTCGCCGGGCCGCCCATTTCTTCGACAAGGTTATTGTATCTCCCGCCCGCCATGAATGCCTTCTGCGCGCCCAGATCTTCGGAAGTGATTTCAAAAACTGTTTTCGTATAATAATCAAGGCCTCTCACAAGCCTTTTATTGATAGTAACGGTAACACCATACTCATCCATATAGTGTAAAAAAGCGTCAAAATGATCTTTGCATGCGCCGCAGAGGTGATCGTATAGCAGCGGAGAACGGGCCGCTATCTGAATACATTGCGCGTTTTTACAGTCAAATATCCGCAAGGGGTTCCGGGTAAGGCGTCTCAGACAATCTTCACAAAGATGATCCTTTTCTGCCTCAAAATACTGAACGAGGACGTCCCTGAAGGGGCCCCTGCACTCCTTACAGCCAACACTGTTGACCTCAATCGTATAGTTTTTGACACCAAGTTCGCCAAGGATGAGGAAAATCATCCAGACAAGTTCGGCATCGACAAGGGCTTCTTCTACGCCGAATACTTCAACATCGATCTGATGGAACTCTCTGAAACGCCCCTTCTGCGGCCTTTCATGGCGGAACATAGGGCCGATAGTAAAGAGTTTCGCCACTCTTTCTTTCGCGTAGAGGCTTTCCTGGAGATAGTGCCTTACCACCCCGGCAGTGGCTTCGGGCCGAAGTGTCAGAGAATCGCCTCCGAGGTCTGTAAAGGTAAACATCTCTTTTTCCACGATATCCGTTGTGTCACCGATACTTCGCACAAATAGTTCGGTCTTTTCGATTATAGGGATCTCAATCTCCCGAAAACCCAATAATTTGAAATATTTCCGGGCGACGTCTTCGATGCCTTTGAATTTTTCGATCTCTTCACCGAATATGTCCTTAAATCCCCGTAAGGTCTTTATCTTTTCCATCATGTCTCCGCACACAAAGGGTTTCGTGTTACTCATTTAAACATAAAAGGCGGGTTAAAGTAAATCATGCCATTTTCACCTTATTTTTTTGTGTTAAGTTTATGTGTGTACCCTTCGACATTTATCACCCACGTGTGTCCGATGTTCAAATGGATTGACAGTTCTTTCGCCGCTGTGGGACACTAATGTGTAATGCAAAATAAGGAAAATATTTCTCACCATACAGGAAGGAATTTATTCACCCGCGATTTCGTTCTCGTGTTTCTTGCGTACTTTGTTTTTATTGCTGCCAACTATGCCCTCATTCCCACCCTTCCTATCTATTTCACAAAGTTAGGCTCCAATGAAAGACAGGTAGGCATGCTCGTCGGTGCTATGGCAGTATCAGCGCTTGTTTCCCGGTTCTTTGTGGGGGGAGTCCTGACGAAGTACTCCGAGAAAAGCGCCATGCTGTTTGGCGCCGCGTTCTTTGCTCTTACCTTCCCTGCGGCCATTGTATTTTCTCGTTTTTGGCCCCTTTTTGCCGTGAGGGTCTTCCAGGGAATCGCCTTTGCATGTTTTCATACAGCCGCCTTTGCGTATGCCGTTAACATTATACCGCCGGCTCATCGGGCTCAAGGCATCGCCTACTTCATGCTGGCACCCAATCTTGCTATGGCGCTCGCCGCTCCCTCAGGTATGTTTCTCTTCAACCAATTCGGTTTCTCCATTTTCTTTCTGTGTTGTATGAGCCTGTCTGCTGTGTTCTTTCTTCCTGTCATGGAAGGTGCGGAGGCCGGCAAACGAGTTGTTATACCTGAACAAATTACCCCAGCTCGCAGCGCCTTTCTCCCTGAATGGAAGATTGTTGTTCCTGCTATCGTGAATTTCCTGCAAATATTTGTCTTTGGAGCCCTTTCAGCTTTCTTCCCCCTGTATGCAGTTGAGTGCGGGGTCACAAACCCGGGTCTCTTCTTTACCACCACCGCTGTGGTGATGATAACTGGCCGAGTGATAGCAGGGAGAATCCTCGACACCTATAACAAAGAAAAGATGCTTCTGACACTCATTCTTATATCCATGATGGCTATGGTTTTACTCTCTTTTTCAAAGACCCTTCCCTTATTTATTTTTGTAGGGTTGCTCTGGGGAACGGGAGCTACTTTTTTCATGCCCGCTTGCATGGCCTATGCTCTTGAGTACGCAGGTTCTTCTGGTGGTGCCGCGGTGGGGACCTACCAGGCATTCTAGATTTGGGGATGGCTCTTGGACCGGTAATCATGGGTCTTATTGTTCCCCTTACAGGCTACCCGTAATGTTTCTCTGTCTGGCGCTTATATGTCTCATCAACCTCTGTTACTTTCAGTTTTATGTGAGGAGAAGAAATAATTAATATATAACACCAACAGTTTACAAAATCATAATAAAGGAGAAGAACTAATGACAACTTTAGGAACGGCCAAATACATCCGGGAAGCACCAGCACGGAAACCGAACCACAAAGAAGTCGCTACCATGGTCCCTACGATCACCAGCGATGAAAATTATGGCAATATTGGATTCCATATGTACTGGCAGACTATTAAAGTCCCTTTTACTATGGCCTCGGAACCTCACAAGCACGATTTCCCCAATACCTGATGTTCTCATCACTCGATGCTGACGATATGGTCAATCTGGGCGGCGTCATCGAAATAACCTTGAGTGAAGACGGCAAAACTATGGAACAACACGTTATTACCAAGGCCACCACCATTTACATTCCTGCCGGACTATATCATAACCCCCTGGTTTTCAAAACAGTGACAAAGCCTGTCCTCATGATGGACCTGTATTTCTCCGATAAATACGCAAGGAAATAACATGGTTGAACCGAAGCGGTTAACAGCCCAGGCAGTTTCACGAATGCCGATCCTTTTTTCATCATGGCGGCCTCACCGTCGCCGGTTATGGGGGTTTCCGCACAAACACACCGGTTGGTAACGGAAACTTATGGTACTTCTCTTTCAACGACGGTTCACAGGAAACCATTGTTTCCCCGGCATGCTGGTGCTATTGGATTCATGGACTGGCAGTACACGGCATTTGCGAGGTGTTGTGACAGAGCCAGAAATAGCTCTGCCTTTCTAATTTATCATCTTTCTATCTCAACGTTACTTACTGCAATTTTGAAACGCATAAAAAGCTGGCCATTCTTTATTCTTTTTCTTCCGAGGGTATGGTCATTGTGATTTGTCTTTTTGTATCTTGGGATTTGGTTATTGGTTTTTCTCTTTTTTATTGCTCATTTCATCAAGGGCCGTTTCCAGCCTTTTTGATTCTTCGAGGATGATACTTGCGTATTTTCCGCTTTCCGAGGCAGGGTCAAGGGTCTTTGAGAGTCTTCTCGCGAATCCTGCCACTGCCGTGAGTGGATTTCTGATTTCATGCGCTATGGCCTGAAGGGTATATTCAACAACGGAGGACTGTTTTTCACTCCAACGCCTCAAATGCAGGAAGTGCGTATTGCGATAAGGCGTCCTGATAGGTAATGATCTTTTCCGAAACCTTGCCCAGAGATTGGTTCGCCTTTTCAATAAGCTCCAGAAGGTCCCTCTCTTTATTGAGTTCCAGTTTAAGGCTCTCGGCGATCTCTTCAACCTGCTCAAAAGTGGCAAGGATGATGTCGTTGATAACATCGTCAGAAAGATTGAGGGATTCCCGCACACCCAGAAATAAGGTATGGAAATCCGTCTCCTTGTACAACATGGCATGAGAAAAGATCCTCGCAAGTTCACAGATCCTGGCAAGAGGAAGTGCTTCCTTGCCTATCGCCTGCTCCCCGAAGCTTTTCTGACAGTTGACAATCTGATCAGGAAACTTCCAATACCTGAGGGCAAATTCTCCCACTGTCCGATGATGAATTCCATAGTGTTCTTCTTCCCACTGCAAAAGCTCTTCCAGTTCACCCACATCAGGGATAATCTCATCTTTTCTGCCCTTTAGGAAAAGGTCGTAAAAGATCAAAAAACCGATTTCGAGAATCAGCCCCGCGACAAATGTTTCATCAGGATTGCAGGATTTTAAATGATGTGCAAGCGATTTCGCGATAAGCCCCCGATAGAGCGAAATACGCCAGAAATTCTCATAATCGAGAGGCCCGACTTTTCCCATAGGAAAGGTATTCCTCAATGACAGCGAAAGGCCCATCACACGGAGCTGATGAAACCCGATCCTCATTATTGCCTGCTGGAGGCTTGCCACGGGCTGCCCCGATTTAAAGAAAGCGCTGTTGGCCATTTTAAGAAGGTTCACCGCGAGAGAGGGGTCCTTTTCTATTAAAGATATGAGGTCATTCAGAGAACAGTTGTCATCAGAGGCAATTTCGACAAGCTTCACCGCAACGGGCGAAAGGGCGGGAAGTGAATAACCCGACTCAATCTGTTTCATCAATTTTTCTATGGCATCGTTTTCCATACACCGGCCTTCTTAATTACTTATAGCAACAACCTCCGAATATAACAACTGGAAAATCACCTTTTCCGGTCAGCGGCAATCCGATATCGTCACGGCTATTCCGGCTTTTTAATGAGGACCGTATTGTTTGTCTTATTATCTGCGTGCAGCAGGAGGTTGTTCTGTTTGATTTCCTTAAGGCATGAGCGGGAGAGTTCAGATAAAAAGGGCAGTGAAACTGTATGTGATGCGGCGCGTATGAGATTGTTCAGTCCGGGAGGGATGTGGGCCAAAAAAGCTGTCAGACTTTTTGTAAGTCCCAGAAACCCATAAGCGCCAAGGGCCTGCATGAGACGCTGTGCGGCAGCTTCCCAGAAACAAATCTGGAAGGCAGGCCAATCAAGGTTCTGTTCCGAAAGTTTATAATAGAACGAAAGCAGTTCGTCGATCTCGTCATCGGAAAATACAACATAGGGATCGCACAAGAGAGAACCCAGATCATAGAAAGGGCTTCCGAAACGCATCCCCTGAAAATCGATAAGAAAGGGCTCCTCGTCGCGGACCATTATGTTCTGAGATTGCAGGTCACGATGCACGAGAGAGCGTTTTATCCCGTCCAGTCGGGTCGCAAGGGCGCACAGTTCCGCTTCAAGCTCCCTTTCAAGGGGCTGCTCGAGCTTGATACCGCAAATACCCGTTATAAAATGCTCCCTGAAATAATCCCGCTCCCAGCGGTAGAGATCAGGACCAAAGCCTTCCATGAGCCTCACGCGTCGTGAAGGAAAATTCTTTTCAGAAACACCGTGGAGTCTGCGCAGAACGATGAGTGTCTTTTGATAAAGCACGCTCCTTACGGCCCATGGGGCATCCCTGAATGACCAGAGATCTTTATTGCCCATGTCTTCCATGAGGATGAGGCAGTCACCCCGGTCGTGACGTATAAGCTTTGGTACTGAAACGTCAATGCTCTGGAGAAAAATGGAGATGTCCGCGTAGTAAGCATTTTCTAAGCGTTTCGGGTCATAATGGATAAGGATTGCCGAACCGTTGTTGTCCCATGTCAACCTGAAGAAAGTCCGGTCCGAACCTCTCACCGCCATCGGAGTAAGTTCAAAGGAAGAGGACTCCGGAAGACCCATGGACTCCCGCGCAAAATCGATCATGTTCATTGGGCTGCCTCCGGGCCCGACAGGGAAAATTTAAGAGCTTCATATTCTTCCACTGAG
>CAWAOG010000029.1:0-146050 GCA_963783625.1 uncultured delta proteobacterium | reverse complement strand
GGACAAACAACAACAAAAAACCCACTATTTCTAATGGGTTTTGCACTTCATTGGATCTGTGTTGGACTATTAAATGGTGGAGGCGGCGGGAATCGAACCCGCGTCCAGAAAAGAAGACTTCAAAGAGCCTACATGCTTAGTCAGTGTTTTAAGTCTCAGACAGGAACCCACCCACTGACAGGTTTTTTCCTGTCCCAGCCTATTAGGTTTCGCCGCACCCTATAGACATCAGGTGGGACTATCCCACTAAGTTTTACACCATTTCGGACTTGAAGCGGGAGGAAAGCCCGGATGATGTAGCAGCGATTAAGCGGCTAGTGCGTACTCGTAAGAGTCTGCAGTTGTGTTTAGTTCCGCTTGGGTACGGGTAAGCAGTAACCCGGCATGCCTCTTTGACCCTTACATCCCTGTCGAAGCCAGTCGCCCCCTTATTTTTGATTATGTTAATATATGATAAGCTCGGCATCATCTCGACCTTGATTCCCGTGCCATCATGCGTTTTTCGTCTTTCTTCTTAATGCTTTCCCGTTTATCATAAAGTGTTTTTCCTCGTGCCAGCGCAAGTTCCATCTTTACCCTGTCCCGGTCATTAAAAAAGAGTGAAATTGGCACCAGTGTATACCCTTTTTCTTTCACTTTTCCCAGCAGTCTGTCAATCTCCCGCTTGTGCATGAGCAGTTTTCTCGTCCTTTTCGGCTCGTGGTTGCTTATATTCCCGCAGGAATAAGGACTGATATTGGCATTGACGAGAAACAGCTCACCATCTTTAACGCGGGCGTAGCTCTCTTTCAGGTTTCCCTTTCCTTCCCTGAGGGATTTTACCTCTGTTCCGGTCAGCACAAGTCCTGCTTCAAATTTGTCCTCAATATGGTACTCGTGAAAGGCTTTCTTATTCGTACATATTGTCTTCATAGTATAAATATAACACAGCGAAGGCAAAAAAAGAAGGGGCGGAGCGAAGACTCGATGGGACGTAGGACGTTCACTCCCTCCGCTCGTTTGGACGTAGGACGAGTTTGAAGACCAAGGATCACAGACCGTAAGATAGAAGGGGAAGCAAGAACCGGAAAGCGTAAATCACAAAAAACAGTTTCTCGCAGAGGCCACAGAGGCGCTGAGAGAGAATGAAGAGATACATTTTTCCGATGGATTCAGAGAGATCGTGAATCCATCGAGATCGCCTGCTTGAGATTCCTTCATTCTCGGGAATCTCAAGCGCGAAGAAAGAACATCTTTGGCTCTGCGAACTCTGCGAGAGATGCTCTTTTCACGATATCCGTTATTCGATATCCGATTTACGGCTTTCTAAGCTCGAACCTTTAACCTTGAACAGCCGTCAAGGTTACGTATCGGCGAGTGGCAGTTCGATAATGAACTTTGTGCCCTTCGGCACGTTGTCCTCCACAGTAATTTTCCCATGGTGTTCAAGGATAATGGAGTGGACAATAGCAAGGCCGAGGCCGGTCCCCTCTTTGTCTTTCGTGAAATAGGGATAGAAGATCTTTTCTTTGTCTTCACGGGCTATGCCCTTGCCCGTATCGGCAAATTCAATAATGACCGCCCCTTTTGTTTTCTCGTATTTTGTATGTACGCTTATAGTCCCTTCGTTTCCGTCTATGGCTTTCACGGAATTCGTAATAAGGTTGATGAGGGCCCTTTTCAGACCATCTCTGTCGACCCTGCAGCAGCGGTATAACCCCTTGCTCGATGAAAAAAGTAATATTCTGATACAGGTTTTTATAGAGGTCTACGGTTTCTTCTACGATAATGTTGAGGTCTTCGACAGTTTTGGTCTGTGAGATATGGGTGAGCTTCGTCAGCTCATTGACAATGCCCTTTATGTCATCAACAGAGCGTATGATAATTGATGTAGTCTCATCGAGGATATCCTTTCCCTCGCCCTGAAAACCGGACATGATTTTTCGCCGTATCCTTTCAGCCGAGAGCATAATGGGGGTAAGAGGGTTTTTTATCTCGTGAGTCAGTTTGCGCGCCACTTCCCTCCATGTGGCAAGTTTCTCAGCCCGCACAATATGGGTAATATCATCGAAGGCAATAATAAACCCCTCCGTTATCCCGGATTCATCCTTCAGGATCGTCAGAGATGTCCGTAAATTGATAACATCCTTCTTGATGTTTATCCGCAATTCTTTGGTAATGCTACCCCCCTCGGCATGCTTGATATCTTTCAGAAACAATTTTGTAAGCATTTTGAAGCCATCGCCGAAGACATCCCTGAGATGTGTTCCCCGCCAGTTATCATGTTCTATGCCAAGAATGCCCTTCGCTGCCCTGTTTAAAAGGAGCATATACCCTTTCTTGTCCGTCGATATAATGCCCGTGGCTACATTATCGAGGATTACTTCCATGTATCGCCTTCGTTCCTCGATCTCGTTCTTGGCAATATTCAGCTCCTTTGCCATGCTGTTAAAAGCCCCGACAAGAGTGCCGATCTCATCTTTACCCCCAACCTCAAGGTTAATATCGAATTTGCCTTTCGCAACGATATCGGCGCCTTCTTTTATCTTTTCAATAGGTCCGGTAATTTCAGCAGCAGTCTTCACGCCTACCCACATGGAGACAAAAATAGTCAGGATAGTGATGAGAAAGAGCGGCAGAATGAAACTGTATTTCAGCGCCTTCTTGATTACCCTCGATTCCTTAAACTCTTTGCTGACAGAAGCGATTTGTTTGATCTGCTCTGTACCCTTCACTTTCATCTTATCACCGATAAACAAGACAGCGACCGGGCGGCCGCTGGCATCGAGTATTTGTCTGCCCATAATCATCATTTCGCCATCGGTCACCGGAATAATTTCCTGTATTTTTCCTTTATTGATTACTTCTTTGGTTTTGTCCGCGAGTTCCTGTTCGATATCATTCCGTGAGTTGGTTTTTACGACAGCATTCGCCATTAAATCATGAATCGACTGATATTCAAGGAAATAGGTCTTTTCATTTCTTCTCATATAATCTCTGAGGGCGCCTTCATTCCCGAGGAGCTTTTTTCTGGTGATCTCCCGGGTCATCAGTTCAGCGACCTTGTCGTATCGCTGAAAGATATCCTCATAGTGGAACTGCGAAAGGGCCAGGGCGTTTTCGAGAGTATCTTCAATCTTCTGACCGAACCATCTGTCTATACTGACATTGAAGAAAACTGTCGCGAGAATAAAAAGCAGGGAGGGCACAATGGAAATGAAGAGGAGTGTTGACGTGAGCCTCTTCTTCAATCCTGAACCCCATATTCCTTTTTTCTTTTCTATGTATGATTTGAAAAAAATCCTCGTGATGAGGAAAAACAGAAGCAGGATCAGGAGCAGGTTAATATTGAGAACAATAACAAGAAGTTTGTTATCCTGCACAGGAAAGAAACGCGCGAAATTCGGGAGTGTGATTTCAAGAAAAACAAGGAACCCGAAGATAAAAAGTATGGCCGCTGAAAAAATAATTTCTTTTTTATATTTCATAGCACGCGCTGATCAGCCCTGAACTCAATTATACCTTATCCTTTCAGAGAAACAAAGTTTATCTGACGGATTGATCGTTCTCCTCTTCTATATGAAGCAAACATGTCATTCCTGCAGAATGTGCACAGTCCTGTATCGTAAACCCGATCTATGCTTTCTGCCGCGAGAAGTTCCATGTTGGCCTCTCTTAAATCGAGATTGTAGGAATTGTTTTTCCTCTTAAAAACCCTTTCGCTGAAACCTTCTTTCTGGAATATATGGCGTACTTCCTCACCGACTTCATAACAACAGGAGCGGATAGAGGGACCGAGCAGCGCGAATATTTTTTCTCTTCGCGCGCCGAGCATCACCATCTTTGCTACGGCTTTCTGTGTGATCTTCTGCGCTGTACCTCGCCATCCGGCATGAACAATGGCTGCCATGGGATAGTCCGGTTCAACGATGATAACGGGAAGACAATCGGCCGTCTTGATAATTGCCGCCACGTTTCGCTCGAGCAGAATGATGCCGTCGCCCTTCTCTGGTCGCTCCCCGTTTTTGACGACATGGACTTCATCGCCATGTTCCTGGTCCATGATAATCAAATCCTGCAGCGAAAAGGTTTCGAGAAAGGCAGTTCTGTCTCTCCCCGCGAAAGGATGGGGTGGAGATTCCTTCGTGAAAAATCCATGCAGGATCCCTTTTTCCTCAAGTTCCGGCAAATAGTAATAAGACCAGTTATTTACACGTCTTAATTCAAATGACATTAAACTCCGCTTTAAAACACTAACGATAATTAAAAATGAAAAATCAAATGGAAAAATTTAACAGAAACAGCGTCTTGATTGTAATTGTCCTTCTGGAAATTGGTGCTTGGTTATTGATTATTATTTACATTTTCCTTGATAAACTCCTCCATATCGACCGGCACAGGGGCCTCTATCTTGACGGGTATATCCTTTACGGGATGGATGAACTCGATTCTGTACGCGTGCAGTAATGGCCGGGGTGTGAGCGCCTTTGCCTTCTTACCGTATGCCTCATCACCAACTATGGGATATCCTCCGTGCGCGAGGTGCACTCTGATCTGGTGAGTCCTGCCTGTTTTCGGGTATGCTTCAAGATAGGTGAATCCCTTCAACACCCGTAACACCTTAAAAGAAGTTTCGGCGGTCCGCCCGCCTGTTTTGAGAACTGCCATTTTTTTGCGTTCAACAGGGTGCCGTCCAATATTGCCTTCTACGGTCCATTGTTCTTTCTTCGTGTTTCCTTCGACAATTGCCCGATAGGTCTTTTTCACACTTCGCTCCTTAAAAAGGTGCGAAAGCATCTCCTGCGTTTTTGAATCTTTGGCAACAAGAATTACGCCGGTCGTACCCTTATCAAGCCTGTGTACAATGCCCGGACGCACGTTCGCGTGAGCCGGGGTTCAAGGTTCGAGGTTCGAGGATTCTGAAGGATATCTTTCATTCGCTATACCCTCTGCTCTGATGCCCTCTTGTATCCCTGTGCCCTGTGCCCTGTGCCTAGTTGTCCAGGTAGGCCAGAACAGCGTTTACAAGGGTGCCCGATGCGTGGCCGAATGAGGGATGCACCACCATATCAGCGGGTTTATTGATGGCAAGAAAATACTCGTCTTCGTAGAGAACTTCGAGAGGAATATCTTCAGGAACAAGGCTCAGCGGCTCTTCTGCGGGAATTACACCTTCTATTTCCATGGATTTTTTGATTTTCAGAGATGCCTTCGGTGTCTTGCCGTTGACACGAACATGGCCGCCTTCCACCATATCCTTCACTTTTGTGCGGGTAATTAAAAGTTTCTCCGACAGGAAAACATCAAGCCTTATATCTTCCCGGTCACAGATAATGTGAAAACTATTTTGCATCTTTGCTTGCAGTTTCTAAACCGGAAAGCAGGAACGGTTCTTCTTCCTTCAAAATTGTCCTCATATCGAGAATGAGTGTTTCCTTCTCAATTCTCCCGATTATCGGGACTTCAAGGTTTCTCAAGCGTTTCTCAAGAACTTCGAGACTCATGGTATGAGGCTTTATTAATATTCCGTAAGAAGGTATGACAACATCGGGCAGGCTTCCTCCTCCCACCTCCGAGTAAATCTCCGCGACAGACACGGTCATATTGCCGCATCTCATTTTCAATTGTCTCAAGAGACGTTGCGCCCTGCCTTTAAAGATATTCGGATTTTCGTGGATCATCCTGAGGGTTGGTATTGCCTCTTTCGCGTGCTCCATATCGAGATAGAGGAGGAGCGTGCTTTCCAGTCCGGCAAGGGTAAATTTATCGGGTCTCAACGCACGCGTCATAGGGTTTTTCTTCATGGCATCAATGAGGGTTTTTTCGCCGACAATAATCCCCGCCTGCGGGGCACCGAGAAGCTTGTCTCCGCTGAACGAAACTACATCAAGACCTTTAGCGACTTCCTGAGAAATAAGCGGCTCATCAAGGATACCCGAGGCCTTGACAGAATAGAGCAGGCCGCTCCCGGCATCATAGAAGGTGGGAATGTTGTATTTTTTGCCGAGGGCCGACAATTCTTCAATATCCGCTTCATGTGTGAAACCCCGGATACGGTAATTGCTCGTGTGGGCCTTCATAATCAGGCCCGTGTTTTCATTTATTGCCCGCTCATAGTCGGCAATATACGTCCTGTTTGTTGTGCCTACTTCTCTGAGGACGGCGCCGCTTTTTTTCATCACCTCAGGTATTCTGAAGGAACCACCGATCTCGATGAGTTCCCCTCTCGAAATAATAACCTCTTTACCTTCCGCGAGGGTGTTGAGAATGAGAAATACTGCGCCGGCATTGTTGTTGACGACAAGCGCGTTTTCTGCGCCGGTAAGCTTCTTCAGAATCGACGTACAGTGTTCGTAGCGATCACCACGAGCACCTTTATTGAGGTCGTATTCGAGGTTAGAGTAATGTGACGCGGCATTTACGATGGCGTCAATGGCAGCCTGAGCAAGGAGCGACCTTCCGAGGTTCGTATGGATTATGATGCCGGTCCCATTGATAACCCACCTTAGAGTTGGCGTTGTCATGACAATAGCCTTTTTCCGCGTCTCATCGACAATATCGCTCAAAGCGGGTATCGCCCTGACATCGCCGTTCTTTAATACCGGCCCTCAACTCGTCAAAGTATTGCCTCAGCGCGTCTTTCGCGACCTCTTCGGGACAGCTTTTGATAAGCTTCTGCCAGTCATCCAGGCACAGAATTTCATCGATCTTCGGTATCTTTCTCAAAAGTTCATTTGCCATGCCTATCAACCCCCAGAATTAATTTGTATCATACAACATATGCTTTATCAACTGTAGATTCCCATTGAATAACCCACGGATCTGTGCAAAAATTACCACAAAGGATATGTATAAGGGGGTCCTCGATGGACAAGGCAAGTCATGCTCTTTCAACATTCGATGGTGGTTTTAACTGTTCTCAGTCAGTATTGACAGCATTTTGCAATGATTTCGGGCTTCATGACGAGATGGCCTTCAGAGTAGCCTGCGGTTTGGGCGGCGGTATGGGGAGGATGGCAAAAACGTGCGGGGCAGTGACAGGTGCCTTCATGGTCATCGGATTGAAATACGGCCAAACACAGAGCGATGACAAGGCGGCGAAAGAAAAAACATACGGGTTTGTAAAAGCATTTGCCGACCTCTTCGCAAAGCAACATGGTTCGATTGAGTGCCGCGAGCTTCTTGCCTGTGATATCAATACTCCTCACGGACTCAAGGTCGCCAATGAGCAAAACCTTTTCAAAACCATCTGTCCGAAATATGTCGAAAGCGCCGTGAAACTACTGGAAAAATTATTATGAGCTGATTCTGGTTCCAAAGAGCATCTTCGTGCCCTCAAATCCCTAAGCTTCAGCGTCAAAGCGTTACAACTTTTCTCCTTCACATAAACCGACTCTACCCTTCGCGCTATCGCTATCCTTTCCTTGAAAGAGGACGCTGTATATGGTACAAAATTAGCATTAGTAGCAATTCCCGGCAATAATGGTAAGACCGGGGAAAAGTTTCAAGGAGTCCGAAAATATGCCCCCAACAGATGCTTCTTCTCCAACCGACTTTATTCGTGAGATCATCGACGATGATAATAACAACAGGTAAACATGGGGGACGTGTCGCGACCCGCTTTCCACCGGAACCGAATGGTTATCTCCATATCGGCCACGCGAAATCGATCTGTCTCAACTTTGGAATTGCCGCACAATATAGCGGTACCTGTAACCTGCGAATGGATGACACTGACCCTGCAGGTGAATCCATCGAATATGTGGAATCCATTATCAATGATGTCCACTGGCTGGGCTTCGATTGGCAGGACCGCCTCTTCTACGCTTCCAACTATTTTGAACAACTTTATCAATTCGCTCTTCAACTCATCAAACTGGGCAAGGCATATGTGTGCAGCTTGAGCGCCGATGAGATACGGGAGTATCGCGGCACCCTCACTGAACCGGGCAAGGAAAGCCCCTATCGCAATCGCTCTATAGAAGAGAATCTGGACATGTTTACCCGCATGCGTTCCGGTGAATTCGACGACGGGGCCCATGTGCTTCGCGCGAAAATCGATATGGCATCACCGAACATCGTCATGCGTGATCCCGTCATTTACCGCATCAAACGGGCTCCCCACCATCGCACAGGGGATACGTGGGTCATCTATCCTATGTATGATTTCGCCCACTGTCTTTCCGATTCTATTGAAAGGATCACCCATTCCATCTGTACCCTTGAATTCGAAAATAATCGTCCGCTCTATGATTGGATTGTCAATCAGGTTATTGAAGGAGACCGCCCACAGCAAATCGAGTTCGCCCGCCTCAATCTCAGCTATACGGTCGTGAGCAAACGAAAGCTCATCGATCTGGTGGAAAAGAAATTCGTTACAGGCTGGGACGACCCTCGGATGCCGACGGTCGCTGGAATGAGGCGCAGAGGATATACTCCTGAAGCAATCAGAAAATTTTGCGCCACCATCGGCGTTGCGAAAAACGAAAATCTTGTCGACATAGCCCTTCTTGAGAGCTGTGTCCGCGACGATCTCAATGAACGGGCACCACGGGCAATGGCGGTCTTGCGTCCTCTCCGTGTCGTCATCGACAACTACCCTGAAGGACAAGCGGAAGAATTTGAATGCGCCAATCATCCGCAAAACCCCGATATGGGAACACGGAAGGTGCCATTTTCCCGTGTGCTCTACATCGAGCAGGAAGACTTTACGGAAAATCCGCCGAAGAAATATAAACGTCTCGCTCCGGAACGTGAAGTAAGACTTCGCAGTTCATACGTCATTAAATGCGTCAATATGGTCAAAGATGAAAAGACCGGTGAAATAACAGAGCTGCACTGCACCTACGATCCTGAAACAGGTCATGCTCCGCCTGCCGATGGCCGCAAAGTAGAAGGGGTCATTCATTGGGTCTCCGCTGATCACACAGTAGAGGCAGAAATTCGACTCTACGACAGGCTTTTCCTGATACCTGATCCGGCAGAGATCGCAGATAATATCGTGAAGCACCTCAACCCGGCATCACTGGAAACCCTCACATCCTGCTATGTGGAGACAAGCCTCAAAGACGCCCCGCCGGGGAATCGTTATCAGTTTGAACGTGTTGGCTATTTCTGTGTTGATACAAAGGATTCCTCGCCCGGCAAGCTTGTCTTCAACCGCATCGCAGCACTGCGTGATTCATGGGCAAAGTTATCACGAGGAAAACCTTAATTATTTGAGTATTGTGGTGTTGTGGTTTTTTGATTACAGAGTCGCTATTCTGAACCACAGCATGAGACGATGGTCCTGCCCGGGACGGATTACCCGGAGAAAACCTTTCTAAAGGAGAAGATCAGATGCAAGGAAAAAGAATGCGGTCATTGGTTATCGGTTTGATTATCATTGCTGTGCTGATTGTCTCCAAGATGCTGAACTTGTATGTCGATTGGCTGTTTTTCAAGGAAGTAACCTACGAAGGGGTTTTTATGAAAATCCTCTCCAGCAAAATCCTTGCAGGCGTCATAGTCGGGGTCGTCTCGTTCGCTTTCATGCTCATAAATGCTCTCCGTGTATGTAAGGCGCGGTTTCCTGTCATGCAAATAGCTTTTGGCAATCAAATGGGCGTTTCCCTGAACACGGACCTGCTCAACAAGATCTCCCGGCCGGTCAGCTTTCTCATTGCAGCCGTCATCGGTGTTTTTGCAGGCATTTGGGGAAGCAGTATCTGGTATCAAGTCCTTTTATTTTTTAACGCCGCAACAACGGGCATGAAAGACCCTGTCCTCGGCAAGGATATCGGTTTCTATCTTTTCAAACTCCCGTTTGTATGAATCGTTGAGCCTCTATGCTGGTTTCATGATCTTCCTGGCCCTGTTGATGGTCATCCTGGGGTATGGTATAAAAGGCGGTTTTTCGGTAGTAAACAATAGAATAATGATGACGCAAGAGGTGAAAAGACATGTGGGTCTTCTTGGCGGCCTGTTTCTTTTCAAGATCGCTTTCGCTTTCTACCTTGACCGGTTCGGGCTGTTATACTCTGCCCATGGAGTTATCGTGGGCGCAGGCTACACCGACGTCCATGCACGGCTTTTTGCTCTGGGTATTCTGGCGGTTATTACCGCAATAACAGGTGTTCTCTTTGTAATTGCTTTCGGGAGAGGCTCCTTAAAGCAATCCTTATATCCCGTGGGTCTGGTGGTCATTGTCTATTTTGCTGGCGTTGTCATCTACCCCGCTCTTCTGCAAAGCCTGAAGGTCGCTCCCAACGAGATAGGCGCTGAAAAGCCTTTTATAGAAAGCCATATCGCTTTTACAAAGTTTGGGTACAACCTTACTAATATTGAGGTCAGGCCATTCAACGTCTCCTACAACCTCACGTCGCAGGATATTGAAAAGAACAGCGCAACCATAAAGAACGTCCGTTTATGGGACGAATCGCCGCTTCTCAAAACCTACAGTCAGTTGCAGCAGATCAGGACGTACTACAAGTTCAACGGTATCGACAACGACCGATACACGATAAACGGAGAATACCGGCAGGTCATGTTATCGGCGCGAGAACTGTCCTATGATGACCTTCCCAGCAAATCCTGGATTAACGAGAAACTCGTCTTTACTCACGGTAACGGCATTACCATGGGACCGGTGAACAGGATTACAAAAGACGGCCTTCCGGAGTTCATGGTCAAGGATATTCCGCCCGTTTCCAATACCAACGTGAAGATAACGGCGCCGGATATCTATTTCGGTGAACTCACCGATGATTACGCAATAGTCAACACCAAGATTCCCGAGTTCAGCTATCCTACGGCCGAGGGAAACACTTATACATCTTACAAGGGGAACGGGGGTGTCGCTCTCGATTCACTCTTCAGGCGGGCGCTCTTCGCGTCATCATTCCAAACAACTAAAATACTCCTTTCCTCAGATATTACAAAAGAAAGCAGGATAGTCTATAATCGCAACATAATGACGCGAGTGGCAAGGATCGCACCCTTTCTGTCCTACGACAAGGACCCCTATATCGTTGTGTCCGATGAGGGCAAGCTCTACTGGATGATCGATGCCTATACCATGTCCACACGCCTGCCCTATTCGAAACGGCTCACAAACGGCGTCAATTATATGCGTAATGCCGTCAAGATCACTGTCGATGCTTACAACGGAAGCATCAATTTCTATCTCAGCGATCCCGATGATGCCATCATCAAGGTTTATGAGACCATTTTCCCCGGACTCCTGAAACCGATGGCCCAGATGCCTTCGGACCTGAAAAAACATATCCGTTATCCGAGAGAGTTTTTCGCCGTCCAGACAGCGCTCTACGCTACTTACCACATGACAGACCCGAAGACCTTTTACAACAAAGAGGACTTGTGGGAAATCCCCACTCGTAACAAGACACCTATGGAATCGTATTACCTGATCATGAAGCTCCCCGAAGAAAAGAAAGAGGAATACGTTCTCCTTATGCCTTACACACCGGCTAAAAGAGACAACCTGGCAGCCTGGTTTGCGGCCAGGTGTGATGAACCCGGTTACGGAAAGCTCGTTGTCTATACCTTTCCCCGGGACAGACTCGTCTTCGGACCCCGACAGATTGATGCCCGCATCGATCAGGATTCATATATTTCACAACAGCTTACCCTCTGGGGACAGCACGGTTCACAGGTTATACGGGGAAGTCTGCTCATTATCCCCATTGAAACATCGCTCATGTATATACAACCTCTTTACCTCGCCGCAGAGGACAAGGGGGGTCTTCCGGAACTGCGCAGGGTGATTGTCGCCTATGAGAATAATGTGGTCATGGAGGAAAACCTTGAATTATGTCTCCAGCGGTTATTCGGCGGCAAAAAGACCCCGGTTGTCGGAGAATCGCCCGTTTCGCCAAAAAAGACGACCACTGGTGATCTTGCCAAGGAGGCCATGAAGCTCTTCGAAAAGACCAAGGAGTTGCAGCGACAGGGTAACTGGGCGGGTTATGGGGAATATCTCAAGAAGCTCGAAGACACGCTTAAAGAGATGATCAAACAATAACAGCTACGCGGACATTGAAGATTTCCCGCATAAAACCTTCGCGGGAAAGAAAGAGGGTTGTATTGTCTTATGGTTTGATCCGGTAAAACCGGCTCTCAAGGGTCAGTCCTTTGAGCCCATCGAACCAGTCGCCCATTGCTTCGCCCAGTTGATTCAGTCGGTCATCAGGATGCGGGTGAGTCTTGAACAACAGGCTGATCCGATTGTCATCCTTAGCCACGTGACCGATGTCTTGCAGGACCGTGGGTAATCCAAAAGGGTCATAGCCGGCCCGTGCGGCCAGGATCACTCCAATGCGATCAGCTTCGAATTCGGCGTTTTTATCCAGGGATCGGGCAAAAATCTCTCCTCCGCTGCCAATCAGGTTCTTGATCTGCTCATTTTCGCCGGCCTGTTTGGCAAGCATCTTCCCGCCCATGTCCACTCAGTCTGCTTTGCTGTAAAATCTTGAGGTGGTGTTTTTTTGATGACATGGCCGATTTCGTGGGCAAGTACTGCTGCTAATTCGCTTTCATTCTGTAGCACCCGGTAAAGACCCTTTGTAACGAAAATATAGCCCCCGGCGCTGCAAAAGCGTTGAGATCATTTGTATCGATTACCCCGAAGTGCCAATTCAGATCGGGGCGCTCGCTTTGGACGGCGACCCATCCCCCCACACGGTTGACATACTGTTGCAGCTTGACATCTTTGCCGCTGGACAATCACCGAAGACACCAACCATGAGGTACTGTTTCCATCAACTGGAAAATTTGCCAACATCTCCGGCGGACAAAATGTTCCTGGCAACATAAATTGGATGGACTGCCTTGCGGAACGCGGGCAGTTTTCTGGCAAAGAGGAGCGAAGCCGCGACACAGCTTATACCACCTATAATGACCGTATTGGGCGCTCCGATATGGCTTGCAAGACTACCCGCCATTAGGCTTCCGAAGGGAGCCATGCCGAAAATTGCCATGGCGTAAAAACCCATGACTCTTCCTCTTTTTTCATCATCCACAACGGTCTGGATAATCGTATTACATGAGGTCATGGTCCCCATCATGCCAGAGCCTGCTACAAACATGGCGATATACGAAAAGACAACCTGATGCGACAGAGAAAAAGCCATGAGACCTGCCCCGAAGAGCAGGCATGCAACAACAGTCACCCGTCCAAATCCCACCACGCTTCTCCTGGTCGCAAAATAACCTGCGGAAACCAGCGCGCCAATCCCGTGGGCACCCATAAGAAAACCGAGAGTGTGTGGGCCCCCATGAAGCACATCTTTCGCAAAGACCGGCATGAGAACTTGAAAGGGCATCCCCATAATACTTATGAGACCCAAAAGAAGGAGCAAGTACCGGATCGGCGCAAATCCGTAGGCATACCGATAGCCTTCTTTTAAATCATGCCACGGATGAGCAGTTGATGGTTTCCGTTCCACCTGTCTCACTTTCATCAACAAAAGAGCTATGACAATGGCCACAAAGCTGAGTGCGTTGAGAAGAAAACAGACACCCTCCCCAAGACTGGCGACGGCAAGGCCCGCAAGCGACGGTCCGACAAGACGGGCACCGTTGACCATCATCGAATTAAGCGCGATCGCATTCGGCAGGTCTTCTTTGCCCTCCACCATATCGACCACAAAGGATTGGCGGGCTGGCATATCAAATGCGTTGATGACGCCGAGAGAAAGGCTGAGCAGAAAGACATGCCATACAGTCACGTGTCCCGTAAGGGTCAGGAAAGCAAGCAGCGCTGACTGGGCAGCAGCCAATATCTGGGTAATCAGCAAGATTCGGTAACGGCTTGACCGGTCAATAAATACTCCCGCGAAAGAAGCAAGGATAAACGTGGGAATCTGCCCGGCAAAACCAACAAATCCGAGAAGAAAGACCGAACCGGTGAGGCGATAGACCAGCCAGGCCACAGCGATTCGTTGCATCCAGGTTCCTACAAGTGAGAGACCCTGCCCGGCAAAGAAAAGCCGGTAATTTCGATGGCGAAGGGCGCCCCTCATAAACTTTGAGGTCGTGTTAGCTTCATGTGACTGCATTGAGGACATCCTAATAACAACTACAAATCAGGAATAAATTTTACAACATTTCATCGGTACAGTGATATGGAAAACAGTAAGCATCATAAAGAAATATTCCATTGGCTTTGCTGCACTAATCAGACCAATCTATCATGGCTTGAATACTATCAGTGATGCGTTCCTCATGGCTACCGTCTTTTATGTGGATTTTCTTGTTTTTTTATAAAATGTGAGGAATTCACCTGGGAAAAATATTTTCATCACCTGGCGTAGTGGCAGAGGGAAATGTCCGAGATTACCGGTAACAAGACATTCCCGCCCTCAGAACTTGTTTAGGTTCTTACCAATTCAGATGTCAAAATAGCACCCAGAGGGTACCCGGGCGACAAGGAAGAGCGCACCGGAGGCAACATAGCCAGTGAATAATGAACAGTAAAAGATGCTAATTCTTTAGTCTTCTGGCCGCGGCGATTTGCCCCGCGTATTCACGCGGTGTGAACCGCTACGATGGACAATAGAGAGGCAACGCGAAAGTCGAAACTGGAATCGCGAAACTGAAAGACTTTTTTTGGCCGAAGTGATTTTCGATGGATAATGCCGACAACAAGGGGTTGCCGAGCGGAGGCGTATCGAGTATACTTTGAGCATCGCGCAATCCCAGCAGGTGGCGGTATTAGGCGCGAAACACCCCTGAGGGGTGCGTGATCGCAAGGCCTTATAGAAGAAAAAGGGTCTGTCGAATTCGACAGACCCTTTTATATTTAAAATGGCTGGGAGACAAGGATTTGAACCTTGATTCACGGAGTCAGAGTCCGTTGTCCTGCCGTTGAACGATCTCCCAGTGAATCATAATCATGTGGGATCTCTTATTCTGCCGCTTCTTCCTTAACTTCCTCTTTCTTCTTCCGCGGTTTTTTTTCTTTCGGTTCCGTTGCTTCAGCCTTTTCCGTTTTTGCTTCTTTCTTGACTTTCGGTTCTTTCTTGGCCTTTGTCTCTTCTTTGGCCTTTGTCTCTTTTTTTACTTTTGGTTCCTTTTTCTCTTTTGTTTCTTTCTTCGCTTTCGTTTCTTTTTTTGCGGCGGCTTCTTTCTTTGTTTCTTTCGCCGTCTTTGTTTCTTTGGTTTTGTCTTTTTTCTTCTTTTCCTGTTCTTTCCTCTGGGTGAGCTCAATCATCGCCATGGGGGCGTTATCGCCTTTTCTGTTCCCGATCTTCAAAACCCTCGTATAACCGCCATTTATGGCGCTATACCGGTCACCGATATCGGTAAAAAGTTTCTTGACAATCTCTTTATCCCGCAGCGCTTCAAAGGCAAGTCTCTGGGAATGGAGGTCTTTTCTCTTTGCCAGCGTAATAAGCCTGTCCGCGACTCTCCTCAGCTCCATGGCTTTCGGAACGGTCGTTGTTATTCTTTCGTGCTGAAAAAGAGCATTGGCAAGGTTTTGAAAAAGCGCCTTCCTATGGCTCTTTGTTTTATTCAGTTTTGCAACTTTCATCAAATGCCTCATATTCATCAACCCCTATATGTGATCTTTTTTCTTAAGCACCATCTTGTCGAGATCTTCTCTCGCCGGGAAACTGTCCAATTTTAAACCAAGCCGGAGCCCCATGCAGGAAAGGATCTCTTTGATCTCGTTGAGGGATTTCCTGCCGAAGTTTTTTGTCATGAGGATCTCCTGTTCGGATTTCTGCACCAGCTCGCCAATATATTTGATATCGGCATTCTTCAGACAATTGGCGCTCCGGACAGAAAGTTCAAGTTCATCGACGCTCCGGTAAAGGTTGTCGTTCAAGTCCTGTTTCTCGAAAGACCTTTCCGGAACCGTGTCGCTTTCTTCCAGTTCCTCAAAGTTGATAAATATGCGCATCTGTTCCTTGATGATCTTCGCCGCAAAGGAAAGGGCGTCGAGAGGGTTTACGCTCCCATCGGTCCATATTTCCATTGTAAGCTTGTCATAGTCGGTCCTTCGCCCCACCCTTGCCTGTGTTACGTTGTAGCTTACCTTTCTGATAGGGGAGAAAATCGCGTCAAGCGGCACTGTACCAAGGGGATCATTTTCATCAAAGTTCGTCTCGGAAGGCACATATCCTCTGCCAAGCTTCGCTTTCATCTCCATATACAACTTCCCGTCGCTGCTCATATTGGCAATGTGCAACTCTGGATTGACAATCTCTACATTACTATCATGGATAATGTCGCCTGCTTTAACCTCTTTCTTTCCCTTCATATCAATCTTTAAGAGGGCAGGCTTATCATCTGTCATCTTCAAAACTACTTTTTTCAGATTTAATGTAATCTCCGTAACATCTTCCTTTACGCCCCTGATTGCAGAAAATTCATGGTCCACACCATCAATCCAGACAGACGTAATGGCGCCGCCCATAATCGAGGAAAGAAGCACTCTCCGGATAGAATTACCGATCGTTACTCCATATCCCCGTTCAAAGGGTTCTGTGGAAAACTTCACATAATTACTTTCCTTTTTCTCTACCTCGATCTTTGTAGGTCGAATAAGTTCCTGCCAATTTTTTTCAAACATAGATACGTACCCTCCTTGGGGCATAATAGACTATCTTGAGTAGTACTCCACAATGAGCTGCTCTTTAATAGGCATCGTGATGTCTTCCCGTGTCGGAAGGAGCTTTATAACGCCCTTCATGTTTTCCTTATCAAGTTCAATCCATGAAGGCAATCCTCTTCTTACTACTGATTCGAGAGCGTTCTGCACACTCGGCAGTTCTTTATGCCTTACGGCAATTTCATCTCCTGCCTTCACAATATAAGATGGAGAGCTGACCTTTTTACTGTTCACTGTGACATGGTTATGCGACACAAGTTGTCGTGCTTCTCTCCGTGATGTGGCAAAGCCAAGCCGGTAGACCATGTTATCAATTCTTCTCTCCAAAAAGATGAGAAAATTGGTCCCGGTAATACCCTCTTTTCTTTCTGCCATGGTGAAAAATCTTCTGAACTGCTTCTCGCTGAGTCCATAGGTCTTTCTCAGTTTCTGCTTTTCTCGAAGTCTCTGACCATACTCCTGAAATTTGCTCTTCGTATCAACGTGCTGGCCTGGTGGGTAGTTCCTTTTCTCCATTGCGCACTTCTCGGTATAACATCTCTCCCCTTTGAGGAAAAGCTTAACGCCTTCTCTCCGGCATAATCTGCATGATGGTCCAACATATTTTGACAATGCCCGCCTCCTTAAACTCTTCTTCGTTTGGGTGGTCTGCACCCGTTATGTGGTATCGGGGTAACATCTTTGATCAGGTGTACTTTTAACCCGGCGCTCTGAAGCGCTCTCAGTGCCGCCTCCCTGCCTGCTCCGGGGCCTTTTACATAGACATCAACCGTTTTCATTCCATTTTCAATAGCCTTTTTTGCCGCGTTTTCCGCCGCGAGCTGGGCCGCGAAGGGGGTGCTTTTACGGGACCCTTTAAATCCCACAACACCGCCGCTCGACCAGGAGACAACATTGCCGCGCGGATCGGTAATGGTAATAATTGTATTATTGAAACTTGACTGTATATAAACCCCGCCAATGGGTATATTTTTCTTTATTTTCTTTTTTGTACTTTTTTTAGCTTTTGGCATCTACCACCTCATTATTTTCGTTTCATCGAAGTTTTTCTGGGACCCTTTCTTGTTCTCGAATTCGTCCGTGTCCTCTGGCCCCTTACCGGTAAACTCTTTCTGTGCCGCAGCCCCCGGTAACATCCGATGTCCATGAGTCTCTTGATATTGATACTCGTTTCCTTCCGCAGGTCGCCTTCAACCTTGTAATTCCTCTCCAGAATATCTCTGATCTTCGCTACTTCCTCTTCGGAAAGCGCGTTAGTCCTTGTATTGGGATCAACCTTGGCTTCGGAAAGAATCCTGTTGGAGAGCGTTCTTCCCACACCATAGATGTACGTCAACGCTACCTCTATTCTTTTTTCCCTCGGTATATCAACACCAGCAATTCGTGCCACTCTCTGCCTCCTTAACCCTGTCTCTGTTTATGCTTCGGGTTTTCACATATAACCCTGAGAACGCCCTTTCGTTTTATTACCTTACACTTGTCACATCTCTTTTTCACAGAAGGTTTTACCTTCATATTCTCCTCCTACTTGACCCTGTATATAATCCTGCCTCTTGTCAGATCATACGGTGAAAGCTCTACAACGACCTTGTCTCCCCTGAGTATCTTGATATAGTGCATACGCATCTTACCGGATACGTGGGCAAGCACTTTATGACCGTTAGGAAGCTCCACTCTGAACATCGCATTCGGCAATGGCTCAATTACCGTTCCTTCAATTTCTATTCCTTCGCCTTTAGGCATAATCCTCTATATTTTGCTCAGTATCTCGGGACCGTTGTTCGTGATTACCATTGTATGTTCAAAATGTGCTGAAAGGCTCCCGTCTTTCGTTGCCGCTGTCCATCCATTTTCTTTTATAAATATTTCACTTCCGCCCATATTCACCATAGGCTCTATGGCAAAGGTCATCCCCGCTTTCAACCTTATGCCTGTACCTTTGTTTCCATAGTTAGGAAGTTGCGGATCTTCATGGAGACTCCTGCCGATCCCGTGACCGACGAATTCCCGCACAACCGAAAAACCGGCATCTTCAACACAAGTCTGAACAGCATGGGAAATATCGTAGAGGCGGTTCCCTTCCTTTGCCTCATCAATCCCTCTATAGAGCGCGCTTTCTGTAACGTCAAGGAGCTGCTGGACCTTTTTTGATATTTCCCCAACAGGATAGGTCATGGCCACATCTCCATAATAACCATCATTGAAAACACCAAAATCAAGGCTGACAATATCTCTCTCTTTCAAAACCCTCTCCGAAGGCATACCATGGACAACTTCATCGTTTACAGAAACACATAAACAATAGGGGAAACCATTGTAACCTTTAAAGGCCGGTTTCATACCGGGCATTGTTTTTATTTTATCCTCACATATCATTTCAAGCTCTATTGTTTTAATACCTTCTCTTACAAAATCCTTCAAATAAAGGAGTATCTCCATAGCACGTCGACTGGCGACACGCATTTTGTCTATTTCATTTATACTTTTTAGTACTACCATTCCGCAATCAGCGCTATCTACCTTCTCCCTTTAAGCCGCTGGGACTTCTTCACGAGCCCATCATAGTGTCTGAGAATCAGGTGAGACTCTATCTGCTGGACCGTATCAAGGGCAACACCAACAACAATGAGCAGAGCCGTGCCTCCGAAAAAGAAATTAACATGGAGTTTACTCATTAAAATCGTCGGGAGAACACAGACAAAGGAGATATAGAGCGCTCCGATAAGTGTAATCCTGGTCAGTATCTTGTCGACATATTCCGCTGTTTTTTTTCCTGGTCTTATACCGGGAATATAGCCGCCATATTTTTTCATGTTATCTGCTACACTATCAGGATTAAAAACGATTGCGGTATAAAAATAACAGAAAAAGATGATGAAACCGACATAGAAAAGATCATGGAGAAGTGAACCTGAACTCAGCATCTGTGCAAATTTCTTTACCGGTTCCCAGGGGGCAAACTGGGCTATAGTCGCTGGGAACATAATAATTGATGACGCGAATATGGGTGGGATAACACCCGCTGTGTTGACCTTGAGGGGCAGGTGTGTTGTCTGTCCTCCGAGCATCTTTCGTCCCACAATCCTTTTCGCGTATTGGACAGGTATCCTTCTCTGCGAAGTTTCCATGAAGACAACAAACGCAACGACAAAAAATACCAAAGCAATGAGGATGATAACAAAAAACCAGTTCAGCGTTCCCGCGTCAACAAGTCGCAATGTACTGCCAACAGCATTTGGCAGGCGCGCGACGATTCCGGCAAAGATGATAAGCGAGATACCGTTTCCGATGCCTTTTTCCGTTATCTGTTCACCGAGCCACATGATAAAAGCCGTTCCAGCAGTGAGCGTAATCATAGTCATGAGCCGGAATGCCAATCCGGGATTATACACAACAGCTTCTCCGGCTGCTCCGCGCATCTGTTCCAGATACATGGCAATACCGAACCCCTGGATAATACTGATTACCACTGTGCCATACCGGGTATACTGAGTGATCTTCTTGCGTCCGGCGTCGCCTTCTTTTGAAAGCTTTTCAAGAGTCGGGACAACAACGGTAAGGAGCTGCAGAATGATTGACGCGCTGATGTATGGCATAATTCCCAGCGCGAATATGGAAAGTCTCTCCAGACCGCCGCCGGCAAACATGTCAAAGAACCCGAGGAGCGTCCCTGCCATGCTCTCCATAATTCCGGCAAGCACTTTGCCGTCTATGCCCGGAGTCGGTATGTGTACACCAAGCCGGTAAACAGCAAGCAACAGCAGTGATGCGATGATCCTCCGTTTCAGTTCCGGTATTTTTCCAATGTTCTGGAAACCGCTCATTAAATCAATACCTCCACTTCACCACCCTGGGCCTGTATCTTTTCAATCGCCTTTTGTGAAGCCCTGTGTACGGAAATCTTTATAGGAAAATCGATCTCCCCGTCGGAGAGCAATTTGACGCCATCTTTCAACTTCTTTATGCAACCCGCCTGAAGAATATCCTCGATATTTACCTTTTCTTTTCCCTTAAACACAGCGAGGTCGCCGACATTGATAAGACTGTATTCTTTCCTGAAGGGATTCTTGAATCCTCTCTTGGGTATCCTTCTCGTAAGGGGCATCTGGCCGCCTTCAAAACCTTTAGCCTTGGTGCCGCCACTTGTTGAGCGCTGTCCCTTGTTGCCGTATCCCGCTGTCGTTCCATGGCCGGAACCGGTGCCTCTTCCCACTCTCTTACGCGCCTTTATTGCTCCAGCAATTGGTTTCAAATCTGATAGTTTCATTTATTGAACATCCTCCAAAACAGTAACAAGGTGCATCACCTTTTTTACCATACCGCGTATCTCCGGTGTGTTTTTTACTGTTTTTTCCTGATAGAGCCTTCTAAAGCCAAGGCTTTTTATGGTTGCCCTCACATCATCAGTACAGCAGATATAACTTTTCGTCCATTTTATCTTGAGATGACCCATGTTAGCCCTCCTCGCCCTTCAGCTTTCCTCTCTGCTTCAAAGCCGTCTCTGGCGATTTCAGCATAGCAAGGCCCTTTATCGTTGCTTTCACTACATTATGGTAGTTTCTTGAACCATAACATTTAGTCAATATATTTGTAATGCCGGCCACTTCAACAACAGCCCGGACTGCCTTGCCGGCGATAACGCCGGTACCTTCCCTGGCAGGTTTCATGAATACCTGGCTCGTTCCATACTTTGCCATTATTTCATGGGGGATCGTGCCTTCTTCCAGGGATACTGCGACAAGGGCCTTTTTTGCCCTTTCCACGGCTTTTCGTATTGCGTCGGGCACTTCATTTGCCTTTCCGAGACCATAGCCAACCCGCCCCTTGCCGTCACCAACAACTACGATGGCGCTGAAGCTGAATCTCCTGCCACCCTTTACTACTTTCGCAACACGGTTTATGTAAACCAACCGGTCCTGTAAATCGAGTTCGCCCGTGTCTATTCGTTTTCTCTCAACCAACACAACCTCCCGTTAAAATTTTAACCCTGCTTCACGCGCGCTTTCCGCGAGAGCTTTTATACGTCCATGGTATTTAAAGCCATTTCTATCAAAAACAACCTGGTTAATACCCATATCTATTGCTTTTTTGCCGATGGCCTCTCCAACTTTCTTTGCGGCTTCTACATTGCCGCCGCTTTTCAAGGTAGCCTTGACTTCCTTGCTGAGTGATGAAATACCTGTCACTACCTTGCCTTCAGAATCATCAACAAGCTGGGTGTATATCTGTTCTAAGCTCTTATAAACACAGAGTCTCGGTTTGTCTTTTGTGCCCTGGATCTTCTTTCTCATCCGTTTCTTTCTCTTTTCCCGGGCTTCTACCTTGTCTTTTCTTTGCATCCCCTACTCCTTATTTCTTCCCGCTTTTGCCTGCTTTCTTCCGCAGAACTTCACCGGCATATTTTACGCCTTTATTCTTATAAACATCAGGCTTTCTCAGTCCTCGTATCTTTGCCGCGGTCTGCCCGAGCAATTCTTTATCGATACCCTGAATGGTAATGGCGGTCTGTTTCTCAACCTGCGCGGTAATGCCCTTTGGTAAAGGGAATATAATCGGGTGCGAATAGCCAAGATTGAATACAAGGTTTCCACTCTGGATCTCCGCGCGATATCCAATACCGACAATTTCAAGCTTTCTCTCAAATCCTTTGGTAACGCCGTCTACCATATTTGAGATGAGCGTTCTCATGAGCCCGTGGAATCCTCTGATTTTCTTCTCATCGCTCGACCGTTGTATCGTCACAACGCTTCCATCGATATTGAGTGTTAATCCGTCCAGAAAAACCCTCTTCAGAGAACCTTTCGGTCCGGACACCATAACTTCGCCGCCGGTGAGTTCCAGCTTCGCCCCCTGAGGCAGCACTATGGGCATTTTCCCTATTCTCGACATTTCACACCTCACCAAACCATGAGGAGGGGTTCCCCTCCAACTTTATTTTTACTCGCGTGTCTGTCCGTCATGAGCCCCTTCGATGTTGAGAGAATGAAAAGGCCAATCCGGCTCCGCATCTTCGGTAAAGCATCCACTTTCACGTAGACCCTTCTGCCAGATTTGCTTATTCTTTTCACACCGGTAATAACACTCTTCGAGTTTTCATCATAACTGATATATACCTTGAGAAATTTCTTTCGTGCTTCATCAACAAATGTCTTGTAATTTTTTATGTACCCTTCTTCTTTCAGTATCTTCGATATGGCCAATTTAATATTGGAATAGGGAATGTCAACGGACTCGTGGCGTGCCATGATCGCGTTTCTGATTCTCGTAAGCATATCGGCAATCGGATCTGTCATACTCATAGCCACCTCACCAGCTCGATTTTATTACACCGGGGACTGCTCCCCTGAGAGAATACAACCTGAAACATATTCTGCACATCTGAAATTTCCGTAAATATCCTCGTGGTCTGCCGCAGACCTGACACCTGTTCTTGGCTCTTACCTTGAATTTCGGTGTCCTGTTCGCTTTTTCTATCATTGATTTTTTTGCCATTATTCCTCCATCAGGTCCTGAAAGGCATTCCCATGAGTTTCAGCAGTTCGAAACCCTCTTCGTCTGTTTTCGCAGTGGTCGTAACGGTAATATTCATACCTCTTACCTTGTCGATCTTATCGTATTCTATTTCCGGGAAGATAATCTGTTCCTTGAGTCCCAGAGTATAGTTACCCCTGCCATCGAAGGATTTGGGGGAGACCCCTTTAAAGTCTCTCACCCTGGGAAGCACGATATAGACGAGTTTATGGAGAAATTCGTACATCCTTTCCCGTCGGAGCGTCACCATGCAGCCGATGGATTGACCTTCTCTCAACTTAAAAGAGGCAATCGATTTTTTCGACTTCGTAATTACCGGTTTCTGGCCTGTTATCGCCTTGATATCTCCTGCCGCGCTATCGAGAACCTTTATGTTCTGCAGCGCCTCACCGAGACCTACATTGACGGTAATCTTCTCGATTTTCGGCACTTCCATGGCGTTCTTATACTGAAATCTTCTCGTGAGCGCCGATCGTACTTCCTTTTCGTAAAATTCCATATACTCTGTCTTCAACGACTGCCTCCTGCTACTTATCTATAACTTCTTCGCATTTCCTGCAAAATCTTACCTTTTTCCCATCCTCAAGGATCTTCCTGCCCACTTTCACAGGTTTTGAACACTTTTCGCAATATATCATAACATTGGAAACATGGATGGGGCTCTCTTTCTCCATAATACCGCCCTTTGCCTTCTGGGTCGGCTTAACATGCTTCTTGATCATGTTGACCTTCTCAACGATCAACCTGTCTTTCTTTGTGAGTATCCTTAAAACCTTGCCGGTCTTACCCTTGCTTTTACCTGTCATAACCATTACAAGGTCATTCTTTTTCACATGATATTGTTTTTCTTCCATTCTCTACCTCATCCTAAGCTTTCAGCGTTCCATTACCGACATTATAAAAAATCATAACCAAAACGGCTAAGCGCTGACAGCCGCGATTATCCTTCACACTACTTCGGGAGCCAACGACACAATCTTCATAAATTTCTTTGCTCGAAGCTCTCGTGCCACCGGTCCGAAGATCCTTGTTCCGACAGGTTCATTATACTGGTTTATAATCACTGCTGAATTGTCGTCAAATCTCACGTAGGAACCATCGGTCCTTCGTATCTCTTTCTTGGTCCTGACGATCACCGCTTTCACCACTTCGCCTTTTTTAACTTTGGCGTTGGGGATTACTTCTTTCACGGAACAAACGATAATGTCACCCACTGTACCGTAACGCCTCTTTGAACCCCCGAGGATCTTGATACAACCGAGCTTTTTGGCGCCTGAATTGTCAGCCACTTCGAGTTTAGATCTCTCCTGTATCATTTCCCACCTCTTTCTCGCCTACGGAAAGCTCTTCTTTCTTGATGATCTCTTTAACCAACCACCGTTTGTCTTTGCTGACAGGCCTCACTTCCATAATCATAACTTCATCACCTATTTTGCAGGCGTTGGTTTCATCATGGGCTTTATATTTCATTTTTCTCTTTATGAACTTGTGGTATTTGGGATGTTTGAGAAACTTTTCCACTTCCACAACGATGGTCTTGTCCATCTTGTCCTTCACGACAATCCCCACCATCTTTCTCTTGTTCGCTACCTGTTTCAATTCCATATGGACCTCTTAGGCGTTTAATTCCTTCTGGCGTAAAATTGTTTCGATTTTTGCCACATCCTTCTTCAGGTGCTCTAGCCTTGCCGTATTCTCAAGCTGCCCCGTTGAGTGCTGGAATCTCAGATTAAAAAGCTCTTCTTTTATGTCTTTCTTTCTTTTCAAAAGTTCTTCTTTTGTCAGTTCTTTCAGGTCTTTCCCTTTCATCGTTCCTCACTTCTCGCGACAAACTTTGTTCCTATCGGAAGTTTGAAAGACGCTATTCTCAAGGCTTCCCGGGCTTTATCTTCGGGGACCCCTGTGATCTCATAGAGGATTTTTCCGGGGATAACAACAGCCACCCATCCTTCATTCGCGCCTTTTCCCTTTCCCATCCGTGTTTCTGCCGGTTTTTTTGTTATCGGCTTATCGGGAAATATCCGGATCCAAACTTTACCCGTTCTTTTCACATATCTTGTCAAGGCGATCCTGGCCGCTTCAATCTGTCTGGCCGTAACCCAGCCGGACTCTGTAGCCTGTAGGCCATAATCTCCGAAATCGACCTCATTGCCTCTGTGGGCAATGCCCTTCATGTTGCCCTTCATCTGCTTTCTGTATTTTACTCGCTTCGGTGAGAGCATTACCGTGCCTCCTGATAAATTTCACCTTTAAAAACCCACACTTTTACGCCTATGATGCCGTATTTCGTTGCCGCTGTAGCGTAGCCGTAATCTATGTCGGCCCTGATAGTCTGAAGAGGCACCCGGCCTTCTCTGTACCATTCCGTTCTTGCCATTTCAGCTCCTGCCAGCCTGCCGGCACACATTGCTTTAATGCCTTTGGCGCCGAATTTCATTGCCTGGAGAACATTTTTCTTCATTGCCCTTCTGAAGGAGACCCTTCGTTCCATCTGGAGGGCTATATTTTCCGCTACAAGCTGCGCGTCTACTTCAGGTCTTTTCACCTCGGTAATATTGAGGATCACTTCCTTGTCGGTAATACGCTGGAGTTCTTTTTTCAGGTTCTCAATTTCCGCGCCTTTTCTCCCGATAACAAGCCCTGGTCTGGATGTGTAAATATTTATCTTGGCCCGTTTGTCTTTATTGGCAGCCCGTTCTATCTCGATCTTTGAGATTCCCGCCTGATAAAGCTTCTTTTTCAGAAAGGCTTTTATCGTAATATCTTCGTGGAGAAATTTCGCGTAGTTTTTTGCGGCAAACCACTTGGAATCCCACGTCCTGATTGTTCCAAGCCTAAAACCGTACGGATGTGTCTTTTGACCCAATTGAACCTCCAGATTTATGATTCGTCTAAAACGAGTGTAATGTGGCTCATTCTCTTCCGAATTTTCGTCGCCCTTCCCATAGCCCTCGGAAGAAACCTTTTTATCACCGGCCCGCCATCTACCATGACATTCTTAACATAGAGATTGTCAATATCAACATACTTTTTCTGCTTCGCGTTGGCGAGGGCGCTGTCGAGAAGTTTTTTCAATATGAAAGATGCTTTCTGCGGCATATAAGTAAGAAGCCCCATAGCCTCATTGACATTTTTTGTCTTTATTGCGTCCCCCACAAGTCTCACTTTCCGGGGGGATATCCGGGTCATTTTTATTTTTGCCTTGATTTCCATAGTTCTATTCCTTTTTCTTTACTACTTTAGCCTTCCTGTCTCCGGAATGGCCATGGAATGTTCTCGTAGGAGAAAACTCTCCCAGTTTGTGACCAACCATTTCCTCTGTAACGAAGACGGGGATAAACTTTTTCCCGTTGTGGACCGCAAAGGTGTGTCCTATAAAGTCAGGTACGATAGTCGATCTTCTCGACCACGTTTTGATGACCTTTGACCCCTTTGTTCCCTTTGCCTCGTCGACTTTCTTCGACAGTTTTTCTTCTAAAAATGGCCCTTTATTGAGAGACCTTGCCACGAAAACCTCCCTACCCTCTGAGTTTTATAATAAACTTATCGGTTCTTTTGTTCTTTCTCGTTTTGAGACCCTTTGACAACTGGCCCCACGGCGAACAGGGATGACGACCACCCTTTGATCTTCCTTCGCCACCGCCAAGGGGGTGATCAACAGGGTTCATAGCTGTTCCACGTACTGTCGGTCTCACACCTTTCCATCTCGGTTTACCGGCCTTTCCGACAGTGATATTTTCATGATCAATATTTCCTACCTGGCCTATGGTTGCCGTACAGACAAGATTCACCAGCCTCACTCCGCCGGAAGGCAGTCGTACATGACCGTACTCTCCTTCTTTCGCGACAAGCTGCGCGTAACTTCCCGCGCTGCGCGCGAGCTGTCCGCCTTTGCCCGGCTTCATCTCAACATTATGGACAAAGGTGCCAAGAGGAATAAACTTTAATGGTAACGCATTTCCTTCCTTTATTTCCGTATCGGGCTTTAAACTCGAAACAATCATATCGCCTACTTTTAAACCAAGAGGAGCAATAATATATCTTTTTTCGCCATCAACATAATGGAGAAGAGCGATATTAGCTGATCTGTAGGGATCATATTCGATGCTATGGACTTTCCCCGGAATCTCTAATTTATTTCGTTTAAAGTCTACAATTCTGTATCTCTTCTTGTGGCCGCCGCCAATATGACGTGTGGTAATCTTTCCACTATGGTTTCTACCGCCGGTTTTCTTAACCGTTGTAAGCAGAGATTTCTCCGGTCCCTTTTTTGTAATCTCATCAAAGGTGAGGCCGCTCATAAAGCGCCTGCCGGCTGAAGTAGGTTTATATTCCTTTACGCCCATCACGCACCCTCAAAAATCGTTATTTTATCTTTCGGACTGAGTTTCACAACAGCCTTTTTCCAGTCTGGTTTTTTTCCTTCAAATCGTCCCAGTCTCTTCTTTTTCCCTAACATGTTGGAAATATTCACGGAGACTACTTTTACCTTAAAAAGCTTTTCAACGGCCTTTTTGATTTCTATTTTATTGGCATCTCTTTGTACTTCGAAGATATACTGATTGCCGGCATCTTTTAACAAAGTACTTTTTTCCGTTATGATTGGACGGAGAACAATATCATATTCGTTCATGGCGCCAGCACCTCTTCTATTTTCCGTAACGCGTCGAGCGTCATAACAAGCTGTTCGTGTTTGATAATGTCGTAAACGTTGAGACCTTCGACTCTGAGCACCTTCAAATGAGGTATGTTCCTCGCTGATTTTTCAATCGTCTCGTCTTTCATGCCAATAACAAAAAGCGGCTTTGTGAGGCTCAATGTTTTCACTATACCGCTGAATGTCTTCGTGCTGATATCGGACAGTTCGAGTTTATCGAGGACTTTCATGACTGAGCCCGTATAACGCACACTAAGGGCAGATCTCAAAGCGCCCCGTCTCATTTTTTTCGTAAGTGAATAGCTGTAATCTCTCGGCTGCGGCCCGAATACAATACCACCGCCAACCATGAGAGGAGACCGTGAGGTGCCGCGTCTCGCGTTACCTGTCCCTTTCTGTTTGTACGGTTTTTTCCCGCCGCCGCTTACGTCCTTTCTTGTCTTTGTCTGGACCGTTCCGCGTCTTCTGCTCGCGAGCTGCATTTTTACTACATCATGGATGAGGTGCGGTTTTACTTCGCAGTTGAATACTTCATCCTTGATTTCAACTTCTCCAACCTTCTCGCCTTTTATATCCAGCAATTCTGTCACAGCCATAAAAAACTCCTAGGATTTTATCTCCACATCGACCCCTGCTGCTAATTCCAGCTTCATAAGGGCATCAACCGTCTGCTGTGTGGGGTCAACGATGTCCATTAACCTTTTATGTGTCCTAACTTCAAACTGCTCTCTTGATTTTTTATCAATATGAGGGGACCTGAGCACACAGTATTTCTGGATCCTCGTCGGTAGCGGCACCGGTCCGATAACTTGAGCACCCGTCTTCTTTGCCGCATCCACTATTTCCTTTACCGATTGATCAAGCAATCTATGATCAAAGGCCTTCAGGCATATCCTGATTCTCTGCCGCATCTTCTTCCCCTTTACTCTATAATCTCGGTAACAACACCTGCGCCCACTGTTCTGCCGCCTTCACGGATAGCAAAACGGAGTCCTGTTTCAAGGGCGATAGGTGTTACCAGCTCTACTATCATGGTGACATTATCACCGGGCATGACCATCTCAACCCCGTCGGGAAGTTTGGCAACACCGGTTACGTCCGTTGTTCTTAAATAGAACTGGGGACGATATCCGGTAAAGAACGGTGTATGACGACCGCCTTCTTCCTTGTTGAGGATATAGACTTCTCCTTTAAACTTCGTATGGGGGGTAATAGAACCGGGTTTCGCGATAACCTGGCCTCTTTCCACTTCATCCTTCTTGGTGCCACGGAGGAGCAGTCCGACATTGTCACCGGCCATACCCTGATCGAGGATCTTCCGGAACATTTCTACTGAGGTTACGACTGTCTTCTGGGTAGCGGTGAAACCGATGATCTCTACATCTTCACCGGACTTGATGATCCCTCTTTCTATACGGCCTGTTACAACGGTACCACGGCCGGAGATGGAGAAAACATCTTCTACAGGCATGAGGAAGGGTTTATCGGTATCACGGACCGGTTCCGGGATATAGGAATCGATGGCCGTCCATCAGTTCATAGATGCTCTTGCAGTCAGGACAGTTGGGATCGGCACAACCGTGCTGCAGTGCTTTTAATGCGCTTCCTTTTATAATAGGGATCTCATCTCCCGGGAATTCATAGGCGGTGAGGAGTTCACGGAGTTCCATCTCGACGAGTTCGATGAGTTCCGGATCGTCGACCATATCTACCTTATTGAGGTAGACAACCATATAGGGGACGCCGACCTGACGGGCAAGGAGGATGTGTTCTCTTGTCTGGGGCATGGGACCGTCATTGGCACCGACAACAAGGATGGCGCCGTCCATCTGGGCAGCTCCGGTGATCATGTTCTTGATGTAGTCGGCATGTCCCGGACAGTCCACATGTGCGTAGTGTCGTTTATCACTCTCATACTCTACGTGGGCCGTAGCGATGGTGATACCTCTTTCCTTCTCCTCGGGGGCCTTATCGATCTGATCGAAGGGGATCCAGTTGGCTCTTCCCGTATTTGAAAGACATTTCGTAATGGCTGATGTGAGAGTCGTTTTCCCGTGATCTATGTGACCGATGGTTCCAACATTCACATGGGGTTTCGTCCTTTCGTACTTCTTCTTAGCCATAGTGAACCTCCGTTACTGTTTTTTCTCTATTTCTTATTAAATTTTCATAGATGTGGTGTGGCACGGGGTGGTAATGAAAAAGTTCCATATTAAAGAAACCCCTGCCCTGTGTAAGGGAACGAAGCTGTGTTGTGTAACCGAACATCTCATCAAGCGGGATGTAAGCAAGGATATACTTGAAACCGTTTCTGTCGCCAAGCTCGGCAACCCTTCCCCGCCGTGACGTAATATCGCCGATAATACTACCCATGGCTTCAACGGGGATATTAATATCGACTTTCATGACCGGTTCGAGGATAACAGGATGTGCTTTCGCGATGGCGTCCTTGAGGCCAAATGATGCCGCGAGTTTGAAGGCAAGCTCCGAAGAATCCACGTCATGGTACGAACCGTCAACGAGCTCCACCTTTATATTGACAAGGGGATATCCGAGGACAACACCTTTGCCCATCGTTTCTTTAATGCCGGTTTCGATACTTGAAATAAATTCCCTGGGGATAACGCCGCCGACAATATTATTTTCAAAAACAAAATCAACTCCCTCAAGAGGCGATATTTTCAAGACTACATGGCCGTACTGACCGTGTCCGCCTGATTGCTTAACATATTTACCAACGCCTGTTGCCGCTTTTGTGATTGTTTCACGATATGCTACCTGCGGCGGAGATGAGATCATCTCAAGGTTATGTTCCCGTTTAGCCCTGTTCATAATGATTTCGAGATGGAGCTCCCCCATCCCTGAAAGGATCACTTCACCGGTTTCACTGTCAAGCTTTACTGTCAGTGAAGGGTCTTCAACGGTATATTTATTGTAAACGAGCCACATCTTTTTGAGGTCGTCTTTTTTCTTCGGTGTAATAGCGCAGGAAACAACAGGCGCGGGCACTTCGATGTTCTCAAAGAATATGTTCAGGTCAGGATCTGTGAGTGTATCGCCTGTGCTTGCGCCTTTGAGACCAACGATGGCACAGATATCACCGGCTTCGACCCTCTTGACTTCTTCCCTCTTGTTCGCGTGAAGCCGCAATATTCTGCCTATACGCTCTGTTTTGGATTTCCCGTTATTATAAACGGTATCACCGGTCTTCAATTCGCCCGGAATAGATCCTCACATAACTCAACTGACCCACAAAGGGATCAGTCATAATCTTGAATACGAGTCCGCTGAAGTGTTCTTCTTTCGTTGCCCTGCAACTCTTTCTCTTCGTTTTCTTCTGTCCAGCATTTGTATGGCGCTACGTCTTCCGGAGCAGGGAAGATAATCCACAATGGCATCGAGAAGCGGCTGTATGGCCTTGTTTTTGAAAGCACTGCCGCATAAAACAGGGAGTATCTTTCCGTTCAGTGTTCCTTTTCGAATTACTCTCTTGATTTCATTTTCATCTATTTCTTCACCATCGAGATAGCATGACATAAAATCGTCATCAACCTCAGAGAGTGATTCCATCAACAGTTCCTGGGCTTTGACAAGGTCTTTCTGCAACTCATCCGGAACATCCGTTACCGTAAAATCAAGCCCCAGCTTGTTCCCCGTATAGTAGATCGCCTTGCCTGTTATAACATCGACAACGCCTAAAAATTCATCTCCATTTTTTATAGGGATCTGAAGGGCTACGAGTGTTGGCATTCAACATCTCCCGTATCATGGCAAGACATTTCTGAAAATCGGAGGCCGGTCTGTCCATCTTGTTCACATAGGCTATCCTCGGAACACCATACCTGTCAGCCTGTCTCCATACTGTCTCGGATTGCGGCTCCACTCCTTCAACACCGGAAAAAAGCGCAACAGCGCCATCAAGGACCCTGAGCGATCTTCCCACTTCAATGGTAAAATCGATATGTCCCGGAGTATCGATAATGTTGATCCTGTGGTCTCTCCAAAAACAGGTTGTGGCGGCAGACGGTGATGGTGATGCCTCTTTCTTTCTCTTCTTCCATCCAGTCCATAGTCGCCGCGCCGTCATCAACTTCGCCGATCCGGTTATTCACGCCGGTATAAAAAAGGATACGCTCCGTCGCAGTCGTCTTCCCTGCGTCGATATGAGCCATAATCCCTACGTTTCTTAAATTATCCATATAATTTTTATTTTACCATCTGTAATGGGCAAAAGCCTTGTTGGCTTCAGCCATCTTGTGGGTATCCTCTCTCTTCTTTACCGCGCCGCCTTTATTGTTATAGGCGTCGAGTATCTCACCGGCGAGTCTTTCAAGCATTGTTTTTTCCGCCCGCTCCCGTGCATAGCGAATAAGCCAGCGCACTCCAAGGGACAGTTTTCTGTTCAGTCTTACTTCAACGGGGACCTGATAGGTAGCGCCACCGACACGTCTTGCCTTTACTTCTATTTCCGGCTTTATGTTGTCCATTGCTTTATGAAAGACCTTCAACGGTTCTTCTTTTGTCTTGTCTCCGATATAATCAAAAGCACCGTATACAATTCGAGTGGCAGTACTCTTTTTCCCATCAAGCATGACGCAATTTACCAGTCGCTGCACAAGAAGGTCATTATATTTCGGATCAGGCAATTTTTCTCTTTTTGATACATGTCCTTTTCTTGGCATGGATTACTCCTCTATATAATGTGTATCGGTCTATTGTTTCGGTTTTTTCGCGCCGTACTTGGATCTGCTCTTCTTCCTGTTCGCGACGCCGCTTGCATCGAGGGAGCCTCTGATTATATGGTATCTGACACCTGGTAAGTCTTTGACTCTTCCGCCTCTGATAAGGACAACAGAGTGTTCCTGCAGGTTGTGTCCAATACCCGGAATATACGTTGTCACTTCAATCCCGTTCGTAAGTCGTACACGTGCAACTTTCCTCAAAGCGGAATTCGGTTTTTTAGGAGTTGTTGTATAGACTCTTACGCAAACTCCCCGCTTTTGGGGACAATCCGTTAGGGCCGGAGAGGCGCTCTTCTTTTTGACGGCTTCTCTCCCAAGCCTTACTAACTGGTTAATAGTAGGCATTAATACCTCCAAAAAAATAATCCCTCAATCATATTAAAGGGATGTTTGGTACAGTGATACTATCCAAAAAAGCAGTGCTATATTAAACGATTATACCTTCTATGTCAAGAATATTTTAACTTTTTTTAATGAAGCATAATCAACGAATATACGTGTTTTTCTTTAAAAAAATTAAAAAAAGAATAAATATTTTTTGCAATATTTATTATTCCTATAAATATCAATGACATAAGATGAAATTGCGAAAATCAGAAGGTTCATAAAAGACTGAATTTATTTCCTGTTCACATTACCAACTGGACATTATCAAGGTTATCTCAATTTCAAACCCCGTTGATTGTAAATCCGGGAGATTATCATTGACAAGTATCGAATAGATGGTAGTATACCAATTAATGACCCGCTGATATTGGGACAAAACTCATTCAGATACAGGAGGAAGTCATGCTAAGACCAAAAAATATTCTTGTTCCTACAGACTTTTCGGAATATTCAGACAAGGCATTAAAACAAGCATTGGATATTGCGAAAGATTATCATTCCCAGGTTTATCTGCTCCACGTTATCAGTGAACACACTATGCAGACCGTCGAAGAATACTCCATAGATTTAGAGATTATAAAACAGCTTGATGACCAATTGTTATCAAAAGCAAAAGAGAACATGCAAAAAGAACTTGATAATTACCGCAATAAGGCCCAGGGCGAAATTGAAATCATCCCCATTATCAGAAACGGTGTGCCTTACGAAGAAATATTAAAGGAAGCAGACGATAAAAAGGTCGATCTCATTGTTATCGCATCGCTCGGTAAAACAGGCATAAAAAAATATTTTCTCGGTGGTGTCGCACAAAACGTTTTGAAGGGGTCCAAATGCCCCGTCTTACTTACAAAAGATTTATAGACAAAGATCCAGGGTGCAGTATATTCCCGGGAACATCATATTTATCGATCTATAGATTCATAATGTGGATCAGAGTAGTGTAGATTATTCTTAGCCTGCGAGAAAACTGACCTTATAATGTTCTGCAAGAAAACTTTGGAATGATTTTACCATCGAAAAACCGACTTTCAGCCTCTCTCTTTCCACCTCACTGAGATCAAGAGGGTCAATAAAGTTCGTTGGCTCTTTCCCCATAGCGGCCCGTTTGATTTGGCTTTTCAGTCGTACATAGATAAAAAAATCGAGACTCGCTTCGACTTCATAGAGCGCATCATCAGGAAAAACATTCTTGTTCAACAATTTTCTGATCTTTTCGCTCGTTCCGCCGTCCATTATTCCTGCTTCCAGAGCAAGGATCTTTATACCTTCTGTGAGGGGGAATATCCCTGTCATTTTAATATCCAGCTTTCCGGCATGTTCCCCTTTCCTCTCGACCTTGAAGCCGCCGAGAAAATTGAGTGGAGGTTTAAACCTCAGAATATTGTTTGCCATATGGGCTAAAAATACAGGGTGCTGACTAATTACATTGATGATACGTTCTTTTAGGCCCTTCTCTAATTCAAAATCACCATAAACTGTACGCAAATCGGAAAACATACTATAATTCAATATATTATCCGGGGTAGGCAGTCGTACCCATCCTTTAACTGTTTCAATCCAATCAGACTGGCTTCTCCTCCACAATGCGTTTTTGGCCATGATTCCCCCGGGACAGGAGGGAAAACCGATTTCTACTATGCTATCGATAAGTTTAACAGAAAACTTCTCCAGGAGCGCTGCTTCGTCTTCCGTGAGCTCATCATTATAGACAATAGCATTATCCTGATCGGTTCTGAGGGTCTGTTCCATTCTTCCCTCACTGCCTAATACGAGAAAGGCAAAATCTTTCGGTAAACCGATAAACTCATTTTCGATAAGTAATTTTATCACTTTTGAGATAAGCAGATCATTGAGATAAGAAATCAATTTTATAATATCTTTTGGCTTTATTTCAGCCCTGAAAAGCTCTGTTACGTACTCCGTCATCTTATTGCTGATCAATTTTATATCGTTTATACTAATGGCCGCTTCAAGATCTTTTATAAAGTACAGTGCGGTATCCGTCTGGAACCTCATAATATCTGTGCCATTGAGAAGGCCCAGGAGTCCGCTCTGATCATCAACCACGGCAAGTCTGTGGATCTGATGTTTCAACATTTTGTAAAATGCTTCGGAGAGGAAATCATCTTCCTTAATCGTAATAACGGGTTCGCTCATGATAGACTCAATACGGACCTTTGTGGGGTCCAATCCCGGTGCTAATACCTTATTTCTCAAATCTTTATCTGTAACAATACCCACGAATTGGCCTTCTTTTGTCACAATCATGCCGGATGTCTCCTGGCCTTGCATCAAAAGCGCCGCATGTGAAACCGTCTCGTCGTGATCACAGGTGTAATGACCTTTCTTATAGACATCTCTGACACGTGTAAAGAAGAGCGATTTTTCCTTTAACAAACAATCTCCTCTGAATTAGCCGGCTATAAACCGGAAAGGGGCCTTTTTATTAAGAAGGCCCCTTTCAATAAATAATTTTTAATATTACTCAGCGCCTATACCAAGATAGGTTCTCAGCTTTTCATCTTCAAACTTCTGTTCCGCTTCTTTATCTGGAAACATGTAAGAGGCGATGATCCCGCATACAAATGAAAGTGTCATTGAGATAATGGCCGGATTTTTAAGCGGGAAGATGGCTTTCTGATAGTGAAAAAGATCTACCCACACAGTCGGACTCAGGATGATAAAGAGCGTTGCCGAGAGAGACCCGATAAGAATCGAAGCCACAGCCCCGGCGGTTGTAAATTTTTTCCATATAATCGACATGAACAGGGCCGGGAAATTCCCGCTTGCGGCGATGGCGAAGGCAAGACCAACCATAAAGGCCACGTTCTGTCCTTTGAAAAGAATCCCGAGACCGATGGCAACAATACCGAAGATAACCACTGAAATCCTCGCCACCTTTACCTGCTCAGCCTCGCTCGCGTGACCTTTTCTGAAGACCGATACAAAAATATCATGTGACATTGCAGATGCTGCGGAGAGGGTAAGACCGGCCACAACGGCGAGGATCGTCGCGAATGCCACGGCTGCGATAAATCCCATAAAGGGCGTCCCGCCGAGAAGCTCACCAAGTAATAAGGCAGCCATGTTACCGCCCTTATCGATTTTTGTTATCATATCCCTTCCAACCAGTACAGCCGCCATAAAACCAACTACAGGGATAATGCAATAGAAATAGCCAATGAAGGTAGTCGCGTATGCAACGGATTTTCTTGCCTCTTTCGCGTCTGGAACCGTAAAAAACCTCATCAGGATGTGGGGCAGACCGAGAAGGCCGAGCATCAATGCGAGACCGAGGGAAATCGCGTCGATGGGGCTCGTTACGAGACCACCGGGTTTTAACATTTTCTCTCCGATGAGAGGGAGGTTCTGTACCGCTCCGTACACTTCGCCGGGGTTAAAACCAAACTTTGAAAGACCAAGCAACAGAAGCAGTGTCACACCAAAAAGAAGGAGACATGCCTTGATGATCTGCACCCAGGTCGTGGCAAGCATCCCGCCGAAGAGAACGTAACAAAGCATGACGCAACCGACGACGATTTCAGCCACTTCATAGGGTATGCCGAACATCAGTTTTATCAAGCTTCCAGAACCGACCATCTGAGCGATGGTGTAAGCAAGCACGACGAGGATAGAGCCTATGGCGCCGGCAATCCGTATCGGTTTATTTTTCAGCCTGAAAGCAACAACATCAGAAAAGGTAAACTTTCCCGAGGTTTCTCAAGGGTTCGGCGATGAGGAACATGAGCGCGGGCCAGCCCACAAGCCAACCTGTGGCATAGATCATGCCGTCATATCCATTCAGGGAAACCATACCGGCAATACCGAGAAATGAAGCAGCGGACATATAGTCGCCGGATAATGCCATGCCGTTCTGAAAGCCGGTGACGCTTCTGCCGGCAGCATAATACTCAGCGGCTGTCTTTGTTTTCTTTGCCGCCCAGTACGTTACCATAAGTGTAAAAAAGACAAATATTCCGAAAAACAATATGGAAATAAAATTAGGTGTTCCTAAACTTGTCTGCATTGTCTCCTCCTATAGGATCTCAAAGTTATTTTATTTCTTTCTTCAGCTCTTCAACCTTCTTGTCGTAGGAGAAGTTAGCCCAAAGAACATAAATAAAGGTGAGTATCCAGGCAAGAACGATAACCAGGATGCCGAGGACAATGCCGTAATTGGTATAAACACCAATTTTTTGCGCAAGAAATTCTTTGTTGTAGCCGACCAGCAGAATATACCCGTAATAAACCACAAACAGCAGAAACGTAAGTATAAAACTCACGGTCCATCTTGTGCTTACAAGACTCTTGAATTTTGGTGAATTCACAATGTCATGCACGCTTTTTGCCATAAAACCCTCCTATAAATATTTATTATCATTCAGCTAATTCCTTTTTCGTTTTCACTTCGTTGTGAAAGCCAGCGTCCCTTCAATTTGCACCCAGTAAACAAAAGACCCATACAAGAATAGCCGATACATGAAGTGGGAAAACTTAACTGATAATTTTATAAATGTCAACAAAAACGATAGTTTTTACCGAACTTACGGTCGACATAGTTTAGACGGGTGTCTCTCTATTGAGATGTAATTTTAGATATGCCGCGGAATAACTCATAACTTTAAGAAGCCATGCTTTCGTTCTCGGCAACTCCTGGGGGGCGATTTCAAGGGTAACTATCTCGTCATACCCTAACCTGCTCATCGTATTGAGCAACCTCACAATCGGTAATTCCCCCCTTCCAATACCGAGATGGCTTTTCTCTCTCCAGAGGCTGTAATCACTGAGATGAACGTTTTTTAATCGCCCGGTATCGAAATAGGTTAAGAAAACATTGACAATATCATGTCCATAAGTTCCGATATGGGTAATATCATACGTAAAATAAAGGTTTTTTCTGAGACCGTATTGTATCATTTTCTTGAAGTTATTTAATATATAAGAAGGGAGTACCAGCTTGATAAGGGGCATATTTTCTATACCGAGGAAAGAAGAACCGCAGTGGAACTCTTTCTGAAAATCAACGACGTTTCTGAACCATCTGTAGAACCTGAATTCTCTTGCCAGCCACGAAGGAGGATGGAAGGTGACCACCCTGGCGCCGAGTTCCCCGGCAAGTTCCACGCTTTTCATCAGGGCCTGCTTTTCATCACCCCAGGCGGCGATATTAACATAGGGAGCGTGAATGGAGTAAACGGGCAGAATATCGAGATATTTTTCAACCTCCTCCCTATAGCCCGGCCGGTTAAAGTTCTTGCTTACAACAAGCTCGCATCCGTCGAAGCCTGCCTCTCGTCCAAGCAAAAAGACTTCATGAATGGGCAGATGGCTGAGAGAGCCTGTGGAAAAAAGGACCTTCACTTATATCACCCCTGTACACGCCAACATCAAATCCCCTCATTCTTCTTCTCAAGCTGAAAAACTGTTCATCCTTACAATAATATAATTACCCACTTAAAATCTCTAACAATTTTTCAAAATTTACATCTGTTACCTCTTGACGGGCAGAATCCGCTATAACTTTACACATATGATCACAATCTTTTTTTCAGCCCTGCCGACCCGGTAGAGCCATTCATTAGTCATTACCCCTCATAACATGTTCCCACATGACCCTCATTCCCGCATATCTACATCAACCAACCGGGCAGGACGTAGTATGGTTTGTGAGATATTATGCAAATGCAACTATGCGCCCTTTTTGGAATTATATATGTATTGTGATTTTTTTCGCAAATAAATGTTGCCTTTATGAATGGAAAATATTTACAATATAAGCACTGTGTTTACAACTCACTTTTATCCGGATCTATTCATGAATCACAATCCGGCAATAATAAACATTACTATACAATATAGATAGATGGAGGTAATAAAATTATGGGTGCTGAAAACCTGGAACGTAAACGATGGCTAATTGCCGCTGGCGCAGTCGTCATGCAGCTCTGCCTTGGTACGGTATATGCCTGGTCTGTATTTAAAAAACCGCTTATGACCGCTCACGGTTGGTCAGAAACGGCAACGCAGGCCACATTTATGATATTAATGGCTGTTATAGGCACCTCAGCGGTCTTTGGGGGCTCTTTAGTAGATAAAAAAGGTCCACGTTTTGTTGCCACAGTGGGTGGAATACTCTTTGGTATCGGAACACTCCTTACCGGACTTGCCGATCAAATCGGCAGTCTTACTCTCCTCTATATCGGTTATGGGGTTGTCGGTGGAATAGGCAACGGATTCGGTTATGTCACCCCGATCGCAACACTCATCCGCTGGTTTCCCGACAAGCGAGGCCTTGTCACCGGACTCGCCGTCATGGGCTTTGGCGCCGGGGCTTTTTTCATGGGGCAGATTGGTCCCAAGATGGTAATCAATATGGGCGTCGCAAACACCTATTATATCTGGGGGGTTATCTTCCTGATACTTGTTACAGGCGCAGCTCAACTCTACAAGAATCCTCCCCAGGGATGGTTACCGGCAGGTTTCAAGCCGGCATCGGCAAAAGGCAAGTCCGCGGCAGAATCCGTCCCTTTTAATGAAGCCGTCAAAACAAGGCAGTGGTGGATGCTCTGGGCTATGCTTTTTTTAAATGTTTCCGCGGGAATAGGGTTAATATCCCAGCTTTCGCCCATGGCACAGGATATTTTAAAAAGTTCAATACAGGGCCAGCCTACACCTGACCAGATGAAGGGTATTGCTATTACGGCAGGAACAGTGCTCGCCATAGCCTCAATATTCAATGGCCTCGGAAGATTAATATGGTCATGGATGTCCGACGCAGTGGGAAGAAAGGCCGTCTTTGCCATCATGTTCCTTTCCCAGGCTGTTTTATATATGCTTTTGCCAAAAATTGCCAACGTCACCATGTTCGGTATCATGGCGAGTTATCTGCTTGCATGCTATGGGGGCGGATTTGCCACAATGCCCGCATTTGCCGCGGACACTTTTGGTCCCGGTTATATTGGCAGGGTCTACGGCACAATGCTCACCGCGTGGAGTTGCGCGGGTATTGCCGGTCCTTTGATTTTCGCGCGCGTTAAAGAAGCAACACAGAACTACGAAGGGGCCCTTTTTACAGCGGCCGGGATGCTGATCGTAGGGTTTATCATTGCGGTGCTGTACAAGACTGAATGGCCGTAACGAACAGTCTGCTCTGAACTCTATCTGTTTTAGGAGGAAAGATTTTCTGTTAATCGGGAAATCTTTCCTCCTCTTGCTTTTTGCAAGGAAAGGATATATTCGTATGGAAGTCGCATGCAAATAAGATATTATTTATTAAGCGATTCCATTAGGTGAGCAGTCTTATGAAAACCAAAGAGATGATTTCCCGTGAAATATTGAATTCATTGCAGTATATCGGGGATAATTAGAAACATTTATATTGAAGACGTCTATTCTCCCTGGAGTGAAAAAGTTGAAAGGATAGCGGGACAACGCGAGCAAATTGATATTAAACTCGCCCTCTGGAATAGCGATACCTTTCTCTACGGAAGGATATATCGTCTTTTCCTCTATCTCTGCGATGACCTTGATGATGATTTTCAGTACGATCCCAAGCTTATACCTCATGGAACATTTGAACCAAAGATTAGAGAAATCTACAATCATATATGGGGCATTTATGTTGACAGCCGTGTAGAAAAAATGGGTATAGAAAATTTTTTTGATAAAACATTACGAAGAAATCTCTTTATTGATTCTCAGAAAAACCTGCCATGGGCAATCTCAAATCTCATTTTTACAAAACTATGGGCCAAGGAAAGATACACTCATGCAGAGATGATCGATTATGCCTATCATCTCGAACAGCTATCCGAGGGAGAGAGTGATATGAGTGATGACGCCTTTGAAATAGAGATCAGCAGGTCACTTATGGATCACAGCGCAATTAAACACATAGATAACATCGTATCCGGCAGTCTACGGGATATCGCCCACTCTATTTTAAATTTTGTTACCGTTCATTGCAGAGGGACTTTCATTGAATCCTCATATTATGGCATATATTTTATGTATGACCAGGAAATCTTTGCAGAAATGGCAACAACAAAGACTGATTCTCTTCTTCTAACGCTCTTTGATTTTCAATCAAACACGAACAGGACATACACCTTAACAGAAAATATTGAAGAGATGAATACCATCCAACAGGAGATCAAGGCCATATATGACAGAATTGCGAACCACTCACGGCTTAAAGTCATAAAAGATCCTTATACTGCTCCTGTTGAAAAATGATTATTGATGCATAGACCGAAGTCTGTGGGAATTTTGGCTATCGGGCGGATTATTATAGACACTATTTTGGGGGTCTTGACGGAACGGCATGGAGCAGCTAAACTGAATATTGTAAAAGGTGAAATAATATGAAATTCTTACGCTTCAAAGATTGGGGTATTTTCCAAAAAGTCATGAGTATCTCTATCATACTCAACGTATTAATGCTTATGTCGGCATTTTTTTATCTCATTCCTCTTGTGGAACAAAAGCTTATGGAGGAAAAGAGAAATGCCACTAAAGATGTTTTGGATATTGCCTACACGCTCATTGCTGCTTATGACCATAGGGTCGCTAATAAAGAGATGACACGGGAACAGGCGCAAAAAAACGTCTTGTCACTTATCGAACAGCTCCGCTACAGGGATAATGACTATTTCTGGATAAATGATCTCGAACCAAAAATGCTGATGCACCCCAATTTCCCGGAACTGGATGGGAAAAATCTGTCAAATGACAAAGACCCCACCGGCAAATACCTCTTCGTTGAAATGGTTAATATATGCAAAGAAAAAGGGGAAGGGTTTGTAACCTACATGTGGCCAAAACCAGGGGCAACCCAACCGGTACCCAAATTGTCCTATGTAAAACTTTTTAAACCCTGGGGCTGGATTGTGGGAAGCGGAATTTATTTTGATGACGTTCAAGTTGAAATAACCCGGATGCGATGGAACATCATTGTCTCAACATTGATCTCTGTATTCATCGTTCTCATTTTTACGTACTTTGTTGCGCACAAGATTTCTGAACTCTGGAAATGGCTATCCTATCACCCACCAGAACAATAATCATACCAATTCTCATTGAAGCCACATAGATCGTGCTTCCAGAATAGGGATTAAGCCCAATTACTTAATAGGCCTGTCATGCATATAATAAAGCTTTACCCCCGCATGCAGACTGTGCCCCCGTTACACGAGAACAGGTCCCAGGGGTATCTATCCTCGGTATCTGCAATCTATTTTTGCTTAGATTGTTATTAAATAAACAGTATATTGCTGACCAGTTGATTCATTTCAGACAATTACCGGTTTTTGCATTCACAAGGACAAGATATTCGTATTTATAGAGGTCTTCGATAAATTGGCAGATTATTTCATCATCATCGCTGAACCGTCCTTGAGAGGCCATCATGGATTGCAGTTCTTCCGTGATCGTAAAGGGAATGAAATCAGCAAAGGGTCCGCGGACGCAGGTATAGCCAAAGGCTTCGGCAACCTTTTGAAGATAGGAAAATTGTATTGAATACTCGTCGTGACCTTTAAGGGATATTCTCTCCGGGATACCTGTGGATTCAATATGAACGGGCAATCGGAGGGTTTCCGGGACGTGCGCTTCACAACTGTGTTCCCCGAGAAAAATATAAGGGATTCCTGAAGCACAGAGCTTTTCCAAAGCCTGTAGGGCACCCAGATTAAAATGAAACGTTTCAGACAGTGGCCGGTCAAGCTGATACCTTTCAAATAAATATATCGCTTGCTCCAATTCATGACTGGCAGTTACGGAAGATAATTGAAAGATTTCCTGATTAAGATTGACGAGGGTTGGGAAATCTCCCAGGTTCTCATTCAGAATAGCCAGATCAAATTCTCTGAGAAAGACCGTGTCGGTCTCTAAAAAATCTTCTTCCCTGTATGCTACATGATGTTTTTCAAGTGTTTCCTTCTGTTTTTGCAACAGAAATGGTGAAATATCAAGCATACACGGTTCCAGCGATTTGTTGTAATCGAGAAAATCTTTCATCAGGTAACCGTATCCTCCGCCGATTTCTATGATCTTTTTGACGTTATTCATCGGTATGAATCGGTTCAGATATTCATAAAGCAGATGCCCGTAGGAATCATTCCGCGCAAGTACTCTCCGGATGGGCGTTTTCTCAGGATATAGGGCAGTTGCAGACTGTCAATTCCCATCCCAGTGTATTCAACTGGTCTGTATGGTAGGCCTTTGTGGTATTCAGTGAATATTTCATCTGTTCCTAAAAAAAGAAGCCCCCGAAGTAAACCTTCGGGGGCCCGATTAAGCAACTAAAATTTTACTGTCTGCCTTTTACGATCTCATCAACTACTGACGGATCGGCAAGTGTTGTGATATCGCCAAGCTCGTCTATTGCGCCGGCTGCAACCTTCCTCAGGATCCTTCTCATGATCTTGCCGGAACGGGTCTTCGGCAGACCGGAAACAAACTGGATCTTGCCGGGAGACGCGATAGGACCGATCTCTTTTCTGACGTGTGCCACCAAGGCTTTCTTGAGCGCATCATCACCGGTAACGCCTGTTTTAAGAATAACGTATGCGTAAAGGTCTTCACCCTTAATGTCGTGGGGGAAACCAACAACGGCTGACTCTGCCACTGATGTCGTGTAGGAATTGAGTGCTGCCTCAACCTCTGCGGTACCCATCCTGTGGCCGGATACGTTGACAACATCGTCAATACGGCCCATGAGCCAGAAATATCCGTCTTCGTCCACTCTGGCGCCGTCGCCGGAGAAGTAGAATCCGGGCTGCTGCACAAAGTAGGTATTAAAGAATCTTTCGGGTTCGCCAAAAACGCCTCTCATCATACCGGGCCATGACCTTTCGATGCAGAGTTCGCCCTGTTCATTCACCGGCGCGTCTACTGCAGGCTGATCGGCATCATGACCTTGACTGCAGGGCACGGGCCTTAACACCAAAGAACGGGAGTGATGCTGAACCAGGTTTTCCAGCCCATGCTCCGGGAAGTGAAGCGATAAGGATTCCGCCGGTCTCTGTCTGCCACCAGGTATCGGTGATGGGGCATCTTTCTCCGCCAACGTATTTATTGATACCACAGCCATGCTTCGGGGTTGATCGGCTCGCCGACTGATCCGAGGAGTTTCAGAGAAGACATGTCTCTGCCCTGCGGCCATTTCTCGCCGTCTTTCATGAGTGCCCTGATTGCGGTCGGTGCAGTATAGAATGTGGTGACTTTGAATTTCTCGATAATCTGCCAGAACCTGTCCGGGTTCGGGAATGTAGGAACTGATTCGAAAACGATTGAAGTAGCTCCATTGCACATAGGTCCATAGACGATGTAGGAGTGACCCGTTACCCAGCCGATATCGGCGCTGCAGAAGAATATGTCTTTATCTTTGTAGTCAAAAATATATTTGAAGGTGGCGTAGACATAGGTCATGTAACCGCCGGTCGTATGGAGCACGCCCTTTGGTTTGCCTGTTGAACCTGAAGTGTAAAGGATGAAGAGAGGATCTTCCGCATCCATCTGCTCTGCAGGACAAACATCGCTGATATCAGACGCTGCCAGTTCATCTTCAAAGTAGGTATCTCTTCCTTCTTTCATCGGTACATCAAACTTCTCGAGTCTCTTTACAACGATTACCTTGTCAACGGTATGACCCTGTTTTGCGCAGAGGTCACAGGCGATGTCGGCATTTGCCTTGGAGCTGACGGTTTTGCTTGAACGCCAGTAGCCGTTTGCAGTGATGAGGTGCTTCGCGCCGGCATCGAGGATCCTGTCACGGAGTGCCTCAGCGGAGAAACCGCCGAAAACGATTGTATGGATTGCGCCGATTCTTGCACATGCCAGCATTGCTACGGGAAGCTGCCAGATCATGGGCAGATAAATGGCAACTCTGTCGCCCTTGCGGACGCCTTTTTTCTTAAGGACGTTTGCGAATTTCGATACTAATGTCAACATTTCTTTGTAGGTGAGTTTCACTACATCGTCTTCCGGCTCGCCCTGAAACAGGATGGCAACTTTGTCGCCTTTTCCTTTTTCGATCTGGGCATCAAGACAGTTATAGGAAATATTGGTTTTGCCGCCGATGAACCATTCCATCTCACCCTTGGCGAAATCTTCCCTGTTTACCTTTAGCCATTGTTTAAACCAGAACAAGTTTGACGCCATATCACCCCAGAATTTTTCCGGGTCCTCTACTGACTGTTTCCACATCTTTTCGTACTCAGCGCGGCTCTTAATATATGCCTGATCGACGAATTCTTTTGACGGTGGGAACTTTTTGGTCTCTTCCCCCGTAGTTTTGTATCTGCCATGCTCAACCTCCTGATTTATTTTTTTGATTTGCTACTCGTTATTCTTTATCGTTTAAATCCGTTTAGAAGAACTAATTTTAAACGTGTTATGCGAGGTTGTCAACAAAATTATGTTAATATTTTCACAATTTAAATATAATGCCTGTCAGCACCTTAACTTAGCGACTCTTCAACACAAAATGTTCATCTTTAATTAATCTACAGGCCAAGGTAGCATGCCGGGAAGGTATAGCTGTCTTTTTTGGTCTTGATGATTAGCAATAAATCTTTTATGATACTGTATTACGATTTGAGGAGAAACAATTATGACAACCAATTCTGAAATCGGACAGGTCCTGCAAAAACTGATTGAAGGCAATAAACGTTTTTCTTCTTCAAGGCAATCTCATCCGAATCAGAGTCGAGAACACCGTCAGGAGCTGTCAAAAGGTCAGAAACCCTTTGCGATTATTGTAGGCTGTTCCGATTCCCGTGTACCCCCTGAGATCATTTTTGATCAGGGTCTTGGCGATCTCTTTGTTATCCGCGTTGCCAGGCAATATCGTCGATGATGTGGCGCTGGGCAGCATCGAATACGCTGTGGAACATCTCGGCACAAAGCTTATTGTCGTCCTCGGTCATTCAAAGTGCGGCGCCGTCACCGCCACGGTGCAGGGAGGCACTCTTCACGGCCATGTTGGAAGTATTGTGGAAGCAATCAAACCAGCAATTGATGTTGCAAAAGACCTGCCCGGCAATCTCACCGATAACACCATTAAAGCAAACGCCAGACTTGTTGCAAGCCAGATAAAATCATCCCAGCCCATTCTATCTGAACTGGCGCACCTCGACAAGATCGCCGTCGTAAGCGCCTATTATGACATAGAAAACGGGGAAGTCCATATATTGTAAGTACCAATTCTCATTGAAACCACATGTCGATGGCTATTCCCTGCTGTCGGATATTTCCGACTAATAATGGCATTCTCAGTCGGATTTTTCCGTTTAATGTATAGAATACCAGCTCTTTACTTTTAGCATTATGTAGTATTTTCAAGTCATTATGGTTATGGCACAAATCATGCTGACTTGATATATATGCAGTTTAAGAAATCTAACAGGAAGAGTAAAAGTACGAAAAAGAGTGGGACTCCGAGTAAGAGGGAGTGAGTAACAAAATAAAAAGGAAGGAGGTGATAAAATATGAAGACTTTCACAACAACAGTAGTTCTGGCACTCGTTTTTGGCCTTATGCTGACAGGCACGGTCTTTGCTCAGGGTGGTAAGGATTCAGGCAGTGAGTTGGCTACAGCACTCTCAAAAGGCTCCTCAGGCACCTTCAAGGGTGTCGAGGTAGTAAGTTGCGATGCCAAAAAGAACACCTGCGTTTTGAACACTCCAGCGAAAGGCAAGATTACCGCCGTCTTTACGTACGGCCAGTATAACGGCAGATTCAATGCCGCGAAAGAGTTGAAAGCTGGTACCAAGATCAGCGGACAATTCACGGAACTCGATGGAGTATACTACGCTACGATCATATCTAAGGACTAAATAGCGTGAAATTCCGGGGAAGAAAGACAGGGGGGCTCTTGCCCCCTTCTCTTTCTCTAAAATATGGGTTCTCTGAATTGAGGTTATAGGAAATCCGTTACCCGCTCTTTCTCATGGTAATCATTCCTCTCTCAACGCCTCCAATTGTGAACAATTGTAGATGGAGCGGATCATCATTGTCTTACAAAAGCAAATAATGAAAAGGTCTTGTTGTTTTTTGTTGTCGGATTTTTGCAACCAATTTATGAAGTTGTCAGTCGGATTTTTCCGACAACATGCAGAAAAAAACCCATCGACCTTCGGTATTATCTGTATTTATGAATCTTTACAGTTTCATTACGGTGGGCACTTGGCGCAGATCGACCTGAACTGCATGGTGCTCAGATAACGGTCGCCACGATCTGGCAGGAGGGCGACGATGGTGCCGTGATCAATCTCAGAGGCAATCTTCAGGGCCACCGCGACAGCAGCGCCGCTCGATGTGCCCACAAAAATACCCTCATGCTGGGCAAGGAGCCTTGTCATCTCAAAGGCCTCACCATCTTCCACCATCCGCTTCTCGTCGAGGTCAGTCTGTTTATAAATAGCGGGCACCATTGATTCCGTCATATTCTTTAATCCCTGAATCGTATGACCCATAACGGGTTCAACGCCAACGATTTTTACAGCCGGCTTTCTCGATTTCAAATAGCTGCCGGTACCCATCAGTGTGCCCGTTGTTCCCATCCCCGCCACAAAATAATCGACTTCACCGTTGGTCTGCTGATAGATTTCAGGCCCTGTTGTTTCAAAATGGGACAGAACATTGGCCGGGTTCTCGTACTGGTTCGGCATATAATACTTTTCCGGTTCCTGCTCAAAGAGCGTAAAGGCCTTCCTGATGGCGCCATCGATATTCTCCTTCGCCGGGGTAAGAAACACTTCTGAGCCAAGACCCTGAAGGATAAGACGTCTCTCTGTGCTGACACATTCAGGCATACAGAGTTCCACTTTGTATCCCTTTGCCGCACCGATCATGGCAATGGCGATCCCCGTGTTTCCTGACGTAGGTTCCAGAATAATTTTGTCTTTGGTAAGCACACCACGTTCTTCCGCTTTGGTTATCATATAGAGAGCTGGGCGGTCTTTCACCGAACCTCCCGGATTGCACCCCTCAAGTTTGCAAAGAACTTTCACGTTTGGATTTTTGTTGATATTCATTAATTCAACGAGCGGTGTATTGCCTATTGCCTGTAATAGATTCATCTTTTATCCCTCTTTATCAGACTCTGTAACAGTGTAAAAAGCTTAGCAGAATAATCTCTGTTACACAAGAAAAACAGAAACCTGTCGGTATTGACTTTTCACAGTTTTATGGGCAGAATAAGGGCATGATCGGTATATCGAAACTCTATTGCGAGGCTGTGGAAGCATCTGATCCGCTCAGGTACGGCCGCGAATCAAGCAGACTTCCATCACATCTTCTCCAGTTTTCGAAGGACAAGAAACCCGTTGTTGTCTGGAACATGACGAAGCGGTGCAATCTGAAGTGTGTCCACTGTTACGCGCAGGCAAAAGAGGAAAACTACGAGGGGAGCGAACTCACAACGGATGAAGGGAAAAAGCTCATCGATGACCTTGCTCATTTCGGCGTTCCCGTTATTCTTTTCTCTGGAGGAGAGCCGCTCTTGAGGAAAGACCTGCCGGAGATGATCGAATACGCGACACAAAAAGGGATGAGGGCGGTGATCTCAACAAACGGCACACTCATCACCGAGGAGAAGGCCCGCGTCTTCGCGCAATTGTCACTCTCCTATATCGGAGTCAGCATTGACGGAATAGAGGGCGTCAACGATACCTTCCGGGGCGTCGAAGGGGCCTATGAAAAAGCCATGACCGGCATCAGAAACGCGAAGCAAGCGGGGATCAAAACGGGTTTGCGTTTCACGATATATAAACAAAATTATAAAGAGGTCCCGAAGATATTCGACCTCATCGAAAAAGAAAATATCGAGAGGGTCTGTTTTTATCACCTTGTATACGCGGGAAGAGGTTCAAATCTTGTCACAGAGGACCTCACCCATGAAGAATCCCGACAGATTGTCGATTACATCATGGACAGGACAAGAGATTCCTTTAACAAGGGCAGGCAGATCGAGGTGCTTACCGTAGATAACCATGCCGACGGGCCTTATATCTATTTGAGGCTTTTAAATGAAAATCCCATCAGGGCTAAAGAAGTTTCTGAACTGCTCATGATGAACGAGGGAAATTCTTCCGGTGTGGGGATCGCCTGCATCGACGAAAAGGGTAATGTCCATGCCGATCAGTTCTGGAGGCATTACAGCTTCGGTAATGTGCTGGAAAGACCCTTCAGTGAAATCTGGATGGATACATCAAATGAACTTATGGCAAAGCTTAAAAAGAAAAAACAATTTGTACGGGGGCGGTGCGCGGCCTGCAGATGGCTCAATATTTGCGGCGGGAATTTCCGGGTGAGAGCGGAAGCGGTGAGTGGCGACATCTGGGCCGATGACCCGCAGTGTTATCTGAGCGATGAAGAAATCTCTCAGATAATGTAAAATGAAGAGCTTTAATAAAATGTTCTTCAATTCTACATTTTTCATTTTCAATTCTCCATTGATTTTCCGGAGGAAAATATGGGTTTTCCAGTATACAGACCGAGAAGGCTGAGAAAGAATGAGAAGTTGAGAGGCTATGGTGCGGGAAACAGAGCTTTCCGTCAATCACCTTGTCTACCCTGTTTTTGTGAAAGAGATGAGCGAAGAAAAGGTCGCCATCCCTTCCATGCCGGGCATTTATCAATTCTCTCCTGAGGGGCTGCTCAAGGAAATCGATGAAGTAGCAGGGCTTTCAATCCCCGCAATACTCCTCTTCGGGATACCGGAAAAGAAAGATGAAACCGGGAGCGGCGCTTTTGATAAAAACGGCATTATCCCGCAGGCGGTACGGGCCATCAAGAAACGTTTTGGCGATGATATTCTCGTTATTACCGATGTCTGCATGTGTGAATACACGAGCCACGGCCATTGCGGTCTCGTGAAGGACGGGAACGTCGATAATGACGAAACACTGAAGCTTCTCGCGAGAAGCGCTCTCGCCCACGTCATGGCCGGGGCTGATATCGTCGCCCCATCGGATATGATGGACGGCAGAGTCAGGGCAATACGGGAGATGCTCGATCTTCATGGCGATTATAACACTCCTGTCATGAGTTATGCCGCGAAATACGCTTCCTGCCTGTATAATCCCTTCAGAGATGCCGCTGAATCGGCGCCGCAGTTCGGCGATAGAAAAGGCTACCAGATGGATCCTCCCAATGAACGGGAGGCCCTTCGTGAGATTGCCCTCGACATCGAGGAGGGCGCTGATATCATCATGATAAAACCGGCACTTTTTTATCTTGATGTCCTTGCCCGTGCCAGGGAGAAATTCGACATCCCTCTGGCAGCATATTCGGTGAGCGGTGAATATACGATGATCAAGCTCGCCGCGGAAAAAGGGTATCTCGATTTCAAGCGGGCCGTTCTGGAAGGAACAATAAGCATACGGCGCGCGGGCGCAGACATTATTATCACCTACTTCGCGAAGGACATCGGAAAATGGGCGAAAGAGAATTCCCTCTGAGGATGGTCGCCTGGGAGCTGACGAGAAACTGTAACCTCAGTTGCGTCCACTGCAGGGCCTCCGCGGCCCTTGGCCCCCACATGGGTGAACTCACTACCGATGAATGCAAGCGCGTTATTGACGATATTCTTGCCTTTTCTTCCCCGACGGTGATCCTCACCGGAGGAGAGCCGCTCATGCGTGATGACATTTTCGACATTATCAATTACGGCAATGAAAGGGGGCTCCGCCTCGTTATTGCCATAAACGGCACACTTCTTACAAAAGAAAAAGCCCAAAAACTCAAAGACGGCGGAATCAAACGGGTCAGCCTGAGCCTTGACGGAAAAGAGAAGGCTTCCCACGATACCTTCCGTGGTGTCGAAGGCTCATTCGATGCCGTCATGCACGCGGCAGCAATACTTACCGAAGTCGGACTTCCTTTTCAGATCAACACAACGGTAACACGTTTAAATGCCGACGATCTTGAAGCAATATACACACTCACCAGATCGATTGGCGCGGTGGCATGGCACACATTTCTCCTTGTGCCTGTAGGGCGTGGGGAAGGGTTGAAGGGTGAAGAACTGGACGCGAAGATGTATGAAGATGTTCTTGAGTGGCTCTACGCAGTGGAGAAAAAGAACGAGATTGAGATGAAGGTTACCTGCGCCCCCCATTACTACCGGATCGTGAAAGAAAAAGGCGACACGCCGAAGAGCGCAGGCTGCCTCGCGGGAAAAAGCTTTTTGTTTATCTCTCACAGAGGCATTGCCCAGCCCTGCGGTTATCTTGAAATAGACTCAGGAGATGTCAAAAAGGCGGGCGTACGGAAGGTCTGGGAAGAATCACCTGTTTTTAACAAGCTCCGCGATCTTTCATCTTACAAAGGCAAATGCGGGGGTTGCAAGTTCCTGAAAATTTGCAGCGGTTGCCGCGCCCGGGCATATGAGAAGACCGGCGATATTCTCGAAGCAGAACCTCTCTGTTCCTATACAGGCTATAAGCCTTTTCGCGCCTGATTACGTTGTTCTGCGTCATCGTGATTCTTCGACGTAGCATTGACTACGCCTGCGAATCCCGATGCTTGCCGCCTAATCATTCATCGAAAAATCCTTTAGCCTGTAAATGAGCTCTTAAATGATAACTAAATAATCCATCTATTGATATTCCCCTCATTTTGCAGCAATTAATTCAAATATCCAGGGATAATGGCGTCACGATAAAAACAGCTTTACATTCCGTCTGTATTCATTGACAAGGACGGCTATAATGATGATATTAATTGGATATGGTTATACAAAAAGTGAGGAGATATGAATAGACTGGCACAGGAAAAATCGGCCTATTTGCGTCACGCGGCAGACCAGAAAATAGATTGGCAGCCCTGGTCCGAAGAAGCTTTTGAAAAAGCGCAGACAAGAAGACAAACCTGTATTCTTAAGTTCCGGCGCTATCTGGTGTCACTGGTGCCATGTTATGGCAAAGGAATCTTTTGAAGATGCCGAAGTGGCCGAACTCCTCAATGACCGTTATGTGGCCATAAAACTTGACAGGGATGAACGTCCTGATGTGGATAGACGATATCAGCAGGCAGTCACGGCCATGGGTGCCAGCGGAGGCTGGCCCCTCAGCGTATTCCTGACGCCGGAAAAAATTGCTTTCTATGGAGGCACCTATTTTCCTGTTACAGACAGTTTCGGTAAGCCGGGGTTCAAGACACTCCTCAAGGCCATGAGCGAATTTTATAAAACAAGAAAAGATGAGGTCTATGAGAGTAGCAAAAAATTCCACGACTTTCTGAAACAGCAGTCGCCGAAAAAAGGGAAAGTCAGTGAAATACTGATAGGCGAAGCAGTGAAGAGTATAATAAGAGGCTTTGACAAAGCTCATGGTGGCTTCGGAAGCGCGCCAAAATTCCCCATGTCGGGAGCAATCGAATTTCTTCTCGGCCGATATTTCTTTACAAAAGACCAGACTATCGAATACGCCCTCAAAAAAACACTTATCGCTATGGCAAGCGGCGGTTTTTACGACCAGCTCGGCGGAGGTTTCCACCGTTACTCCACTGATGAGGCCTGGACTGTACCTCACTTTGAGAAGATGACAGAAGACAACGCCTGGTTACTTCGAAATTATGCCGACGCCTCTCTTCTTTTCAATGATGATTATTTTAAAAAGATTGCCGAAAACATTATCTTCTTTATCCGTACAGAGCTGTCCCGTCCTGATGGCGGCTTTTATGCCAGTATGGATGCCGATGTGACCCCCGATGATGAAGGCGGATATTTTACCTGGACTGATAACGAAATACGCGGCATTCTGACAGCCGATGAATACGCCGCGTTCACTCTCTATTTCACGCATACAAAAAACACCATGCATCACGACGACAATAAATTTGTCCTCGCCGTCAGTATGGGCGTCAACGATATCGCGCAGCGCCTCAAGATTGATACGGAAAATGTCAAAAACAGACTTGAAAGTGCCCGCCGCAAACTCCTTGACGCGCGAAATAAGCGGCAAAAACCTTTTGTCGACTCGGCGCTTTATACATCCCTTAACGGTATGATGATAGCGGCCTATCTGAAAGCCTACAGAGCGCTGGGAGATGGAGGACTGAAAGAATTTGCTCTAACCAGTCTGGAGAGGATACTGCAGATGAATGTTGAAGATGGCAGGCTCCTTCATTCGCCGGGTGTAAAAGCCCTTCTCGATGACTACATCTACTTCGTTGACGCCCTCATCTGTGCCTACGAAGTAAGCGCCAATGGTGAATATCTCGCTCTTGCGGAGAGGTTTACGAAGACCTGTCTTGAGCATTTTTGGGACAGTGATGGGGGTGGATTTTTCGACACCGAAGAAGAGGTCGTGGGCTTGAGACTCAAAGGGATAGAGGACGTTCCCCGGCCATCGGCCAATGCCCTCGCAGTCATCGTGCTCCTGAAGCTTGCTGCAATATTAAGCAAGGAAGAATATCGTCAATACGCTGAAAAAACTCTCAATACCTTTTCGACTGATGCCCAGCTTATAGAGATACACGGGGCATACTTCTTCTGCGGTCTTGACGCGCTCTATCGTATGCTCAAACTGGAGATCCAGGCGCCGAGCGATTCGCCGCTCGCGAAATCGGCCCTCTCCACCTATCACCCCTATTCGTGCATCGTCTATGGTAGCGATGATAAGGGCTCGGTGGTCCCCTGCGTCAGAGACACCTGCTACGAACCAGTCGATAATACTGACGGATTATTAAAATTTGTGAATAGCTTAACCGAGAAGGAGAAAGAAACCTGAACGAAAGGGAAAAGTGAACTGCTTCCATTAATTGATTTGACTTTCACCTTCTGCGATTATACATTACGGGAAGATGAACATCACGAAACATATAAAAAGCATGTTCCTGACAGGCTTGTTCATTCTTATCCCCCTTGTTGTCACCATTTATATCGTTTATACCATCATAACTTTCTTTGAACCTTTCGTTGGTCCTCTTGTTAAAAATATTTTTCTTCGCCTTACCGGGAAGGAAACATATATCCCCGGTACAGGTTTCATCGTCTTTATTGTCATCACCTATGTGACCGGTATGGTCGCTTCCAATTATTTCGGAAAAACAGCCCTCTCACGGGGTGAGAAAATACTGAAGAGAATACCTTTCGTGAAAACGATCTATGGCTCGGTGAAAGACATGACCGATGCTTTTTCTTCCGATAAGGTCAAATCTTTCAAAGAAGCTGTACTTGTTGAATTCCCCTTTCCGGGAAGATATACCATCGGTTTCGTGACAAAAAGAATTGAAATAGAGGAAAAACCGTTCTGTGCGGTTTTTATCCCCCCGACACCGATTCCTACTGCCGGCTTTCTCATTATGGTCAGAGAAGAAGAACTTAAATTTCTCGATATTTCAATCGATACGGCTTTGAAATATATTATCTCGCTCGGTACAACCAAGCTCGAAATTTCATGGAAAGACAAAAGATCATTGCTTTCTTAACAGACCTCAGGAGCATTATTTTAAAGTCCCTGGGAGCGATCGTTATTTTGGGCATTATCAGTTTTATCTACGCGAAAGACATCATAAAACTCCTTCTGAAAACAGCTAATCTTCAGGTCTATTATCTAAACCTGCCGGAAGTTTTTTTCACAACTGTGGAGCTTGCCCTTTATGGGGGCGTTTTTTTAGCTTGGCCGGTTATTATCTATCTGACCTGGCGGCAATTAAAAGAGACCATTGGCATTAAACCCGTCTATGGTTATCTCTTTATCCTTTTTGCCATTGTGCTTTTCTACGGAGGAAGTCTCTTCTGTTATCGATTTGTTTTGCCGTCGGGGATCAAATTTCTTCTCAGTTATGAGGGTGGCGCGATCCGGGCAACGATATCAGTCGAGCGCTTTGTTTTGTTCTGCACTGCTATGATTTTTGCCTTCGGTGTCACCTTTGAAATTCCCATTATTATGATGGTCCTCGGCAAGACAGGCATTGTAAAATCAAGGTCCCTCTCGAAAACACGCAGATACGCAATGCTTGTTGTCACTGTTGCCGCGGCGCTTATCACCCCCACGCCCGATGTCTATAATATGATGCTCCTTGCCGTACCTATGTATATTCTGTACGAAACAGGCATCGTTCTCATGAAGATAGTGGAAAAAAAGGATGTTTCAAAAGATAGCGCGATGTAATAATTGTAAATGTTTGTTGACCTCTGTCTATGAATCTATATAAAATGTTTCACTGGCAAAAGGGGGTATTTGGAAGCTTACATAGCAAAGTACGGCTACATCGGTATCTTCATCGGGACCTTTCTCGAAGGAGAAACAACAGTTTTGCTGGGTGGGATATTTTCAAATCTCGGTTACATGAGTATATGGATGGTCATGCTCTATGCTTTTGCCGGAACCTTTGTCGGTGATTGCACGTTTTTCGCGATCGGGCGGTTCTTCGGAAAAAATATTGTCGAACGCTTTGACTTCATACGGAGTAAAGTCCCCCTCGCCAATAATGTGATACGGAAAAACGGCAATTTTATTATTTTTAGTATTCGATTTTTCGTAGGTATCAGGGCTGTTATATTGATTCTTCTCGGTTGCACGAATTTAAAGATGAGCAAATTTCTCACATACAGTGTTTTTAACTCCATCGCGTGGAGTATTCTTATATCGATTATCGGTTTTGCTTTCGGTGAGGTTGTCCTCGTTTTTATCAGCGACATAAAACAATATGAATCTATCATTGTACCTATGGTGCTGGCCATCGTAATAATATTGATCCTTATTTACCGGCATATTGTAAAAGAAAAGGAGAAAGAAGCATATGGAGATGAATGAAAAGCTTGTCCGGGATTTGAAAAAAAAACTTGAAGTCGAGATGAATAAAAAAGAGATTGAGATAGTGGAATACTGGAAAAACGAGGCAGAGGCACTCTATAAAAAGAAGTATGAAAACTTAAGCTCAGTCCAGTCGGACATGAAAAACCTCATTGATCGTATGAAAAACAGAGCAATGATATTGAGCAGAATGGTAAAGGAAGAGTCATGAAACAAGGTTCAAGGTTCAAGGTTCAAGGTTCAAGGTTCGAAAAATCGAGTATCAAAAATCGGAAACCGGCAAGTATCGATACTACCGGAGATGGGAAAATCGGAAATGGCGGGAAGCGAACCAAAAAAAATGGAATGTTCTTGGCTGTGCTCTGCGCGCTTGTTCTCGTTATATCGATCATGTTTTGTGCTGAGGCTTCAGCTCAGACACAGACACCTGCGAAAAAACCTGTTCAATCTGCTCAGACGCCTATCGAAAAAAGGATTGGCGACCTCGAGAAAGATGTCCTCAGGCTTGATCGACAGGTCAATATGTACAACCTCGACGCCCTTCCCGACTTTCTCATGCTCTGCGATAAAAAAATACCTATTTTCAGGGATGATGTCCGGGAACGTTTTGAACGAGAGCTTTTTCTGATACTCGAAAACAAAGGACTGCTTACAACTATTGTAAAACGATATTTTAAGCATTTACCCATGATCAACGAGGAAATACAAAAACAATCCCTTCCTGCTGACCTTATATTCCTCGCAGTGGCGGAAAGTTATCTTAATCCGCGCTCTGTATCGAGCGCGAGCGCCGCCGGAATGTGGCAATTTATAAAGGAAACCGGTAAAAGAGAAGGGTTAACTATTAATGACGATATAGATGAGCGATACAATAGCAAGAAATCGACACAGGCCGCGCTGACCCATCTGAAAAGGCTTTATGGGGAATTCAACGACTGGCTCATCGCCATGGCGGCCTATAATGCCGGCCCGGCACGCCTCAGGGAAGTCATCGAAAATCAGAATACGAAGGATTTTTTTGATATGTATTTTGTCGAAGAGACAGAGCGATATCTATTCAGAATCGTTGCGCTGAAAGAAATCATCTTGAACAGTGAAAGGTACGGAATCAATATCGGCGCGCAGGAACTGTATAAGCCTCTTTTGATCACAGAAGTCACTTTGGAGACAGAGAGGGAGATACACAGCAATATCCTGGCGCAGGCCATGGAGGTTTCCTACAGGACCTTCAGATTAAACAACCTCCATATCAGAAAATACAAAATACCCAAAGGTTCATATCGGATAAATATACCCGTTGAAAAAAAGAGCCTCTTTATCAAGAACCTGAAAAATTGTGATTATATAAAAGTGTTTTAGATAAAGACCGGCAGGAGCTTGTGAGGTAGCCCGTAAAACCCGTAATGATATGGTGGCTTCAGAAAAGATGGTTATTATACCTAACACCACTCATTATTGCATTGGCGAATCATGTGTTCTCTATAGTGAATATTATATTGTAAGCATACGAAATTACGATATCAAAATAGAATATAACGATTGATAGTTTTTTTAATTGACAAAAGAAATAACATACGTTAAAGTGCTTCTACGTGAAAAAAAGCACAATATACATTAGGGCTCATTAATTATGATTACGAACAGCATGATTGAATTCCTATACGTATTCCTTTTCATTATTGTAGCGGCGCTCTTTGCGATTACGCCCGTCATCGTTTCCTATTTTATTGCACCGAGGACTAAAGGCGCGAAGACGTTCGCCACCTATGAGTGCGGCATTGAGCCCTTTGGTGGAGCCTGGATTCGATACAGCGTCTATTATTATATCTACGCACTCATATTCATCGCATTTGATGTCGATGTTCTCTACCTGTTTCCTGTAGCGTTAAGCTATACCAAAGGCGCCAATACCTATGAATTTTATTCACTTCTCATTTTTGTGCTCATTTTAGTGCTTGCTATCATATACGCATGGGGAAAGGGGGTTTTCACCTGGAAACGCAAGATCCTATCATAAGACTTGCCATTGCCGATAAATTTCTCAATCTTGCCAGGGCGAACTCTCTCTGGCCTATGACATTCGGCCTTGCCTGCTGCGCGCTGGAAATGATGGCCACATCCATGGCGCGTTTTGATATTGCCCGATTCGGCGCCGAGGTCTTCAGGCCAAGCCCCAGACAGGCAGACCTCATGATCGTCGCGGGTACGGTCACAAAAAAGATGGCCCCCACGTTAATAACCCTCTATGAACAGATGCCTTCACCGAAATGGGTCCTTGCGTTGGGCAGTTGTGCTATTTCCGGGGGACCTTTCGTATTTGAAGGCCAGTACAATATTCTTGAAGGTGTTGACAAGATAGTGCCCGTTGATGTCTATATCCCCGGGTGTCCTCCAAGACCGGAAGGCTTGCTTGAGGGACTCATGAAACTTGAAGAAAAAATAACGGGAACACGACGTTTCCCGACACCGGAACAGAAATGGTAAAAGCAATCTTCGAGGACATCAGCAAGGCAGTTGCAAATATTGATGTAAAGGAAATCGCCTATGCCGAGAGAGGGTACCATCTCGCCATCGAAGCAAGCCTGACCGATATTGTCGCTATCGTGAAATTCTTCAATAACAAAGGATTCTATCTGGCCGATTTATGTTGTGTCGATTATGTAGAATATCTCGAACTCGTCTATTTCTTTAACCATCATCAGCGATTATGCCGTGTAAAAGTGACAATGAAGCTTGAGCCTGAAAAACCAGTTGCGCCGACAATTTCTCATATCTATACGATGGCACACTGGTATGAACGGGAGATCCATGAGTTCTTCGGCGTCTATTTTGACGGTCATCCGAACCTGACCTATTTCTTTCTCCATGATGGTATCGATTATTACCCGCTCCGTAAACAACAGGTGCCAGTTCCTCCGGAAGCTAAAAAACTGCTCAATTCATTCAAACCAGAGGAAGAAGAAGACTGCTTCTCCCTAAACCTTGGCCCCCAGCACCCGAGCACGCATGGAGTCCTCAGGGTCGTGGTCAAAATGGACGGTGAATATGTCATCAGTGCTGAACCTGTCATGGGTTATCTCCACAGGATGCATGAAAAGATGGCCGAGAACAGGCCATATCTCCAGTTTCTTCCCAATCCGGCACGGATGGACTATCCGGGAGCGCTCTTATTCAACCTTGCCCATGTGACGACTATTGAAAAATTCTGCGGCATTGAAGTCCCGCCGCGGGCACAGTATATACGGACCATTACCTGTGAACTGAACAGAATCGCGAGCCATCTGCTTTTCCTCGGGTCCTTTCCTGCCGACCTCGGCGGGTTAACGCCTTTCCTGTATGCCTTTGATGACAGGGAGCAGATCCTTGACATACTGGAACGTGTTGCGGGATCGAGACTCACCTATTGCTATTTCCGCTTTGGCGGTCTTTATAACGATGTTGACGATACCTTCATCGACGGGACAAAACAGTTCATCAAACGGATGCGGGAACGACTCAATATGTACGAAAAGCTTATCACCAAAAACGTGATTTTTATAAACAGGGTCACAGGAACAGGTATTCTCAAACAAAGCGATAATCCCTCTCTATGGGTGCTCAGGTCCTGTTATCAGAGGTTCCGGCATACCTTTCGATATGAGAAAGGTGGAACCATATGCGGCATATGCAGATATTGATTTTGAGATCCCCACCGGTCATATCGGCGATAACATGGACCGGTATATGGTGAGAATGCGGGAGATGGCAATAAGCCTTGGTATCATCGAAGAAGCCATAAAGAAGCTTCCTTCTGGTCCGTATAATGCCGAGAAAGTGCCGAAGAAACTAAAGCCGCCGAAAGGCGATATCTATCATGTGGTGGAATCGTCACGGGGTGAAACCGGTGTCTATGTTGTAAGCGATGAAAGCGATACACCCTACAGAATGCGATGGAGGGTCCCTTCTTTCTCGAACCTCATGACCTTTCCCGCCCTTGCGAAGGGGACGCTTTTGGCCGATGCCATCGCGACACTCGGCAATTATGACATCGTTGTGCCGGAGATAGACAGGTGATAAACGTAGGACGTGTAAACCGCGAAGGACGTAGGACGAGCAAGAAATGAATGAAGTGACAATGATAATAAATATAATCGGAAAAGAAGCTGACAAGATTGATTCTCGGCCTTGTCGGGGTCCTTGCCTTTGTCGTCGTGAATGCCCTTGTCCTTACCTGGGCTGAGCGGAAAGTCGCCGGGCATATGCAGAGAAGGATAGGCCCGAAAGAAGTGGGCCCTTATGGCCTTATTCAGCCCTTCGCGGACATGATCAAACTCCTCGGAAAAGAGATCCTTACACCGGCCAATGTGGATAAACCGATCTACTATCTTGCGCCTGTCCTTATTTTTGTTCCTGTCCTTGTCTCCTGCATTGTTATCCCTTTTGACGGATTTCTCCAGGCCAAGGATATCAATGTGGGTATACTGGTTATCCTCGCCTTCTCATCCCTGTCGGTGTTTTCTATTCTCCTCGCGCGGATGGGGCTCAAACAACAAATATTCCCTTATCGGGGCGGTACGAAGCATTGCCCAGAATGTTGCCTACGAGATACCGCTTATACTCGCGCTGGTGCCTGTTGTGTTTATGACCAATTCGTTGTCCCTGAGAGACATTGTGGAAGCGCAAAAGGGATTCTGGTTTATCGGTAAGGGACAGTTCTTTGCCTTTCTTATTTATTTTATCGCTGCTGTGGCCGAGACAAACAGAACGCCTTTTGACCTGCCGGAAGCTGAAAGCGAACTTGTTGCCGGATATCACACTGAGTATTCAGGTATGCGATTCGCCCTTTTTCAATTCGCTGAATTCACAAACGTCTTTATTGTAAGTGCCATCGCGACTACATTTTTCCTGGGTGGCTACAACGGACCGATACTCCCCGGCATTATCTGGTTTTTTATAAAAACATACTTTCTTGTATTTGTTATCATGTGGTTCCGCTGGACTTTCCCGCGGGTCCGCTTTGATCAGCTCCTCAATTTCTCCTGGAAGGTACTGATACCTGTGGCTCTTCTGAATCTCATCGTCACCGGAGGACTCCTCAAATTATGAGATATGTTCTCGACATTATAAAGGGCGCCATCTCACTCCTCTCCGGCATGAGCGTGACCATCAAGGCCTTTTTCAGTCCTGTTGTCACGGTCCAGTATCCGAGAGAAACAATCGATATTTCTCCGCGCTTCAGAGGCCACACAAAGCTTGTCGGCGATGAAGAAAATCCTGACAGGACAAAATGTATTGTCTGCGGCATGTGTGAGCGCAACTGTCCATCCCATTCCATTCTGAAAGTGGAAGGCGAAAAACGGGAAGGAGAAAAGAAAAAAACCTTGACCTCCTATATTCTCAATTTTACCACATGCAGCCAGTGTGGAATCTGCGTCGAGACGTGCCCCACGGACGCCCTCGCGTTTTCAGCGGATTATAATCCGGCCAGTTTTAACCGTGATGATTTTCATTATGATCTCCTGAAGGAATATGAGAAGAGGAAGAACAAATGATCCTTGCTGATGCCATATTTATTCTCATTGCCCTCATGACCATGGCCGGCGCCCTTGCCACGGTCCTTGCCCGGTCTATCATCTACGCCATGCTCGGTCTTGTCGTGACCATGTTCGGAATAGCGGGACTCTACATATACCTCAACGCGCCCTTTATCGCCATGATGCAGATACTGATCTATGTCGGGGCCATCTCGATTCTCATCGCCTTTGCCATTATGGTAGTAGGTCCTCTCTCGCAAAGACCGAAAGAATGGACAACGCTCAAACGCTTCATCGTTGCCTTTGTCGTTGCAGTTTCTTCATTCTTTATATTCTTGAAGTTTGTCGTGCAATCAAAGTGGCTGCCCGGCACATTCAGCGCGTCCAGTCTCACAACAAAAGATATCGGAAGGGCTTTCTTCGACAAACTCATGCTTCCCTTTGAATTAATCTCGCTCCTCCTCGTTGTCGCCATTATCGGGGCCATCATGCTTGCACTCTTTTCCAGGGAGAACAAATGACCGCGCTGCCTCTCTTCAACAATATCAATGTCTATCTTTTTATGGGTCTTTTTCTTCTCGCATGCGGGATCGTCGGTGTCATTTACAGACGGACGCTTGTGAGTATGCTCATCTCTATTGAACTTATCATGAATGGCGCGGGACTCAATTTCGTTGTCTTCAACAGGTTTTTGTCCGACCGTCCCTATGGTATGGCTTTTACATTGTTCATTATGGGTATCGCCGCTGCTGAAGCCGCCATTGCCCTTGCTATCATCATTCTGATTTTCAGACGATTTAAAAATGTCGAAAGCGATGACTTGAAGGAGATGAAAGACTGACCATGATTATCGAAAGCGTCAAACCTCTCATTCCTATCGTCATTGTCCTTATAACCTCTGTTCTCATCATGCTCACAAAGAAGAACAAGAACCTGCGGGAATTCTGGTCTGTTGCAGGCGCGGTCCTCACGTTTCTCTCTGTCGCGAGCTATGGTCCCCGTTATCCTCGCGGGAAACAAAATTGTCTACACCCTCTCGACGATAGCTCCGGGCATCTCGCTCAATTTCAGGGTCGATGCCCTTTCATTGATATTCGGCATTATCTCTTCTTTCCTCTGGATTTTTGCCACATTCTACAATATCGGCTACATGCGGTCACTCAACGAACACGCCCAGACACGATATTACGCCTGCTTTGCCATTGCCATTCTCGGCGCCCAGGGCGTTTCCTATTCGGGAAGTCTTTTCTCCCTCTATCTCTTCTATGAAGTGATCACAATTTTCACGTATCCCCTCGTCGCGCATCATCAGGATGAAGAAGGCTACGCGGGCGCGAAGAAATATATCGTCTATCTCATGGGCACGTCAAAAGGATTGCTCCTTCCCGCTGTGGTCCTGACCTACGTCATGACAGGGACCCTCGATTTTTCAGATAACATCATGAAAGGGGTCTTCACAGAGGGGACGGACAATATCTGGATCACGGTAACCTATTTCCTCTTCATTTTCGGTTTTGCCAAGGCCGCCATCATGCCCTTCCACAACTGGCTGCCCTCAGCGATGGTAGCGCCGACACCGGTAAGCGCCCTGCTCCATGCTGTGGCCGTTGTGAAAGCCGGCGTATTCTGCATCTGCCGGGTCATGCTCTCTACCTTCGGTCTTGAGATATTAAAGAACCTCGATCTCGGCATCATCACGGCATACATTGTTTCTTTTACCATCCTCGTGGCATCGATTATTGCCCTCACAAAAGATGACCTCAAAGCACGGCTTGCCTACTCAACGGTGAGCCAGCTTTCCTATATTGTCCTCGGTGTGGCGCTCCTCGACCCATTAGGAGTAACCGGTGGTATTCTCCACATCGTCAACCACGGATTCAGCAAAATTACCCTTTTCTTCTGCGCGGGGGCCATCTATGTGGCAACTCAGAAAAAGAAAGATCAGTGATATGGAAGGCATCGGCTACGCCATGCCTTTTACCATGGGTGCCTTTGCCATCGCTTCCCTGAGTATGATCGGCGTGCCGCCGGTAGCGGGTTTTGTTTCCAAATGGTACCTCTTAAACGGTGCTTTGAATATTCATAATATTATCATTATTATCGTCCTCATGGTAAGCACGCTTCTCAACGCGGGATATTTTGCGCCCATTACCATCAGGGCCTTTTTCCCAGGCAAAAGAGGCCCCTGGAAGAAGGAAGACATCAAAGAGGCCCCGCTCACCATGGTTGTGCCCCTTGTCCTTGCCTCGCTTATTTCCGTCGCCCTTGGTCTTTATCCGCAATTCTTTGTGGGGCTTATCGGGAGGTTGATGCCGTGAAGCAAGCCGCAGGTCACAGGGTACAGGTCGCAGGTTATGAAAAATAGAAAAACCGGAGGTCCTCTTTATGAACCTTCTTGCATGGATTGAAGCATTAAGACGTAATATGAAAACGTTGAAGATAATACTCATTATCTATCTCGTTGTTATCGCTCTATATGACGCGATACTTGTCCTCTTTTCCCATAATGCGCATGCCCGTTTCTGGACAGACGCATTCCCGATTTACTGGACTCTATTCGCCATTGTTGGTTGTTTTCTGCTTATAAAAGTCGGCAAGGGTATCGCCCATCTCTTTCTCTCAAAAGACGAGGACTTCTATGGATAAGTGGATACACCCGGCTTTCTTCTTTCTCATTGGCAGCCTCCTTCTCCCTTTTGTGAAAGGGAAAGGCAAAGAAATCTTCTCATCCTTCTCATCCCCATTGTTTCTATCATTGATGTTGCCCTTATGAAGGTCGGCACCTATGGCAGCATACATTTCCTCAATATGAATCTTGTCTTTGGCAGGGTTGATAAACTAAGTCTCGTCTTTGCCTGGGTTTTTGTCATTATGGCCTTTCTCGGCGCACTCTACGCGCTCCATGTTAAAGAAGACGGCCATCATATAGCTGGTTCTTACTATATAGGGGCCTCCCTCGGGGCCATTTTCGCGGGCGACTATCTAACACTCTTTATCTTCTGGGAGATTATGGCCTTTTCTTCCGTATTCCTTGTCTGGTACCGCAGAGAACAACGTTCCATCGATGCCGGTTATCGCTATCTGCTCATGCACGTTTTTGGCGGACTTCTCTTCTTCACCGGCATGATGCTCTACTATGCCAAAACAGGCAATCTTGCCTTTGAACAGTATACTCCCTGCCAACGCGGGTCTTCGCGGAATATCTTATCCTTGCCGGGTTTTGCCTCAACGCGGCCGTAATACCTCTCCACGCGTGGCTCCCCGATGCATACCCTGAAGCAACGGTCGCGGGCGCTGTTTTGATGTGTGCCTTTACGACAAAAACTGCCGTCTATGTGCTTGCACGGGGGTTTGCCGGATTCGAGATACTGGCGATCATGGGCACGGCCATGACTGTCTATGGTGTCTTCTACGCTGTTATAGAAAACGATATCCGGCGCGTTCTCGCTTACCATATCATCAGCCAGGTAGGGTACATGGTGGCAGGCGTCGGCATCGGAACAGAACTTGCCATAAATGGCGCCTGCGCGCACGCCTTCGCCCACATCCTCTATAAAGCGCTTCTCTTCATGGGCGCCGGTTCCATACTATACATGACAGGCACCGCGAAACTTTCAAAGCTTGGCGGTCTCTACAAATATATGCCGCTCACCATGATCTTCTATATTGTCGGCGCTATATCAATCTCCGGTTTCCCGCTCTTCAGCGGATTCGTCAGTAAATCCATGATCGTTGCCGCGGCCCACGAAGAAGGTCATTTCTGGCTTATGACATTCATGAACCTTGCCGGTATCGGTACGTTCCTGTCCGTCGGATTGAAGGTTACCTACTTCGCGTTTTTCGGTAAAGAAGCTCCTATTCAGGCAAAGGAGCCGCCCAAGAATATGCTCTGGGCAATGGGTCTTACATCTCTTCTCTGTTTTGTCATTGGTATCTATCCGAAGGCGCTCTATGTTCTCCTTCCATATCCGGTTGAATATCATCCCTATACAGCCTCGCATCTCTCTGAAATGCTCCAGATACTCTCCTTTACAGGTCTTGTCTTCTTCCTTCTCGTGAAGAAGCTTACGCCGGAAGCAAAGCTCAATCTCGATATGGACTGGTTCTATCGCAAGGGCGCATTGGCATTTATGAAACTCGATAATGGCTTAATCGCCCCCACAGACAGCTTCTGGGGTGAGCTTTACAGGACCGCGGCACTGAAGCTCATGTTCTGGAAGGCAAAGATCGCTTACGCTTTTGACAGAATTGTCATAGACGGTATTGTGGACGGTTCAGCCATATCTGTCCGCGGTTTCGGCAATATCATAAAGAAACTTCAGACGGGCCGTATTCAGGCATATATCGGCCTGTCGCTGTTCATATTTTTCTTTATCCTGTGGTTTTGTGTGAAAGGAATGTAGAGGGTTTACGAAAATGGAAAAATACCTCATTATGAATATGCTGAATTTCCCGATCCTCTCGACGGTCATATTTATCCCCCTCGCCGGGGCGCTCCTCCTTCTCTTTATGAAAAGTGACAAGGCTGTCAAAATGACCGCCTTTGTGGCAGGATTAATCAATTTTCCCATTTCGCTCATCCTCTATTCACGTTTTGATACAAGAACAGCCCTTTTTCAGTTCGGCGAACATATCCCCTGGATACCATCGTACAATATCAACTACACGCTCGGTATCGACGGAATTACCATCTTCCTCATCCTCCTGACAACACTGCTTACACCTATCTGTATACTCTGTTCGTGGACAGCCATCGAGAAGCGGGTAAAGGAGTTCATGTTCTGCATCCTCATCATGGAAACGGCCATGATCGGCGTTTTCTGTGCACTTGACTTCATTCTCTTTTATATCTTCTGGGAAGCCATGCTCGTCCCCATGTATCTTCTCATTGCCATCTGGGGAGGCCCCAATAAAGACTACGCGTCGATAAAATTCTTCATATACACGCTCTTCGGAAGCGTCTTTCTCCTTGTTGCCATCATTGCAATCTATCTCATGACAGGCAGTTTCAATATACCCAATGCCATGTTCAGGAGACTTCAGCTTCACCTTTCAGATCTGGGTCTTTCTCGCCTTTGCCATCGCCTTCGCGATCAAAGTACCCATGTTCCCATTCCATACATGGTTGCCTGCGGCACACACGGAAGCGCCGACAGCAGGCAGTGTTTTCCTCGCCAGCGTTCTGTTGAAGATGGGTACATACGGGTTTTTGCGGTTCTGCCTGCCTATTACGCCAAAAGCAGCCGTCGAGGCTGCCCCGTATATGATAGCCCTTTCCATTATTGGCATTATCTACGGCGGTTTTGTCTGCCTGAGTCAAACCGATATGAAGAAGCTCATTGCCTATTCGAGCGTTGCCCACATGGGTTTTGCGACACTGGGTATTTTTTCCCTTACCCTCTTCGGGTGGGAAGGGGCGCTCCTCCAGATGTTGAACCACGGCATAACTACTGGCGCGCTTTTTCTCTGCGTCGGGGTCATCTATGAACGTACACATAGCCGCGAGATTTATGTAAACGCGGGACTCGGTACAATCACGCCAATATATGTAGGCTTCTTCGGTCTTTTTGCCATATCGTCGTTCGCCTTTCCCGGCACGAACAACTTTGTCGGTGAGATCTACATCCTCATCGGGACTTTTGGTCGCTATAAACTTGCCGGATTTCTGGCTGTAGTCGGCGCCATTCTTGCCGCGGCTTACACACTCAGGCTTCTCAAGCAGATCGTCTGGGGCAGGACCGATAAACGTGATATTAAAGACATGAATGTAAGAGAAATTATCTACCTTATCCCGCTTGGTATTTTTGTAATCTGGATGGGACTTTTCCCGAAGCCTTTTATCGGCGGAATAGAAAAAACGCTGAGTAATCTTTTTACACAGTTGCAACCGTATGTGCATTAAGGGGTTTTGATATGATGTTGCTGCCTGAGCTGTCGATACTTTGTTTCTCCATTGTCTTCCTTTTTATCTCACTCGGTGAGAAGAAGGCAAACCTCATCAACGCCGCCAAATCTCTTTCTGTTCTTGTCTTAATCCTTACACTCATCACTATCAACCAGCAAGGAACACTCTTTGCCGGCGCGTACAAGATTGATCTTTTTTCACAGCTTTTCAAGATCATCCTTGCTGTCGGTTTCTGCCTTATCATCTTTATGCTTGATAAGAATGACGAGATTGAAGAAAACTATCTTTCAGAATGCATCATGTTTCTCGGATTTTCAACACTGGGGCTCATGATGCTCACAAGCGCCAGTGAACTTATTTCCATTGTTATCGCACTGGAAATTTCATCATACAGCCTCTATGTCATCGTGCCTCTTCGAAAAGGACAGACAAGAATACAGCTTGAAGCCTCCATGAAATACCTCTTCTTCGGCGCTATCTCAACAGGTATCATGCTTTACGGTATGAGCTATATCTACGGCATGACACAATCGACAAACCTGACTGAGATACTCTATACATTCCCGAAGTATCTCACACAACCCATGGGTGTCTTCGCGCTCACCCTTACACTGACAGGTTTCTTCTTTAAGCTGTCCCTTTTCCCGATGCATTTCTGGGCCCCTGATATTTATGAAGGCGCTTCCAATACAATAACAACCTTTATCGCCACAATCCCGAAGATTGCTGCGGCAGCAATCCTGATCAGGATCACCCTTGTTGCTTCATCGATGAACGTCCAGTTTGTCAATATTCTCATGGTTCTCTGCCGCCATCTCCATGACCTTCGGAAACCTTGTTGGTCTTGTACAGAAAGATATAAAACGGCTCCTTGCCTATTCCGGTATTGCGCACGCGGGCTATCTGCTTGCTTGGTATCCTTGCGCTTCAAGGAAGGCTACTCCGCGGTGATGTTTTATATCACCGTATACCTTTTCATGAATCTTGCCGCCTTTTATGTTGTTATCCTGATTTCGAAAAAGGGTGAAAATGTTGTCCTCGATGATCTTGTAGGCCTCTCCAGAAGGGCCCCGCTTCTTGCCTTCACTCTCGCTGTGGCGGCTTTTTCACTGGCCGGCATCCCGCCCACAGGCGGTTTTACCGGTAAGCTCTTCCTCTTTACGAGCGCATTTAAAGAAGGCCACCTCGCCATCGTCATCATCGGTGCCGTTAACACTGCCATCTCGATCTTTTATTATCTCAATCTCGTGAGGATGAGCTACTCAAAAGAAGCAGATTCCCTTGAACCACTTACGCTCTCCATCCAGGAGAAGGCAATCTGCTACTTCTTTATAATCTTCATTCTTTATCTCGGTATATATCCGTACGCATTGCTGGAATTTTTAAACAGGCCATCGGATAGTAATCCACTGGCATCATTCATTCACAATCCGCATAACGCAATTTTCTGTTGACATTTGTTCCTGATTCGCCCGATAATTTCAAAAGAAACATAATGTTTTTTCCTCAAAGCGGCGATACAAGTCCACCATGCGTAACAAATGGTGAAAGAGAATATGTCGAAAGTATTGATCCATCCAGCCACTTATGAAAATGTCCGCCAGGCCATTGACCGGGCATTTGAAATATTCCCTCAGGACATTCAGGGAGAAGAAAGTCCTTATTAAACCAAATCTGCTTCGCGCCTCACGACCTGAAGAAGGCATCATCACGAATCCCGCAATACTCCGCGCCGTAGTAGAAAAGGTAGAGACCATGAGACCGGCATCAATCATCGTGGGTGATAATCCGGGCGTTTTTTCTTACGGGGCGAACGAGGAAGCTTTCAGGACAACGGGCCTCATGGATGCGGCAAAAGGTCATTACGTGAATATCGGAAACGATTCGCGAAAAGTAGATTTCAATCCTGCCTTTGCGCCCACGGTAAGCATTTCCAGTGCCATTGCTGGATGCCGATGTTGTTATCAGTATGCCCAAATTCAAAACCCATGGCTTAACGGTCATAACCGGGGCCATTAAAAACAGTTACGGATTTTTGACGGGTGCTCAGAAGGCCAGATTTCACAAGATTGCCGGGACTGCGGAACGTTTTCAGGAAATGATAGTCGATATCTTCAAAATCCGCGTGCCTGATCTGTTCATTGTCGATGCCGTTGTCGGCATGGAAGGGAATGGCCCGGCTTCACCCGATCTGAGAAATATCGGTCTGGTCCTTGCCTCTGATAATGCCGTGGCCCTCGATGCCGTCATCGCGACAATGATGGGGATTGAGGAACCCGGTATACTCAGGTTCCTCAGGAAGGCAAAAGAAGCAGGTCTGGGAGACTACGATCTCAAAACGATTGAAGTCATCGGGGAGTTGAAACGACTGCCTGATTTCAAACTTCCACCCTTAAGTGGCGAAACACTTCTCAAAAACGAGACCCTCAATACTTTCCTCCAGAGTAAAACGATCATGCGGCCCGAAGCTGATCCACAATTGTGTACAGGTTGTGGGACCTGCGTCGAACAATGTCCGGTATCAGCCCTGACCCTGTCCATGGATGACCACCTCCCTCATGTAGATGCCAATAAATGCATCGCCTGTTTTTGCTGTCAGGAAATCTGCCCGGAGAAAGCCATCACCCTGCGATAACACTATAATACCAATTCTGATTCCTTCATATAATAAAGCTTTACCTGTGCCCTCCACTAACCTCCGGAGGACAGACCCTGAAAGGGTATCGTCGGCATCCGGGTACCGCTGGGTGTATATTTTTGACTCAGCACTGTCCGGTTAGCGAAAAACATCCCCTCAATGACCTTATCGGACATGAGACTTGCAGGTTCCATACGCCCGACAATAGTGATATTTCCCGTATAACTCGCTGTGAAATAAGGCGGTGGAATAAAACCCTTTACAAATGCCCCCACAGGTCTGATAATTAAGCATGGTTAACGAGATGCCAAAACAGCTTGCGCGGTACCATGTTATTTCAAAAACAATAATTGCATCTTTTTTTCTTTTCTTATTTTTGATGTCATCAATCTGTTGGGGTGATGCTGATGCTATCTATAAGGAGAACAGCCCGTCAGTTGTTGTCATCGTTGCTATTGACCGTGAGGGCAAATCGGTAAACCAGGGCAGTGGGTTCATTGTTCGTGAAGACGGAGCAGTGGTGACCAATTACCACGTCGTCAGCACCGCCACGGAAATAATCGCAAAGATTGGTGAGAAGATCCGTAATGTGGAGGGAGTTCTTTATGTGGACCCTGAAAACGATGTTGCCATCATTAAATTGGAGGGAAAAGAGTATCGCAAGGTGAAGATGGGCGACCCCGGCAAACTCCGCGTGGGAGAAAAGGTCTACGTCATAGGTAGCCCCCAGGGTCTGGAAAATACAATATCAGAAGGTATTCTCAGTGGAATACGGGAAATAGACCCGGAGCGAAAGATTCTCCAGATGACTGCCGCCATCTCGCCGGGTTCGAGCGGAGGCCCTGTCTTCAATACTCGCGGTGAAGTAGTGGGAATTGCAACCCTCATACTCGCCGAAACACAGAACCTAAATTTTGCGATGCCAGTGAATATTGTCACAGCCGGTTTAACAAAGAATAATCCCGTAAGCCCACGGGATGCTTGTCGGGTAGATTTCAACGAAACGGCCACCTGTTTCAGTTATCAGGGCCTTGCCTATGGTTCCACTGGCCAGCATGACAGGGCTGCGGATGCTTTTAAACGTTCTTTAACGATAGATTCGAAGAAAATAGAAACGTACATCAACCTGGGCGTAAGTTATGTTAACCTGGGCAAAAATCAGCAGGCTATCGATATATTCTTGCAAGCTCTGAAAATTCAACCAGACCAGCCGGTAGTCCTGAGCAAGCTGGGAATGATTTATAGCGCCACAGGGAGACACCAGGAGGCACTGGATATCATCCGCAAATCAATATCAATCAAGGCCAATAACCCGCAAAACCATTACAATCTGGCCATCGCGTATAACAATATGGGTCGGTTCAGGGAAGCAGCCGACGCCGCCAAGGAGGCCATACGGCTGGCACCAGACTATGCCGAAGCCCATGGCTATCTCGGAGTTGTCTATACGAATATGAACTTGAACTCAGAGGCGGTTCAGGAATTTAAGAAAGCCATACGTCTGGATCCTGATGACCCCCTGGCACATTTCGGCCTTGGTAAAGTCTATTCATCAATGGGTGAAAGGGCCTCAGCACTAGAAGAATATAAAATGTTAAAGCAACTCAACGCCGAGCTGGCAGAGAAGCTTTTTGACCTGATCTACAAATGACCTCTTTTCGAAATCCAGATTTTGTACAGGGGACATGTCTGCGCTGAGTTTTGTGACACGCCAGCTCATCGTATTTCCTCTTTCGCGACAGTTGCTTCCTTATTTCAACCAACGTTCATTTGTTTGACGGCAATTTTACCCTTGAAATCTGCCTACAATTGCGGGAAAAATTGATTTATGGGTGGGGCAATTATTAAATGAGTATTTTTCGGTAGTCAAGATTATTGCGACGGATCGGATTTATTTAGAGAGCGAGGAGACCGAGATCTGGGGCGCACAGGCGTATAATAAATACGTCGAAGCGTCACAGATTGAAGGTAACGAAGCTACACTGGATGAATACGGATCGGCGCTATAGTGTGCACTCGCCGAACTGCATCAACCCTTTAAACGCCGAATACCGTTCCTTGATTTCGCCATACCCAAGCTTCTTAATTCTATTGATACTGAACTCTTCCACATTGAAGGACGCCATGACGGTTCCCATGACAATGGCCTGTTTGATCGTATCGAAGCTTGTATCGCCGACATTGGCAAGATACCCCATGAACCCGCCCGCGAAGGTATCGCCCGCCCCTGTGGGATCAAAAACATCTTCGAGAGGAAATGCGGGCGCGAGGAAAAGTTCTTCCTCGTTCATCATGAAAACGCCGTACTCACCGCGTTTCACAACTATACAGGACGGCCCGCGCGCCATGAGTTTGCGGGCCCCCTTCACAAGGTTGTGCTCTTTTGTAATCTCCCTCAGTTCCCCTTCATTGATGATGAGCATATGCACCTTTTCGATGACATCCATGAGCCGGTCAAATTTACTCTCGATCCAGAAATTCATCGTATCAAGGACAATAGCTGTCGGCGTGTGCACCTGACTGATAACGTGGGCCTGAAGTTCAGGGTCAATATTGGCGAGAAAAAGAAACTCAGCATTTCTGAATTTTTCAGGGACCTTGGGCTTGAAGTTTTCAATGACATTCAGTTCCGTCTTAAGGGTAATGGCCTGATTGAGATCATAGTTATATTTCCCTTCCCATCGGAATGTCTTGCCCTTTGCATCGACTTCGAGGCCCGTCATATCGACATTGCGCTCTTTTAAAAAGGCGATATCATTCAGATTAAAATCTTTTCCTACTGTCGCCACAATGCCGACATCGGTAAAAAAACTGGCCGCGTTGGTAAAGTGGAGCGCCGAGCCTCCCAGCACGTTTTCCGCCTTTCCGAAAGGCGTTTCAATGGAATCATAAGCTACGGTGCCTGCTACGAGTAGCTTTATCATGTACCCATCTCCCAGGATGAGAGATAATGTTTCTGTTCTTTTGTAAGTTCATCGATAGTGACGCCGGAAGCGGCGAGTTTCAGCAGGGCCACCTTTTCATCAATCTCTTTGGGTACTGAATAGACCTTTTTCTCAAGTTTCTTCGCGTTCTTCCACATATACTCCGAGCAGAGTGACTGATTTGCGAAGCTCATGTCCATAACATCCGACGGGTGGCCTTCCGCGGCGGCAAGATTGATAAGACGTCCTTCGCCGAGGATAAATATTTTCTTGCCGTCTGTCAGTGTGTATTCATCAATAAATTCCCTGAACCTTCTCTTTGATTTCTTCATTTTTTCCAGCGCGGCGATGTCTATCTCCACATTGAAGTGGCCGGAATTCGCTACAATTGCGCCGTCTTTCATCTTCTTGAAATGTTCTTTCCTGATGACATGGATGTCACCTGTGGTCGTCACGAAGATATCGCCAAGCGGAGCGGCCTTCTCCATCGCCATGACCTCGAAGCCGTCCATATGGGCTTCGAGCGCGCGAAGCGGATCAACCTCTGTGACGATGACGTGGGCGCCAAGTCCTTTTGCCCGCATGGTTACACCTTTGCCGCACCAGCCGTAACCGGCAAGAACAAAGGTGGCACCGGCAAAGAGAACATTCGTTGCCCGAAGGATGCCATCGATGGTGCTCTGGCCTGTTCCGTAACGGTTATCGAACATGTGTTTCGTCTGGGCATCATTGACGGCAACGATGGGGAAGCGGAGGATGTTTTCTTTCTCCATGCTTTTCAGCCTGATCACACCTGTTGTTGTTTCTTCCATGGAACCGGCAACACCGGTCACAAGGGCTTTTCGAGACTTGGCGTCAAGTTTTTTGGCCCAGTCCCGTATAGTGCTGTGTAGCGCGTCATATTTTTCGAGGGCTATCATATGGATCGCCCCGACAAGGTCCGCGCCGTCATCCATGGTGATATTGGGCATAAAAGCGAGGGCTTTCATGAGGTGACCGTAATACTGCTGTTCATTTTCACCCTTTATGGAATAGGTGGGGATTTTAAAATATTTCACTATTGCCGCCGCGGTATCATCCTGCGTAGAAAGCGGGTTTGACGCACAGAGCGCCACTTCGGCGCCGCCATCTTTTAATGTCTTTACCAGATTGGCTGTTTCTGTGGTAACGTGGAGACAGCAGGAAATCCTGGCCCCTTTCAGGGGTTTTTCCTTTTTGAATCTCTCCTGGATCTTTTTCAAAACAGGCATTCTTCTCGCTGCCCATTCGATCTTTTCCAATCCCGCCTCAGCGAGCTTTATATCCTTTACATCATAATCCATCTGTATCCTCCAGAATGAGCTTTCAACTCACAGCAAAGAACAAAATAAGTTGCCGGAAAAAATATTTCCTTTACTGAGAGTTGAAAGCTGATAATATTATAATAATTTATATTCCCGCTGCTTTCCTGATCGCCTCTACCATATCGAGTCTTTCCCAGGTAAAGCCTTCTTTCTCGTTTCTTCCAAAATGGCCGCCGCAGGCCGTCCTCTTATATATAGGTTTCAAGAGGTCCAGTTTTTCGATAATCTTTCTGGGTCTTAAATCAAAAAGCTCCAGAACGATCTCGGAAATTCTGTCAGGGCTGATTTTCGATGTCCCCTCTGTATCGATCATGACGGAGACAGGCTGGGCAACACCGATGGTGTAGGCGACCTGAAGTTCAAGCTTTTCAGCAAGACCTGCCGCGACAAGGTTTTTCGCGATATAGCGCGCCATATAGGAAGCGCTCCTGTCTACCTTTGAAGGGTCCTTGCCGGAGAACGCGCCGCCGCCGTGGCGACCGCCGCCGTAAGTATCAACAATGATTTTCCGGCCTGTCATCCCGCAGTCGCCCTTGGGGCCGCCAACAACAAATCTGCCTGTTGAGTTGATGTAAATTTTTGTCTTCGCGTCCATGAGTCCGGCAGGGATGATCTTTTTAATAACTTCTTCGGTAACGCCTTCCCTGATTTTCTCTATGGTCACGTCAGGATTATGCTGCGCGGCGATAACAACGGCATCAATCCGAGCCGGTTTCTTGTCGATATATTCAACCGTTACCTGGCTTTTGCCGTCAGGCCGTAAAAAGTCAAGAATACCTTTTTTTCGGACCTCGGCAAGGCGCGTCACGAGCTTATGAGCATACATAATAGGCATAGGCATATATTCCGGGGTCTCATTGCAGGCATAGCCGAACATCAGGCCCTGGTCTCCGGCGCCCTGTTCGTGGTCAGCCGATTCATTGACGCCCATGGCGATGTCGGGCGACTGTTCATCAATTACTGTCAGCACCGCGCAGGTCTCCCAATCGAAGCCCATAGACGAATCATTGTATCCGATCTCTTTCACGGTCTGTCTGACAATATCAGGAATATTGGCATAACTGCTGGTTGTAATTTCTCCGCCAACGAGCGCGAGTCCCGTTGTCACATATGATTCGCAGGCTACCCGTGCTTTCGGGTCCTGTTCAATGATGGCATCGAGTACAGCGTCCGATATCTGGTCGGCAACCTTGTCGGGATGCCCTTCAGCTACCGATTCTGATGTATAAAGAAATCTGCTCATTCCCATGTTTCTACCTCCCTGTCTTGTTTAATGTAAGGACATATTATTAATCTTAATTCGTTTTCGCAAAATCTCCCGGGAATCTTTTTGCCATTTCGTTTCTCAACAACGCTTCTCCTTCACCGGGAGAATTCTGCTTCATGATTTCCTGGAGAAGCTCCCTGCAATAACTGTGTTCAAGTCCCCGGATCATCTTTTTTGCCCGCGGGATTGAATAGGGGTTCATGCTTATCTCATCAAGGTCCAAACCCAGAAGTACCGGAATATACAGAGGTTCTCCGGCCATCTCTCCGCACAAAGCTACTTGTATCCTATATTCATGGGCGTCGTCAACAACTTTTTTTATCATCCTGATAACTGCCGGATGCAGCGGCTCATACAGATAGGAAACATATTCATTTACCCTGTCAATCGCCAGGGTATACTGAATGAGATCGTTTGTACCGATGCTGAAAAAATCCGCTTCCTGGGCAAGCTTATCGCTTATCATACACGCGGAAGGCACTTCAATCATGATACCAACTTTAATATCCTCATTGAACTTAATCTTTTTACGGCGAAGTTCTTCCATGCACTCAGCAATAATTTCCTTGGCCTTTCTCAACTCATCAAGACCCGATACCATGGGGATCATTATGCGAAGCGGCCCGTACGCGCTTGCTCGCAGGATGCCCATGAGCTGCGCCTTAAAGAGCGGTATTTCCCTGATGCATAAACGTATTGCCCGAAGTCCCATGGCCGGATTTATCTCTTTCGGCACGTTTATTTCCGACACAAATTTGTCACCGCCGATATCCAGTGTCCTGATCGTAATATATTGAAGCGCTTTGTTCTCGGCAAGCTTTCTGTATATGTGATAATGGTCCGTCTCCGTCGGCAAATCCTTCCTCGAGAGATAAATGTACTCTGTCCTGTAAAGTCCGATGCCAAGGGCGCCGTATTTCTCAACAATGTCCATTTCCGCGAGAAGTTCGATGTTTGCTCCCACCTTAAGCGTGAAACCGTCTTTTGTTTCTGATTTCAGACGGGCCACTTTCATAAACTCTTTTTTCTGACTTCTCAGATGCAATTGTCTGGCAATATATTCCCTTTGGACCTCTTTCGTGGGATTGATGATAACGACACCTTCATCACCATCGATGATAATAGTGTCGTTATTTTTTACAAGGCTCGTAATATTGCCAACGCCGACAACAGCAGGGATTTCCAAGGCTCTCGCGACAATGGATGTATGAGAGGTCCTGCCGCCGACATCGGTAACAAAGCCGGAAATCCTGTTTAAATTGAGTTGAATGGTATCCGCGGGGGACAAATCGTGGGCGATAATGATCGATTTCCCCTTTACATTTCGCCTGTCGATGTCCGACCTTGTTCCTTTTACGAGGATCCTCGCGAGCCTCTCGTAGATGTGCTTGATGTCCTGGCCTCTTTCTCTGAGGTATGGGTCCTCAACTTTTTCAAAACTCGCGCGGAATTTCGAAACAACAATATCAAGGGCCCACTCGGCATTTATCTTTTCCAGTCTGATCATGTCAATGACGCTCTGAGAGAAAAAATCATCCTGGAGAATCATCATGTGGGTATCGATAATAAAGGCGTGTTTTTTGACATCAGCGTCGGGGATGCTGTCCTGAATGCTTTTAAGTTCATCCACGGATGTTTGAATGGCATGCTTAAATCTGTGTGTTTCTTTCTCAACGAGGGTGTCTTTGATGTAGTGTTTTGGAATGGATATGGTCTCCCGGTCGAGAAGGTATACTTTCCCCGCGGTGATACCCGATGAGACACCGGTTCCTTTCAACTGTTTATTGATGAATAGTTCGTCGCTCATTCTTCGTGAAACCCATCATTAATTAATGCGCCAAGTTCATCAAAGGCCTTTTGTTCATCGCTGCCTTCTGCTTTAAGGCCTACCTTACTGCCGAGAGGGCAGGCGAGCATCAAAAGCCCCATAATACTTTTGCCGTTTACCTGCATTCCGTCTTTTTCCATCCACACATTGGCTTTAAACTCAGCGGCCTTTTTTACAAATGTGGCCGCGGCGCGGGCGTGAAGGCCCAGTCTGTTCCTGATGGTGAATATTCCCTCCAGCATGCTTCTATTCCTTCTTCCGCGCTTTCAAAACATCCGTGGCAAGATAGATATTTTTCTGGCCGTATTCGGTAATAAAGTGGGCCAGTTCATCGATATTCTTTATCTTCTCTGAAAGTCACGAGCTTGATGAGCATCGGCAAATTTACCCCTGCCACAACCTCAACTTTACTTTCTTCAAGAAAAGAAAGGCTGATATTTGAGGGTGTGCCCCCGAACATATCGGTAAGAATTATGGCGCCGTCACCGTTATTGGTCCTCTTCAATGCCTGGACGATTTTTTCTTTAATAATATCGACATTTTCATCGGGAAAAATATCGACAGCTTCAAATTGTTTTTGTTTCCCCACAATAAGTTCTGTAGCTGCCACCATTTCCTTCGCAAGACTGAAATGGCCTACCACAAGAAGACCTGTCATCTATACTCCTTTCTCCGGGGCTCACCCCTGCCACCCGCAGGTAGCTTTGCTCTCTGCACCATGCCCTTTGCCCTATGCCCTATGCTATTTATCATTTCTCAATGTCCCTGTGAGTTGTAGATACATTGTACCCCATGGCTTCAAAACGTTCCGCTAATTCATTCACAATAAACACCGATCTGTGTTTTCCTCCCGTGCACCCGAAACAGAGAGTAAGGTAGCTTTTCCCTTCATTCTCAAACAGAGGTATAAGGTACACCAAAAAATCGGAAAGAAAAAGGAAATATTTCCTGTATACATCATGGGAGTTGAGAAACTCCCCGACCTCCTGCGAAAGCCCTGTTTTTTCCCGCAGTCCTTCCACAAAAAAGGGATTGGGCAGAAACCTCGCGTCAAGGACCATGTCGGCCTCCATGGGAAGTCCGTATGCGTATCCAAAGGACATGAGGTTGATCTTCATTCGCTGTTCCTCACCGCCGTATTTCTTGAGAACAAAACGCCTCAATTCGTGGGGAATGAGATATGTCGTGTCTATGACCTGATCTGCAATATTCCTGATCCAGCCAACAATGTCTCTTTCTTCTTTCAAGGCGTCTTTGATATTGGATGAATTATAAAGAGGGTGTGACCTGCGCGTCTCCTTGTAGCGTCTAATGAGCATCTCTTCCGAGCTTTCGAGAAAAATGATTTTTGCGCCGAAGTTTTTTTGTATATTCTGTAAGACATGTTTTCCTTTCTTAAAAAACTCCCTTTCTCTCACATCGACAACAAAAGCACAGTTATTCACCTTGTCGCCTGTGTCCTTATAGAGTTTCAGAAATTTTTCAAGAAGTATGAGGGGAAAATTGTCTACACAGAAATAACCGATATCTTCAAGGGCCCGGAGAAACGTTGTTTTTCCTGAACCGGAAATGCCGCTCACGATAAGTATATTCATTATTCCTTTCCGCCTTCCATAGATTTTTGCATCCTTTTCTCCAGCTCTATCGCGGTATTGATACCATGTTTTCTCAGGATGTGGTTTCTGCACGCAAGTTCTATGATCGCAGAAACATTTTTTCCGGAGCTGATGGGAATTCTCACGAAAGGCAGATCCACGCCAAGGACTTTGTATTTATCCTCTTTGAGCCCCACTCTTTCGCATTCGACAGTATTGTCCCAATCAAAAAGCTCTATGACGAGATCAATCCTCTTTTTATCAATAACGGCAGAAACTCCGAAAAGATGCCGTATATCAACGATTCCAACACCACGTATTTCGAGAAGGTTCCTGATAATCTCCGGCGCTTCACCGTATAAGTCTATGGCCCCGATCTTTTTTACATAGACAGCATCATCAATGACAAGCCGATGGCCGCGCATAATCAGTTCAAGAGCGTTTTCACTCTTGCCTATTCCGGGTCTCCCCATAATGAGCACGCCTACACCGAGGACATCCATGAGCACCCCATGAACTGTTGTGGCCGGCGCGAGTTTTTCTTCCAGCAGTTTTGTGATTCTATCGATGAACACCGATGTGACAAGGGTTGTTTTGAGGATAGGTATACCTTTCTCCTCAGAGGCGATGAGGAAATATTCCGGTATCTTCAGATTTCGCGTTACGATAAAGCAGACAACGTTATTTTTGCAGAGTTCCTTTATGATCTTTTTGCTCTCAGTCTCAGGAAGTGACCGCAGGTAGGAAATTTCGATATTCCCGAGGACCTGAACCCTGTGAGGATGAAGATAGACCATATGGCCGGTAATAACAAGCCCCAGCTTCTGAATTCGGGGGTTATATATTTTTCTCGAAAGCCCTCTGGATCCGGAAATAACTTCTAATTCCAGTCCATACAGGGTGTCCTCTGTGAGCTCTTGTAAAGTAATTCCCTTCATTTATTTCCTATCATCATTAGGAGCTCAGCCTGCCGCGCCATACAAGCGGGATCGCCCCCTCCAGGCTTCACCTCCGGTGAAGCAATTTGAAATTTCAAATTTGAGATTGCGTCACCGATGCCTCCTCCCTTCTCGCCCAAGAATGGGATAGAGGGAGGGTTTCGCCCTGTTCCATTCACGATTTACGATTCACCATTTACGGCCTCTGTGCCCCGCTCTATGCTATTAACTATTCACTGTTTGCTTACCGAGGCTTATGCCGTGCTAACTTGCAATTATTTCGCAAGAAACATTACGATAAGTTTATCATCTGTTTCAATAATGCTTGTATATATTTCGTGAGCGTCTGCCAGTTTCAGTATCTTTTTTCTGAATGACTGGTCCCTGAGGACTTTTGAGATGCGCGATAAAACCTTCAGATGCATACTGGCAGAGTCCTCAGGGGCAAGAACCAGGAAAAAAATATGGACCGGTTGTCGGTCAACGGCATCAAAATTAACACCCTCTTTTGATAGACCGGCGACGCAGAGTATAGCATTCAGCTTTTTCATTTTTCCGTGAGGAATCGCAACACCATCGCCGATACCGGTACTGCCAAGCTTTTCACGCTCCATAATGATCTCTACAACGGAATCAATATCATCAATCAGCTTTGCGTTTTTTAAGGTTTCCACCATCTCAAAAAGGATTTCTCTTTTTGTAACCCCTTTAATGTCAGCGATGACAGAGGACTCTCTTAATATATCCGCCAAGTTTCACGGGTTCTTTCCCACAGTTTCAATAAGACTGTATTTACCGTCTTTCCTTTTGTACACTATACACACATTGTCTCTTTCTCTCTCACGGAATATTATGAAGTTGTCCCCTGAGGCACGAAGCTGCATGGTTGCCTCTTCCGGGTCCATGGGCTTTGCGTCCAGTGTCTTTGCTATGATAATATTTGATTCCTCCGGTTCCCCTTTCTTGACGGACCGTTTTGTTTTCGCTTCCCTGTATTTTTTCAGTTTGTCTGTATACTTTGTAAGCCTTCTTTCAAGCTTGTCGAGAATTTTATCGACGGCTGCCCGTGTGTCATCCATTACTTCATGGGCGTTTATAACAACCCCGTTAATGGTAAACATAACGTCCACCCTATGTCTGTATTTTCTTTCAAGGGAAAGGACTACGTGTACATCGAGAGGTGTTTCGATATACTTCTGGAGCCTTGCCATTTTTTCTTCAATATAAACTTTTATTTCTTCATCCGCGTCGATGTGTCTGAAACTTATTGTGATATCCATAAGACCTCCGCTTACAAAAATGAGGTTGGTGGACACCAACCCTATTATAAAAGTAACAGATATATGAGATCATGTCAATCTAATTCATTGAAAGTATTAAGCTAATCAGAGGCCTGATAAGCGGTGAAAAGAGTTCTTCGACAGAAGCTTCAGGGTGGGTATTTATATGAGAAACCGGAATTTCTATTCAGGGTCAAAATATCGAAAACTATCCTCAGGAGCTTAAACGTTAATCAGTCGTGGCCCGTTCTCTTGAAGAGCGAATATGGAGTATATCTCTATATTTTGCGATTGTTCTTCGAGCGATCTTGATATTATTTTTTTCCTTCAAAAGCGATGCCAGTTCGTCATCGGTAAGGGGGTTTCCCTTGTCCTCTTTTTTAACCAGTTCCGATATCATGTCCATGACAACATTGGTCGAGAGCGCTTCCCCTTCGCTTTTATTGATACTCGTGGGGAAAAAGAATTTCAATTCATAGATCCCCTGGGGTGTATTCATGTATTTGCTCGTCGTTATCCGGCTTACCGTGGACTCGTGAACGCCAATATCCAGGGCAACGTCCTTCAAAATGAGGGGCTTGAGGAAACGGAGTCCCTTTTCAAAAAAATCTCCCTGAAACTGGACGATACTTTTCGCGACGAGATATAATGTCCTCTGCCTTTGTTGAATGCTCTTAATAAACCACTCTGCCTGCCGCACCTTGTTTTTGATATATTTCCGAGCATCCCCGTTTACTTTCTTGTCGGCATAGAGGTCAATATAATACCTGTTGAGTCTCAGTTCCGGAATATCATCATTGTTCAAAATGACATCAAATCCTTCTTCTGTTTTGATTACATAGACATCGGGTACAATGTAGGATGTATATTCATCTCCGAAATTTCTCCCCGGTTTCGGATCAAAATGTTTGAATTTCTCCAAAACTTCTTTCACTTTCTCAAGGGTATATCCTGTTGCCTTCACGATTGCCTTGAGGTTATTGGTCTGGAAATAGTTAAAACAGGATGAGACGATATGCTCGAAAACTTCATCTTTCTCGCCGCTTGCTTCATATTGCAGGAGGATACATTCCCTGAGGTCTCGCGCTCCCACACCGGAAGGATCAAGTTTCTGGATCTTTTTCAGAACATCTTCCAGGGATTGAGAGGGGAACCCGGAATCTTTGGAGATTTCTTCAAGGGAACAGACCAGATAGCCGTTATCATCAATATTTTCTATGATCCATTCCGCGACAAGTCTTTCATGGGAATCGAATTCGGAAAGACCTATCTGCCACCTCAGGTGGTCCCGAAGGTTGTAAGTCTTGCGGACAGTATTCTCATAATCAGGCAGCTCCCTGTTGTCCCTCGGTGTATATTCTTCAGTGGGCGAATACCGTTCAAGCCACTCGGCAATATCCTGCTTATCCTCTTTTTCTTCCGCCGTTTCCTGCACCGTTTCCTGCGACGATTCCTGTACAGGTCCTTCAGGGGTTTCTTCGGAAACCTCCAGGATAGGGTTTTCTTTTATTTCCTGTTCAATCGCGTCAGTAAGTTCCAGTTTTGACAACTGGAGCAGTTTGATGGCCTGCTGCAATTGCTGAGTCAAAACAGGAGATAATCTCTGGGTCTGTTTAAGCTCCAACATCGATGTAAAACTCCTCTCCTAAATAAACCTCACGCACTATCTTGTCCTTGGCAATATCTTCCGGTGTCCCTTCAAGGAGTACCTTGCCGTTATTTACAACATAAGCCCTGTCACAGATCGGCAGAGATTCCCGCACGTTGTGATCAGAAAGCAATATCCCGATATCCCTTTTTTTCAAGCCGCTGATGATTTTCTTCAAGTCCGATACGGAAATAGGGTCAATGCCGGAAAAGGGCTCATCAAGGAGCATAAACTGGGGCGATGTCATAAGCGCCCGGGCAATTTCCAACCTTCTCCGTTCCCCGCCGGAGAGCGAATCAGCGCTGTTTTTCGCCAGATGCTCCAGTTTAAAAGATTCAAGCATTTCGAGAATTTTGTGTTGCATCAGATGCCCTGTCCACATTGAGAAACTCAAGTATAGCCTTAAGATTATCTTCGACGCTCATCTTTTTGAACACTGAAGGTTCTTGAGGCAGGTATGTAATGCCCTTTCTCGCCCTCATGAACATAGGCAAGTCTGTCATGTCTTCATCGTTGAGCATGATTTTCCCTCCATTAGGCTTGAGAAAACCGATGATCATGTAAAATGTCGTAGTTTTGCCTGCGCCATTGGGCCCGAACAAACCGACTATTTCCCCCTTGTTGATATGGATGTGTATATCATCAACAACTTTTCTCGAATTGTATGATTTCGATATGCCCTGCGCTGAAAGTATCGTCATCGTATTGGAGGTCATTTAATCAGCCTTATATTCGGTTTGTCCACTGATATGTTCCTGTCTACCGGTAGTCTGTTCAATGGATTCGCCTTTCATCTCGCCATCATCTTTGAAAACCCTTGGGGAGTTTGTAAAAACGATCTTCCCTTCCTTAAAATGATATACTGCCTTTTCGCTTTTCGCAATAGTACCCTTTGAAATGATATTTACCTTCTCGTAAGCCTCCACTCTTTCCAGTTCCTGACCGGAAGAATAAGATAAGAAGTTTTCCGCAGAGAAGGCTCATCTCTTCCCCTTTGAATATCACCTTTCCTTGCAGTATATACAGGTCATCCTTGAAATGATATGTTAATGTATCGGCTTGGAACTTGTACCTTGTTTTCTCTGTTTCCATTACCCCAGACACATCATTCTCCAGCTTCACTGTCTCCTGACGGGTATTGGCCGTGAGTCCTATACCTCTCATCGTCAGTTTGCTCCCCGTAATATTAACCGGTGCTTTTGTGGTGGTGATACCGTTTTTAAAATCAAAATTCATATAAGCGCTCTTCAGCGTATACTCGTTTTTGTACAGGACATCGACATTCTCAACGCTGCCGTTTTCCTTGTCGGTGTCCATGGAACCCTTTGTTCCTTTAAATTGGACCACCACACCATCTTTCGGTTTATACTGTCCCGTGAGAGTTTCAAGCTCAATGAGGGGTTTATCAATGTACTTACGGGCAATCTTCGCTCTGATTTCCCAGTCTACAACCCCCCTCTTCTCTCCTGAATACTTTACTTCCTTGAAAACAATGACTTTTTTTTCTTCGTCAATGACAGGGGGGACGATTTTGTCGGGCTTTCTTACAAAAAAGTAAAGCGCAAGAACCAGGCTTGACATAATACATCCAATAAAAATGTATATAATGATCTTTCTGTTTCCCATCTATCCTCATCAGACATAATTGGCTCATATTAAGAGCTTCTGGTTCATACCACTTTGGCTTTCAAGAGATCATGGATATGGATAATACCGATGGGGCATGTATCTTTTTCATCGGCAACCACAAAGAGCGACGTAATGGAAAAGTCCTCCATCTTCTTGAGCGCGTAAGCCGCCAGAGCATCCTTTGCTATGAGTTTCGGATTGCTCGTCATTATATCAGAGGCCTTTTTATCAAAAAGACTTCTGTCGTGTTTTTCGATGGCCCTTCGCAGGTCTCCATCAGTTATTGAACCAAGGAACTCTTCGTTCCTGTTGAAGACACCGGCAATACCGAGCCTTTTCGAGGTAATCTCGATAAGAGCATCTTTCATGGGGCTATCCCCATAAATTTTCGGAATAGCGCTGCCGGTATGCATGAGATCTTCCACTTTCAAAAACAGTTTCCGTCCTAAGCTGCCGCCGGGATGGAGCGAGGCAAAATCCTCAATTTTGAAGCCCCTCTTTTCCATGAGAGCAATAGCGATGGCGTCTCCAAGAGCAAGGGTGGCTGTGGTACTCGATGTGGGCACAACATTATAAGGACAGGCTTCATCGACATGCACCTTCAACACAACATCACCACAGGCCGCAATCGTTGAATCCGCGCCCCCGGTGATGATGATTGTCGGGATACCCATTCTTTTTATCCAGGGGAGTATTTTGATAATCTCCTCTGTCTCGCCGCTGTTGCTCACAACAATCAGTACGTCTCCCTTCTGAAGCATACCAATGTCGCCATGGAGCGAGTCTGCCGGGTGAAGGAAGATTGCCGGCGTTCCTGTGCTTGAAAAGGTGGAAGCAATCTTTTTGCAGATAAGACCTGATTTACCCATGCCGAGCAGAACAACCCTTCCCGTGCATTCCCCGATAGTTTCAATGGCCCTGTCGAAGTCATTGCCGAGGGTTTCCATTACGTGGAGGATTGCCTCTGCTTCTTTTTTCAAGACTTCTTTTCCCATGGTAAGAAAACTCATAAGGCACCTTCAATGTTCTTGCAATATTTTCAAATAGCCGGAGAGGTCCTTGAGAGCAACAGAATTTTCTCCATCACAGAGCGCCTCTGCCGGATTGATGTGGACTTCCATGAAAATCCCGTCAACACCAACGGCAATAGCGGCCCGCGCGAGAGGAAAGACAAATTCCGGTTCACCTCCGGAACAGTTGGACAGAGCGCCCGGTTTTTGAATGCTGTGGGTCGCGTCGAATATGACGGGATAACCAAAGCCTTCATGATCGGGAAGGGACCGGAAATCATTGACAAGGGTATTATATCCGAAGGAGGTGCCCCTCTCGGTAACGATAATTTTTGTGTTGCCCGTGGACTCTACTTTCGCGATAGCATGTTTCATGTCGTATGGCGAGAGAAATTGTCCTTTTTTAATGTTCACCGCCTTGCCTGTTCTGCCGCAGGCAAGGAGGAGATCAGTCTGCCGGGACAGGAGCGCCGGGACCTGCACGATATCGACCACTTCCGCTGCCACTGCCGCTTCTTCCTCTGTATGCACATCGGTCAGGATGGGCACCTTGAATTGTTCCTGCACTTCCGACAATATCTTAAGCCCTTCTTCTATCCCCAATCCACGAAAACTTGAGACCGATGTTCTGTTGGCTTTATCATAGGAAGATTTGAAGATAAAAGGTATATCCAAGCGAAGTTGTAATATCCTTGAGTTTTTCGGCTATTTTCAGGGTAATATCTCTGCTCTCGATGACACAGGGACCTCCGACAAAGACAAAAGGTTTCCCCCCGATCTTTATGTTGCCTATATTTATTTCTTTTTGCATTGCTCTCTTTCCTGTTTATGTGTAAGCGACGCTTTGATAAAGTCTCTGAAAAGCGGATGAGGAGCAAAGGGTTTTGACTTGAATTCAGGGTGGAACTGGCACCCTAAAAACCACGGATGGTCCTTCAGCTCAATGATCTCAACAAGCGTCCCGTCCGGTGATATACCGGAGATAGTCATTCCGCATTTTTCAAGTTTGTCGCGAAAACTCATATTAAATTCGTATCTGTGTCTGTGACGTTCATGAATGAGGTCTTTCCCGTAGGCTTTAAAGGCAAGGCTTCCCTGCGTCAATTGGCATGGATAGGCGCCCAGTCGCATTGTGCCGCCCTTGTCTGAAAATTTATCACGCCGCTGCATCTGATTGTCCCTGTCAACCCATGTCTCAATGAGGTATATAATGGGATAGGGGGTTTTTTCATCAAATTCGCAGGAGTTTGCGCCATCACATCCGGCCAGGTGTCTCCCTATTTCAACAACGGCAAGCTGCATGCCGAGACATAGACCGAAATAGGGAACTCTCTTCTCGCGAGCGTATTCTATAGCGTTTATTTTTCCTTCTATACCCCTGTCCCCGAAACCGCCGGGCACAAGGATACCGTCAACGCTCAGAAGCTCCGATGAAATACTCTTTTCCAGATCTTCGGAATCAATGTAATGAATATTCACCTTACAGTGATTCGCGATACCTCCATGAGCAAGGGCTTCATTCAGACTTTTGTAGGAATCCTTGAATTTGACATATTTTCCCACAAGGGCAATATCGACCTCGCTTCCCGGTTTGTTAATGGTATCGACAATCCCCTCCCACTGGGAAAGGTCCGGTTTTTTGGCCCATATATTGAGCTGTTTCGTGATCTTTTCATCAAGACCTTCGTTATGGTACACAATAGGCACTTCGTAAATATTCCCCACATCTCTTGCCGCTATAACAGCATCTTTATCGACGTTACAGAAAAGAGATATTTTGTCCTTTAAGCTCTGTGATAATACCCGTTCTGTCCTGCAGAGGAGGATATCGGGCTGGATACCGATTCCTCTCAATTCCTTTACGCTATGTTGTGTCGGTTTTGATTTCATCTCATCGGCAGTTTTGATGAAGGGAACAAGGGTAAGATGGATAAAGAGTGAATTCTCTTTTCCGAGGTCGTTTCTCAGTTGTCGTATAGCTTCAAGGAAGGGCAGGCTTTCAATGTCACCGACAGTGCCGCCTATCTCAACCATAACCACATCGATGCCATCGTCAACATCAAGGATCCTTCTCTTGATCTCGTCTGTTATGTGGGGTATTACCTGGACTGTCCCACCGAGATATTCGCCCCTGCGTTCTTTCGATATGACCGTGTCGTAGACCTGTCCGGTGGTAAAGTTGCATCTCTTTGACATGGCAGCATTGGTGAACCGTTCATAATGGCCGAGATCGAGGTCGGTTTCCGCGCCATCATCAGTGACAAAGACTTCACCGTGCTGAAAAGGGTTCATGGTGCCGGGATCGACGTTTATATAGGGGTCAAGTTTTTTAAGCATGATATTGAGGCCCCTTGATTCAAGAAGCGCTCCGATTGCCGCAGATGCAAGACCTTTTCCGAGAGAAGAAACCACGCCGCCCGTCACAAATATGAACTTTTGTCTCATAGTCTTTGCCCCTTTCCTCCTGTGAATAGAGTTATCATTTCCTCTCCGCTTATAACCTTTTCTCCCGTGCGCTCATCATATCCCGTCTCGCAGCCTGCCTGTTTCTTACCTTTGTCATATATGATAAAAGGCACAGGGACCGCGTAATGGGTTTTCATTGATATCGGCGTCGCGTGGTCTGTGACAACGAGAAACCTTGTATCTTGTGGTGCCTTTTCAAGGATGACGCTAACAACATCGGCATCGATACGCTCGATTGCCTTTATCTTCTCTTTCATGTCTCCGTTGTGAGAGGCTTCATCAGGGGCTTCAACATGAACATAGACGATATCGTGGTCTTCGAGGAGCGCTATGGCTGCATTCGCCTTTGCCCGATAATCGGTATCCAGATAGCCTGTCGCTCCCTTAATCAAAGGGGCGTCAAAGCCCGCGAGCATGCTTACTCCTTTCACGAGATCAACGGCAGCGACTGTTGCCCCTTTGAGATGAAATTTATCAGCAAAGGAAGGTAGTTTCGACTTTTTGCCCTGTCCCCAAAGCCAGATACTATTCGCGGGAAGCTTGCCGGCCTTTTTTCTTTCCTGGTTGAGAGGGTCTTCTCCAAGTATCTTTTGCGATTTCTCCATAAGCGAAAGGACTGTATCGGCCCCCTCGCCTCCGGGAAGGTATTCGGGAACTTCTTTTCCGGTAATATCGTGGGGCGGCGTTGAACTCATCTGCCACAACCCGCCCTTCCAGACCATGATGTGTCGGTAGCTGACGCCGGGGAAAAAACGAAATGTATCATTTCCCAGCTTTTCGTTCAATCTGTCGATGAGAATCCCGGCTTCTTCAGTCGTAATGTGGCCGCCGCTGTAATCTCCCATAATGGTCCGCTCAGGAGTTATATCAAGGTTTACGAGGTTGCACCTGAAAGCCACATCATCATCCCCCAGTTCAATACCCATACTGACCGCTTCGATGGGGGCCCGGCCTGTATAGTATTTTGCCGGATCGTATCCGAATATTGATATGGCCGCAACATCACTACCGGGCGGGAAACCCTCCGGTACTGTATTGACCTTGCCGCAGAAACCCTCCTGGGCCATCATATTCATGAAAGGTTTATGGGCGGCCATGAGCGGTGTTTTACCACCAAGTTCCTCAATGGGAAAATCAGCCATACCATCACCGATAATAACGATATATTTCATTTACAGGACCTTCCTCTTAAACAATAAAACACTTCTCAATATATGATAGCATGTTGAGGCGGAATAATCTTTCCCTATTATATTTTTGGCGCCGTCTGTACTTTATCTACAGATTTCCTTCTTCAACCCTGATATGAACACTTTCGCCTTTAATAAAAGAGAGTTTATCAATCTCGTTTTTGGCCTTTTTCAAATTTTTCTCACTGGCCTCATGGGTAAGCATTACGATAGGCACATACCCACCCTCTTTTCTTTCTCTCTGAGTTACCGCAGATATGCTTATCCCGTAATCCGCCAGAATGCCGGAAACCTTTGAAAGAACACCCGGTCTGTCCCCTGCGGTAAACCTCATATAATGGGGAACAAGAGATTCTTTAGGTTCTTTCCTGCTTTTTTCCTTACGATAGGCAGGTATCCTCACATGACGGTCGTTTGACTCCATCCTGAGCGCCATATCGACGATATCGCTTACCACAGCGCTCCCCGTAGGATCTCCGCCGGCCCCTTTCCCGTAGTAAAGACTGGGACCAGTCCTGTCACCCACTACATATACGGCATTGAAGACGCCATTGACACTGCTCATGGGATGAGCGATGGGTATCATGGCCGGTTCGACACGGGCTTCAATGGACCCGTTTACTTCTTTGGCCATACCAAGAAGTTTGATCTTGTAGCCGAACTCGCGGGCAAAGACGATATCGATAGGTTCTATTTTTGATATGCCGCCGATTACAATATCCTTCATGCCTATGGGGTATGAGAAGGCCAGTCGAGCCAGGATACAGAGCTTGTGGGCCGCGTCTATACCTTCGATGTCGAAAGTGGGGTCTTTCTCGGCAAAACCAAGCTTCTGCGCGTCACGGAGCGCTTCGTCAAAAGAAATTTCCTCATCGGTCATTCGCGTAAGAATATAATTGCATGTGCCGTTGAGAATACCGAGCATATAATTGATCTTGTTACCCACAAGGCCATCCCGTATGGCCCGGATAACCGGAATACCGCCGCACACCGAGGCTTCAAATCCGATTTCGCAGCCATTTCTTTCAGCAATTTTGAAAAGGTCATCCCCTTTTTCCGCGAGGAGCGCCTTATTGGCGGTAACGACCCATTTCCCCTTCTCAAGGGCGCTGCTCATGAATTCATAGGCAGGATGTATTCCTCCTATGAGCTCCACGACTATATGAACATTTTTATTTTCTATGAGATCATGGGCATCCTTTGTAAGCATGCCTTTCGGAACCTGAGTCCCCTTTTATTTTTTTCGGATCTATTTCGGCAATTTTAACAACTTCTAATATCAAGACCGGTTTTCTGTTTTATGAGGGAGCAGTTTTCCGTAAGAATTCTGTATGTTCCTGCCCCTACTGTTCCCAGACCGATAATACCGACGCCAATCATGATTTCCTCGCAGATTGCAGAAACGTTTTAATGCCCTTCGCTGCCTGTTTTATCCTGTGTTCGTTTTCAATGAGGGCGAAACGGACATATCCCTCGCCATATTCACCGAATCCAATACCCGGTGATATTGCCACTTTTGCTTCTTTCAAAATGGTTTTGGAAAATTCAATGGAATCCATGGACGAGAATGCTTCAGGAATTTTCGCCCAGACAAACATGGTTCCCTTTGGCTTTTCCACAACCCAGCCGCTTCTATTCAGTCCATCGCAGAGAGCGTCTCTCCTCTTTCTGTATATTTCATTAATCGCCTGCACGTCGGCATCGCCATCGTTGAGGGCAATGATTGAAGCAATCTGGATGGGCTGAAACATCCCGTAATCAAAATAACTCTTGATCCTGGCCAGCGCGTTTATCATTTTCTTGTTCCCTACGGCAAAACCGACCCTCCAGCCGGGCATGCTGTAACTTTTCGAGAGAGAGTAAAATTCTACCCCCACATCTTTCGCGCCCTTAGCCTGGAGAAAGCTCGGAGCTTTGTATCCGTCGAAGACAAGATCGGCATAGGCAAGATCGTGAACGATCATCAGGTCATGTTCGTTGGCAAATGCGACAACCTTTTCAAAAAAACCGAGGTCTACCACTTCCGTTGTAGGATTATTGGGAAAACTGATGATGAGCATGCGGGGGCGGGGCCACGTTGTCTTCGCCGCGATACTCAGCCGATCAAAAAATTCCTCTTTCGGCAGAAGCGGTATGGTCCTTAAATCGCCTCCTGCTATCACCACCGAATAGGGGTGTATGGGATATGCCGGCGTGGGTACAAAGACTATCTCACCCTGACTGATTGTGGCAAGCACAAGGTGCCCGATCCCTTCCTTTGCCCCCATGGTAACAACCACTTCTTCATTGCAGTCTATATCGACATCGATATTTTCTTTTATACCAGTTGGCAATGGCGACCCTCAGTTTTTGAATACCGCGGCTCACGGAATACCGATGGTTTTTCGGGTTCCTGGCGGCTTCCACCAGTTTCGAGACGATATGTTTCGGTGTGGCAAGGTCAGGATTTCCCATGCCAAGGTCAATAATATCTTCGCCGCGCCTTCTTGCTTCGATAGTCAAATCCCGTATAATACCGAGCACATAAGGCGGCAAACGTGAAATGCGATAAAAATCATCCATGTGTTGAAAATAACACAATAATGCGCGGACAATCAATAGAAAAGGCCGACTGTTCTCTTGATGGATAACAGGACCGAAAACATGTTGACGTTTACTATTCGTGCCCAATTACGTAAAAAAATAAGGGACATTTTGCCTATACCCTAAAAGACCTTTTTCAGGGCTTCGATGAAGCGTCCGTTCTCTTCCATTGTACCGATGGTTATCCTAATGTAATCGGACAGTCCATGGGCCGCCATGTAGCAATTCACAGAGATATCCCCTTGCTTGCGGGCTTAAATAAGATCTCTATAGTGCTTATCTGTTTTACACTTATCGATGTGCGGTTACGGACTTTTGTGTTTTATCCCGCCATCCGGTTGGGTTGCAAACATATATGTCCATACCCGACACTTTTTTATGATAACCCGGTGTGGCATTTGGGCTCACGAGGTAATTGTTTCCCCTGGGATATAAAGCCCGAAATACCTTCAAGCCCGTGGGATCGAACTGCTCCGGATTCCATTTGCATTCTATGGCATCAACCTCGTCTCTGTTTCTGGCGATGATAAAATCCACTTCACGGCCTTCGGCTGTGCGCCAGTATTGAATCTGGGCCTCATATGCATGGGCCTGTAAATATTCAAGCACAAGGTGCTCCCAGAGTGGGCCGTAATCATCCTGACGGAGAGGGTCCCAGCCCCGCGCAAAGCTCACAAAGCCCGTGTCAAAGCCGTACACTTTCGGCATTTTGACTATTTCTTTCTGTCCTCCTCCGTAGAAGGGCCTTACAACGACAACCGCGTGGGTTATCTCTAATGCCCTGAGGTGATCCGCTACGGTAGGACGGCTGATGCCGAGCGCGCCGGCGGTTCTTGTGATCTCGAACTGGCCTCCGCTTTGTTTAAGAAGGTACTCGAAAAGGATGTTGAATTTCTCGGAGTCGCGGAACGCGAAGAGTTGCTGGATATCTTTCGCGAAAAAGGAATCCATCCAGTCGCGGTAGAATCCAATTTGTTTTGTCTCTGCCAGAAGCGCCTGCGGGAGACCACCATGGTAGAGCCGGCGGATAAGAGGAACATTAAAGGCGGAGAGTTCATCAAAGAGGATCGGCGTCAGATGGATGAGACGTTTTCTGCCTGTCAGGGTGTCCTTGAATTTTTTGCTTGCTGCCAGCGTGGATGAACCGGTGGCAATGATCTTGAGCTTTGGAAAGAGGTCTGCTCCTATTTTAAGAATGGTGCTTGGATCAGGAAGCCTGTGAATCTCATCAAATACCACGATAGGGTATTCGCAGTTGCGATAAAACAGTTCCGGGTCAGCCACCATATCCGCCACCCGCGGCAGATCGCAGTTGACATAGTGGACATTGGCCTGACCCAAGGTTTCCGACAAGCGTTGTTTTGCCGACTCTTCTCACACCGGCAAGCCACACTATAGACGCTTCCTTCCAAGCTTGCTCTATCCGGCTGATCCAAAATGGTCTTTCTATCATGTAATTACAATTACCATTTAATCGGATTATATGTCAAGTACGATTACGCTAATGCAGATTGTTCGAGGGGTGTTTTTCACAAACGCGTTCCTATGTATTTTGACTGCAAGGAAGCTTGGTCTTTTCCGCAAGCAAAAGTTTCGAAGCGGAACGCGAGCGAATGGAGCCGCTGGAGCGTAATGAGCGTGTTTGCGGGGATTGCCCGACACAAATGCCTATTTAATGGAGAATCAGTGTTTATTATATGAATGAAGGCGACTTGGTATTAGAGGAGTTTTTTCAGGGCTTCGATGAAGCGGCTGTTCTCTTCCATGGTGCCGATGGTTACCCTGATGTAATCGGGCAGTCCGTAGGCCGCCATGAACCGCACAAGGACCTGTTTATCAAAGAGTTTTTTTGTGATGGCCTCTGCCTTGGAGCCCAATTTTATAAGGAGAAAATTGGCCTCTGTGGGAACATATTCGATGTTGAGTTTTTTCAGAACATCGTAATAGAATTGCTTCCCCTTCCTATTGTTCTCAAGCACTTTTTTCAGATAGTCATTGTCGGAGAGGGCCGCTCTTGCCGCGATGAGGGCAACCATATTGACGCTGAAAGGTTGTTTTGTCCGTTCCATAAAAGACATAAGGGATTTTTCGCCGAGGCCGTAGCCGACCCTCAACCCCGCCAGACCATAGGCCTTTGAAAAGGTCCGAAAGACAACAACGGGAAAATCATTTATGTATTTCAGGGACCTGGGGAAGGCTTCGCTTTCCGCAAACTCGGCATAGGCCTCATCGACAACGATGAGGATGTCATCGGGTATGGACCGTATAAAATCATCGAATTCCTTCTCCTCAAAGATTGTCCCTGTCGGATTGAGAGGGTTATTGAGGAATATGACCCGCGTTTTTTCATCGATGAGGTCCCTGAGCGCCTTTAAATCGACATGCATGCCTTTTATGGGCGCCTTTTTTACTTCATAACCGTATATCTGGGCCGCTATGTGGTAGAACGCGAAGGAAGACTCGGAAATGACGACGCCGTTTTTCGTCTCATCTTTCATTGCCTTCAGTGACATTTCAATAAGTTCATTGGAGCCGTTGCCGATGACAACCTGCTCGGGCGTTATGCTGTAAGATGTCGCAATGGCCGTCTTCAGTTCGGCTTCTCCTCCGGGGTATCTGCTCAGAGAGGGCAGTGCGTCGAGGACAGCGGAAAATACCTTCTGTGAAGGCGGAAAGGGGTTTTCGTTTGAAGAGAGAATTGTCCACCCATCTTCGAAGCCGTACATCATAGCCTTCGGATAGTAGGAGATCTGCTTTATTTTATCATCAATTGAGAGCTTCATGTTCTGCGGTTCCTTATTGTATTTACCAGCTCAAGGGCATTTTTCTGCATTTCCTGAAAGTCTTCACGGGAAAGCCCTGCTCCAAGAATAATCCTGAGCGCCTGATGATCGTCTGTGAGGTCTGACGGGCTGTGAGAATCGGTGTCGAAGATGAGTTTTGCCCCCACCTTTTTCGCGAGTTTTGCCACGTGGCCGTTTGTGAGGGAGTGTCCCTTCCGCGCGCTGATTTCCAGGAGGACCCCCTGCTGCTCTCGCCCGTATGACATCCTCTTCTGTGATGAGACCCGGATGTGCAAGTATGTCTACCCCTGCCTCGATGGCCGCCCTGTTTGTTCCTTCTTCCACGGGCTCGGCAATGGTCTCTCCGTGAACAACGACATAGCTGATGCCGAGTTTCCGCGCCCGTACGATCATTTCACCGACAAACTGTGCCGGGCTGTGCGTTATTTCAACGCCGGGCACGATCTGGATACCTTCATGATATTCGCTCTTTTCGCTGACTTTGAGGATCGATGCCGCCACGTATTCAATATTTGTCACGTCAACATGATCGGAAATACCCAGCGTGGTGTAGCCCTTTACCTTTGCCCTTCTTGCCAGTTCAAGGGGTAAAAGCTCGCCGTCGCTTAAGAGTGAGTGTGTGTGGAGATCGATCATGGCCGCTACATCTTGTACTTTCCGAAATCGTCCTGGGAGAGGTTTTCGAGTATGTCCTCCCACTCTGCCGTATCGGTAATCACTTTATCGCCCTTCTGGGCAAGGTCAACTTTTGCAGACCGCTGGATGACGCTTTCCTCCACGAATATAGAGGCCCCTGTTCTGATAGCAATGGCGATGGCGTCGCTGGGACGGGCATCAACGGTAAATCTTTTCTTGTTTACTTCAAGGTGCAGCAAGGCGTAATAGGTATTGTCCTTCAAATCATTCACTTCGATTTTAAGCACCTTGACGCGAAGATTATCGAGAATATTTTTCAGAAGATCATGCGTCATGGGCCTCGGTGTCGCGATATTTTCCAGCGCCGTAGCGATGCTGGAAGCCTCGAGGAGCCCTATCCAGATAGGAAGAACGTCTTTGTCGTCGAGGTCTTTCAGAAGCACAATAGGTGTATTGGTGAAAGGATCGACAGTAATGCCGGCGACCTTCATTTCCTTCAGCATGGAATACCCCCTTTTACTTTCGGGTTTTCACCCTTTAGAGAATTAGCATAACCTTTTATGATGTCTACCTCCACCAAATTTTTAATCATATCTCTTGTTCCTTTAAAATTAACGATCTTGTTGGTCCTTGTTCTCCCCATCAGCTCTTCCTCTGAATTTTTGCTGATGTCCTCCACAAGGACTTCCACCCTTTTCCCTTCCATTTGCCTGTTCTTTGCTATTGTAATCGATTTCTGGACCTGCTGAAAATGATGCAGTCTTTCCATGGCAAGATCTTTCGGTATTGCGCCGGGCAGAGTGGCCGCCCGGGTGAATTTTCTCGGTGAATATGCGAAAGAAAAAATATTATCAAACTGTATCTCTTCAATGAGGTCCATGGTTTCGAGAAAATCTTTTTCATCTTCTCCGGGGAAACCGACAATACAGTCTGCTGTTATGGCCATGTCGGGGCATCGCTCTCTCAACGCCAGCGATTTTGTCCCTGTAATCTGTTTTCGTATAACCCCTGTTCATGAGTGTTAATATTTTATCAGAACCTGATTGAAAAGGCAGGTGAATTGCTTCGCAGAGTTTATCGAGGGCGGCAAAACAATCAATAAGCTCCGGCGAGAGGTCCTTTGGATGGGACGTGACAAAACGTATCCGCTCAATGCCGTCTATATCGTTTATTTCGCGTGAGAAGCGCCGGAAACGAGATATCGTCCCGGTTTTTGTTATATGAATTTACATTCTGACCGAGGAGCGTCACTTCTTTGGTCCCTCTTTCCGCGAGCCCCTTGATCTCCCTGATGATCTCTTTGCTTTCTCTGCTTGATTCTCTTCCCCGCACATAAGGCACAACACAGTAACTGCAAAAGTTGTTGCAGCCTTTCATGATTGTCACATAGGTCTTGACAGGGCTCTGTGTCTCAATCGGTTTTACGAGAAGCGAAGTGCCGCAGCCATTCTCGGTAAAATCAAAAAAAGGAGACCCCTTCGTCGCCTCCTCAACCGCTTTGCTGATTTTGTCGATACTGGCAGGGCCAAGAGCAAAGTCGATAAAGGGAAGCCTGTCGAGGATATTCTTCTTTTCGAGCTGAGCAATGCATCCTGTTACCCCCAGGATGGTGCCCTTTTTCTTTTTCATGGCCCTGAGTCTGCCCATCCGGCTGTAGAATTTCTGTTCCGCCTTCTCGCGGACGCAACAGGTATTGACGATAACGACATCGGCCTCCTGGGCGTCATAAACGTCTGTAAGGCCGCCTTCGATAAGGATCGCCCGCATCCGCTCCATATCGTGATCGTTCATCTGACAGCCAAAATTTTCTATTATAAATTTCATAGTAGATACAGTCGAATATTCGTTAATGAATAATAGTAGATAATGTGGTTTTTATAAACTTCTCCTGAAATATGTATTGTAGGTTTTTATTGAACCTGTATGTGTCATGTCCAGGCCAAGGGGGGTTATTGAAACAGAACCCTTTTCCACGGCGTAAAAATCAGTGCCACGCATGTCTTCGTAGCCTTCCGCATTTCCACCGATCCAGTAGTATATACCGCCCCTCGGATCAACCCTCTCAAGAACTTCGTCATTATATATCCTTTTCCCGAGTTTTGTCACCATAAAACCATTCAACTTTTTGTGGGATATATTGGGAATATTGACGTTTAGAAAGGTACCATCAATAAATGGCTTTATTTTTTACAATGTCGATAATTCTCTGCGTAATGAGGGCGGCATCATCGAAGACGGAAATGTTCCCGCGCGCATATTGATACCGCAATGGAGGGTATACCGAGAAAAGCACCTTCTTTTGCCGCGGCGACAGTCCCTGAATAATTGACATCCTGACCCATATTGGGTCCTTTGTTGATGCCGGAGATGATAAGATCGGGTTTCTTCTTGAGAATTGCCTTAATGCCGAGATAAATACAATCCGCGGGAGACCCGTTTGACGCATAGGTATTATCGGCTATCTTCTTGATTCTTAACGGTTTGTGCAATGTAATGGCATGGCCCACACAGGTCCTTTCCCGCTCAGGCGCCACAACACAGACATCATCTGTTTTGGCAAAGATTTCCCTGAGGGCCAGAAGGCCCTCGGAGTGAACACCGTCGTCATTGGTCAGAAGAATTAACACGAAATCGCTCAGAATCAGAGGAATAAAATATCGGGGCGACGGGATTTGAACCTGCGGCCTCCTGCACCCCAAGCAGGTGCGCTAAACCATGCTGCGCTACGCCCCGATGAATTTAATATATAGGATACTTGGAGTAAAAGTCTATAGTTTTAGGAGTTTTTATTGACTTTTGTGGTGCGATTAGCATAATATATTTAGCTTTTTTCGAAATAAAGGTAAGAGGAGTTTCTTATGTATGCGATCATTGAGAACGGCGGCAAGCAGTATAAGATTGAAGAGGGTAAGAAAGTCAAACTGGAAAAGATCACGGCCCCTGAAGGTGAAGAGGTACGGATAAGCAATGTATTGACAATCAATGGCGCCAACGGGACCGTTATCGGCACCCCCTATATTGATGGCGCTTATATTAATGGAAAGGTTGTTTCGCAGGGACGGGACAGGAAAGTGACAATATTCAAATACAAAAGAAGAAAAGACTACAAGATCAAGAAAGGTCATCGTCAGGCCTATACTGAATTATTGATCGAAAAGATAGTGGAGGCATAAGATGGCGCATAAGAAAGCCGGCGGCAGTTCACGGAACGGAAGAGACAGCAGCGGTCAGAGGCTTGGCGTGAAACTTTACGCGGGTCAGGCGGTAAGGGCAGGCGGTATCATTGTAAGACAGCATGGGACAAAAATACATCCCGGTAAAAATGTCGGTATCGGAAGAGATAATACGTTATTTGCCTTGATTGATGGCGTTGTAAACTTCGATTTAGCAGGTGACAAGAGAAGGGCACATGTTGATCCTGTTTAATGAAATTTGTCGATGAAGCATCTATATATGTTGAAGCAGGGAGAGGCGGACGTGGCTCTGTAAGCTTCAGGAGAGCAAAATTTATTCCACGCGGTGGACCTGATGGCGGCGATGGCGGAAAGGGAGGGGACGTAATCGTAGCTGGAAAAAGCAATCTCGCAAGTCTTCTCGATTTCAAATATAAACGAACATATAAAGCAGAAAACGGTAAACCCGGGGGCGGGAAAAACAAAACCGGCAGAAATGGCGCCGACAGCATCATTTACGTACCCCTGGGCACCATTGTCTATAAAGAACCGGAGATGATAGAGCTTTTTACTATTACAAAAGACGAAGAGCAATACGTTGCCGCGCATGGCGGAAGAAGCGGCAGAGGAAATACCCGTTTTGTGACAGCCGACACACCGGGCGCCGCTGGAGCATGATGAAGGTGAAGAAGGCGAAAACCTCCATCTCAAACTTGTTTTAAAACTGCTCGCCGATGTGGGTCTTGTGGGACTCCCCAATGCAGGTAAGTCAACCCTCATTTCCCGTCTCACCGATGCGAAACCGAAGATTGGCGATTATCCCTTCACAACCCTGAGCCCCGCACTGGGCGTTTTGAGAAACGGTGAACAGACCTTTGTCATTGCCGATATACCGGGCATTATCGAAGGGGCATCAACCGGCAAGGGGTTGGGGCTCACCTTTTTAAAACATATCGAGCGAACAAGGACGCTCCTTATTCTTCTCGATGTGTCCTCGCCGTCGGTGAAGGAAGACTACGAGACATTGATTGATGAACTGAAACAATATAAAGAAGAAATGCTCCACAAAGAGAGGATCGTTGTATTGAATAAGGCTGATCTTGTATCAGAGAAGGTCCTTACGAAGTGGGAAAAGTATTTCAAGAAAAAAGGGGAGGCAATCACGCATGTAAGCGCCCTGACAGGCAATGGCGTTGATGAACTCAAGGAACTGGTCGCCAACGGCAAGTATTCTCAAACATTTGAGAATTGCGCGAATTGACTGAATTATGATGTCTGAAAAAATGAAAAATAATAAATCCTCTATCAAACGGCTCGTTGTAAAGATCGGGACGTCGGTGCTCGTCGACGAAAACAAGAAGATCAGCACCAACAAGATCAAAGCTATTGCCCGGCAGGTGATGGCCATCAAAGCAATGAATATCGATGTTATCATTGTTTCAAGCGGCGCCATCGCCTGTGGCATGGAAACAATGGGGCTCGTGAAGAAACCGAAAGAGATCGCCAAAAGACAGGCCCTTGCATCTATCGGGCAGGTCCTGCTTATGAAAATGTATCGGGAGAATTTCGAGAAAGAGCATATGAAAGTCGGACAGGTCCTCCTTACCCATGAGGACATCAAAAACAGGGTCCGGTGCATCAATCTCATGAACACCCTTGATATGCTCCTTGAAATGGGTATCGTGCCGGTCATCAACGAGAATGATGCCCTCTCCTTTACGGAGATCAAATTCGGCGATAATGATAATCTTTCAGCGCTTATCGCGCAGATAGCAGACGCTGATCTGCTGCTGCTCCTCTCTGATGTGGAAGGGCTCTTTGATTGTGATCCCAATGAAAATCCCCGCGCCTGTATGATACCTGTTGTGAAAAAGATCGATAAGGATATCGAAAAAACAGCAACAGGAACAGGAAGCGAAAAAAGCGTCGGCGGCATGGTAAGTAAACTTGAGGCCGCGAAAAAAGCCGGCTTGTACGGCATCCCCACAAGGGTTGTACTGGGCACGAAAAAAGACATTATCCTGAAAGTGGTTGAGGGCCAGGCCATTGGCACCCTCTTTCTCCCTGAACGGAAACTGGGGCGGCAAAAATGGTGGACCGCTTTTGCCTTCAAACCGAAGGGTACCCTCTGGGTTGACGAAGGCGCTGAAAAGGCCCTTGTTCATAACGGAAAGAGCCTTTTGCCGTCGGGCATCGTGAAAGCTGACGGGGCCTTTACGAGCGGTGAATGTATTGAAATGAAAAATACGCGGGGAGAGATCATCGCCAAGGGCATTACCAATTATTCCTCTTCCGATATAGAGAAAATACAGGGTCTGAAAAGTATTGATATAGAAAAGAAGCTTGGATATAAATACACGGAAGAAATAATACACAGAGATAATATGGTGATTATATGAAAGAAAAGAGTTCAAGCCGCTTAAGCCGTTCAAACAGTTTAAACCGTTTAAAAGGTATAGACAGCCCCGATGTTCTCGCGCGAAAGGTTAAAGCGGCATCGGACAGCCTGGCCCACGCCAGCACCGAGACGAAAAACAAAGTCCTCGGTCGCCTGGAACAGTTGCTGGGAAAGCGCCAGGATTACCTTTTCACGGAAAATCAGAAGGACATAAAGGCAGCCCAAAAGGCAGGCCTCGCGAAAAGCCTCATAGACAGACTCCGCATTGACGATAAAATCATCCGGGAAATGCAGGGAAGCCTCCGCGATGTGATCAATCTTCCCGATCCTGTGGGAGATATAGTAAAAACATGGAAAAGGCCGAATGGACTCCTCGTGGGGAAGATGAGGATGCCTATCGGGGTTATCCTCATCATCTATGAATCAAGGCCAAATGTCACCATAGAAGCCTTTTCGCTCTGTCTGAAAAGCGGCAACTCTGTGATCCTGAAAGGTGGTTCCGAGGCGTACCATTCGAATCTTGCTCTCTATGCGCTGATCCGTGAAGCTTTAAACGGTGTGGCCATCGATGACGACACGGTCCGGTTCGTTGAAACTGCGGACCGTGACTATATCTATAACCTCCTCAAGATGGATGATTCCATTGATCTCGTCATACCGAGGGGCGGCGAGGCGCTCATCAGGAGTGTTGTGGAGCAGTCAAGGATCCCCGTCCTCAAGCATTACAAGGGTGTCTGCCATATCTTTGTCGATGAGTCTGCCTCTTTCGAGATGGCATACGATGTGTGTGTCAACGCGAAAGCACAGAAGCCTGCGACATGCAATGCAATGGAAACGCTCCTTGTCCACGAGGCTATTGCGGGGACTTTTCTGCCGGAAATCGCAACAAGGTTTAAAAAACAAGGCGTTACACTGAAGGGGTGCCCCAAAACAGCGAAAATCCTCAAGGGCATTGAAAAGGTGAAAGAAACAGAATGGTATGAGGAATACCTTGATCTTACATTGAATGTGAAGGTCGTGGGAGACATGGATGAAGCCATCGCCCATATCAGGAAATACGGCTCAAGTCATACCGATGCCATTATTACCATGAATTACGAGAGGGCATGGCAGTTTACGCGGGAAGTAAATTCATCGCTTACTCTTGTCAATGCCTCAACAAGGCTGAATGACGGTTTCCAGCTTGGTCTTGGCGCGGAAATGGGCATCAGCACAACGAGGCTTCACGCCTTTGGTCCCATGGGTCTTGAAGAACTGACGATAACAAAATTTATCGCCTTTGGCGACGGTCAGTTGAGAACATAAGGAGATTATGGCAACAGGTATCTTTGGAGGGACTTTTGACCCCATACATATGGGCCACCTGCGGGTTGCCGAAGAGATCAGAGAGATTTTTTCACTGGAAAAGATTTATTTCGTGCCCGGCGGTGCACCCCCTCACAAGAGGAGTCGGAAGATCACTGTCGCCGAAGAGAGGCTCCGCATGGTGAAGGCAGCGTTGAAGGGCAACAGATTCTTCCAGGCGTCGGAGATTGAAACAAAAAGAAGCGGTCCGTCCTATACGATCGATACGCTGAAAGCATTTAAAAAACGCTTTGATGAGCTTTATTTTATAATCGGTATCGATGCTTTTTCACAGATAGACACATGGCACCTGTACCGGGAATTGTTTTATCATACTAATTTTATTGTTATGACAAGACCGTCAGGCAAAAAGCAGACAATACTGGAAATGCTTCCCGCAGATGTGAGAAAGGAGATCAGTGAAAAGCAATGACGCCATGTGCGCCCATAGGTCGGGCAGGAAAATCTACCTCCATGATATCACACAGATCGACATTTCATCGACAAAAATAAAAGAACTCTTGAAAAAGCACCGGTCAATCAGGTATCTTGTTCCCGCTTCTGTAGAAAAAATTATTACTGAGAGAGGATTATACAACAGATAAATGGAAGCCTTTGAAAAAGCGAAAACATGCGGAATGCTTGCCGAAGAAAAGAAGGCAAAAGATGTGGTCATTATGAAGCTTGACGACCTGACGGACATTACAGATTATTTCCTTGTCGCCAGCGGGACCAGTGAACGCCACGTGAAGACTATTGCCGACAATGTAGAAGCCGGCATGAAAGAACGGGGCATAAAGCCCTATTCGGTTGAGGGTCTTCGTGACGGAAGATGGGTGATTATTGACTACCAGAATATCATTGTCCATATTTTTCTTGAGCAGCTTCGGGATTTATATGATCTGGAAAGTCTCTGGATAGAGGCAAAGAAATTTAGAATAGAAAATGAAAAAAAGCATTTAGAGGTGGAGAATGAAAAAAAAGGAACGTGATTTTTACCGGAAGAAGCTGCTGAAGATGAGAGAGGACATACTGAATAAGGCGAAAAAACTGAAAGAAGATTCCTACAACCTCGGAACAGACGGCATCCAGGATATGGCAGACGCGGCAAGCAATACCTATACTGCCGATATCCTCATGAGCATAAGCGATAATGACCTGAGGCTTTTGAAAGATATTGACAATACCCTTGATAAGATGGAAAAGGGGACCTATGGAATATGTGAAGAATGTGAAGAAAAAATTAACGAGAAAAGACTTGAAGCAAATCCCGTAGCAAGGTATTGTATAACTTGTAAGAGACAAATGGAGGAGAAGGGGATTTGATTAAATGAAGCTCAAAATATTCATTCTACTCTTTCTTGCATTTTTTGGCAGTTACCTCTGGCTTTCCTTACTGAATCCTGACACGGTGAAGTTCTATTACGGGGGCGGTCAGCCAATCGAACTGTCGGTGGCGAGTTTTGTCGTTCTTTCCTTTGTTCTCGGCATTATCATATCCATCATCGTCAGTTTTTTCTTTGATGTCAAGACCGGGATCGGAGGATGGATAGCTGGAAAGCAGCAAAGGAAAGCAGACGAGCTTAAAGAATCCCTTGAAAAAGCAAAAGCTTATGACCTGCGTGGTGACCGTGAAAAAGCAATAGAAAATCTCCAGAAGATTATCAGAAATGCGCCCAATTTTGAGGAGACCTATATCTGCCTTGCTGACATATATACATCAATGGAAGAATACGACAAGGCGATAGAAACGCTGAATCTTGGAGAAATGAATATTGGAAAGAAAGAGAGCATATTGCTCAAAAAGATACGGATAAATCTTACCGCAAAGGATTATTTCAAGAACGAAAGCATCCTGAAAGATGTATTAAAGATCAACGAATCGAGTATAGACGCGCTCCGGATACTACGGGATTTTTACGTAGGAAACAAGGACTGGGATAATGCCTACGGAATTGAAAAAAGGGTCAAAAAGTTCATAAAAACCGAAGAAGAGCACAGAAGGTTCATAGGTATACGGTATGAAAAGACGCTTACGCTCTTCAACGAAAACTTTGCCCAGAGCACGGACAAAATTATCGATACTTTGAAAGAAATAATCGGGGATGACAAGCGGTTTATTCCCGCCTATATTCTTCTGGCAGAAACCTACATAAAAATCGACAAACTGAACGAAGCCGGCAGGGTCTACGGACGGGGCTATACAAAGACGGGTCATATCGAATTTCTCCTCAAGATGGAAGACCTCTATATTAATCGGGGAGATCCCGGAGCCATATTGAAAATCTATCAGAGGGTCCTTGACCTGTCGCCGAAGGACCACCTCATTACCTTCCTCTACGCTCGGTTATGCCTGAGACTGGAGATGATCGATGAAGCCCTCGAGTTGCTCGATACGCTCATTGAAGAAGGGGAAGAGTTCAGAGGGCTGCACAGAGCTATGGCAGAAGCCTATGTCCACAGGGAAGAGATGGAAAACGCTGTAACCGAATTCAGAAAAGCTTTTCCTATGAATGAAGAGGTTTATATTCCTTTTGTCTGCACAAAATGTCAGGCTGTCAAGCATGAGTGGATGGATTTCTGTGAGAGCTGTTACAGTTGGAATACGATAAATGTGAAAAAGGAAGAATTTCTCCGTAGTGATACAACAGAATTGAGAATGATTTATGACGGTGAAGACTGGAGCAAAGAGAATGCTTGAAGATATTATTCTGACTAACGACTACAAAATCATCTTTCTCATACTTGACGGACTGGGCGATATTCCAACCCCTGCTTTCGCGCATCAAACACCCCTCGAGGCGGCCCATAAACCGAACATCGACGATCTTGCACAGAAGCGCGCGGTCCTTGGCCGCATTATACCTGTTGATGTGGGTGTAACACCGGGGAGTGGTCCCGGACACTTAAGCCTTTTCGGGTATGATCCTGTTGTCTGCGAGATAGGCCGCGGCGTACTTGAAGCCCTGGGACTGAACATGGATTTGCAGGATGGCGACCTCGCTGCCCGGGCCAATTTCTGCACCATTAAAGACGGACTTGTAACGGACAGACGAGCGGGAAGAATCCCTACTGAAGAGACCGAGCGCCTCTGCGCCCTTATTGCCGAAAAAATCCCCGAAGTAGAGGGAGTGCGGATTATTATCAAGCCGGGGAAGTCTCACAGATTCGCTTTGATACTGCGGGGAAAAAGCCTTTCCGACAAACTGAGTGATGCTGACCCGCATAAAGATAACAGGCCCTTTGCTTACGCCGTTGCGAAGGCGAAAGAGGCGGAGTTCGCGGCACAGATCGTGAATACTTTTATGCGAAAGGTCCTTGATCTTTTGAAGGGCGAAAAAGTAGCCAACGGCATTTTGCTCAGGGGGTTTTCGCAAAAACCGGATATAACCCCATTTTCAACGAAATACCGCATGAAAGCACTTGCCATTGCCACATATCCCATGTACAGAGGGATCGCGAAAGTCCTTGGCATGGACGTCAAGGACGAACCGAAAGACTACGTTGAATCAATCAAGATACTGAAAGACAATTATAATGATTATCAATTCTTTTTCTTCCATATGAAAGAAACAGATCTGGCCGGAGAGGATGGCAATTTTCCCGAAAAGGTAAAGGCCATCGAAAACGCCGATAAAATTTTACCGGAAATAATGGGTCTTAATCCCCAGGTCCTCGTCATGACCGGCGATCATTCGACACCCTGTCTTTTCAAAGGACACAGCTTTCATCCGGTCCCTCTCATGATTGTGACAGGAACAGGTGAAATGGACGCGAAAGCATTCCATGAAAAGAACTGCATTCTCGGCAGTATCGGCACCATATACAGCAAACAATTGATGTCCCTCGCACTGGCCCATTCAATGAAGCTTGACAAGTACGGTGCATAGCCTCTTTAAAGCGCTCCTCGATATTTTCTATCCCCTCTATTGCGGCGGGTGCAATGCCGCCACCGGCAGCATACTCTGCAAAGACTGTGTCGATACCTTCAGGTCCGTGGAGGAAGAAAAAACCTGTCCGATCTGTGGGAGATTGATAGGTAAAAGCGTTCTCTGCGGCGCCTGCATGGAAGAAAAACAGGCCTTTCGCAAAGGGTATTTTGGTTATTATTTTGAGGGAAGGCTCCGTGATGTCATTCATGCTTTTAAATTCAACGGCAGAATAGACGCGGGGAAGCACCTGGTCCGTTTATTGAAGGAAAAATTCGATACGATGGTAAAGGAAATTGATTGTATTATCCCTCTTCCGGTCACAGAAAAAAGATTGATGGAAAGAGGATTTAACCAGTCTTTTATCATCGGAGAAGAGATCGCGAAGATGACCGGAAAAGAGATATATCCTTCAGTTCTTGTCAAAACAAGGCAGACGAAAGACCAGTTCACCCTTTCCAGGAAGGAAAGAAAGAAGAATATCAGCGGTGTCTTCGCCGTAAAAAACAGCCATCAGATATCCGGCAAAAAAGTGCTTCTCGTTGATGATCTTTTCACGACCGGATATACGGCCCGGGAAGCGTCCCGCTCTCTGCTCAAATCATCGGCGAAGGAAGTCATTTTTTTCGCCCTTGCCCGGACACCTTCATGAAAAAGATTATCATTGCGGCCATCATTCTCTGTGTTTTGGGTCTTATTTTTTTAATCGCCAGCCTGAATCTCCACCATTTGAGTGCCTATGTAATCGGCAAGATAACAGAAAGCTCAGTCAGCATAGGAGACGCTAAGCTCACACGAAATGGCCTCAATCTTGACATCGGCCTCAAGGATATCAGTCTCAAGGGAAAGATCGAAGGGATAGTGAAGAACTGCCATGTTGTTCTCAACATGACGAAGGGTATCTATTTCAAGGAAATTTCAGTATCAGATTTTGAAATCGCCGCCAAACCGGTTGTAAAAAAAGGGCGTTCCATTTACGTATCCTGCCGAACGTATAGACATTAAAAACGGCATTGTCACCGTGTCCGGGCAGAAGATCAGTATCAGCGACATAAAGGCGGAAAATGTGAACGTTGGCGATGCCCTGTCGTTTGAGGCCCACGTTCAAAATGGTGATTATATCGGAACGATTGATATTCACGGCAAGGGAACTTACAACAGTAGATTGATTGATGTAAAGGGCGATATCAGCTTCACTGCTGTCGATCTCGCGAAGATTGACCCGATCCTGAAGGGCGCTGTCAGGGGTAAGGGGGCCATTTCCCTGAAAGATGATAAATTTACCTTCACGGGAAAAGTCGAGGCAGAGCGTTTTGAGATGATGGATACCTGGTTAAGAAGACCTGTTTTGCTTGACAGGGTTCCCGCCGACGTCACTCTTTCAGTTAAGGGCAAAAGTGCTGATATCAAGATAGAAAATGCTTTCTACAAAGAAACCCCCTTTATGCTTGACATCCGACTCGACAATTATGAATATACCTCTCTTGTTCTGAGTTCCGACTTTCTCGCGGTGCAGGACGTTACTTTTTACGCCACATCGGAGTACTCTCTGCAGAATCTCTGGGATGCCCTCAAGGGTGGCCAGGTAAAAGCGAACAAACTGCGGGATGTAAGGGGCGGCCCTATTACCGCTGATCTTGAGGTAAAAGACGTGGCGGCAATTCATAAGGACATGTCTTTCAGCGAGATCAAAGGACAGGTCTATATCGACGGGTCGAAAGTGGATATCTCCAATCTCAGCGGAACTTATAAGACGAACAGATATTATGAAGTAAATGTCGTCATACCCTATGCAGACGATAAGCCCATACGGGCTAAAGGCAAATACGAAGTTAACCTCAAAGATATGCCGCCCTTTATTGACCTTAAGGGCATCACATTCAAGGACGGAACAACCGACGGCGGCGCGGAAGTAGAGGCATGGCGGGATAAAGCGTGTGAAAGTTAATGGTTCGGGAAAAATCAATAATGCCCATGCCCTCTGGAAAAACACCTCTTTTTCAGCACAGGGATCATACAGATTTACCCATGAAGGAGTAGTCTTTGACCCGCTGTTCATAGGCAAAGATGGCGGTACAGACATTACCTGCAGGGGCAAATGGAACGATGAGAACCTTGATTTTTCTCTCAAGGGTGACCTTGAGGTAAAACATCTCAATGACTTTGTCAAAATGCCTTTCGGTATGGCGGGCGTGGTCAGGCTCGACGGAGAACTTCACCTGAATGATGGCCTTCTGAAGGCAAACGGCGATGTGAATATGGATGACCTGGTTTTTGAGATACCGGGTTACATGAAAAAGGAGAAAGGGACAAAGAGTAAGGCGCAGGTGAAACTCTCAAAGAAAGGTCCGGTTGTGGCCATAGATGATCTGTCCTATGAACTTGCAAGTATCAATGTGCAAGCACGGGGCACCATAGCGGACTGAAAAAAGATCAACGCTGATATTGCCCTCGATGCCCATGATATCGGAAGGGCTGGCGAAGATCTTTTTCCTGCCGGAAGAGACGACCAACGGCGATATATCGTTAAACCTGACCATAAAAGACCTGGAACTTCCTGTGACAAAGCTTCCCTACACGGTGGGAAATGTGAAGGTCAAAAACGGTTTTCTGCGTGTACCAGGTATGGCGAAACCTTTCCGTCACGTGGATCTTCTTGCTGATTTCAAGGGGACCGCTTATGATGTGCAGGTAAACGCGTTGACATGCGGTCAAAGCTTACTCAGGAAGGGTATACTCAAGGTAAACGGTCTTGAAGCACCCAGATTTTCATTATCAATCGATATGGAACGTTTTAACCTTGTTGATTTTGCAGGGGACGGGAAGAAGCCTTTTCGAATTCCGCTCATACCTCAGGAGAGCATTCTCGGCCGTGCGAGCGGAGAGATGTCACTCACGGCAAAAGAGGTTACCCTGGGTAAGATTCCCGGTAAAAACCTGAACATTATCGGTGTTATGACCGACAGGAAGATCACCGTTTCCGAGCTTAAATTGGGGTTATTTGATGGAGAGGCCGACATAGAGGGTGTTATTGATTTATCCGGTAATTCACCCAACCTTTATACAACCGGCAAAGTGGGAAAAATAAAAAGTGACCTCGCGTTTAAGGCTTTCGGCAGCACGACTAAGGACATAACCGGTACCGGCTTTATCAATGGAAGCCTCGGATCGGAAGGGGCTACCGTTACCGACCTTATCGGCAATATGGGTGGCGAGGTGACCATATATAACAGTGGCGGAGTTATAAGAAAATGGAACCTCCTCGCCAAGATTTTCGGAGCCCTCAATCTCTATGACTTACTGAGAGGCAAAGTCGATTTTGGTCAAAATGGCCTCGGATATAATAAACTCGGCGCCACATTTACCGTGAACAAGGGTATTTTCCATACAAGCAATTTTCTTCTCGACAGCTCCTCCATGGTCCTCACGGGAAATGGTAAACTTGATCTCAACAAAAATGAAATAGACGGTATTATTAATGTCTCCCCGCTCATTGTATTGGACCGGACACTCGACCAGATTCCCGTTATCAGAACCATTCTGAAAGAACCGGGACAGGGGTTTCTGTATCTTTCGTATTCTGTCAAAGGCCCTCTGGATGACCCCGAAATAGCATCGAACGTTATCGGTACTATCGGAAGCAAGGCAATAGAGATATTGAGAAATATTCTGACGTTCCCAAAGGGGGTGTTTGAATGAAAATCGGGATTATTGGCGCGGGCAAGGTCGGCACATCGTTAGCGGCTGTATTGAAAAGAAAGGGTTTTCACATCATCGGGGTTTCTGATACGGCAGAGGCATCTCTGAAGACTGCCGAAAGATATCTTGGCAAGGATGTTCTTTACACACAAAACAACATGGATGTGGTGGGTGCGGCAGATGCAATTGCCATTACTACCCAGGACAGGGTCATTCAGGATGTTGCCGCTGAAATAAACGCGAAAGCGGAACGGCTTGACAAAAAACTGATCTTCCACACCAGCGGCGCTGACCCTTCTTCGGTGCTCATGCCTCTCAATGAAAAAGGCGCTTTTCTGGGTTCCCTCCATCCGCTCCAGACGTTTCCCGATATTGACAGCGCCATAGGGGTCCTGCAGGATACCTGTATATTTGTCGAGGGAGACAAGGACGCGGTCCCGCTGCTTCGTCATCTCGGTGACCATATCGGCGCCAAAGTTTACACCATCGCGGGAAAAGACAAAGTGCTTTACCACCTCTCGGCCGTATTCGTCTGCAACCTCCTGAGCGCTCTTTTCTATTCCGGAAAAGAGTCTTATGGAGAAAATCAATATCGACTTCGAACCCTTCCTGCCCATAATCAAAGCCACCACTGAATAACATAGAGAACAAAGGCCCTCTTGCGGCGCTGACAGGCCCAATCGTGCGGGGCGATGTAAAGACAGTGAAGGCCCACCTCGCCTCCATAGAAGATATGGAACTTCACAAGAAAGTATACAAAGCGCTTTCGGAAGTGGCAGTGCAGATGGCAACAGAAAGAAAAACCATAGACGAAAAAACAATAGAAGCGCTAAAAGACGTCTTGAAATAGAACAATCAGTAAGCATGCAAGATATAATGCTAATGCTAAATCAAGGGTTGTTACGATTCACCATTTCTTTCGCTCCCACTGCGGGCAGTTTACCCTGCATCGATTCACTCTCCGCTCAATTCTCGAACTCGCTCTGCGCTCAGACAGCGAGGATTGGCCTGAACGCGGCCTGGCCGCAGGGCACACTTCGGTTCATCGGCAGGGTCCCAACTGTCCTCGATGTCCGCCGCAAGAAACGGTGAATCTCCACATCAGTAATGCTATGTATTGTGTAAAGAAGCATTGAGACTGAATGAGAATCAATGACATTGAATTGAGAGCCTGGACAATCTAATTTTACATTTTTAGTCTTACATTTCCCCGCCCTCGAGGGGAGGGATGAAGGGGAGGGTGAATCGAAACTACCCCATCAAGCCGATATAGGAGGGAGCAGCGATGAACGATGACGATATCAACCGTGCCGCGGAAAGATTGGCGAATACAAAATACCTCCTTGTCATAACCGGGGCGGGGATTTCGAATGAGAGCGGGATACCCACGTTCAGGGGGAACGACGGGCTGTGGAAGAATTATCGTGCCGAGGAGCTTGCAACGCCCTGGGCCTTTGAGCATGACCCCGTAACGGTCTGGAAATGGTATGACTGGCGGCGGGGCATTATCGGCAGGGCGGAGCCGAATCCGGGGCACCTTGCCATTAAAGAGCTTGAAGACAGGTTTGAAAATTTTCTCCTCATCACACAGAATGTCGATGGACTCCACGGAAGGACCGGCATCAAAAACATCGTTGAAATTCACGGGAACCTCTGGAGGGTGCGGTGCATGAGGGAACAGAACAACATCGATGCTCATGGATGTGCCGCTTACTTCTATTCCTCCGAAATGTCAGTGCGGCGCAATGCTTCGACCTGATGTGGTCTGGTTCGGCGAATCCATCCCGACGCTGGCCTTGGAGCAATCCTTCAGGGCGCTTGAGATGTGCGACACATTGATTGTTGTCGGAACATCCGGCGCGGTCTATCCTGTTGCGTCATTTCCGGAGACGGTGAAGGGGAATGGCGGATTTGTTATAGAGGTGAATATGGAGGAGACGCCGATTTCCAGTATTGCCGACATTAGCCTCCACGGGAGGTCGGGAGAAATTCTCCCGGCTCTCGTGGAGGCTATGTAGCATTCTGGTCTCGATATTTTCGCGCCTTGCTTTGTCGTCTGCGGGATTCGCACATCCTCAACATACGCACGTAATTGTGCATCTTGTGAAATTGAAATTGGCTCTTTGTTTGCTGCTGGCAACAGCTTAATTCTCTGTATCGGGTCGTTTTCTTTCTTGTTTTTAGCTTTTTTCTTATGCTTGAGAGTTATTTCACCATCCAGCCAATTATCCGTATAGTTGGGGATGGTTTCAAGTTTGTTATCTTCCAAAAAATTGTCTATTCTTACAAATTCCATTTGGTTATTTTTACACAGCCAAATTCCTTGAGTATTTCGCGGGGCGTTGTTTTGAATTCTTTATCGTTTTCCTGTATTTCTTTAATAAGCATTAGAAACTTTTCTGTTGGCATTTATCCATCCTTTTCTTGTAATCATGCAATTAAATATACAGAATAAACTCTAAATAAAGTACGAAACAATACAGAAATACTTACTTATATCGCCGGTTTGTTCAAAACACGGGTAATGTCCAGCTATTTTGTATTGCCGCCAATGGTTTTTGACTGACACGAAAATCCCCCTCCTGCTTCCCAATCCAATTTACTTATATTTTCATCAATTATTATAGAAGAATACAGCAAATTCAAGCATATTTTACCCAACCGGTATCCGATTCTGCATCGTAACCGCGAGGCAAAACGCTTTAGCTGGAAATAAATCGGGCCAGATACTGATCAAAAAATGTTACCCATGTACCTGTTCGGTAACCTTATGAAGCTTTCTTCCATTCCAGGGAAAGCTTACGACCGGACGTGGCGCAATCTCTAAGATACAAATTAATAAGAGTCTGGTATGGAATGCCCGCGTCTTTGGCAAGCTCCCTAAAATACTTTACCGTTCCCTCATCAAGCCTTATGGTAACCTGTTTCTTTAGTAGGCTCGCATAAGGGTTTTTTTTGGCCTTTGAAAAATCATATTCTTTTCTCATATTTTATCACCTGTTCCAGTATTGTTGTTGCTCCGATCGGGTTGCCTTACGTGCCGAGATGATTCTTATAACCGCGTCATTCTTTCGATAGGTATGGGGAACAACTAAAAGGCGAAGATTTGAGCTTAAGCCAAGAAGGACAAACCGGTCTTCATTGTGAGAATGGTCAGGATCATCAAGCAACAAGCCGTTCTCATCGGCAAAGACCGTCTGAGCTTCCGTGAAAGATACACCATGATTTTTCTTATTCAGGGTGTCTTTCTTTTCGTCCCATTCAAAACATATATCGATCATAATTACAATGTAACTACAATGTAATGATAAGTCAATCTCATTTGCTGCAAAACAGCTATTCTCTGTTTCGCCATAGAATGCTGCCAATGGCTCATGACTGACACGAAAATCCCCCTAAAGCTTCCCCAATCCAATAACTTATCTTTTCAGCAATTATTATAAAAGCATGCAGTAAATGCAAGAATATTCTATCCAACATCCCCCTTGAGCCAGACGTATGTTACACAACGTTCAGAAAGAGGCCGCTTCATGGGCGATTTGCTGTAACAACCTTGTTCGCTGAGGTTTTAAGCTTGCTTTCCATCCACTTCGGAAGAGGCGTTCGGGTTGCTTCTGCGTAAAGGGTCTCGGGAGCTATGTCTATTTCATCCTGCCAGGTAAGTACTCCAAGTTCTTCATTGATCTTGAATTTTTTGAAGAATTCAATATCTTTAAAGCGATTGAATACGCCCCCTTTCTCAAGGTATCCTGAGAAATCTACCACTCCTCCATTGCCGTCATCAAATCGTACTTCGATTATATATTCGCCTTTGTAAAAGGCAGAAATCAGATCATGGATCATTTTGACCTCCGTCTACGCCAAAGGAGAAATCCTCTTCGGCGGTTTGTTTTTCCTTGCCAGATTCCAGTCAGCCAGAAGTGCTTTCCGGTGCTGAGAAGCCCATTCCATTACAAGGCCCAGTGCCCGATATGGAATGCGTCCCTCCAGTACTCGCAACGATTCAATGCCGATGACAACATTGTCTTTTCCATATCGGGCATGGAAATGAGGTGGATTGTGGTCATCATAGAACATCGCTATAATGATGCCATAGAATCGGCTAATCTCAGGCATTATAGAATCTATTTTACCTTATATGATTATATATTTCAAACGGTGAACACCAAGGCCGGAGAGAGGTACATGCATACCGATGTTCGCAATAGCCTGTTACATGCCAAGCACGGCAATGGTATCATACTTCTTAAGTGTCTACCTGACCCACAGCGTTAATTCGTCGATCATGTGAATCAAGTCTGTTCTGTTCTTCAAGAATTCTTTTGCGAAGGAGACCTTTGTAGAGTTCCAGACACATCGGAAGTCACCTGCAACGTTCTCGGCGGTCTGTGCCCGGGCGAGCTGCTCACGATAAAGATACAGACGGTGCAAGATGGATTCCCATTGGCTTGCGGTAACATCACAAGAAGCGTAGTGGTCGTAACTGGGCAGGGTGTCCATGAACGGCTTCTCAATCAGACCAAGCACTTCCTCGTCCAGGAATACCGATTTCTCACCCCAGTGTCGATTGGTGTACCGGCCAGGAAGGAACTCGAAATAGGCAGTGCCTTCCAGCTCCCGTTTGTCGCGTATCAAATGAATCTGTGGATCCATATAATTTGATTATGAAGAAATATTATAGTTCTTGGCTGACACGAAAATCGCCCTCCTGCTTCCCGATCCAATAACTTATGTTTTCGGCAATTATTTTACAAGAATATGGGAAATGCATGCATATTCTGTCTACTGTGATGATAATGCAATTGCGATCACAACTGCTTAAGCATAAGACCAAGGAAGAAATACAAATCTATGTTACTCACCCTTTTTCAGGTTCCTCAGGCAGCTGAGCGTCATACCATACTGCAACAATCCACACGGTCTTATCCTTGGCCCTGTAGAAGAACCGATACGGTCTTACAATAACTTCATGAAAAGGAAGATCCGGGAACACCGGGGAAGTCTTCCGGATTCGGGAAACTTTTCAAGGCGTGAAAGGGCTTTCTCTGCATTTTGGCGAAAGCTTAGCACCGCCGACGGATTATCCCGGTGAATATAGACAATCGCTTCAAGAAGCTGGCGGCGGCTTGTGGGTGTAAATAAAGTTTTCAAGATTTTGCTGCCTTAAGAAAACGGTCAGCTTCTTTCAGCATATCGCCAAGCTCATAACCAATGCCTGCTTCTATTTCTTTCTCGCCCCTGACAAGTAAGTGCAAAACATCCATTTCGTGCTGAGAGTGTTCATACTCTTCCATACTGGCCATGACTGCCGCCGCTCTTCCGCGTTGGGTAATAAAGACAGGTTCTTTTGACGATGTCAGGTTCTTTACAACATAGCTGGCATTTTGTTTAAGATCGAAGATCGGTATGATTTTTGGAGTTTTCGACATTAGTTGTACCTCCTATAGTATTATTAAAAGTACTACCAACACATAGACATATCAAGGGCCTGTTGGTCTAACCCGACTTAGTGGATTCCACCCTCCAGATCGCTAAGGAACGATCCATGCGGCAGCGTCAACTGAAGAGGTTATGGAAGTGGTACCAGCAGTTGCAAGATAGGGAACTTACCCGGGACCAATTGTTGCTCAAACTGGGAGCCGCCCGGCAGCAATCACCATCAGCATGCAGGTTTGTTGAAATTAAAATCCCTGAAGTACATGGATACTTGCGGTTCTGTCTGCGTAAGGACAGATTGCGAAAAGCCCGACGCCGGGAAGGACGATACCTCCTTCGAACCAACCTGATTGGCCGGGACCCTGCTGAAATGTGGGAGCTCTATACCCAGTTGGTCCATAGCGAAGAATCGTTCAAAAACCTGAAAGGAGATCTGTCCATTGGACACACCGGAGGTATGGTAATGAGAATATTTCTGAACTCTCTTTATCTGTGTAAGGTGCTTTGCTTCCTTTATTCACCTGTAAAGAAGTGAGCGTCAAGGAGCACATGAGTAATAGAATATTCATGCGTTCTCGGATGGCGGCTGGCTGAGGCGATCCCGAATCATTTTCAGAATCACGAATGACTCCCGTTCCCGTTCCTCCAGGGAGCCCGTGATATAGCCGATCGTTTCCCGGTAGTCCGGCATAAAGATCTTGGAGAGTGCGTTGCAGCGCCGTTGGGTCTTGCGAAGTTCCTGTGCCAGCCGCATTACAGCATTCTCCAACTCTGCCAATTGCGCAAGCAGGGGAAGCACTTCAATGAAACGGCTCATGGCAACATCGGTATTCGCAGAAGTTCCCCCCACACCAAACTGGACGCTAACCGGTTCTGTTCGTACCGTTACGTGTGGAATCTTCATGCCCATCAGATGCTGGTCCGAGATATCTACCTGATGGTCCATCTTCACGGCGAGGATGGCCTTGTCGATAGCCGCTGATCCTTCGTCTAACTGGGCTTCACGCAGTGCCGCAAAAGCCCTGCGAAGGGCTTCGTAAGCACTCTGTTCGGCATCACGGGCACGATTCAGGCGACTCATCATTTCAAAGATAAGGATTTGTCGTTTTTGCTCGAGGAGGTCATAGCCCTCTTCGGCGAATGCAAGCTGTCGTTTCAGTACGAGCAGATTCGATTTTGTCGGTGCGATGTTCAGCTTTCCCATAGGACCATCCTACCCGGCTTGTGCCCCCTGAAGCGGCGTCTCGCAGATAGGCGCCTCCTCTTTCTCGTGGTAATATTTATTCAACAGGGCGTCGCTCACCCGGTGCAACTCATCCTTGGGCAATGTGGATAGCACATCCCAGCCGAGTTCGAGCGTGGTCTCTATAGACCGGTTCTCGTATTCGCCCTGGTTCAGAAAACGCATTTCAAAAGCTTCGCCAAATTTCAGGTATTGCTTATCGAGTGTACTCAACTCTTCTTCGCCGATGACATCGGCCAGCCCCCTCACCTTTTTCACGTAGGCATAACACGCGAATAACTGGCTTGCGAGAATAGGATGGTCTTCCCGGGTGTAACCTTTACCCACGCCATCCTTCATCAGACGCGACAGGCTTGGAAGACCGGCAATGGGCGGGTAAACACCACGCTGAAACAGATCCCGATCCAACACTATCTGCCCTTCGGTGATATAGCCGGTGAGATCAGGAACAGGATGGCTGATATCGTCCGCAGGCATGGTCAGAATAGGTATTTGCGTGATCGAGCCCGGCGAACCTTCGATGCGACCGGCACGCTCGTAGATGCTGGCAAGGTCCGAGTAGAGATAGCCCGGATAACCTTTGCGGCCCGGGATTTCGCCCCGGGCCGTGCCCACTTCACGCAGGCTTTCGCAATAATTTGTCATATCCGTCAGCAGCACCAGCACGTGCTGGCCGCAATCAAACGCCAGGTGTTCCGCCAGGGTCAGGGCAACCCGCGGAGTGAGAAGACGCTCCACGCTGGGCGCGTCGGCCAGGGAAAAGAACATGACGGCGCGGGCAAGGGCGCCGGAATCCCGAAAATTACGGATGAAAAACTCGGCCACATCATGCTTCACGCCCATGGCGGCAAAGACAATCGAGAACTCGACCTCTTCTTCCAGCAGACGCGCCTGCCGCACAATCTGGGCGGACACGCGGTCGTGAGGCAGACCGTTTCCGGAAAAGACAGGCAGTTTCTGGCCGCGGACCAATGCGTTCATCCCATCGATGGCCGACACACCCGTTTGTATAAATTCGCGCGGATAGCGCCGGGCATAGGGGTTGATGGGCATTCCATTCACATCGCGCCGTTCCGCGGAGAGCGCGGGCGGACCACCGTCGGCCGGACGGCCGAGACCATCGAATACGCGCCCCAGCATCTGCCGTGAAACGGGCAGGCGAAAGCTTTCCCCCAGGAAGCGGGCACGCAAGGACTGGTTCGAGAGGCCTGTTGTTCCTTCGAGGACCTGCACCACGGCCTGAGTTTGAGAAATGTCAAGAACGCGGCCCATACGGGGACGACCGGCGTAATCGAGAATCTCAACCATTTCATCGTAGCCTACATCACGGATTCGCTCCACCACGACCAACGGTCCATCGATGCGCGCGGCGCCAACGTACTGCAATCCCCGATCTTCTATTTCGAAGGTGGCGTGCATATCGTAGCCTCCTTGGCATATTCTTTTGCCAGCGTTTCCGTCTCCTCCATGACCCTCTGTTCCAACTCCGTAAGCTTTTCAAGTTCTTTGTTACTGAAAGCCGCTTTTGCCCGCAGTAAGTGGGGTACACAGCCCAAAGAACGGATTCGCGCCAATGGAACACCCCCTTGAATTAAGTCCCGGCCCCTGCGATAGAGAGTAAGAATCATGCGCAGGAGATCGACCTGCTTCTCCGGTGTGCTGTACATATCGTTTTCGTCAAAAGCACTCTGGGCAAGAAAACCGTCTTTAATAATCTCGGCGATGAAAAGGATCAATTTTTGACTATCGGGCAAAACATCGGGTCCCACGAGCTTAACGATCTGCTGGAGACGGTCCTCCCGTTGGAGGAGAGTGAGCGCCTCTGTGCGCAGTTCGATCCAGTCAGGGGCCTCTTTCTTCCACCAGGAAGCAACGTCCTCCACGTACTCCGAATACGAGTGCAGCCAGTGGATTGAAGGATAATGTCGCGCATTGGCCAGTTCCGTATCGAGGGCCCAAAAACAACGGATAAAGCGGCGTGTATGCTGAGTGACTGGTTCGGAAAAGTCGCCGCCGGGTGGGCTGACTGCGCCCACGATGCTCACGGAAGCCCGCTCGCCGGCAAGCGTAGTTACGGCGCCACCGCGCTCATAAAACTGGGCGAGTCGGGTGGGCAGCGATGCCGGAAAACCTTCTTCAGCGGGCATCTCTTCCAACCGCGCTGCCAGTTCGCGCAGGGCCTCTGCCCAGCGGCTGGTCGAGTCGGCAAATACCGCTACGCTGAAACCCATGTCCCGGTAATACTCAGCCAGGGTGATGCCGGTATAGATGGATACCTCCCGCGCCGCCACAGGCATATTCGAGGTATTGGCGATAAGGATGGTCCGCTCCATCAGAGGCCGTCCGGAACGGGGGTCTTTAAGCTCCGGAAACTCACGGAGCACATCAGTCATCTCATTGCCCCGTTCCCCGCAACCGATGAAGACAATGATTTCGGCATCTGACCATTTTGCGAGCTGGTGCTGGGTGATTGTCTTTCCCGTGCCGAATCCGCCCGGAATGGCCGCGGCGCCGCCCTTACCGATGGGGAAGAAGGTATCAATGATGCGCTGTCCTGTAATCAACGGTTCGGTGATACGCAATCGTTCCGTAATAGGACGCGGTACCCGTACAGGCCACTGCTGAAGCATAGTAACGTCACGCCGGCCTGTTTCAGTTTCGATAACAGCAAGGGGATCAAGGAGTCTATAATCCCCTTTGTCGACTATGGACCACACGGTACCGCTGATATCCGGAGGTGACATAATCAGATGATTGACCAGTGGTGTCTCAACAACCCGGCCTATGGCCTGACCGGCGGTCACCATCTCACCGGAGCTGACGAGTGGCTCAAAGGTCCAGCGCTTTTTGGTGTCCAGGGCATCCACTTTTTCACCGCGACGGATCCAGGCGCCGCTGCTGGCTTGAATACCCGGCAATGGACGCTGAATACCGTCATAAATATTGCCGACCAACCCGGGACCGAGCCACACGGACAAAGGCGCACCCGTGCACCGGACCGGCGCACCGGGCTTTAACATAGTGGTGTCCTCATACACCTGAATGGTGGCATGATCGCCAACCAGCCGCACCACTTCTCCCACGAGGCCCAGATCACCCACCTGCACGACTTCATACATCTGTGCCGCGTACATGCCCACAGCGGTTACGATAGGGCCGCTGATGCGAGTGACTATCGGTTCAGTAGTCCTTGGTAATGGTCGTCATGGGCCATCCCCTCCCGATACCGTTTTAGGGACAAACGATGCCTCCACGGCTATCTGTTGCCTCAGTTCAGGCCACAGTCGTTCCAGCTTCTTCAGAAGACGGTTATCCCATACCTGGCGAGCTTCCGCATCTTCTATAACAACACCGCCTCCGGTAATGTCCTCTACGTACAAAATATTGATGTTCACCGGCCGCCCGACACGGCGCGTAATCTCCTCGGCCAATCCGTCACCCAGGATTGTTTGCTCCACCTCCGAAAGCTTTACGACAAATTCAGCGCCCGCCATCCGGTTTATGGCATAAGAAGCAAGGGCAATTATGGTTTCCCGATATTCAAAACCTTCGCGTGCCAGCAATCGCTGGCGCGCCTCTTCATGCACAGACTCAAGCAGCGCTTCGATACGTGCCGCCCGCAGCCGGCCGGTTTCGACGGACACCGTAGCCAGAATCAATTCACTTCTGCGAGAGGCCTCGACACGGGCCTGATCAAGACGTTCCTTGTCGCAGCCGGTCAGCTTCAGCAGCCGCATTGGTCAATATAACTTCCGCATCCTGTCTCGCGCGAAGAACAATTTCCTCGCTTTCTCTGTTGGGCGTCTGCGAGTATTTCTTCGCGCAATATTTCAGTAGAGTTTTGATTTGTTGTCATCCACAGACCCCCTTAACCAACACTCACACCCACAGCTTCCTGCACAAATTCTCGCAGGCTCTTACGTCCTGACATCGGTCCTTCCGGCCCGGGTATCTCAACAATCAGCGGGCGGTCCCGCGTGAGGCGAATCATCTCTATTTGTGGCCGAATCCAGGCTGCCACTTTTTCGGTTATGATAACAACCCCACAGTCAGGTCGGGCCGCGGCTTCATCGATAGCCGCCCGAGCTTGCTCCGCCGTTGTCCGCAACTTGCGCCACGATACCTGCCAATCGGAACCCGCGCGCCGTGTCCTCGTCAGCAATACAATAAAACTTCACTGATTGGCTCCTTATATTTTTTGTACCAGCATCATGGCAATAGCGAAGCCAAGCACAGCAAGCCCCTCAGCCAATGCGACAAAGAGGATGCTGCGGGTCAGTAGTTCCGGTTTCTCCGCTGCCGCGCCTAATGCTGCCGACCCGATCCGCCCAACAGCGTAGCCTGCGCCAATAACACTCATAGCGATAGCAAAAGCGGCTGCCGCGCCCAGGCCGATGGATTTGTATGCCGACATCATGTCTGTCGGTACACCTCCACTCGCAGTTTCTCCCGCCATGGCCATCACAGCACGCCACGACTGTACCCACAAGAACTGCTCCGATTGGTCCAATTCGCCGGAATGACAATTTCATCATGTAACACCTCCTTATTTACATGTTTCAAGTCACGCGCCTAAATCACAGGTTTAGATCTGTTCTAACACCCTGTAGCCTGCGACTTACAGCCTGTACATTTACTCCGCGTCCGGCGTCCTAAGTCCAACGCCTAAAACAAACAGAATCTCTCCTCGTGATACAACGCCTAATCCTTACCATTCGAGGCCAAACGAAAAGGCTCGAATGGTTGGCCGTTGCCGGAAAAAAACTTCCCGAAGAACTCATAATATTCAAGACGCAATGCCTGCACGGAAGCGATGATCCCTTCCAGGATAATGGCAATTATATTGCCGAGAATGATGACCAATAGACTCCACAGACCGCCCCCGAAAGGAAACTCTCTGACCTACTGCGGCCAGCATAAAAGCGGCAAAGAGCAATGCCGCGTGACTCATGGCATAGGCCGCAAGACGGACAAAACTTATGGTGTTCGCAAGGTAGCTGAGGACCGCCTCAAAGGCCCCGACGCATGATTCCATAATAGCGCCGGCCAAACCCTTCGCTTGCCTCACCATGCTCGCCGGCTTCGTGGCTCAAGAAATGTTCTATGGGCTCTTTGAGAGACCAGCCAACGATGGGCACTACGAGAAACAGAATAATCGATACGCCCATGAGTCCCCGCGACCGGATAGTCGCCCCATTCATTAAAAGGACCAACGTGCCCCAGTAGAACAAAAGGCCGATGAGGCCGAATTTATCCAGGATGCCGCCGATCATATCGCCACGTCGAAAGCGATTGATGATATTCAATATGAGACCGATGCTGATCATCACGACGCCAATCCCGATAGCGCAGTACATCAGTCGCATAGGATCGCCTTCCAGCGGATCATGCCAGAGTGCATATTTCTTGAATTCTTCGATACCGAAGTAACTTCCGTAGACCACTGCCGAAAATGATGCTGGAGAAACCCCCGAAAAGAAGGAGCACGCCAAAGTCCCGCGCCTTCGGTGACCTGCCGGCAAGAAGAGCAACTAAACCACACGCGGCGAGGACCATCCCGTGTCCCGCATCGCCGAACATCATGCCGAACATCACCATATAGCTGAGGGCGACAAAGAAGGTCGGCTCCAGTTCCTGATAGTTCGGGAGACCATAGGTTGAAACCAGCATCTCAAAGGGGCGCAGCAGCCGCGAATGTTTCAGCAGGACGGGGATCTCTTCCTCTGTTGAAGGGTCCGGAGGGCTTGTCTGAAGAGCATACCGGCCAGCTGTGATCTCTCCCATACGTTGTTCCAACGACCGCTACCTCGTCTGCCGGGACCCATCCTGTGATCAGGACCGTAGTCTCAGTGCGCGGAAACTTCTGACTTGCGTCCAGGAGTCGCCACTCCATATCCACAAACCCTTCAATCTCGGTCAGAGGCAATGCGAATTCAGCCGCCATCGACTTGAGTCTGCCCTTTAATTGCTCCAATTCCGCCGCCAGTTGTTCCTGTTCTTTCTGCGTTTCTTCAGACAGCCCGTCCACTGTCGCGCCTTCGACTACAGGAAGCATCTCGTTCTGAAAACCCGCCTGTTGCAGCGTCCTTTCCAGAGCAGGCCAACCCTGGCGGGTGGTGATCGCAAAAAGCGACTGCTGCCCTTTTTGTTGGGATACAGGAAGGAGAGCGACATTATCACCGACTTCGCTTCCAAGACGCTCAAGGTTCTCTGCCGGTAAACTTCCTGTGACAAAATGGAGGAACGAAAATTCGTCAAGTCCGGCAAGTGGAATCTCAAGCCCGTGATAAGGCGATACCCGTTCGGAAATAACGGCCAATTCCTTCTGACGCTGTATGAGATGCTGTCGATTTCCCAACAGTTCCGCGCTCTGTTGTTCCATGGAGCGGAGACCTCTCTTCTGCCTCACTCAATGATTTTTTCTGTCCGCCGTGGTTCTTTGGGCAAGGAAGGAATTTCTAATGATTGTGCGGAGTTCCTGAATACGTGCCCGGATGCGATCATATCGCGCCAACTCTGCAGTGCGATCAGTGGGAGCCAGAGGGGCCGTGTCAGGCCCGGACAGCATGCGCGTCAGGTGCACCGTTCCCAACTGGCCCAAGCCCGTGAGCACGGCACGCTCATCCTGAGCAAGAACGACGTCTGCAGCGCATCATAGGCACCACGCACTAAACATTGGCTAGCACCTCACATAGTCCTCGGGATCAAACGTCCACGAATTGTTTCGGCAGCCATATCGCTGCGAATCCCTTCGGAAATCGTAATGAGATTGGCCGCTTCCATTCGGCGGAGTCCCATATAGCCCATAATTGTCCCCAACCCCATGTGGCTCCGGCGAAAGGCCAGGTTTGCCAATCGAAAGAATCGCTTCCACGCAAGACCCTCAAGGACTGAGGCATCAATGACCGTCGATCCATCTTTCGGTCCGTCTTCGAAAGGCGCCGCATCAAGCACCCGCTGTGCTACACGACCTGCCGATGTAGAGAGTCCGGGTCATTGAGCATGGCGGCAAAAATTGCCCGGGAGATCCGGGACCCTGTAATATGTAATGGCTGTAACATATCCGGCATCAGGTTATAGTAGAATTTTCCCCGAGCGACCAACATGAGGTGAAAGATGTCCACTTCCTGATAAACCATTGGCCCCACAATTTCCCGGTCTTCTTGCGAGAGCTTTTCCGTCCTGGCAACCAACCCCTGAAAATAGCCACGATCCAGCGCTGCTTCAAAGAAGAATGGTCGCGAATAATCACGATAGATTTCGAGGGCCTTCTTCAGGTTCTCCCGGGGAAGCCCCTTCGGTACCAACCGTACAAAATCTTCCGGAGATGCTGCGGCAGCCAGCCCTTGGTTATCCAGAGCCAATTCCCCGGGGAGGGGAACGAGATGCCCGTACAGCTCTTCCATTGGGGCCTTTGTCAAACATGCCCGGATCAATACCTTCAAATTTTCAACCTGGAACCGGACCAACATCCAATCAATGAGATCGGCTCCCGGACCGGACATATGGGCACTCAAGCCGGATAACTCGTCGATCAGCTCATAGACTAGCCGGCGCTGAAAATCAAGATTTCCCGCAAACTCAGACTCCGGAAAGATTGTAAGACAAAATTCTGGAAGACTTCGAATGCGGCATAGACCGTCGAGTCGCTCTGTCTCGGCCATCGGCTCCGGCGGGCATGAAGACGGGCCGCGAGATAATCCAGGTCGTTCGCTATTCGTCGCGTCGAAGCAATGGTCGGAGCGGTGCCGGGGCCGGTCATGGCTATTTGCTCACGCACTGAACAACCCCTTCAATGGCCCATTTCTTGATGGCTGGTTCAAGCTGGATCTGCTTTTCGATTTCAACGGCAGCGTCAGCCAAACGGTGTTGTTTTTCCCGCTCGGCTGTTTCTATCTGCGGCCTCCACGATCCTCTCGACCTCTATGAGCATTTCCTGACGAGTCCGTTCAACAACCTCATGTCCCTTCTTCTGAGCTTCTGACAAGATGCGGTCCGCTTCGAGCCCTGGCCGCTTCAACAGTAAGTTTCGCCTCATTCTCTGTCGCGATGATCTTTTGGATTATCTCGCGCATAGCAGAACCTCCCAGGAAAATGATCTCCTGCTGCTTAACTTAATCGGCTCCCGCTTGCCATAGTTTTTACGGGGCTGTCCAGTTTGAAACGTCTGATTACCTCATCACCGATCAACCGTGCGGCTTCGTCGTGCCGAACCAGATCTGTATTAATGATTATGTGGTAGAGTAATGGATCATCAATGTCTTTGTCGAAATTGTCCTTCAGATAACGCCTGCGTGCCTCATCTTTTTTCTTGATATAATTGACGGCTGATTTTCGATCCAGATTGAAGACAATCTGCGCCTGCTCGATCCTCTTCTCAAACGTCCCGACAAGGTACACATGGAAGACAGTCTGCAACTTGCTGGTGACGACGTTGGCCCCCCGGCCTACCAGAATAACATTCCCCTCTTGCGCAAGGCGTAATATGGTTGCGTTAGTCCGTTGCACGAAGGTCCAATTGGAGGGGTGCAGACCAAGCAACTCCTCAACCGCATCAGTCACCACACCCTTATGTCCTTCCTTCATGAAATCGGCGGCGCGTTTGTCGAGATGATGGTCCTCCAGTACTTTTGCAACGAGACGCTGAGAGAAAACGGTCCACACATCGTGGGAAGAAACACGTTTTTGCAGGTACTCCGCCAGATTTGAAGCTACCGTTAGCCCACCCGCTCCTTCTTCTCGTGCAATTGTTATTGTTGGTTTTGTAGAGACTTCAGATGTGTCTTTGCCTTTGAGACCAAAGTGACGTTCGATGTAAGACTCAGACCTTTCAGCGCTGATATTCTTCCACATGTCTCGGCCCTCCTGTTCCTTGAGTGCTTACAGATGTCTGCCAATTCGCAGACTCATTTCGTGACAGATGTGAGAAGCGGTATATTTCCGGTCATATGCCTAACAAATCCATTTGTGCCATCTGCGTTGACCGGCTACTTATGCCTTTTAACATCACCTCCGGATTCAAAAATTCAAATAATAAATATCTTACCTGTTATTTACTGCACCACATTATACATATAGTCCACAGTTTGTTTTTTGTCAACATGCATTTGTCTGGCAGATGAAGGCTTCATCAATAATTACCGTCAAGGTAACCCTCATTCTACCCGATAAAACCCTGTAGAAGTTGAAGGCGCGGTCAAGCGTTTGTGTGTTGAATCCATTCCATTGATCATTTTATTGAATACTGATTCCCGGTAATTGTTATTCCTTCGTATGAGTTATTGTGATGAAGGAAATGGATAGCGTCGAGGTCGATGTAGTCGAAGCCGTCTGTGCCTGCCGCGAAGTTGATGCCTACCGAGAGTCCTATTATTGTTTCTGTCATGCAGCCCATCATAAGCTTGAGGCCATTTTTTTTGGCCCCCTTGTATAGCCTCAGTGATTCGCTGATGCCGCTTTTTGCGATTTTGATGTTAATCCCGTGGCAGAGACCATCTTCGACGGCACGTTTTAAATCAGCTTCGTTAAAGATTGTCTCATCGAGGATTACAGGCACGGATGAGCGCTTTTTAATCTCCTTCAACCCTCTATAATCGTCTTTCGGCAAGGGTTGTTCAAACAGATCAATCGGATAATTCCTGCTGCTCAGGAAATCGAGGAATCCGAGATATGTTTTTTCCGTGAAGCCCTGATTGCCGTCAAGGCGAATGGTGAATACGTCAATATGATTTCTCAGGAATCCATCCACCTCCGAGAGAAGCCTCTTATCATTGTTAATATTCCCGCTTACCTTGAGCTTGAATATGGTGAACCGGTTTTTTAAGGCATAGGTCATCCACTTCTTGAGGACCTCAAGATCGGTCAGATAAGGGATGGTAATATCAGTCTCAATGGTTGATAGCTTCCCGCCGAAATAGTCATATTCTGAAACGCCTTGAAGGGAAAGGGATACCCTGAAGAGGGCCGTTTCAAGGCCTGATATTGTCATGGGGTTCAGGGGGTAGAGCTTTCTGAACTTTTCTATTGTTTCGCCATATCTATCGATGGGGAGACCTTTCATCTTCGGCGCCACTTCACGAATAATGCCCTTGATGGCTGGTATTGTTTCTTCCTTGAGGACAAAACTTGTGGGGCACTCACCGAGACCCGCTTGTCCATCTTTGAGACAGACTTTCACGATAACGCTTTTCATAACATCTTTTTGACCAAGCGAAGTGGAGAAGGTTGTCCTGAGGGGTCGTATGATTTCTTTGCAGTGTACACTCTTGATATTACTCATTTCTTCTCACCGACAATCAAAACGGAACCGAAACATATCTTTCGCTTGTTGACGATAAAATCTTGTTGCGCTGCTTCGCGCAATGTTACGCCGAATTTATTTTTAAAGGTATTTACAGCAACAGCGCTCCCTGTTTCCAATGCCTCGATAAACTCTTCGTCTGTGAGGTACATCATAACGTGGGTAATCTTGTCATGTGTCTCCTTCTGCTGATACAAAAATCAAGTCAGCTGGTTGAAGCACGTCATAAGCAATTTCTGTGGACACACGCCACTGGTCATGGGCATCACGGGGTATATCGAGCCAGTTTACGCGGTAAGCAAGATTAGTAAGACTTGAACAATCAACGCCGCACAGAGTGCCTTCGGCGTTGTGAGGTGCAAGGTGAAAGGTTGGAGGTGAAAGGTTAGGAGCTAATGCTTCTGCTTGCATCGCCTGTCCTCCGTGTCGTGGCGGAGGGTCCCTGTTCCGTCTTCCCTCTTTATCCTTGAGCGTTGCCCTCTTGCTCCATGCCCTTTGCGCTGTACGCCATGCCTTGTGGCACACAACCGCTTCTCCCCCCCAGAGATAGGGCATACCAAGGAACAGTTTTGCTGTTTCAATAATATTGCTTCTTAAATGACCCATATCGATTACCGGGGCTGGAATATTGACGTCATCTTTTCTTATCCAGCCTTTTCGTCCATCATTGAGGGTTGTTTTAGAATAGTCGTTGTTTCCCTCGTTTTCTATGGCAAGTCTTGTGCCTATCGATAAGATAAGCAAAGATTCGTTTTCCCCAAGAGGGTCTTTGAATAAGGTTGCCTGCGTCTGTTTTACAACTGCGCTACATGCGGGCAATATGTTAATAAACATGGCAGATGTTTTTTGTATCCATCCGGGGTAACCCTGCCAGTCACCCTGACGGGTTGCTTTTTTCTGTTCCACTGCCTCAACGTAATACCAGTCTACATTTTCTTCCTTGTAGAGAAGGCATTCGTTGTAAAGAAGCTGGGTCTCCTGAAGATCATCACAAACATACTCAGCGGGTGCCTCGATGGGTTCCTTCCTTAAATTCGCGACAGGTGCGGTAACGACAAGAAACTGTTTATTCACAGAACCTTTTCCACCCTGATGGTTGAAGCGCCTTTAGCTTTCCTCAACAGTGTTGCATCACCTCTGATTTTGCCCACGATATTTACCTCACTGGCAGGGACGGGATCGGCACCCCTGCTCAAAGGTGTTGGCCCGAAGAAAATAGCAAGGGCTTGTCCGGGAGGCCAGTATCCGATATCTCCTATTTTTACCACCCTTGTTGCTGTTTTATCGAGAGGGCTTATGACGGGTATTTCGAAATAAAACTCATCACCCCACTCATTAGGGGCTGCTTCCAGGGGGAACTTCTCTGAAATTGCTTTCGCGCAGGCGGTATCGAAGAGCTCTGCTTCCACTATTACATTATCAGCGGTTATTTTTACTTCTGTCGTCATTGATATTTCCTCCAGAAACCCTGTCTGTTCTTTCCAGATGCCTTTATAATAAACCGTTCCTGTTCATTTTCATAGAAGGAATTGATGATAAAAGTTATTGGTTTTGAAGGCTATAAATCCAGGATAATCTCACTTAAGGTACGTTTCGGCACATGGTGGGTTTTATTGGCGTCCCGCCAGTATTTGATTTCACCATCTTTTGCTTCAACAATGACAACGCGTTCTTTTGGTTCGCCAAGGGCAAGGACGAGCAGGATTTCATAACGAGGTGGTATTTTGAGCAGTTCCGCCAGTTTGTTGCGTTGTATTGACGCGATCATGCAACCGCCAAACCCCATCTCTGTGGCCCCGAGGAGAATACTCTGTGCTGCGATACCATGATTACAGCCGAAATCTTTCGCTATCTCCGTATCACCGAGAATGACAATATAACCCGCAGGTCGTTCACCTTCTTCGGGACCAGGCCAATCCTTTATGTAACCGGCCCATGCGAGGCATGAGAATATCATTTCATTTTTTTTCGGTTTGCAGGATAAAATAAACTTTAAGGGTTGCAAATTCGCCGCAGAGGGAGAAAGACGGGCAAGGTCGACAAGGTCCTCAAGTTGTTTTTCCGTTATCGGTTTATCATGATAGAACCGCCGGTAGCTTCTGTTCCTCATGATAAGATCTTTAATAGAATGGGCCATGATAATAAGATATATATCACAGTTCGGAAAGATGTCAAATGAATGTGATATTGTTAAAAAAAGGTTTTCACTTCCCGGCAGAGTTCTTCTGGAAGTTTGACGCAAACAGGCTCGGCGAGGATTACCTGAAAAAAATTCATATCCGGTGCAAAATCCCGCGTATTGAGGAATGTCCTCGGGGTAATCCTGAAATGGCATGAAAAGGATTGCTGGTCTTTCGGTCCGAAAAAGAGTGCCGCGTTAAAACTATAGATACCAATCGATTCATAATATCTGAAAACGTTGCGGAGACCCGAGACGAGACAATCGATATGGTTTTCGGTAAAATCATCAATGGAAAAAACATCGGGGAAAATACAGAGAATATCGCCGTTAAAACCGAAAGACACAAAGGAAGCTAGCCAGTGAGAGATTCCTATGCGTCCGATGTGACGCTCCCCGATGCGCGTCTCTTCTTCTATGAGGTTTTGCCAGAAATTGGCGCCCGATGTAGCGTAATATGCTTCCGATGCCCTCAATTCGTCCATAAACTGGTTTCCCGGATGTTTTGTGGCAAAATATTGCTGGTGGGGATGGACAAGTCCTCCTCCTGAGGGCGGCATATAGTTCCAGGTCATGAGGTGGTAGGGAAGCGCAGGATCTACCACCCGTGTTCTTTTGAGAAATTCCATACCCAGCGAAACGGCATCGGACAACCTCTTTTCATGAAAACCGGACAGGGGCACTACATGTTCATCGGTCATGATCATAATACCGCTATGGACATCATAGGGGAAAAGATTCGGGATCAGGGTAGCTTCTCCCTTTACTGGTCTTCCTTCGGGAAAGATTTCTTCGGTAAACTTCGGCGTTGTCTTCTCCCTGTTCTCAAGACAGAAAGGGCAAAATCCCTTTAATGCAGGTTGGGCATAGGATTCGAGGTCAAGTTTCTGCGCCTTCATTGCCCCTATATGAGAAAAATGGCCTGTTCTTCCCGTAAGGGGGTCAATACGCACCTGGAATTGTTCTGTTGTCAGTTCATATTTTTTTCTTGGATCGAGAAAGGTGCTTTCCGATTCAAAGATTTGAAATGTGATTTTGTCGGACACGGAGGACCTCAAGAAAATCTGATTTTATTTCGTGCGCCAATTATCCCAAAATATACGGTCAATTGCAAGCGGTCTTTCTCTTGCGCATACGGCACGTGTCACATGACAGAAACCGGGAATAACTATATATACATGCGAAAAGTTCATAAAAATCGGCTTGGTGTGTCTTTTCTATTGCAAAGGAACAAATGCTGAGGGAAAATGAAGAAAAGGGCATTTATGATAAACGAGACCGCTGAAAAAATATTAAATATCATCAGGGAAGAACATGCCCGTAAGGCAGAGAACTATCGAGGAAGTGCGGGAGAGGCTTGAGGCCTTCTACTTCCGTTTCCGTTCAAAACTGGATATTGTTGTTGAGCCCATTTTTATCGGCCACATACCGGCTTTCTGGATTTCCGCACCTGGTGTGTCAAAAGACCATACTATCCTCTTTTTCCACGGTGGTGCTTTTATGGTCGGATCGACAGAAGACCATCTCGATCTCTGCGGAAAACTTTCCCGTTCAGCAGGGTGCCGCGTTCTCAGTATCGACTACAGGCTCGCCCCTGAACATATTTTCCCCGCCGCCCTCAATGACTGTATAGCATCTTATCTCTGGCTTATTGAAACAGGGACAAAGCCCTTCCCTTATCATCCCTGTCGGAATATCCGCCGGGGGCAACCTTATCCTCTCCATGTTCATGAAGCTTCGCGCCACAGGCATTCCACTTCCCAGGGCCGCCGTCTGTATATCTCCTGCCGTTGATATCACGTCCCGGGAAGAAGCTTTTGCGAAAAATGTCGACAAAGACTGGATATCAAAAGAGGACCTTGAACTTCTGAGAAGAATTTATTTACGAAAACATGATCCAGAGGACCCTCTTGTCTCACCAACATATGGAGACTTACGGGATTTTCCCCCGCTTTTTATACAGGCAGGTACTCACGAAACCCTCTTTGATGATGTCAGTGCATTTGTCGAAAAAGCGAAAGAAGCCGGTGTCGATGTGACTTTCGACGCATGGGAAGGGATGTTCCACTGCTGGCAGATCTTCTCATCAGTATTACCGGAGGGACAGCAGGCCATCGACAACATCGGAACTTATATCAGAAAAGCACTTCAAACCGGATAATCCCAACATTTTGTTTTTCGTTAATGTCTTTATGTGAGAACTTTTATTTTTCGTACACCCCTGTTGCAATCAATACGGCATTCTTCGTCACAGAAACATGGAACTATTTTTCTGTGGGGACAAAAGAGACATTTTTGTCGAAATAGAAACAACCTTTCGACAATTTTGCCCGTGAATCAGGATCATTTAAAGAGTGGTCTGTCATGAATAATCAACCATTACAATAATATACACACGTTGGTACTGATGGCATGGGTATTGCTTTTCTTATTAACATGAACATCGCATATGAACGAACGAATACCGGGAGGTTAAAAATGAAAAAAATATTTGTAGTAGTGATGGTTTTGATGGTCGGTATTATGTTTGTTAGTCCCACTATAGGCTATAGCGATCCCTGGAGCCGATACCCTGGCTCTTCGAGAGCAGCAGCATACGGTGGCCATTATGACCGACAGCCATATTACCCGCCCGCGCCTGTCCGTTATGAAAGATCACGGAACAACAACGATGCATTGCTGGTAGCCGGAGTAGCCCTGGGTGGTATCGCCCTTGGCGCTTTGCTCGGCAGTGTCATGAGTCAGCAAAACACTACCAGACAAGTTGTCTACAACGATCCCGTCGGATACAGAACTGCTTATGATAACGACACTCCTCCCGGCCAGTGGGTAACCGTTGCAGGACAATGGGTAAGCGGTAAATGGGTACCAGCACATAATGTGTGGGTACCTGTCAATCCGTAAAACATAGATAGCATCGTCTCTGAAACAATACAGCCCTGACGAAGCGTTATCAGGGCTGTATTGTTATATAATCATATTTTCTTTTTTCGTGATTTATAAACAACGGGGTCTGTAATCTCCGTGAGCATCGTCTTATCCTCTTCTGTCTCGCGTGCAGCAACAAATGCCGGGATAGTGAAGGCTTGGAGGGCCTCCGAGACCGAGAGGACCCCTTCCGCTGAATCTTTTCGCCCTGTAAAAGGAAACGTGTCGGGGGTACGCTGGCACTTGCAGTTGATATTTATCCTGCTTACCTGATGCGCAAGAACATCGACTAATCGTGCCATTATCTGCCGGTCTCTGCCGAAGATGCTTGCCTGTTGGCCATAATTGGACTCAATAACATAGCGCAGTGGCTGATCAATATCATCGTAGGGAACAACGGGAATAACGGGGCCAAACTGTTCTTCGTGATATATCCTCATCTTATTGTTTACCGGATAGAGGAGCGTCGGATAGAAGAAGGTCCCTTCCATTGCGCCACCCGCATCATTGATGATCTTTGCCCCGTGACTCAGGGCATCATCGACAAGGCCTTTCAGATATGATGTTTTACCGGGTTCGGCAAGGGGTGTTATAAATACATTCTTTTCCCAGGGCATGCCGCATTTGAGCTTTGTTATCTCCTCTGAAAAACGCTTCAAAAAATCATCGATAATACTGGTATGAACAAAGAAAATCTTCAATGCGGCGCATCGTTGACCGTTAAAACCGAGAGCGCCCATGACAGATTCTCTTATTGTTACCTCGAGATCGGCATCAGGCAGTATAATTGCCGGATTTTTTGCTTCCAGACCAAGGGTAATTTTCATTCTATGCGATTTCGGGTGGAGCTTTTTCAGGTCGTCCGCGACACCGCTTGTCCCGATAAAGGCAAGCATATCGATCCCGCCCGATGATATAAGGGGCGGTATAATCTCCTGGCCCTTACCGAATATGACATTCACCACACCCTCGGGGAAGGAATCACGAAATATCTTCAGGAGGGGTCCGAAAAGGAGTGTCCCGAATCTTGGTGGTTTACAAATAACCGTATTCCCGGTGAGAAGCGCCGGCGCAAGGGCGGTAAATGTTTCATAGAGGGGATAATTAAAAGGACCCATACAGAGCGCTACCCCGAGAGGAACCTTTTTCATTCCTGCCGATTATTCCCTGTTGCCGACTCAGTTTCTGGTTTTGGCGTTCATCCTTTTTCAAAGCTTTTATGGTATCTCGGACGTAAGTCACGGTGCGGTCGAACTCTTTGAGCGAATCGCCATAGGGTTTTCCTATTTCCCACATGATACGTTTCGCGATCTCTTCTCTCTTTATCGTCATTCCCGATCAAGAAATCCTCAAAGCATTCGATTCTCTGTTCCGCAGTCATGGAAGGCCAGGAGCCGCTTCCGTTGTCAAAGGCAGCACGAGCGGCACGAAGGGCATCCATCGATTCATTTTCAGTCAGGAGCGGGTAACTCCCTATAATGTTAGGGCTTAGGCCTGAAGAACTCTGCACACAGACAGGTGAGAATATCTCATGGAAAGGTCCATTCCAGCGTCTTAGCTCTCCCTTCACGAGGTACTGGTCCTGCATAATAGGACCTTCAAGAGCAAACTGCTTCGGTATTCTGTTTATTTCCGGAAAAAACGGCGCAATCTTTTTTTCTGTCATCTCAAAACGTTTCCTTATAAATTTTTGTACCATTATCAATCTAAACGGTACGGAAGAATTACAATTATATAGAAAAAATCATCGAATGTCATTGATAAGAAGGCTGAAGGGTAATACCTTATTTTCGTTCTAACGTTCTGTTTGTACCTGCGCTCCCGGTTTGCAAACCGTTCTCTTCATATATCTCGACATGTGGTGTTTTGATGACCTCTTCGTAATCGGGTACGACGATACCGCGTTTCACCATGATATTGTAGATGATCTTTGCCCGACGCTCAGTGTATTTTGATGTCCCATCGACTTTGAACCGGATCGGATTGGGCAGTATAGCCGCAAGTTTTGCCGCCTCTTCGGCAGTGAGCAGCGCCGCGGGCTTCCCGAAATACCGCTGGGAAGCCATTTCCGCGCCGAATATTCCATTACCCCATTCGACAACATTCAAATAAAGCTCCAGAATCCTTCGTTTTGAAATGGTTTGTTCAACCCTCCAGGTGATGATTGCTTCTTTCAGTTTTCGAACAGGGTTTTTCGCGGGGGTAAGATAAAGGTTCTTTACAAGCTGCTGGCTGATGGTGCTTCCGCCGAATTTGAATTTTCCTTTTTCAATGTTCTTCTCAAGGGCCTTCTGGATAGCATCAACATCAAAACCATGGTGCGACCAGAATTTGTCATCTTCGGCGATAATGATGGCTTTTACAAGGTAGGGTGATATCTTAGAGAGAGAAACCCATCTTTTCTGGATGGTTAATTTCTTACCTTTTGCCTGCCACTGATCTTCGCGGTATTCCATGAAGGAGGTCTTTTTCGGATTCACCTTTTTCAGCTATCGACACATCGGGATAGACAAAATAGAACCCGACAAAACCCACGATGACAATGACACAAGAATAATGATAACTTTTATAAACCTGAAAAAACCACCTGATGTTTTATGTTTTTTCGCCATTCTCTTTATACTCCGCCGCCTTTTTCTCTATTCTGCTTCCGCGATTTACGATTTCACGATTTACGATTTGCGGCCTTAAACCATTCACGATTCACGGCTTTATTCATTTTTTCTGATCTTCAAAACTCTTTACATCGATAAATGGCACGGCGCCGGACGTGACCTGCGGGAGATGACCATCCCATTTTTCAATAGCCTTCATGGAAGCCTCAATTTGGCGTAATCTTATCAGATCAGGTGAAATGTTCGCTTTCTGGAGACGGAGTGCCTCTGCCTCTGCCGTGGCCTGTGCCACCTTTTGCTCGGCTTCGATCTTGATTCTCTCAAGGTCTCGCTGGGCTTTCAACGCGAATTGCTCCGCCGTCTGTTTTGACTCTATTGCCGCGGAAAACTGTTGAGAAAACTTAAAATTGATAATAGAGAAATCATCGACAGCAATATTGTAGCCGACCAGTCTCTGTCTGAGAAGGTCCTTAATCTCCATGCGTACCTTTTCCCGCTGCGTTATCAATTCCACGGCCGTGTATCTCGCTGTAACCGCCTTGACAACTTCCTGAACAGCAGGGTCGATGATGCGTTCTTTAAACTGCGTGCCAAGGTTTTGATAGATCCAGCTCGCCATATCAGGAATGGCGTGGTAGTTTATGGCGATAATGGAGTGAGTGTCCTGAAGGTCTTTCGAGACAGATTCGGCATCGACCTGCGATTTCTGCACACGGACGTCAATCTTTATAACTTTCTGTACCAGGGGAATCTTGAAATGCAATCCTTCAGCAAAAACCGTTTTCTGTACAGCACCGAATGTGAGTACCACTCCTCTCTCTCCGGCCCCAACTATGACAAAAGGGTTCAGCATAAGGATAATAATGAAAAGAATAACAGCGCCAATAATCCATTTTGTAAGGTTCTTCATCCCCTGTCCTGCCTTCACCACATCAATTACTCTCTGGTCCATTTCATTGTCCCCTTTTTTAACATTAGAAATTCTCTATTAACATAATTGAATTAACGATAAAAGACAATCAATCCTTGGAAGATTTTATATTTATTTTGAAAGAACAGGCAAAACTGGTGTATATTTTCATGGTCTTACAATAATTATCAAGACTCTTCGAGGTGCATTGTGGATTATGGCGATTATGAAGGTGTGATGGGGCTTGAAGTGCACGCCCATCTTTTGACAAAGAGCAAAATATTCTGCGGCTGTTCCACGGCCTTCGGCGCCGAACCGAACAGCCATACCTGTCCGACCTGCATGGGATTGCCAGGGGCGCTGCCGGTCCTCAATAAAAAGGTGGTAGATTTCGCGATCAAGCTGGGCCTCGCGCTGCACTGCAGTATCAGCAGAAAAAGCGTCTTTGCCCGGAAAAATTACTATTATCCCGATCTGCCCAAGGGGTATCAGATTTCTCAATACGAGGAACCCATCTGTACCAACGGCTATCTCACCATTTACACCAATGACGAGAAAAAACGCGTCAGGGTCAACCGGGTCCACATGGAAGAGGACGCGGGAAAACTTGTTCATGAAAATGCCATCGATACAAGCTCTTATAGTATGGTAGATTACAACCGGTCAAGCACGCCGCTTCTCGAAATCGTCTCTGAGCCGGACATCGCGACACCCGAGGAGGCAGCAACATATCTCAAGGTGCTCCGCGATATCCTCCTCTATCTTGAAATCTGCGACGGCAATATGGAAGAAGGCAGTTTCAGGTGCGACGCCAACGTATCAGTGCGCAAAAAAGGCACGCAGGAACTCGGTACGCGGACAGAAATGAAGAACCTCAATTCCTTCAAACATGTGGAAAAATCCCTCGATTATGAGATCAAGCGTCAGATAGAACTCATTAAAAAAGGCGGTAAGGTTGTGCAGGAAACAAGGCTTTTCAATGCCGATGAGGGCGTCACCTATTCCATGAGAGGCAAAGAAGAGGCCCACGACTATCGGTATTTCCCTGAACCCGACCTTCTGCCCCTCATTGTTGATGACGCATGGATTGATGAGGTGAGAAAGACCCTGCCGGAACTGCCCATGGAAAAGATGGAACGATTTATAGACGAATATAATCTTCCCAGATATGACGTGGAAATCCTCTCGTCTGATAAAGAGCTCGCCCATTACTTTGAAGAGACGATAAAGCTTTTTCCGGAACCAAAAACAGTAAGCAATTGGATCATGACAGAACTACTCCGGGAACTCAAGGAAGGTGATATTTCGCCTAAAGATTCGCCAATTTCACCAGCGTGCCTCGCAGAACTGCTGTCCCTGGTAAAGGAAGGGACTATAAGCAATAAAATCGCGAAGGACATATTCCCTGATGTATATAAAACCGGGGCATCTCCGAAAAAGATCGTCCAGGAAAAAGGGCTCATTCAGATCTCCGATGAAAGCGCTATTATTGCAACAATTGATGAAATCATCGCCCGGTCACCAAAGGAACTGGCCGATTTCAGGGCCGGTAAAGAGAAACTTGCTCGGCTTTTTCGTCGGACAGGTGATGAAAGAAACAAAAGGACAGGCAAATCCGAAGCTCCTCAATGAGTTGCTTTTAAAACGCCTTAAAGGGGAATGAAAATACATGACTGATCATATCTACTGGAAGAATGGGGCATTATATCTGCTCGATCAGAGAGCGTTGCCTTTCAAAAAGACCTATGTTCGCTGCAGCGGCCTCAAAGATATAGTTGAAGCCATCAACAACATGACAGTCCGGGGAGCGCCGCTCCTCGGCATTGTAGCCGCTTACGGGGTAGTCCTCGGCATTCAGGAAATTATACAATCAAAAAAACCCGTAAAAGAGAGCGATATAAAAAGGATCGTGAAATTACTTGGCGACACAAGGCCCACTGCGGTAAACCTTTTCTGGGCGTTGCGGAAAATGGCTGAAGTATGCGAAAATTGTAAAAACGAAAAAGACTTTCTTGAATCAATGCTTGAAGAGGCACTTGCTATCCATGTAGATGACATCGAAAACAATCGGATGCTTTCGCTCTTCGGCGCGGAACTCATTGATGACGGTGATACAATCCTTACACATTGCAACGCCGGTGCCCTCGCGACAGGGGGATACGGCACGGCACTGGGTGTCATCCGGGCCGCCCACGAATCAGGAAAAAAGATCAGAGTTATCGCCACCGAGACAAGGCCCTATATGCAGGGAGCACGATTGACCGTCTGGGAACTCATGGAAGAAAAGATACCTGTTGAACTCGTCCCCGAGAACCACGCGGGGATTCTCTGTGCCAGCAAAGCCATCAATAAAATCATTGTCGGTGCAGACCGTATCGCGAGAAATGGCGATACGGCAAACAAGATCGGGACCTTCATGATCGCCCTCTGCGCGCACCAGTTCAAAATCCCCTTTTTCGTCGCAGCGCCGGTTTCCACCTTTGATAATAGTATTGAAAACGGCACATTTATCGCCATTGAGAAAAGAGACGGCAGGGAAGTAAAATATCTCGGCGACAAACTGCTCACCGTAAAAGACGTGAAGGCAAGATATTACGGGTTTGATGTGACACCGGAAAAATTCATCACCAATTTCATCACCGAGAAAGGCATCATCGAAAAACCCTTTAAAAAGTATATTAAAATGCTCTTTGAGACACAAGGTTCTATGCCCATCCTCCCGCGAGGGAGATCGCCCCGTTCACAGGCATAATCTATGGAACCACCACCTTTTATGGTCAACGGGTCCGGAAAAGATTCCAGAACAACTCCAGGCGTGAAGGTTATTACGCTTCTCACTGACTTTGGCCTCAAAGACCCTTACGTCGGTATTATGAAGGGGGTAATCCTTTCCATCAACCCCGAAGCGACTATTATCGATATTACCCACGACATCATGCCTCAGGATATAGAGGAAGCCGCTTTCCTCATAGAAGAATACTATCGTTTCTTTCCACCTGGCACAATCCATGTGGCCGTCATCGACCCCACCGTGGGAAGCCAGAGAAGACCGATCATCGTGAGCAAAGACAATAACATCTTTATAGGCCCCGATAATGGGCTCTTTACGCTTATTCTTGATAGCGATGCTGAAGTCTACTTGATTGAGAACCCCGATTTCATGCTCAGGGAAGTAAGCTCAACGTTCCACGGGAGAGATATTTTCGCGCCTGCGGCGGCACACGCTTCGACAGGGTTTCATCCGTCCGCTTTCGGAAGAACCATTTTAGATCCTATGCGTCTTGACAATATGCTTCCTATCATAGAGGGTCATTCCCTGAAAGGAAGGATTATCCGCTTTGACCGTTTCGGCAATGCCATCACGAATATCAAAATTGATTTCTTGAAGGACTTTCTCGGCAATCGATCTTTTGAGGTCCGCGTTGGCAGTATGGTTTTTACAGCCCTGAACAAAAGCTACTATGAAAGCGAATTTACCTGCCTCATCGGCAGTTCCGGCTATCTTGAATTCGGATATTTCAAGGGCAGTTTCAAAGAAAAAGGCAACACCGCTAAAAATGATTCCGTGCTGATCCACGCGTTATAAAATCGTTATGTCAGATCAATTGCACTCGTTTTTGATGCTGTCCTGTTTTGGCATCCAAATTAGCAGTAAATTATAATAACTTCTTCCTCTTTGCTTTGCTTGTTCATTTTACAATTGAATGTTTCAAACGGTAATTTCAGCGGTGAAGAGGAGCATTGCTCTAAAGTTCTTTGCTATTACTATTTGATTCACAAAATCCTGATGGTGTGGCACAATAGGATAGGTTAGAATCCAAGTTTCTTGCAAGATGCAATAAAACAGAGTAGACTACAATAAAGGTGGTTAAGAGCTAAGAGTTCTTTATTGCTTTCAAAGATGGGCCGATCTACAGTCTGTGGAATGCAAGATTTATTACACAGGCTTCGTGATCCGCTCAATAACCTTTCTCGGAAAGGTGGAAGGAAGATCATGAACAAACTCAAACTTGTCGCGCTGCTATGCATGGCTTTAGCGATGGGATCGGGGTGCTACTACTATGGACCACCGCCCTATTATGCAGTGACCCCTCCGGCCCATTCGAATTACGATCAGATCTGGGACAGTGCGATGCGAGCGGCACAGGATATAGGGATTTCGATAACCTCATCTAATAAGAGTACAGGCACAGCCTTTGGTCAGCGAGACGACGTCAGCGTAACCATTCAGGTGACGCCCCAGTCGGATGGGACCACCCGGGTGGGGATGAGCGCCAAGGGCAGCCAGTCGGCAACGTCGGCGATCAGTGATGACTTCAACAAAGCCTATAACCATTACATGCGAAGGTGATGAAGAGCATGTGGTTGGGAGAAACACGGTTTCTACCGGAAACTATCACATTTTTTCAGCTGAGTGGTTGAGAACGTGCAGGTGAAAGTCACATTATCCCACCTTTGATTTCCTCCCTAAGTTTTACAACTCCTAAATGTTACATAAGCTGGTAATGGAGCACGGTGAGCAGGGAGCACAAAATAGCGTTCCGGCCAAGCTGGAGAAAAAATTGAGGAAATTCCAGAATACCATACTATCGTGTCATGTAGGGAATGATATTATTCCGAGGATGGCTTTTCTCCCTCGAGCAGGATATCTTCTGTGAGGGAAATGTGATTACGTTTTCCCAGTTCGTCAATTTTTCTCAGGGGGCGCTCAAGCGCATTGCTTCGTGTGGTATTGAGGGCGTCATACTCTTTCTTTGCCGCGTCGAGCCTGTCACCCATGGTCTTGAATTTGTCTTTGAACGCCGTCCATTGTTTGGAAAAATCCATGAGGAGTGTGAGGATTTCTGAAGCTGTACGCTCCAGATTGAAATTCTCAATTGACTGCCGCACCACAGCCAGGACGGCATAGAGCGTAAAAGGTGAACAGAGGATGACTTTCTGCTTCAGCGCTTCGTCCATGATCTTCGGGTCCATCTCATTAATAAATCCATAGACCTGCTCATTGGGTATAAATATCAAGACATAATCAACAGTATTCTCAGCGGGGTTGATGTATTCGCGGCCCGTGACCTCCTTCATCATGGTTTTCGTGTTTTTCAGCAACTCATCACGAAAACGTTTTTTGTCGTGTTCTGATTCGGCATCAAGGTAACGTATGTAGTTATCAAGGGGAAATTTGACATCCATATTGATTTTCAGACTATTGGGCAAAAGAAAGGTGTAATCGGGCCTTCCAGCGGCATGCTCCAATGTTTTCTGCTTGATATAATTGATGCCCTCCACCATGCCGATGAGGCGGATAATATCTTCAGCCATCCTCTCGCCCCACTCACCGCGCTTTTTTGAACTCGCAAGAGCATTGCCGAGATGTTCTGTTGTCTCCTTCAGCTTTGCCGTGACCTCTTCATGCTTTTTGATGAGGGTCGCCACTTCCGTAATCTTTTCACCACTTACTTTACCAACTTCTTCTATTCTCTTCTGTACTTCAGTCAATGTCTTTCCGATTGACTCGATATTCTGGTCGATGAGTTCTTTTTTGCCCTCAAGTTCCTTTTTGCCTTCCGCTGTCTGGGATTTCATTTTTTCTTCGGCAAGTTTGATAAACTCATCGGCGTATTTCTTAAACTCATCGGAATTTTTCGCAAGGGCATCAAGAGAGAGGGCCTTAAAGGTTTCGCTCAACTCATTTCTGACCTTTTCAAAGCGCTCCATCTCTTCTTTCAGTTGTTTTTCTGATACTTCGAGCCTTGTCAATGCCTCGACTTTCGCCTGTCTTTCAAGACTCAATTCGTTTCTCAGTTTTTCAGTTTCTGCTTCTTTTTCAACGCTTTGCTGCCTCAGTTCGCTGATCACTGCCTCGGCTGAGCCGGCCCTGCTTTCAAGTTCCGAGCTCTTCCGGTGAAAACGTGATGCCGCGATAAACCAGACAATAATCCCACCGATTGCAACACCAATTACAAAATAAAGAATTGCTCCACCCGTCATGAGAGAACACTCCTGCTGAATAAACTATGAAACAAATGGTATCATATTTTGGTCACCAATGAACAGTCTTTATGCGGTTATCTGCTTTCAGACTTTTGTTATGTGTTCTCAAGTTGCTAAGGTTTATAAAACCAGCCGTTATGCACAATTATGTATTTTCACAAGAAGAAGATGGTGTAAAAGAGACAGAAAGAAATAGGGGAAACGTATGTAATTATTCAATATTAAAAGAATAAGAATGATTTGTTATGTATAGCTTCCGCAATTTGTCTAAAGGCTTACTAATTTGAGAGTCCCAATGGTAATCATGGACAATTTTTGGGAGAAGAGGTCTATAAAAATGCGTTACCAGTAGTGGGGCTCGTGCTATCCTCAAGGCCCCATCTGCTCGGCTCGTAAGAATGAAGGGTAGTCTTCCTCCATGATTACTACAAAGAAATGGGAACCTTCCACAGAATTTGTTGTTCTACCGAGCATGAGAACGACCTGTGGGAACGCCCGGGCAATGGGGATAGAATTGTTTCGATGATAACAGTGCGTGGGGAACACTTCGCTATAGGGCTTCGGATATATTGACTTTATGGATAATACACGGATATGAAAAGAGGTTCGTCGGCCCGCCACATCCTGTGTCCGGACGCTCGAAATGCGCTCGGCAGAGGCGAGAAACACGCTTGGCACTGTTATTGCAAAACAGAGAAGAGTACAATAACTTATTTAACGAAATCAACGAGGACTGATGGGGAACGATATGAAGAGATTTCACTCTCAGCAGGGAAAAGGAAGGACGTGGCCAGCTGTCTCGTGGCCGCTTTATTTACTTGCCTTGCATGGCCATGGAGATAATTCTCATGCCCGGTGTGATGTCCTGACCCGCTAATAAACGAAACGGTGCATATGGATGCAATGCCAATAAAAACGGATAGAAATTCTGCGTTAGTACCTTTTCTTTGGTCCGGTCCGATATCGAAAGCTTCGGACACAGTGGATAAAGAAAAAGAGTCGGGTACAAGCCAAAGCCCGATAGTGCGGTCAGATACCATGGATAAAAATCCTGCTCCCGTCTTGTTTAACGACCGGCTCGGGAAACAGGCGGGCCGGAATTTAGTGCAGTTCAGACCGGAACTCGCTATCGAGCGTTATGGGGGTCAGGCCGAGAGAAGCACCGAGGTCGTTGATGCTGTTGTCCTGCAAGAGACCGGGGCCTTGACACAGTTATTTAAGGACCGGTGTGCGATGGACAAGGTTGGTCTCGATATACGCGGTTATGCAATTAACAAATACAAACTGGTGCAGAGGACTCATGTTCAGCCGGGTTCCATCGTCGAGATATATGCTTGACTCTATCTGCTCTTCTCTGTGCAGTTCTCATTTCTGTGGCAGTGGTCTGTTTATAATAACACTCCTATAAGCATACCGGCTGCGCAGCCGACTTTGACAGACTATCGATAGATGATTATAATGGTATATGAAGGGGGTGGTGTGTATGGCAGATTTAAGAAAGGCCAAAAAATCAACCAGAGTTGCGTTGATGCTGCCGACAAAGTTCATTAAGGCACCGCAAAGAAATATACCCGAAAAAATACTGAAGACGCTTCATTTGAGATCAATGGTTCACCGGTAAGATGTATATTTGCATAACAGTCTTCATTTTTATAGCCCTGTTATTTCCCCAAACTCTTTTAGCAGACGTCTATCATTGGATCGATGGGCAAGGCACTCTGCACTATACCGGGGAACTGGTAAGTATCCCCGAGACATATCGTGCCGATGCTCAACTCCTTCTTCGTTGTTCTATGACACCCGCTCCTCCTGAGTCAAAAACAAGTTCATCTCAAAAAGAATCTATCGCAATTCCTTTCTCTCCCGGTTCATTCGTTCTGGTGAATGTCACTCTCAATGGCACTGCACCGTTCAGACTAATCCTCGATACCGGTGCAAATCGTTCATTGATTTTGCCTTCAGCCTTGAGAAAATCAGGCATTTCTACGGAAAAAGCATCTCAAGGCCGCATGACAGGCGTGACGGGAACGATCTATGTAGACACAGTTTGGGTAAAATCCATTGAGGTGGGTAAAACAAAAGTTGGACCGGTCTTGCTTATTGCTCATGAAGCTGATCTTGGTGGAGCTGATGGTGTACTTGGCAGTGATATTTTAGCCAATTTTAAGTTGACAATTGACTCAGGACAGCGGGTTGTCAATCTATCACCGAATTAATTTTTTGATTTCGACAGATCAACGGAAATATTATAGAAACCTGGACTTCCGCATTTTCTGCTAATAAACCTACCTGAAAAAGTCTGTGGTGGACCATGGTGGACTTTGCTGCAAGAGATATAACTATAGGTTAAATGGTACCACCATTTCGCGCAGATCCACTTTGGATGAACCCTCCCCTTGTAAAACGATAGAAAAAGTACTGCAAAGCTAAAACTATCTTCTATTTATGTTCCCGCAGTGCCATCATGGAATGAGTTGGGAACCCCCTGATGTTTATTGCGTTGTGTGACACGCGTCATTGTATTACGTTAAAGCTCATAGTAAAATTTCAAAAGAAGTTGCCTGGAAAGGGAACGATGAGTGAAAACGGGAGAACATGGTTAGAGAGATACCTATATCATTGGTCTTAGCGTCTTTTTTAATTCCCGTGGGCACTGTTGCACATTTATGACAAAGGCCTCGTGCCATTACAGAGTTTTATGTTGTCTAATGATCGTTGAGTATCTTGGGGGAATACCACTATGGTAGGCAGATACGAGATAGATAAGCTTGAAAGCATGATAGCATCGTTGGATCGTAAGAAGGAAGATTTTGAATTATTTGTGTCAAAAAAACCCATACTTCCGGGTATATATCCTCTTAAGGGAATTGTAATCATAAAACATACGATTACAGGGGCGAGGAGAACTTATCTCTGCGGAGATGATTCCCATTGGGTGGCTGATTTTGAAAATGACTTAAAGAAAGGGTTATTTGAGGACAACGTTTTAACATTTGAAAAGAAAAAAACATAATAGACATATCAATAATGAACCAGCGTATCATCAAAAATATCTCTGAATATGATAAGATAAACATAATGGCTGAATACATCTTAACCATTCTCGGGATCTGAATCTTCAGATCATGGGGTTATGGCCACTGGAATGAATAGACAAAGGATTTATGTCATAATGCTGCACCGATAGACTCAAAGGACCCTATGTTAAAGAAATATCTTGCTATACTCAGCATCATCCTGTTTGCGGCTCCAATATTCTCTTGCAACGCTCCTGAAAAAGACCGGCCCCCCAACAAAGCCACTACACAGAATTTGACAAAGCACAAAGAACCTTCCAAAACCTATCAGGGAAAACCGTCTTCCCAAAGAAAACCAACCAAAAGAAAAGTCTGAAGGGGTATTTTTAGACAATAAGGTATATTGCCAAAGAATAAAAACACGAAAAGCTGGGGCTATATTGTTTAACAGTGGGAATGCGCATCTGTAATCCGGTCGAAGTCCACTAGCGAGCAAGTGACTGCTATTTGCTGATAAACAGATCCTTATTTCTTTCCGGTGCCGGGGAAATCCTAGTCCGAAATCAGTATCTTCCCCGTATCTTGTCAAGCTCCAGTATTTCTTCTTTGGTTAATTCCGGAAGCCTTTTCAGTGTCCAAAGCCCGATCCACTGCTTGAACAGTAAAAGACTTTTCCCCCTCTCTTCTTCTGTATCTCCTAAGTACTTATACATATTGCCGGGTTTTCCATCTTGTATGTTCTTTCCGTCATCCAGCCTTCTCATGACAGCACCGGTATTGGGCCAAACAACAAAATTCGCCAGCTGCCTGTATGAATCCATTTTCATGCCAAGGCCCTGCTTGACCCATTTATCCTTCTCAACATTGAATTGCTCGTATTCCGGCGCCGTGGAACCATGGCACCTCAGGCATTTCACATCAAATAACTGCTTTATATGGGTCTGGTATTTCACATCTTGAGCCATAGAAATAGGTGCCCAGAGAATGAGGCCAATCAGTAAAATGGCTGAATAAAAAGTTCTGTTCATTGGATCCCCCTTTTTCTTGCAATGTTTGCATGATAGTCATTCAGATTCGCTTTAAGGGAAATATAGGCAGGAAGGAATAGTTTGTCAAGAAAGAAGACCGCGCGGTCTCTAAACATAAACTTGACAAGGTTTTCTATAGCATGAGAAAAAAATGAATCATACAAAAACCATACAATTTCAAAAACAATAGCAGCACCATCCTTTGACTAATTATGGGCTGGCCTCTCAAAACCGTTGACATTACACAAGCTTTACTGTTATAAAATACGTCACGGGGCTGTAGCTCAGCTGGGAGAGTACTTGACTGGCAGTCAAGGGGTCGAGGGTTCAATCCCCTTCAGCTCCACCATTGAAATCAACGAGTTACAAATCGTAGCTCCTTAAATAATTCCTAAATTGTCTGGTTTTTGTATGGTTCATTTTTTCTCATACTATAGAAAAATTGCTGAGAAATTATTTCTGATGAGCAATGAGTGTGTCTGGGTTCTTTTGGAAATCATTACCTTCGATCATACCATGAAAGGAGTAGAATCATGAAACCTGTGAAACAACCGAAATGGGACAAGCAAGAAGGTACACCCATTATTCAGTCTAACCCAGATGGTGCGAATCGAAACCCATCGTTTACAACACCACTTCGAGTCGGCCAGCTAGCAACGGGAACTATTGGAGGAGCAGAAATAGCCGTGGTGTTGACAGATATTTTAACCACTACTAACGCCCAAGGAGAAATCATACGCATTCTAGATGGCCAGAATGATCGAGATTTTGTGGGTGACCTATCCATAGGCGATACCGTTCTTATCAAATCCACAGATATGTATAGTCTTGAAGTTGATACAGACTTCACTTAATTTGCCCTTTCTTTCTGCATGCTCGTTTTTTACCTTATATCCTTGTTCATTCCAAATAGTTGCAGTACTTTTATCGTATCAATTGACGAGGATTCAGCCAAAGTGATCCGGCGTGAAATGGGATAGTATTTA
>CAWAOG010000028.1:0-21594 GCA_963783625.1 uncultured delta proteobacterium | reverse complement strand
ATTCCCGAACATGCCCTTATGCAAATCCCACGCATATGTCTTAAATAAAGCTCTTTGACAAAATGTTAAGAATGTTTTTACTGAAGTAGTGCGTATTCCTTTTGGAGATGATAGAATTGGACATATGGGTAAGATAAAGCTCAGCGAAAAAGAATTTGACGGGATTGTCAAAAAGGCCCTTCAACGTATACCGCGGGAGATTCGTGGATATTTGAACAATATTGTTATAACGGTGCAAAAGTGTCCATCAAAGCGGATGAGAGAGGAGATGGAGATAGCCCTTGATGAGCCTCTTCTCGGTCTCTTTGAAGGGGTCCCGTTAATAGAACGGTCAGTTACATCACCGCCTTTATATCCTGATATAATCTATCTTTTTCAGGAACCTCTTGAAGCTATGTGTGAAACGCTGGAAGAATTGCAGGAAGAGATCGAGATAACCGTTGTTCACGAGGTGGCCCATTATGTGGGTATGACGGAGGAGAGGCTGGCGGAACTCGGCTACGGCTAAGTTCTTATACCAATCCTAATTCATGCATATAATAAAGCTTTCTCGTCGTCGTGAATCCTCAACGTACCAATAGTACGCTTCCGGTTCCCTCCTTCTCGAAATCTTCATTCTATTTTTGACTTAGGATTGGTATTACAACAACCCGGCCTTATTCATATTACTTCGTTGCAATGGATAAATACTTTATGAAAGTCTTACGATGTCAATCGCTGTAGCATAAAGCATGAGCCCCATAACAAGTACCCACCCGGCAATGGCAAGGGGATAATGAAGTTTTGAAAACTTTGGATGGATACCTTCCATCAGATAGAGGAGAATTTTGCCGCCGTCGAGAACGGGGAGGGGGATTAAATTCAGCACAGCAAGATTGAGGCTGACAAGACCGGCAAACTGGAGGGCCTTTACGAAACTCACACCGATAAATTTACCGCCTTGGGTGACAACACCGATGATGCCCGATAACTGGCTGTGTTGAGAGAAGATGTTGAGAAGTGAGGCAGCAACGCTGGAAAATATGAGATATACTTGATAGAGGGGTTTTATAAAAAGGCCGTTTAGACTTATCCCCGTTGAAATACAATTGACGAGCGCAAAACAGAATAGGGGCAATATAACGCTTGCGAGCGGACCACCTGCTGTCATGACAATCCTTTTGTAGAGAGGCAGGGCAAGAAATTCTTTATCGTCTTCGCAATCGGGCATAACGTATCCGCCGAGGGGGATCATGGCTATCCGATATTCAGTCTTTTGTTTCGTTATGGCCCATAGTTTGGGGCCAAAGCCGATTGAAAAGATTTTAATAGGTACATCGACAATACGGGCAGCGATAAAATGACCAAATTCGTGGACCAGAATAACAAAACCGATAAGCAGCAAAGCGATGATGTATTGCATATTTCTCTCCAAAGTCCTCGATTCTGTGAAATGAACTTTCCTCTATCTTACCGCATTATTATTCTTCATTGCAATGATGAAACCGAAAGGATAAGCTTGGAGGCAAAAGAAACAAGTCTTCTGTGTATGTGCACGGAGTTTACGCTGGCTTTGCGCTTGCGCGCTTCAAGCTATGACCTAAGTGGAAAGTTCGCCTGCGTTTACTCTGGTGTGGCGACCTAAACCTGCCTTTGTCTCCAAATGGGGAAGATAGGAGGAATAACTCATTGGTACAATATCGAACCGCTGTTTCTTCCTCCGCACTTTAGCATTCATTCCCAATGTGCAACATTTCAGTCGGTAATCAATCATATCCCTATTCCCCTCATCCAGAGGATATTAAGATTTAACATTTTACAACTTGCTGCATAATGTTGTTTTATTAATATTATATTGCATACTACAGTCTGTTGCGCATTGTATCTATTTATTATTATAACAGTTATATTTTGATTATTTTATTATGTGAAAATTATATAATCATTGACAAATTTATACCCGTAATACTAATATTTGATAAATTATCCCTCTGTGCATTATATTAATTTGTTGGGCATTGCTGAACGACCGCTTAGCTCCAAAGGATTCACTATGAACGACGCGCGTAATACCTGCCGCAAGGTAAGAGAACTGACTCGGTCCTGTGCTGGCGGGTTGCTATTGCTACTTGTCGGTGGCTGCGCTGGCGGACTAGATTTGGTAAACATAACTGATACCCCGCCTCCCGGCATTGAACTCGGAAATGAAGTCACACTGGTAAGCGCAGCCACCGAGAAAGTGGCTGCGGAAATGACCCAGGATGGCCGAGTCCATGTGATCGCCATAACCAAGGCGGGTGATGCTCTGCATGTCGTGGTTTCAGAGCGGGGTGTTGAAGAGAAGAATAGGGTCGGCAGCGACCGGCACGGATATTATGAAAATCTGGCCATCACAAATGATGCCAAGGACAGGATCCACCTAGCAATTAAAGACAAGTACTGGATCTGGGACAAGAGCAACTGGGATCTGGTCGGAGGCAATCGCTGCGCGTTACTGTCACGTGCCGGAAATTCCGTAGTATGTGTGACAGAGGCGAGTGGCAACCAACTGGGAACTGCCGCGCAGTGGGGAATCTTGGGGTTTGGTGCCGGCATAGCCTGGTTTGTTCCGTACAGGATCAGACCGGACAAGGTTGTTATAGCCGAAGCGACCAGTGATGGTTGGTCTTACCGCAACGTTTTAGATCACCACCTGCCGTATTTTGTGAATTTGAACAACGTGGGGGACGCTGTTCTGTCAGGTGACGCCTCTGGCAGACTACACCTGTTCTTCAAAGCACATGAAGACAATCACTTCTACTTTCGTTATGCCGCTCTGGCATTCTCTGAGGACGCAGAGCGTGACATCGAGTGGCGACCCTCAGATGGGCAGGCCATTAAGCTCATGAATTCAGAAAGTGAAGCGATCCGCATAGGAGAATGGTTCATTCCTGCAATCCCTCCTTTGCCGTTCGCGGTAGATCCACATACGGGAAAAGCTTTGTTCTTTGCCAGGAGGATCAAGGGTTTTAGCTGGATTGATGCCGTGGTAGAAATTCACGGCAACCCGTTGGGTCAGCCAACGCCGTTTCCTGTTCCTACCTCCCGTCCGAAGCGGCTGGCACCTGCCGGCAATGAGTGTTTCCACGCGCTCATTGGCGTCGACCACAGCCTGATCTATGCGACCTACCGGGCTGGCAAATGGTCTGCAGTCACCAAAGTCGGTGAGTTCGGTACGTCAGGCCTATTTTTAATCAGCAATGCCTCTATCCAACTTGCTTCAGATGGCAGACGTGAGGCGTTGGCGATATGGCCAAAGAAAGAAGGGGTTTTGGTCGGACGGTGGATTCGACTCAGTAACGGTGAATAGGCGCACAGGCATAGCCCAGAGGCAGGAATGGCAACGTGAACCATTACCCAACAGGACAATCCAGAGGACGCCTCACGGCCGCCGCCGATTTTGGCGTTACTTGATTACATCCAGTATTTATTAGAAAACCATTTTTATAAAACTATTTAGTTGTAGATACTATGATAGCAACAACCACGAAGTTCTTTCTGTATTATACGACACCAAGCGCATGTCTCGACAGTTTTGTCCGACAATTATTGAAAACAACATAAATGTCGATAACTCTTGGTTTACCAAACAACTTACCCAATGATTTCAATTTATTTGGAACAAGAATTCCAGGCATTAATATTGCTGAAGAGTTATGCAGCCGGGCATTTATGAAAGTAGGCAACAAATTGAAAATAGCATTGGAGACAACCTTAGACTGTCTATGTGAGTGCTCCTATAATTATCACTATGTGTTAATAAATATTAAGGGTAGAATGTGTTAGACTTAAAAAGGAGATAAGATGAAAAAGAGTTTTTTGGGATCTCTAATAATTGGCTTAATGGCCATAATATTGGTCAGCACAACAGGCTGCAAAACAAATTCTTCTAAACCGATGATTGATAATCTACCAGATATAAAAGGTTATCCAATTGTGGGAACAAATCAAACGAAATTTTACAACAATTCTGGTGAGATGGCAGCCCCCGCAAAGGGGGAACCCTATTACGGACAGAACGCCTCTTATCCTGGAAATGTTCCCAGCTATACCAACAATGGTGACGGAACTATAACGGATAATGTCACAGGTCTGATGTGGGTCCAAGAACGCGGTTCCAAAGTAACGTGGGACGTTGCTGTAAAAGGTGCGTCCACCAATAGAACCGCCGGATATACCGACTGGCGGATGCCTACTATTAAGGAGCTTTATTCGCTTATTCAGTTTAACGGAGTTAACGGACAAGACAATAAAGTGACAACGGGATTTACTCCATTTATTGACACCAAATACTTCGGGTTTGCCTATGGCAGCGGCATAGGGAATGAACGGATCATTGATTGCCAGGACTGGTCATCAACTGCCTATGTCAGCACCACAATGAATAACCAGGCGACTATCTTCGGCGTAAATTTCGCTGACGGCCGTATCAAGGGGTATCCCAGGTATGAGCCTGTCAGTGGCGGAAGGATTGGTCATAAATTGTATGTTCGTTATGTGAGAAACAATCCTAACTATGGCAAGAATTCCTTCAAAGATAATGGGGATGGCACTATCACCGATTTAGCCACTAAACTTATGTGGTCGAAAGAAGACAGCAAGAAAGGATTGAGCTGGCAGGATGCGTTAGAATGGGTGCAAACACAAAACGCGGCAAACTATCTTGGTCACAATGACTGGCGACTTCCTCATGCAAAAGAGCTTGAGAGCATTGTGGATTACACCCGCTCTCCGGCAACAACGAACTCTCCGTCTATTGATATCATCTATTTTAATTGCACTGCCATCACAAACGAAGCCGGTCAGCCCGACTACCCCTATTTCTGGACGAGTACTGTGTTGATCGACGGCGGCCCAAAGCCATCCGGTATATACATTTCATTCGGTCGGGCGATTGGATATGTTAGGGGATCGTGGATTGATGTTCACGGTGCAGGTTCTCAAAAATCTGATATAATGTCCGGTAATCCTGCAATGTTCCCGAATGGTCGCGGCCCTCAAGGCGATGCAGTGCGCATCACAAATTTTGTCCGACTGGTAAGAGATTTAAAAACACAAATGCCGTAGGCGTAATTAATGATTTAGAGCATTTAATAGAAATAATCTTGGGCGGTCTACTCATTTGGGCATGCTTTTTCTTTAGTAGCTTTTTTGGTGATATATGGAATTGGTACTCTTGCCGGTATTCTGGAATTTATCAGCATGACCTGGTTGGCTATGCTCTTTTTAATTTTTATACCCCTCTTTTTAGCAGACCTGGTTACCGGGTTCGGATATCTGTTACCCCGTTATGCTCCTTCAGTGCGCGGATTAGCGCTCATCGCAGGCTTGTTGCTTTCGGCCATCGCGCTCTTACAGGGTCTTCGTCCGCCTGTAGTGCAAAACTATACGATAGAATTATCCAGCCTTCGAGATGAACTTGATGGGACTCAGATAACCCTCTCTTGAATTTGCTCAAGGACCACCCTCAAGACGCAACGATCCTGCTGTCCCATAGTCCCCGGGAGATTGAAAGGGCCGCGGACGCCGGTGTTGACGTAATGCTCAGCGGCCATGCTCACGGAGGCCAGATCTGGCCTTTTAATTATTTGGTCAAATTACGTTTTCCGTTCCTCGAGGGACAGTATAAGATAAAGAACATGAATCTCATAATCACCAGTGGTGCAGGCACATGGGCCCGCGCATGTGTCTCTGGCATCCCCGGCGAGATCCTGCGCATAAAATTACATCCAAAGAAAAAAAACACTGACAAAACCGATGGCGTTGTTGTCCCGTAATTGGCAGGCGTATCAGGCATTTGTTGCTTCCTATAATCCTCAGCTTGGTACTTTCGCTCAACATGGAACATCACAATCGGTAATCATTAAGACATAAAAAAAGCAGAGCCATATAGACCCTGCCTGAAATGCTTCACGAACGTAATCTATTCTTTATTTCTTCTTCTCAGTAAAGCAATGCCTGCAAGACCTGGTGCAAATAACAGAATTGCTCCTGGAATCGGAACGGTGGAGACGGCTGGGGTAATATCAGAGGTGCCTCTCAAATTGGGACTCGTATAATCACTGTAACCTGTAATTTGAGTCCATTGCACTAATGAATAGTCATCTTTCGCTGCGCTGTTTCCCCATAGATTGATCTCTTTGTAATCGGGATTGCCGAGAGTGCCCGTTGTAAAGAGTAAACCATACAAAGTAAGCGGCTGCGATGAACCTGGGGATAGCTGGTTATCGTAAATAAACACACCGGCAGGACTGTAAGTATATCCTGTTCCAGATGCTCCAGGGTGCAAGGTGGCATAACCGAAAGAGCCTGTAATAAAACCTCCTGTAACCGTTAAAGGCCCGGGTCCATTAGACACTGTAATCAGTGTTGCGGAGGCGCCGAGTGATTTATCGTTGCTGAGAAAGCTGAGAGAGTAGGAGAAATCGGCAAAAGCCTGGCTCCAACTCATGAAAAACATCATAACCACAAAGCAAAATATTTTTTTCATACCGTGTTCTCCTGAACGTGGACATTGCTGCATATTTTCATATTTAACGATATATTTAACCGATTGTCTGTGATGTCAATCACCTTTTTTCTCTGATTGACATCACAGACAGCCCTTACCTTCCTTTTGAGACCCTTGCTTACCTGCGCTGTTTCTCTTTGTGCTGCTGACGGCAAGTGTTTTATCAGACTCTTTATCATAACATTCACAATATGAGCAATAAGTGTGCCATACGATTTATGGCAAATCGCTCTGAGCCCATATTCGTTATTCAGCACGAGTTTTATTGAAGATAACCCGAGTTACAGGTCAACGAGGTGGTATCTTAGCTGGTTTTCAATCAACAATTTATGTAGAAAGCATCAAAATTTACAGCAATGTGTTTCGTAAAAAGTAAATGCAGAACGAGAAGAGGATATCGGACACTTTAGAAACATCCCAATACTCCTTTTGTCAAGCAAAGCATAAAAATTCATTAGATGATCTTAGGGTTATACTCCCTTTCAACCCGTTAATCCTCAGCATTTCATTCAAGCGAAATTATTGACTGGTAGATTTTATAAATAGTCAATCGGCTGGCGATAAGTTTCTGAAAACGTGTTTTTAACAGAGAAGCAATTTATGCTACGTATAGCAAATGGTAATAATGTTCCTCAGCCGTGATAGGTCGTTACATGTCGCAGAGCGGCTCAAGCCGTCGGGGCCACATTATTTCTTTTCCTCAGATAAAACTGAAAATAACAGAGGTTAATGGAGCAGATAAGGGCCAGAGAAAGGAACATCATACGATAACCCGTTAGAGGAATGATGAGGCCCATAACCATCGGTCCAAGCGCTAAACCTGAATCACCGAGTCCTCGGAATGTCCCCATAGCAGTGCCACTCGAAGAACCGGCATAGTCAAACGAATAGGTCATAAATGCGGGGAAGAGAAATGCGCCTTGTATCCCCCAGAGCACACCGACAGCAATAAACATCAGAAGGGTTTTTGCAAAGGAAAGCATTATGGTCCCAACAATTGATGTGATTAAGAAGGCTACGATTATCTTTTGTGTACTATATTTATCCGCAGTCCCTCCACCAAGAACCCGGATCACAATAGTCATGATAGCCGAAGTGGAAAAGAATAAACCCGGATTACTGATTCCCTGCTTGATAGCATAGAGAGGAAGAAATGTCATGATAGATCCCCAGACAGCACTATGTAAGAACGATAGAATAGCAGGAGGGATTACTTTTGGATCAAAAAAGCGTTTATCTGGTGCCTGTCGATTGTCAGATCGAGAGGTTTCCCTTCCTTTGAGTCTTAGACTGCAGAAGAAAGAACACAGACAGAGGCCGGCACAGGTTGAAAAGAGAACTGTAGCATGAGCGTGGTTGATAATGAACATTCCCAAAACGGGGCCCAGTGCAAAAGAAAGGGTGGGAGCCATGAGGAAGTAGCCGATACCCTGTCCTCGATTGGCTACGGGAAGGTTATTGACTATGAGCGTCAGGAGAGCTGTATCCATACAAGAAAATGAGATTCCCTGAAAGATTCTCACGAAAAAAAAGGGCCAGAAAGGACGAAGTAAGATGGAGGCGAGAAAAGTAATGCCGAATATAATGGTACTGCTTATCACAACACTTTTTTCTGAGTACTTTGAGACAGCTCCTCCCACCAAGAACCTGAAGATCAAGGATGTGGCGCCAAATATTCCGATAAGTATGCCGATCTCTCTTTCGTCAGAACCTAAAGAGGAAAAATAGACCGGGAGAGTGGGGACGAGCATGGTATTGGCAATCGCGAACATAAGTAAGGTAAAGAAACCGATGATGAAATCACGGGTCAATATGTTCTTTATGGTATGTTCGGAAACATCTCCTACATTGTTCATGTCGCTTTAGTTTCCCATGCGGGCGAAGGAACTGTCAATGTATTTGACTACCGTGCAGGGATTAAGGTCACCCTTCACCGTAGTATAGGAACGGGGTCAGCAACTGACACGAGACGGCTGAAAATGCACCACCAAGTTTAAATCAATTGAACACTCCGTTAAAATCTTAGTTCTTCAGGTTCTTGGCCGAAGCTATTTTCGATGGATAAGGCGAAGGCGAAGGGCTGCCAAACGGAGGCGCAGCAACGCTACGTTGAGTGTTGTACGGCCCTGAAGCTGACAAAGTTTGCCGCGAAAAGAGCAATGTGGCCCTTGAACCAATGGAGGTCATAGCTTATACAAACGGATGGCGTCAAAAATACCCTTTATAATAAATTGGACAGCTATCGAGAGCAACATAAGGCCCATTATTCTCCTCGCTACTCTGGTGCCTGTTTTTCCAAGGAACTTCAGTATAGGCTTTGATCTTGAAAGTATGATATATGAGATCGCAAAAACGAGGACGATAGTACCCAGCAGGATTACCCTGTTTTGAATGTTCCCTGCCGTATCAAAGAGCATTATCCCCGTGGTGAGCGCACCCGGACCTGTTAAAAGAGGGATGGCAAGGGGGATAACCGTTATCTCGTCCATTGCCGTGCTGTTTTGCTCCTCGTCCGTAGAGGACTGGGTCCTTGTCCTGAGTCCCAGCAGCATCTCAATTGAAATGATCATTAGCAGAATCCCACCGGCAATCGTAAAGGAAAACATCTCGATGCCCAGTAGACGGAAAAACAGATTGCCTGTCACGGTCACTACGAGCAATGTGAGGGCGGCTATAATTGCGGCCTTTTTCATCATGGCCGTCTTCTCGGCTTCACCAAATCTCTCCAGGAGGGTAACAAAGAGAGGAACATTCCCTATCGCGTTAACGATGACAAAGAGGGATATAAAGGATTGCAGAAAAAAGGTAATACTGTTGGACTTTAAAAGAGCATTAATGTGATCCACATAAGAATTATATACATGTTTTCCGAGAATGGGAATACCTCAATGCTATCGGCCTTGACACATAGCGATCCGGGTACATATGGTATACTGTGAGACAGGAAGAGTTGCAGAGGGGACTATAGTATATTTAATATACAATTTATAATCTCTTAAGCAATGAACTGATCCGCATTATTTACCCGCGGGCAATAAAAACTAATTGCGAGGTATACCTATGGCCGGAAACGACAAACAGCACCGCGCCATACTTGAGAATATCGCCCACAGAGTGATGCTTGAACGAGGGCTGCTCCCGGATTTCTCCGCTGAAGCGCTCGCTGAACTTGCCGCAATTGCAGCACCCGCGGTAACTGATGATGGCTCCATTCGCGATCTCAAGAACCTTCTCTGGGCCTCAATCGACAACGATGATTCCCTTGACCTGGACCAGCTTACCGTCGCCGAGATGTTACCGGGAGACAAAGTAAAAATACGGGTTGCCGTGGCTGATGTTGACGCGTTTGTCAAAAAGAACTCAGCCATTGACGATCACGCTCATCACAATACGACTTCGATATATACCGCTGCTACAATATTTCCCATGCTTCCCGAAAAGCTTTCTACGGACCTTACTTCACTCAACTTCAATAAAGATCGATTGGCGATTGTCATTGAGATGATTGTCAGCGCTGACGGCTCTGTGGCGGACTCCGATATCTACAGGGCACACGTTCACAATCACGCGAAACTCGCGTACAACAGTGTCGCGGCATGGCTTGAAGGGGGAGTTATGCCTGAAGCCCTTGCGGCCGTGAGCGGACTTGATGAGAACCTTCGCATACAAGACAGGGCAGCACAAAGAATGAAGGCTTTCCGGCATGCTCAGGGGGCCCTTGACTTTGAAACCACTGAGGCAAGGCCCGTCTTTGATGGTGATGAAATCCGTGAACTCAATGTAGAAAAAAGGAACCGCGCAAAGGACCTGATTGAGGATTTCATGGTTGCGGCCAACGGTGTAACTGCCCGCTATCTTTCATCACGAAAGGTCCCATCCCTGCGCCGTGTAGTCAGGACGCCCAAACGGTGGGAACGGATTGTCGAGCTTGCCGGGGAACAAGGGTTCACGCTTTCTGATACACCTGACCCTGCGGGGTTGGAGAAATTCCTCACGCAGGCGAGAGTGGCTGACCCGCTTCGATTCCCCGATCTCTCACTTTCGATTATTAAACTTTTGGGCCTGGAGAATATGTTGCAGAAATCCCCGGTGATACCCGTGCCCCGGGTCATTTTGGTCTCGCCGTCAGAGACTATGCCCACTCCACAGCACCGAACCGCCGTTATCCGGACCTCATCACCCAGAGGATGCTCAAATCCGCAATGAATCAGCAACCCCCGCCTTATGCTGTGGGCGATCTTGAAGCACTGGCAAAACATTGTACTGAGGCAGAGGACGAGGCAAAGAAAGTAGAAAGACAAGTTGAAAAATCTGCTGCAGCACTGTTGCTGGAGTCAAAAATCGGAGATCGTTTCGACGCCATCGTCACCGGTGCGTCCCCGAAAGGGACCTGGGTCCGTCTTCTTGATTTTCCTGTCGAGGGGAGGTTGATGCAAGGCTTTAAGGGTGTTGACGTGGGCCACAGGATTCGTGTACAACTGATTCATACGGATGTAGACCGGGGATTCATCGACTTCAAAAAGGCCCATCGATAACAGCAGATTGGCACATATTGGCCTTAAGGGAGACTAAGAACTATGAGTATAGCAGGCTGGTTGGATGAAAAAGAAGCATTAGGTTTTGATGTATCTCAAATTGCATTGCCCGATGACCTGGCTTATGACGAAGCCCCCGAGGAAACAATTTTTTTCGAGGAGATTCACCCCTGCGGAATCCTCTGTACAAAAAATCATCCCTTTTCCACTGTGGAACGCTTCGGACACTGGTATCATGGCAGAGGTCAAGACAAGAAGGCCGGCATTCATTCGTCAGGAATGGAATGGAGCCTGTTTACGAAGGATAGAGATCTCGCTGTCAAAACAGCTAAATCACACATAGAATAAGCCGTAACATGCTCTGCTTTTTTCTCGCAAATCGGGCGCTCATTGCATGTTTATCGGTCGTCTGTAGTTATTTTGCACTGGTCTACATTGCCCGCTGCGTTGCTCTCATGTTTTTATTATCATTTTGCAGGCCAAGGTCTGCAAGGCTTCCCTGGAAATGTGTCTTGAACCTCTTGACTATCCGGGTCTCTACCTGTCTTACCCGCTCCCGTGAAATCCGGCAACTGTCTCCTATCTCCTGAAGCGACATCGGCTCTTCTGCCACAACACGATGATCGAATATATAACGGTCTCTGTCATCCAAGGTGGCCTTGAACTCTTTCATCATTTTTGATAATACAGCGCGATTTATGCCGCTCTGAAACTATTTCCTCCACGTCCTGGTCAGAGGCTATTCTATCCATGAGCGTTTCATCGCTTCCATCATAGACGGGAACATCGAGGGCGATGTCGTTATAGGAAAGCCTCTTTTCCATTTCTTCCACTTCCCGTTCTTTTAAACCAAAGTTGGTCGCGAGGAGTTTTGGTGTGGGATAAATCCCAAGGGCCTCAAGCCGCTGTTTTTCGCCATTCAATCGGTAAAAGAGTTTTCTCTGGCCCTGTGTGGTGCCGACCTTTACAAGACTCCAGGAATCCATGATGTGCTTGAGGATGTATGCCCGAATCCAGAAAGAGGCGTAGGTGGAGAATTTTGTCCCTTTATACGGATTATACTTCTTCACCGCGTGAAGAAGACCGACGTTACCTTCCTGAATGAGATCGAGTATGTTGAGATACGTATTATAATATTCCGAGGCGATTTTTACCACAATCCTGAGATTTGACACGGTAAGTTTCTGGGCCGCAGTCATATCCTGATGGTCGTAGACAAGCCGGGAAACCTCACTTTCTTCTTCTCTCGTTAATATCGGGTATTTCCGTATCTCTGCCAGGTATTTTCTGAATGGGTCAAAACGAAGGGATAAATCTGTATCTTCCGATGATTCTGTCTCGCTGCCATTGTATGTATTTGTCTCTTCAAGCACAGTTATTGCCCTCCTGTGTTTTTTTAATTGCTTCGCAACTATTGACCGGCTTTCATAGCCTTGCGCCGTGTTTTCCTTCGAGAGAATGTGACAGGTGGAGGACCACAGAAAATATGAACAAGAAAGCCTCGGAGAAACCTTTCTCAACTCCGGTCATCAAGCCACCGTTGTTTTTTCCATTACCTCCAGACATGGACGGGGACCTCAACTGATCCTTTCGTTTGCTTTGGTTGCCCCAAAGAGTATTTCATTGCTCGATCCCTCCTTTCCTGCGCTTCATGGGTGAGTTCGTTATAATGTTAGATATAATGTATATATCAAGAAACGTGCCATAACCTGCGGCAGGGGTACAGGCGATGCTAAACTCATACTATTCAATATGTTACAAGATGAAGTCACAAATAATAACAGTTGAGAATATTTGAAAATGTATTGTTTTTGCAGATGGAAATTCTACTTAACAAGACATTGTCTTCTTTGACAAGACACTTTTTGTATAGCTGTACCTTTTTGGACTGAAGTTCTCAACTGAGGATAAACATCCTGCGTATATTTGCAGGGATAGTCAATTAAGAAAGATATGCTTAACAGTTGTGGACCCGAAAGTTTTGCGGCACACGGCGGCATTAGGGTCGTTGTTTAAAGCAAGAACAACATTACCAAATTTAGTAATGTTTCCGTAATGCTACCGTTAACTTTTTTGTTGTATTATACTGATAAAATGAGTGAATACTCAGCAGGGGAAACATCTATGAATGATCAAAAAAAACAGGTTTTAAAACATCTGATTCTGCTTCTCATTGTCGTTGTGCCGCTTTTTTCTTTGGGCCTTTCCAACCACGGACTCTGGTCAGCCGATGAACCGAGAGTTGCCGAGATTGGTCGTGAAATGGCCTTGACGGGTAACTGGGCGGTGCCCACCCTGAATCAAAAACCCTTTCTTGAAGAACCGCCGCTCTATTACGCTTCTCTCGCCCTCACATTCAAGGCATTCGGGGTTTCCGACAAGGTAGCGAGAATCCCGTCAGCCCTCTTTGCCTTCGGGGCCGTTATCGTTGTGTTCTTCATGGCGAATCTTCTCTTCGGACCAAGAATCGCTCTACTCTCAGGGCTTATCCTTGCAACATCAGGGGAATATTTCCGGGTGGCCCATTGGGTCATCGTCGACGGCGCTCTCACGTTTTTTGTTATGGGCGCCCTGTATTCCTTTATCATGGGGTACCTTTCCGAGACCAACAGAAAAAAGCTTATTTGTTACATCCTGTTTTATATCTCATGCACCCTTGCTTTCTACACAAAAGGGTTTATCGGTATAGTGATACCAGGTTTAAGTATCCTTGCTTTCCTCATTATTGAGAAAAACTTCAAAGAAATTATTAAAATGCGGCTCTGGCTCGGCGTCCTGATTTTTCTTGCCATGACCCTTCCCTGGTTTATTGCGCTTTGGCATCAGGCCGGTACAGAATATCTGAATGTTTTCTTTGTCCATAATCATCTGCAACGTTTCCTCCCCGGCAGTCTCGCGGGAAAGATATCGGGGAGAGCCTCCGGGCATCATAATCCTTTTTATTACTACATCACTGAGTTGCCTAATGGCTTTCTCCCCTGGGGCATTCTCCTTATACCTGTTCTTTTCCATGCTTTTTCAAAGTCAGGCAAACCCGGCGTTACAAATATCTTGTCGGAAAAGGGGACCCTCTTCGCGAAATGCTGGTTTTTCTCGGGAATTATCTTCCTGAGTATCGCATCGACGAAACGGACACTTTACCTCCTGCCCATCTTTGCTCCTGTTGCCATGCTCACGGCTGCATACATTGACTCTACGTTAACATCGCCACAGTCGTTGACGAGAATCGGGAAGATATTTACCTGGATTTTCACTATAGTTTTGCTCTGTATCGGCCTTGGCCTGACACCTCTCTATTTCTCTGTCAAAAAAATCTACCTCACGAATGTGTCCGAAATGCTTTTGGTCCTGATTATCGCGCTTTCCATATTCATGACAGCCCTCTCTATGCCGCCATAAGATATTTTCAGAAAAGTGATCTCAGGAAATACTGGATTTCAATGAATCTCTCCATCATCCTCGCGCTGCTCTTTTCGGTAACGGTTGTCATGCCCGTCCTGGACATTCATAAGAGTTTTGTCCCTTTCTGCCGGCAGATAACCGCTATAGTGCCTGTCGGCGAACGCATCTATGCCTATCAGCCCGATGAGACTTTAAGGGGCGCCGTACCCTTCTATACAGGACGTTATGTCATCGAGACAGAGGAGTTCGCCAGCGTGGAGACAATGCTCCAAAAAGAAGAACCTTTCTATATCATAATCAGAGATAAGAGAGAAGAAACAGAAAAGAAACTGCTCAACAGCGGGCAAACTTTTTTCTCTCGTGAAACAACAGATGGGGACCGACCGAACGCTTGTGCTTCTTTCAAACAGGGTAATACAGAAAACAGTAATAATAAAGGACCCCCATGGAGAGAAAGACCCATGTGACCAGCGATGATAGCGGTAAACGTGCATCCTCGAGAGTGGAAGAGCCGACAACGCCAGGAGTGGTCCTGCTGACACTGAATTCTTCCATCAGTGACAGGATGACGAAGCCGTAAATCCACCGCTGTGTAAAGTAAAAGACCATTCCCACCCATCCCAAAAAAAGAAGACTATTTTCTTTGATTTCATCCTGACCTGCCGCATTGAAGTAGGCTCGTGACCGAAGCACCGCAAGCATTGTGATTATAGCATGTTCTTTTTGTCCGGTCACACTTTTAGACAGATGTTCCTCTTTTCGTGTATACTGATGCATGGCGGAAGCACTTAAAACCTGGTGGCTGACAAATGGTGTTGTTGTCGAGATATCCGACGAATCAATGGAGACTTCCAACGATTCCTGGACGATCAAACTTGTTGTTAAAGGGACCATAGAGGTGAAAACAACATATGTTGACGATTTCGAAGAGGAGCACGATTATCTTGAAATATTGAGCATGATTCTTCCAACGGCGCAGTACCGCAGAGATATAGTAAAAGCGGGTGTAAAGGCGAACAAAGTAGCGGCTGAAAAGACTTTTCTTCTGGACGCTTTTGAAAAGGAGGCCCTTGTTTATTTTGAAAGGGAGGATTTTCCCGAGCGATACGTGAGAAAACTCTATAAGGAACTCGAAAAAGGGTTATCAGCAAAAAGGGCTATTAGAAAGAACGACAGCGAAGAATTTCAATAAATATCAATTCTAATTCATGCATATAATGAAGCTTTCTCGTCGTATGAGCGTGTCATAAGGGACAGATTACAAAGAATGGGGACTGTCTTTCAATAACTGTAATTTTTGTGTGCGGGATAATTTCTTGATCCGGACTTCCCGCTTTAAAGCGTCCGATAATGTTGAACAGGCTTCGATGTAAACCGGTTTCACCGGACGCCGGGACCGTGTGTACCGGGCCCCGACTTTGCCATGATTGTGCTCTTGGATTCGTTTTTCTATATTTTTTGTCCAGCCGGTGTATAGGGTTTTATCGGAACATTCCAGGATATATACGTAAAATAAAGTGGTATCCATATAATTAAAAGAAACGCGACCTCTCATTTTCATTGACACATTTGTCGCCAAGTGGGTAATGTGATGGGTAAGAGATATCTTAAAAAATAAACAGGAGGATTTATCATGGCCATGAACGTAGAAATTAAGGACAATAAACTTATCATCGAAATTGACCTGGAAAAACCAACGCCGTCCTCATCGGGCAAAACCCTCGTTGTTGCCAGCACACGGGGAAATGTTGTTACGAAAGTGCAAGTGGACGGCAAGCCGGTAACTATCGGGCTCAACGCTTATATTAAACCCTGAGACAGCAGCACCATATTTTCTGACATTCAAAACTGTCTTCAAAATATCCAAAACTATCCCGGTCCCGGGAGACTGATGGTTACACTGGTGCCTTCTTGTTCCTTACCGGGATGCATAGAAAGGGTACCATGATGTTTTTTTGTCACCAACCGCGCGATGGGAAGGCCGAAACCTGTGCCGGTGGCCTTTGTAGAAAAGAAGGGAGAAAACAATTTCTCGATTTCTTCTCCGGGAGGAGCACCTGAATTGAAGATTTCTATGCGGATGTTGAAAGGCGGGGTGCTCTCAATCTCTGAAGATATTCTGATGCCGGGATTTTCCCTACCCACTGCCTCCATGCTGTTCTCAATGAGATAGTAAAAGAGATATTCCAGCCATTTCGGATCACCCTTGAGGCTGCACGCGTTCTCCTGACAATCAATGCTTACCTGAACATGGCTGTATTTATTCCTGCTATCGAGTTTTTCAAGGACAGAATCTATTAATTCTCTGAAGGCCTACACTCATGAAATACCCGGTTCACCCTGGAACATTTCCATATATACCTTGATGTCCTGGACCATGTTTTCAAGTCGCTGGTTTTCGTTCATCAGCATCTGATAAATATTGTATTCTTTTGTTCCTTCAGTGACTTTGCCCTGCAGTTTTTTTATGTTCCATCCGATGACCATGGCCGGATTTCTGACCCTGTCAGCGACTTCACTCATGACCTCCATATCACAGCTTATCGTGTTTTCAATATAGGCCGTTGTCTCGACGAGCAGGCAGAGGTCCAGCATCTTGTCAATGGTTGAAAGGACCTGACTTCTTTGCTCAAGAGGAATGTCGTTTGAGACGACCTTGTGACAAAACTGCCGTATCATGGCAAAACCGAGATTGGAAAAACGCTGGTCAAGATTTACTTCCACGTGCCTCACGCCGACTTTCCATAAGTATGTCAGGAATGCATCATTTGCCTCTGAATTAAAAAACAATTCAAACCAATGCGCCCAAACCCGTTTCATGAGACCCGGTTCTTTTTCTCCTTCCAGAATCACCCTTGTATCGGGCATATCAAGAAAGAAATTATAAAAGTAATCGGCAAAGGCATTTTTCTTGCTGATAAAGAGTTCTCTGAAGGGCTTTAACCGATCTATCTCTATTGCTTCAATGCCTATTTTCTCAAGGATGAGACGGAGTTTTTCATGAGGTGACTGGGAAATCTGCCATGGGTTGTACCCTCCACTATTGCTGCGATGCTCTGATTTTGTTAAAATAACACAGCATTTATAGAAGGTCAACGGGAGGCATGATGGAACTATCGGATATATGTTGTATTATTCTGACACAAAGAATGCTCTAAAAAAGGCTTGACAGAATGGCAGTTCTTTTCTTAGTCTCTAATCAAGTTATGAAAGAATGACAAATCTAAGGCGCGGGTATAACGAGAGCGTCACAAAAAGGAGAAACGATGAACAAAGAAGAAATAATGCAATTTATAAGTGAAAATCCGGTTTGTTTTCTTGCCACTGTTGAAGGTGATATACCGAGAGTCCGCGGGATCGGCACTTATAAAGCAGATGAGCGGGGAATCCTTATTCAGATAAGCACTCCGAAGGATGTGTACAAACAGCTTGTCAAAAACCCGAAAGTAGAACTCTGCTACAACAACCTCGCGAAGGGCATACAATTGCGCGTGAACGGAACTGCCGAATTTCTGGAAGACCAGGGTCTCAAGGAAGAGGTAGTCAACGCGCGGCCTTTCTTGAAACCATTGGTAGAGGCTGAAGGTTACGATGTCATCAAGATTTTCCGGGTTGCCAACGCATCGGTGTATGTATGGACCAGGGAGAAGAATTTCGCGCCGAAGGACTATATTAAGCTGTAATGTCCCTGAACACAAGGCAGGATAGCCGCTTATTCCCGGCGAACAGAAGCAGTGCGTTCTGAGGACCGGAGCTGTCCTTCAATGATCTGGCCTGACATTTTATTTCATTGAATAGTGAATGCAATACAGACAACCATTCGGAGTGTGTATGGAAACCATGTTTTTCCCTCGCAGTGTAGCAATCATCGGTGTTTCTGATTCTCCATCCAATGTTGCCCGCGGTATTATAGAGAATCTGGAACGATTCGCATTTAAAGGAACAATATTTCTTGTGGGTTCGAAAGCAGGTTCTCTGATGGAAAGGGACGTGTTTGCCGATATCAGCGAAATACCGGAAGTGCCCGATATGGCCGTTATTCTGATTCCGGCCAGTGGGTTGCCGAAGGCCCTTGAATCATGTGGCAAAAAAGGAATACGTAGAATAGTAATTGAATCCGGCGGATTCTCAGAATTTGGTGAGGACCGTGAAAGCCTGGAAAAAGAGATTTTGAAAATGGCAACGCAGTGGGGGATGAAGATCATCGGCCCAAACTGTGTAGGAATCGTGAATATTGAAAATGGTCTTGCACTGCCTTTTTATTCTCTTTATCCCCATGAAACGAAAAAAGGTCCCATATCGATCATCACGCAGAGCGGCGGTCTCCTGCATGACATTATGATGCTCTGCCATATGGCTAATCTCGGTGTGAATAAGCTGGTCAGTATTGGAAACAAACTGGTCCTCGACGAGAACGATTTGCTCGAATATCTTATTCGTGACCCTGCTACGGGCATGATCGGATTGTATCTTGAGGATATTTGTGATGGAAGAAGACTCATGGACCTTGCCGCAAGGACAGACAAACCAATCGTTCTTTTAAAGTCAAACAGGAGCCCTGAGAGCAGGGAAATAGCCCGGTTCCACACATCTGCTCTGGCCGGTGACGATCGGATTGTCGATGAGGCCATGCAACAGGCCGGCATTCATCGTGTAGAAAATCTCAAAGAAATGACGGATGCATTTAAAGTTTTTTCATTGAAACCACTCAAGGGGCAGCGTCTCGCAGTTGTGACACGCTCCGGTGGACATGCGGTGCTATCGGCAGACAGCGTCTATAGTCATGGTTTTAAGCTGGCGTCTCTCTCCGAGGAATTTTTTAGTATGCTTTCAGAAAAAACGAGGGCCGGGGTCATACGAAGGACCAACCCTGTCGATCTCGGAGATGTCTTCGATTTTAACGTCCATCTGGAAATAGCAGAAAGAGCCCTTCGGGAAGATGGAGTTGATGGAGTGGTCGTTGTCCATTCCTACGCGCTCGGCCTCGACAGCGAGCCGACAAAGCGGTTTATTTCTTCCATGGCAGAGCTGTCTAAGACATATGATAAACCCATCATATTTTGTATGAGCGGCCACAAGGAAGATTGGTTTGCCATGCGGGAGGCAGCGGATATTCCTATTTTTATGCATGTTGATGAGGCGCTCATGGCCCTGCGTCTGGCTTATACACATTTCAGAAATCGCGCCAGGGTTTCCGGGGACCATCCTCAGATCATAAAGTACGCAGAAAAGAGCTCCGCAGCATCTCGTCTCTCCCCGGGCATTATACCGGTCAATGAGGTTTTCGATCTTATCAGAACATATGGTCTTGACGGTAGCAGACTACAGAATCGTGAAGGACATGGAAGAGGGTTTGAGGGCCGCCCGTGAAATCGGTTATCCTCTGGCGCTGAAGACCGCTTCTCCCGATGTGCTCCACAAAACAGAGCATGGAGCGGTGCTGCTCGACATCGAAAATGAAGCGATGCTTGTAAGGGCATTTCAGCGCATAGAGACCGGTCCATATCTTATCCAGAGAATGGCCCCTGCGGGATGTGAGATGATCATCGGCGGCCGCAACGACCCTGAGTTTGGCCCCGTCATCCTCTGCGGATTAGGCGGTATTTTTGTTGAAGTCTATAATGATGTAGCGATCCGGGTAGCGCCCATCAATGAAGAGATGGCCAGACAAATGATCGCAGAACTCAAAGGCGCAGCTATCCTCAAAGGGTTCAGAGGGCGGCCACCATACGACGTGGAGGCCTTTGTCCGGGCCCTCGTAAATATTTCACGGCTCCTCACAGAACATCCGGAGATCAAATCGCTGGATATTAATCCCTTTATCCTCTTTGCGGAGGGCAATGGCGGTATTGCTGTCGACGCAAGACTTGAGACGGCATAACACCAATTCTAATTGAAGCCACATAGATCGTGTCTTCCAGGATAGGAATGAAGCGCAATTACTCAATAGACCTGTCATACATATAATTAAGCTTTACTTGTGCCCTCCGCTAAACGACCGGAGGACAGGCCCCGATGGGGTATCATCGTCGGAAATCCTCACATACTTTACATACTTTAATGTTCGCTCCGGTTTCCTTCTCCTCGGCATCAGGGTGGGAAAAATAGGGTAGAAGCCCGGAAGAATGGAAATCAAGCGCCTTGAATATTTTGTTCGCGTTTACATAATGTTTTTTTATTGTTATGTGAAGACTATCTATTGATGTGTTAATGTATAGTTTATATATGAAGAGAATATTCAGCATTATCATTGCCGGTTTTGTTTTTGTTTGTTCTCTGGGATGCGACAGAATGGAGACGGCTGTTGATACCTATACAAAGGTAAAGAAAGACGCGAAACAAAAGGCAGAGCAGGCACAGGAAGAGGCGGGCAATATAGTCAATAAGAAGCTAAAAGATAAATTAGGTCCCGGTGACAGCGGAGAAAACGAAAAAGAAGGCGATGACAAAGATAAAAATTAATGACGGGTATCTTCATTGGTGTCACGGATTGCCCGTGATTTCTATACGGACTGCCAGATAGTCTTCAGGTGACTTGGCCGGAATCTCTTTTCCTTTTACATCCCCCACGGTTTTCAGTGCATCAAAAAACTCTGTTATCTTTTGCCCGGGGAGATCCGCCCCAAGTAACATTGAATGGGTTGCCGGGAGGTTCTTTTAATATTTATCGCACTGAAACGGTTGAGGAGGCCTTCTGTTTCTTTGACGGTTGTCTCAATATTGTTTGTCAAAACAGTAAAAAGAACCTGCCTTGGTACTACGATAGAACGGGTCTCAATTTCGCGGGCTGCGGGTGACTTCATGGCTTCCTGAGTGCCTTTAACCGCGGCGGAGCCAACAGAGGGAGCAATACTGTCTTCTTTCAGTTTAGCGAGAGGTGCGGCAGCAGGTTTTTGCATTGGCATTGGTTCCTGTTTTTTCAGGGTCTCTACCTCACTTGTTTTTGCCTCATACCTGCTTCCTGTCCCCTCAGTGCTTTTTCCAGCCATCTGTCGTTCGGGAATCCCTGCCGGAGAAGGTATGTCCTTTGCCAGGTCGCCGGCTGTGGTGCTTTCACGGCGGGCTGGATTTATTGCGTTTCTTTGTTGTTCTTTATCTCCCTTCGGCACATCGTCGGGTTTTCCGCGT
>CAWAOG010000027.1:0-72510 GCA_963783625.1 uncultured delta proteobacterium | reverse complement strand
CTTGGACTACTGGCCCTCAATGTGGCCGCGGAAGATGCGGTAATTGTCGGAGACAGCACGATTGATATCGAAACAGGCAAAGCATCCTTAGTGAGGACCGTCGCTGTCACTCACGGATACGGAAGAACTGGATTTCAGGGGGATGCCGATTTTGTAATCGGCAGTCTGCCGGAGCTGATCGACATTGTGAAGAACGAGAATAGATAGATTGAAACCGGAGGTCCTGTGAGTATGCACATTGAAAAATATGGACAGGGAGAAAAGATCCTCTTTATACACGGTTCCGGCTGGAATACACATATGTGGCACAGCCAAAGGGATTACCTGCAATCATCAATGGAAGTCGCGCTCGTCGACTTACCGGGACATGGGGAATCCCCCGGCATTGGTTGTGATTCTGTAGGAGAATACAGAGATACAGTCTATGAGATGATCAGGGAGCATGATTTTGAAAAATGTTATATCGCCGGTCATTCACTGGGTGGCGCTATCGCAATATCTTTATCACTTGCTTACCCCGATGTTCTTAAAGGGATTATTCTTATCGGGACCGGCGCCAGGCTCCGGGTTTTACCTCAGATTCTTGAAGGTATTATCAAGGACAAGGAAAATACTGTAAGAAATATTAGTGAGTTAGCGTTCTCAAAAAAGACAAGATCGGTTTTGAAAGACCAGGCCATCTATGAAACTATGAAATGCAAGGGAGAAGCCGTTTATAAGGATTTCTGTGCCTGCAACCGGTTTGACGTTATGGATACGATAAACTCAATTCGCTTACCCGCGCTTATAATATGCGGAAATGACGATGCGCTGACGTTGCCAAAATATTCTTCATACCTTCATGAGGCAATATATGGCTCACAATTAACCCTCATAGATGGTGCGGGCCATATGGTAATGATGGAAAAGCCCATGGAAGTAAACAGGGCAATCGAAGAATTTGTTCTGGACCGAACAAAATCTTGACAACAAAAAAAGGGGGTGCAATAGCTTGGCGCGCGTTTCCGGAACGCTCCAGAGGGCGCGGAGTTTCTCTTCGTCTTTGAATAACTCTGGCAGTTTGCCGAAGAGCATCCCCATGAATTGCTGAGGACGTCGTCGATGTTTTTGAAGGCTTGTTCGAACATGGGTACCTATCCTCTACGCAGTCATTTCCGCGTTCTAATCATGTCTCTTGGGGGCTAACAGCTTAAAATACCAACATCGCAATTTCCGATTTTGCAATATCATACCCTATCATCTTCAAAAAGTATATTGACAATAATTATGGAATATATTGACAAATAATTCTTCCTCCTTATACCGAAGATTATTCTTAATAGATCACTTTTCCCGCAATTATGATCTGATTTCAAGAAATATTTGCAGGTTCTCTTCTTGACTTATTTCATGGTCCCGACTATAATGTCATCATGAACGATTACATTGTGCACGAGGTATTATTATGAAAAAAGCATCCTTGATTTCTGTAAGAGTGCCGGAAGAGCTTTCAGTACGATTGGAGCATCTGGCCAAGGCAACCGACCGGTCCCGGTCCTATCTTGCTACCCTCGCCATTGAGGAGTTTGTTGCAGTGCAGGAATGGCAAGTCCAGGCAATCAAAGAAGGTATAGCCGATGCTGAAGCAGGACGAACCCTATCTCACGAAAAGGCAGTTGCCCACCTGAAAACATGGGGAAGATAACAGAGTATGCATCTTGAGTGGACCTTGAAAGCAATTGATGACCTTCAGAAAGCCGGGGAATACATGGCTTTGGATAATAGAAAAGCGGCCCAACGGATGGCCGAAAGGGTCCAGGAGGCGGTAGAATATCTCATAGACCATCCCAACATCGGGCGGCCCGGCAGGCTGTCCAGCACACGGGAATTGGTCATCTCGGGAACACCCTTCATTGTTGTATATTGGGTCCGCGGCGCCGCTGTGCAGATACTGAGGCTGCTGCATCACGCCAGAAAATGGCCATAGAATTATGTGTTTACCATAATGATCTTCAACAAACAGTGACAAGGAACCGTTGAATCTTGTGGTTGAATATTCTTGACACGCTATGTTCTTTTTTATACATTTATACAAATCTTGAAGTACATTTTATCATTCTTCCAGGAACGCTTTTTTGCAGGTAAACGGCAAATTATTTGCAAGATTTTATCAGACCAAGGAGGAGGGAAAGCATGGAAAAAAATATTCTTGAGAAGGTGATGTTTATTCTTGTTTGTATAGCATGCTTTTGCACGATCTGTTCTATCTCAAATAGCTTTGCCGCACCCAAAGAAAAGGCCGTGAAGGCGGCGCCGGAAGGTAAATTCACCGCGCTGAACCCAGTGGCGCATATGCCTGAAATAGATCAAATACCGCTGGCACCACGGCTATCTGGCCTGAACGGTAAAACCGTCTATATCGTAAGCTCCATGCCTCACGGTGGTTCGGGGCTTGATGCGTTTCTTGAGAAGGTCGGCAGGGAACTTAAAATAAAGTTCCCGACCATTAATGTGGTTCATATGAACCGAGGCGATAGCTACATGAGTGCTGATGATCCCAAACAACGGGGCGAGATCGAATCAAAGGCCGCTTCTTACATATACGGCGGTAATCCTACGGGTACGATAACCCAGAGCGCCTTTACATTTACCACGCAGCTTGAAAAGGCAGGTAAACCCGGAATGGTGGTCATTTATGACAATCTGAAAGGGGTCGCAGACAAAACAAGGCTGGTATCGGGCTGCCCGGTTCGTTATTCAATGGTCCCCAATCCGCCGGAGAAGTTGAACGAAAAAGAATTTACCGCTGCCCTTGACAATATCATCAAAGCCCTTACAACTCCTCTGACCGCCGATGAAAAGAAGATCGGTAAATATCAGCCGCCAAAACCAAAGGCTGTCGCGCTTACCGGCACACTGGCTGAAATCCAGGACCATTTCTACAAAGAAGGGTGGACAGACGGTCTGCCTATTATCCCGCCTACCAAAGAAAAGGTCGCACAGATGTTAAAGGGCACCAAACATGCTCCTGATGAAATCGTGGCAGCATCTATGGAGCCTGAAAAGCTGGTTGTGACTGTTGAAAAGGTGGCTATTAACGGTGTTATGGCCGGCGCAAAACCGGAATATATGCCGGCGCTGCTTGCCCTTGCCGAAGCCTGTGCTAAGGCCAAGCTAGGAGATCTGGCCCGCTCGACGAACTCATTTGCTTTTATGCAGGTAATGAACGGCCCCATCCGGAAGGAACTGAAAATGAACACGGAAATGGCAGCCATGAGCCCCGGCAACCAGGCCAATTCTGTCCTTGCGCGCGCCGCTACGCTGTTTCTGAAAAATCTTGGCGGACAGGAAGTGGGTGTGAACACGATGGCAGTGCAGGGAAATCCGGCTTATTCATTCGTAGCTCCCGAGAATGAAGAAAAGAGCCCCTGGCCGCCTCTAAGCGTTGAAAAAGGTTTGAAACCCGGAGAAAGCGCCATCAGCATTTTTACAGGCGGCTGGTCTCATGTGGGAAACTATTTCTACCCCGGCGACGGTCTTGAAGTTCTCGCAAAGGATTTGGCCGCAATTGAACTACCAAGCTATGCCGTGGCGATGATTTCTCCAGCGAGGGCAGAAATGTTGAAAAAGAAGAATATGAGCAAGGATGATGTTAAGGATACCATCTACAAAAATGCAACACAAACCCTCAAAGAATTCCGTGAAAGCCAGTATTTTCCAACACTTATAACAGCAAGTATCAAAAGGGGTGGTTCATATCCGGCATCATATCTTACCGATCCTGACGATAAAGTAGTGCCGGTATATCTGCGAAACAGACTGGAAGTTGTTGTAGTGGGCGGAGATGGTCCTCCCATGATGCAGGGCTGGAGAATGGGCTACGGCACAACAGTCTCTGTTGATAAATGGAGATAAATAAAGCATAAAGATAGGCCTTAAGTATTTGATTTGGCCTCAGGAGCTTTTTTGAACGCGCTTCTAAGGCCAATTTATTTATGCCAGGAAACAATCAGCAACAATCCGCTGTATTTGAACAACAGCAATCTCCGCTGCCCCCCAGGGCTCCACGAATAATACCGGCGGCACAGCCTACTCCGGCAATTACAGAAAGAGCTTCAAAAGCACAGTTGCGGCTGCAGGCGCCGCATTCCATGCAAGCGTCGCGATCAGTTATTGTAACTTTCCCATTGCTGAGGGTAAATACACCGTGAGGACAGACCTCAGTACAACGCCCACAGCCGGTACACTTGGCATCATCGAGATGTAAGGTAACAACATTTTTCAGATACTTCATAGCGTTATTCATTATGTTGTCCTCCAGGCACTATACATTTGCAGGGCAATGCCGGATATTGCTGAGAATATGAGAAGCGGTAAGGCGATCCTCAACTCTTTCTTCACACCGGAAAGTGATGTGTAGGTACTGCAGCCGGTAAAATTGAGGGCCAGATACGCGGATATAGCCGGCATTATAAGGAGATAGGCGAGAGTATCGATCGCACCGTGTCCATAGAGCCAGGCGAAAACAAAGGTTCCAAAAATACCTGCAAGCCAACCTTTGAGGGCAAATGATTTTCCCGGAACAAAGGGAAGCAGCGCGGGAACGACAGCACACCCCATAATAATAGCGGCCAGGTAAGGCAGGAAACTCCCGACAGTTGACCATGACAGGAGATTGCCGGAAACAAGACGGAGTATAATTAAGTAGACAAGGGCCGCAAGGGCCATTTTCCAGGATTGCACCAGCTCAACAGGAACAACGGCAAGACGTTCTTTGAATTTGAAGGTAATATTGCGCATTGCCGGATCAGTCTTGAGACCGTTTGCGAGAAATTTCGGGAGGTCGGCGGCCCGTATAGGACCATAGACCACCTTGAAGCCTGTCTGAGCGGTTACGATGTGGGCCGCCACACCGGGCGCGCCAAGCTGCGGGAGAATGAGGGTCCGGTTCTTCATAAGGGATGAAAGATTGATTGATTTTATTCGTCTGATCAGTTCTTCCGTTCCGAAGGTCCCTTTTCCCGCGGCACACCAGACATTGACCCCTTTTGTATCAAGGACAAGTATCCAGGAACTGATGTTTTCGAGATATTTTCTCAGGCTGTCAAAGGTGAGCTTATAGTTGGCTGTTACCAGAATAGGCGAAGAGGTGTCCGGTTTACCTACGGCATAGAGGCCGGGGTTGATCCTGTAACCCATCCTGCCCATACCCCAGCGGACGCGCCATCCACCAACAATATCTTCCGATGTAAGGCGCGTTGAAATAACAGGAAAAACACCTGCCATCGTCGGCAGCCAGCCGGTTATCCATTTCGGTTTTTTGTCCTTTGATTTAGTTTTTTCTGTATCCACCTGTCCTATTTCCTTTTTTTCTTCGATTGAAGATTCATGTCTGACGCGCAACAAACCGCCGCGGAGGGAAAGCTATTGGCGAGAAGCGACAGTCCTTCGATGACAAGGGCATGCTTTGATCCCGGAATGCCGGCAAAGAGGGACTTAAAAAAGTTCTTCCACTGGTTATGAATGCCGACTACGGTTTTTTCACCATCTTCTGTCAGTTGGATATGCTGGCTTCGCCTATTATCGCTGTTGGTTTCTCTCTTTACAAGCCCCATAACTACGAGACTCTCTATAGTCCTGCTCAGCGTGCTTTTGTCAAGCTCCATTTCCGCCGCAAGCTCTGTAATGGTAGTGTGTCCCTTTTCTTCAATTGCAAGAAGCGTGTGACACTGTGCGATGGTGACACCGCAGCACACTGAATCTCCGTCAAGCTGTTCAGCAAGTTTACGCTGAAGCTTGCGAAGACTTTTTCTAAACTCTTTTATACTCTCGGTACCTGCGGTTTCTCTTAATAGTTGCATTATACAATTATTGTAATATGAAACTGTTAAAATGTCAAGGGATAAGACTCAAACTAATCATTTATCAAGAAATATTGGCTGCACCCCATCAGGGCACAGCCAATATTATGAATGATTCAGGGGATCTGGCGGCTTTGTTTGCCGTTAATTCTACATCACTGACGGGTGAAGTAAGCCTTTATCGTATGCTTGGCTTTACGTTGGTGAATGTGTATGATGTGAGTGCACCATAGTTTTGCCGTCAATCACAACAAACCAGATCTTATAACCCGACTGCGGGGTAATCGTAAATGTCTGGTTTGACCCGTGGGTTACGTTTAAAGTGCCTGACGGTGAGATTGTTCCGCCCTTTCTTGAAATAGAAGCGGTGATAGTGTAGGATCTAAGCCTGAATGTTGCTCCAACGCTCGTATTTGCATTCATCGTTACCTGACAGGTGGCAGCCGTTCCTGAACATGCGCCGGACCATCCGGTAAAAGTGGAGCTTGCATCAGCCGTTGCGGTGAGCGTTACGACAGTTCCCGCTGTGAAGCTTGTTCCGGCTGGGGTTCGTTGTTACTGATCCTGTGCCGGTACCTGATGTGGTAACCGTCAGAGTATAGGAGGAAGTAACCGGTGTGAAGGTTGCCGCGATGGTATGATTGGCCGTCACATTTGAGAAGGTGTAAGAAGTGACTGCGCCTACTGATACACCATCGACAGTAACACTGCTTACAGTATAGCCGCTGTTGGGGGTAATCGTATATGTCTGGCTGGCCCCATAATTCACGGAAGTTGCACCTGAAGGAGTGATGGATACCGCCTGTACCTGCTGAGGCGTTGATGGTGTAAGACTGAGTTCCACTCTGGTTGAATGTGAATAGTTGCCCGGCAATTGTTGAAACAACAGATCTTGCTGCACTGCTATTGGATGCCACCGTGTACGCTATTGTTCCACTGCCGGTGCCGCTGCTGCCCGATGTGATGGTAACCCATGATACACCGCTTGATGCCGACCAGTTACATCCGCTTTGTGTTGTAACAGCAATGCTTCCCGATCCACCGGAGGTATTGAAGGCAGCGCTGGCCGGTGAAATAGAATAGGAGCATGGAACAGTATTAGCGCTGTAACTTACTTCGTCGGAATAATCACTTTCAAGGCCGGATGCATCATAAGCAGTGGCAGCGAAGTAATACGTGTATCCATCGGTAAGGTTTGCCGTCGTGTAGCTTATCGTATTGCCGACATCAACCACCCAGGTATAATTGTTGCTCTCTGTTCCGGAGTATATTTTATAACCGGCTGCCCCATCGGACTCATCCCAGGCAAGGGTAATCTGGGCCGCACTGGCTCTCTCCTGGAAGATAATCATGGATAGCCCAAATACGAGGCACGACAATCCAATAATTATGAGGGGGTAAAAAACTCTGTTTCTTTTTGAAGTAGATCTTTGATGTTCCATTAAAACCTCCTGACTCGATGTTTCTTGCCGGGAGGATAAGCATCACTGATAAGCTTTTCTCCATGGCAACTCTACTACCATATCCTCCCTTGCTGAGAAAACTTAGGTTAGCGGTTTTGCGTCCTGATTTTTCAATCAGTTTGCCTTTTTCATAGATATCTTTTAACATCTCTATATTGCTATTATCGATGACAGCTATCACAAAGTTCCCCATATTCATTCAATAATTGTGTCTTACGCAATATTTTAACGACATTTATTACACCATTCGTTATCAGCATTGAGTATGACCCTCGGCGGTCAATCTCTGACATTGCTAAGGCAAATACCATGCCATGTAAGCTTGCCGGAGATAACTAACTGCATTTATGAGGTATTAGTTATTTGAAAAAAAGGTATTGCCATAGTAATGAATGGTTTTATCTACACACTAAACTGAACTGTGTATGTTATTCCCTACTCTTGAAAGGGTAGGAGAGGAAAGTAACTATTCGGCGCTTTCTATCGCCTGGAAACAGCATCCGTGTCAACGGTTTACAGATCAAAGAAAATACTAATGAAAGTTTGATCAAAAAGACTATTTCTTGCCCGCACACATTAGGTATACAGGCTGCCCATCAGTCGGCAATTTAAAGGCCTTTCTTGCATCTTCCACCTTGAACCCGGCCATGGTAACTACTTCAAGCTTCAAGGACTCTGCCTGCAAATAGACATTCTGGTAGTCATGACCCGCCTCCAGGTACATCCATTGCGGATTGCCTGATGCTTCAGCCGATTTACCGGCGATGAGCAATGTGCGCAGGAGCGAGCGAAAAAAATAACTTTCCTACAATGCCAATTCGATTACGAGTGTATTTACTCCTGCACTGCCTTCTTCCGTCGTTGCGCATAACCATCCCGTATGGCTATGTATGGATCGATGGCGGCCTCTTTAAGTCTCTCATAATCTCCGATGCGTAAGCTTATTTCATTGACAATTTCATGGGTTTTGAGTCCCGCCCACACAGGCACTTCAAGATCAACGGGGCCTAATATTCCTGTGAAGCTCAGGACGCTGTCAGCGCCCGTGCCAATTGTGTCACGTACTGAAGAAGGACCAAGCAAGGGCCAGACAAGGTAGATACCATGGCCAACACCATAGTGGCCAAGGGTTTGGCCAAAGTCTTCGTCGTGAGGCTTTATCCCGAAACAATCCTTTGCGCAATCCCTCATGCCAACAAAACCAACCGTTGTATTTATGAGAAATCGTGCAAATTCCTTAAAAAAGTATTCAATCTTCAACTGGAACAGGCTGTTGAAGATTCTTACAGGTGCTGTAGCATTCGTGTAAATGTTACTGAATGAAATTCGAAAGCCCTCAGGGACAACAAAACGATAACCCTGTGCCATGGGCTTAAACATCCAGAAATAGGTCTTATCGTTGAAATGGTGCCACATACGGTTCCATGGTTGTAGGGGATCGGCAATGCTGACCGACTCCTCTTCTAATACCCGTTCTTCTTCCTCAAAATCCGCAAGATCATCAGATACAATGGAATCAACTTCTATCTCCTCCGATCCTGCTTCAGGCTGAACCTGAGCAATCACGAGCGGCAGTTGCAACTCGCCTTGCGCATTTTCCTGTGGAACACTTGATTCTGCCCTGAGGGGAATTAAAAAAACCATGATGGCAATAATAATCGGCATGGCAACAACAGCGCGCATTGCAACCACTCCTTTCCAGAATTTACCCTTCACTTTACGTTTCATTTCTTCTGCACCTTCTTCCTCATTGTTTCAAGCAGGTATACAGGCGGATTGTTTGCCAGTATCTCCCTGAATTGTGTACGATAGTTATTCACAAGGCTCACACCCTCAATCACCACATCGTAGACTCGCCATTGTCCATCCTTGTTATGCATCCGGTAGTAAACAGGGATTTCACCGCTTTTTGTGACGACTGTGCTTTGCACCTCAACTGAATTTTCGGAAAGCTGTAACTCTTTGGTGTAGTTTATTCTTTCATCAGTATACGATGTGATCTTGTCGACATAGGCGTCTTCGAGAATTCCCTTGTACAGATCGACAAATTCCTGGCGCTGGGCCACGCTGAATTTGTTCCAATTCAAACCGAGAGTCCGTTTTGATAGCTCTGCAAAATCGAACATCTTTAGTGAGATCTTGCGGATCTGCTCCTGTTTTGCCTTTTTTCCTGCTTCGCCTTTATATGCCGTGTTAGTCACTAGCTTTAAAACCTCATCTGCATTGCTCTTCACTGTATCAAGGGCAGGTCCTGCAAAAGATGGCGTGGTAAATCCCAATAGCAAACAAACTGCCAACAGTACAATAACAATCCTCATTTCTGTCCTCTCATCTCCGACTTATTTTCCTTGCTTTTGCCCATCTTTTTTAACATCTCCGAAGGCATATTTTCCAATTAACTCCTCTATGTCCGGAGGTGTAGTTGTATCCAAAATATTCGCCCCTGGCCTGAGCACCTCACCTGAACCGCCTGGATCAACCTTGACAAACTTATCCCCAATAAGGCCAGAGCTTTTGATTGTTGCCGAGGCGTCATCATATACCTTGATTCCCTTCTCAATTTTCAATTCCACCAGGGCCATCTGTTTTGCCTGATCGATTGATAGACTCCCAACTTTTCCTGCCTCAATACCATGGATCTCAACAACACTTCCAGGTCTCAGGCCCGACACTGAAGGGAAACGGGCATATATAGTGTAGAAGTCATCACCAAGAAACGTGGCTTTGCCAAGCTTCACCGTCATATACCCAACGCACAGGATGCCAATGACAACAAAAACTCCAACTATGGTCTCTATAGAGTACTTTTTCATCCAGATTAACCTCCTCCTTCGCAGAGAACTGTAGCAACTATTTGCTGCTCCTTTCTGGCCTTTTCTATCATCTCGTCAAACTTCTCTGTGACACTTGCCTCGGTTAAGCCTGCATTTACAGAAATGACGAAACACCCCATGCCAATAAACTGCTGGGTTACATCTCTTATTTTTTCCAGAACATGTTCCTGGAGGCCTTTCCCATAACCTTTCAGAAGTTGTTGCGCCTCTTCCAGTTCTGTGTGAGGAAGAATTGTCAGGATCTCTCCCCTGCTGTGCCTTGCAGAGAAGCCCCCCATGGGGCTGAAGTGCCTGCTTGTATATTCCGCCAGGGCTTTCAGTGTGTAGAGGCTTGCTTCATGGCCAAGGCCCTTTTCGAGGAGATCAAAATCGATAGAAAAGAGAATGGCTGATATCCTGGATTTCTTTCTACCCACAGAAAGCTCTGCACCATACCGGGACCGAAACATCTCCTTCGACATAAGGCCAGTCAATTCGTCCTGGAGACCTTCAAGGCTTCGGAGGAATTCATCCACCACGGGCCCCTTGAGCTTCGTCATCTCTTCATAGGCTCCCTGGAAGGCAATCTTTCCTTCCCAGAGAATGACAATCCTGTCGGATATAAAGAAGACATCAGGAACTTCATGGCTTACGAGTATTGCAGTGAACCCGAATTTTTTTCGGGCATGGGCGATCATGCTGAGAATAACATTTTTCCTGATAGGGTCCTGACCGGTGGTGGGCTCATCAAAAAGAACAATTTTGGGATCTGTCACGAGGGTACGTGCAAGGGCTACTCTTTTTTTCATCCCACCGGAGAGTTCTGATGGATATTTTTTCCAAGCCTCTGCGAGTTCCAATTCCTCGATGCGCGTCATAACCTTTTGCCTTATCACTTTCCTTGAAAGGTTCGTGGTTTGAACGAGGGGAAGAGCAACATTGTCATAAACGCTCATAGAGTCGAAGAGGGCATTTCCCTGAAACATGTACCCGAAAATACTTCTATAATCATCCCATTCCTTCTTTTTCATATCCCTGGCCGGCTTTCCCTGGAAAAGAATCTCTCCTGAGTCAGGCTTCAAAAGCCCGATAAAATGCTTGAGAAGAACGCTCTTTCCACCGCCGCTTTTTCCGCTGATGGTGGTTATCTGGTTCTCAAAAATTGTCAGGTCAATCCCGTCAAGAACCGTGTGGCTATTAAATCGTTTTGTTACGTTCCTAAACTCGATGAGAGGCGTCTCCATAATCTTCTCTACATAATAAAGGATGTTACCACATAGTCAGCAATCAGGATCATGACACAGGAAAGTACTACTGCCGATGTCGTGGCAAGGCTCACGCTTTTTGCACCATAACCATCTGAACGCATGTGGCAGAAATATCCCTGGAAACAGCAGATTGTTGATACTAAGAGCGCAAAAACAAGGGACTTTATAAATCCTCCCCGCACATCCACAATATTCAGGGAATACTGAACACGGTAGATGTATGTGCTCGCATTGACGCCAAGAAGGACCACGCCTGTAAGATATCCACCAAGGATCCCCACCAGGTCGAAAAATGCCGTGAGAAGCGGAAAACTGATAATCGATGCTGCTATGCGAGGGCTGATAAGATATCGGATTGGATCGATGCGCATGGTGTAGAGGGCGTCGATCTGTTCGGAGATCCTCAAGATGCCCATCTCTGCGGCCATGGCTGAACCGGCCCTTGCAGTAATCATAATGGCCGTCAGAACAGGGCCGAGTTCCCTGACAAGGGTCAGGGCAATAGCAGACCCGAGAACACCTTCAGAACCAAACTTCACGAGCGTGTAAAAGAGTTGAAGTCCAAGCACCATGCCAGTGAAAAGTGCAACAAGGACAACTATTCCTGTCGATTTAGAACCGATGTAAAATACCTGTACGATAATTTCACGGAACTGTTTCCGATGGAATATTTTGATAAAAGAGAGTCCGAAGAACATTGCCATGGCACCCAGATTGTTGACCAGGTCCATCGCTGGCCTTCCAAAGATACTGAAAAACCGGACAACTCCGTTCGCTCTTTCATGGCTGAATTCAGCTTCACTCATAATTACTATAGAACTCCAAAATACATTAAATGATCGAGTTGAAAACCCTGTAAATTCAAGTATAAGGTTAGTCGAGGATAATTGCAACTGTCATGAAATAGTTTTGGCACTTCCCTGTCCCCATGAAGCAGTCATCGTCAGATATGAAGATGGGAAAGAGCGGAAGATTACTATTGCTTACAATATACTCCCGGTTAAACTGCCCAAACACACCTACCCCCTGTTCCTTGTTGTTGCAAAGGGGTTCGGCAAGGAACCGATGATGCTTCTGCCGAGCTGCCCGGTAAGAACAAAGACAAAAGAGCCTATCTGGGAGATAATTTGAAGTTGAAGGTTCTTGTGGAGAGAATCTTTCTTGTCTCAAAACGTTTCTTCGGGGTCCCGACTTTCTTCAACTACGCTCTGGCTGACGGTCTTTATAATCTTCTCTTCCCGGATAAGACAGGAATAAATAGAACGATACCAAAAGCGAAAAGACCTGCATTCCAACTCCAGTTTAGATTACACTTGCGTCATCGGATTTTTACTTATATACTTTATTAATGTTTTCTTTTTTTCGATATGGGCAGTTCTAAAAACCTAAAGGGGGCAGATACGTTATGAAAACAGTGAAGGACATTCTCAAAAACAAAAACCAGAAGGAAGTTTGGTCCGTTCAACCGAAAGCCACTGTGTTTGAAGCGCTGTCGCTTATGGGAGAAAAGGAAATAGGCGCCTTAATGGTCATCGACGAAAAGGGGAAAGTGGCAGGGATTATCTCCGAGAGGGACTACGCACGAAAGGTAATCCTCAAGGGAAAGGCTTCCCGGGAAACAGCAGTGAAAGAGATTATGACTCCCACTGATCAGATGTACACGGTAAAGCCGGAAACAACGGTTGATGACTGTATGGTACTCATTACAGGGAAGCATATCAGGCATATACCGGTTTTTGATAATGAAAAATTCGTGGGTGTCATTTCTATCGGTGACATTGTAAAATCCATAATTGCCGAACAGGAAACACTCATTGAACAGTTAAGTAATTACATTGCCGGAAAATATACGTAACTTCAGGACATACTTCGTTTTCTCTTTTTAATAGAATGATCCGGGTCGTTTCCCGCAAGCAGGTCTAAAGCCTGTATGCTGTCGATGACGGGTGCAGACACTCTACCATAAGCCTATTCAGGCGGTGCAAATGAACAAGCGCGCTGGGAAAAGGATGTTTCAAAGACTGCAAAGATACATAGATAAATCCGGAATGATCTTTACATGATATAGGACGTGAAAGTTGGGAGTTGACCTATTGGGGTATACAAGGCCATCTCTCAACTACTTCCTTAACCCTCAGTCTGATACTCTCCCTCAATGTGCAACATTACATCGGTAATCCACGATCTTTTGGTCCAGGACATCTAAGTCATACGGGATAAATATTCGGTCAAATACACTGGGAACTGCTATAATTGAATTAGATAGTAGAGGTTCAAATAAAAGGCGGGGAAGTTATGAGGATCGTGAAGAACCGAGAATCATAAGTTACGTGTAAACCAGTAAGGGGGGTCTGCGTATGATGTCCGTGGAGTATTTTCAAACAATTATCAACTGCGTGGGAGATCCCATTTTTGTTAAGGATCAAGACTACAGATTCGTGTTTGTCAACGATGCGCCTGTAAGATGTTTGGCATACCTTACGAAAATGGCTTGGCAAGACGGACTATGACTTTTTTCCGAAGGAGCAAGCAGATGTTTTCAGGATACATGATCGGCCATGTTTTCGAAACAGGAGAAGAAGATGTCAATGAGGAAGAGATTATTGACACATACGGCAATGTCCGAGCGATTGAAACAAAGAAGATCTGTATGTGAATAAAGCAGGGGAAAAGTACATTATCGGCACGATACGGGACATCACTGAACGTAAGAGATCAGAAGAAGCCTTACGTACCAGCCAGTTTCACTTATCCGAAGCAATGGACCTTGCCAAAATCGTCTACTGGGAGGTTGATCCCGTAGATGATTTCTTTGTCTTCAATGACTCCTTCTACACTTTTTATCATACCACTGCCGAGCAGGAAGGCGGATACCGGATGACACGTGAAGAGTACATCAAACGGTTCGTGCACCCCGACGATCAGTTGCGAATTTCTCACGTGGCGCCGAACATCACAGCCCCAGGCCCTGAATCTCTTCCGGATATTGAACACCGTATCATTTCCCGCGATGGTGAAGTGCGTGATGTCTTGGTACGAAGGAAAGTCATTAAGGACGATTCAGGGCGTATCATCAAAAGATATGGAGCAAACCAGGACATCACCGAGATCAAACAAGCCCGTGAAGAGAAAGCGCATCTCGAATCACAGCTTCTCCAGGCGCAAAAAATCGAGGCCCTGGGCACGCTGGCAGGAGGGATTGCCCACGACTTCAACAACATTCTTGAAGGAATAATCGGTTTTGCCGAGATGATCAAAGAAGATGCTCCCGCTGACAGTTCCCTGCATCGGAGGATAGGACTGGTGCTGAAAGGAGCCAAGAGGGGGCGAGACCTTGTGAGGCAGATACTTACGTTCAGTCGACATAGCAAGCAAGAGCAAAAGCCTGTAGCGCTTCACGAGATCGTGGAAGAAGGTCTCCGATTACTCAGGCCCATACTCCCTTCAACAATTAAAATCAGATCAAAAAACCTTTCCGACGATGATACAATTTTTGCTGACCCTGGTCAGATACACCAGGTCTTGCTGAACCTTTGCACAAATGCCGCGCACGCGATGCGAGAAAAAGGGGGCCTCCTGGAGATAGATACTTCACAGGCCTCATTCACCTCTGGCGATCCGCTGCCGTTCCCTGATATGCAACCGGGAAAGTATGTAGTCCTGACCGTCCATGACACCGGCTGTGGAATTGAGCCTGAGGTCCTTAAACGGATATTCGATCCCTTTTTTACTACCAAGCAGCAAGGGGAAGGCACGGGCCTCGGACTTTCTGTCGCTCATGGCATCGTAAAGAGTCATAACGGATACATAACCGTCCGGAGTGAACCGGGACAAGGGTCAACATTTCAGGTATATATGCCGAGTGTTGAACCACAGGTAAGCGAAGCAGGAGCAAGGGCCGTTCCAATCAGAGGGGGGAAAGAACATATACTTTTCATCGATGATGAGGATATTCTTGTTGATTTGTATAAGGAAAGACTGATCAAACTTGGATATGATGTTGTTGCAACAACGAGCAGCATAGAGGCTCTGGAACTTTTCAAAAAAGAGCCTGACAAATTCGATTTGGTTATTACGGACTATACCATGCCATATCTAACAGGAATGGACCTTGCGACGGAACTGCTGAAAGTGAGAAGAAGCATCCCCATCATTCTTTTTACCGGTCACAGCGATAATGTTTCGCCAGAAACTGCAAAAGCGGCAGGCATCAGCGAACTCCTCATGAAACCACAGTCCAAAGGTGAGATTGCTCAAGCACTGCGCCGGGTGCTCGATATAAAGCATGAAGGATGGAAATCCCCGCGGAAGGCAGAGCGCAGTAAGCACTAGCAAGATATTGGTATTGGCCGAAATCATTCAACTCTTCCATTGGAGTTGAAGAAGTGGAAACTTCAGTGTCCATCAACCGATTTGAACCTCGCATTCCTTTCACGTGTATGGAAGCGTCCGGTGAACACTTTTTATGGCCGTTAGAAGTTCGTTAGAAATGCAGTGTTTGTGAACATGATACAATATTTTATAAGTTTCAAAGTGGTTGATATGATTAATAAATACGACAATTACCCAAAGTTAAGGAAGACATATATCTTCATATATCATATAATAGTTTACGCCTATTGCTTTTTAAAGATATGCTTTTGAATATTGTGAGAGTGTTAATACCAATTCGCATTCAAAAATAGATAATGCGACGGCAAGGATACCCGCAAGGGACACAGGGGCAACAAAACTATATGAATAAAGGCGAATTCGTAATTATATGAAAATAGGCCTGGCGATCTATAATTTCAACCCGAAAAAAGGCGGGGCAGAACGCTATGCATACGATCTGTCCACGATGCTCTCCAAAAAAGGGCATGATGTTTTCATGTTCTGCGTCGATGGAGTTGAAGTATCGGGGGTCAACCTTGTCCGGCTCGATACTGTGCCCTCCCTCGATGGCTGCGATCGCTCTCTTTCGCTCTGAATCACAAAAAACAGGTAAGGCGGTTCGGCCTTGATATAGTGCTCGGATTCGGCAATACTCTTGACCTTGACGTGTTTCAAAGTCATGGCGGTATCCAGCACGTATGGATGGAAAGGGAGATCGCGAGCTATGATAATCCTCGTGAGCGACAGCTTAAAGCTTTTCTCCTGAAAAGCAGTCTGAACCAAAGAGCACAGCAATGGATAGCGGAATACCCTGTTAAAAAACATCGCTACAGACGCATTGTGGCCATATCGGAGATGATAAAAAGGCAGATGATGGATTATTATAATATAAGTGAAAACAATGTCGACGTTGTCTATAATGGCGTAGACATTCATCGTTTCAGTCCTTCCCGTATTGAACCGGGAGGCCCCCTCAAGATCCTTTTTTCAGCGGGTAATTTTCGTCTGAAAGGACTTTCGCCGCTGCTGAGCGCCCTTGGTGAGCTGGTAAAGGAAACGAAATCATTTCAGCTTCTCGTCATGGGGAGAGGCAGACAAGAGCGGTACAAAGCGCTTATAGAAAAGCTCAACATACAAGACCACGTCACCTTTCTCGGCGAGAGGGCCAATCCGGAGACGGTCTATCAGGAAGCGCATATTCTTGCTCATCCCACATTTTACGATGCATGTTCGCTGACAACCATGGAAGCCATGGCTTCGGGACTTCCTACGATCACAACAAAATGGAACGGCGCGTCAGCCCTCATCTCGTCTGATGAAGGCTACGTCATCGACGAACCTCGCAACATTACGGCCCTTTGCGACGCAATACGAAACCTATTCGACAAAGATAGAAGACAACGGATGGGAGAAGCGGCGCGTCTGAAGATGGAGCAATACACCATGGAAAAAAATATGGAGCAGATTGAACGTATATTAACAGAAACAGCTGGAAAAACCGGTTATTAAGACAAGGTGTGCGGTCCGACAAAAGGGCTAAATAAGATTGACAACCAAAACCTGTTTTTGTTATAAGACTGACCGACAAAGAAGGATTAGGCCAAACGATTTCAAGATATAGATTATGCCGGGAGGGTCCACGGGTGACACATAAAAAGGTTTGTTTTCGCAAACCGGCTTCTATCTTTCCAGGATATCAGAAGGTAGTGCTTCGTGTTTTTTAATTCCCATCTGTATTTGCTTATATTTCTCCCCGTTACTCTCATCGTCTACCTTTCTTTAATAAGGTATGGCCTCACCCAGGCCTCGAAGGTCTGGCTCGTTCTTGCTTCACTTTTCTTTTATAGCTGGTCTCATCCTGCCCATCTTTATCTTCTCCTCGGTTCTTTACTCCTTAATTTTTTGATAGGGTCGGCACTTCTGAAACTTAATTCCAGTGTCACGGCAGGCAGAAGAATGTTATTCATTCTCGGTATAGCTCTCAACATCGCCCTTCTGGGGTATTTTAAATACGCTGATTTTTTCATCACCAATGTAAACCATCTCTTTCATGCGAACTATCCCCTGTTGCATCTGGTCTTTCCGCTGGCTATTAGTTTTTTCACCTTTACACCAGATCGCCTATCTTACCGATACCTACAGGGGAAAGGTGAAGAAAACCGGATTCCTTAATTATTCTCTCTTTGTGACATTTTTTCCCTATCTCCTTTCGGGCCCCATCGTCCGCCATTCCGAAATGATGCCTCAGTTGGAAAGCACGCAAAGCCGCTCAGTAAATTACAAGAACCTCTCTTTGGGCCTATTCCTCCTTTCCATAGGCCTTTTCAAGAAGGTCTGTATTGCCGATGAATTTGCCCAGTGGGCCACCGGCGCTTTTGACATGCCGATGCGGCTCAACTTCCTCTATGCCTGGGCAGCGTCGCTCTCTTACACATTTCAGATATATTTCGATTTTTCCGGCTACACCGATATGGCAATCGGCGCGGCGCTCATGTTCAATATCAGGCTTCCCATCAATTTCAACAGTCCGTACAAAGCGCTGGATATTCAGGATTTCTGGCGGCGGTGGCACATAACGCTGAGCAGTTTCCTCAGGGACTATATCTATATCCCCTTAGGGGGAAACCGCGTGCGGGAAGGCCGTCTCTTACTGAACCTGATGATAACCTTTCTCATTGGCGGTATATGGCATGGCGCAGGGTGGACCTTTGTCATCTGGGGGCTTCTCCACGGCCTGGCTACTGTTATTCACCGTCTCTGGAAAATAACCAATATTAAACTGCCGAAGATAATCGCCTGGGTCCTCACCTTCGGCTTTGTCAATGTGGCATGGGTATTTTTCAGGGCCAGAACATGGAATGACGCTATGCGGGTACTTTCCGGCATGTTCGGTCTCAACGGCCTTACTCTCCCCGAAGAGTGGTCCAGAAGATTGAGCTTCCTCAAAGGTATCTATTTTGTTCAGCCCCTGGAAACAGATTATGCCGCAGAGCAGGGACGCGTACCTGTGGATCCTGTGCGCCTTTCTTGCCTGCCTCCTGTTCAGAAACTCCAATGATATGGCAGAGAGATTTAAACCGGATTGGCGCTTGATAATCGCCGCTGTCGGGTTGGTTTATTCGGTCCTGCACATGTTTCGGGCGCAGGAATTCTTCTACTTTAATTTTTAGAGGAAATATGGATAATCACAGAAGATGGTTCTTCATAGCAATTTGGCTAATAATTCTCGGCCTCGGTCTTATTGCCGTTGTAAACTATATCATCGACCCTTACGGCATCTTCAGAAAAGATTTTTCCTATCAGTTCATCGGGCCCAATAAGCATTATATAAAAACCCGATATGTGGGCGAACATCCTGACCGGTATGACTGTTTTGTATTCGGATCATCGAGGGCCAACAACATCGACGTGAAAAAGATAAAAGACGGCCGATGCTATAACATGGAATACTCGGGCGGCCTGCCGCGGGAGCACCTGGACAACATGAAATATCTGGTAAAAAAAGGAGTAAAGATAAAGTTTGCCATTATCGCCCTTGACGAGGTTGCCTTTCAAGACAACCCGGATGTGCACCTGAACCAACCGATGAGACACGCTTACCCTCCTGTCTTAAACGAACCCCTTTTCACGTACTACCTGCAATATCTTTTTTACTACTACGATTGGAAGATAATGAAGGTGTCCATAAGAGATTATATCAAGAGGGTTCGCGGAATCATAAAGGAAGGTCCTGTTCACTACGACATCTTTGAAACAGGGCGGACCTTTTCTCCCGGAGAAGACCAGGCCATCGAAAAAGATCCTCTGGCACACGCGAACAAACCTGAATTTCAAAGACGATTCAGGCCTTCAGACGCCTACATGGATGGCGTTATAAAAGACCTGAAGAATCTTATCAAATTTGCACAAGAAAATCATATTCAGTTGAAATTTTTTATCATCCCCCTCTACAACACAAAGTATCTTGATGCGGGGCCTGACGAGTTGGACCGATTTAAGAAAGCATTGAGCAAAATGACTGATTTCTGGGATTTCAGCGGTCTTAATTCCATAACAACCAATAAATACTATTATTATGAAACCTGGCATTTTCGTAACATGGTAGGCGATATGGTGCTGTCACGTGTACTCGGCAACAAGGATGTAACCGTGCCGGAAGATTTCGGCGTCTTTGTCACTGCTCACAATGTGGACCACCATTTACAATATCTGAAACAACAGATGAATGAGTATCTCAAAAAAGCAGAGCAATAACGCTTTTCGATTAAACATCGCGGCATAGATGTTTAACCCAGATCATGCATTAGGATTCACCATATCGGATTACCCGTTGAAAACACGCTCATTTCGCTCCGGCGGCTACATTCGCTCGCGTTCAGCTTCGAAACTTTTGCCTTTCGGCAAAAGACCAAGCTTTCTCGCTTCTCGACGGTTTTCCAGGGCAACCCGATACCGGTTCTAACGAAATATTTGGGTTCAAATAAGTTTCGTCAATCTTTCCCTATTCATTGATAAAAGAAGTGGCCGCGCAAACATGTTTTGAAGACAGGAGAGAGTTTGCACTATACCGGAATAGATGATATATTGTGGCCATTACAAAGAAGATGGCACACAGGAAAAAGTATATAGATTTCCCATATTATTTTCATGCCCACCGCGGTCTCTGCCAAAATCATTGATAAGGATTTTGCATGAAAGTACTTTTTCTCATCCAGGGACAGGAGGTCGCCGCGAGCAGATACCGGGTCCTCCAGTACCTCCCCTATCTTAAGGCAAAAGGAGTGGAGACAGAAGTTATGCCTTATCCGGCAACAACAGGGGAGCTTTACACTTTTTTCCGCAATCTCCCTGACTACGATTGTCTTTTTCTCCAGAGAAAGCGCTTTCACGGTCTGCTTCTCAAGCTGCTCAGAAAAAGGGCAAAAAAAATCGTCTATGACTTTGATGATGCTGTGATGTACAAAAACTCAAAAGCTTCATCACCCTACTCTGCCACACGTCATAAAAGGTTCGCCGCCATGGTAAAGGCATCCGATTATGTTATCGCCGGTAATAATTTTTTGAAGGAGCAGGCAGAGAAATTTACCGGACATGTGACAGTCATACCAACCGCTATAGATGAAAGCCGCTATCGGGCAAAAGAGTATGATCTAAAAAAAGAAAAAGTAACCATCGGCTGGATCGGCGACCACGGGAGCATCCACTATCTGGAAAAGATGCGGCCCGTCTTTGAGGAGCTTGGTAAAAAATACCCTCACGTTGAACTTGAAATCATCTGTGATATTTTTTTTGACTGTGATAATATCCCTGTTGTAAGACGAATATGGAGCGCTGAGCATGAAATCGAATACCTCCATGAGCTCGATATCGGCGTCATGCCCCTCGTTCAAGACCCCTGGTCGGAAGGAAAGTGCGGTTTGAAGATACTCCAATACTTCGGAGTGGGCGTACCTGCCGTTTGCACACCGGTAGGTGTCAACAAAGATGTCGTCAGAGAAGGTTTTAACGGTTACTTCGCAAGCTCACCGGAACAGTGGATTGAAAAACTCTCCCTGCTTCATCGAAGATCGAGAGAAACAAAAAATCATGGGCATGAGGGGGAGGGAAATCGTATTCCAGTCTTTTTCACTTGCGGCATGCGCGCCGAAATTATACGATGTACTTTTCGAAACAGTTTCAAGGAAAGCTTCATAGGTAATGACCATGAAATGAAAAAATATTCTGCAGGCAACACCCTTTGGTCTCTCACAGAAGAGGGCCTGGAGAGTGTTGTCCAACAGTTCTCACATCCTGAACGTAAAAGAAGACATTACATGGTCCTTGATTATCAAGGCGGAAAGGTCTTCATTAAATCTTTTCTGGAAAAAGGTCTTACCGGCCATATACGTCATCTCGTTTCACCGAGGGGAAAAATTGAATTCCAGATCGGCTCGCATCTTGCTTTTCTTGGTATATCGACTCCAAAGGTCCTCGGCTACGGCGCAGGAAAAAATACTTCCGCGGTAGTAGAGGAGCATATCGATGGACAAAGTCTTCTCTACGCGATCCAGAAGACCCCCAATCGGGACAATCTCCTTATCCTTCTTGCTGACTTTCTAAAACAATTGAAGCTAAAGCACGTACGACATAACGACCTGCATCTTGATAACATTCTCATGCATGGCGACAAGCTTTATCTCATTGATCTTCATAAAACAAAAATAAAAAACAGATTCAATGACGCTGACGAAATGTCAAATGTAACCCACGCCCTGGGAATGATTTATGACGACATATCAGACAGAGAAAGAAATGTATTCTTTACTCATTACGGCTGTAACGAGAAAGTCAGACAGGAGATTGAGGACCGCATAAGACGTCTTAAGATAAACTGGGTCATCAATAAGAAAAAGAGGGCTTTTCGAAACACTTCAGTTCTCAGGGTCTCCGATGGTTACATATATTTAAAGGGCGCCGAAAGTGAAGCAAGCGGGGAGTTTGTCACACACATCAAGAAAGACAAAAAAGTAAGGGTGGAACTTTACAGCGACCATATCCGTAAGGTTTACGGGCATCAGCGCAGATTAAAGACCGCCTGGGAGAACCATGTTGTGCTGACATATCTCGGAAGCAGTGCTGTCCCCCGTCCCTATTATATGAAACTGCCCATATTGTCTTCAGAGGGCTACATAGCAATGGAAGATATGGGCTATAAGGGCATTGAGTTCGATCGTTTCCTTGACGGAAAATATGATGGCATGAATTTTATTGAGAGAAAAATACTCATTGATGGCTTTACTTTGTTCCTTCAGTCTCTCTTCAGACAGAGAATCATCCACAGGGATACGAAGGGCTGCAATATATTTGTACTCAATGACCGCCATTTTATCCTCCTTGACGTCGAAGATATTGCCTTTGAAGAAATCAGGGAAGAAACGCTGAGAAGAATGCTGGTACAGCTCAACACAACCATACCAAAAAGGATTTCTATAAAAGACCGGATGCGGTTTTTCTTAAAACTCACATCGTCAGTGAAAATCGACAAAAAACGTCTTTTCAGAGATATTGTGAAAGCATCTCTTGAGAGCAATATAGTGTATGAAGGAATAGGCGGACTCAAAATAGAACAATGGTAGCCTGCACGCTCTCTTCAGACAAACCAATAATTTTGTGCCCCTAATGTTCTACGCCCCTGAGACACCACCTTCTGCACATTATCCCATAAAAAATATATTGGTTTATGCTCTGTATTATCAATAAAAACGATTCAGGCTCAGTCTGTTGAAAGTGGAAGCAATTGATAATATTACAAAATGTTATTTTTTTATTCCTTGCTTTTTCCTGACCGCCGTCTTAACCTCAACGCAAACACGGACGAACGAAAAAGTCCTTTAAACTTAGCCCTCTTTAGTGTAGATTAAAGCAATATTTTCACGGAGGAGTGCATGAAGAGGATTTTTAGCGGTATACAACCCACAGGTGAAATTCATCTCGGCAACTATGTCGGCGCCATACGCAACTGGGTCTACCTGATGGAAGAATATGACTGCGTCTTCTGCGTCGTCGATTATCACGCCATTACCGTTGAATACCCAGTGGAAGAATACAAAAACAGAATCCTCGAAACTTCTTTAATACTCCTCGCCTGTGGCCTTTCTCCTGAAAAATGCAAGATATTTGTCCAGTCCCACGTGCAGGAGCACACTGAACTCGCCTGGATCTTCAACTGTGTCACCCCCATCGGTGAAGTGGAACGTATGACCCAGTTCAAAGACAAATCCAAACAGCACCGCTCCAACATCAACATGGGACTTATGGATTACCCTGTGCTCCAGGCAGCCGATATCCTTCTCTACAAGGCTGGATATGTGCCTGTCGGTGAAGACCAGGTGCAGCACATCGAGCTTTCACGGGAGATCGCCCGGAAATTCAATGCTCGTTTTGGCGATGTTTTTCCCGAACCGCAGCCAATACTGTCGATGGCGGCAAAAATTCTCGGCGTCGATGGCGATTCAAAAATGTCAAAGACACTCAACAACTACATCGGTATCATGGAAGAAGAGGCGTCTGTCTGGGAAAAATTGCGGACCGCTGTCACTGATGTGAACCGTGTGCGCCGCAAGGATCCCGGCAATCCCGACATCTGCAACATCTACACGATCCACAGGGCCTTTTCGGAAAACGATACACTTCTTGCCATCGGAAAGGGTTGCAGGTCCGCAGATATCGGTTGTATCGACTGTAAGAAAATGCTCTTTGAAAACGTCCGCAAAGAACTGGGCCCCATTCGCGAGAGGGCCATGGCACTCAGAAAAGATACCGATTATGTTATGGACGTTCTCAAGGATGGCGCCGGTAAATGCAGTAAAATCGCGGGAGAGACTATGGCGGAAGTGAGGGCCGTCCTGGGACTTCTCATGCCCGGCTAGAAAATCTCTATTCAAACATTTCTACAAATTTTTCTTTAAAACCTTTGCGGGCCTTCGGGTTTGTTTCGTTGAATTCCTTTGCCAGTTCTTCCATGAGGTTTTTCTGTTTTTCATTGAGGCTTTTCGGGATAACGATATTAAGATATACAAGCTGATCGCCCCGCCCGTAGCCATTCGCTTTTGTCACGCCAAGACCTTTCAGCCTGAAAACCTTCCCGGGCTGTGTTCCTGAAGGGATTTTAATCTCTGTCTGGCCTTCGATAGTAGGAATCATAATCTCTCCTCCAAGGCAAAGAATCGGGAAACCGATGTCGACCTGTATTACAATATCGTCACCGGCACGCTCAAAAACAGCGTGTTCTTTTACCTGCAAGACAATATAAAGGTCCCCGGGGGCTGTATCTCCAGCCTGCTGCATACCCTCGCCGCGCAGCTTCAGCCTCGTTCCGGTATCAACACCGGGAGGTATTTTGATTTTCAGTTTCTTTTTTGTTTTAACACTGCCCCTGCCCTTGCATGCCTTGCAGGGATGTTTAATAATGTGGCCTTCGCCGCCGCAGAACTCACAGGTCCTGTTAATTGTGAAAAAACCGTGACTCTGCCGCACCTGACCTCTTCCACCGCAGTTATTGCATGTCTGGGGTTGATGGCCCGGCTCTATGCGTGAACCGTTGCAGACAGAGCATCGTACCTCATTCGGGATATCTATTTCCTTCTCGCCACCAAATACGGCTTCTTCAAATTCTATCGTGAGATTGTAGCGGAGATCGTCACCTTTTCTACTTCGTTGTTGTTTTTGTGCACCAAAAAAATCGCTGAAAAGGTCGTTAAAAACAGAATCAAAGTTGCCCTGAAAACCGAAATCGAATACAGAACCCATATCATCGGCAGACCCGAACCGATTATACCGCTGTCGTTTTTCCGAATCACCGAGTACCGCGTAAGCCTGACTGATCTTTTTAAAAATCTCTTCAGCCTCTTTGTTCCCGGGATTTCTGTCCGGATGATGTTGAAGGGCAAGTTTCCGGTATGCCTTCTTGATCTCCTCATCTGTCGCGTCTCGGGAAACACAGAGGAGTTCGTAGTAATCAGCGTTTTCTCTTCTCATTGATGTGCCTTGCTTTATTGGATTTCAGGTTTTTTGGAAAGAACAACCCGTGAGGGCCTGATTAACCTCTCATTGAGGAGATAACCCTTCTGGAACTCGGAAATAACGATGTCAGGCTCAATATCGTCTCTCTCTTCCTGATAAAAAGCTTCATGCAGATTGGGGTCAAACTGTTTGCCTATTGCGTCAATCCTCGTTACACCAGCTTTTTCAAGGACCTTCAGGAATTCATTGAGGGTCAGTTTCACTCCTTCAAGGATACTTTTGTAATCATCGGTATTTGTAGCGTGATTGAGGGCCATCTCCAGATTATCGACAACGGGGATAAATTCCTTAATGAGAGCTTCATTACCATACTTTAACGTTTCAACTTTTTCTTTTGTTTTTAGTTTCTTGAAGTTCTCAAAGTCGGCCTGAAGATAAAGTATCTTCTCCTGAAGGGCTTTTATATTTTTTTCCCTTTCTTCAAGGAGCTTTTTTAATTCCTCAACACCATCATCTTTCTTTTTTTTCTTTTTATGTTCGTCATGTTTATGTTCTTCGTGGGCTTCTTCTTTTCCCGGTGCTTCTGTAACTTCCTGGTCTTTTTCTTCCATGTCTTCTATTCCCTCACATTATCCTCAGAATATCTGTCATCGCCCTTGCGGTGTAATCGACAATGGGTATTATTTTAGAATAGTTCATTCTCATAGGTCCCATCACCCCGAGAATACCCCAGCTCTTTTCACTGATCTGATATGTTGACATTATTATGCTTATGTTCCTCATTTCTCTCACATCGCTCTCGTTTCCGATGAAGACATTAACACCTTCCTGTCTGAGACACCGGTCAAAAAGTTTTAAAAGTTTTTCCTTATTTTCTAAGGCCTTGAAAAGTTCCTTGAGTCTTTCAATGTCAGAAAACTCGGGGACCCCGATCATTTTCGACGTCCCTTCGATATATACCTCTCTCTTTTCTTCTTCACCGATGATGGTATCGAGGGTATCTTTTATCTTTTCGTAAAGCATTGTAAAGGTTTCTCGATCTTTTTTCAAGTCCTGCAATATTGCCTTTTTTAAAGCATAGAAGGGCATACCGCTGAATCTTTTGTTCATGTATTCTTTCATTTCGCTCAGCACATCCATACCAAGATTATCATCTGTCTCGACAAGCCTTTTATGGATTGTCCCGGAGGAGGTTACAAAAACCATCAGTATGGTGTGTCGGGACAGCTTTACAAATTCGACCTCCTGAAAAAGCATCATATCTACTTTTGGTTCAATGACAATACTCGTGCAACTGGACAGCGCGGCAAGTATTTTTGACGCGTCTTCCATGATCTCTTCGGCATGCGTATATCGGGGTTTTGTAAGTGATTCCAAGGCCCTCAGTTCATTTTTTCCTGGAATCCCACTGGGTGGCAGGCTATTAATGTAATATCGAAAAGCCTTTGGCGTGGGGACCCTGCCCGCGACAGCGTTTGGTTTGTATAGAAAGCCAAGCGCTTCCAGATCGCTCATGATGTTCCGTATTGTCGCGGAACTTAATTTATTTTTCATAGTTTTGGATATTATTCCCGAACCTATAGGCTCGGCAGAGAGAATATAATGCTCCATTACCAGTTCGAGGACAGTTTTTTCCCGTTCTTTGAATAATTGCATACGTTCTATTTATCCTAATAGTATAAATTAATTATCTGAGGCACCTTTGTCAAGAAATCATGCATTTTGGTAATGTGATCTTACCACGGATTGCTCTAAGCGTATATTTCGAGGGTTGGTTCCGGCAATAAACAATAAGCCTGGGCCTCTCTGTATTTGCTGGTTTTCTGATCAGACATATCAAAGGCGACTTTTCCGATCGCATACTGGTCTTTCACAGCTTCTGTGCTGATGTTGAGGAAAAAAAGGTTGTTTTCATTGCTGAAAGTATCCTCCAGGTTAATCCTTTTTTTCAAAAAGATGACATCATTATCCTTTTTTGGTAACGATGATTTTATTGGCGCTAAGGCTTTCTGTTCGTCGGGCCTTACTGACCCCTTTTGAAGAAGGGCTGGTTTATTATCGTAAACATTATCAAGGGCTATTCCACAGCGGTGACTGTTGCCTTTTTTATTTTTGTTGCTCACACCGGCATTTCCTTCTACCGGACGAGCATTATAGGAGTATTCGTTCAGGATTTCGGTTTTATTTCTGATGATTGTAATTTCCATTTTATATATACGTGTGATAAATATAACACTTTTTTAAAAAAATAATGAAAGAAAATAAATTTATTCAAAATAAATTTCAAACATTGCGGCAAGACCCCCCTCAATCCTCTGCTTGACTTTCATTGTCCCATCAGGTAATGATTTCCATTATGGACACATTATTTATTCCGTCTGTGGTCGCACCAGATGAAAAACAACATGAGCAGGTGTGGTGGTTTGTTTTCCGCGCGCAGAAAATGCTTGTTTACAAAGAGAAATCTGTTACAGTCATACCACGGTCGATCACATTGGAAGAACTGGGGCTGCGACCCATAAGCAAGCGCTATCTGGGGATATTAGAGGGGACACACTGTTTTGCCGCTCATCTTCCAAACGAAACAGAACCGCCTGAGAATATGACATTTCTTGGTCTCAGGAGTCTCTTTGGAGAGTTGAGTGAACATTTATACGGTGTCGCGGTGAGGGCCCTTTCACTTATCAATTGGGACAATACCCACCGATTTTGCACTCAATGCGGATCAAGAGCGGAATCAAGAATCGATATCCTTGCCCGGCAATGCCCCGCATGCGGTTTCACCATGTTTCCCCGTATTTCTCCTGCTGTTATTGTCCTTGTTGAACGAGGCAAAAAGGCGCTTCTCGCCCGCGCGAGCAGGTTTACAGAAGAGATTTATAGCGTTATTGCCGGTTTTGTGGAACCGGGAGAATCCCTTGAAGAGACGGTAAGACGCGAAATTAAAGAGGAGACGGGAATCGAAGTTAAAAACATCCGCTATTTCGGGAGCCAGCCCTGGCCTTTCCCCGATTCTCTCATGATTGCCTTTACGGCACGATATGCCGGGGGTGAAATCAAGGTTGATGGTGAGGAAATCATCGAGGCAAAATGGTTTGCGGCAGATCAGCTTCCTAACGTACCGGGAAAAATAAGTATAGCAAGATCGCTCATTGACTGGTTTGTGGCAAAACACGTTAAAGACCGCATAGCAATCGGGAATCGGGCAGAGAGGTCGCAATCGTAAATGGAACGTGCATAGAGCACAAAGAGCAAAGAACATAGTGTAAAACCCCACAAATCGGCAGCAAGTGACAGGCTGCAGGGGAAGCACTTTCCCCTGATACCTGTGACATAAGACTTGTGACGCGGACTATACTGTTTAGGGAAGGAACAATCCCGTTTATGGCGGGACAAGCATGAGCCCCGGAGATAAATAAGGGATGAAAGCGATTGTATTTGATGGCGCATTGAAGCTTGTCGATGATTATCCAGTTCCTGAAACGGGTGAACACGAGGCCCTTGTGCGGGTAAGCATGGCCGGCATATGCAACACAGATATAGAGATAACAAAGGGTTATCTTGGATTTCATGGTGTTTTAGGCCACGAGTTTGTCGGCATTGTTGAGAAGGCCCCTGAAAACGCTACGGACCTTATCAACAGAAGGGTTGTTGGTGAAATTAATTGCGGATGTAATACCTGCGATTATTGTAAAGCAGGTTTACAGAAACATTGTCCGTCGAGGACAACCCTCGGTATTCAAGGGAAAGATGGTATTTTCGCCGGGTACGCCACTCTTCCGGTCTCCAACTTACATGTTGTACCGGAGACTGTTTCCGATGAGGAAGCGGTATTTATTGAACCGCTGGCCGCCGCTTATGAGATACAAGAGCAGATTGAGATCAAGCCAACACATACAATCCTCGTACTTGGCGATGGGAAACTGGGTCTGCTCTGCGCGTTGGCCCTCAATCTTTCCGGAGCTCAGGTTACTCTGGCAGGTAAACACGACAAAAAATTGAATATAGCCGGGAATCAACAGATCCAAACAGTGAATTTAGGAACTGAAGCATTGAGCAAAGAAAAAAAATACGATATCGTTGTTGAAGCAACCGGTTCTGCTGAGGGTTTTGAAGCGGCTCTTCGATATATCAAGCCGCGGGGCAACATTGTTCTCAAAAGTACGATAGCTTCCTCGCAGAAAATAAACCTTGCGCCCCTCGTCATTGACGAGATTACCCTTATAGGTTCCCGATGTGGGCCATTTGAAGCGGCCATTCAAGCCCTGACGCAAAAACGGATTGATGTGCGGCCTCTTATTTCAGGTGTATTCACAATAAAAGACGCTCAGACGGCATTTGAAGAGGCCAGGAAGAAAGAAAACCTTAAAATACTCATCGATTTTCGATGAGTATTTTACACAACGAGGTTTCAAACGGAAAAGATAAAAATCGGTATCAGTGCCTGTCTGACCGGTGAAAAAGTCCGTTATGACGGGTCACACAAACAGGACCATTATATCACCGATACGCTGGGACGATATTTTGATTTTACAGCAGTATGTCCCGAAGTTGAATATGGTCTTCCAGTGCCGAGAGAACCGATGCATCTTTCGGGAGACCCTAAAAATCCTCGCCTTGTAACGATTCGTACCGGCATTGACCATACGGAAGGCATGAATAAATGGGCCGAAGGAAGATTGCAAAAACTTGATAAGCAGGAACTGTGCGGCTTTATTTTCAAGAGCCGCTCGCCTTCTTCGGGCATGCAGGGTGTCAAGGTCTATAATGAAAGAGGTGTGCCTCAGATGAAAGGCGTCGGTATCTTTGCGGGTGCATTCATGAAAAAGTTTCCCCTCATACCTGTCATTGATGAAGGAAGACTCAACGACCCCGGGCTTCGGGAGGCTTTCATTGAAAAAGTCTTTGTATTCCACAGATGGCTCGACTTTTTGAAAAAGGGCGGTTCCAAGAAGGGCCTGCTGGAATTCCACACAAACCATAAACTTCTCATTCTTGCTCACAGTCCGAAACATGTCACCATCCTCGGCAGGTTCATCGCTGGTTCCAAGGGCTACGCGGGGCAGTTGAATAACGACTACATGGAGACCATGATGGAGAGCCTGCGTCTTCCAGTTACAACGAAAAAACATACAAATGTCCTCTCTCATGTCATGGGGTACTTCAAGAAACAACTTACAGCCGATGAAAAACAGGAACTCCTGGAAATTATCGAAAATTATCATGACGGATTTATTCCACTCATCGTACCCATTACCGTACTCAATCATTATGTGAGAAAATACGACGAGCCGTATCTGAAAAAACAGGTCTATCTCAATCCCCATCCGCTTGAGCTAATGCTCCGAAACCATTCGTAACGATAGGTGAAAGCATGAATATGCAAACAATCTGGGTATATGGTGTTGGTGGTGTCGGGGGATTCATAGGAGGAAAGATCGCCCGCTTTCTCCAAAAAGAACACCGGAAAGATACAGGGCTTTACTTTATTGCCAGGGGAGAACACCTGAAGGAGATTCAGAAAAAAGGGTTGGTCCTCAATACGGGTAATGAAAAAGGGCTTGTCTGTGTGCCGACGCGCGCGACTGACAACATTGAGGGGCTTCCTTCGCCGGACCTTTGTCTTCTCTGCGTAAAAAGCTACGACCTTGATGCTGTCTGCGCTACGCTGAATGGACACATTAAACCCGAAGCGGTTATTATCCCTCTGCTGAACGGTGTTGATATCTATGAAAGGGTGCGGAAGGTCCTTACGAATGGTATAATTCTTCCTGCCTGTATATATGTTGGTACACATATTGAAAGTCCGGGGGTGGTCACCCAAAAGGGTGGCGAAGGGAAGATGCTCATCGGCAAAGACCCGAAATATCCTGATGTCTATCCTGAGGAAGTTTTGCAATTTCTCAACGAAGCAGCGATTTCCTTCCAGTGGTTTGAAAATGTTCTGCCCTCTATCTGGGAAAAATATCTCTTTATAGCGGGTTTCGGACTTGTAAGCGCCGCGAACAGAAAAACCCTCGGCCAAATCCTGGAAGATGCTGAATCCAGACAGCTTGTAATTGGAATTATGGAGGAGATTTTTCTTATTTCAAAGCAAAAACATGTAGCGCTCCCCGAGAACATAGGTGCTATTTCCATGGCAAAGGCATGTACCTTCCCACCGGAAACTAAAACATCCTATCAAAGGGATGTGGAGCAGAAGAAAAAACGCAACGAAGGTGATCTGTTCGGGGCAACTATCATACCGATGGGCAAAGCAACCGGGATCCCGACACCTGTGACAGAATCTGTTTACAAAAAAATACTGTCAGAACCATGATAATGAAAGGGGGTAATTTGCCTTTTTTAAGCGGACCCGCAGGAGAGGGGATAGGCGGGCCGGGATAGAGGGTTATGATTTTACGTACGACCGCCATACCGGCCTGCTCATAAAATTACCTGACCATCAGCAACTGCAGGAACCGCTTCCGCAGCCCGCGCTTTTGTTAGAAAGGGCTGATGTTACCGAAAAACCTGCTCCCATTGCTGACTCAACAAAATCGACGCTGATCGGTTTTACATCATCAAATAATTCTTTGTCAACAAGGAAGGTTATACCTTGCTCGTTAAAGGTCTCATCATTTTCTCGTGGCTCATCCAGAGCCATACCCAGTGCGGGGCCCGATCACCCGCCCTCATTCAGGGTGATCCTGATGGATTGAGGACCTTCTTTTCCTTCGATGAACTGCTTGATCACTTCTCCAGCTTTTTCCGATACTTCAAACATGTCAAACTCCTTTATAAAATTTCTTGTCATTGAAACAATGGCAACGTCTATAAGAATATGCATTTATTCTGTTTTGTCAAGTCTCTTCGGTGTCTGTTGCCCTTTTTGGTTTGCTTCCTTGTGTATTGTCGCGCAAAGCCCCCGAATTCGGGCAGCACACTGAGGAAATTCTATCGGAGATCGGATACAGCAAAGACAATATTACCAGGCTGAAAGAAGACATTATCCGGTAATTGCCCGGGCGAAGGATTTCATCAGGCTTGTTTTGAGGTTCTTGGCAGGTAGATGTATTTCAGAACAACCCCTATGGCGATCATACAGAGGCTGAGTATTTGTCCCATGCTGAGAAGGCTGAATAAATAACCGAGCTGACTGTCTGGCTCTCTAAACAGTTCACAAAATATCCTGAATAGACCATAGAGTATCAGAAAGAGGGCGAATACATCTCCGTCCCTTTTCTTTTTGTCTTTGTAAATCCAGAGGATACAAAACAACAGAATTCCTTCAAAAAACATCTCATAGAGCTGCGATGGATGACGTGGCGAAGGACCCCCTTCCGGGAAGACCATAGCCCAGGGGACCGATGCCGGTTTTCCGAAAAGCTCGCCATTGATGAAATTTCCAAGTCTCCCGAAGCCTATGCCGATGGGGCACGTGGGAATAATAAGGTCTACCATCTCTAAATAATTGAGTTTTTTCCTATTCATCATTATATAGCCGGCGATAAATGCCCCGATCAGTCCTCCATGAAAGGACATACCTCCGCGCCAGATGACAAAAATATCGAGGGGGTTTTCCAGATAAAATCCAAGATTGTAGAATATCACATAACCGAGCCGCGCTCCCACGATAAGACCCAGGATGAGATAGAAGAAGAGATCGTCAATAATCGCCCGGTCAATCTTGAGGACCTTTTTCTTTAACTGGTACATGACGAGAAGATAGGAAGAGACAAAACCGAATATATACATGAGGCCGTACCACCTCATGCTTAGGGGGCCTATCTTGAGAATTACCGGATCGATATCAGGGAATTGGAGCATAAAAATCCTGTTTTACGTTTTCGGTGTTAAGTGTCAGGTTAGATCAAAGGCATTTATTTAGAGGTATTAATTCAAATCTTTGCTTAATACCTGAAACATAACACTTAAAACTGTTTTCTTATTTTATATACTATTTTCCTTCAGTAATTCCCATATATCTTTTGCGTTCTTAAAGACAAGACCCTGAAGGCCATACGTTTTCGCGGCCTCCACATATTCCGCTACGTCATCAATATAAAGCACTTCGCTCCTTGCCGTGTCCGTTCTCTCGAAGATGGTATCATATATTTTTTGCTTCGGTTTTTTCGCGCCCACTTCATAAGAGAGTATCCACTCATCCAGAGAATGGACAATGGGGTAGCGTTCCATGATATACGAAAAATGGAGTTCATTGGTGTTACTCAAAAGAAAAATAGTGAATCCTTTGTTTTTCAAATGGATAATTATGTCGTTGACCTCAGCGTTCTCCTCAAAAATGATATTCCATATGTCTTGAAATTCTTCAAATTCCAGCTCCAGCTTGTATTTTTCCCTGAGTTTCGCGAAAAAATCCACCGATGACATGAGACCTTCTTCATAGGGATTTACAAGACCACGGTCCCTGTCGAAGAGGAATTTGAAGAGGTCATCAGGGGTAAAACGGTCCTGTATTCTGGAGGTTTCGTGGAGTTTCACGGCAATCTGTCTGTGCTCAAAGGGAAGGATGACGTTACCGAGATCAAAAACAAAGAGTTTAATCATAGGGGAAAACCTTTATGGGGTGAAGGGGGGTAAAAACATTACAGGGGTCTTTGAGGTGCTGCCAGCCGGTAATATGGGTGATTCGCCTGTTTTTACGGTCTTGCAACAACGTGCTGATTCTGTGGCCCATGTATTTGTCGCGGATACGCATTTCGTCAGTGTAGGGGGCTACCTGTATTCCTGAATTGAAGAAAAGCCTGGCCATCACTCTTTCATGAGAGCTTGTGTGGCCATCCCGTCTTCTGATGATGCTCCTGATATTTTCTTCACTGAATAATTCGTCCGCGTTTTTGAGTTTCATATACGAAAAAAGGTCCATATCGACAAGGTGCAAAGAAGCGCCATTTTCGTTGCAATAGAGGGATGCCGCTTCATATTCGGAAGGTAGATCAATGTAAGCATTTAAAGAATAAACCGCTTCGTCGTTAAATACTTCCCCACACTGTCTCATCTGAGAGAGAACAGATTCGATTTTCTTTCTATACAAGGGGCCTTTTTCTTTTCTGAACATAAGCCCGTATCGGGAAAATTCAAGGGTTATCAACTGCGGCCTTATCATATTCAGCCAGTCTCCGATGATTCTGCCATTGTTTCTGTCCCTGTGGATGATTCCCAGGATATGGAATTTTTTCTCCTGAGTTGAAGAAACCATATACGCCATATGTATATTTATGCATGTATAAAAACTTCTTTTCAAGAAATATTTAACACAATTCCTTATCCACTGGTAATATACATAAAAGCGCTCCCTTGATTTCTGTTGTCAATTTCAAAAACATATAATAAAATAGACAGCGATTCAACAATGAAAACATTATTAAAAATAGTATTTACTCTCTTTTTTTGTCTTCTAACCAGCGCTGCTTTCGCGGCCGACATTATCGTCGGCGAAGAAAAAACCTATGTTGTTCAGAAAAAGGAAAATCTCTATCTCATCGGCGCAAAGCATGGTGTTTTCTGGAAAGCCATCGCCAGAGACAATAACATCGACATCAAAGAGCCCCTTACAGAAGGGACTGTCCTGAAAATCAACACAAGAAGGATAGTCCCGAAGACGGTAGACAATGGTATCATCATCAATATACCGGACAGGACCCTCTACTTTTTCAAGGACGGCACGATTACCTATTTTCCTGTCGGTCTCGGGCTTTTGGCAAAAACCGAGATTTCAGATTGGAGAACGCCAACCGGCAAATTCTATGTCACGAGCAAGAGAAAAGACCCCACATGGTATGTGCCTGAATCAATCCAGTTGGAAAACGCCATGAAAGGAAAAGAGGTTGAAGAAACAGTACCCCCGGGGCCTAAAAATCCTCTTGGTCAGTACGCCATTGAAACGTCGATTCCCTGCCATGCTCATCCATGCCACGATCTGGCCGGGAAGTGTCTACCGGTACATGAGCCATGGCTGTATCAGGATGCTCCCGGAACATATAGAACAGCTCTATCCTATGGTTACAATAAAAACTAAAGGCGAGATTATTTATGAGCCTGTGAAGCTCGCGGTCAGCGACGAGGGAAGGATCTATCTCGAAGTAAGGACCGACGTGTACAAAAAACATAAATCGATCAAAGAATATGTATCAAAGGCCATTGAGACCCGTGGAATCTCCGACAAGGTAGACTGGCAGAAAATTGATAAACTGATTCAGGATGAGACCGGTGTTGCTGAAGACGTAACATCACCGCAGGCAATAAAGGCCGCTAAGACGGCAAACAATACTATCAAAATCAGTTTTACTCAGAAAATTATCGATTTCTTCAAATCCCGTTTCAAAAAAACAATATAGAAGAAAACATGCTGCGGTTCAAGGTTCGGCGGCCTTTCTTTGTTTCCAAAAGGCGCTATCAAAAGTAATAGTGTATGTTCGTTCCGGTTCATTGGGGTTGGCGAGTTTTACGTGCAATACAGGCGGACGACTGTCGGGGGGCATATAAATGATCCAGCTTGCAAGGGTCCGTATTGTACCGGAAGCGCCGGGCGCTTGCCACAGAGCCCCCTCTGATCCGCCATTTCTGTCATTACTGAAAGCGATAAAATCATCATGCGTGAAAGGGGAAGCCTGACGGGCTATCAGATATTGAATCCGTTTGAGCCTCATGAAGCTGCCCGTGCTCGATTGCTCGTTGGCCCCGGTAAGTTCCGGGTTTGTATAGTGGTTTGTTAAGACGAGGGTGCCCTTTTCCTTTACGGTGACGGATATTTTACCGCCGGGGGCCACTTCAATAGAGGCTATTTTCGAGGCATCGCCGATGATATAGAGAGCGGGATGACTTTCTTGAAAAAGATTTTTTTCAGAAAGAACGGCGTTTACCGAACCAAAGGAGGTCAAAAGCCTTTGTGTCAGGTCTTCAGTTGCCACAAGTCTTTTGTTTCTCGGCACGCTGTTCGCCGCACTATTAACAACAACAAGCCCTTGTTCGTTGATGCCCGCTGTCACATACCCGTCGGCCTCTATATCGAAGAGACCGTAAAAGGGAATCCCTTTCTCGGGAGAAACAGTCTTCAGGACCGTATAAAGATGGGACAGGTTATCCCTGTTTTTCGCGATGAGACTTCCCTTGCCTTTGACCTGTTCGCCTGTAGCGGCCCAAATGGTACAAGCCCGGACCGGAGAAATGGGGATGAGGGAAACAATCATTATGGCGCAGAAGAAAAGGACGGTTTGTGTTCGCTTCATGCAATATACCAGCGCACAGTATACCATAATTCTCATATGCTGAATTAGCAGATTGCTTTCCTTTCATAAAACCATCGCCGCCAATGGGTCAGAATCTTTTCTTGCTGGCGGTTGTTGTTATTCATTGCCATATTCCCATTTATTTTCTACAATAGAAAGATAATGAAAAAGGATTCTCCCGATACCCGCCTCGCCGGATTTCTTCTTGAGCAGCGTCTTATTTCCAAAGAGCATCTCCAGAAAGCGCTTGAAGTGCAGGCGGACGAAGGTGGATATCTCGGAGAAGTGCTTGTCAGGAAGGGTCTTGTAAGCGAGGATGATGTTGCCTTCGCTATTTCGGGACAGTTCAGAGTACCTCTTCTGTCCTCCAAGACAGGCGCTATCAGGCCCGCGGAAGATCAGAACCTGGAAAAACTTATATCAAAGCAGTTTGCTCTTCGTAATACCATACTTCCCCTGTCGCGTGAAGGGAGCATTCTCACCTGTGTCATGTTTGATCCTCTCGATTTCATGCTTATCGATGAGCTTCGAAAGATAACGGGCCTGGAAGTAAACCCCGTTGTTGCCACAAAATCTGATATCGTCAGGACCATTGAGGAATTCTACGGCGGTCTCGAAATGATCAAAAAAGAGATTGCCAAACCCCATACCATCGGTAAATCTGACCTCAAGACAGCCGGGGGTGATGAGGAATCACTGAGCATTGACAACATTATTTCACGCGCGAAAGCGGCGCCCGTTGTCAAACTTGTCGATCTCATGATTTGGCAGGCCATCAATAAACGGGCTTCTGATATCCACATCGAACCCTTTGAAGACCGGTTTTCTCTCCGGTACCGTGTGGACGGAAAACTCTATGAGATACCGCCGCCGCCAAAGCACCTCTTTTTACCCATTGTTTCCCGTATCAAGATACTCTCCAAGCTTGACATCGCGGAGCGGCGTCTTCCCCAGGATGGCGCTTTTATGGTCAAACTCGAAGACCGCAACATCGATATACGGGTATCTGTTCTCCCTACGCTTTACGGCGAAAAGATCGTCATGAGGATCCTCGATAGAAGCGGCGTTATTTTAGAGCTTAATGAGATGGGTTTTGAACCCGATGACCTTGCGAAACTGAGACAGGCCATGTTCTGTCCCTACGGCCTTATTTTTCTCACAGGACCCACAGGGAGCGGGAAATCGACAACCCTCTACGCGATCCTTCAGGAAATAAAGTCCTCCGAAAAGAACATCCTCACCGTGGAAGACCCAGTTGAATACAGACTCGACGGAGTAAACCAGGTGCAGGTAAAACCCGAGATCGGCCTCACTTTTGCGAACGCATTGCGGAGCTTTCTCCGTCAGGACCCCGATATCATGCTCGTCGGTGAAGTGAGGGACCTGGAGACCGCGGAAATTTGCGTCCGTTCGGCATTGACGGGCCACCTTGTGTTGAGTACACTCCACACAAATGACGCGCCGTCAGCCGTGACGAGGCTCATCGATATCGGCGTGGAGCCTTATCTGCTTGCGCCGACGCTCCTCATTGTCGTGGGTCAGAGGCTCGTGCGAAAACTCTGTCCGGAATGCAAGGAAGCATATAAACCAACCCTGAAGGAACTGGGCAATGTAAAGCTCAATGCCGAGACCATCTACAGGCCGAAAGGCTGTCCTGTCTGCGGCCAGACGGGGTATAAGGGCAGAACGCTCATTGCCGAGATTATGCCCACCTCACAGGAACTGAAAGAGACGATGGTCCATGGCGTGTCCTACCACCAGTTGCGCGACCTTGCCAGGAAGCTTGGCATGGCAACACTCTACGAATCAGGCCTGAAGAAGGTCGAGCAGGGTGTCACGAGTTTAGAAGAAGTCCTCTCCGTCACACTGGGGATTTGAGGCACAGAGGAAAGGCTTCATCTGAGCCGCTCTGCCATCCTCTGCGCACTCCGACGTAGCATGGGGCATGATCAATCTTTTGCCTGATACCTGTACCCTGAAACCTGAGACTTCTTTCTTGCTCTTTCTCATTCTCCATCAAAATATTCAAAAGCAGTTTTGCCGCGTTTTGTTCTGCTTCTTTTTTGCTTTTTCCGGTGCCTTTTGCTTTGAATTCTTTTCCTATAAAGGCGTAGACGGTGAAACCATCTTTTGTCTTTCGGGAGAATTTATATTTCGGCAGATGTCCCCATTTCTTTTGAGAATATTCCTGGAGTATATTTTTCGGGTTTTTTTCTGTCAGTTTTTCTTCGTTGAAATAGGGTAGAAAAAGGTCCTTGATGACTTTTGTTACCTTTCTCATGCCGCCATCGAGATATATTGCTCCGATGAGGGCTTCGAGCATATTGGAGAGTACCTTCGATTCTTCCGGTACAGTCCCTCCACCGTTTCCGTAACTCATATGCTTTCCGAGGTTGATCTTTTTAGCGACCTCGGTCAGGGTCTCCCTCTTGACAAGACTCGAACGGGCGTTGCTCAAAAATCCTTCATCCCTCTTTTTATATTGCTTGTAAAGAAATATGCTGATGACCGTGTTGAGGATAGCATCACCGAGATACTCAAGCTGCTCGTTGTCGGAATGCCTGAATTCTTTTCTTTCATTAAAAACAGAGCTGTGTGTCACCGCCTGATTGAATAGCTCCCTGTCTTTGAATATGTATTGGATGGTCTTTTCAAGTGGTGTTTGGCGCATAACTATTACTTAATAACGAATAATATTAATCTTTTTATCATGTTAAATAAATGAGAGCAACAAAAAAAATGTATAAATAGATTTTGAAGAAAGAAGGGAAACGGTTTTTCTGCCGCTTCCTATAAGAAAACCGGGGAAACTCAAATGTGGTTATAGCTTGACGGAGACAGTTTTTGAAACGCCCTGTTCTTCCATGGTGATTCCGTAGATGATATCGGAACCTTCCATGGTGATCCTGTTGTGGGTGATAAAAATAATCTGGGTTTTTATACTCATGGTTCTTACGATTTCAAGGAGCGCCATGAGGTTGGCATCATCGAGGGGTGCGTCAATCTCATCCATGAGCGAGAAGGGGCTTGGTTTGGTGTCCATGAGCGCGAGGAGCAGTGCAAGGGAAATGAGGGCTTTTTCCCCGCCGGAAAGCAGTTCCATCCGGAGCACTTTTTTTCCGGGAGGCTGCGCGAACATATCAACGCCGCCGTTTTCCTGATTGACAGCGAGATAGCCTTTCCCACCCTTAAAGAGCAGATCGGTAAACCGTATAAACGCCTGGTTTACTTTATCAAAGGTCTCGGTGAAGAGTTCTTTGGTAAGCAGGTCTATCTTTGCGATTGTCTTTTTCAGAGATTCCACGGCGCTGCGCAGGTCTTCCTTTTGTTTCTCCAGAAAGGTCAGTCGTTCCTGCAATTCAAGATATTCTTTCTCCGCGCGGAAATTAATTTCTCCCATGGCAGCGATCTCGGAAGCGATTGTTTCTCTTTCGTCTTCGATATGAGCGCTTATCTGAATGGTGATCTCATCGGGATTTTCGATATCGTATGTTGTTTTCAGTTTTTCCAGCACAGTCATCTGTTTCTCTGTGAAAATCGCGATATCTTTATCCGTATTTTCCCGTTTGGATTTAACTTTTTCAATTTCCTTTATCTGAGCGTCAATCGCCTCCTGCAATGTATGTTTTTCCATGTGGAGGTTGCCGAGCATGGTTTTCAGTTCTTCAAATCTCTCCAGATGTTTTTCCTGTTCTTTCTTAAGGTCATCATAAGCTTTCTCGAGGCCTTCAATTTTTCTGGCACATTCAGCAATGTTTTGCAGAGTTTCTTCTACCTTGTTCTGTCCGGCCTGGATTTCATCGGTCAGTTTTTTGATGCTCGTAAGCTTTCTCTCTTTGTCTTCCCCAAGGGCCTTCAGAATGTTTTTCTTCCTCTCAATGGCGATAGTGATTTCATGCCATTTTGACAAGACGCCTTCATGGTTTTTCTTGATGTTATTCAGATCGGCCTTGAGTGCCTCCATCTTTGATTCTCTATCGAATTTCTCTGTCTCGCTCTTTTCTTTTTCTTCAAGTAATTGATTGATTTCTGTCGATGATGTTTCTTCAGAGAGGTCGATTTTATTCTCCAGGGTGTCCAGTTTTTCCAGGATTGATGTTAATTGAGCCTGTGCCAGGAGGGCCTCTTTTTCTATTGCGTTGATCTTCTTTTCTTTTTCTTCCCTGTCTTTTTTTATTGTCTGATATTGTCTGTCATATTCCGTGAACTTTCTTTGTATATCCTGTATTGTATTGTCATGTTTTTGGAGAGTTTCGTCTATTGTTTTCAGTTCTTTCTCGAGCTTCAGTTTTTCCTTGAACTGTTTCAGATCAATCCGTTTCTTGTCTTTCCCGGTGAGGATGAAGCCTCTTGAATCGACATAGACAGTATCGTTGATGAAAATTCCCTCTTCACCCTTTTCGATTCTTGAAAGTGCTTCGCCAACGCTTTCTATCCATTGCACATGGACCTCAACCTCCTGGCCGCCTAATCTGAAAATACCCTTATCAGGGAAGAAAATGTAATTACCTTCCTGTTTCTGGACGGTTTCAGATATGGCATGAGGTGCAGTCTCTGTGAGTACAAGGTATTCCAGTTCATCGGAAAAGAACCTTTCCAGGGCTTTTTCTTTTGCTTCTTCAACCTTGATCATGTTTATTAATTTACTGGCATTGCGTTGGTTTGACTCGGTGCTTTCTATGAAGCCGCCAAGCTGTTTTAAAAAGTCTTCCTTGATCCTCTTTTCATTTTTCAATTGCCCGGCAATATTACGTTCTTCGTCGATCTTTTTTCGTATTGTTTCCCGTTCATCGAGACGCAGGGCTTCTTCGGCAATTATGGAATTATTTTCTTCTTTTTCTTTATCGAGAACGTTTTTCAGGTCTCTCTGCTGTATCTCCAGTCTTGCGAGGATTTCCCGGAGTTCTCTTTTTTCCGCGGCTTCTCTTTCTTCTCTTTTTTGTTTTTCTTTTTGTGCCCGTTCTATATCCAAAATCCTGTTTTTTGTCTCTGTCAGTTTACTCATGGCAACAAAGAGGCCGGTTCGTTCCTCTTCAAGCCTTTTTTCATACCCTTCTCTGGTTGCTTTGACCTTTTCTGTTTCTTCACGTAATGTGAGTTCTTCAGCTTCTTCTCTTTGCAATTCCTCTGTTTGGATAAGGGATTTCCCTGAAAGCATTTCTATTTCTTTTCGATGTTCCTCGATTTGCACTTTGATGCCGGCTTCATTCTCCCTGTAGGCAGAACATTGCTTTTCAAGCCTCTGCGCTTCCTCTTTTACGTATTCTATTTCCAGGAGGCGGTTCTCCATGTCTTTCTCTTTGCCTTTTATATCGACCTCAAGCTGTCTCACAATATTATCCGTCAATGAGAATTCCGATTCTTTCGCGTCAAACTCTTTTTTCAGCGTTGTTTTATCTTCTTCCTTTTTGACGATTTCCGCTTCAAGGTCTAACTGTTTTTCCTGGATTCTGGCTATTCTTTTGACTATTTTTGAGTAACCATCGAGCAGTATCTCTTTGTCAATTTCATGGAGTTTGTCTGCCAGCTCCCGATATGCTTTCCAACGCTGCCATTCCTGCTCAGTTTTTTCAAAGGAGACTGTTACTTCCGCGTATATATCATCAACCCGTTCAAGGTTGGTCGATGTTTCTCCCAGCCTCGCCATGGCATCCCGTTTTTTCTCTTCGAACCGTGTGATACCGCTTGTTTCTTCAATAACAATCCTGCGTTCCATCGGTTTCATCTGTATAAAGCTCTCTATTTTTCCCTGTTCTATAATGGCGTAGGAATTGAGACCGATGCCGGTCCCGAGAAAGACATCCTGCACATCCTTGAGCCTCACCGGGTTTCCATTAAGGAAATATTCGTTCACGCCGTCGCGATAAATCCTTCTTTTTACAACAAGGTCCTTATCTCCGTCGGTGAGTTCCAGGGAGACTTCGGCAATGTTGACCGGTCTTTTGCCATTGCTTCCGTGGAAGATAACATCCCCCATGTCTTTTACCCTGAGACTTTTTGTGCCCCGTTCCCCCAGTGCCCAGACAATGGCGTCAACGATATTGCTCTTTCCACATCCGTTGGGTCCCACAATAGATGTGATCCCCTCCCCGAACTGGAAGACAGTCCTGTTCAGGAATGATTTAAAACCAAAAATTTCCAATCTCGATAATTTCAATAATAAAACCTCTGAATAATCAGCTAAAAATCCATTTCCGTAATAATATCATTGGATCGATTCAATTGCCCTTGTTACTCTTTTTACCACCTGTTCTTTACCGAGAATACCCATGACTTCAAAAATCCCCGGTGTTACTGTTTTCCCGGAAAGAGCAACCCTGATGGGTTGGATTATGTTGTTCAGCTTTGTATTGTATTTTTGAGAAAGTCCCTCGATGAGCTCTTTCTGTTTGCCTTCATCAAGAGGGGGCAGCGCGACAAAACCTGTATAAAAATCCTCAAGTATGGATTTTGTATCAGATGTCAAGAACTTTGCCCGTGCGGTCTCATCATATGAAAAATCGTCGCGGAAGAAAAATTCTGCCATTTGCGCCATTTCTTTCAATGTTTTTGCCCTGTCTCTGAGATTGATGACTATGGGGACAAGCATGGATTTGTCTTCGATGCTGATACCCAGCGCTTCAATGAAGGGTATAAGCCTGTCGGCGATCTCTTCCACGGCAAGGGTCTTCATATAGTGGCTATTGAGCCAGGAAAGTTTGTCTATATCAAAGATTGCCGGAGACTTACCTACCCTGGCAAGGTCAAATTTTTCTGTGAGATCTTTGTGAGAAAAGATTTCCTCATCACCATATGCCCAGCCAAGCCGTGCCAGATAATTCATGAGGGCTTCCGGCAGAAACCCGTCGTTTTTGTATTCGAGAAGTGATGTGGCGCCGTGTCTTTTGCTGAGGCGTGTTTTGTCTTTGCCGTGAATGAGCGGGACATGAGCAAACTCAGGCACAGGATAACCCAATGCCTCGTATATGAGGATTTGACGGGGTGTGTTATTGATATGGTCATCACCTCTGACAATATGGGTAATCCCCATGAGGGCATCGTCTATGACGACCGTGAAATTATAGGTGGGAGTGTTGTCAGTCCTGAGAATGATAAGGTCATCCAGTTCTTCACAATTAAAAGTAATCTTTCCCCTGACAAGGTCATTGAAACTCACCTCTCCGTTAACAGGGTTTTTAAATCGTATTACAAATGGCCTGTCCGGGTCGCTATTGTTTTCAGGCAGGTCTCTGCATGTCCTGTCGTAGGTCGGTTTTGTTCCTTCCTTGATGGCCGCCTTTCTCTTTTCTTCCAGCATTTCGGAACTGCAATAACATTTATACGCATGGCCGGCCTTGAGAAGCCTGTAAGCGTGTTCCTGGTAAATCTCTGTTCTTTCTTTTTGAAAAAATGGGCCTTCGTCCCAACCAATCCCAAGCCAGGTAAGTCCCTGCAAAATATCCTCGACATATTCCTGTTTTGACCGCTCTATATCGGTATCTTCGATTCTGAGGACCATGATGCCGTTGTTGTGTTTCGCGTAGAGGTAGCTGAAGAGCGCCGTCCTTGCCCCGCCGATATGAAGATTCCCCGTAGGGCTTGGCGCAAACCTCGTTTTGACCATCAGGATTCCCTCCGAAAAAGACTGTAGTTGATTATAAAGGAAAACGTGTGCGGCATCAATGATTTTTACAAAGCATTTACAAACTGTCTTTGTATCACTATATTGAAGAAATGAAATTATTGTTACTTTTTTAACACTTATTGTCTATAATAAAACTATGTGAGGCAAAAATGTCCACGAAAGAACTCACCGAAGCCCTTTTTAAAGTAATCAAAGGCGGCGACCCGGAAAATTCCATGCATTTTATCGATAAGGGCGCCGATATAAACGGCAGGGACGAGAGCGGCAATACACCACTCATGCACGCGTCCATGTATGGTTTTACTGATACGGCAAGGTTGTTTATTGACAGTGGCGCCGATATAAACGTGCAAAACAAGCTCGGCATTACACCACTCATATTTGCCTGCCGGTCCAATCATGTCGGTGTGGTGAGGCTGCTTGTCTCCAGGGGTGCAAATGTTAATGTAAAGGATATAAATGGTGATACGCCTTTGTTATATGCCTGCAAAAATGGAGATATGGATATAATTCACCTCCTTGTTGATTTTGGCGCCGATGTAAATGCCCGCGATCAAGAAGGCAACACCGCTTTCATGCGCGCTATCGAGAACAACTGCACAGGGATGATCAATTTCCTTATCTCACAGGGCTCAGACCTCAAAGCAGTTAATATACATCGTAAAACCGCTCTTGATATTGCCAACGAAAAAGGGCTTTTCAGAGTGGTCAACGAAATAAAATTTAAGATTCTTGAGGAACAAAAGAAGGCTTCTTAAGAACAGTTTTCAAAAAAAGATGGCTTATTATACCCTGCTTTTTTTATTTCCTTGCCCTTTATTTTTGACACAGATAGTTTCGTAAAAACAATTACTTATTGAATTTTATTATAGATATGTGGTAGTATATATCTGGTTTGCCAGAGAAAGACAATCGTTCGATTGGAGGCATGATGTTTCAAATAGGTGAAGTTGCAGTATATCCGGGCCATGGTGTTGGAAAAATTGAATCTATAGAAGAGAAAGAATTTTCCGGGACGAAACAATCTTTTTACATAATCAGGATTCTTGATACTGATATGACCATCATGATCCCCATAGATGGCGCGAAAAATGCGGGGCTCCGATGTGTTATTGAGTCCTGTGATGTTGTGAAGGTATATGAGATTCTGAAGGATAAAAACGTTACCCACGATAATTCACCATGGAACAGAAGGTACAAAGAGTACATGGAAAGAATAAAGAGCGGCTCCATTTACGAAGTTGCCACGGTACTCAAAGAACTGTATAACTTGCGGTATTGGAAGGAACTTTCCTTCGGAGAAAAAAAGATGTTTGAAATAGCGAGAGGACTTATTACAAAAGAACTCTCCGTAGCCCTTGCAAAAGAAGAAATGAAAGTAGAGGGGGAAATCGAAAAGATTTTTTTGAATAGCGACAACAACCATGATCATAAGGTGAATAACAACAAGGGAAATAATAATAAAGGGAAATAATCAATCATAAGGGTTGATATTTGAATATAATTTTTCAAATAATTCTTGTTGTAGTCACGACACTCGCCGGTTATTTCATTTTAAAAGAAGTTTTTTTTACTACCGTCTGGGCATCACTCGGCGCTGTTTTTGGACTTCTTTTGGGGTATGTAATCCTCAAGACTGAAACGAAACTGAAGGATGTATCCTTAAAGATCATTATTGGAAGTCTACTCGGAATTACCATCAGTCTCCTCGTGGCAAACCTTTTCATTTCGAACCTCCTCCTTGCTCTCATAAAAGATATACCGATTACCGTGCCGATTTATATTCTCATCTACGTTGTCATGGGCTATCTCGGTTTCAAGATCGGAATGGAAAAAAGCAAAACTCTCGATCTTTCGAAGGTGCCTCTCTTTGATAAACTGGAAGATAACGAAGGCGCCAAAATACTTGATACGAGTACAATTATTGACGGAAGAATTGTGGACATATGTGAAACAGGTTTTGTAGAAGGGACTTTTGTCATTCCTCAATTTGTACTCTATGAGATCCAGCACATTGCCGACCATCAGGATACTGTGAAAAGGACACGAGGCAGAAGAGGTCTTGATGTACTGCACAGGCTCCAGAAACAGACATTTCTCAAAGTAAAGATAGTTGATTACGACTTCCCGAAACTCAAAGATGTTGATACGAAGCTTATTGCCCTGGCGAAAAGGATGTCAGGTAAAATTGTGACCAACGATTACAACCTGAATAAAGTAGCGGAGCTTCAGGGCATTGAAGTGCTCAACATCAACCAGTTGGCTACTTCGCTTCGCCCCGCAATGCTTCCCGGCGAACAGATGAATGTAAAAATTCTCAAGGAAGGGAAAGAACACGGCCAGGGAATCGGATACCTCGATGACGGAACAATGATTGTTGTCGATGAGGCAAAAAAACTGCTCGGTAAATCTGTCGATGTTGTAGTAACAAGCGTACTTCAGACCACATCGGGGAGAATGATCTTTGCAAGACTCAAAGAACACGCGGAAAAAGAATTTTATTTTCCCGATGAATATCAGCATGTTGAAGAACAGGTAAGTTAACATCATGAGAACACTGGCAATCATACTCGCAGGCGGCGCGGGTAAGAGGATGGGTGCCGCCACCAACAAGCAATTTTTACTTATCGATAAAAAACCCATTATAGTCCATACCCTGCAGATATTTGAGGATTGCCGGTCCATTGACGGCATTTATCTTGTGGTGAACCAGAAGGACTTGACCCTCATTCAGGAAGAAATCCTTGAGACGTATCGGTTTAATAAGCTTATGAAACTGGTAATCGGCGGAAGGCTCAGACAGGATTCTGTAAGAAACGGTCTTGAAGCTATAGAAAATCCCTGCGATATAGTGATAATACACGATGGGGCGCGGCCATTGATTTCCCCTTCCTTCATAGAGAAAGGTATTTCTCTGATGGAGGTTTTTGACGCGGTCATTCCGGCTCTGCCAGTGAAGGATACGGTTAAGGTTGTATCAAAGGAAGGATTTGTTTCAAAAACACTGGCGAGAGATGCTCTCTGGAATATTCAGACACCCCAGACATTTAAATATGAACTTATCATGAAAGCGTATCGGGATGGTATGGCAAAAAAGCTCCATGGATATGACGATGCGACATTTGTTGAACATCTGGGCAAAAAGATAAAAGTCATAGAGGGCTCACCTTATAATATCAAAATAACCACGCCGGAAGACCTTATTATCGCACGGGGTATTCTTTCACAGCTCAAAGGCAATGTATGAAAATCGGCATAGGTTATGATGTTCATCGCCTTGTTGAAGGGAGACGATTGTTCCTTGGCGGAGTGGAGGTCCCCTTTTATAAGGGCCTTCTCGGACATTCAGATGGTGATGTGCTTATCCATGCGATCTGCGATGCAATTCTTGGAGCGATCTCCGAAGGGGATATAGGCGTCCATTTTCCGGATAGCGATGAGAGCATCAAAGGTATAGAAAGCGTCAAAATACTTGCCTATGTCCTTGAACTTACGAAAAAAAAAGGCTACAGGATAGTCAACATAGATGCTGTTATTATTGCCGAGGAGCCGAAGGTTTCACCCTATCGGGAAAAAATAAAGGCACGCTTAGCGGAAGTCCTTGGAATAGACATTACATCTGTGAGCGTTAAGGGAAAGACCACCGAAGGATTGGGGTTTACGGGAAGAAAAGAGGGGATTGCGGTACAGGCCGTGGCGCTCCTCGAAAAAACATAAAAATTAAACATCAACAGGTAACCAAAACCAATGTATGGACATTTATTTAAAACAGGCAGGTCTTCATAATGGTTAAAGTACGGTTTGCTCCAAGCCCCACAGGACATCTCCATGTAGGCAACGCGAAAGTCGCCCTTCTGAACTACCTTTTTGCCAGGAACCAGGGGGGGAATATGTACTTCGTATAGAAGATACCGACCTGGAAAGGTCTGATGTTTCTTATCGAGACGTCGATCATTGATGATCTTACATGGCTTGGCATTGCCTGGGATGAAGGCCCCTTGCGGCAAACGGAGAGATTTGAAATCTATCGATCTTACGTAAAAATCCTTCTCGATAAAGGCGCTGCGTATAAGTGTTTTTGCTCCCAGGAGACCTTGAAAAAATGCGGGAAGCCTCTCTCAAAAAAGGAGAACCGCCACGTTACGAGCGGAGCATGCAGGAAACTCTCGGAACAGGAAATCGTGAGTCTGGAAAAAAGTGGCAAACCATATGTGGTGAGATTTAAATCATTGAATAAACCAATAACTTTTATCGATAGTATACACGGAGAGATCCAGTTCCCCAGGGACCATGTGGATGATTTTATCCTTATGAAACAGGAATCAACGCCTTCTTATAACTTTGCCGTTACCATTGATGATATGCTCATGGATATTACCCATGTCATACGGGGGGCCGACCATATTTCCAATACCCCGAAACAGATCATGCTTTTCGAGGCCCTTGGGAAAACGCCCCCGCAGTATGCGCACCATTCGCTGCTTGTCGGTGAGGACAAAAAACCTCTCAGTAAAAGACATGGAGCGACAAGAGTAAAAGACTTCCGGGAAATGGGCATATTGCCCGAGGCGCTTCGGAACTATCTTGGCACTATCGGCAGAAACGTAAAAAAAGAAATCATGGATATGGACGAGCTTGCCGGGACCTTTTCATTGACTTCACTCTCAAGGACTGATTCTTTTTTTGATATGGAAAAATTGTACTGGTTTAATAAAGAGTATATGAAACAAACTCCCCTCGATGTCCTTCTCGTGTACCTCGATCTGCCCGGCCAATATAGAGATCGGATAGCGGTTTTGAGAGAAAACGCGGCAACGCTCAATGAGATGAAGGAGTATCTTGATATTTTTGAAAAGGCTGATATGAGCGAGGACGGGATGGCCTATCTTTCTCAGCTCGCTCTGCCTGACAATTTTGTTACGACAATAGGTGGTTTTTTTACAGAGTACGCCAGCCCTTCGGTTGAAAACATCGTTAATGCTCTGATGGAGGGATCAGGGCTCAAAAAGAAAGACCTCTATATGATCCTGCGGATACTTCTTACCGGACGAAAGAGCGGTCCGCCCCTCAAGGAAGTACTGCAACTGATTCCCAATGATATTATTATAAAGAGAATAGACAGGTATCTCGACGCGACGCGCCGGTCATAACGCGGAAAGCAAAAAGCGTAAAAGAGACAATGGGCAAAGCATCTGCAAATCTACCGGACAGACAGGATGCCATGAACAGAAAAGAAGCTGTTTATCTGTTTATTAAAAAGATGTTCCGCAGTATGTCGCTGAGAACACAAATGCTTCTTATTCTCCTCTTCCTTCTTTTGATCTCCATAGGTTCCCTTACGGTCCTGTACTCGAGAAGCGAAGAACAGCTCATCGACAAATTGACCGATAATATTGATGATATCACCAAGGCGATTCAGATTAGCGTTGAGGAGTTGACTCTAAAGGGAGACAGTACGGAAAGACTGAAAAGTTATGTAAATATGCTGAATAAAAAAGGCATTAAAGAAATTTCCATACTCAGTGATACGTCAGAGGTTATTGCCAGTTCCAACCCTCAAAAGATCGGCACAAAGGAAACAATAGACGAAAAAAAGATCGGACGAAAAAAAGGACTCGTGTTTACCGCGCGCCTTGGAGACGATAAACTGACGGAGACGCAGAAACTGTATAATATTATTATGCCTGTATCAATTCAGGGGCAGAATATCGGGTATATTCACATCAATATGGCCCTCGATGACTACCAGTTGCTTCGCAGACAGGGCCACATCAAGAGAATTCTCAGCATGGTCTTTGCCTTTAGTATAGGGATCATTATCTGCCTTATTATTGCTGAAAAATATACCGATCCCATCAAGAAGATTGCTAAAGCGAGCAGGAAGATTGCCGAAGGAAAGCTGGTCAAGATTCGGGACAAAGACCGGGGCGATGAGATAGGAGTACTTATCAAGAGCTTCAATGAAATGGTTGATAAACTGGCTGAACGCATGGAATTGGAGGAAAAACTGAAAAAAACCGAGCAGCTTTCCATGATAGGACAATTATCCTCCGGCATTGCTCACGAAATACGAAATCCGCTTAATTTCCTGTCTCTTTCCATAGGCCATATCAAAGAAGCTTTGAGTAGCGAAACTATTGAGAATAAAAAAGACCTCCTGGCGCTTCTTGACAATCTTCTGAAGGAAATACACAGGATAAATGAGCTTATCCATAATTTTCTTTTTCTCGGCAAACAGATAACATTGCGCCGGGAGCGGGTATCACCCCAATCGTTGGTCCATGAAGCACTCTCCCTTATAAAGGATAAGGTGCCCGATGGCATCAAGATAACGACAGCCTATCGTGACGGCGAGGATTGCATATATTGCGACAGGGAGTATACACGGATATGTCTCGTTAATCTCATTATCAATGCCGTCCAGGCTATTCATGATGGGGGACGGATAGACATTGAATGTGGCCGTGAAGATTCTTTTTCATATATTTCTGTCGCTGATACCGGTGAGGGCATTGAACACGAAGAGATTGAGAAGATTTTTGAACCCTACTATTCGACAAAGAAATTTGGTATTGGTATTGGACTTGCCATTACAAAACGTTTTATCGAAGAACACGGGGGTTCCATAGGAATTGAAAGCGAGCGGGGCAAAGGGACAACAATAAAAATCAGGATACCGGCGGACTATGAAGCTTAACAGAGGAACAATTCTCGTTGTCGAAGATGATGTAAACCAGAGAAATATTATCAAGACCATCCTCTCAAAAGAGGGTTTCTATGTGGAAGACGCTGATTGCGGGAAAAAGGCCGTTGAAATCCTGAAGGCCGGTAAATTTGATCTTGTCCTTACCGATTTGAAATTGCCTGACATAGATGGTACGGAAGTCCTCAAGGAAATCAGGGCATTAGGAAGAACGTGCCATGTCATTATCATGACTGCTTTTGGTTCTATCCCGTCTGCAATTGAAGCAACGAAACTCGGCGCCTTTTATTACCTTGAAAAACCACTTGAAAAAGACCAGCTCCTTCTTATTGTTCAGAACGCCTTAAACCAGATAAAACTATTAAAAGATAACATAATGCTGAAGGACCAACTCCGGGACAGGTTCCATCCCGATAATATCATCGGCGCCCACGGTTCCATGGAGGAACTCTATAAAATTGTTAAAAAAGTGGCACCCACGAATTCTACGGTGCTTATCTATGGAGAAAGCGGAACAGGAAAAGAACTTTTCGCGAAGAGCATTCATTATAGCAGTCCGCGGAAGAACAAACCTTTCTTCGCGATAAACTGTGCTGCCATACCGGAGACGCTCCTGGAAAGTGAACTCTTCGGATATGAGAAAGGGGCTTTTACAGGAGCTCTTTCGCGTTACATCGGGCTTTTCGAGCAAGCCAACGGAAGCACCCTTTTCCTTGATGAGATCGGTGATCTTTCTCTCAGCACGCAGGCAAAACTTCTCCGTGCACTCCAGGAAAAAGAGGTGAGGAGGATCGGCGGCAAGGAAACGATCAAGCTTGATGTGAGAATCATTGCCGCAACGAATAAGAAACTTGAACAGGAGATAGCTCAGGGGAGATTCCGCGAAGACCTTTACTACAGGCTCAATGTTATCGCTTTCACGATTCCTCCGCTCAGGGACCGGATCATTGATATCCCGCTTCTTATTGAACATTTTTTAAAGAGGCTCGAAAAGACCCATGGCATTGCGAAGCGCGTCAGCGATGAAGTTTTGCAGGCCTTTATGAGGTATTCCTGGCAGGGCAATGTGCGACAGCTTGAGTCTGTCCTCGAACGTTCCTACATCATGTGTGAAGAAGATTGCATCAACCTTGAACACATGCCGGCTGAGGTGAGGCAGGGAGACTCAGTCGATATCTCTCTGAGCAAGCTTCGATCTACCATCGATTATCTGATTGACGCGAAGCTCACCGCCGCGGAATACAGATTGTATCTTTATTTGACAAAACTTGATCCTCTCAATGGCAATTTTCAGGAATTAACAGAACCCAGGGAGATTATCGAAAGGCTCGGCATTAATCGAGATACCTTCTTCGTAGGGATAGCAAAACTGAAAGACCTTGGTTTATACGATCTTAAGGAAAAACTAAATCTGTCAAAAAAACTTTCTCAAAATAAATCGAATAAGAACCATCAGTCGGATATTTCCGACTGATCAAAAAGCCGTTAGTCGGATTTCTCCGACTATTGCGCGTATTGCGGACATCGGTTGTTCTTCTGTTAATAATTTAGAAGATGTTACAGATACGGCAGTGCTGTTTTTGTAAATTGCCTCGTAGCTGATTCTCTCTTTGGTTAGAAACGATATTATATGTAAAGCGAGTCTGCTTCTATTTGAACTCCTGGAAGGTCGTAGATTTTCAAAAGGGCATTATAAAGGAAATCTTCTTTGCCTCTCAGGACTATCCTCCATTTATATAGTCTCTTTTTTTCCATGAGGGTGCCCGATACAGCGTTTTCAATAGCTTCTTTTTGGAAGATATCTTTTATCTTTGCTATGGTTTTTTCTCCCTTTTCCTTATTTTTATTCTCAACCTCAACGAGAAAGACCCTCTCATAGGGAGGGAAATCGGCTTTTTTTCTCCTCTGAAGTTCCTCCTGATAATAAATGCTGCTTTCGAGGTAACTACTGATAGTGACCTTATTTTTTTTCTCCATCAAGAGTGTAATGCTGTCGGGAGTGAGGGCATCGATGAGATTATTGAGAATCTGGATCATTTTTTCATCAGACCGATATCCACCCATTTTCCGTAATTCTTCCCATCCGAGGAGAATAAGTTTCTGAACATGAAAATTGTATAGTTTTGACAGTGATTGTGTTCCTATGAGAAGAGCAGGTGAATCAGACGGCATTTTGTTTATTGTTTTCATTTCCTTTTTTAAGGAATCGCCGGTTATCTTCATTATGTTAATGTCGGGAAAAATATCCCTTAATTTTTCTTCAACGTATTCAACCCCTGTTCTGGAAAAGCGAATGATATTGCTCCCGCAATGGGCACAATGCTCTTCATAGGGAAAGCTTTTATTACATAGTGAGCAGACAAGAAGTCCTGCTTCTTTCTCGTAGCCGAGCACACCTTCGCAGTCCGGACAGAGAAAAGGTTTTTTGCAGGAATGGCATACAAGGTAGGAACCGTAATCCTTCCTCGGCGTAAAGATAGCGATTTTCTCACCCTTTGCAACACTTTCTTTGATTACAGGAACAAGCTCTTCGAGAAACGTGGCCGAAGAAACAATATCAGGCGCAGTGATTTTCCCCTGAACGGACCCATCGAGAAGCCATTTTTTCTCAATGATATTGAATTTGTTGTTTTTGGCATAGTGATACATTTCCATTGATGGACAGGCACTTCCCAGAATAACGGGAACAGCGCCCATCGATGCCCGTTTTACGGCAACCATAACGGCGTTGAATTTGAATCCTTCTTCATTTCTATACTCGTCCTCTTCCTGTCTTTCAACTATGATAAGCGCTTGCTTACAGATAGGAAGAAAAACACAGCTTTTATTGCCGAGGACCAGAAAACCTCCTTCGTCTCGTACACGGAAAAAAGTCCCCATCCTCGATTTAGCAGTGGTCTCCGATCCATACCAGAGCACCTTGTCGCCAAATTTCTCGGAGAAGATCTTTTTGAAATAACTTCCCGCGGCGTAATGGTCCGGCAGCAGCATGAGAACATTGGATCCTTTTCGCAGCGTCGATGCGATAGCTTCTGTGTAATAATCTAATCGGTTTTGAACATCTCCGATAAAGAGTACATTGTCTCGAATTTCTTTTTCAATATTGCTGTCAGTGATTGGTGAAAATGTGTGCTCTGTGAGAGTGTCGCAGAGGGTTATCAAACCTGTTTCGTGGCATTGGAAAATGGATTCTCTGCGGAAAAGATTTATCGCCTTTTTCAGAGTAAGACCATTCATCCGGGAGGTTTCGCTGCACTTAGACTTGAATAGTAATGTACGGTTCGATATTTAATGTTGGCGGAAGGAGATATTTCAGAACAGGGCCGATAGGTGTTATGTAGTAATGTGACAACCAGGTGCTGAGTTCGATAAGAGTGTTATCTATAATGGGAAAAACATCGATGATCTCGTTGATTGTTTTTAGTCCTGGGTCGTCGTTGTCACGGATATCTGTGATGACCCCGGTATGGACCTTGTTATGAAAGGGTACCTTAAGGCGCAAAAATTTCTTCGCGAAGGGTTCCCATCTGTCCGGGACAGTATATGAAAATGTTTTTGCAACAGGGATCGGAAGTGCTACGTCAACGATCATGAAGAAAGGAGATAATCTTTGTAATCGAGATTTTTAAGGGATTTTACTTTTGACAGAGGTTCCTTGAGAATACGTCTACCGATTTCTTCAAATGACTCCGGCGAATCGGTCACAAAGTATTCACATCCGCCCTTGCCCTTGTCATTGAGGATCTTTTTCTTTTCAAGGATGTTTTTAATCTCTTTCGCGGTTTCTCTGCCCGCGTTTACAATGGATACTTTTTCCCCCAAAACCTTTCTTATAACGTCTTCCAGAATCGGATAGTGCGTGCAGCCCATGACGAGGGTATCGATGTTTGACCGCAGGAGGTCCTTCAAATATTTTGTTGCCATGAGGTGGGCCACCTCATCATTTTCCAGGCCTTCTTCGGCGATGGGAACAAAGAGTGGACACGATTTTGAAAAAACCTGAATACCGGGATCGATTTTGTGGATCGATTTTTCGTAAGCGCCGCTTTTTATGGTAGCCTTTGTGCCGATAACACCGACCTTCTTGTTTTTTGTGGAGGCGACAACTTCTTTCGCGCAGGGGTCAATGACACCGATAACAGGAATGGGGAACTTCTTTTGCAATAAATGCAGGGCCAGCGCGGAAGAGGTATTGCAGGCAATGGCAAGGAGCTTAATACCTTTCGTGAGCAAAAAAAGGGCACTCTCAAGGGCGTATTTTGTAACAGCCTGCGGTGACCTGTTCCCGTATGGAACACGGGCGGTGTCTCCGAAATAGATAATATGCTCTGAGGGAAGAAGTTTTTTCACTTCTTTCAGAACAGTGAGTCCTCCGACGCCTGAATCGAACATGCCGATAGAAAGTTTTTGCATGGCAAAAGATTATGGAAGATGGCCCTAAAAGTCAAGCTAATTGAGGTTGGTTTGACTGTTGCTTTTGCCGGAAAAAGAGTGGACAATAATTACATAGATGATTCTTCCTGTTTTTCTTCCTCATTTTGGTTGTAGCGAGAAGTGTATTTACTGCGATCAGCAATTTATCACAGATCTCAGAGATACCGATCTGAGATCTGTGATAGCGAAAACACTGAGCGCCCATGAGGGGCCTTATGAAGTGGGGCTTTTCGGTGGCAACATCTTCGGTATAAAACCCGATAAACTCCGGCAACTCTTCTCCCATTTTGACGAGTACAGAGACAGGATTACAAATTACAGGATTTCAACAAAACCCGTTCCCTTAAACGGTGAGATCATAGAAATACTCAAAGCGAACAGGGTAACTGTTATCGAACTTGGCATCCCGACGTTTAATGATAAAATCCTTTCCAAACTGAACCGCCGGCATTCCGCTGAAGACCTTGCCACGACCTATAAAGCGCTCATTGAAAATGGTTTTCACGTCGCGCTTCAGTTCATGGCGGGTCTGCCCGATGAGACAATGGCAGATATTAAAACGACAGTGCATCATATGATTACCCTCAAACCGTATTATATCAGAATCTATCCCCTGGTTGTCCTCACGGCCACGCCGCTGGGCGAGATTTATTCAAGGAGCCTCTTTATGCCTGATTCATTTGACATTGTTCTTGACAGGGTCCTTTATATATACCTCAACGCATTAAAAGAGGGTATTCACGTTGTTAAGATGGGCCTGACGGATAATGAGGTAATAAAAGAAAATATTATTGCCGGCCAATACCACCCTGCATATGGCTATATGGTAAAGTCCAGGGCTTTCTATCTCGCCATTATGGCAAAGTTGCGCGCTCTATCTGTGACAGGAAAGGATATTGTTGTCCATTTGAATAATCGTGACATCCCTCATTTGCTCGGTTATAAGCGCGGAAATATCACACATTTTGCCGAAGAAGGCATTTTTATTAAATGGGAAACCGAAGAGATCGATCAGGACAATTTTATTTTACAATTTGACCGTTATTCCGTAGTGGGCAACATCATCGATGCCCTCGAAATACTTGAATAACGTGCCGATCAGCGGCGCCTGAAAACCGTCCAATGGATTGGTTTTGCTTTTTTCAAAAATACTCACATTTTATTACTACGGCAATTAAACGGAACTACTCGTAAACAAGCCGTAACAAAGGCAGAAGCACTGGCCTTGCGTGTCTTGGCTGACGTGTTCTTGCTCGTCCAGGCTGGGCTGATTTGGAATTGGAACGTAACGGGGTAAACCACTGACAAGATAGCTAATAACCCATCATCGGGTACGCTGCGCAAGGCCAATTGAATGATCCTTAAGGACTACGTGTAATACTCAATATTCATTTGATACCCTATTTTTGTTATGATATCCGTATATTCTGTTTGTACTACGTTTAGAGTGGAGGTGCTATGGAGCGGGCATCGGTAACAACAAAAGGACCGGTGGTGATCCCTTCCATTGTTTTGCCGCCGCACTGGCAAAATTGGAAAAAACGGAACTCGTAAGCGGCAATAATGAGTGCAAAGAGTTGGGGAAAGAGGTAAAGATATTGTGGATTTCATAGCCCTATTCCACAACAATTCCAGCACCATCGCAATGCGTGTCAGGGTATCGATGTTACTATAAGACAACGTATTCACAATACAGTTGATTAATAAGGAGATTGGCATATGAAGAGAAGGTTTGAATCAAAGGTGAAGGACGAGCGGGAACTGAACGCACTCCAAATCGAAGGACTCAGATGGACAGTGAGTCACGCCTACAAAGGCTCGCCGTTTTACAAAAATAAACTCGATGAAAAGGGCGTGAAACCGTCAGACATTCACACTCTCGAGGACATACGAAAACTCCCCTTTACAGCGGCGCGTGACCTGCAGGACGGATATCCCTTCCCCCTCTTGAGTGTACCCATGAGCAAGGTTGTCCGCATCCACGCTTCAAGCGGGACAACGGGGAAGCGAAAGGTCCTCTGCTATACGAAAAAGGATATTAATGACTGGGCGTCCATGATGGCGCGTTGTTTTCACTATGCCGGCTGCACGACAAAAGACAGGGTGCAGATAGCCGTTGGATATGGCGTCTGGACAGCCGGGGCGGGGTTTCAACTCGGTTGTGAAAAATTCGGCGCTACCGCGATCCCGATAGGACCGGGAAACCTCGAAATGCAATCTCAGTTCCTTGAGGATTTCGGCACGACCGTCATGTGCTGTACCGCGTCAATGGGGCTTTTGCTCGCTGAGGAAATAGATAAGCGGGGGCTTCGGGGAAAGATACCTCTCAAAAAAATGATATTCGGGGCGGAACGAAGCAGTGACGCCATGAGGAAGCTCATCTCTCAGATGTCCGGCGTCGATGCCGCCATGCTCTTCGATATACCCGGTTTGACGGAACTTTATGGACCGGGAACAGGGCTTGATTGTATTCATCACGAGGGCATCCATTATTGGGCCGATTATTACATTTTAGAGGTACTGAATCCCGATACACTTGAACCGGTTGGACCGGGAGAAGTTGGTGAAATGGTAGTAACAACACTCACAAAAGAAGGCGCGCCGCTCATCAGATACAGGACAAGAGACCTGACACGCCTGATCACCGGGCGATGCCCATGCGGCAGCATCATGCCCATGCACGACAGAATACTGGGCCGCTCCGATGATATGTTCATCATCAGGGCCGTCAACATTTATCCGAGCCATATCGACCAGCTCCTTTCCGGTATGGAAGGTGTGGCAAGCGAGTATCAGGTGGTTCTTGACAGAAAAGAGGACGGCAAAGATTATATGCTTCTCAAAGTGGAGCGGGCTATTGATGCACCCGACACAAATGACGCGCAGGTGAAACGGACCGTCGAACACAGCGTCAAGAAACAGCTTCTTGTCAGTTGTGACGTGGAAATCGTCGGTTACGGCGCATTACCGCGGACAGAGAAAAAAGCAAAACGTGTATTTGATAACAGGGATTAAACAAGCTACAGGTCAAAGCTGCAAGCCGCATTGGGTAAGCCGTTTTCAACGGTCCCTATACCTGAGACTTGTAGCCTGTAACCTGCAACAGTAGCTGATTGATAGTTACTTCGACCACTCCTGCCAGGGCATGCCTGACTTTTTCTCCCAGTCCGATTCAAATCTATCGGTAAAGAAACCATACAATTTTTTGGAGAGTTTTTTCCATCCTGTTTCGTAATCATATTGCAGGATATCTTCAAGGAATGGGACTACCTCACCAAGTTTGTCCTTCGGAAGATACGCCCTTGCCTTCATTTCATATGAACGTTTGAGCGCTTCGGGACTGAGTGCGTGTGCCGTGAGCATGGCCACCCTGAGATTTTTCTTAACGGCAGTGTCGAGCAGATCGAAGCCCCGTACCCCCATGATATCGAGGATAACAACATCGTATGTGCTGGTTTCGAGTAGTTTTGTGGCCGCTTCAAATGTTGTAGCTGTTTCAAAAGTACAATCAGGGTAGGCATCCATGATCTCTTCTTCAAGCACCTCCAGAACATCCGGTTCGTCATCTACAGCCAGGATTTTTTTACCACTTAAAATATTGCCCATTTTGTCCTCCTTTTCTTAAGTATTCTATATTAAAGGGGAGGGATGCGGACCGTAAAGCACGAGCCTATCTCTTCCCCGCTTTTCAGCGATATTTCTCCTCCCATTGTTTCGATGATATTTTTCACGCATGAGAGACCAAATCCAAGCCCTTCAGGGGCGCTCTTGTTGGTTTTTACACTTAAAAACCGCTTAAAAATATTTTCCTGTTTTTCCATGGGAATTCCCTGTCCATCATCTTCAACAGAGATAACAAGATCGGGATCGCCGGTGATGGAAAGCTTCAATTTTTCCTTTCGGTATTTAAGCGCGTTGGAAACAAGGTTACGAATAATCTGCTCAACTTTTTTTTGGTCATGGGTAAAATGATCATGCCTGTATCTGCCCGTTACTTCGATATAAATTCCATTAGCTTCCAGTACTCTGTTGAAATCATCCTCGCTTCCGGCCCGGCAAAGCGCTTCTGCCATGTCAGGCTTGATGACTTCAATGGCATCGCGGAGCGCGGCCCGGAGGACCTCTTCAATTAAAAACTGATCTTTTCTAAAAAGTCCCTCTTCAGAACGATATACCTCAATGATCTCTTGAAGTAACGATCTCGCCCTCTCTGTGTTGCGCTGTACCCTTTTCAGGGTTTCTTTATGATGATTATTATAGGGTCCGTACTTTTCTTCTTTGGTTAAAAGGTTATTGACGCTCGTCGAAACGATTGAAAGAGGTCCCGTGAGATCATGTATGAGCAGGTCTACCAAGGTATCTTTTCGGGTCATAACACACCATCCAATAGGCTTAGTTTACTCACTATCCTTACCCATCGTACCATATTCATTGGGTTCAATGAAAGGTAAAAGCGCAGTCCCATAAAAGACTGTTTAAGCTTATTTGTAATATGAAACCGAATATACCGTCTGTCAAGCAACTACGGATTAAAACCTTTGTCTTAAGAGGGCTAACTCCATGGAATACCGGGACCTTTTTCCGTTTATTTTAAAGCGGAATTCAAATCTTGTATAAGCTGTTCCGAAAAAAGTGTCATATTAGCGCTCATACCCTTTGCAAAACCTTCAGGAGATCTCTTATCAAGGGCGTTCGAATATCGGTAAGTCCTTTGAAAACGGAGCCTTCTGGCTATTTCTTTTTCATTCATATCAAGGAGCGCTACGTTTATCACAAATATGGCGTTGCTCGCGGGACCTTCGTCGGACTCATAAAACTCTTCTATAGCGCCCTCGAGTATGAACCGAACCGGCTCATTGCTATGATATGAAAATACCTGTTTGAAAAGGGCCGCTTTTCGTAAATCGCGGATCAGGAAATCACCTGTCATATCAACGGGGTTTACTCTCCAACGACTGCCTGAATATGAATCAAAACGGTACGCCTGGGGTTTGAAGACCATGGCCATACTGTTAAATGAATGCGCGACGGAGAACCGTTCTATGCGTATAAGCCCGTCAACAGGGGTAAGACCGGATACGACAGGCGATGAGTAATCGAAGGTGAAGTGCTCAACGACATAAGGGGCCTTTGTTCTCTGAAAACAACCCATCAAAAGGACAAGCGCAACGAGAACAATGCCGGTCTTAATATATATTCTTAAAAAATCATTTTTCATCATTTCACCTCTTTTTCGCGGGCGGTTCGCTGAAAATAATATCCGATGGATCAGCCTTCAATCTCTCCAGAACTTCGTCAAGATTCTCCGATGCCCTCCTCAGGTTTTCACTGGTAGTCTGCAGTTCTTCACCGATGAGCTTTATTTTACGGGAAGTGTTATCAATGAGTCTGTTTGCTTTGTCTGAAGTCTCGCCAAGGTTAAGGGCGTTTACTTCCACTTTTAATTTCTTTATGACCGCCTTTGCCTCTTTTATGCTTTCCCGTGTATCGTCCAGAATATCGTCGAATCTTCCGTCGGAGACAATCTTGTTGACTTTATCCGCCGCGTTGTCCAGGCTTGCATTGCCATAGTATCAAGATTTTTAATGATCCTTTTCATTTCATCGCCACTGACGAAGGTGTTGATGCTTTTAATGGTTATTTTCAACTGGTCTGATATGCCTTTGAAATCAATCTGATTTATTTGTTCTATAACGCTGTCGATACCGGAAAATATTTGTTTGATATCTGAAGGATTTGAGGGTATGACAGGATATTCCGGGGTAAAGGTTATCTTCGGTGAATTGGCAATATCTCCGGTTTTCCGGTGGTCCAGCTCCACATAGACAATGCCGGTAATACCCGCTGTTTTCAGCTTTGCAATGGTGTTATCAAGGTTTCCGGCATAATTGATTTTCATGATTACTTCAATAAGCCGGTAGTCAGGGGCAACTCTGATTTTATCGACGATCCCGATATCGACCCCTCTGTATTTGACGTTTGAATCAATCTGGAGTCCCTGGACTGATTCGTCGAAGTAAGTAGCGTAGGTTTTCCCTTTTTGCAGGTATTGTGAAGCGCTGAGCCACACAATGACGACAACTCCGCACACGATGCCGATGAGAACGAAAAGTCCTACCGTGAAATAATGTTTTTTCTTTACCATGATATTTTCCTCAATTGTTCTTTTCCTCGACCTGCCTGTTGAAAAAATTTCTCACTCTGCGGTTTTGAGAATGTTCTTTCAATTCCTTAGCGTCACCTTCGGCGATGATTCCCTTTCGTCTCTTTATCAAGCATGATAATTCTGTGAGCAACATTAAATATGGTTTCCAGCTCATGGGTCACAATGACCATTGTAGTCCCGATACCTCCGTTGATCTTTTTGATAAGCATGTCGAGTTCCGCTGTGGTAACGGGATCGAGACCGGCCGAAGGCTCATCGAGAAAAAGCATGGCAGGCTCCAGCGACATTGCCCGGGCGATACCGGCCCTCTTTTTCATGCCTCCTGACAGTTCGGAAGGAAGATGATTTTCATACCCGGAAAGGTCTACCATGCCGAGCTTCATCTTAACGATAAGGTCCATGGCATTGTGAGAAAGATCTGTGAATTCAGTGAGGGGAAGGGCCACGTTCTCTCCGATTGTCATGGAACCAAACAGGGCGCTTCCCTGGAAAAGCATTCCGATTCCTCTCCGCAATTTTTCCATCCCTTCATCATCAATGCTTGTCGTATCGACACCGTTGATAATAATTTTGCCGGAATATGGCGTCTCAAGTCCGATAATATGTTTGAGAAGGGTTGATTTGCCGCAACCGCTACCGCCGACGATAACAAAAATCTCCCCTTTATAGACTTCAAAGCTGACATTATCGAGGACCGTATTATCTCCATACCGCACTGTCAATCCTTGCACTATGATAACCGGTTCCCGTTTATCCATTCTAGAGAATCACCCTCTATATCTGATAATACTTTTTGCCTTTTTTCATCTGATATAATGAAGTATTATAGCAAAGGTTGAATCGATCACAATAATAAGAAATATGGCGGACACGACTGCTGATGTTGTCGCATTGCCGACTGCCTCAGCCCCGCCGCGCACTTTAAAGCCCCTCTGACAGCCAATGGCCGCAATGAAAGCGGCAAAGACAACGGATTTAATAAGCCCGGATATAACATCAAACATATCTATGGCGTTCATTGTTTGCTGCACATATGTGATAGATTGTCAGGTCAAGACCCAGCACACCTACGATCAGCCCACCCGCAACAGCAAAAATACTGGAAAAACCGGTAAGGATGGGAACAACGAACATGGACGCGAAAAGCTTTGGAATAGCAAGAAAACGTGTCGGGTTGAACCCCATGGTAATCAACGCGTCCACTTCTTCGTTGACCCGCATTGTGCCGATTTCCGCGGCAAAAGCCGAACCGGAACGGCCCGCAACAATGATGGCTGTAATGATAGGTCCCAACTCTCTTACCATTGCAACGGCAACGAGCGAAGCAACGTAAATATTGGCGCCGAATTGTTTCAACTGCAAGGCGGACATGAAAGCCATGATAAGACCGAGGAGAAAGCTGATGAGCGCGACGATAGGGAGACCGTCAACGCCGACTTTTTTCATGTAGGAAATAACATCGTTCCATCGTATTTTTCCAGGATGTCTTATCGAATAAACCACTTCATAGACAAGCTCTCCCCAGAATACGTATTACCTCATAGACATCCCGGAGTATGTCCATTGTGGAGTTTCCGAGCTCTTCCACGAGATTGAGGGAACGCTCCCTGGGGGCAAGCGATGGGGCACTGAGGGCTTCGCGGTCTACGAGACTCAGTATCTGTTTTTGCTGGGCCGATACATTGATAATGGTAAATGGGACTGACCGTGCTGCGGCTTCATCCTCAAGCTGCACGAGAAAGAGCGCCCCGGAACTGTCGAAATATTCTACTTGAGAAAAATCGACTGTGAGTTTGGCGGGCTTAGATTCGATAAAGAGTGTCTTGATTTCTGAGAACAGCGCAGTGAAATCGGTAAGCCCTATTCTCCCTTTCAGGAAAAGGGTAATATCTCCATTTTTTTCCCCTTCGGTAGAAAATAACATAACATTATCAGGCATTAAGTATCTATAGCACACAATTGGTAAATTGTGAAGGTGGAGGGGGTGATGATAATAATCAATAATCAACTTACAATAACCAAAGAGGTGGAACGTTTTTATGTGTCGTTCCGCGTGGTTTTGGCAATTTTGTACTTTTTGATTTTATATCGCAGCATCCTTTCACTCAAACCGAGAATGGACGCTGCTTTTGTCTGGACCCACTCTGAGCTGATAAGAGCATCGAGTATCATATTTCGTTCGATGGTCTCAACGGTTTCTTTCATGTTTTTCTCGAGGAGGTCCTTTGTCTCACCAGAAAACGCGGGGAGGTCTTCTTTTGAAATATAATCGCCCCTTGTCAATACTACCGCTCTCTCTGTGATATTTTCCAGTTCACGGACATTGCCCGGATAATCGTATTTCATGAGCATGTCACGGACCTCTCTGGTTACTCCTTTGACATTCTTTTTATGTCTTACATTATATTTTTTCAAAAAGAAATCGATCAAAAGCAGAATATCCTCTTTTCTCTCCCTGAGCGGCGGCACGCGAATGTTTACCACATTGAGTCTGTAATAAAGGTCTTCCCTGAAGGCCCCTTTTTTCACTTCTTCGTCGAGATTTTTATTCGTCGCCGTGACGATCCTCACATCGACTTTAACGGGATGAAGACCGCCAAGCCTCTCTACCTCACGCTCCTGGAGTACTCTCAAGAGTTTTGATTGCAGGACAAGGGGTATGTCACCGATTTCATCGAGAAATATGGTGCCCTTATTTGCCACTTCGAACTTGCCTATTTTTCTCTGATACGCGCCCGTGAAGGCCCCCTTTTCATAGCCAAAAAGTTCACTTTCAAGGAGTGTCTCCGGTATTGCCGCGCAATTGACCTTAATGAGGGGATTCTCTTTCCGGTCGCTCAGCGAATGAAGCAGGTCCACGACCACTTCTTTCCCTACACCGCTTTCCCCGTTGATGATACACGTTGAATCTGTACTGGCAATACGCACTATGAGACTTGCCACTTCGTGCATCTTTTCGCTCTGATAGACAAAATCCTCTGATTTGAATCTGTCCTTCAGCGTTTCTTTCAATACCCTGTTTTCGCGGACAAGATAAGTTTTCTCTTCTGTCTTTTTGATTTTAAAAAGGAGGTCGTCGAGATCAATTGGTTTTGTCAGATATTCCGTTGCCCCTGCCTTCAGCGCTCCCACAGCATTTTCTATGCTCCCGAAGGCGGTCACCATAATGATTTCAACCTCCGGATTGATCTCTTTAAATTTTTTCAGGAGTGTCAGCCCATCGGTATCGGGAAGTTTATAATCAAGGAGAACAAGTTCAAAAATATCTTTTTTGAATACCTCCAGGGCATCTGCTCCGGTCCCCGCTTCCCCGATTATATACCCTTCTTTTCTAAGCAACCCCGAGAGGAGTGACCTCTGTGAATCTTCATCTTCGACAATGAGAATGCTCGCTCTATCCATATTAAGTAGCCTCCATGAAAATAAACAATTACCAAATCACAATGATCAAAGTAAGCGACCCGGGAGAAGAAATAACCAACGGCTAAATCACAACAACCGCAAGAACTGCCTTAAGCAAATAATCAGGCATTCACGCGCAATAATCAAGCTTTTTTACAATCTGCAAACACCATCCGGCCCATTTAGGCTTTTTCATCACCCTTTTTGATATTTGTAATTTGGCTATTGGTGATTGCTTTTTGTTTTATCGGAAGCGTTATAATGAAAGTGGTTTCCTGCCCTTTACCGCTTTCAACGTGTATGTCCCCACCGTGGTCCTTGATGATCATATACGATATAGGAAGTCCGAGACCCATACCTTTATCCTTTGTCGTATAATGATACTCGAATATTCTATGAAGTTCCTCTTCTTTTATCCCGACACCGGAATCTTTTATGGATATATCCACAGCGCCATCTTTCTCTTTCATCCATATTTCAATGGATCCTTTTTGGCCGATTGCCTCTATGCCATTGAGGATAATGTTATAAAAGGCCTGTTTGAGCCTGTCTTTTTGGGATTCTATGGTAATCTGCATATCAACCTTATTGACAATGGTAACGCTCCCTTGAGGCCGCTTTTTCGCCGACGATTGTGAGGACTTCATCAAGAATATTATAGAGGTTTTCATTCATAAATGGAGCGTGCGCCCTTGTGGAGAGCAAAAACTCTTCCACAATCCGGTCGACCCTGACAAGCTCGCTCCTCATTATGTCAAGGAATGTGAGGTATTCTGCTTTCTTTTCTTCTTCAGGTAAAAATTCTCTTTTTAATCGCTGCACCGAAAGGCTGATGGCGTTAAGGGGATTGCGTATCTCATGGGCCATGCCGGAAGCGAGCTTTCCAAGAGAAACGAGCCGTTCTTTGAGCTCCAGTTCTTTTTCCATTTCATTCATTTTTTTCTCATGTTTTCTTTCGAGGGTAAATATGGCAAAAGTGCCCAACGCACCCGATAGAACCAGAAGAATGAGGATAAAAATAAAGCTCATGGTTGTTCTCTTGATGGTGTCTTTGGCAAGCGCTTTGGATATGAGTATCTCTATGGTATAACCCGGAAGAAACTGGGAATCAAGGGGCCTGGAGAGAACAAAGGCATCGGCAGACTCACCGGCCCTGGCTATAAAAGGCATTCCCTTCTCGTCGTATATGTGGATGCCGACAACGTTAAACTGTTTCTCTTCCCTGTCCAGAATATCCTGCAAAACAGATTTTTTTCTTAAAAATTCCATTTCTTGCTCATCGATCTTGAAAAAGAAAATGCGGTCTTGAATACGCATACCCATGAAGAGTGACTTATCTTTGCTTGTCGGCATCTTCAGGATCGTTTCCCGTTTTTTCGCGATAAGGGAACGAAGCTCGGAATCGGACACCTGGAGCTCGCCTTTTCTGGCAATTATTGAGCCTTTTATATCATAAACCGTGTAATTAGTCAGGGGTAGATTGTCTATCTGAGATCTCTCCGTATCGCTCATGAGGTTATATACATCTTCTACAATAGCCTCATCGGAAATCATGATGTCCAGAAAATTGGGGGTAACAATTGCCGGTGATTTTTCAAGAAGGTCCACATACTCAAGGTTGATATCTATTTCCCGCTTAATGTGATTGTAAACGATTTCGCCTTCCCCTTTGAGAAGACCTTCAACGTTGTTTTTGATGATCCTGATCTGTAAGAAACCTGTTGCTATAATAAGGAAGAAAAATATAGCGAATAATGATGTGGGGAATATGAAGTTTTTTTTATCGGCCATGCCTTCCCGGTTGCGGAGGATGTGTCATTTTTCTGTTCTCAGCATTAAAGAAGTTGTTATATCTTTCCCTCTGTTTTTCATTGAGGACCCTTGAAACCTCCCCTCTGTACTGATTATAGATATTCCCCCGCGCAGTTTCCAGCTCTCTCAATTCGTTTTCAAGTTTTCCGCACTTTTCAGGGCCGGCTGCAGGATTTTTGCAGAGTTCTTTCAGTTCCAGTCTTTTCCTCATAGATTCCTTTCTCACGGTCTGCCATTCGTTTATGTATTTATTACGTATGCCTTGCATCTGGACTTTCTGGGGTTCCGTCAATTCGAGATTTTTCTCAAATTCAGAATAAGAATTTTGCGCGAAAAGAGAGGGCACACAAGAAAAAAACAGCAATAAGAAGAATATTATCTTTTTCATGGATTAACGGGCACCCATACGTTATACGCCGGGAACCCACTTTCCTCCTGTACTCATGCCCTACCCCTTCTCTTTGTTAAGAAGGCAGGGCCGAATAAATCGGCCCCGTCTTTGTGAGCATTATGTTCTACATGTTTCCGCATGCTCCCGGTCCAAAACCTCTGCCGCCAAAACCTTTGCCACGGCCCTTTCCGTTTACAAAATCCTGAGTTGCTTCACTCAGTTTTGTCAACTGTTCCGGGGTGAAAATCTTTCTCTGTTCAAGCCTTAACTGCACCATCTTGTCCTGCATTTTTTGTCTCAGCGTATCAACCTCTTTCTGTTTTGCGAGTATCGCGGCATCGCTGGCCTTTGAATCAGTATACACCTTCTTAAGTTCCATCTGTTTCTGAATAAGGTCATTCCTCAGTGCCTCTGTATCAATGCGAAACTTTTCTCTGAGCTGCTTCATCGCGGTAAGCTGTTCTGTGCTCAGATCCAGCTTCGGACCGTGGCCCATGAGTCCCGGTCCCATTTCTCCGCCACTGATGAATACCATAACCGCCCTTGCCCATCATAGAACCGGCTCCCGGTCCAAAAGCAAATGCCGTTGCGGCCAAAGCCACGAAAATTACTGCTGTTAATACTACATACACCTTTTTCATTGTAACCTCCTGAATGGTTTTTTTCAAATGCTATTATATCTTGAGCAATATGTATGCCACGGAATCCCATTTTATAACTATCTGTAATTATTGTTAAATATTTGTTAGAACGCATAATTTGATCGCCGGAGAGGGTAATAAATGTCGAATGCCTATGGATGTGTTGACAATTATGTCGAGATGGGCACGCTCCCTAACCCCTTTTTTAATACATATAGGTCTGAAAAGTATGATATATTTTCCATCTGCTGTAAGGAAAATCTTGAGAGGAAGCGAATAGCAGCTAACAAGGGTTATATGAGAAATATTCTTACCATAGCGGGATATGATCCTTCTTCCGGCGCGGGCATCGTGAGGGACATGGATACATTTTTTTCTCTCGGCATCCATGGCCTTTCAATACCTACCTGTACTGTTGTTCAGGGGCCAAAAGGTGTAACCGGTATCTACCGAACACCGATAAAAGAGTTCAAAGAAGTGATTGCTCTGATGGGAAAGGAACTGCCTCTCCATGGCGTCAAGGTAGGGGTTGGTTGTGACGCTCCCTACATCCGGGAAATCGCGGAACTCCTCAAGAAAAAAGATATTCCTCTTGTGATCGATCCTGTTATCGCTGCAAAAAACGGAACAAAACTCATTACCGAAAGCGGGCTCAGGGCTTTGATAAAACACCTATTTCCTCTGGCAACAGTCGTTACGCCGAATATCGCTGAGGCATCACGTTTATGCGGGATACAGATCAAAACAATCGACGACATGAAAGAGGCCGCCCGATCAATCTTGAAAAGAGGACCCAAGGCAATCATCGTAAAAGGCGGTCATCTCAAGGGTGATCCAATAGATATCTTCTATGATGGCAAAGAGTTCGCCCAAAAGAAGAAAAAGAGGATCAACCGGGTAGTACACGGGACGGGGTGTTCCTTTTCGTCGCTGGTTGTATCTTTTCTTGTTCTCGGCTACACCCTTAAAGACGCCTTTTTCGCGTCGGAAGATGTCATGGAAGAAACATTAAAAGGAAGTTACAGGATTGATAAAAAAGGGTATTTCTATATGTCAACGGGCATTATGAATCACCTGAAAGTCACACATAAACTGGAGACAATAAGACCATGAAGAACCAATTGATTGCGGCACGGGAAGGAAAGATCACCCGGGAGATGAAAAGTATCGCGAAAGATGAGGGTGTTGATGCCAACGCGCTCCGCGACAATGTAGCAGCCGGTAAAACTGCCATCCTCGCCAATAACAGGCATAAAAACTTTACACCCAAAGGTGTCGGTAAGGGGCTTTCTGTGAAGGTAAACGCCAATATCGGCACATCACCGGAGCGTGTCGACATCAAGGAAGAACTGAAAAAACTGAAGATGGCCTGTGATGCCGGCGCGGACGCGGTCATGGACCTCTCCACGGGCGGCAATCTTGATGAGATACGTAAAATCATCATGGCAGAAGCCGGCATACCCATCGGTACTGTTCCTATCTATCAGGCCGCCGTCGAAACAGTCAAAAAGAAAAGACCGATCACGCGGATGGAACCTGATGACATATTCGAAGTCATCGAAAAGCACGGCATCGATGGTGTTGACTTCATCACTGTCCACTGCGGCGTCACGCAAAATTCACTGGCCCGTCTGAAAAAACAGGGCAGGATTACAGACATTGTGAGTCGCGGCGGAGCTTTCCTGGCGGAATGGATGATCATTAACAAGAAGGAAAACCCTCTCTACGAACAGTTCGACAGGCTCATCAAAATCGCGAAAAAATACGATATGACCCTGAGCCTCGGCGATGGGCTGCGGCCCGGCTGTATTGCGACGCCACTGATCGCGGCCAGATCGAGGAGCTTGTCATTCTCGGGGAACTCTGCGCCGAAGCGCTGGAGAATGGCGTGCAGGTCATGATTGAAGGCCCGGGACATGTACCCATCAACCAGATCGAAACAAATATGGTCCTTCAGAAGAGGCTCTGCAACGAAGCGCCCTTCTATGTGCTGGGACCTATCGTCACCGACATAGCACCCGGTTATGATCACATCACCTCGGCAATCGGCGGCGCCCTTGCCGGATACTACGGGGCTGATTTTCTCTGCTATGTGACCCCCTCGGAGCACCTCGGCCTGCCGACGCCTCAGGATGTGAGGGACGGCGTCATCGTGACAAAGATAGCGGCCCATGCCGCTGACCTGGCCCGCGGCAGCGAAAAGGCTCTTGCGCGCGACAGAGCCATGGCAACATACCGCAAGGCCCTCGACTGGAACGGGCAGATCAAATGCGCCATCGACCCTGACAAGATCAGACAATTTCGCAAAGAAAGGAACCTCACTGATGATGTCTGCAGCATGTGCGGTGAATTCTGCTCCATGAAACGCATGAAGGACTATCTGAAAAAATAAATGGCACTCTTTCCTACATTCGAGACAGCGGTCTACACTGTTACGGAACTCACGGCGATCTTAAAACAACTGGTGAGCGGAAGGTTTCGAAACGTCCGCGTCGAGGGAGAGGTATCGAACGCGAAACTCTATCCGTCGGGACACCTCTATTTTACCCTCAAAGACGATGCCGCCATGATGAAGGCCGTGGCCTTCAATTATCGCGGTAAATTCTCCGGACAGGCCCTCATAAGGACGGCGACACTGTTGTCTGCGAAGGAAAGATCGATGTCTACGAGAAGCGGGGAGAATATCAGCTCATCGTCAGCGACATGACAGTAATGATTGATCAGGGCAATCTCTATCTGCAATTCCTCGCCTTGAAAGAGAAGCTCCTCAAGGAAGGTCTCTTCGATGAAGCAAAGAAAAAACCCCTGCCCGCATTCCCCGGACGGATCGGTATTGTTACGTCCCCTGTTGGCGCGGCGATACGGGACATGCTCAGGATCATTTACGGAAAGTTTGCCAACATGTCCGTTGTGATATACCCTGCCAAGGTCCAGGGAGAAGAAGCGGCCGCTGACATTATCGAAGGTATCGAATATCTTGATAAGGAAGAAAAAGTGGATGTCATTATCGTGGGAAGGGGCGGCGGTTCGCTGGAAGACCTCGCCTGTTTTAATGATGAGGGCATCGCCCGCGCTATCTGTGCCTGCGAGACACCCGTCGTTTCAGCAGTCGGCCATGAGGTGGATTTTACCATTGCCGATTTTGTCGCCGATCTGAGGGCGCCGACGCCGACGGCGGCGGCAGAGATGGTTGTTCCCGATAAAGAGGAAGTAAGGAACGTCATTGAGGCCTTGAAGAATGGACTCGTACAGAACATGAGGAAGAAGCTTGAACGATCGAAGTTTCTTTTCTATCAGAACGCGACAGAGTTGAAAGAGAGGAAGGATTTCTTTACAAGCCATAGCATGTATCTCGATGAGTTACTCGGCAATCTCATGCATAACTTTTCAAACTATATGAGAGATACAAGAAAAAAGGTGGAGGCGCTTTCGCAGAGGATAGTCGATCTGAACCCCGACAATATCCTGAAACGGGGCTACAGCATTACACAGAAAAAAGATACGGGAGAGATCATACTTGACAGCGCTGACGTAAAAGAAGCCGAGGCACTTGTTAGTCAGTCTGTCCAAGGGGAAAATAGAAGTCACCGTCACTGACTCGCACTTGTGATCGTATGATACCATTTCGCTATCATACGATAAACTAATATGATATACTCCTTCTATCATCTTAACGAAGGAGGAAGCGATGCGACCGACACAGTTAATGAATCATCTCAATCAGGATGAATTAAAGAAACGAATGAAAACCTCGGCTGACCGGGAACAATTCCAAAGATGGCAGACCATCTTTCTTACCGGCAAAGGATTATCCTCTGAGGTTGTTGCAGATTATGTGGGATGCACGAAAGGAACTGTCCACCAATGGGTATACCATTATAACCATGCAGGTCCCGACGGATTCCTCTTGCAGGGTCGAGGAGGAAGACGATTCGGGCTTCTTACGCTCGATGAAGAGAACTCTCTGCTGGAACAGGTCCGGTCACAAGCCGAGAAAGGAAGGATTCTCACTGCCTACGCGGTAAGGTCTCATATAGAAGAAAAAACAGGAAAGGAGGTATCGGAAGACTACCTCTATGATGTCCTTCACCGGCATGGATGGCGTAAAGTAATGCCCGGCCCAGCATCCTAAAGCAGATAAAGAGAAACAGGAAGAGTTTAAAAAAAACTCCCGGAGTTGGTGGCAGCCACCGCGGAAGACTTCGACGAAGAAGACGTAAGGCCGATAAAGCTTCTCTTTCAAGATGAGGGCCGGTTCGGAAGAATATCGGATCCTGCCCACTGTTGGGCGCCAAAAGGAATGCGACCCACGGTGCCCACCCACATTGTCAGAGAATATACCCATGTATTCAGCGCCGTATGCCCTCACGACGGTCAGTCATGTTCTCTTATTCTCCCCTATGCAGATACTGATGCAATGAAGATGTTCCTTAAGGAATGCTCTGAACATTTTAAGGACTATCGGGTTGTTATGGTAATGGACCAGGCTGCATGGCACCGCATCAGTGACATTGATACATTTGAGAATATTCGTATCATCTACCAGCCGTCGTATTCACCGGAATTGAATCCCGTAGAACATCTCTGGGAATATATACGGGAAAACTACCTGAGAAATTGTATATGGTCTACTATGGAGGCACTGGAGCACGCTTTGGAACGTATCCTGAAGACCATTGCAGAATGTGCTGAAACCATACAGAGCATCGTAGGATTCCATTGGGCTCTTATTTAGTGTTTGATGGCGAAGTGGTATCAGGCCGTTTCTACTCAGCAATGTCACGGTAAATGGTAATGACATCAAGGAGGAGAAGCTCCGATATTTAGAGTTCCTGGTTTTCCAGGTT
>CAWAOG010000026.1:0-209776 GCA_963783625.1 uncultured delta proteobacterium | reverse complement strand
CATTGAAACCTTCTTCTGCTGGTCGGCCCCGGAAAAATTGAATTTCGCAACATATCCACGGGATTTACCTGTCGCTTGCCGAGCTGTACAGTATCATCGCCGTCGGATATCACTTCCCAAATAGTCTTGTCGGGATCGAGATATCGCGGCTCTGATCGACATAGGCGAGCTTCACGGTTTCACCTATCCTGAGGCGCCGAATCAGGGTTTTCCTGACCGGTAATCATGCGGAAAAGGGTAGTCTTTCCAGCGCCGTTCGGTCCGATCACCCCGATGATGCCGCCGGGAGGGAGGGAAAAGGTCATGTCCTTCCATGAGAATGTTGTCGCCATATGCCTTACCCACGTTGTCGGCCTCTATGACGACATTGCCGAGCCGGGGTCCCGGGGGAATATAGATCTCCAGCTCTTTTGAGCTTTTTTCCGTGTCGCGACTGAGGAGCTCCTCATAGGAAGTGATACGGGCCTTTGCTTTTGCGTGGCGTCCTTTGGGAGACATCTGTATCCACTCAAGCTCCCGCTGCAGGGTCTTCTGTCTTTCGCTCTCGGACTTCTCTTCCTGCTGGAGACGGTTCTTCTTCTGTTCCAGCCAGGAAGAATAGTTGCCTTTCCACGGGATCCCCTGTCCCCTGTCGAGTTCCAGGATCCACCCCGCCACATTATCGAGGAAATAGCGGTCGTGGGTCACGGCAATGATGGTGCCCGGATAGCTTTGAAGATGGTGCTCAAGCCAGGCCACGGTCTCCGCGTCGAGATGGTTGGTCGGCTCATCCAGAAGCAGGATATCGGGCTTCTGCAGGAGGAGTCTGCATAGCGCGACACGCCGCTTTTCCCCTCCGGAGAGGATGTTGACCGGCGTTTCTCCGGCAGGGCAGCGCAGGGCATCCATGGCCATCTCAAGGCGTGAATCAAGGTCCCAGGCATCCAGTGCATCCAGTTTCTCCTGCACCTCGCCCTGTCGCTCGATAAGCTTGTTCATCTCATCATCCGACATGGGCTCAGCGAATTTCTCATTGATCAGATTGTATTCCTTGAGGGCAGCCACTGTTTCCTGGACCCCTTCTTCCACGATCTCCCGCACCGTCTTCGTCTCATCCAGTTTCGGCTCCTGCTCAAGGAGCCCGACGGTGTGGCCGGGAGAAAGGACCGTCTCGCCGTTGAACTCCTTGTCTACTCCCGCCAGAATGCGGAGGAGAGAGCTTTTCCCTGATCCGTTGAGACCGAGAACGCCGATCTTCGCGCCGTAGAAATAGGAGAGATAGATATCCTTCAATACCGGCTTCTTGTCGTAGTACTTGCTTACCCCAACCATGGAGTAGATGACCTTGTTCGGTTCATTTGCCATATTCACGTCCTTTCCTTTCTATGGAGACTCATAATTTATGCGATGCTGAAGTATACCATAATACGTTGAAGTCCGCACCTTGGTGTGGATCACTTGCAGTGGAATTAGCCACTCAATTGTGATATTGTATTACATTAAATAGCCAACAAACCCCGCCGTTTCGTGACCATAACATTGGTTACCAATCCCCCCGATTGAAACGGCGGGACCTTATAGCAGATCTAAGTCAAAAATAGCACCCAAAGGGTACCCGAGATGCCGAGGAGAAGGAAACCGGAGTGTACATTCAGTACGTGAGGATTTCTGACGACGATACCCCTCCGGGGCTTAGGTAAGGTTTTATTATATGTATGAATTAGAATTGGTATTATCTTTTAAAGCACCCGCTGTAATACCTGCAAATTTATCAGACTAAATGGTATAATTAAGTCAGCGAATACTTCTAATGAAAAGGAGGGTTGAATATGGATGTTTCAAAGGCAATAGTAAACAGGAAAAGTGTGAGAGCTTACGAGAACAGGCCGGTGCCCATCGATGTTTTAAAAAAGATCATCGAAGCGGGTCAATGGGCCCCCAATGCCGGGCCTATTCAGATATCAGTAATTCAAAACTCAGGGTTGAGACAAAGGATTAACAACCGGGAAAATATGCGATGGTTCACTCGGATAAAGAATTTGCTCGACAACGAGCGTCCTTGCCGGGATATGAGCCGATATATGGCGCACCGGTTCTGATCCTCCTTTCCGCGCCCGCGGACGCCCCTTTGGGTGTTGCCAGATACAGCTCTGGCTGCAGAAAACATGTTGCTTGAGGCGACTGGATTGGGTCTTGGATCATGTTTTCTGATGACACCCACCAGAGCCCTCAACGGTGACAAAAACCATGATTTGGCTCAAAAAACAGGTGTGCTGGAAGGTTATACTGTGCAATGTGCCGTCATCGTCGGTTATGCTGCCGCTGAGAACAAGTTCAGCGCTGTTGATCGGAGTAAAAGAGGCAGTGTAAATTACGTGGACTAAGACGAAGCACCCGCATCGCAGCCGAACAAATTGTTGTGCTGCTTTTCTACCGAATCCGAACCTGTTCATGATATGCCCAATGATTGAGTTGCGAGTGCAGCAGAGTATTGAGTGCTTCATGTACTTTTCAGTTGATTGAAATTAAGAACATGCAAGATTACAAATGTCAATAATGGAAACACATTATGGTTCAACCGAGAACATCAGATAGGAAATGGATAAACAAAACAGAACCTAAGCACAGAGAGAAAACAATTTACTCGACTCAGATATTTGAGCAGAGATTAGAATGAGTGTATTATAATCAATCAACGATAAGTTGTTGATGGAGGCTTACCCGAATAATGATTGAAGAAATAGTTCCCAATCTATATCGTGCGGAAATTCCTTTGCCACGCAGTCCGCTGAAATGGCTGAACTCCTATATCGTCAAAGGGGGAGACCGGTTTCTGATTATTGATACCGGCTTTAACCGTCAAGAGTGCTTAGATGCCATGAACGCCAGCCTGCAAAAACTTGGCGTCGATCTGAATAAAACTGATTTCTTTATTACCCATCTTCATGCTGACCACATGGGGCTTGTTGGTACACTTGCTAGGACAGCTCAAAGTCTACCTCAATGAGCAGGAAGCACGGCAGCTGGATTCCAAGCATGATAGCCGGAACTACTATTGGCAGAAAATTATCGATGTTTATATGGCCAATGGCTTGCCGCCGAGTGCACGAAACATCCATGGAGAGTCATCCCGCTCGTAAGTATGGTTTAAGACGAAAGATTGACTTTACCATTGTTAAAGAGGGCGACATGATCGACATCGGGGATTTCCACTTCCGATGCGTAGCTACCCCGGGGCATTCGCCGGGACATACGAGTCTTTATGAAGCGAATAAGGAAATCCTGGTTGCCGGTGATCATATTCTCTTTGATATTACTCCCAATATCACCTACTCGGTGGAGATGGAAGACTCCCTTGGGCAGTACTTGGATAGTCTTGAGAAGGTGAACGCCCTTGACGTGAAACTGGTGTTGACAGGACATCGCCGCCTGGTGCATGACCTGCAGAGAAGAGTCAAGGAATTGCAGGAACACCACCGCGCCCGGCTGAATGAAGTACTGGTCGCCTTGGGCGATGGAGAAAAGAATGTTTTCGAAATAGCCCCCCATATCAAATGGGATATAACCGCCAAGACCTGGGAAGCGTTCCCGCCACAGCAGAAGTGGTTTGCTTTCGGAGAAACCCTGGCGCATGTCAAGTATCTGGAAGCCAAAGGCAAGGTGAGGTACAAGAGCCAGAATGGCAAGATAAAATACATGCTGGCTTGATCGCAAGGATAGGCCGCAGGACGTGGCAGGGACGCGCTTCGATATTTCAATAACGCCGCCTTCACGCATCACGAGACCAATCACTTGCAGTGGAATTCATCACCCTTTTATGATATTGTATTACAATAATAGCCAACAAAACCCGCCGTTTCATGACCATACCGGTCAAGTCATCCCCCCAACAGACTGAAACGGCGGGACCTTATCTTTTAAGGCACCCGCATGATACAAGCCTCTTGCCGCATCTGGGGCATCTCTCCATATAGCATCCTTCATGATGGACCCCACCCGGCATTACATGACACACGGAGCATCGTTCAATTTCACCTTCGAGGTATGTCATGCGCGGGAAAGCCATGTCATCCTGGTATTCTATGGGCGAAGAGGAACAAGTTATTGTCTTCGGATCATCGCTATCTCGGCCACACCGTTTGCAGTCTGCCATAAGGTTATTAAAATAGCACCAAATCGGCTGTCAGATAAAGATAATTTGTCGAAAAATCAATACCACTGCCTTCTTCCTGCTATAAACAGGGAAATGAGAAAAAAACGCTGTTTCACATGGTAATATTCAATAGAGATCAAGGCGGGTTAAATTAGATTTCACAGAAAAGAGTTAAGTATCACAAATGATCGGTCAGTTCTTTTACCAGATTATGCCTGAATGTTTTCAGAAGACGTTGAAAAAGATCAAAATCTCCGTAGCATTAAATCGGCCATGGAATAAAGAGAATTTTTCAAAGATTGAACTATGGATCCCAGCAAGAAGGTGCTCAATATCTCAATGATCGACAGGCGTATTGGACATTGCATCCTTCTCGTGCAGTACTTGTTCTCTCTATTTCAACAGTCTGCAAGAACATCCTGAAGCCATTCCTTTATCACAGGCTTGATCAGTGTGGCCCGCACACCACTCCTCTGGAGCTGTTCCATAGTGATTGTATCGCCACGGCCGGTCATCAGGACAATTGGGATATCTTCTTTTATCCGCAGAAACTGCATGGCCAGCTGAGTCCCCCGCAAGTCAGGCATTATTTCATCGACGATGACGGCATCAAATCTCTCCGGAACTCTCGAAAAGAGTGTAAGAGCTACCGTTGGTCTATTGCATACAACTGAAGAATAACCCATCCGGTGAAGCATCTGCCCAACCATGACGGATATTAATTTATCATCATCGATGACCAAAATCCTGTATCTTGTGCGTTTTGTTACCATTCTGTAACAACATAAGGCTACTGAGCTTTTCTCGCAACTTTATACCGCATGAATAGAGCGTATCCTGGCCTGCTCCTTTTGAAAATATTGAACTTTAGCATTTTACCGACTTGCAGAATATGAATAGCTGAATTATACATATGAATAGAAGAGGTACGTGACTTATGCAAGCACGCGGGCCGCTTATGGTTGAACACCGCCTGATCGAAAAAATGCTTAGAGTGATCCAGCGTACTTTGGAACACGTTGAGCAAACACAGATTATTGATCCACATTTTGTAGATGAAGCCGTTGACTTTATTCGGGTATATGCCGACCGTACGCACCACGGAAAGGAAGAAGATATCTTGTTCAGGGAGCTTAAGAAAAAACCCCTATCCACAAAAGACCGGCAACTCATGGATAATCTAATAGAAGAACATGTCTTTAGCCGCAATACTACAAAAGCCATCGTTGAAGCTACCATGCGCTACCGAGAAGGCAACAAGGCAGCACTTGGTGAAGTGACGGCCCACCTAAAAACGCTCGTTGAGTTCTACCCAGTCCATATTAAGAAAGAAGATGATGTGTTCTTCCCTGCTTCCCGGGCATACTTCTCCGATATAGAAGACCAGGCAATGCTTAATGAGTTCTGGGAGTTTGACAGGAAGATGATCCATGAAAAATACAAGGCGGTCGTTGACGGGTTTGAGTCAAAATGAAAGATCCCTGAGAACGGCATTGCTGATTTCAACTCCGGCAGCAGGCCCGAAATCTTCTGGAGAAAGCCCACTACCGATGGGAGCATGCCAAAATCGAACAACGTGATGAGGTGACCGATATGAAAGCCACTCAACAGTTAAAAGACGAGCATGAAGGCGTTAAGATCATGCTCAACATTTTGGAACAAGTATGTCGACAATTGGGAACAAAGGGAAGTCTAAACAAAGAACACTTCGAAGGTATCCTTGATTTCTTAAAAGTCTTTGTGGATACATGCCATCACGGGAAAGAGGAAGATTTGCTATTCCCTGCCTTGGAATGTGCAGGAGTTCCCAAAGAAGGCCCTATGGCTACTGCGATCCATCAGCATGAACTGGGTAGAAACTATGTTAAGGATATGAGCAATGCCTTTGCTATGTTTATAACGGGAGACAAATCTTCATCTCATGACATTGCGCAAAATGCACAGGACTATATTTCATTGTTGAAGGATCATATCGAAATGGAGAATAACGTCTTGTTTGTGGCAGCAGACAACCGTTTGTCAGAACAAAAGCAGAATGAATTATTTGAAGGGTTTGAGAAAATAGAAGCGGAACGAATCGGTATCGGCAAACATGAAGAATTTCACGGTCTACTCAAAAACTTGAGCCAAATATATTTAACCTAAAAAAGAAAACGTCATTGGCTTTAAAATGATTCGGCTGAACCGCAAGCACCTGTCTGCCATTTCATAGTGGATATCAAGCCGGTGACACAGATTGGCAACATTTTCTATTGTAATAATCGATGAGTATTACCTCAGAAAATATGATAGATTACCAGCAATGGAATTGTTTTTCTTCTATTAATTGTTAATATTCTGTAGGAGGTCTCTGTGACACAGTTAAGACAAGATCCCACAACGAAAGAATGGGTTATCGTTGCTGCAGAGCGTTCAAGAAGACCCCATGATTTTGTAAAAACCAAACCCTTAGTCGAAAAACCTCCCTATAAAGAAGACTGCCCCTTTTGTCCGGGTAATGAGCATCTCACCCCTCATGAGTCCTTGGCCTATAGAGACGGTGGTCAGCCAGACAATATGGGATGGTGGGTAAGGGTCATTCCAAACAAATATGCCGCCCTCTCCCCGGAAGGAAGTGTACAAAGAGAGGAGAAGGGGTTTTTCAGGATGATGGACGGCGTGGGGATTCATGAAGTGGTTATCGAAAGTCCCATCCATAACCAACTCCTCCCCCTCATGGAAGGCAAACAGGTAGAGGAGATCCTTCTTGCCTATAGAGAAAGGTATCTTGCTTTGAAACAAGACTCCAGGATCAAATTGATCATTATCTTTAAAAACCACGGAGAGGCTGCCGGGACATCACTGGATCACACTCATTCTCAGCTCGTTGGAACTGCGGTTGTCCCATCCAATATTCGGAAGAAATTAGAAGAGGCAGCACGATATTATGATGACCACGGGAGGTGCGTCTATTGTGACTCGATTCAGGAAGAGCTTAAGCTTGGTAAGAGGATCGTGATGGATACCGAAAAATTTGTTGTCCTCCAACCTTTTGCCTCCAAGTCTCCCTTCGAAACCTGGATCCTGCCCAAAGAGCACCAGGCCTCTTTCGGCTTAATCTCTATGGAGGATTCAAAGAAATTTGCGAAGGTCTTAAAAACAACCTTATTGAAACTCTATTCTAAACTAAACAACCCTGACTATAACTATGTCATTCATACCGCTCCCATTAAAGATGAACAGGAAGATTACTATCATTGGCATCTGCAGATTCTCCCAAAACTGACTATCCCGGCTGGATTTGAAACGGGATCCGGTATTTATATCAATGTTTCCTTTCCTGAGGAGACCGCTCAATTCCTCAGGGAAGATTGAGAATTATATTCTATTCCTACTGGAAACCACTTCAATCAGCAGGGAGTGAGACATGTATATTATACACCTGAGGGGTATTACACCCTTGGGCGTATAATATTGAGTGAATAGAACTGTTGCCCACAACGCTGGAGCCAACGGGCCACAAAATCGAGCCCTTGGCTGATTCTTATTATGCTCTATTCCAAACAGTAATCCTTACCATCCACAAATATTCCCAATGCAAGATTGGTGTTACAAAGTATCGATGTTTTTCCTGATCTAAACAAAACAGCATCTTGGTTGATCATACCAACGTACAGTTGGTAAGCCTTTACGGACGATCCTTCAAGCCAGGCACTCTACACTTCATTGAACTGCTGCTGTAACTTATCATCCGTGTTTTCCTGGGTGGATTACCTATTCCCCCTTGACATTCAATTGTTTTATTCTTATCTCCTAACATAAGAGAAATAAACCTCAAAGAACGAAAAATATGGAGGAAAAAGATGACGCCACAAATTAAAAAGATTCTTTATGCCACAGACCTCACGAAGAACTCAACGTATGCATTTTACTATGCGACAGATCTGGCTCGAAAACATGATGCAAAGCTTGTAATTCTACATTGCGTCGAGTCAATTTCTCCTTCGATATATGCAGAAGGCATTACTGAAAATGTGTTCAAGCTTATTCGAAAGAATAAAGAAGAGGAGAAGGCGCAAGACACTGCCGAGATCAAAAAGTTATTGCTTCAATTCTGTCAGAACGTTGAGTCTCAGATTGGCCCGCCCTGCGTCAATCTCGTATCCGAGGTTATCGTCAAGGAAGGTTACCCGGCCGACGAAATCCTGAACACTGCAAATGAAATGGAGTGTGACGTGATCGTCCTCGGAACCCACGGAAAAGGGTGGTTGAAACAGACCTTTCTCGGAAGCGTAGCCAGTTCAGTGTTGGGTAGGACCCGAAAACCGGTTTTTATCATCCCGCTTCCATCCGAGAAAAGCAGTTATAAAATGGGTGGGCTCTGAGACTCGGATTGCAGATGACGTTGTTATCCCTAGCTGAAGGACGATTCGTAATTCGGAATACGCCATGTTAAATGATCATTCAAGAACTGTAACATATGACATTTGAATGACCGCGTAGAGCGTACTTGGTGCCTTAACTATTTTCTTTGGAGGTTTGCATGGCCGATATTATTGATGATGTCGAAATCGAGCTTGAATGTGAGAACTGCGGTGGAAAAACGAAGAAAAGTAGTGGATGGATAAAGGATCATGACCAGTTCACCTGCGAATGTGGGACCTTGATACCCGTCGACCCGAGCAAGTACCGCAAAGAACTCGCAAAGACCGAGTCCGAGCTTGACGGGGTCCAGGGTCTGATGGAAAAGCTTGGCAAATAAGGTTACGCCATTCATACGGGCGATCTTTGTGAACCCACCAGCAGGAAAGCTCAACACTGCTGCGGAATTCTTTGCCAAACTTGATTTCACGTTTAATCCCCTATTTACCGATGAACTTTCCGTGTAACACACAGGCTATGTTTTTCCACGGTGCCAAGAACTTTTGATCCTCTATTCTGGCTCTCTCCTATGCCAGTTTCTCACGAAGATTGAACAGAAATAGCAATTGTCGGCGGATCAGAACTTTTTCTGCATTGACAAGCATATCAGGTGCTCTTGACTTCTTGAGATATTCATACCGGTCAAGGCTCTTCTGAAGCAGATAAAGACACTGACGTAATGATTGCCTTATAAAGCCTGGTTTCCGAAGTCCTGTTATACTTTCCGTTCCCTGTCTCAGAGTAGATTTCATATTTCCTCCTCTCGAACGTTTTTAATTGAATATACAAGAACTGTGCCACATTGATCCGCGATTTTACCTTAAGATTTTATCACGATTGGATGAAAGTAGTCTGTTACGGGAAAAGCATTATATATAAGAGATTTACTGCAATATGCCGGTCAAAACAGGGCTGATGAGAATAGCCTTAGAGGACACTCACCCCAATTTAAGGAAGGCACAGTCTACCAAAATCAGTCTTGCCAAAGAAGACAACGTCTTGTTCCGCGAACCTTTTCTCGACAACAATGATACATGATCCAGTTGCCATTTTTTGTGATGGCTCTTGAAACATAGTGTACTTTCAGGATATATCAGCATTTACCTTCCTGCTGCAAACCATGGCACATTTTTTGAATTATGTATGCGATGTGACAGAAGAATCGGGGAGCGTCTTCCTGCCCGAAACAGGGTGTCGACAATTTCTGGCCACCAGAACCTGGAAGATAGGAGTCCGAAGAGGAGGCATGAACGATGATGAAAGAAATGGAAATGAAAAAAATGGGAATCAAAGAAATTGCAAAACAGGTGGGGGAAATTGCGGATAAGAAGCTGATGGGTCGCGAGGGTTGTGTTACCTTCACTGATAATGAGATCGTTCTGTGTGTGAAGGACAAGCCCGAGCATCACACAACAGGGGTTACATTCGACGCGGACACACCGAGACTGATCTTAACGGCTGCAACGAATATTATCAACAGAATGGTCTTTGATCTGAACCCGGCACAGGCGTCTGCAATAATTACATCGACTATACCCAAGGTAGGCGCTCATCGTAGGAAACAACAGCAGTTCATGCACCCAAATTGAAAGGACGTTCCATTTCAGGAGGAAATAAATATGAAGAAAAAAGACGAAGTGAAGAAGACAGCCGGGAAGGCTGTGAGAAGCAGCAAATCTGCAAAGGCAACAAGAACACAGCCGGTGAATGCAAAGGTCCCGACAAAAAAGCCAAAGAAACCAGTTGAGGCCCCGGCAAAAGCTGAAATAACATTTCAATTGCAGGCGCCACAAGCAGAGCAAGTATGTATTGTGGGCTCCTTCAATGAATGGGATCCCGTGGCCAACGTGCTTGGCTATGATGAGGATGGCAGGTGGGAATGTATCCTTGCCCTGGATCCTGGAGAGTACCAGTACCGGTTCATTGTGGACGGCGAATGGTGTGACGACCCCGAGAATATGTTACGGCGTCCGAACGGTTTCGGAACAGAGAACTGCGTCCTCGTAATTTAGAGCTCGCACACCGGGTAGATTACTATCCGGTATAAGATGGAGACTGTTGCTCGCCCTTCGCATGGTTCCGGCACTACCTCTTGCCAACTGCCGCCGGTGTAACTGAGTGATTGAGCCATTGAAGAACTCGAACCCATGTCCCTTGATGTGCCTTATTATTATGACTGAGGTAGCAAGTGGTCATCTGGAAGGTTCTTCGGAAACCCACGATAAAAAAAACCAGGGAGGCATGAGATTACCCTGAATAGTTTTAAGGAAGCCGTCGAAGAGCGCGATCGGTTCATCTATACCGTTGAACTGGTTCCTGGAAGAGGTTCCCGTGGGAAATCCCAGGAAAGCGTGTTGACTTTTGCCGAGAAGGCCGCCCGGGGAGGACTCGTTCATGCTCTCTCCATTACGGATAATCCAGGCGGGCATCCCACCTTGGCCCCTGACGTGATAGGGGCGGAAATTGGCAGGATGGGTATTGAACCCATCATTCATTTTACCTGCAAGGACAAAAATAGGAACCAGATCGAATCGATCCTCTACGCCTTCGATCGGATTGGCATACATAACGTGCTCGCTATGACAGGGGACTTCCCTCTTTACGGGTTTGAGGGAAAGGCGAAACCAGTCTTTGACTTTGACTCGGTCCAGCTTCTCCATCTGATCAGAAGGATGAATGAGGGGTTGGACATCGACGGGAGGGCTCCGGGAGGAGGTAGCAGGCTTCTTCCGACTCATGCTTTCAAGGGTTGCGCGGTATCGCCTTTCAAGAAGCTCAAATCTGAAACGTTGGCTCAGTATTTTAAGCTCTGGAAGAAGGTTCAGGCAGGGGCAGATTTCATCATCACACAGGTTGGATTTGATGCCCGTAAGTACGACGAACTTCTTCGCTGGATGCGGCGCAATGAGATCAGGGTACCTCTTCTCGGTAACGTGTATATTCTCAATCTCCCGGTGGCGAGGGCCATGAACCGGAAGTCTGTCCCCGGATGCGTTGTTACAGATAAGCTTTACAGAGTTTGTGAAGATGAATCGCGGTCCCCTGACGGAGGAAAAAGCTTCAGCCTAACAAGGGCCGCAAAGCAAGTCGCTGTGCTCCGTGGTATCGGTTACAACGGTGTTCATATCGGTGGATCAAACCTCGCATATGAAGACGTCGAATGGGTGATAGAAAAATCAATACAGCTATCAGGCGACTGGGCATCCTTTGTTCACGAATTCGATTTTCCTCAGCCAAGCGGATTTTATCTTTATGAGAAGGATCCGAAAACAGGACTGAACAGTGATAACTGCCTTGAAATAACTGGATCGCGGCGCATACGGCCCGGCTATGCACTCATGCGCATTTTTCACCATATGGCCTTTGCTCCGCGAGCTCCCCTTTATGGGGCTGCATGCTCGTTCTTCAAAGCTATCGACGATACGCCTTTAACATCCGCTCTTACCGAACTGGAATACTGGATCAAGTTTGTCAGCTCTCGATGCCGCCGCTGTGGGGACTGTACACTGGCCGAAATGGCATTCCTTTGCCCGCAATCCCAGTGTCCCAAGTTTCTCCTTAATGGTCAATGCGGAGGATCTGTGGAAGGCTGGTGTGAAGTCTTTCCGTACAAAAAGCAATGTATCTTTGTCCGCGCCTATGACCGCCTCAAATCATACAACGAAGAGGAATCTCTGAAAGGTGCATATGTCCGCCCCCGAAACTGGCTCTTGGACCAAACCTCCTCCTGGGCGAACTACTTTCTTGGCCGGGATCATAAAGCAGAGACCTGTGATACCCTTTAATGACAAAACCTTCAGTGCTGCTTATCGAGTAATTATGCCCCGATTACCATCAAACTGAGAAAATCAACAAAGCATATTAACAATTGACTATCTGCGCAATTTGCTTCAAAAATAAGGCCGGATGAGACATGAGTCTCGGTATTGTCTCATATTGCCTTGGAAACTTACCAAGGCTCACAATTCTTCAGCAAGATCGTCAGTGGTATTGACAAATAAGGTTTTTGTCAACAATATAGGTAAGAAGGAAGGAGGCTTATCTAAAAGAGAGGAAATAGAGGGGATCGAGGCAAGAAAAGGAAACCGAGACCCATAGCCTAAGAACCCAACATTCGGGCAGCCTTTTTGTAGTATCGATGGAGAAAGAAATTCTGCGGAGCAGGAAAGAAAATATGCCCCGAAGTCTTTGAGCTTGAAGGAGAGCTTGCAACCATAAAGAAAGGCGCCGATCTGTCACTTGACAAGAAAATCATTGAAGCTGCGGAGGCTTGTCCGGTAGAGGCAATTCACTACGAACAGTAGCCGCTGAAAGATCATATTGAAAAGGAGAATACGCCTTATTTGTGATGACAGACGGTATTGTAAAACCGAGAGTGGTCATTGTTGGTGCAGGATTCGGCGGACTCTGGGCCGCCCGCAGCCTGGCGAATAAACCCGTCGATGTCCTTGTTGTGGATATGAACAACTACCACACCTTTCTTGCTCTCCTCTACCAGGTAGCGGCAGCCGAACTGGAAGCAGAGGATATCGCGTACCCCATACGCAGTATCTTCCGGGATCGCCCCAACGTAGATTTTGCTTTGGCCCATGTCCGGTTGATTGACCTGAAAAACCGTGTGTTACGGACCGATGGTGAGGCTATTTTTTACGATTACCTGATTGTGTCCACGGGAAGCATCACTCATACATTTGATATACCGGGGATTGAAGCCCACACCTATTATCTGAAGACCCTGGAAGAAGCTGTTGCCCTGAAAAACCACATCATCTGCTGTTTTGAAGGGGCCGTCAGGGAGACAAACGAAGACAGACGCAGAAGCCTTCTGACATTTGTCATCGTGGGCGGTGGCGCCACGGGGGTGGAGTACGCCGGTGCTCTAAGTGAACTTGTTCACGGTCCCCTCGTCCAAGACTACCGTTCTATCGATTTTCAAACTGTCCGGATCGTTCTCCTTGAAGCGTCAGACAGACTGGTCGCTAATATGCCGGAGGCAGTAAGCATCTATACACTCAAGAGGCTCAAAAAGATGGGGATCGACGTGCGATTAGGGGCTAAAGCCGTGGAAGTGACTCCGGATACGCTGAGTTTGAGCAACCAGAACAAAATTCCCACTCGGACCGTTGTTTGGACGGCCGGTGTAAAAGGGGAACCGATTGCCACCCTATCGGGCCTGCCGACAAATCGGGATGGACGCGTTCCTGTTCTGCCGACGTTACAGGTGCCGGGGCATCCGGAAATCTATGTGGTTGGAGATCTGGCTTCTATCAGTGAGAATAATCGCGTTTTGCCTATGGTTGCCCAAGTTGCTATCCAATCCGCTGTTACAGCCGCACAAAACATCTTGCGACAAATTAGCAAGACAGCGCCAAAGCCTTTTTATTATCGTGATCGGGGCTCGATGATCACCATCGGTCGCAACACCGCCGGAGTGGCCATTGGTTCAAGAACCTATACCGGGTTTTTTGCCTGGGTCCTCTGGCTCGTTATTCACCTCTTCAACCTCATCGGTTTCCGTAACCGAATGATGGTTCTCGTCAACTGGGCATGGGATTATCTGTTATACGAACGGGCCGTTCGCTTTGTTTTTCCCTCAGAGATGCGCTCCTCACCCAAATCGTCTTCCTGTTTCTATGGGACCCAGCGTGACGATGATCGTCCTGAAGGGTACTCAAAATCACTATTTTGATTTACATTAATACTCTGACTCTTGAACAAGGATACGTGTATTAACGCAAAAGAGGTGACTGTGGATACAATAATGGATCGGCAGGAAACGTTGCCTTCCTCCCCCAATGCTGGCGCTATGCTTTATTACAACCCGTAATTCTTAGAAAATCATTTCAATAAAACTACTTAGTTGCAGGTAAAGCTCACGACCCAGCTTTCTGCAATCAACAACGGGCATGTCTTTCAGAAACGTGAAGATTTCAAACGGAAATTAATTGTCGGCTGAATGACTATTTTCTCGAAATCACTTTACCGTTATACGTCGTGTTCCCCACCTATCCAGCTTGACTAAGAGAAAAGAAATATATATATTTCAATGTTTGTTGACTACGCCTAAAAGAGAAATCTAATGAAGCGTTCATTCTCATCCAGATTCTATCTGATAGCCATCCTCTCTTTCTTATTCTTTCTTGACGCCTTTGTTCTGTGGTATTCTTCGCAACTCGATTACAACAGGACCCTTGAGCGTGCGCGGCTGGTCTTGCAGCAAACATCAATTTCACTGGAAGAGAGAGTGAAACGGACAGTTATTGCTTCAGAGGCTATTTTACACAATCGGGCACAAAGGATCCAGGACGTAGGGATCGAAAAAACAATATCGTCTCAAAAAGAATGGGAACAATTTCGACGGGCCGCCGAAGGGCTGCCGGATGCAGGATCGCTCTGGTTGCTGGACGACAAAGCCAATCTCCTTCTGGACTCCACACGGTATCCGTCGCAGCCAATGAACTTTTCAGAAAGAGAGTATTTTGCACCGCAAAGAGATAAAGGGATCGAGTTCTATATTGGGCCCATCGTCAAAGGCAAAATTACGAAGAAGTACAGTTTCACCATAAGCCACCGGATCAATGGGAAAGATGGAAAGTTTCTGGGCATTGTTCTGGCAGCCATCGAAACCGACGATTTCACAAATTTTCTCCGTAACCTCGACATAGGCGAGGGCAGTACGGTTAGTGTTTTCCGTACCGACGGAGCTTTGATTCTCCGGCAACCAATGCAAGACGAATACCTTGGGAAAACCTTCCTGCATCTCAGATTGTTCAGCATGCCTTTCGACACGTCACCTTCGGGAATCTATGAGTCGAGCGCGATTGACGGCACCAGACGTCTTCTGGCATACAGGAAAATCGAGGGACTGCCACTCCTGGCAGCGACCGGTATTCCTGTCCATTCGGTCCTGCAAGGGTGGAGGACCCGCGTCAAAAATAATTCACTCCTTGCGACTTTCGTCTTCTTTGCCTTGATAGGCCTGTCGTGGCTTGTTTACAGGACGACATCGAAGGAAGAGAAGGAAAGGACAAAGGAACTCTTCGAGATCAATGAGTCCCTCAAGACAGAGATCACTGAGCGAGAGCGGACACAACTTGCCCTCAAGAAAAGCGAGCAACGCTGGGCCACCACCTTGGCAAGCATTGGTGATGCAGTTATCGCCACAGATACGGCCGGTAACATCACCTTTATGAATGCTATCGCGGAAGAACTTACCGGCTGGACAATCGTGGATGCCGCAACGAGGTTCCATACCTGAGGTATTCAATATTATCAACGAACACACTCGCAGGAAGGTTGAAGATCCTGTCATGAGGGTGCTCCGGGAAGGGAAGATAGTTGGTCTTGCCAATCACACTATTCTGGTAAAAAAGGACGGAACGGAAGTCCCCATCGACGATAGCGCTGCACCCATAAGAGACGCGGATGGAAAGACCGCGGGTGTCGTACTCATTTTCCGCGACATCACCGAACGGAAGCATGCCGAGGACCTGCTGCGCAAGAGTCGGATAGATTTGGAACGCTCCCAGGAAGTTGGCCAGATTGGGAGTTGGCGGTTGGACGTTACGCGTAATGTTCTCACGTGGTCCGACGAGAACTACCGTATCTTTGGTGTGGCGAAAGGAACACCGCTGACCTACGAGGCATTCCTGGCGATTGCTCATCCCGATGACCGCCGCTATGTGGACACACAGTGGAATGCAGCCTTGGCTGGAGAGCCTTACGACATCGAGCACCGTATTGTGGTGAACGGACAGGTGAAATGGGTTCGAGAGAAAGCCTACCTGGAATTCGATGAAGCAGGCGGGCTCCTGGGTGGTTTCGGGATTACCCAGGACATAACCGAACGGAAGCAAGCCGAAGAGGACATTCAAGAAGCCAAAACCGAACTTGAACAGCGTGTTCAGGAAAGAACATATGAGTTAAGCCGAGGCTTACGAAACCCTCCAGAAAGAGACAGGTGAGCGCAAGAAGACGGAGGAACATCTGGTCCGGGTCCAGAAGCTGGAAGCTTTGGGCACCCTTGCAGGCGGTATAGCTCATGATTTCAACAATATCCTTGCAGGCATTATCGGTTTTACTGAAATGGTCCTGGAGGATGTAAATCCGGATAGTCCCGAGTATAAAAGATTGGAGTTGGCACTGAAAGGGGCCAACAGGGGGCGTGATCTTGTAAGGCAGATTCTCGCTTTCAGCCGACAGTCCTTACCGGATCGAAAAACTGTGGTTTTGAGCCAATCCGTTGAAGAAGGACTGAAACTCTTAAGACCGGCGCTGCCTTCCACGATTGAAATCGTATCACGGAGGTTGACAGAGGATGATATGGTCCTTGCGGACGCTGCGCAAATCCACCAAATCCTGATGAACCTTTGCATGAATGCGTCCCATGCCATGCGAGAAAAAGGTGGCGTACTGAACATAAGCATCTCTGAAACCTCCCTGTCAGAAAGCGATCCTGCACCTGTCCCTGGAATGAGGCCCGGGGAATATGTTGTACTGAAAGTAAGTGACACCGGCTGCGGAATGGACCCCGCGACACTTGAACGGATATTTGATCCCTTTTTTACGACAAAAGAACAAGGGGAAGGAACAGGGTTGGGGCTCTCTGTTGTCCATGGTATTGTAAAAAGTCATGACGGGTACATTACCGTTGAGAGCGAACGCGGAAAGGGCTCCACGTTTTACGTCTACTTACCAAAAATCAAGGATCAAAAGTGCCCCGAAGATAGCGAACCACTTCCGGTAATTCGTGGGAAAGAACGTATCCTCTTTGTCGATGATGAGGATATGCTGGTTGAGTTAAATGAGCAGAGATTGAAAAGATTGGGCTACGAGGTTGTTGCAACCACAAGCAGCATAGACGCCCTGGCCATCTTTCGGAAAGAACCAGAGTCATTCGATCTTGTCGTTACGGATTATACAATGCCAAATATGACAGGAATGGACCTTGCGGTGGAACTGTTGAAAGTAAAAGCCACTATCCCGATCATTCTCTGCACGGGTCATAGCGAGCCTGTCTCACCGGCACAGGCCAAACAAACAGGCATCAAAGCATTTCTCATGAAACCCCTTGGCAAACAGGAGTTGGCACAGGCCATTCGCCGTGTTCTTGATAAAAAGACGTAAGAATGACACACGTCCTCTTCAGGTCAAGCACTGAGACAAATCATATAAGACCTTTGGTATGGGCGATAGGCTTCATTTTATCCCGTAATCCACAGTCCTTGATGATATGTTCAATGCTTGCTTCGTAGGTGCTACAAGCAATAATGGATGTTAGTCTGTATTACTGGTCGTATCTGGGCTACATGGATACAAAAAACGATCAGTTACCGATAACCCAGTCAATTCGAATGCCAAAATAGAATGGTGATGCCGAGGATACCCTTCGGGACACAGGTGAGGAAACCGGAGCGTATAACAATTCAAAGCATGGCGCACAGCGCCGTGAAGCGAGCTTCAAGCGAGCAGAGGGGGTGGATCCATCCGGCTTTGCCGGTGGAGGGGGCGACGTGAGCCCCAAGGATAGCGGATTTCCGATGACGATACCCCTAACGGGGCGCAGGTAAAGCGCCATTATATGAAGGCAGTCGGATTGACCTATTTATACAACCGTGAGGAGCATATAGCACGTGGAAAACCGTGCGCTTTCGGGGATGAAGCAAAGCAGCTTTTGGCCCCTTTTAAGTTTTCCCGAACGGAACAGCTCTTCCAGTATGATATAGATTGATGCAGACCCCGTGTTCCCTTTAGAACTCAGGTTTGAAAACCATTTTTCATAGGGAATCTCGAAGCCGAAGTTTTTCAGGTGATCGTAAAATACCGGTCTGAAGTAGTTTGACGAGTAATGGGGCAACAACCAGTCAACCTGAGAAGCAGTAATACCGTGTTTTTTTATGATCAACGGCAATGTTTTTTCTACGGAAACGATGCCGCCGTTGCTGCTTAAGAGTTTTATGTCCTGATGCACAAGGAAAGCTCCATCTTTTACTGCTTCAAGCTGTGAAGGATATTCGCGCCAGCCCTTCATGCCGCCGCCTTCATTTTTGCTTGCCCCGGCATACATGCATGTCTCGTATTCCCCGGCGAAAGAAACCTCCTCGATCCAGTCGATCTTAAGGGCAAGGCGACCAGGGACCTTCTCCGGTGCCAGAAATACTGCGCCGGCTCCGTCGGAAAGCATCCACCGCAGAAAGGAAGAATTGAAAGGTAACATCTCGTCCTTTTTTAAGAGGACCTCTTTATTCTGTCCAACACCATCGTAAAAACCTGCCCGCATAAAAGCCGACATCACTTCCGAACCGGTGGCGACGGCTTTTTTTACGAGACCGAGGGCTACGCTCATATAGGCGTATTTCATGGAAGTCATTCCCGATATACAGGCGCTTGTTGTACTGACAACCTCGCAGGGTCCGCTTTTCAATTCTCCGTGGACCATAAGGCCGTGGCCTGGCATCAATTGGTCGGGGCTGGTTGTGCCGCAGCAGAGACATTCTATATCGTTGAGGTTAAAGCCCTCATAAGGTTTTAATCCCCTGACGGCCTCAGCGGTAATCTGCGCGTTGGTGTGACTCGGCATACCTGTCTTCAGATCAATGGCATAGTATCGCGTGTCGATGGCATTGCTCCTGAGGACTATCTTTTTGATCGGAGCAGATATATTGTTCACTACACCGAGATACTTTTCTATCTCATCATTCGTAACGGGCTCGTTGGGAAGAAAAGCAGCTACATCGGTTATAAAGACTTCTTTCAAAGTACACACCCCATTAAATTTTTGCTCCTGAATGACCTGACTTCAGGAGGTCGGCATAGTTTTCGTAGAATGCTTTTCCATCCATCGTGGTGGGGAGAACAGCATTGAACAGGGTATAATAATCCAGGTCGTGGACGGTAATCTTCTCTTTCATAGATCTGTAAAGCGGTGTCCCGGGAAGAGGCGTCAGGACGGAAAGCATGGGCAGCCCTACGGGGTTTTTCGCCAGATAGTCTCGTAAGTTCTGGAAGTCCTGTTCATCGTAGTCGGGCGAAATGATAAAATCGCCGACAATGGTGATGCCCATATCGTGGAGTATTTTCATGGCCTCTGTGTTGACGGCCGTTGTATTTGCCTTGTTTATGGCGATCAGCTTTGTGTCGTCTATTTCTTCAAAGCCAATGATGACGGAACGCAGTCCGGCCTTTCGCCATTCACGGAAGAGATCGGGATGACGCACCACCGTATCGGAACGCACATCGGCGATGAATTGTTTTTGTATATCCTTCTCCAGTATCTTGTTGCACAGTGTCCGCGCCTGGGCAATGTTGCCGAACGTGTTGGCATCGACGAGACGTATGACGGATATATCACCGAGGAGTTCTATGTCGCGGATGACCGTTTCCGGGTCGTGCGTCAGATAGCGACCATTGGTTGCATTTTCGATGCAACAGAAGGAGCACCGGTAAGGACAACCGAAAGCGGTGGAGACAAGACCAAGGCTGAAGCCGAAATTTTGGAGCATGTAATGAGCGCGATATTCGCTGACAAGATCATAACGGGGGGCCTTATCTTCTACAAGATCATCACGGCAATAGACACGGGGGGTAAAAGCAAGTTCCGACCCGGGCTTTGTCTTCGCGATGCCGTGGATGACATCAACCGGGCTGCCATTTTCCATGGCTGAAATCAGTTCCCGGAAACTCATCTTTCCGAGGCCCACTACAATGTAATCTATCTCTTCCCGATTGAAAAAATCGGGATCACCGCTGACGTGAATACCGCCGACAACAACGGTTGTATGGACCTTTTTCTTTGCTTCCGAAGCCAGCTTCAGCATGGTGTTGGCTTCGCAAGTAACACCGGTGATGCCGACAATATCAGGATTGAAATCAACAAGTGCATCGCCATATATATCCGGCATGGCCTTGAGGTCAACAATTTTTACCTCATGGTCATCGAGATTACCCGCCAGGGCTTCCAGAGAGAGAGGTTCGCCCCGGAGAAACATTTTCAGGGAATCGATACCATACTCTTCTTCGGGGATGCTACGGCCGCAATTGGGAGGATTGACAAGGAGAATCTTCACGTAATGTCCCGCTTGCTGTGTATATAGCTTGTTTGTCTGAATTCATACCGCAAGATTGTGTCCTTCCAACAGATAACGTATTGACCTCTTAAGGTAGTGATTAAGATAATATATCCGGTTCTATGGAGTCAAGGAAATTCACGACCTTAGCGACCACCGACCACCTGACAGGATAGCTTGTTTCTTTGTCAATAACCCGGTTTGTCCAACACCGTGCCAGGCCCTTTTTTAACGAGCAATAATTGGCGTATTATGTATGGCTAAGTGGTTGACAATTATGATATACTCTTCAAAATTCAGGCGACTATTGCGGGTAAATAATTTCATAGGTTTGCGCCTGTTTCAACTGCAGTGGCGGTAGCCTGCCTTTGCGCGAACATTTAAGACCTTCATTTAATACACGGGAGTAATCATGAATAGCAAAAAACTGCTTATTGTCATGCTCGTTTTATCAGTTCTGTTCCTTGGATTACAGGGTTGTCGCAGCAGTTCCAGCAATGTTTCAGAAACGCCGCAGGAACCATCAAAGCCCCAGGAACCGCCAAAGACAAAGCAGCTTTATCTGAGAAACAACGTCCATACCCAGACACAGGACAGCAAAACATACAGGGCAAATTACGAAAACTGGACAAATCCCGGAACAGGCCATGTTGTCTTCCCTGTCAATACAGTTGTGGAAATAGATTATGGGCGATCAGGTTTTTATATTATTGAGAAAAAAACCAATAAGAAGATTGATTATGAATATAACGACAGGGGTATGGATGGTATGAGCATGGAAGAATATGTCAATAAAATCCTCACCTCCACAGAGCCGGTCTCCCTGAGAAACTTATCCGACATTGACCGCAAAGGGATCACCGATGGAAAGGCATATGCAGGCATGTCAAAAGATGGTGTCCGCATCGCCCTTGGTTATCCCGCTGTCAACAGGACCCCATCACTGAAAAGCAACACGTGGGTATACGCGAAAAACAGATGGACCTCAACAGCCATTACCTTTGATGACAAGGGAAAGGTAAAGGGGATAAAATAATGCATTCTCCGGATGAGCACAAAATAGCCCTTGTTACCGGCGCGAGCAAAGGGATCGGGGCGGCAATTGCTGTCACACTTGCCCGTGACGGTTTCGATATCTGGCTCAACTATCGCAGTGATCATGAAGGTGCTTCTGCGGTTAAAAAGGAGATCGAGAAGATTGGAAGAACGTGTCTTCTGCTTTCCTTTGATGTGGCGACAGTGAGGCCGTCAAATCTTCCCTGATGCCGCTCCTCGAAGAGTCGACGCCTTATGTTCTCGTCAATAATGCCGGGTTCAGAAAAGATGCTATCATGGCCATGATGAACAAGGAAGAATGGGAAGGGGTCCTCGCTGTGAGTTTGAACGGGTTTTTCCTCGTGACAAAGCTGGTTGTCACCAATATGCTCAGGAAACGGAAAGGACGTATCATCAATATTGTCTCCACGTCAGGGCAGAGCGGCATGGCCGGTCAGGTTAATTATTCGGCAGCCAAAGCAGGACTTATCGGCGCCACAAAGGCCCTCGCCAATGAAGTGGCAAAGAGAAACATCCTTGTCAATGCCGTCTCTCCGGGTTTTATCGAGACAGAGATGACAAAGGACCTGCCGAAGGAACAGATAACACCTACTATACCGCTCGGAAGGTTCGGCAGGGCGTCGGAAGTTGCCGATGTGGTGAGTTTTCTGGCGTCGGATAAGGCAACGTATATCACCGGACAGGTAATTGCCGTCAATGGCGGCATCTACATGTGATGCCGATCCGGATTCATCCATATAGCATGCGCTTCCTTCGGGGTCGCGCAATCCTCGACGTAGCGCTGCTACGCCTCCGTTTGGCAACCCCTCGTCATCGCGCTCTCTGAATGAATCCGAATCGGCATAAATAACGTCAGACTATCTTAGATAATGGCATCACCATTCTATTTTGGCTTCTGAATCGGCTTGGATACCACAATGACCAATGATCAAATTGCAAATTCCAAACAAAATCCTTTCATAATGGATTGAAAATTGGTCATTGCGATTTGTAGTTTTGTTTGGTTATTGTAATTTGGGATTTGGTTATTATCAGTTTATATAATGCTTAACGCCCTCTGTTTTGACATTGATGATCTTGCTTATGGTCTGCACATGAAGTGCGGGAGCGCGGCTCCGTCGCGGTATCTTGTGGAGAAAGAGACTCGTGGTCTTCTGGAATTTCTGGATTCCTTGCATGTCAAAGCCACCATGTTTGTTCCCGGTTATGTGGCCGAGCGGTTCCCTGACCTCGTGAGAGACATGGCTGAAGCGGGACATGAAGTTGGCAGTCACGGTCATCGGCACATAGATGCCGCAATGTCTTCAGAGAAAGGAATTCAGGGAAGAGATTGTTATCAGTAAGAAACATCATTGAGGATATCATTTCGAAAGAGGTTGCTGTCTATAAAGATCCCTGCTGGGGCATTACACCACAGACGCTCTGGGCTTATGATGAGCTTATTGAGGCCGGCTACAGGATGGACAACACTGCCCAGCCGTCGTTGCTCAAAGCCCTCGGAAGATCTTCCGATGAGATGATGCCCTTTACGTACAAAGATGCGCTGACGGTTGTTCCCGTTACCTCAATAACTCTTTTCGGGAAAACAATGCCTTTCAATGGCGGTCTTGTTCTGTGCTTATATTCCCGCAACCATGCAGGTCCGATATTATAAAAATCTGAATGCGAGGGGTATACCCTTCAACTATTATTGCCATCCCTTTGAAGTTACCCCGAGAGACGCCAACCGGCATTTCTGGGAGCGCGGTTCCCTGAGGGCAAGTTTTTATGGCCTCTATTTCGGTAAATATCGTCAGTATATTACACTGCTTGCAGCGCATTTCAAGCTGGGACCCACTGAAAGATACCTATACAGATTTTATTGAAGCCCCAAGCGGAAAGCATAAGAAGCAGGAACTTTCTTGTGCTGCGGCACTATAAGTATTGAAAATGTTTATTTTTAGATGATAGATTAACCGTAGGAGCAATATGAAAAGGGTAGTAATCACCGGTATCGGCATAGTGTCATGCCTCGGGACTGATGTGAAAACAGTCGAAACATCGCTGCGCCTGGGTAGATCAGGTATTGTCTATGACAAGAAGCGGGAGGAAATGGGGTTTCGCAGTCCGCTGACAGGCGCTATAAACGGATTTGAACCCGAGAAATTGCTCTCGAAAAAACAACGCAAGACCATGCCCGATTTTGCCGTACAGGCATACGCGGCTTCCATGGAGGCCCTTGCCATGTCCGGTCTTGCTTCTGAAGATATACAGAACAACGAAACAGGCCTCATCTTCGGTTGTGACTCAAGCTGCATTGCGGCTATTGAACAAGTGGACCTCCTGCGTCAGCACGGTGAGTCGAGAGCTATCGGAAGCGGTTTTGTCTTTCGCTCCATGACCTCCACAATTACCATGAACCTGAACACCCTCCTGAAAACACAAGGCGCCTGTTGGACAATCAGTTCGGCCTGTTCCAGCGGGGGGCACGCCGTAGGCCAGGCCGCCGACCTCATCGCTTTGGGCAAACAGGAACGCGTAATATGCGGCGGCGCGCAGGAGATCAACTGGGAATCAATGTGCAGCTTTGACGCATTGAGCGCCTTTTCGACACGCTTAGACAAACCGGAAACCGCCAGTCGTCCCTTCGACAAAAGCCGTGATGGTCTTGTCCCCGGAGGCGGCGCCGCGGCCGTCGTGCTGGAAAGCCTTGAGAGCGCGCAAAAAAGAGGCGCCCGTATCCTCGGCGAAATCAAGGCCTATGCTTTCTCATCGGATGGACTGAACATATCTGTCCCGAGTCAGGATGGCATCCAGAGAGCAATGACAGGGGCACTCAAGCTGGCCGATATGAAGCCTGCTGATATCGATTATGTTTGTGCCCACGCGACCTCCACACCGCTTGGCGATGCAGTGGAAGCCCAGAGTATTGCCCAGGTTTTCGGCAAAGCAAAACCACATGTTTCATCGCTGAAATCGATGACAGGTCACGAACTCTGGATGTCGGGAGCATCACAGGTAGTCTATACGACTATCATGGCCCAACAGGGTTTTATCGCGCCAAATATAAATTTTGAAGAACCTGACGAATATTCCGCGCATCTTAATATCGTCAGAGAAACAATCAATAAGCCTCCCCGGACGGCAATGTGTAATGCCGCAGGGTTTGGCGGCACTAACTCCTGTATCATCCTTAACTTTAATTCATGAAATATGATTACGTGATTATAGGCGGCGGCGTGTCAGGGATGACCAGCGCCTTGATATTGGCAAAGCAGGGGTTCAGCGTGGCCCTTGTCGAAAAATCGCGACAGCTTGCGCCTACTATCAGAGGTTTCACCAAGAAAGGTCTTTTCTTTGATACGGGTTTTCACTACACCGGCGGCCTCGGTACAGGCGAACCTGTGGACCTTTTCTTCAGATATCTCGGGCTTTCCGATGCCCTTGAGAAAGTAACATTCCGGGAAGATGCCTTCGACTCTTTTCGCTGTCTGGAACCCCGCTTCGACTTTAATTTCCCCTGCGGATATGACAGGATCAGAGAGAAATTTTACGAGGTTTTCCCTGATGAACATAGGACTATCGATACATACCTTGCTGCCGTCAAGGAACAATATCATTCAGTACCTTATGTGAATCTTGATACGGCTGAAGTATCAGCCGGATTTTCCTCCATACATGGACCAACACTTCAGGAATTTCTGGACCGGCTCACCAATAACAGACTTTTAAAGTGTATCTTGTCGATGCACTGTTTTCTCTACGGCGTTGGGCCTGATGAAGTCTCTTTCGCCAATCATGCATACGTAGCCGGTTCTTATTATGAATCAGTAAACGGTATTTCCGGCGGCGGTTTGAAGCTGACAGAAGTCTTTGAAGCGCAGCTTGAGAAGACGGGTGTTGATGTATATCGCGGCCAGGAAGTAACCGGAATGCTCCTTTCCAGCGACGGGGCCTTTTGTGGCCTTATCCTGAAAGACGGTACAAATATAGACTCAAAGGGCTGTATTTCCACGATACATCCCCACCAGCTTCTTGAGATTGTCCCTGATTCAGTCTTCAGGCCCGTTTATGTGAACCGTTTACAGGAACTGGAGGAAACCGCCTCTGCCTGTATACTCTATGTTGTTTGCAGCGGGCCCATAGAGGACCTCACGGGATCGAACATATTTGTATTCCCGGAACCTGATTTTACTTTTTTCTATAAAAATATTGACGTAGAAAAACGCCCCATGTATATAACTGCAGCAGGTGAAAAAAGCGATGGAGGAAAGGCAAAGCATGGTTTTATTGCCATATGTCCCATGTCGAAAGAACAAACAATGCCCCTCATAGACCCCATTTCGCAGGAACGTTCCGCGAACTATAAACTCCTGAAAGAGGAGATAAGCGAAAAGATGGTGCGCTCTATAAGGGTCTCGTGCCCTGAGATCGCCGAAAAAATCATTGATGTAACATGCGCCACGCCGCTCACATTGAGGGATTATACCAAGCAGTCCCTTCGGAAGTCTCTATGGTGTGAAACATAAGATCGGACAGTATAACCCCATGCCGGCGACGCGGTTAAAAGGACTCTTTCTTGCTGGTCAGGCCGTGACGGCGCCGGGCATAATGGGAGCCATGATGTCAGGTTTTCTCGCCTGCGGTACCATCCTCGGCCACGAAAAACTCCAGAAGGAATTGAAACAATGCAGACCAGAAGGGTAGTCATCACCGGTATGGGTTCCATATCCCCTTTCGGGAGGGGAGTGGACATACTCATCGAATCCCTCTTTGCCATGAAAAGTGGTGTCTCGAAGATACAGGGACTGGGCGATTTTGGCGGACTCAGGACCCATGTTGCCGCCGTGGTCCCTGATATAGATTCGAAGGAGATACCGAGGAAATATCGCAGGTCAATGTCAAAGATGTCTATCTACGCTACTCTTGCCTGTCAGGAAGCGGTGTCTCAGGGTAATGTAACGGAAGCGCTGATGTCCTGTGGTAGACTGGGTATATCTATGGGTTCTACCGTAGGCAGTCCCATTGCAACACAGGAATTTTTTGAAGACTTCCTGACTTATCGGAGTCTCGAACGGATGAGGGCCACAACCTTTTTCCAGATCATGAATCATTCATGTGCAACCAATGTGGCCCAGGCCCTGGGGATTACGGGCCGGATCCTTGCGCCTTCCTCAGCCTGTTCTACCGGTTGCCAGGCAATCGGTTACGGCTTCGAGATGATCGCTTCCGGAAAACAGGACATGATGCTCTGTGGCGGCGCTGATGAGTTTCATCCGCTGAGTCCGGCGACATTTGATATTATGAGTGCCGCCTCTGTCCGCTACAACGATGAGCCTCATCTGACGCCTCGTCCTTTTGACCGGGACAGGGATGGTGTTGTCTGCTCCGAAGGCAGTGGTGTTTTACTTTTAGAATCACTCGATTCCGCGCGGGAGCGGGGAGCGCGTATTTTTGCCGAAATAACAGGGTTCGCCACTTCCTCCGATATATCCAACATCGCCGATCCGAATACCGAATCAATCGAAGGCTGTATCAGACTGGCCCTTGAAGACGCCGGTGTGAAAGCTGACGGAATCGATTATATCAACGCCCACGCCACAGGGACCATACAGGGCGATATCGCGGAAAGCGCCGCCATTGGCAGGGTTTTTGGCAATGATGTACCTGTGAGCAGTCTCAAGGGACATCTCGGCCATACTATGGCTGCCTGCGGTGCTCTTGAAGCGATTGCTTCGATTGCCATGATTGACAAAGGTTCTCTCATCCCGACCCTCAATCTGGAGAATGTCGATCCTTTGTGCGGGAACGTCCGGCATGTCCGGCAGATTGAAAAAGCAGATATTAAAACTGTCTTAAAGAATAACTTCGCCTTAGGCGGCGTAAATACATGTATTGTCATAAGGGGGTACGCACATGACTGATCAGGAAATCATTGACCTGATTAACACCACTCTGGCCAATGAGTTTGAGCTGAATATCGACGATATGGTCTCCGGGGCTGTTCTGAAAGATGATCTCGGTCTCGATAGTCTTGACCGGGTTGACATGGTCATCGTTCTCGAAAAGGCTTTCAATTTCAAGATCCGCGAAGAAGAAGCGATCCGGGAAATTTACACTCTCAGTGATATTCACAACTTTGTCATCAATAAAAAACGGGAACTGAAATAGAGAATCTACGCATTGACATTCGAAGGAGATGGCATTCCAAAAAAAAGAAATAAGGTGAATGCCGGACTATACTTTGCCGCGGTCTGCGTGATGAACATTGTCGCGTATCCGGCAATCATCGCGTTGACCCTCGCGGGGATTATTTTATTTCCTTTCCTCTTTGTCTTCTGGAAGGTATTTACCGGATGGAAAGGTGACAGGATCATGCGTCACTTCATCTGGATTTATGGCAGGGGATGGCTCTTTATAATGCTGCCTTTTGTCCGGTTCAGAAGAGAGGGCCTTACGAGGAGCATGATTGATACGCCCTGCATCATTGTCATCAACCATTTTTCTTTTTTTGACACTTACTGCATGGCCTTGTTACCGGTGAGCGAGATCGCTTTCACGATCCGTGCCTGGCCCTTTAAAATGCCCTGGTATGCCCCGTTTATGAGGCTTGCCGACTACCTTGATCTTGAAACAATCGGGTGGGATGGTGCCTTTCAGGAGGGCAGCAGGATACTCGCGAAAGGTGTGTCGCTTCTTTTCTTTCCTGAAGGACACCGCAGCAGGGATGGTCAAATCCAGCGTTTTTATTCAGGGCCTTTTAAACTGGCTGTTGAAACCGGGGTGTCTATTCTGCCGCTCTGTATTATTGGCACCGATAGACTCCTGCCTCCAAATCGCTGGTGGCTTTTGCCTTCCAAAATAAGCCTTCGGGCACTGGCTCCGGTTTCTCCAAAAGAATTTACAGGAGAGACGGCCCATGTAGATTTGCGCAGACATGTAAAAAATCTGATGATAGAAAATCTCGAGGAAATGCGGAAACTGCAGAAATAGGGATCAGAGATCAGGAAAACAAGCAGAAAGAGACGGGATCAGGTCGGGGATCGGGAACGAAAAGAAATAGCGAAGAGGTTTCATGTTTATAATTTTGCATTTTGCATTCTACATTTTTCATTAATACTTTATGGATAATCAACTGCTAAAAAAAGACCTCACTCTCCCCATTGACGCTGAATTGCTGGTGCCTCATCGGCGGCCTGTCTGTATGATAGACCGTCTTGTTGAATATAGAGACGAATCGTGTATTGTAGAGGCCCTTGTTCATTCCGGGAATCTTCTCGTTGGTGAAGATGGGACCCTTGACCGTGTAGCCTATATGGAGCTTATCGCCCAGGCATTTGCCGCCTTCAAAGGCTATCACGACACGCTTCACGAGAAGCCGGTCAAAAAAGGATTTCTTGTTGTTGTGAAGCACATGGAGTGTAAAGGAGAAGCATTTCTGGGAGACCTCCTGAGAATAAACGTCTCGACAGTCAGTGAGGTAGGTGGTTTTGCCATAGCCGAAGGGACTGTCACGCGAAATGATGAGGTTCTTGCATCAGGAAGCCTGACCCTCTGGATACCCTAATGCTAAATCGTCTTCATTCATATAATAAAGCTTTCTCGTCGCCGCTAATCCTCGACGTACCAGATGTACGCTCCGTCGGCCTTCTCCTCGTCATCTTCATTCTATTTCTGAATCGATTTAGCATGATAGACAATATAGATGAACAGCATTTGGTATGGAATATAGAAGATAATCGGCAGGGTAAACAATATATGAAAAAGATTCATTATAATATTTATTGCCTTCTGTTTTGTTATATCAGCTTCGTTTATGGTTTGTGCTCAGGAACAACAGACACCGCAGGAGCCGTCACGGAAGAGCCGCCAAAGGGAAAGGCAGGGGCCTTTGCGCGTATTGAAAAAACGGTTTCCACAGTACATGCTGTTGCCAGCGAATTCCGCCAGGAAAGACGACTTGCCATGCTCAAAGAACCCGTTATTTCCAGCGGACGTTTTAATTACGAAAAACCGGACAAACTGCGCTGGGAATTTTTGAGCCCCGATCCATCCGGTTTTCTTGTCAATGGCAAACTCGCGAAACAATGGAAGGGAAAGAACAATCCCCCGGAAGCCTTCGACCTGCAACAGAATCCGGTCATACAGCTCATTGTCGATCAGCTCCTGGCCTGGACAAAAGCTGATTTTGCGTGGATAGAACAACGGTACATTGTCTCTGTCGTAAAGGAAGACCCCATATCGTTGAAGCTTGTTCCCAGATCATCAAAGGAGAAAAAATATATTGACCATATTCTTATATCTTTTGAGGCAGAAACACATTATGCCAATGCTGTCGATATCATCGAAAAGGGCGGTGACTCAACCCGTATCAGATTTTTCAATATGATCATCAATAATTTTCCGCAAAAAGAACTTTTCGAATAATTCGAAACAGAAACATGGCAGAATCCCGAACAAATAAGAGCTGAGAAGCAGAAGAGACGCGCAGGCGAAATCCGTCTTTTTCCTTTTTCCGGATTCTTTATGTTTTTTTTGCCCGTCGCAGAATATTGCTCTATGTCTTGACTTTTGCTGTCATTGTTGTTGCCGGGCTTATCCTGAGAAATATCACCATGAACGAAGACATCGCGCCGCTTTTGCCTGACGGTGAGAATGAAGCAGCCCGGGATTTTGCCCTGCTCCAGAAGGCACCTTTTGCCGACAAAGTCCTCATCAGTCTTAAAGCGGGACAGTCAACAAGCAAACAATCACTTGTCGATACAACAGACAGATTGACGAAGGCGATGACTCAGCCGTATTTTACCGGCGCTGTTTCCGGACCGGTAATCTCTTCCGTTGAGGCTATTCCCCAATGGCTCATGAATGCTCTGCCAAATACATTCACTGCCAAAGACCAATTGGCATTAGAAGAAATACTTACTCCGGAGGCTGTCCGGGACCGTCTTAAAAAATCCTATGGGCAACTCACCTCACAGGAAGGCATGATGTTTAAGCCCCTTGTGCAGATTGATCCCCTTGACCTGAAGAGCATTGTTCTTGAAAAGCTTTCGCATGTCAATATAATCCCCGGCATGCAGCTCTATAATAACCACTTTATCAGCGATGATGGGAAGAACACCCTCGTCATTGCCCGGACACCGGTAAAGATTACCGACTCCAAGGGTTCAAGGGAAATGTTGGAGCAGTTACGCTCCCTCATTAAGAAATTTGTTCCCGCTGATTTTGAGGCTTCCACATTAAGCGCTCACGGCTATACAATGGCAAACGCCGAGACTATCAAGGGCGATCTTGCTCTTATCCTGGGGTCTTCATCGGTAGCAATCTTTTTGTTGATCATGTATTTCTTAAGGAGCTGGAAAGGGATACTTGTTTTTCTCGTTCCATCCTCTGTACTCTGTCTTGCCACGGCAGGCACGCTCCTCATCTACGATTCTGTCTCCGCTGTAACCATTGCCTTCGGGTCGGTGCTGCTGGGTATTTCTGATGATTATCCCATACTGGTTTACTTTGCCCTTTCCAGAAAAGAACGTGAGCCCGGCAACGTTGTCAGCGAAGTTGCCCGCCCGGTCCTTTTCGGCGGCCTGACCACCATCATCACCTTCAGTATCATGCTTCTTTCAAACCTGCCCGGCCAACGTCAACTGGCATTATTTTGTATGATCGGTGTCGCTGTGTCCCTTATTTTCTCGCTTATTGTTCTTCCCCAACTGCTCCAGGGCCTGCCCGGTGAAAGACGTTATTTCGGAAGCAAGCCCCGTGGAATATTTATTCTACCCCGCAAATGGGTAGTTTTTTGCTGGATAGGGATTTCGGTCCTTTGTCTGTGGCAGGCAGGGCGTCTTCACTTTAATGGTGATTTGAGGATGCTCAATGCGGTCCCGAAAGAGATGAAAGAGATCGAGCAATATTTTGAGAAAACATGGGGAAATTTCCAGGACAATGCTATCCTCTTCGCCGAAGGAAAAGACCTTCAATCGTCCCTTCAAACCAATGACAGACTCTTCAACTATCTCTCGGAGAAGATGCCTGTCGACAAGATTATCAGTTTGGCTCCTGTCTTTCCCTCAGAAAAGACAGAAGCTTTAAACAGAGATCGATGGAAAGGATTTTGGGTACAAGGGAATGGCAGGCTGGCAAACAGGCTCATTATTGATGAGGGGGGCAAAGTGGGATTTTCCGCCAATGCCTTTACACCTTTCTTCGATATGCTGAAGAGAGAACCCGTACCTCTTGCCGTGAACGATCTGAATGTTATCGGCCTCAACGAACTCTATGATTCTTTGGTCCTCAGGGAAAAAGATAAAGTACTTACACTGACACTCACCCCTGACACAGCAGAGATTGTGGATCTTTTCGACAAAGATAAAGACAGACCCGAAGGAGTGCGTCTCGTATCTCAGGGCCGTTTCAGAAGCATCATCAGCAAAGCCCTTATAGATAATTTCACGCGCTATATTGTCCTTGCCCTGATAATCATTATTGTATCGGTGAGCATCCTTTTCAGAAACCTCAAAAAGATCGTCCTTGCCCTCATGCCTGTGGCAACGGGGTTGATTTTCATGTTAGGTGCTATGGGTTTCATGGGGATAGAATTCAACCTTTTTAATATCGTTGCCACCATCCTTGTTATCGGTCTCGGCGTCGATCTGGGCATATTCATGGTCTGCAACCTCTCCGAAGGATATGAACACACGGCAAACCTCGGTATTCTTCTGGGCGGCCTCACGAGCTTTGTAGGCCTTGGCGCGCTGACACTTGCCCGTCACCCCGCCATGAGTTCCATCGGCATAACGGTCCTTCTCGGCCTCTGCGGTGTCATTCCCTCGGCGCTCTTTGTTATCCCGGCGCTCTATCAATGGGGCTCGCGCCTGTCCTCGCTTGACGGGGGTCGCCCCCTCCAGCAGTAAAACTGCCGGAGCCTTCCCCTCTTGCCCAAGAATGGGCTAAAGACTTCTGTTTTTCAGCAATAGAGTTTACTTCGCTTTCTCCATCGGAAATAAAGACAATAAAACTAATGACCAAATTTCAATGATCAAACAACGATATTGTATATAAAAACCCAAAAGAATAATGCGAAGAGTGCATCTTATTGAGATAATGGACCAGAAGTGGTGCCCGGCTTCTATTCGTAATGGTATTACCGACTATCTGGGTTGGTTTGAACGCTTCTTGAACATGTATCACCCTATTGTCCCACAGTTAAAAGAGGTCCTGCGAAAACTTCACTCTGAGCGGATTATCGATCTGTGTTCCGGCGCCGGTGGTCCCTGGGTATATTTGCACAAAGAATTCGATGATCTCGAAGAATACACGCCGACGGTCTTGCTGACAGACCTCTATCCCAATTGTTCTGCTTTTGAAGCATCAAGCGGTCTTTCATCGGGAAGAATACTCTTCAGTGCTGAACCTGTCAGCGCGACAAATGTCCCGACACACTTAACAGGGTTCCGGACAATGTTCTCGGCCTTTCATCACTTTCCACCTCAGATGGCAAAATCGATACTCTATGACGCGGTGCGGAGCAAGCAGGGAATCGCTATTTTTGAAATCACCCAGAGGCATCCCCTGGTTATCCTGCCTATGTGCTTTTCCCCTTTTCTTGTGATACTCTCGATCCCATTTGTCAAACCCTTTCGCTGGGGGAGATTGTTCTGGACGTATGTTATTCCCGCCATTCCTTTTGCCTTCATGTTCGATACGATTGTTTCCTGTTTGCGGACTTACTCTCCCCGGGAGTTACGGGCATTGACAGAGGAAATTGCGGAAGGAGATACCTATTGTTGGGATATCGGACTTCAATCGTTGAATGATCCGACAATTGGAATCACATACTTGATCGGGTACCCGGTCTCTGAAAAGCAGGCTGCATAACTGAGTGGGGAACCCTTGAAGACTTCTTGCCAATCTATATTTATGTTTTAACAAATCCATTTTTTTAAAGACCATGAACCAACTGAGAAAAGAGATATCTGAAGCAGCCCAAGGGGAAATAGAAATGGTTGCTCCTGATAAGGTAATCAGGCGATACTGCTTCCCGTCCCATTTTGTTGGTTTTTCCGGACATTTTCCGGAGTACCCTGTGCTGCCCGCCTTTGTCCAGGTATTGTCTGCATTGATGGTCATTGAAGAATGGAAAGGCATCCCACCCCGACTGTTTACCATAGAAAGAGCCAAGTTTCATATTGAGGTTAAACCCGATCAGGAGATGACTGTTGAATGCAGAAAATATGAGGCAAGAGGAACACCCGCTATTGAGGCAAAGCTGAGCGTTGCCGGAGGGCTCGCCGCTGTATTTCATATAACAGGAATTGGCTGAAATTACCTAAAAGGATTAACAGATGGAAAAACCTTATTTCACCGTTAAAAAAGGAGACCCGCCTCCTTTGAGAATCGAAGTCGCGCGACGTGTCCGGTTTGAAGAGACAGACCCGTTGGGGATTGTCTGGCATGGCCGTTACCCGAGCTATTTTGAAGATGCGAGGGTCGCCCTTGGAGAAAAATACGGCATCGGGTACCTCAATTATTACGAAAATAATATTGTGGCGCCCGTCAAAAAGATGCATATCGATTACCAGCGCCCATTGAGTTTGATGGAGAATTTTACCATTGAAGGGATCCTGTACTGGTCAGATGCTCTTCGTATAAATCATGAGTTCATCATCCGCGACAGCTCGCGTATGATTGCGACGACGGCCTATACGGTTCAGCTTGTGCTTGATCACGACAACAACCTCCTCCTCGTGCCGCCGCTTTTTATTAAAGAGTTTCGTGAAAAATGGAAAGCAGGAGAACTGAAATAGAAAAGGTTAGGATCGTGGAAACTGCTGCCGTCACTGCCCTGGGGAATACCCTCCAGGACACCTGGGCAAGGATCATCAAAGGCGACTCAGGTATAGGGCCAATACGCAGATTTCCCGTTGAAACCTATGAAAGCCATATCGCGGCAACGATCAGTGATTTACGTCCCATGCAGGAGCGGTCGATTATTCTCGGTCTCATCGAGCGGCTCCTTGCGGGGTTGAAAAACATTCCCGAGGACGCGGCCCTTATTACCGCGACGACAAAACTGGGGATCGATAACCTGGAACATATCCGGCATAAACAGGCGGCCCGAGCCGGTGACATACTGCCCTCATCGATGTCTGAGATGGTTTCAAGCAAACTGGCTTTGAAAAAGGCAGGAATCAATATAAGCGCGTCCTGTGCCTCGTCGACTATCGCCATTGCTCAGGGGTCCGCCATGATCGCCTCCGGTCAGACCGATGCCGCACTGATCTGTTGTGCCGATGTTGTCACAGAATTTACTTTCTCAGGCTTCTCGTCATTGAAAATTGTTTCTCCTGTGGCTTGCCGGCCCTTCGATAAGGACCGCGGCGGGCTCACCCTCGGTGATGGCGCGGCGGCGCTGCTTCTCATGAGTGAAGCGCGCGCGAAAAAAGAGGACCGGACATGTATTGCCAAAATCAGGGGCTGGGGTATTGCCAATGATGCCTTCCATATTACCTCCCCGGCACAGGATGGTTCCGGTCTTGTCGCAGCAATCGAAAAGGCGCTCGCCCGTGGAGGATTGCGCCATGATCAGATTTCGGCTGTAAGCGCTCATGGCACGGGCACTGTATACAATGATCTTATGGAACTGACAGCGTTTAATAATGTTTTTCGTGGACGAATATTGCCGATCTATTCTGTCAAGGGGGCTACAGGCCATACCATCGGAGCAGCCGGCGGCATCGAAGTTGTTCTGGCAACAGAAGCGCTTGCGGCACAGACAGTACCTCCCACAGCCAGCTTCCAAAACCCCGAAGAAGGAGCACAAGGCCGAGTCAGTTCAAAACCGGTTCCATTTGAAGGTGACTATATCCTGACCTCCAACTCAGGTTTTGGAGGAATCAACGCGGCAATCATCCTGGAAAAGCCGTAAATCGGAAATCGTAGAATCGTGTGATGACAAAAGCGCAAAGGGAATAGAGCATGGCGCAAAATGCACAGGGCAAAATGACCAATAACCAAACAATGAAGACAATGACCAATAATCAAAAAACAATAACCAAAATAAATTACTTTTTCTCATTTTGTGTTTTTTGCTTTCACGATTCACGATTCACTATTCACTATTCACGATGCCCCGGAGGGCATGCACATGATTGTCTCCATCACCGGCATCGGCTGGGTGACTTCCGCGAGCATGGGCAGTGGGCGGGAGCACAAACCGCTTGTGACCGAGGATGGCAAGCTGCCGAAGCTGACCAGCCGGATGATCTTCGGGAAGACCTCCATCCATTTCGGGAGGCTTGATGACTACTCAAAACTTGGTTTTGCCGCAATCACCTTTGCCCTGAAAGACGCGAAGATGGACCAGTGGGACAAGAAGCGTCCCATAGGTATCGTTGCATCTACCACATACGGTTGTCTTGCTACCGACATTGACTATTACGAAACAGTGGTACCGGAAGGGGGCGCCTTCGCGAGCCCCAGTCTTTTTGCCTATACCCTGCCTAATGTATATCTCGGTGAAGTAGCGACCCGTTTTGGTCTCACGGGCCAGACCTTTGTTGTCAATGAACCGGAGCTATCAGGTGTTGCCGGTCTGCGGATGGCCTTAAACAGCATTGTTATTGATGATTGCCCTGTCATGCTTGCCGGTCTCTGTGACACGGGACGTCCTGAACTTTTCGATTATCCCGCGCAGATAAATCCCGGCGCGCTATTTTTTGTCCTCGAAAAAACTCCGAGACAGAGGGACCTTTCTTACGGGGAACTTGATATGGCAAAAGAAGGCCACATTTTTTTCAAAGGGAAAGAGATTTCAAGTCTGCAAAGTCTTGTAGGAATGTGCGTGAATGCTAAATATTTTAAATGGTTCAAGCAGTTTAAATACTTAAATTCTAATAAGGAAAGTGGAATAAACCTATGAAAATGACATTGATTTACCCCAAATGGCCTAAGCTGGATCGACAGACAGAATTTCACCTCCCTCCTCACGGACCGGTGGTATTTGCCGCTGAGGTCCCTCCCGAGGTGGACCTCTCTTTTGTGGATGAGAATGTACAGCCCCTCGATACAACAGCAGAAACCGATCTGGTTGCCATCTCGACGATGCTTACCTCGCAGTTGCCGAGGGCATTCGAGATCGCGGCAAAATATCGCGAGATGGGTATACCCGTCATCTTCGGCGGTATAGCTACAATGCTCCATGCACCGGAGGTAATGGGGCATGCCGATTCGGTCTTTCTCGGCGAGGTTGAAGGGCGTTTCAAAGAAGTCCTTGACGATTTCAAAACAGGCCGTCTCAAAAAGGTCTACGATTACATGAATGCGCTTCCCGATATAAACATGGTAGGAACGGCAAGGCGTGAAATACTTCAGCGTGATCTGTACAACTACCGAGGCGTCCAGATGTTCGATCTCGTTCATGCCTCGCGGGGTTGCAAATTCAATTGTTTTCCCTGTTCCGTGGCCTATCTTGGCGGCAAGCAATTCCGTCCGAGACCTATCGAAAAAGTCGTCGCTGAAATAGAATCGATCCCCAATAACCGCCTCTTCATTGTCGATAATTCCCTCGCTCAGGACCGTCCATGGCTCGTGGATCTCTTTACGGCGCTGAAGCCCCTCAAGAAAAAGTGGGTCTCACACCCTATCCTTGATGATGAAGAAATCATAAAACTCGCTGCTGACGCGGGATGCTGGTATGTATATCAAGCTATCATCGATACATCTGATCTCATCCGCGACAGGGTAAAACGACTCAAAGACTATGGCATCAGCGTCGAAGGAACGATCCTGCTCGGTACTGATAATCAGGATGAAGACTATATCAAGAGGCTCATCGATTTCCTCCTTGAGATTGAATTGGATATGGCGGAATTTACCATTTTAACGCCATTCCCTCACTCTCCCATCAGAGAACAGTACGAGAGGGACGGGAGGATCCTCAGTAACAACTGGCTCCACTACACGGCAGACAAAGTGGTATTCCAACCGAAGCTTATGACGCCGGAAAAACTGCAGGAGTTGTATTACTATGCCTGGGATACGTTTTATGGGGGAAACGGGGGTTATCAGATCAAGATGGGTGAGCTTTTCAGGAAGGTCATTCGTCGGGAGATGGAAGATAATACATACCGCAGGTACCACGTTAAGAAAGGGCGTTCTTTCGGAAAAAAGGACCACCGCCCATGAGTCGGATTTTTCTTGTTTCCTCCAATACAAGCGTAGACCCTTATCCAGTATATCCTGTGGGTATGGCAATCATCGCGTCGGCCCTCGTGTCGGCAGGTCACGAAGTATGCCAGTTCGACATGCTCGCGGAAGGACATTCCGAAACCGGCCTTCGGCAGACAATCGCCGATTTTTTACCACATTATGTGGGCATCTCCATCAGGAACATCGATACCGTCGATTCCTGCAACGTCGCCAACGAGTGGTTCCTGTCCTCTGATCTCCGTATTATGAAGATAATCAGGGAAGCAACAGATGCGCCCGTCATCCTCGGCGGTTCGGCATTTTCCATCATGCCTGATGAGATACTCCAATATCTCGGCGCCGATTACGGGATCAACGGCGAGGGCGAGCAGGCCCTGTGCAGCCTCATCGAGGCGCTGAACGAAGGACGGCCTGTCCCCGCCATCACAGGTAACGGTGCGGCTTTTCAATCCGGAGAGACCATGATGTGCCGCCCAGTCTGGGATCGGGAACTCATCGGTTATTACCTTAAAAAGACCGGCATGATAAGCATGCAGACAAAACGGGGATGCCCCCATACATGCACTTATTGCACATATCCGGCTATTGAAGGCGACACGATACGATACAGATTGCCTGATGATATAACCGATGAAGTAGAAAGGCTTCAGAAGGACTACGGCGTTAATACGATCTATTTTACCGATTCCGTATTCAACGACAACGATGAAGGTTACCTGGAGATTGCCGAGGCGCTCATTCGCAAGGACATCAAAATTAAATGGGCAGGCTTTTTTCGTCCCGAACCGATAGAGAGGGAGAAAATGGTGCTGCTGAAACGCTCCGGGCTTTATGCTGTAGAGGCGGGAAGCGACGCTGCAAGCAATGAGACGCTTGCAGGACTCAATAAACATCTTACCTTTGATGATATCTATGAGTTCAACAAAGTATGTGTTGACGTGCAGATTCCCTGTGCCCACTACGTCATGTTCGGTGGCCCTGGTGAAACGGAAAAAACCCTTCAGGAAGGGTTCCGCAACCTTAAGACACTGAAGGATTGTGTAATCTTCGCCTTTTCCGGCATCCGCATTTTTCCTGGGGCAACGTTGCAAACCCAGGCCATAAAAGATGGTATCCTGAAAGAGGGCGAATCGCTTCTGAAACCTGTATACTATTTTTCACCTGCCATTAATCCGGCGCAGATGAACCAGTTCATTGCCAATGAGTTCCAGGGCCGCAGGGACAGAATATTTCCTCCTTCTCAGGGTTTGGAGATGGCCCGCGTCATGAACAGGTATGGCTTCTACGGTCTTGTATGGGACAGGCTTATCAGCTTCCGCTAATGTATCGCAAAGAGCATAGGGGGGCAAGAAATCGAAAGCCATGGTTCTTTGCCTGATGCCCTATGCTCTTTGCCCTATACCAAAGGAAAACCCATGTTGACACCCAATAAAATTCTCCTCGTTCATCCCCTTGGTTACAAGATGGAAAGCGCTGGACAGGATGTTTCGCGGATAGCCAATATCATGCCACCGCTGGGTCTGGCAAGTATCGCTGCCTATCTGAAAAAAGAACATATGGATGCTGACATTGTTGACTGTTATGCCAAACCTTTTTCCGACCGTTTTATCAAAGAGTATTTGACGGAGGAAATGCCCTCTTGTATTGGTTTCAGTTGCACCACGTCAAGTTTCCTCGACGGGGTGCGCATCGCCACGCTGGCTAAAAGCATACTGCCGGGCATTAAGACCGTCTTCGGAGGTCCCCATGTATCGGCCCTGAAAACAAAGATCCTCGCGGATTTTCCTGAAGTTGACTTTGCTGTAGTAGGTGAAGGAGAAGAGACACTGAAGGAACTCCTCGCCTGTGATGGGGAAATAGATACGGCGTCTTCTCTTCATGGTGTTATTTATCGTGACAGGGAAGGAAACCCTCTTTTTAACGGTTATCGCGCGAAGAGTATCGAACTTGATACCCTCCCGTTTCCCGCCTATGAAAAACTCGACGGCTATCCTCACGCGTACCAGTTACCCATCTTCAATTATCCACGTGTCCCCAATTCAAGTTGTATATCGAGCCGCGGATGTCCATACGCGTGCAGTTACTGCGACCGTTCTGTCTTCAGGAACAGCTTCCGGTATAATTCCGCGGAATATCTCTATGAACATCTGAAATACCTCAAGGACCGTTTTCATATCCGCCACATCAACTTCTATGATGATCAGTTCACCTTTAACCGTAAAAGGGTTGAGGCCTTCGCACGTTTGATGATCGATAGACCTCTCGGAATGACTTTTAACTGCGCGGTGCGGGCGGAGCATATCGATCTTGATCTTGCACGGATGATGAGAGAGGCCGGATGCTGGATGATTAGTCTCGGTGTGGAGACAGGCGATGAGGACCTCCTCGCTCAACACCGGAAGAACCCGGACCTTGAGATGCTCGCCGAGAAGATACGGTTGATCCACAAAGCCCGCATCCGTGTCAAGGGACTCCTCATGATGGGGCTGCCCGGTGAAACCGAGTCGAGCATCAAAAAAAGTATGGATTATGTCTTTTCCTTACCCATTGATGATATGAATGTATCCAAGTTTACTCCTTTTCCAGGCACACCGCTCTATGAAAAGGCCCATGAACTGGGTACCTTTGATGAAGACTGGGAAAAAATGGACTGCATGCATTTTCTCTTTGTTCCGAAAGGGATGACGAAAGAACTTTTAGATAAGCTCTTCGTGAAGTTCTACGTGAAATATTTAATGCGGCCCAAGATACTTCTCGGTTATATCACTATGATCTGGTGTTCCCCCGATAGCTGGAAGAGGTTTCTGCTCAATATAGGCGGTTTTTTCCGCTTTGCCATGACTGATAAGCGGATCGCCGACAGCCGGAAAGGACAATTGCAGTCTGCGCACAAGATTTCTTCTTGTTCGGAGCAATAGCGGGCAACGTATATCACCCATAATACCCCTTTTTTCTGAGAAATGCGATGAATGGATCTGAAACAGAAAAGATAAGGCCGCTTATTGTTATTCCCGTCTATAATCATGCCGGGACATTGCGGGATGTTGTTAGCCGGACGCTTAACGTCTGCGGTGATGTACTTGTCGTTGATGACGGCAGTACTGACGGAAGCGCTGAAGCCATCAAAGGCCTTCCTGTCCGGCTTATCCGTCACGAGAAGAACAGGGGAAAGGGCTCGGCAATCCTCACCGCGGCTGATGAAGCGCGAAAGCTCGACATGTCCCATATTATCACCATCGATGCCGATGGACAACACGATCCTGCCAATATTTTACAGTTCATCCCTGTAATCCGGGAAAACCCGCTGGCCCTTGTGATAGGCAAGAGGATTTTTAACAACAAAACCGTTCCATTCTCATCGCGATTTGGCAGAAGTTTCTCCAATTTCTGGCTCAGAGTGGAGACAGGGTATACCCTGAAGGATACGCAGAGCGGTTTTAGGGCATATCCGATAGTTCTCTTTGACTGGCTGAAACTCTACGACAGGCGTTATTCCTTCGAGATAGAAGTACTGGTAAAGGCAGCATGGGCCGGCATTGCCCTCAAGGAAGTTGACATCTCCGTCCATTATCCTGAGCCCGCAAAACGTATCTCCCATTTTCACCCTTTCATGGATAACCTCGCCCTAACCATACTCAATACTCGCCTCACCATCAGGGCTATTTTACCCATACCGCACAAGCACTTTATACAGGCCAAAGGCAGCACTGAAAATATCACCATACTTCATCCCGTTAAATCGCTGAAGATCCTCCTCGGAAAGAACGTGTCACCGGAACGGTTAGCCACATCAGGCGGTCTCGGTGTTTTTCTCGGCTCCCTACCGCTTATTGCCTGCCAATCCCTTGTTATCCTCATGACGGCAAATTACTTCCGCCTCAATAAATATGCCGCCCTCGGGACCAGTCAATTGTGTAATCCACCTATTGTCCCCGCTCTCTGTATCGAGGTCGGTTATTTTATCCGTCACGGCAGATTTCTGACGGAAATATCATTAAAGACCCTCGGCTATCAGGGTCTGGAAAGATTTTTTGAATGGATCATCGGCGCTCTTGTTTTAGGACCAATTCTGGGTATCTTAATGGGCGGCATCATCTATATCGCCACCTTTTTTCTGAAAAAGAAGAAGTTTGTTAAGCATGCATAAAGACCAGCGCGAGAAAGAAAATCGTGGCCGATGGACCAGCCGGAGTATCGGCTCGAACCTCCAGCACAATATTTTCTATTTTCTTATCAGATATTGCGGGAGAAGGGTATCATACTCACTCCTCAGTTGTGTTGCCCTCTACTATGCCCTTTTCAGGCCGGCCATCAGAAAAAAAGCCGATTACTATCTCACGCGAAGGTTCAATACGCGCAATCCCTTGAGTAAGCTGCTGCATTGTTATCGCATCTATGTGGACCTTGGAAAGGCATTAATCGACAGGGCCACAATCGGAATCAAAGGGGTTGAATCCATCGATATTGTCTCGCATAACCTCGATAAAATGCTGGTTTTGATTCGTGAAGGGCACGGCTTGATACTCCTCACCGCTCATGTGGGTTGTTGGCAGATAGCAATGGCGCAATTGTGCTCGCTTAATGCCCCCGTTAGCCTTCTGCTCCACCGTGAAGAAGGGGATGTGGATCTGCACTATTTTGAGCATACCGGTATTGCAGTCCCTTTCCGTATTATCGATCCCCTTGGTTATATGGGTGGTGTGCTGGAGATGATGGATGTCCTCAGAAAAGGTGAGGTCGTCTCTATCATGGGTGACAGGGTTTTCGGCAGCGATAAAAATACCGTGTCCGTAAATTTTCTCGGAGGAAAAGTCCGGTTCCCTTTCAGTGCCTTCAAGCTTGCTTCAGCTACCGGAGCACCCATTGCAGTTCACCTTTCTTATAAAAGCAGCCCCGCCAGTTATGATTTTGTGCTCGACAGGATCATACGGGTCCCCGCGGACCTGGGGAAATCGGAAAAGGCATTTTATCCCTATGTTGCTCAATTTGCCGAGGCACTTGAATCATACACAAAGCAATATCCATACCAGTTTTTTAATTTCTACGATATGTGGGAGAATACTGAAGAGCTTAGCGCAGAGGGCAAAGCGTAAAAATCGATGGACGACCGTCCCGCTGAAGTAGCGGGACTAGACGAAGGACGATGGAAGAGAAAAAACGTGCATGAGACTCGTGAATCGTGAAGAGGATGCGATAGCAATTACAGGTCGCAGAAACGCAGACAGGATGTTATAAACGACTTGTTGTCGGTTCGGTAGGAAAAAATGGTTTGGCTTGAAGCCTGTGACTTGAAACTTGTAACCTGTGACGTGAGACATTAGTATAAATATTCTGAATAAAGGAAGGCTGGCATATGACCGTTAAAGAGCAATTGAAAAAGCTTATCGTTGAAGAGCTGAACCTGGAAGAAATCAGTCCTGAAGATATCGAAGACGATGCGCCCATCTTCGGTGAAGGTCTGGGCCTCGATTCGCTTGATGCTGTCGAGATCGTTGTTATTCTGGAAAAACATTTTGGCGTTGAGGTAAAGAGCCTCGATGAGGGCCGTGAGGCCTTCCGTTCCATCAATGCTCTTGCCGCCTATATTGAAGAAAGGATGCCCAAATGAGTGGTAGATTTTCTGTTGCCATAACGGGTATGAGTTGTATATGCGGTCCCGGTAATACACTCGGGGAATGCATGAATACTCTTTTCGGGGAACGAAAAGACCCTGCGCCACCGGTACGGTTTACCTCAACCCACAACGTTACCTATCCGGTCTTTGAGGTGGCTGATGATCTCATGTCGTTGGAGCCCCGTGGCATCAAGGACATAACAAGGACAGCAAGACTCGCGCTTTATGCTGCTTATGAGGCCATCAATAACGCTGGACTTGATCCGGCGTCCGGGTCTTTACGCGGTCAGCGTGTCGGTGTTTGTTTGGGTACGACCGTGGGTACTGCTATGAATAATGAACGTTTCTACCGGCAATACCTTAAAGGAGAAAAACCTGACATGGTCCACATTACCCGGCTTCTTCATAGCAATCCCGCTGCGGTCGTCGCCCGTGAGTTTGATCTCTGCGGACCCTGCCAGACTGTCGTAAATGCCTGTTCTTCCGGCACTGACGCAGTAGGTCTCGGTGCCTCCTGGATCCAATCGGGCCTCTGCGACATTGTGTTTGCCGGGGGTACTGATGAACTCTGCCATGTTACATATAACGGTTTTATATCAATGATGATTACCGACAGTCTTCCCTGCAAGCCCTTTGACAGAGACCGCAAGGGCCTTAACCTTGGCGAAGGAGCGGCAATGCTTATTCTTGAATCAGAAACATCGCGGCGTGTCCGGAACAAGAAAGCACGGGCTTTTGTTCTCGGCTACGGCGATGCATGCGATGCCTATCACTTTACCGCTCCACATCCTGAGGGACGTGGACTGAGGCGGGCCATTGGAGAAGTCATGTCGCTGGGTAATGTCACTCCAAGTGATATTGCCTTTGTCAATGCTCATGGTACAGGCACGGCGGACAACGATAAGATAGAATCTCTGGTCCTGGCTGACATGTTGCCGGGTGTCCCCTTTCTCTCCACAAAAGGTTACACGGGACACACCCTCGGGGCAGCCGGTGCAATCGAGGCTGTTTTTACCGTGGCATGTCTGGAAATGGGCAAAATACCGAAAAGCGCGGGTTTTGTAACGCCTGATCCTGATCTGCCGGTGACTCCGGTTAATGCTGAAATAGCGATAAAGGGCCAGGTGGCCCTGTCGGAATCTCTTGCCTTTGGCGGTCATAACGGAGTCCTCGCCTTCGGAATAGATAGGAGTTTGTCATGACAATTGCCATTCAAGGTGTTGGTGTGGTAGGTGGTTTTGGTTCCGGACTGGAGGTGCTGAGCGCCGCGCTCTCCAACAAAGTACCGCAAATACAACATGTTCAGGTAAAAACCGCCAATGGACCTTGTGAGATGCCTGTATACCTCGCGGACACATCAAGGCTTGATGATTTTATCAACAAGAAAGACCTCAGGCGTGTGTACCATTATTCCAAGATGGCCCTTCTCGGTGTGTACCTTGCACTTCAGGATGCCGGCAGACTCGACTGCGACCGATCGAGAATGGGCGTCATCGTCGCGTCAGGATATGGACCAAGCCGCACCACATTAGGATTTCTCGATACCTTTATCAATGATGGAGATAGTCTCTCCTCGCCGACCTATTTCTCCAATTCTGTTCAAAATGCCGCTGTTGCCAATATTTCCATGTTGCTGAACATAACCGGGCCGGGGCTTACGGTGAGTCAATTTGAAATGTCTGTTCCGTCAGCGCTTATTGCCGCGAAACACTGGCTCGATGAAGGCAGGGTCGATTCTGTCCTCCTCGGCGCTGTTGATGAGTATCATGATGTATTGGGATATTTCTGGCACCGTTACTATGGCGAACTGGCCACCGTAGACCACGAGATAAGGCCCTTTGAATATGATCTTCAGACCGCGACCCCGGGCGAAGGCGCTGCTTTTTTTCTGCTCACCAGGGCTGACGAAGACATCCCCCGATATGGCTGCATCGAAGATGTGACAATGGACAGATGTGAAAGAAGTCCTTTGACAATAACGGATGATACACTTCTTATCATCGGTGCCGACGGCCATAAGCATTGTGGCGGCTACTATAAAAAATACATCCCTGAAAATGTCCGGATGGCTTCTTACACTCCCATGTACGGGAGCCTTCCCATTGGCCCCGCGTTTGACGTGGCCATTGCCGCCTTGTCAATAAAAAACGATAAGTTTTATTGTAATAACACAACACCCGGAGCAGAGAGCCTTTACGATGAACGGTCTCTAAATAGTAAACAGATATGTTGTCTTAAAATAAGCAGTTCCGGAGAATTGGGATTGATTAAGTTGAACAAACAAAGATAGATAGTTGTGTCATGGAATTTTAGCAATCAAGAAGAAAGATTACCATGACATATCATAGAATGAGGAGACAATAGCCGTAGTTAATAATATACTTTTAAACAAAAGGAGGTATGTTATGAGAAATGTGTCGATCAAAGGTTTTTTGCTTCTCTCAATAGTTGTGCTTGTTCTCGGCGGCTGTGCTACCAGCAGGAGCATAGTGGATATCAAAGTATCGCCCGGGACTAACCCGGCGAACGGTAAGGAAGTGAAAATTGTACAAATAACAGATGGTCGTAAATTTGAAGTGGCGCCTAAGACGCAGTCGATCCCTTCGTTAAATGAAGAAGAAATTAAAGACAGCAAGATTACCTCACGGGCTATTGGGCGCAAACGAAATACTTATGGAAAAGCCATGGGTGATTTCATGTTGCCGGAGCAGAGAACTGTTCAGGACCTTGTCAGGGAAGCAATGACAAAAGCCCTTCGCGAGAAAGGATATTCTGTAGTCGAACAAAGTTCAGCTAGCTATCAGAACGGCTTGCCATTAGAGGCAGATATCGGACAATTATGGACTTACATTACACCGGGTTTCTGGAGCCTCACCCTTGAATTCGAAACAATCGTGAGAATAAAGGGAAATGTTTTTCCAACCTCCAATGAGGAGCAGATACGAGGCTACGCGCAGATGTCAGTCCAAACAGGAGCTGAGTCAAATTGGATAGAGACGATACAGAACGGCATCGATGATTTTATTAAAAACTTCAAAGAAAAATTAAAAAGCGCGAACTGATAACATGGAAATAAACAAAAAATAGCTGACAAATATGAAAGGAATAAATTGGTTGAATCTATGGAAATAAGTAATGAGAACATTCCGTTAAAAATAAATTATAAATTTGCTGTAACAAAAAGAACCGTGCTGTTTCTCTTCATTATCTTCCTGTTCATGTTGACATGTCAAAAGTCGCTTTTTGCGGGAGATGTGCCTGTGAGCGATGTGCCTAATCGTTACGGCATGAGTATCGCTGGGGGGAACAGCTATGATCCGCAAAACGACATTACATTTATTCAGATTTCCGGGTTTGCCTTGTTTGATCATGAGAAAATCTTTCCCCACAAAGCGCCGGAAGCACTCCGTTTTAAGGTCGAAGGCAGTCTGGGGAGCATGACAAGACCGGAAAAACGATTCATTGTTTCCGCCAGTATTTTTGCTCTCTATTATATTAATATGCTCGCTACAAAGACCTTGAAACCTTATGTAGAAGGCGGTATCGGAGGTATCTACATGGATTACAGGTGGGAGGGTCAGGGCGCGCGGTTTAATTTCAATCCACAGTTGGGTATCGGCACTGAGATCAATACTGAATCAGGAAAACCGTTTCTCATGGCGCTGAGACTTTATCATGTTTCAAATGCGGGGCTGAATAAAGAGAATAGGGGGCTTAATGCGGTGACCCTCCACGTAGGCCGTTTCTTTTGATGCCAATTTGGCTGCCTGCATATAATGGCGCTTCACCTGTGCCCTCCGCTAACCCTCCACCACTGACGGAGGACAGGCCCCGTAAGGGGTATCCTCGCCATCACCATTCTATTTTGACATCCGAATTGGCATAGAACATTTCCATAAATCAAATAAATATGGGCCGGGATTCCCCGGCTTTTTTGTTTTTTCAGACCCTTCTTTACTTTACCAAGACTGTTTGTTAGAATAACCGCGAATTCATGGTCATGCCCGGAAAAAAAGTTTTTATCTATTTGTTCTGTTTTGTCGCGCTTGTTGCCTGCGGGAATAATCCCTATCCGCCAGATAGCGGTAAAATGATCGGCTATTCGGCCCTCGGAGAGGATCCCCGGACCCTGGATCCGGCGCAGGTCTCGGACACTACATCCGCAGAGGTGTTGACTCAGATCTATGATGCCCTTTATCAAAATGCCTATCTCGATAGACCTTACAGGGTAGTACCGGCGCTCGCCACGGACTATCCTGCCAAACGCATCTTTTCTGAAGACGTGTCTGACAATGGAACAATAAAGAAAGTAGAAAGGATGGAGTATGTCTTCACCTTGAGAGACGACATTTATTTTCAGGATGACCCCTGCTTTCCCGGAGGTAAGGGCAGACGGGTTACCACGCGGGACGTGATTTATTCGATCAAGAGGCTGGCGGATCCGGCCGTGCAGTCAACGGGCTACTGGCTTGTAGCGGGAAAGATAAAAGGTATAGACGCGTTCTTCAAGAAGGCGACGGCAAAAGGCAGGGCCGATTACTCGGAAGAAATCGAAGGACTTGAAGCGCCTGATGACCGTACATTGAAGATTACGCTGACAGAACCTCTTCCCGCCTTCATCTATGTTATGAGTATGCCCTATACGGCCCCGGTGGCCCGTGAAGCAGTTGAATACTACAATGCGCCGGGAAGGGATGGTTTCGCGCGTCACCCCGTGGGGACCGGAGCCTACAAACTCAAATCATGGGAAAGACAACACCGGATCATTCTGGAGAGAAGCTCCTCTTTCAGAACCGAGCTATACCCGTCGACTGGAGCTCCAGGAGACCGCGAAAAAGGCTTCCTTGACGATGCGGGAAGGAAACTGCCTTTCCTCGATGAGGTCTGGTATACCATCATATCTGCGGGGCAGCCCGTGTGGCTCCTCTTTCTCCAGGGATATCTGGACGCTTCCGGAGTACCGCAGGAGCAGTTTGACCGGGTAGTCACGAAGAACCTTGATCTTTCGGGGGATTTCGCAAAGAAAGGTATTTCGCTGGAAATAGCCAGCGATCTTTCCGTCTACTTTCTGGCATTTAACATGCGTGATCCCTTATTAGGCAAAAACAAACTTCTCCGCCAGGCTCTCTCTGTTGCCTACGACACGCAACTCTATAATGAAATATTCATGAATGGACGTGCCATTGACGCCCAGGGACCCCTGCCGCCGGGTGTCTTCGGTTATGATCCGAAACTTACGAATCCTTACAAGGCCTATAACCTGGAAAGAGCGAAAGAACTTCTTGGGCAGGCCGGCTATCCCGGCGGGGTGGACCGGAATACAGGCAGACAGCTTGAACTTACCTACGATATCGGTTCCGATTCGACCCGTGCCCGCGAAACAGCCGCTTTTGACATGCGCTGTTTCGAATCGCTTGGTATCAAAATGAAGCTCCAGGTAAACACCTTTTCGCAATATCTGGAGAGAACCCATAAAGGAACCTTTCAGATGACGTCCGGAGGATGGATGGCGGATTACCCTGATCCGGAAAACTTCCTGCAATTGCTCTACGGACCAAATGCGCCTCCAAATCCGAATAGTTCTGCCTTTTCCGACCCCGAATATGACAGGCTTTACGAAAAGATGAAGACTATGGACGACTCACCGGAAAGGCAGGAAATAATCAATAGGATGGTAAAGATCGTCATCGAGGAATGTCCCTGGATTTTCAACTTCCACTCTCCCTCCTACGTGCTGCGTCATCACTGGTACAAAAATGGCAAGGCCCACAGCATTTCCGGAAATTACAGGAAATATCACCGCATAGATCCCGAACTCAGGCGTATTTACCGGCAGGCCGAAAACAGGCCCAATTTCAGGATACTTGCATACGGGGTTTTTCTTCTGATCCTTATTTGCGTTCCTGTTGTGGTTATCACCTATATAAGAAGGAGAAAATAGTTTGATTCACTATATTATTCGCAGATTCCTGCTTGCTATACCCACCGTTCTCGGTGTCTGCCTTGTTACCTTCCTGCTCTTCAATGTTTTCGCCTCACCCGAAGCAGTTGCAAGAAAGCAGCTCGGCAAGAATCCCACCGAGACCCAGATCAAGGCATGGGTTACTGCTCACGGTATGGACAAACCCATGTTTTTCAACCTCGCACCGGGCAAAGATGGTCGTAAGCATCCCTTCGACAGTCGATTCTGGAATCACATGAAGGAACTTATCCTCTTCCAATTCCCGGAGTCCGACTATCTTCATGAAAAAGTGAGCGATCTCCTGAAACAGAAGATCGGTCCCTCGCTGACGATCACCATCCCTGCTTTTCTGCTTTCCATTCTCGTGACGTTACCTATCTCTCTTTTCATCGCCTACTACCGGGGTACGTACGTGGACAGGTTCGCGCTCTTTGTCTGCGTCATTCTCATGAGCATTGCCACACTGATCTATATCATCGTGGGTCAATATCTCCTGGGGGTTGTCTTCAAGTACTTTCCTATCTATGGTTACGACTTTGGTGCGGGAGCCTGGAAATTTGTGATCTTACCTGTCATCCTGGCGGTGGCGTCTGGTCTTGGAGGCGGTGTGCGTTTCTACCGTACGATTATGCTCAACGAGGTCCGTTCCGACTATGTGAGGACTGCCATGGCCAAAGGGGTGAGCGAGGGCGGGGTGCTCTTCAAACATGTTCTCAAGAATGCCATGATCCCCATCCTTACCACAGCGGTTCAGTCCATCCCTTTTCTCATTACCGGCAGTCTCCTTCTGGAGATGTATTTCGGCATACCTGGCATGGGCAACCTCATGCTCAACGCTATCAACAATCACGACTATCCTGTTATCAGAACCCTGGTCTACATTTATTCCCTGCTCTACATCGCAGGGAGCATCCTGACGGACATCAGCTATACGCTGGTAGATCCGCGGATTACCTTTGAGAGAGGATGATGCGTGGCTGAATCGCACTTCGACATAGCAGTAAAAAGGATCAAAAGAGACAGGCTCGCCATCCTGGGGTTTTGCGTTATCTGTCTCTTTGCGCTTGTCGCCGTCCTCGATGTCATACCATTGCCCCGGCACGATGTAACAGGAACAAAATGGAATCGTACCGTCCTCGACGCCATATTTCAGAAAGATATAGAAAAATCCTATTCGCCGCCTCTGGCAGAAACCGGCATGCTTAATCGCACCGTGTTTCCCCTGAAATCGCGTCACCTTATGGGCACAAACAACCTTGGTGAAGACGTATTATATAACGCCCTGAAAGGTGTTCGCACAGCCTTTATCATCGGTATTGTGCCATTACTCATAGCGACGTTCCTCGCCATTATCTTCGGCCTTATGGCGGGTTACTACGGGGGTTGGATCGATGACTTTATCCAATATATATATCAGGTTCTCTCCTCCATCCCCAGCATTCTTTTACTCATCGCCATGCTCATGGTTCTGGACCGCGGATTGTGGCAGCTTTGCCTTGCCCTCGGCGTAACTATGTGGGTGGGGCTGTGCCGCCTTATTAGAGGAGAGACACTGAAGGTAAAGAGCATGGAATATGTGGAAGCAGCCCGCGCATTGGGGGCAAGCGACCTGCGTTTACTGGCGAAATACATCCTGCCCAATGTGATGTATCTTGTGGTCATCGAAATGACGCTCGATTTTTCAGCGCTTGTTATGTCCGAGACAGTACTCACCTACATCAATGTTGGGGTTGAACCAGGCACAGGTAGCTGGGGACAGATGATCATGACGGCTGACAGGGAACTTGCCAACGGTATCTGGTGGAACCTGACAGCGGCATCAGCCTTTCTCTTTGTTCTCGTGTTGGCCTTTAATCTTTTTGCCGATGCACTCAGAGACGCCCTCGATCCACGGTTGAGGAAGGGGTGATGGATGATGGATGATTGTCGATTGATGATTGAGAGGAGATAAAACGTTTTGGAATTTATCGAGGATGAACAATTATTGACACCGGATCGTTTGTTACCCTTTGCAGGGAAGCGCATGAACTGGCGTCGATCTTTATTAAGACGAGAAAAACTGCTCAATCCAAAGGATTATGATGACGTTAAATCAACAATCAACAATCAACAATCAACAATCCAACACGGAAACCGTGTTAGAGATTGAAAACCTGCAGACGCATTTTTTCACCGGTGAAGGTATTGCCAGGGCCGTCGACGGGATCTCTCTCTCCGTCAGGAGAAAAAAGACATTGGGCCTCGTCGGAGAATCGGGGTGCGGAAAGTCGATTACGGCGTTATCAATACTGAGGCTTGTTCCCACACCTCCGGGTAGAATAGTGGCCGGCCGTATCACGCTTTCCGGTGAAGATATCCTTTCCCTTTCGGATGTACAAATGCGATCAGTACGGGGGAAGCTCGCCTCCATGATTTTTCAGGAACCCATGACGAGCCTCAATCCCGTTTTTACCATCGGCACGCAAGTCACTGAAGCCATACGCATACATACGGATATTGACCATGCAAGCGCCAGCGAGATAGCCATTGAATATCTTTCCAAGGTGGGCATACCGGCGCCGCGCCAGCGAGCGTCCCAATATCCGCACCAGCTCTCAGGAGGCATGAAACAGCGGGTGATGATCGCCATGGCGCTCTGCCTCAAGCCGGATCTTCTTATTGCCGATGAACCTACAACAGCCCTGGATGTGACTATTCAGGCCGGGATTCTCAGGCTCATAAAGGAAATGCAGGACGAGACGGGCACTGCCCTGTTGCTTATTACTCACGATCTGGGCATCGTCGCCGAAATGGCCGACGAGGTAGCAGTCATGTATGCAGGGAAGATTGTTGAAATGGGCCCTTGCTCATCAGTCTTCTCTTCTTTTGTGCACCCTTACACGGAAGGCCTCTTCAAAAGCCTGCCGGGGAGAGTTGCTCGAGGCTCCAAGCTCTATACAATAACAGGTATGGTTCCTTCAGCGTTCGCGTTCCCGCCAGGCTGCAGATTCCATACCCGTTGTCCGCTGGCAATACCGAAGTGCAGGGAAGAAGAACCGACACTTGTGACTATCGCCGACGCGCATACCTGCGCCTGTTGGGTGCGGGCGGGAGGATCGACGTGATTCTGGAGGCAAGAGATCTCACGATGTTCTTTCCAGTCCGGAAGGGTTTTATGCGCCGGACAGTTGGCCATGTAAGGGCAGTGGATGGCGTCTCCTTTTCCGTGTCTTCCGGTGAAACTATGGGGCTTGTGGGTGAGTCGGGTTGCGGGAAAACAACGGTAGGCAAATGCATAGCAAGGCTCCTGAGCCCCAGTGATGGACAGGTTCTCATCGACAACGAAGATATTACGCACTTGAGTGCCGGAAAACTCAAACCTTACAGAAGAAGGATCCAAATGGTCTTCCAGGACCCCTTCGGTTCTCTCAACCCGAGCATGACCGTCAAGGATATTGTTGGAGAAGGTCTTGTCATCATGGGGGAATCGTTTACAGAAAAGAGAGTGGAGGAACTTCTTGGGACCGTGGGGCTTTCATCAGAGGCCGCTAACAGATATCCTCATGAGTTCTCAGGCGGACAGCGACAGAGGATAGGTATCGCTCGGGCACTTGCCGTAAACCCCTCTTTTCTGGTTTGCGACGAACCCGTTTCAGCCCTTGATGTTTCTATTCAAGCGCAGATCATAAACCTCTTAGAGGACCTTCAAAGGCAATTTTCCCTTTCATATCTCTTCGTCGCCCACGATCTCTCTGTGGTACGTCACATTGCGGACAGGATCGCTGTCATGTATGTGGGCAAGATCATGGAAGAGGCCCCCACAGAGGAGCTTTTTGCGAACCCGATGCATCCATACACCCAGGCCCTCTTTGCGTCCATCCCATCCCTCGATCCTGCCAATCGCCGCGGTTTCAACCCCTTGCCCGGTGACCCTCCGTCTCCTGTAGACCCGCCACCAGGGTGCCGCTTCGCCTCCCGATGCCCCAAAGTGATGCCAACATGCAAGGAAGGAAACATAGAGTTCGCTGAAGTCTCACCGGGCCACAAGGTGCGGTGTATCCTGTACTTGAAAGACCGTAAATCGTGAATCGTGAACGTGAATGGCATAGGCATAGAGCGTTGGGCAAAGGGCATAGGGTAAACCCGTGAATCGTGAATCGTAAATCGTAAGATGGTAAATCGCACAGAGGTTGGAAATCGTCAATCGGGATGGTATACAGGTAGAAAACAGTAACGCAAGCGGTATTTAAGGATGACTTATGAAGAAAAGCATGTCGTTATTCAGCGTCACTAAGACCCTCTTTAAAAAATATCAAAGTGACCGTGGAAATATCATTGTTTCATCAATCTCCTTTTATATACTGCTCACTTTTATTCCCTTTACGCTCTTCTCCATCTGTGTCCTTGGTTATATTGTCGATCTCAGCAATCCTGCACGGCACCTTGAGACATTTATACGAAGCGCCATCCCTGCTCCCTATGATGCTGTCATCGTCAATAAAATCCTTAATGAATTAAATATTATTGCCGTAACAAAAAGATTATCCGGCCCTCTTGGCCTTGCCTTTCTTCTTTTTTTCACGATGAGACTTTTCGCCGTTATACGCCCGTCATTTCATCTCATATTCGGCCAGAAACCAAAGGGGTTTCTCAAGGGGAAATGGGAAGAGTTGCTTATGACGCTCTTTTTTTCAGTGCTCCAAACCATTCTCTTTTTCGGCTTCGTTGCCTCGGTCATGCTTCAGCCAAAATTTGTCAAAGCGCTTGGAGGCATCGTAACAAAAACGCCCGTTGTCTATCTTTTTTCCTTCCTCATTATATGTCTGGTTTTTGTTTTTTTCTATCTGCTGTACTATTTACTTACGCCGGTGAGGGACAAAAAGCTTCTTCTTATGTCAACTGTCCCGGGCGTGATTATATGGTACGCGGGGAAATATCTTTTTAAATATTTTATTCTCTCCCTCGGGAAGTATACGGCCTTTTTTGGCGCCTATGGGGCTTTTATCGCCTTTCTCCTCTGGGTCTATTTCTCGGCTTTTATCTTTGTACTCTGCGCGGAACTATTATCCATCCTTTCCGGCTCACATAGTAACGGAAACAAGGCCGCCTCCAAAAACAATAAGAATTCGCGTTCCTGATGTGTAAAAAAAGGAAGAGAAGGCGTTTTCATCCTTCAATGTCTATTTTCAATGCGTCTTCTTTGTCGTAATACTGGGGGCTGTATTCGACAACAGTGGCATCCTGCAGGCCGTGAAAGATGTGGCCTACGCGTGTTGAGACTTGCACCTTGTCGCCCTTTGTGAGTATCCGTTCTTCCCTTTCGGACGTATCTACATCGACAAAAATTGCACGGATCTTTCCGTTTATGACGTAAAAGACTTCCTCTTTTTTCTCATGATAATGGTTTCCCCGGAATTGGCCTTTCTTTAGCTCGAAAAAGGCGACATGTCCTGTGTCTTCATGATATGATATCTGCACAAATTCACCTTTCGCGTCTTCCCAGCGTTTCGCGCCGTCAATCTCTTTTGTCTCCGGTAGTTTCTCAATGGTTATCTTTTTCATGTTCTATGCTTTCTTCACATCGAGAATGACAAAGGCCCCTTCGCTAACGCAGGTCCCTTGTCATTCTCGAAATTGTTACCATATAAAGGAGTACAGCAATGACTGCCTTGCCTGATTGATCACTTAATGAGCGCGGCTTCAATCTCCGGTGTATTGGCCCCCGTTACGGCTTTTTTGCCGTTGATGATAAAGAAGGGCGTGCCGCTTATACCCATCTTGCCCGCCAGTTCTTTATGAAGTTTTAAAAGTTCCGCTGCTTCCGGCTTCGTCACATTTTTCATATTTCTGATCGTCAAGCTTGCCTTTCATCGCGTCTTCGTAGGCTTTTGCCTTGTCTTCCGCGCAGAATATGTATTTCACTTTATTTTCAGCATCGGGGTGCATGGGAAGTGGAAGAAAGAAGACATAGCGCGTGACATCCTTTTTTTGCTCCAGAAATTCCGACGCTTTTCTGCAATAGGGACAATCAGGATCAGTAAATTCCACAATCGTATTTTTCCCGCTTCCCATTTTAATGGCCTTGTCCAGAGGGATGTCCTTTGCTTTTTCCGCGGCAAGCGCTCCCTTTCTTTCCTCGGTGAGGCTCTTGCCTTCTTTGCTGACGATATCACCGATAAAGAGGTAGCCGGGGTCTGCAATGAAATAAATAAGCTCCGATCCCTTGCTTACTTCATAGATGCCCTTTATATCGGTAGGTTTAATCGCATCAAAAGGAACTCTGGGAAATGCTTTTTTGAAAGTATCTTCGATCTTTTCGCTGCCCGCTGCCTGTTTTTGCACGGGCTGTTGCTCCGCTTTATTGACAGGTTGTTTCTTTGTCTCGGAGGCATTTACACCTCCGACAAGAACAAGGCTAACAACAAAAAGTAACACACATATGAGCGATACCATACTTTTCTTCTTCATCACTCCTCCTGTTTGCTGCAATATATGTTCAATATAACACCGGACAGATAAAAATTCCAATCAGAATGTAATCGGCAGGGATCAGGGACAGGGATCAGAAAAGAACCTTTCCTGTTGTGACTTGTGACCTGCGACGTTTCACGATTTACGTTATTCGATTTACGATTTTCAGGGTTTACTCTATGCCCTCCGCTCCATGCTCCAAGCCGTTCATTTCCGCCAGGCAAGGCGCTTCTCAAGCCACCGCGACAAGCTCGTGAAGGCATAGCAGATGATGAAATAGATAACGGCGATAAAAAGGAAAATTTCCGTGGGGTAAATGATGGTGCGGTTATTGATCTGTGTTGCCACGTGGGTCAACTCCGAAACTCCGACGATAAAAGCGAGCGATGTGTCTTTGATCATGGAAACAAACTGGTTCACGAAGGAAGGGATCATATTGCGCAGCCCCTGGGGGAGTATAATGTAAACCATTACCTGCCAGTGGCGGAGCCCCGTGGAAAGACCCGCTTCGGTCTGTCCTGTTGGTATGCTGTCTATACCTGCCTTGACGATCTGTGACATGTAGGCTGATGTAAAAAGCGTCAACGCCATAATGACCGTCCAGCTTTCCGTTACGGTACGACCCATAATGGCCGGCAGGAGAAAATACATCCAGAATATCACCATCAGAAGAGGCATGCCCCTGATGATATTGACGATCCCAAGCGATACCCATTTGACGACCCGGTTATGAGAGATATTGAGCATACCAAGTATGAGACCGCCGAAAAAGGAGAGCACGCAGGCAATAACGGCGAGATAGAGGGTGAGCGCGATACCGCCGAGGGAACCATGAGGAAAACGACCTATGAAAAAATAGGTTATGTTTTTCCAGATAACAGTGAAATCAAGTCCCGCGCCGTCCATATTACTTCGCCTTCATGGGTGTCAGCACCCGTTTACTATAGAGTGTTACCAGTCCGGTAATAAGAAAAGAAATTGCAACATAAACCAGTGTAGCCGCTGTAAATGCTTCGAATCCTTTAAAAGTGTAGCTTTCCACCTGTCTTGCCTGATAGGTCAATTCAACAACCCCGATGGTCATGGCAAGGGAAGAGTTCTTTGTGAGGTTTAGGAACTGGTTGATGAGTGGCGGTATGGTGAGTCTCACTGCCTGAGGCAGAATAATATATCGCATGGAGCGCAGATAAGAAAATCCGGAACTTCGCGCCGCCTCCATCTGTTCCTTGGGGATTGACCGGACACCTGAGCGAATATCTTCGGCGATAAAGGCAGAAGTGTAGATAGAGAGGGCGATGACGGCCGCGGAAAATTCAAAATTCATGGTATTGAGCCAGTCATTTACTACCATGGGAAGTATCTTATAGGACCCGAAATACCAGAAGAATAACTGGACAAGGAGCGGGGTGTTGCGGAAAAATTCCAGATAACCGTGGGCGAACCAGCGGACGGGCCGGACATTGCTCATGCGCATAACCGCTATAATAAGGCCCAGTAAAAAGGCAAACACGATAGAGACCAGGGAAAGCTCGAAGGTCGTTTTTATACCTGTCAATAGCCACTCAGCGTATTTTCCTGATGTTACAACCGACCAGTCAAATTGATACTTGAACAATTAAAATAGACCTCTCACGGATGTGTTTACAGGTTATCGGGTCTTATTCATAACACCCGATAACCTGTGTTTTCTTCTACTTCCCTGCGGTTATCTTAAAGTTTCCTCTGTCTAAAGGCATTTTCGAATTTGGTCCGAACCATTTATCAAAAATCTTCTTCGCTTCCCCGCTCTTTTCCATGTCGAGGAGTGTTTTGTTTACAAAATCAACGAAGTTTTTATCACCCTTGCGCATACCGAGACCGTAGGGTTCATCAGAGATCTGGATGTTGGGAATTTCATACTGTTCTTTATTAGGCGCGTTGGCAAGCAGATTGGCCAGAATCGATTCGTCCGTTGTGACCGCGAATACCTTGCCCTGCTGAAGGGCCAATAGTGCCTGAGGATAATCATCAAAGGAAAGGACCGTCGCCTTTGGTAGTGCCTTCGCCGCGTTCTGCTCCGAAGTTGAGCCCTTGGCGGTGCCTATCCTCTTGCCGTCAAGGTCCGCAAGGGTTTTTACCGTTCCTTTTTTCACGATAAATTTCTGACCGGTAAAAAAGTAGGTTAAACTGAAATCAATCTGTTTTGCCCGTTCCTCATTTTTGGTCATTGTCGCGGCAATAATATCAATGTTGCCTTCTGTCAATTGCGGCATACGGGTTGACGATGTAACGGATTTCAGTTCGAGCTTGACGCCGAGTTTACCGGCGATGGCCTTACAAAAATCAACATCGTAACCGATAATTTCACGGGTTTTTTCGTCAATATAACCAAAGCCCGGTGTCGAATCTTTCACGCCTGCCACAAGGACACCCTTTTTCTTCACTGTTTCCAAAGTGTCTGCAGCGAATGCCATTCCACACAGACCAACCATGAACACCAGTGCACAGATGATTACGCCAAATCTTTTCATATTGTTCCTCCTCTTAATTAATTTTTAATGCATAGGCGACAGTATTTCTTTCAGGAATTGCTGCGCCCTTTCATGCTTCGGATGTTTAAAAAACTCCTCAGGCTGGGCTTCTTCGAGAATCTCTCCATAATCCATAAAGATGACCCTGTCGGAAACTTCACGGGCAAAACCCATCTCATGGGTCACCACCATCATAGTCATGCCTGACTGGGCAAGGTCTTTCATAACCTGAAGCACTTCGCCGATCATTTCGGGGTCCAGCGCTGAGGTAGGTTCGTCGAAGAGCATGATCCTCGGTTTCATGGCAAGGGCACGGGCAATGGCGACCCTCTGCTGCTGCCCGCCTGACAGTTGTGTCGGATAGGCGTCTTTCTTTTCGGAAAGTCCTACCCGTTCAAGAAGGGCGAATGCCTGGTCTTCGGCATCTTTTTTACTCATGTTGCGGATCTTAATGGGGGCAAGGGTAATATTTTTCAAAACAGAAAGGTGGGGGTAAAGATTGAACTGCTGAAAGACCATGCCGATTTCGGCCCTGAGTTTATTAATATCCGCCTTTTTATCGGAAAGGTCCACTCCATCCACAACAAGGGTGCCTTTATCAATGGGCTCCAGATTATTGATGGTGCGAATAAGGGTTGATTTGCCGGAGCCTGAAGGGCCACAGACAACAACCACTTCTCCCTGGTTCACGTGAAGGTCAATGTTTTTCAGAACGTGAAGATCTTTAAACCACTTGTCTACCTCTTTGAATGTTATCATTCCTCACTCCTGCAATGGTGTTAGACCAAAAACATGCTGCGGGATAACCGACAGTGTGAAAGTATACATTAAATCAGCGTAATGGACAATGATTTTAGATTTTTTTTGAATATGCAGGTTTTGCAGTGAAAATTACGGGTAATACCCATTCTATGCATGACAGGTATGAGTAATTGTGCTTCATTCCTATCCTGGAAGCCACGATCTGTATGGCTTCAATTAGAATTAGGTATAGGGTGCTACACAACACCCATAATTCCCCGTATATCGTCGAAAATAAAGGTTGCACGGGCCTCCTGAAAGGCCTTTTCACTGGTCCTCCCCGTGAGAACACCGGCGGTTTTCATGTTCAGCGCGCTGCCTGCCTGGATATCAGTGGGGTGATCGCCAACCACCATCGCCTCTTCGGGCGTAACACCGAGAAGACGAAGGGCCTCTCTGACATGGGCCGGGTCTGGTTTTACTTCCCGGATATCTTCTCGCGTAACAGCGATATGGATATATTCATCCATATCAGGAAAGACCTGTCTCAGCACGTCGCGGCAGGTCCTTGTAATAATGACCGTTTTGATATTCTTTTTGTGTAAGCCCGTCAGGACAGCTCTCGTATAAGGAAAGACATCCTTCCCGTTCGAGGCCTCAAGTTCAAGAGATTTCAATCGGTGAAAAGCCTTTTTTTGGAACTCCGGACCGCCTGCATCCATTTGTTTCGCGATTCTGTATATCATCTCAATGATGAAATGGTCTTCTGAAGAGCGGATAATATCCGCAGAGGTATAGTCCAGGGCGACTTTAATGATCTCTTCTTTTAAAGAGCTGAAATTGAGGGTCAACTCTGTAAGGGTGCCGTCAAAATCAAAAATAACCGCTTTCATTAAACTCACCATTTTTGTCGCGCCGCCAGGCATTGTCCATTCTGGTGGAGCTACTGTAGATACATAAATTAACGGGTAAACAGGACAACCCGTTTACCCGTTAATGCGTTCACTCACAAACAAAGACGTTATGCGAGATCAATTCTCTTTACCGAGACTATGTTAGGTAAAGACTGAATTTCTCTCAGTACAGTATCTTCCACTTCATTATCGACATCGAGAAGTGAAACAGCAAGACCGCCAACGCTTTCTCTTCCGAAGTGCATGCCGCCTATATTAATGCCTCTTATGAAAAATATATTCGCTATGCTCGCTATGACGCCAGGCTTATCCTGATTATAGACAAAAAGCATATTTCCCTGGAGATCCGCTTCAAGGAAGATATTATTAATTTTTATGAGCCGGGGCTCTTTCTTGCCGAATAATGTGCCCTGTACTGTGTTTTCTTCGTTGCCGCCCCGCACCGTTATGGTTACAAGAGACGTGAAGTCATGCTGATCTTCTGTCTTCACCTCTTTCACTGTAATGCCACGATTCTTGGCGACTAAAGGAGCGTTAACGTAGTTTACCCCCTCCATCTGACGGGAGAGGACGTTCTTCAATATACCCTGTGTGAGGACCTTTGTATCCATCCGGGAAATTTCACCCATATACTGGATCTGTATTTCCTGAATGGGGAATTCCGTTATGGTAGACACAATGGTGCCAAGGTTTTCAGAGAGTTTCAAATACGGCCCAATCTGTTTTGCTACCTCAAGAGACACTGAAGGAGCGTTTACGCTGTTTTTGATGACGCCATTGAAAAAGAAATCGACTATCTGGTTCGCGATATCAATGGCTACCTTGTCCTGTGCCTCAACCGTGGAAGCGCCCAGATGAGGTGTACATACGGTCTTTTGCGAAAGTACAAGGGGATCATCCTTTGGCGGCGGTTCCTCATCAAAAACGTCCAGAGCGGCAAAACCGACCTGCCCGCTCTCAAGGGCCTCCAGGAGGTCCTTCGAGTTAACGATGGGTCCTCGCGCAACGTTGATGATAATAACACCCTTTTTCATTTTCGCGATGGTATCTTTATTGATGAGGTTTCTCGTATCTTTTACAAGGGGTACATGGATGGCAATAAAATCGCTCTCCTTGAGGAATGTATCGAAATCAACAAGCTTGATCCCTTTGCTTTCCGCGAATTCTTTGGATACAAAAAGGTCAAAGGCAATGACCCGCATGCCAAGGGCAAGGGCCTTTTCAGCCACGAGGACACCGATGTTGCCGATCCCGATGACTCCCAGTGTTTTCTCATAAAGCTCGATACCCATAAGGGCTTTCTTTTCCCATTTACCCTCTTTCATGGTCCTGTCCGCGTATGCAACCTTTCGCGCTGCCGCGAACATGAGGGCTATGCTGTGTTCTGCTGCTGCCAGGGCGTTCCCCTGGGGTGTGTTCATTACAATGATACCCTTCTCTGTGGCAGCAGCCACATCAACATTGTCGACGCCGATTCCGGCCCTGCCGATGATACGCAGTTTGTTTCCCTTCTCAATGATCTCTTTAGTCACCTTCGCGGCGCTCCTGACAACCAACGCGTCATAGTCACCGATAATCGCCTGGAGTTCCTCTGCTTTGAGCCCTGTTTTGACATCGACAGCCAGACTGTTCGATTTCAATATTCCGATAGCGCTCTCAGACATCTGATCCGCGATAAGCACTTTTATTGTTTGTTTTTCCACGGTTGTACCCCCAAATAAATTTTATAAATCCTTCAAACTATCTAACGCTTTTGCGACAACCTCGCCCATCTCAAACCTGTATCCCAGATCCCTGCCATCTTCAAAAACACTTCGGATGGAGTTTGTGTGGGACGGTGCTAATAAATATCATTTTTGCATCGTTAACTTCCTCAAATTTAATGTTACTTTCTAACAGATAACCATGAAAAACGTCAAGCAAAATGATAATACAAAAGCAGGGGATTTTGTGTTATCATTTTACCGATGTGGCAAAGGGTGTTCAATTATACCCCGATAATGCTCGTTAATCCATGGAATTTTGAAAAGAACAGGCATATCCATGATTGAATTAAACGTAAAAACCACAAAAAGGACCCAGGCCATAAACATTACCAGTCAGGTCGCTCATGCCATCAGGGAAAAAGAAGGCAGCCTCCTTCATGTCTATACTCCTCATACTACCTGCGGTCTTATAATTAATGAAGAAGCCGATCCTGATGTTATCCGGGACATCATGGCGGCCCTCGACAGGATGGTGCCGGCCGATTATCCCTATGCACACCTGGAAGGTAATTCAGACGCTCATATCAAAGCAGTGCTGACAGGGTGCTCGGTTTCAATGCCTTTGACGGGAGGCGCTTTGAAGCTCGGCACCTGGCAGGGGATTTTTTTTATGGAATTTGACGGTCCGCGGGAAAGAAAAGTAAAAGTAACAATTATTTGAAGAGAAGAATGGGAAGAAAAGATCGGGAGGTATAGAATGAATATAGCCAGAGGCTGGTACAGGGTTTTGATATGTGTTTTTTTAATCCTCATGCTCGGCAGCAGTGTATTTGCGAAAGATGACAAGATTAACCCCAAAGAACCCGGCGTTTACATTAAAACAGACAAGGGTCTTAAAAGACTGCTCCCTAATATTGTTTTTGACAATGAGGGAGCCTATTGTGTCGAATCTAATAACCCCGCCCATTTTCTTTTGAAAAATGTTGAATATTTTGTTTTTTTCGGCAAATATGATTTCCAGTTTCTTACCCTCAATCCCATGTCTTTATTCCAGGTTTCACCCCTCGGTAAACCGGTTTTTATCTTTGGAAAGAACATTGATATTGAGTTAAAACAGATCGGAACAGACCTATACACAGTTAAACCAAAGGGACTCCTCGGAAGAGGATATTATAGTCTCTGGATTGAGGATTCAGCCTGGGATTTTATACTTGACTGATTCACATTAATCCTTATTGTATTAGCACAGAAGGCGACACCTCGTTGGTTGTCGCCTTCAATTTTTTCTCTTCGCTCGTATCCAACACTAGCTGCATCCTGCCGGAATAGATGTTGGAACATTCTCCTTAATATTCTAAACTATATACTTTTAATCTTTTCATTGAAAACCTTTTCCAATTCAGCAAGCGCCACCTTGAGATCGGCCTCCTCGATGGTCGGACCACACCAGAAACGGTAACCGGCGGGCGCATCCTTGTAAGAGTTGATGTCGTGTGCGATATTTTTCTTGCTCAGGTCCGAGGCAATGCTCTTGAGGAACTTGCTTTTTTCATCGGCGCCCATGGTCGCAACTTTTGGATGGGTCACGGACAGGCAGACGGACGTGTTGGAGCGAACTTTGGGATCGTCGGCCAGAAATTCAATCCAGTCGGTTTTGGCGACCCAGTCGGCCACTACTTTCAGATTATCCTCACTTCTTTTAATCAGACCGGGAAGACCGATCTTGCCTGCCCAATCCAGAGCGTCCAGATAATCTTCCACACAGATCATTGAAGGTGTGTTGATGACGTCGCCGTCAAAGATCGCTTTGTTGATTTTATCGCCTTTTTTCAGGCGGAAAATTTTGGGCATCGGCCAGGGCGGTGTGTAGGATTCCAGGCGCGCGACTGCTTTGGGGCTCAGAATCATCATGCCGTGCGCGGCTTCTCCACCCAGGCATTTTTGCCAGGAAAAGGTCAAAACATCGATTTTGTTCCAGTCGATCTCGTTGGCAAAAGCGTAACTGGTTGCGTCACAAAGGGAGAGTCCTTCGCGGTCAGCGGGAATCCAGTCCCAGTTGGGAATCTTTGACGCCGCTGGTGGTGCCGTTGGATACGAAGACCACGTCACTTTTCCAGTCCACCTTGGAAAGATCGGGAATCTTGCCGTAATCGGCCTTGATAATCGTGGGATTGAGTTTGAGCTGCTTGTTAACGTCCGTGGCCCATCCCTCGGAGAAACTTTCCCAGACCAGCACGGTAACCGGTTTGGGCCCTAAAAGCGACCACATGGCGCATTCAAATGCACCGGTATCAGAAGCCGGCATAATACCCACCAGGTAATCTTCCGGAATATTTAATAATTTTCGTGTGTCGTTAATGGCTTTGACGATTCTTTCTTTGCCCAACGCGGATCGGTGAGATCGGCCGACCGGCGTGTTCTTCAGCGCATCGATACTCCACGATGGCCTCTTGCTGCAGGGTCCGGAACTAAAATTAGGATTTTGCATAAATAACGCTCCTTAAAATAGATTTTCTAAAAACTATCTCTTTCTTACCAGTGTTGAGGTCTTTACACGATAAATTTTGATCAACGTAAGCCTCCATACCGTAAAACGTTCTCGATCAGAATGCTTTCCAATTATTAATATACTGCAAGCAGTAATTTCCGAAATATTAGTATTTACTAACAAAAATGTCAATGAACAATATCTATTGATTATTGCAGGATAATATTAGTTAAATAAAATAAATACCATTCATTTAGAGAAATACTGACAATACAACATTTGCCATATATCATCAGCATGCAGCAATATCCCGGATTCATTATTTTTCGGTGCTGTCTATGAGGATAAAACAACAGTATTATTGAGTACCGGCTGTAATGTTGTAAATTTGACGCAGGTTTTAAAACTTAATTACAGCAAGAAGTCGGCAAATGTTTAGCATTCTCTTGAGTGGCTGGGCATGGTTGTGAGAATTTGGCTATGATTGGGGAAAATAAGCACAGTGATAAATGCTTCAACTGTTCAGGTTAAGATGTTCTCTTTGAATTTCGGTCAAGCGAAGGTCGCTCAATACATGCTCAATTATGAAATCCTTCAATTTCTCTTCAGTATCAATATTTGGACGCACGCTTACAGCTCTCAGAACACTTTCTTTAGTGGGAATATGGACAACGTTTGCCCTTATGCCCGCATCATCACTCTCAGTGACGGCTCGTTTTATCATTTTCAGAATTGGCTCACATACGGTAACTTGCTTTAAATAGCTTAGCATGGCCAAGAGTGCCTCCTAACAGAAAAATCATCACTGTTTGTTCACATTTACTACAGGATTTTGCCCTGATAGACGTGTCACCAGAATTGATAGATAATATAATGCATTGAGCAGGAAAATAGCAATTTGTTTATGCTTTGTTTTAATCCTGGTTCATTCTTGGCGTGTCTATTGTGTCTTTGTCGTGTCAAAGAAAGAATTCTACCTGAGTGAACCGGCGTGAAATGGGAATGTTATCGCCGTCAGAAGTATCTTTGCTTTCATGCTCTGGGGGAACTTCAGGATCATGCATTATCGGTCCTGATTACTTTATTAACAATGGATGATGAAGATATGGATGCAGTAAATATATGGGGTAGATACTTATGGCGGCACAAAAGGCCGATAATTAACCCAGATAAAACCCGGCTCTGCCGGGGGGACTCACAGAGTTTGACATTTTCGGGAGTAAAGCAGTAAACCCCTCCAATGTGAACCGATCAAAGCTTACAAAGGAGGAAGGTTACCAGCTTTTCAAAGCAACAGGTTGAATTGCTTGAGACTTCCTTTGGCTTGGTTAGAAATCCAGTAGAAAACCCAGCAGAATAGGCAGAGGACGAAATTATTTAGTCACAGGACTATTTGAAATTATTAGAGAGCTATTGGAGGCGGCATCCGGATTTGAACCGGAGAATAACGGTTTTGCAGACCGTTGCCTTACCACTTGGCGATGCCGCCCTATGAGACAATATATAGTATATAGTGAATAGCGGTTAGAAAAAAAGTGAATAGTTTGAAAGAGTCGTTATCCTTAACTATTCACTCACCTATCGACTATTCACTATCGACTGCTGTTTTGAGCGGGCACGCTTCACCCGCAAAGTTTCTCAGGAGCGGGTAATCTTCCCCCGCGACAAATTTCCAAAACAAATTTGGAGCGGGAAACGGGATTTGAACCCGCGACTTCAACCTTGGCAAGGTTGCACTCTACCGCTGAGTTATTCCCGCGCCGGATATGTTTTATAATATAAACTGACCCTGTCTGTCAAATCTTTCTTCCTCTCTACCCTATGATATCTTTGCAATATCAGATAATTCTATGCTATACTATCTCGTCGTGTTGTCAATTTATCAGCCTTTTCAATTAAATTACGTTCAACGTATTAGAGACTGATTCACGGCCACAACTAAATGAGGAAGAAGGAACAACCATGGAAATAGAGAAGTTTGAAGACCTTCGGCTATCAAACGAATTGCTCAAGGCCGTTGAGGATATGGGATTTGAGGAAATGACACCCATTCAGGCAAGAGCTATCCCGCTTATACTTGAGGGGAAAGACATTATAGGACAGGCACAAACAGGCACAGGGAAAACACTCGCCTTTGGACTTCCGATCCTGCAATCAATCCATTCCAGGATAAAAAAAATACAGGCCATTATCTTGTGTCCCACACGGGAATTGGCCATTCAAGTTGCGGAAGAACTAAAAACCGCTCTTAAATATAAACGGGATGTTGTCATATTAGCTGTATATGGAGGACAGCCCATAGACCGGCAGATACGTATCCTCAAAACCGGGGCCCATATCATCATCGGTACACCGGGCCGGACCATTGATCACATCAACAGAGGCACATTGAAACTCGATACGGTCAAGACGCTGGTTCTCGACGAGGCCGACGAGATGCTCAATATGGGTTTTATTGATGATGTGGAAACGATCCTCAAGAGTACCCCCAAAGAGAGGCAGACACTTCTTTTCTCAGCGACCATGCCGAAGCCTATCCTTGATCTTACCCGGAAATACCAGAAGAACCCCGAATATGTGAGAGTGGTCCATAAACAGTTGACGGTGCCCAATGTGGAACAGTATTACTTTGAGGTGAAAGAGAGTGTCAAGCTCGATGTTCTCTGTCGCCTCATTGATATGTACGGACTCAAGTCATCACTTGTTTTCTGCAACATGAAACGAAGGGTTGACGAGGTGGTTATGCATCTCGAAGCAAGGGGGTATCCTGCCCTGGGTCTTCATGGAGACATGACACAGCCGCAGAGAACACAGGCGATGGGTATATTTAAGAGAAACGCTTCAGAGATACTCGTGGCAACGGATGTTGCCGCGCGAGGAATCGATGTGGAAAATATTGAGGCTGTCTTTAATTATGATATTCCCCAGGATGAGGAATATTATGTCCATCGTGTCGGGAGGACTGCCCGGGCCGGTAAAAAAGGACTTGCCTTTACATTTGTTGTTGGGAGAGAGATTTATAAATTGCGGGACATCGAATCCTATGCTTCGACGAAAATTGCCCGCAAGTCCATCCCAACCCTGACCGACGTGGAGGAAGTAAAGACAACAGCTCTTCTTGAAAAGATCAAGGATACTATTGATAAAAGCAACATAGAACGCTATGTACAGATCATTGAACCCCTTTTGGCAGAAGATTACGCCACGCTTGATATCGCGGCCGCTCTTCTCAAAATAAGCATGGATGAAGAAAACAAGGAGTACCCGCAACTCAAAGAGTACCAGCAGGAACGTCAGAGAGAAGAAAATCGCTACCACGACCGGCGCAAACAAAAGAAAAAAACCAGCAGGACCTTTACGAACAAAAAGAGGTATTAGGATGGATGTCAAGCAGGCATTACCCTCCCTTGTCATTAAAGGGAAAACGATAAAAGTGCCTATCATTCAGGGAGGTATGGGCGTCGGCGTTTCATTGGCGCCGCTTGCCGGTGCTGTTGCCCGGGAAGGGGGCGTCGGTATTATATCGAGCGCGGCCCTTGATCGGCTTGTTTCGAAGCGTAAGGGTAAAAAAATGACCACCTATGAAGCGGTTTACGAAGAAATATCGCTGGCAAAGGAAAAAGGCGGCGTATCGGGTATTAATATCATGGTCGCCCTTGTTCAAACCTATGACGATACGGTCAAGGCTGCTATCGATGCCGGAGCGGATGTTATTATTTCCGGCGCCGGGCTTCCCCTTGCACTACCCACAATTAAAAATCCAGGAGATACCGCCCTTATACCCATTGTCTCTTCGGCAAGGGCCCTTGAACTGATATGCAAAAAATGGGAACGGGCACACTACAGACCGGATGCTGTTGTCCTCGAAGGACCTCTGGCAGGTGGTCACCTTGGATTTAGAATCGAGGACATACAACTTGAATCAAACAAGCTCGAAAACCTTCTGCCGCCCGTAAAGGAAATGGCCGTAAAGTATGGTAATATTCCTGTTATTGTTGCCGGGGGTATTTACTCCCATGATGACATTGTGCGCTTTCTGAAGATGGGGGCCGACGGTGTGCAGATGGGGACACGTTTTCTTGTGACAGAAGAAAGCAGCGCCACTGACGCATATAAACAGGCTGTTATTAATGCCGGCAAGGAAGATATTATAGTCGCGCAAAACCCCGGTTCTCCCTGTGGTTTACCCTTTATGGTCATCAAAGAATCACCCATGTTTTATAACGGTCTTACAAGGAAGAGAAAACCACGCTGCGATAAAGGGTATGTGCTTACAAAAGACAAAGAGGGGAATTTTACCCAATGCCGGGCGAAGATTGACGACGGCTGTAATTTTTGCATCTGTAATGGTCTTCTCAGTTCTGCCGGCTATAACCCTGAAGTGGAAGATCCCCTCTACACAGTCGGCGTCAACGGGTACCGGATCGATAAACTGACGACCGTCAAAGAACTCATAAATGAATTGACTGGAAAAGAAAACGGAGAGGCGAAAGTCGCCGAAAATGCTGATAGGGAGGCATCCCGTTCAGTCTCTGTAGATTCGATAAGGCCCTGCTAATCATTCTGAAACGCTCTAAGAATCTCGTCAATCTGGTCCTGGGATAAAATCTCTTTACCTTCTAAGGTCTCGATATTATTTACTTCTTTAACCTCTAAGGGTTTCTTTGTTTCTGCCAGTATATCTCCAAAGAGGTTATCTAAATCATTCTGAGACAGGGCTTCATCCATAGCTTTCAATACCGCCTCTATAATTATCGGCAAAAGAAAAATATCCACAAGACTGGTGAACAAAAAAATGAAATTGATGAGAGAAAATTATTGCGCTCCGCATCTTTAAGGATTTTTTCATTTTATATATTCCTTAATCATATTGGATTTTTACCAGAGCGTATAAGAAATGTAAATCAAATTATTTAAAAGATTTTGAGGGCAAACAACGGACTCCGGGACCGGGGAAAGAGGTATTATAGAGTTGAATGCTCTTCGGGTAATCGATTTTTAATGCACGAAATGCTATGATATGCGATTCATGGGCCTTGAAAATATTGAAGATAAGCATGTAAAACTTATTATGGTCGGCGGAAAGGGGGGCGTCGGAAAAACGACCTGTGCCTCTGCCATAGCTCTAAAGCTTGCCATGGACAAACAGAAAGTCCTTATCATTTCCAGTGATCCGGCGCCATCGCTCTCAGACATTTTTGAAAAAGCAGTTGGCGACGGGGAAACAAAAGTCCATGATAAATATGAATTATACGCCCTTGAAGTGTCATCAGAGATCGTTCTTAAACGATGGAAAGCGCGGTTCGGTCCTGAAATCTATGAAGTCCTTTCTTCTTTTGCCAGTGTCGATTACGATTTTGTGGACTATATCGGGTCGGCGCCGGGTATTGAAGAAGAGTACATGCTTAATTTCATTATGGAACTTGTTGAGGGGAAAACCTATAATGTTGTTGTCTGGGACACAGCGCCTGCCGGGCACACACTGCGCCTTTTGAAGCTGCCGGAGCTTTTTCTCGCCCATATGGAAGCAGCGACAAAGTTCTATATGAACATTTACGGCTATCTGGAAAAAATAAAGGACGCTGTAAAGCTCAAAGAATCGAAACGGACCCTCCTTGAAATTATAGCCGGCTGGGAATCCCTTTCTGAAAGGATAGTCGCTTTCATTAGAAACCCTGAAGTTGTAAAATACCTTATTGTCACAATCCCTGAAGCCCTTGGAGTAAAACTGACAGAAAGGGTCCTTGGCGAACTGGAAGAGAATCAATTAAAAGTGGAAAATATTATTGTTAATAATGTAGTGAAAGACGAAGACTGTGAGTTCCATCGAAGGCGGAAAATGATGCAGAATCATTATATCGATCTCTTGAAAAGCACCTATGGCGACAAAAATATAGTGCTGCTTTATAGTACCCCCTATGAAATAAAAGGAATGGAGAGGATTATGGAAATTTCCGGGGCGCTTTTTCCATGACAAAGAGAGTCTTTGCCCATGAATAAAATCAAGATCACAGGCGGGGACCTGAAGGGCAGGACAATCGACGTAGCCGAAGGCAAGGACGCAAGATATACATCGTCGAAGGCAAGAGAGGCGCTCTTCAACATTATAGGTGATGTGGAGGGGAAGAAAGTGCTCGATCTCTTCGCCGGCGCGGGTTCATTTTCCTTTGAAGCATTAAGCAGAGGTGCTGCTTCGGCAATGGCTGTGGAGAATGATCCCGAAAGGGCGAATCTCCTCCGGAATAACCTTGAAACCCTGTCGTTAAATAGTTATTGCCAAGTCCTTGATATGGATGTAAGATATGCAGTCCCTTTTATCTGTAGCAAAGGCGCTCTCTATGATATAATTTTTATGGATCCGCCGTATGAGAAAGGTTACCTGACAGAAACTATGTTACTCTTGGAAAAATATGCGATTTACAACAGAGAGACCCTGATTATTATGGAATACTCGAAACGAGAAGTAATTGCCTTTTCGGATTTTCCTTCATTTTGTCCCGTAAAGACGAAAAGATATGGTGATACTTCAATTACGATACTCACCAGAGAGTAATTTAATAAGGAGTTTTCAATGAAAGAAAAAGTGGCTGTCTACCCCGGTTCTTTTGATCCTATTACCTTCGGACACCTTGATATTCTTCATCGAGGACTGGAACTCTTTGATAAAGTAATCGTTGCCATCGCGAATAATATAGAAAAAAAGGCGCTTTTTACTGTTGAGGAGAGAAAGGATTTGATAAGAAAGTCCATAAACGGGAATGAAAAAGTCATCATTGACAGCTTCAACGGTCTTCTTGTTGATTATGTGAAGAAAGTAAACGCGCCCTTTGTGATCAGAGGACTTCGGGCCATGAGCGATTTTGAGTTCGAGTTTCAGATGGCATCGATGAACAGAAATTTGAATCCCCACATGGATACCCTTTTCATGATGACAAGCAAGGACTATTTCTTTGTGAGTTCGAGAACGATTAAAGAGGTGGCTGAATTCAACGGACCTGTGGGCGAGTTTGTGCCTGAGGTTGTTGCGCTGAGTCTCAAGGAGAAGTATCAACGAATGATGAAGAAAGGGCGTATCTTTCTCGGATCATTGGCAATAGTATTGTTTCTTGCAATCATACCAGTACAGGCAAAAGAGATATATGTCATCAGGGTTAACGGGGCGATAAACCCGCCCGTTGCCGGTTTCATAAAAGAATCAATTGAAAAGACACAGGAAAAAGGCGGAGAAGCCCTCGTGATTGCTCCTCGATACACCCGGCGGTCTCGATACGTCGATGCGTGACATCGTGAAGAATATCATGGACGCCAGCATCCCTGTCATTGTCTATGTTTCTCCGTCAGGGGCACGTGCCGCTTCAGCAGGGAGCATCATCCTCATGGCGTCCCATATTGCCGCCATGGCGCCGGGTACCAATGCCGGCGCTGCCCATCCGGTATCGATAGGCCAGGATAAGCCGGACAAGACAATGATGAAAAAAGTTGAAAACGATGCCGTGGCCTATTCGAGAAGCATTGCCATGAAAAAGGGAAGGAATGTGGAATGGGCCGAGAAAGCAGTCATTGAGAGCGCCTCTATTACCGCAAAGGACGCCCTCGATAAAAAAGTCATCGATGTGATTGCCGACAGCATGGACGAACTGCTCGCGAAGATAGACGGCAAAACAGTAGAAACGAAGACCGGGAAAGTGACCCTGAAAACAAAAGGCGTAAAAACAAATGAACTCGACATGCCTTTTAAGTATAAATTCCTTTCCTATCTCGCGATCCCAATGTGGCCTATCTGCTCATGATGCTGGGAATAATCGGAATTTTATTTGAGGTATACAGTCCCGGGGCTATTTTTCCCGGGGTTGCAGGCGGCATCTCGATCATCCTTGCCCTCTACGCTTTCCAGACAATACCCATCAGCTTTGCCGGTGTGTCCCTGATCCTCCTGGGCATTATTTTCTTTATTCTGGAAGTAAAGATCATCAGTCACGGCGCCCTCGGCATTGCGGGAGTCATATCAATTGTTATTGGTTCCATCATGCTTATCGATGATCCTTCAGGTGTGCTTGCTCATTTCCTGGAAATCGATCATCACTGTGGCTGCAGCGTTCGGCCTCTTTGTTTTCGGTGTTCTTGCTTATGCTGTCAAGGCCCAGATGTCAAAGGTGAAAACAGGCATGGAGGGCCTTATCGGCGAGACAGGTATCGCGAAAACGGATATCATCGGGAAAGGCAAGGTTTCTGTTCATGGGGAATTATGGGAAGCGAAAAGCGACGAGCCGATAAAAAGCGGTGAAGAAGTGATTATAATAGCAATAGAGAAGCTCGTTATAGAAGTGAAAAAAAAGGAGGGTAACTAAATGATTGGAATACCGGCACTTTTTATTATTGTATTAATCGTTTTTTTTCTTGCAAGCGCGATAAAGATTTTAAATGAATATGAAAGAGGTGTTATCTTCAGGCTTGGCAGGGTCCTCGGTACTCCCAAGGGGCCGGGACTCATCATCCTCATTCCCATCATCGACAGGATGACCAAGGTGAGTCTGAGGACCGTTGTTCTCGACATACCCCCGCAGGATGTTATTACCAGGGACAATGTCACCATCAAGGTGAATGCTGTTGTCTATTTCAGGGTCATTGATCCCCTAAAAGCCATTATTGATGTGGAGAATTTTCTTTATGCCACAAGCCAGCTTGCACAGACGACGCTCCGGAGCGTCCTCGGCCAGGCCGAACTCGATGATCTTCTGTCGCACAGGGAACAGCTCAATGAGAAGCTCCAGGAGATACTCGATACCCATACGGAATCCTGGGGCATAAAGGTATCCAATGTGGAAGTGAAGAACGTTGACCTCCCGCAGGAAATGCAGAGGGCCATTGCCCGCCAGGCAGAGGCGGAACGTGAAAGAAGGGCCAAGATCATCGGCGCGGAAGGTGAATTCCAGGCTTCCGCAAAGCTTGCAGAGGCTTCCGATATTCTTTCCAGAAACCCCATGGCGTTGCAGCTTCGCTATTTGCAGACCCTTATCGAGATTTCCACGGAGAAGAATTCAACGATTATCTTCCCCATACCCATAGATATTCTGAAGGTATTTATGGAGAAACTAAGCAAATAAATAACTGTGAAAGTGAGATTTATGAAAAGATTATTCATCATTGCCCTTGTACTCGTATTCTGGGCAACCATTACAGAAGCGGCACCGGCGGCCCGAAAAAAAGCCAGCACCTGTCGGGAACATCGGCGGCCAGCGAAACAGGTCAAGGAACCCAGTTGCCCTATAAAGCGTATATTGTCGTTGAGGCAAACACAGGCAAGGTCATCGAAGGCGAAAATATCGACGCAAAGAGACCTCCCGCGAGCATTACGAAACTCATGGTGGCCTGTATCGTCATGGAAAAGCTGGCCACCGGCGCGATCAAATTGACCGATCAGATTACTGTCTCGAAAGAATGCTTCAAATATCGGAGGGAGCCAGGTCTATCTCAAAGAGGGCGAGACGTTTACTCTTGAAGAACTTATGAAAGCCATGATGATCCACTCGGCCAATGATGCGGCATACGCTATAAGCGAGCATGTCGCCGGCAGTATTGATGAGATGGTCCGGCTTATGAATGAGAAAGCGAAAATACTGGGTCTCAATAATACGGAATTCCACTGCGTTCACGGGCTGCCTCCGGAAAAAGGTGAAAAAGAGGACCTTACGACCTGTAATGATCTCGCAATACTCGCGCGGGAAATTCTGAAATACCCGAAGATTATTGAATGGACAGGAACAATAACAGACAGCTTCAGGAACGGCAAATTTGTTCTCAGCAATACCAATAAACTGCTTACGAAATTCCCCGGCACGGATGGTTTAAAAACAGGGTATTACTCTGAATCAGGGTTTAATATCGTCGGCAACGGCAAAGAAAGAGGAAATCCGCTTTATTGTTGTTGTTATGGGGAGCCCGAGCGGAAAAATACGTGATGATGTTGCCATGGAAAAGTTGAAAAAGGCATTTTCACAGTATAAAATATTGAATGTCGTCAAGAAGGGCGAAGTCATCGACAAAGATGTTTTTCTTGTTGATGGGAAATACAGAAAGATTAAAGGGGTAACGGAGAAGAATTTTCTTTACCCCATGCTTGTTGATAAAAAAGGCGCCGTAAAAAAGGAAATACTCCTTCCTGAAAAAGTAAAAGGTGAAATACGGGAGAAGCAAAAACTGGGAGAGATGGTAATCAAGCTTGATGATCAGATAATCGGCAAGGTGGACATTGTTTCTCCTGTATATGTGCCGAAAGCGAACCTCTTCACGCGGTTTATCAGGAGACTGGGGCTCAATATTTAGAGGGGATATGGACAAACACTTTACCATGCTGAAGAATAAAGAAATCATCGTCGGGGTCACCGGAGGCATTGCGGCCTATAAAACGGTAGAACTCATACGGAACCTTACAAGAGGAGGGGCCAATGTCCATGTCGTCATGACGAAGAACGCCATGGAATTTGTAACGCCTCTCACGTTCCAGACGGTCTCGGGCAATACTGTTATCCACGAAATGTTTGAATTGTTCACAGGCTCCAAGATCGGCCATATTACGCTCTCGGATATCGCGGATCTGCTCGTGATTGCGCCGGCTACAGCGAATATTATCGGTAAGATTGCCAATGGTATAGCCGATGATTTTCTCACAACAATGGTTATGGCCACAACAGTGCCGGTATTTTTTGTGCCCTCCATGAATACTAAAATGTGGGGAAGTCCTATGGTGCAGGCCAATATCGAGAAACTGAAAAACGCCGGATATGAACTGATGGAGCCGGCAAGCGGTGATCTTGCATGCGGTACCGAAGGAAAAGGCAGACTCCCCTCTATTGAAGAAATTGTTGAAAAGATGGAAGACATTTTTACGGAAAAGGACCTCGCGAACGAGAGAATACTGATAACCGCGGGCCCTACCACTGAATTTATTGATCCTGTGCGGTGCATTACCAACAGGTCTTCCGGCAAGATGGGCTATGCTATGGCAAAGATTGCCCGCAGACGCGGTGCTGAAGTAACGCTTATTACCGGTCCAACAGCCCTTCAATTGCCGAGGATTGATATACCCATGATACCGGTTACGACTGCCTGTGAGATGAGAGATGCTGTTCTAAAACATTACAAAGATGCCACAATCATTATTAAGACCGCGGCGGTTGCTGATTTTAAGTGCAAGGACGAGAACTGCCAGAAAATCAAGAAGAAGGGCGACAGCAATTTTATGGTCCTCGAACTCGAAAAGAACCCTGATATTATCGGAGAGCTTGGAAAGATCAAGGGTGACAGAATCGTGGTGGGTTTTGCCGCCGAGACGGAGAATCTTATCGAACATGCCCAGGAAAAACTGAAGAAGAAAAACCTTGATCTTATCGTGGCCAATAATGTGGCAAAGGCCGGTATAGGATTTGGTTCCGATGAAAATGAAGTGGTTATTATCGAACGATCGGGGAGTATGAAAAAGGTACCCAGAATGAGCAAAGATGAAATCGCGAATATTATCCTCGACTCTGTAAATAAAGTGATTAAAAAGAGGAAAAAGACAAAGGAAGACTGGTATTAAAAATCAGTTCATGGCAATACCTCGACAAAAATCAGTTGGACAGAAAATGTATTTCTTAATCCGCCCGATCGGCGCGGTGTTTATCATAATTATACTTTCAGCTCTTGCCGGATGTTTTCTTGTCTCTTCCACGTCGGAGGCAGCAGAAGATAAAGTAGTAAAGGTTGTTGAACAGGCAAGCAAGGCCATTGTAAATATCAAGACAGAAGAACGATCGCAGCCAACGGGGGATGAGCAGAAATCCTCTCCTTTTAAAAAATATTTCAGAGCCGAGGAAGATATAGAGGAGGTTGTTGAAAATATAGGCTCCGGTGTTGTTCTCGATCCGAAAGGCATAATCGTGACCAATGAACACCTCATCGCGAAGGCGATTAGTATACGGATCAAATTTGTGGGTGGTAAGGAGTACGATGCGTACGTGCTCGCCAGCGATCCTGAATTTGATATCGCGCTTCTGAAAATCATTTCGAATAAGGGCGATTTTCCGTATCTGACGGTGGGTAAACAGAGGACCGTTCTGGTTGGCGAAAAAGCTATCGTCATCGGTAATCCCTACGGGTTATCGAGTTCGGTTACGGTAGGCGTTATCAGCGCCCTTGGGAGAAATCTCAGGATAGACAATAAACTCTACGCTAATCTCATTCAGACAGATGCCGCAATCAATCCGGGCAATAGCGGGGGAGCGCTCCTTGATGGCGAAGGCAATCCTCTGGGGATTGTGACGGCAATTTATGGCGAAGGAAAGGGTATAGGATTTGCCATACCCATGGAAGATGTCATGAATATGCTCGCCGAATTTCTTGATAACAGTCCGAGAAGGCCCATCCTCGGTTTTTTTATGGAAAAGAGCAGGGACGAAAGAGGCTCTTTCCTCCTTGTCAATAAGATAATTCCCGGGAGTCCAGCCATCGAATACGGCATTAAAGCCGGCGATAAAATTACAGAGTTGAACAAGAAGACAATACGGGAAAGTACAAAACTGCAGAGCCTCATTCGAAGTATAAAAGGAGATGGGGCCATACAGCTCAGGATTACTCGGGGCACAAAGAGATATACCATTAACATCGATATGGCTGATCTGGAAAAGTTTATGCCGCTCCCCATCGACGAGGTACTCTGCGGCATGAGGATTGCCAATATAAAGGGATATCCTAAATTGAAATACAGGCTCAGAGATAAAGAAGGGGTTGTGATAACAAAGGTCATGAGCAATGGGATAGCCGAAAAGGCAGGATTGCGCGGCGGTGATGTTGTTGTAAAAATCAATAACAATATCATAAAAGACAACAAGGATTTTGACGCCTATATGGTCGAAGGACTAAAAAGGAATTATATTCTCTATCAGGTGAGGAGGGATGAAAGCCTTTTCTTCTTGCCTGTTAAATTAGACACTTTACTGTAGGGGGTTATCATGGAAGAAACAAAAGAAATGACGAAAGATAAAGGCGCCGCGGAATCAAAGACGTGCGAAGAAGAAATCTATTCTGCCACCTTCGCGTTTTCAACCTTTCTCCTCTCTTTATCCACATCAGTCCTGGTATGTCTGGGGGAATTGCCTGATCCTCTGAAGAATGAAAAAAGCACCAATCTTCCCCTTGCAAAGCAGACCATCGGTATTATCGAGATGCTGAAAGAAAAAACAAAGGGCAATCTCACCGAAGAAGAAGACCGATTGATAGAAGGGATACTCTATGATTTGCGGATGAAGTATGTAGGAACAGCCTGTTAACCTTTAATTATTCATAGATGCGCTTGAAGATAGTCTCGATGTGCTGGAAGTAGTGTTCATTCGTGCAGGTGCTTTCAATCTCTTCTTCGTTCAGGTATTTCCGTAACGGCTCATCTTTTTTCAGTTCCGTAACAAAATCGAGTTGATTTTCATAGCATCTCATGGCAACGCCCTGAGTGAGCTTGTATGCTTCAAGCCGTGTCAGGCCTTTTTTAATGAGGGCGAGCAGTATGGCTTCGGAATGATAGAGCCCGCGGGAGATTTCCAGATTTTTCTGCATCTTGTCGGGGTAGACAATGAGGTTGGCATAGAGGTTTTTCACCCGTTCGAGCATATAATCGAGGAGGATTGTCGCGTCGGGAGCGATGACCCTTTCCACGGAAGAGTGGCTGATGTCCCGTTCATGCCAGAGGGGTATATTTTCCAGTGAGGACATGGCGTAGCCGTGGAGGAGCCGGGCGAGGCCGCAGAGATTTTCCGACGCGATGGGGTTTCTCTTGTGAGGCATGGCCGATGAGCCGGTCTGGCCTTTCTGGAAAAACTCTTCCGCTTCTCCCACTTCTGTTCTCTGGAGGCTTCTTATTTCCATGGCCATTTTTTCTATTGATGAGCCGATAATGGCGATGGTCGTAAAGAACTCCGCGTGGTAATCTCTGGGGATGATCTGAGATGATATGGGAGCGGGTTTGAGCCCCAGTTTTTCACAGACGTATTCTTCAACAAAGGGCGGTACGTGGGCGTAGGTGCCGACTGCCCCGGATATCTTGCCGTGGCGGATGCGTTCCTTCGCGGCCTTCATGCGCTCAAGGTTCCGCCTCATCTCGTCATAGAAATGGGTGATCTTGAGGCCGAAGGTGACCGGCTCAGCGTGGATCCCGTGGGTCCTGCCGATGGCCGGTGTGTTTTTATACTGAAGGGCCCTTTCTTTGAGGACAGACATAAGGGCAGAAATGTCGGCGATGAGGATATCGGAGGCCTCGTTGAACTGGCAGGCAAAGCATGTGTCAAGGATGTCCGAGGAGGTGACGCCCATATGGACATATTTGGCTGACGGCCCGATGTATTCGGAGATGCATTCGATGAAGGCCACCACATCATGCTTGGTCCGCTTTTCGATTTCCAGTATCTTCTGGACGTCGAAATGCGCTTTGGTTTTGATGTTGTGGAGGTCTACTTCGGGGATGAGGCCGAGCGTACCGTAGGCTTCGCAGATGGCAATTTCGATTTCGAGCCATTTTTGAAAGCTGTTTTCGTCTTCCCAGATCTTGACCATGCCGGGTCGGGAATATCGTGCTATCATATCTTTCTTATAACTTGATTTGAGCGTTGAAGTCAACGCTGAAATCAAGTTATAAGGGACACGTGGCCTCGATCTTTTCGCGCCTTGCTTGTCGCAGCCGCGACGCTTTGACGTACGTTGCATTACGCCTGTGCGCCTCAACCCTTGGCTTCGCGTAATCCATCGAAAATCCCTTCGGCCAGAAAAGTTGATCGTCGGATCATTTGAATGTAGTGGGGAAGCTAAAGAGGACCTCATGGGACAATTGGGCGGGTTATTAATTTGATGACCAAAATAGATATTATTGGGGCTTAAGTTGGGTCTGGATCATCAAGAACATCTGTTATTTGTGCCTCTCCAAAGGGGTCCAACTTTCATATTGCAAATACTTTTTCGTTATTCGTGCCATGCATGATGCTCTCAGCCAACTAAAGAACTATGGGGTGCGGGCCATTGCTATAGCTTGAAAATATGTAAATTAGAGGAGACACTTCTAATATGCATGCTTTAATAGAGAGAAATGCCGTGAATGTTCAGACATCATGAATCCCCCTTACATGCGCTGAACTGATACACGAGAACTTTTGTTTCTTTGCCTAAAACTTAAAATGGCTGGAGAACCTGTCCTTACGCCAGGCCCTCCAGCCAGGAAATACTGCTATTTTGGATTAACGCCGGTTATTTCCCTCACGGTCTGATACACGGGTTTGCCATTGACGTCAATGGGATCAACGAGAATGAGGCGGTCTATCATTTCAGTAGGTTTGCCATCATTTCTGGAGCGATGACACTGAGCACAGACTGCATCTCCTGTCTTGCCTTTAAAGGCAGATTTAGCTGGAACAACCATATGATCAGGTCCATAGATAAGGCCATGCCATTTGATTGGAATGCCTGTCCCTTTGTGCGCAAAACTGCTCACACCGTTGGGACTCTTCTCGTCTTCGTACCAGACCAGGGGGCCTTTTACCAGAACCGGATTCTTTGCTATCTGACGGCCATAGCTGTCGTTACCCTTTAAAGCCCGGATGCACTCCAGTATCTCCTCCGGTCTATTGACGTCTTTTTTACCATTCTTATTATCGTCGGTTACTATTGTTGAATAAGGCTTCATGATGACCTGTTGGATGCGCCAGTTCACAATCGGGAGAATGGTATCATCGCTCTGGTCATTAGGGGTTCCCTTTTTGTCCCAATCGCCCCAGTAAATACTCGGCCAGGGCGTACAAGGGAAAAGACGCCACTTCCCATCGCTGTCTGTCTTCCACATAAATGCGGGGTAAATGACCGTTTTGTCAGGCTTGGACGGATCCAGCGGATCAGACGAATAGTAGCCGGACACTCTGCCGGACTCTCCAGGCGGCATAGGCCAGATAACCCCTGTAGGATCATAAAACAGGCTCTCGTTGACGTTTTGCAGAGAAGGTATATGACACATCTGGCATGACATCACATCTGCCCCATTTTTGTGTCTCGAGTGGATGGCACTGACAGGAGCCGGCGCCTTAGGATCCTTACGTTTGTTGACTATCACCTGGCTCTAATTCTTTCAAATGACATTCGCGACAGGAGCGGAAGTTCACCCAGGCATTTTCATGTTGAGAGCCTTGAAATCCACGGCCCTTGGCGAAGCTATGGGTACCTTTACCGGCATGACAGGTGATGCAGGCCCTGCTTTCATCCTCAGATATATCATTCTTTGGATCGTTATCATTGAGGCGGTTGAAGGCTTTATAGTGGACATCTCGTCCTTTGAACCACTGCAAGGAAAAGTGACCGCTATGGCAAGTCCAGCACACCTTATCCGTGGGTGTCCCCGTAATCTGCTTACCGTCAAGGAGGATTTCGCCTTTTTTAGCTTTTTTCAGACTGCCGTTGTCAATTCCTTTTCCGTAGTCAATCTGAAGGGTGGTAACACCATCTTTAGTTTGCAGTTGTGAGAACCACCCCTGTCCGGCTGTTGCTGCAGCGAAAAACCCCGGTACGGGCTTTCCCGAAGCATCTTTAAGCGTGTCTGCGGCAGCAATTGACGCCTGGCGCCAGTCACGGGATTTCTCCAAAGGACCCTGAAAAACTCCTTTGCGATGACACATCAGACAATCTGGCCCTGAAAGCCCCGATTTATCCCAGGGGGCTTGTCTTACTGAACCGGTAAAAGGATCCATGTCGGCATAATCGCCGTCCAACCGAACGTCTTTGGCCGTCTTTCCCAGAAGTTCATAACCGAACTTTTTGGTCACTTCGTTATACAGGAGTTTCCCCTCCCTATCAAATTCACCTGGCCCTGATCCGGCGTGGCATCCTCCACACTCTTTGATCCACCGCCAGGAACTTAGGGCCAATTCTGATTCGTTTTTTGAAGAATGTTTGCTGGCTAATTCCCAATTGGTAACCTTGGACCATATGCCATGCCTGCCGGAGGACTGACTCCTGTCCCTCCAATCACCAAAGTAATTGTCTTTCATGACTATATTCCCACTGCCATCTGTCCGGCCCTCCTGGAAGTGATAACCTTTGGTGATTTTGTCAATGTTGTGACACTTACCGCAGGTAGTCCTTGGGCTATATGGCGTAGACGAACCCGAGGCAATCTTCTTGCCCTGCACATCCAGTAAAGGAACGGACGGATGCTCAAAGATTTTATCTGAATATGAGATAGAAAAGAAGGCAACAAAAAGAATACAAGCCAAAGCCAAGACCCCAATTTTTATCTTCATATCTTCATACCTCCCCGATGAGATGGTTGTAATCCTCTCAGTCGCTCACTATTCGAGCGGGAGCGACGGGTCAAGAGACATAATAAATAATTGATATTTATTTGAGTCGGCAGAGTGAGCAGTGAATAGTCATACACCATGAATCCCTCTTGTGTGCACTGAACTGATGCACGAGAACTGATACTGCTTTGTCTAAAACCTAAAACAAAAACATAACAATGAACTTCTTCTATTCTCCTACTTTTATTAGGTGATTGCAAATACTTTTTTCCTGCATCCCCCAATGCGTAGGGGTTATGATCCCGTTCCGCGATTCGTGATCCCGCTTGTCCCGATATCCATCGGGATGAAACCGTACACGTGCGCTTGCGCCTTGATGACCGACAAAGTTGTGAATGTTCAATTTTCTCACTTTCATCAACTGTTTGTAAATATTTATTTGTGGTTCAAATGCCTGTGACCTGAAACGCTGTGCCCTGCAGCCGATGTTACATGTGATGCCCTTTGTTCCTTGACAAATTGGCTCTATTGGATAGACTATATGAGTATGATACAGACTGATAGGAAGAGAATATTCACTAACATTTTTACCGTTTTTGCAGGATTGCTTGTTCTTTTTCTAATGAACAATTGTGCTGTCAATCCTGTTACCGGGCGGAGTCAGCTTATGCTTGTCTCCGAAGATCAGGAGATTGCCATGGGAAAGCAGGTCTACCCGAATGCCCTCTGGGGAGGAGAGGGCGGAGGTGGTGAGTACAAAGACCCCAATCTCAAGGCATATCTGAAAAACATCATCATCAATATCCATCGGGTATCGCACAGGCCTAATCTGCCTGTCGATTTTGCCATACAGAATTCTTCCGTGCCGAACGCCTGGGCAATCCCCGGCCATGTGGCCATAACGAGGGGTCTTCTCGCTGCTATTGATAATGAGGCTGAATTTGCCTTCATCATGGGACACGAAATGGGGCATGTCTCGGCGCGGCATTCAGCGAGCCAGATGAGCCATGCCGCGCTCGGTCAGGTTTTGTTTGGCGGCACCGGTCTTGTCCTCGGCGGCGGCGTTTTGTCAGATGCTGTATTAACCGCAGGTGCGGTCGGGACGAGCCTGGTGCTGTTGAAGTTTAGTCGTGCCGATGAATTGGACGCGGACAAACTGGGTGTACTCTATATGACGCGGCTTGGCTATGACCCCAAAAATGCTTTGAGCGCTCACAGGAACCTCGAAAAAGTGTCTCAACAATACGGACAATCAATCGGACAGGATCGCTCGGAACAGGGTTTTTTTAACGAACTGATTTCCACTCATCCCAGGACCTCCATACGCATCGACGAGGTGCAGAATATCATAAACGAGACCCCGCCGGACAGTATTAAAGGAGATGGGACCGGAAGACAACAGTTCCAGAACATGGTTGCCAACCTGCATAGGGTAAATACGATTTATCTCGATTATTACGACAAGGCTGCCCGGGCGTTCAACAAGAATGAACTTCAGGAGGCATCATCACTGATTACCCGGGCGATCTCCATGGATCAGACGCAGCCTGCCTTCTATACGCTCAATGGTTTTATCGCGCTGAAGAGAAAAAATGATAATGAAGCGCGGCGACAGTTTCTCCAGGCACTCAATCTTGATGGGAATTACCAGCCGGCGCTGAGAGGTTTAGGAGCTGTTCATTACATGGACGGCAATTATAATGAGGGTATCAATTATCTGAAAAGAAGCCTCGCGCTTTTTCCGGAGGATGCCCCGTCGCACTACTTTCTGGGCATGAGTTACTATAGGACGAGATCTTACAGGTCAGCCATCGAGCATCTGAATAATTTTGCCGAGGCACAGCCGAAACATCCAAGGGTGCATGGGGTGCTTGGTCAGTGTTATGAAAATGTCAATGATCTGCAGTCCGCGTATAATGAATACATGCTGCAAATTCAGATTGATGCCAATAGTGATATAGGCAAAATGTCGACCTCCCGCGCAAACGCCATCAAGTCCTCTATCAGACAGAAATAAAAAAAGACTGTCTTTAAGCAATAGAAACAAAGCCCCGTTTCCATCGACCGATTGTAAATATTAATTTGTGGTTCAAATGCCTGCGGCCTCAAACCTGCGGCCTGCAGCCTGAAGCGGGCCTTAAATGCTCAGAGGGATGTCACGCCTGCTCAAGGTCCTTCAGGGAGAGGGCGAGCCAGCTTATCAGGGTGAGCAGTATGCCGAGGACTATGATGCCGAACTTGAAACTGAGCAGGTCCCCTGAGAGACCGAGAAGATTGGGAATTAACCCTGTTCCAAATAGTGTGCTCAACGGTACCATAAGACCGATGGCCATGCTCATTGTTTCTCTGTCAAAGAGCCTTGCCATGCATATAAATGCTATGGGCATGATGCCGGTTATGAAAATGGCCTGCAAGAAGAGCATAATACCAACGAAAGCGGCAGACGCTATGCCGAGAAGAATCGTGAAAAAACCGGAAATGATCATCAGGATAAACATGATTTTTCTGAGATTGAATCGATCGACGAGGAAACCGCAGACGATTGCAACTCCAATCCCGCCGAATCGTGATATTCCCAGTAAGCCGTTAGCGTATCCCATACCGAGGAATAACTCTTTTGTGAGATAAAGGGGCAGGATATAATATATCCCCATATTGGCTCCCATAACAACCGACATGATAATAACCATAACCCAGAAAGACTTTCTTGTCATGAGGCCCTTGAAAACGGCCCTGTGAGGCTGGACAATCTTCAGTTCGTCGCCGATGAGGGAGAAGAGTATGAGGACCACGAGAAAAGCAACGCCAAGTATGCCAAAAATACCTCTCCAGCGGAAATAATGGAGAAGAAAAAGCACTATGAAGGGAACACTGAATATGCTGATACTTGCGGCTGAGTCGTACATTGAGATTGCCTTACCCCAATTTCTTTCGACAAAGTGTTCCCTTAATAACGGCATGATCGCCGGCATATAGATGCCCGCGGAAAAACCGTTCAGGAATACGACGAGATAGAACGCTGAAAATGCTTTTACGAAGGGAACACAAAAAGACGTACAGGCCGATATGGCAAAGGAGAGCAGAATGGCTTTCTTAAAACCGACCCTTCCTGAGTAGAAGCCCGAGAGGGTCATTGCGAAACCGTATCCTATAGATTGAAAAATGAAGATGCTGGTCGCCCTGGCGTGGGTCACCAGGAATTCATCTTCTATGAGCGGCAGGATGGGGGAGAATATTATTCTTCCGCTGAAATTGAGAAACCAGAGAAACCAGAGCAAAAGCAGGAATCCGAGGGCCCCGCCCTTAAGTTCCGAATAACGACGCATGACAGTAACTTAACTTGCCGGCGCGGCCTATTTCAATACATTTCTGATCAAAACACCATCGGGAATTACCGCTTGAGGACTTCCATTATATCCGGAAGGCCGTCAGTGTTTGTCAGGGAGGGGCTCAGAGACGGCTCGACGCAGTCCCCTTGCCTCGACCTTAACTGACTTCGCGGTGTCGCTTCTCGACAATGAAGATGGCGCACAAAACTGCGATCATAGCCATAATCGCAGAGAGCGCGAAGGCCAACTGGTAGCTCCCTGTCCGGTCAAAAATCAGGCCCGTTGCATATGTCCAGAATCCTCCGCCCAGAAAATGAACGGTGTTGATCACGCCGGAAAGGATTCCAATGTACCCGAAACCGTAGAGGCGTCCCGCAAGCATAGGAGCGAGCGGGGCCGTGACGAGTTGTGTGAAACCGAAGAAGAGGGCGTACACGTACAGGGAAGTAACACTCTTGTATTTCAATACAAAGAGAAAGAGCGCGAAGCGCAACAGGAACGTAACGATAATGGGGATTTTTGAACCGATCCTGTCAGCGACAGGCCCGGTGATGATGACGCCAACCATGCTCATGAGGCCGAACCAACCCATCATCTTCCCGGCAGTGAGAGAGGAAACCCCGTAATCGGTCGCGAAATTGATGAAATGCGTTGTAGCAAAAAAGTCCCCGCTGCCGCAGATAAACATGATCACCAGAAAAAGCCAGAAGGACCTCGTCCTTGCGGCAGCTCTCAGTCCCATGCTCACCAATTCCCCGGAAGGCGAAGCTGTGCCCGTCGTTGTCTGTTCCGGTTTTCCCTGTCTCGCGCCAAAGGGACTCATGTTGAGATGCTGCGGGTCTCCCTTTATCACGAAGACGGCGAGCAAGCTGTCTATCACAAGGACAATCAAGCCGAGAAAAAGGAAGGAGCTTCTCCATCCGTAAGCTGTTGCAGCGAAGCTCAATACGGGTACAAGGATGAAGGCTCCTATTGAGGTGCCGGCAAGAGAAATGCTGAGCGCCAAACCGCGCCACTTCTCAAACCACTTGCTCACCACCGTGGAAGCAAGAGGAACACCGAGCCCCGCGGGACCAGCCGCCGCCAATAATCCGTAAGAAAAGAAAAATTGACCGAAGGTATGTACGAAGGATGTCAGAACAAACCCCACGGAGAGAAAAAGGGCCGAGATGATAATGATCCACTTCGGCCCAAACCGGTCATAGAGTCTGCCAACCACGGTCAAGGCAAGCGCAAAGATTACCATGTTGACCATAAATACGAGGGAAACGGCGCTTCTGCTCCAGCCGAATTCTCTGATGATCGGTTTAAACATTACCCCAAGGGCGTATGAAGAGCCGGAGTTGAAGAAGAGCATGATAAAAGAGGCGGCAACAATGTACCAGGGATAGCAAGCTGTATTTTGCAAATATTTTTTCATACGTTCAGAAGACCTCCGCATCCGGTCTGTTTTCACGGATTATGATCAGTTTTCGATAATCGGAAAATCACGAATCCGTAACGAATCCCAGAGTATAACACAGAATGGTAATAAGCGTGACACCGATTTGTCTTTCTCCGGGGCCGCTATTCGGATTTTGCCGAGTTGGTTAGATCATCTTACCGGCGGCCTGAACACGTTATACTTCCATCTGCCAGGGCACGGTCCTCTTCCTACCTCCCCCATTACATGAGTCCAACGCAACATCATTCCTGTGCCTGAAGTTTTCATTGAATGCCTACATTTTGTGTATCATGGACTACAAATAATGTAGATTTTTATTGGGTTTATATTGATCTGTCTGAGAAATGATAAAATATATCAATACGTTATAAATATATCTCCATGGCACATTTATTGCTAAATAAGCTATGTATGATGTAATAAGGAGATGACATGAACTCAGGAGCAGCGAAAAATATAACACATGATGTAAATATTGATATGTTGAAAGAAGATAAATTAGAACAAATCTTGAATGTACTTGTGGAGAATCTCGAACTGGATGAAATCCGTCTGGAAGAAATGGACCTCATTTTACAAAATGGCTATGAAGCGGGAGATCATTTTGCCAATTTCCTTAGAACTGTAGGGCAATTAATTGTTGCCAGAAGAGCGTCGAGAAGTATCAAGATTGATCGAAAGAAATTATTTGATCCCGTTCAATTTATGTATCACCAAAGTTTAGAAATTGAGGAGCAGGATAAGCGTTCACTCATGCTGGAAGAAATAGATTCTGCAACCATAAGCCTTGAATCAATGCTGAAGGATGAAACAGTAATTAGAGGAGAGGAGCACCTGGAACGGCTGAAGCAAGCGGGTCACATTCGTCTCGACGCCAGCGTTTTTCAAACACTTTGGGAAAACCAGCATCTTATTCCTGAGTATTGGCAGGGAACATTTGATAATCCTAAGAATATTTTTTTTGATGGTACGGTTTTCAAAGACAAACACGGAAGGTATGTTATCAGTATGTATTGGGATGTGGACCAAAAGTGGAATTGGACATATTGCAGGCTCGACACAGGAGGTTGGAGAGCAGAAGACGTGTCGGCCATTATAAAGCGTGCTGAAACCATTCATCGTATTGAACGACGACGACGTAGGCCAGTTGCGAATTCTATATCATTGTCGTTTGAAGATCGAGGGGTTAGCCCTTGAAAGGGGACATCCTGCCGATGGTTAAAAATGCTGTTTTGTAGGCGCTGGATCGGGAAATGCCGCGAATAGTCGATGCTTGTCCGCTTGAACGGGTTTATCTGCCAAGGCAGAGCGGACAGTGAATCGTCAGGCACCATGAATCCCCCTCCATGCCCTGATGTTATCGGGATTAAACCGTACGCGTTGCTTAATACATTTGTTTCCTTACTTAACACTTAAAACATAAAACCTAACACAGAATTTCTTCTATTTCTCCACTTTCATCGACTGGTTACAAATAATTACTTGTTGTTTAATGTCTGCGACCTGAAACATGTTGTATTTCTCATTCCCATCTTGCTGGTTGCACTCAGGTTAATGTTTTCATTGAATGCCAACAAATAGCGTAAAGAGGGCTACAAAGAATGTAGGGCTTGTGTAGGTTAGATCGCATCACGCTGAGTTATTTTGACAGGTTACAGGTTATACGGTTATGGCACATTTATTGCGAACAGAACCGTCTGAGCTTGTGCATCACGCGCATCTATGAAAGGAGGAAAAAACATGAGTTCGGAACGGTTTAGCCGCACAGCACCTGTCTTGGAAATCAGGTCATTGAAAGCGGGCAGATTGAAGTTAGCTATGGAGATTCTCGCGGAAAATATCGACCTGCATGAAATCGACACAAACGATTTAGACTTGATTATTCAAAATGGTCATGAAGCGGGAGAGCATTTTGCCTATTTTCTCAAAACTACCGGGAAATTGATTGTCGATAGAAGAAAATCGAGCGTCATCAAGATTAATCGAAAAAAACTATTTAATCCAGCTCAGTTTATGGACCACCAGGGTTTAGAAATTGAAGAACAGGATAAGCAATCGATTCTGCTGGTAGCAATCGATTCTTCAGATATAGCCCTTGAATCGATGCTGCAGAGAGAAACGGTAATATCTGGAGAAGAGCATTTGAGGCGGCTGAAGAAAATAGGACACACACGTCTTGATGCCAAAGTTTTTCAAACGCTTTGGGAAAACCAGCATCTTATTCCTGAGCATTGGAAGGGGACAGCGAAGGATCCCAAGCATATCTTTTTTGATGGTACGGTTCTTAAAAACCAATACGGAAGATATGTTATCAGCCTATATTGGGATAAGGGCAAAAAGTGGAGATGGACTTATTGCCGACTTGACATCGGAGGCTGGAAAGCAGAAGACTTATCGGCTGTTATAAAGCGTGCTGAACCCACGAGTCGTGTTGAACGTCGCGAGCGTAAGCGAGTCATATAATCCATATTTTGCTCACCTGCTGCCTGACTTTGTGATAATCATCTCCCGGTTCGCGGCGCCGGGCGGGACCATGGGAAACACATTCTCGCTATAGTGTATAGGCACATCAATGATGCATGGTCCTTTTTCTTTCAGCATCAGTTCTATGGTTTTTACAGGATCTATTGTCTCACCGAGCGCAATACCGCGGATGCCGAACTGACGGCCTATCGCCGCGAAATCAAGCCGTGAGTCGAATTTCGACGCGATATAGTTTCCATTGAAAAACAGCTCCTGCTGTTGCCTCACAAGACCCAGATGCTGGTTGTTCATAATGATTATGGCAACATTCAGGCCCAGTTCGGCCAGGGTGGCCATCTCCTGTATATTCATCTGGATAGACCCGTCACCGCTTATACAGATAATCTGTTTATCGGGGTTTGCCAGCGCCGCTCCTATGGCCGTCGGCAAGCCGAATCCCATTGTTCCGAGACCGCCTGACGTGAGAAATGTCCTTGGCATGCGGAAGGGATAACCCTGCGCCACCCACATCTGGTGTTGTCCCACATCAGTAGTAATAATCGTGTCATGGCGGGCAATCTTGCTGATACTTTGTATGAGATTCAAAGGGTTCAGCGGGTCATTCGACTGCGGAGGCGGCAGAGGATGCTCATCTTTTTATTGTCTCAATTCTTCCTGCCCATTTCTCGCGCCGGTTGTCTTCGATGAGCGGTATAATATGTTCCAGCGCGTCCTTGATATCAGCCGTCAGAGAGATAGTGGATTTCTTGATCTTGTCGATTTCCGAGCCGTCTATATCAATATGGATTATTGATGCCTGAGGACAGAACTCTTTCACCTTGCCGATTGCCCTGTCGTCAAAGCGCACGCCGAAAGCGAGCAGCAGATCAATTTCATCAAGAATATAATTCGTGCACGGCTTTCCATGCATACCGACCATGCCGAGGTAAAGAGGTTCATCAGGGGGAAACGCACCGAGCCCCATGAGGGTGAGTACAACGGGAATGGAATTCTTTTTTGCCAGCGCGTATAAAGCTTCGGCAGCATGAGCATGAACGATGCCGCCACCGGCATAAATGAGGGGGCGCTGTGCAGCATTTATTATTTGCGCGATCTCGAGCGATTTTCTCCGTGTCAATCTCACGATGATCAGGCTCCGAAGGCATATCAGGCCAATGATCGAAATCAAGCTCAGCCAATTGGACATCCTTCGGAACATCGATAAGCACAGGCCCGGGGCGGCCCGTTTCGGCAATCCGAAAGGCTTCCGCGATAATGTATGGTAAATCCCTCACATCTTTCACGAGATAGTTGTGTTTTGTTATGTTCAAGGTCATACCGAAAGTGTCAACCTCCTGAAAGGCATCAGTGCCGATCATGGAGCTTGCCACCTGGCCGGTAATCGCCACGAGAGGAACGGAGTCAAGTTTCGCATCGGCAATGGCAGTGATGAGGTTGGTTACACCGGGGCCGGAAGTAGCAAAGCAGACAGCGGCCTTTCCTGTGGTACGGGCCATCCCCTGTGCTATGAAACCGGCGCCCTGTTCGTGACGGGCGAGAATATGCCGGATATGGCTTTTGTAGAGGGCATTGTAGATGGGAAGGTTCGCTCCTCCCGGTATGCCCGCAATGATCTTGATGCCCTGCCTTTCCAATGCCTGAATGATTATTTCTGCTCCGTTTCGTTTCATTCTCTTCTCCTTTTTTTGCGCAATAAAAAAGCCCCTGCCGGTTTACACCGACAGGGGCTTTATCTATCCTTTTGTGGGGATTTACCCGAGACCCATCGGTGCAAACCTATGCACGACGACGACAAGCACTACGACGACAAGAAGAAGGCTGTTGTTTACGATTGGAATCAGGTTTGTCATGGGTTTATAGTTCATCATCTGCAATCTCTTATTCTTTTAAGCCAGCAATAGTATACAGAATGATGACCTTCTATGTCAATATATCCTAAACCAAGACCACAGGCAGATGGTGATGGGCCATGAACTGTAATGTAATAGAAGATGGAGAATCAGGAATTGAAAAGAAGAAGTTCTCATGAACCGATAAAACAGAAAACGACCCCGATTTGTTGATCTCAGAAAAAATAGTTGACAATGCCCGGCAATTTAGATAAATTATTATCGATATATAGTTATCGATATAAATATATCTTATTAGTACCGGAGGTGATCACACGATGACTGGCAGCGATAAAGAAATTCAAATCCTGAAACCGATTCCGGAACCGACTTTGAGAAGGCTTCCTATTTACTATCAGTATCTGAAGAAGATGCATGACGATAGACAATTGAAATCCATCTCCTGCACGAAAATCGGCAATGACCTCAATATTCTTCCTATCCAGGTGAGAAAGGACCTTGCCATCACCGATGCGGTGGGCAAACCGAAACTTGGTTATGGCGTGGAGGAACTCATGGGCACCATCGAGGATTTTCTCGGTTGGAACAACACCACGGAAGCCTATCTTGTGGGGGCAGGGAACCTGGGAGCGGCGCTTCTCGGGTATCAGGGGTTCAGAGAATACGGTCTCGACATTATTGCGGCCTTTGATGCCGATGAAAGCAAGGTGGGAACGGAAATACGCGGAAAAAAGATTATTCATGTGAAGAAATTGCCGGAGATGATCCGGAGGATGGGCATCAAGATCGGCATTCTCACGGTCCCGGCTTATTGCGCGCAGGAATTAGCCGATAATATGGTAAGCGCCGGGATTCACGCCATATGGAATTTCTCGCCCGTGAAGGTCATAGTACCTCCGAATGTTATTGTCCAGCATGAAAACCTTGCTTCATCGCTTGTAGTTCTTTCAAAAAAACTGGCGGTGGCTTTAAAGGCCAGGCCATAAGGAGAAAACGAGAATGGAAACATTGAGAAAGTTCGAAAGGGTATGCGAAATTGTTGATCAGAATGGAAGAAATGCTTCGCGTCTGATCCCTATTCTTCAGGCTGTTCAGGGGGAATATCGGTATCTTCCGGAAGAAATACTCACCTTTATTGCCACCTCATTGGGCATTCCGCCGGCGAAGGTCTTCGGGGTTGCCACTTTCTATTCCCTCTTTACGCTTAAGCCGAAGGGTAAATACATCATCAGGGTATGCAATGGGACAGCTTGTCATGTAAAGAAATCCATGGACCTTCATGCCGCGCTCTGCGAGAAGCTCAATCTTGGAGAGAAACAGGACACTACCGCAGACATGCTATTTACTCTGGAAACGGTGAACTGTCTGGGGGCCTGCGGTCTTGCGCCGGCAATGGTCATAAACGATGAAGCCTACGGACAGCTAACCCCTGACCGTGCGACAGCTATTATAGATGAAATCATAAAAGGGGAGGCACGCGATGAATCTGGTGCAGGCAGGACTGAATAAGATAGCGAAAGACTTCAAAGCAACACAGACAGCGGTCGCTCGGAGGATCATTGTGTGTGCCGGCACCGGATGCCTTGTAAACGGCTCCATGAAGGTCTATGAGGAGTTTCTGAAAGCCATTACCGAAACAGGACTCGACATCGTCCCCGAACTGAAAAAGGAGCAAGAGGGCGCCTGTGCTACCAAGAGCGGATGCCAGGGTTTCTGCCAGATAGGTCCTCTGGTTACGATACTTCCGGAGGGGATCCTTTACACAAAGGTCAAACCGAAGGATGTACAGGACATCGTGGAGACGACCCTTAAGAAGGGCGAAATTCTCCATAGGCTTATCTATGTGGAGCCCGGAACAAAGAAGCTCTGCATAACAGCTCAGTGAGATACCCTTCTATCAGAAACAGCGCCGTGTTGTTCTTGACAATTGCGGTCGCGTAGATCCCGAAAACATCAACGAATATATCGCTCAGGGCGGCTATTTTTCCGCGGCGCGTGCCTGGACCGCAATGGCCCCGGAAGAAATATGTGATCTCATAACCGCATCAGGCCTGCGGGGCAGAGGCGGCGGCGGTTTTCCCACGGGGAAGAAGTGGCACCTTGCCAGAGAGCAGAAGAACACAAAGAAATATGTGATCTGCAATGGTGATGAAGGCGACCCGGGCGCCTTTATGGATATGGGTATCATGGAGGGCAACCCTCACAGCGTCATCGAAGGGATGACTATCGCCGCCCGCGCTATCGAGGCTGACGAGGGATATGTCTATGTACGCGCTGAATACCCTCTGGCAGTCAAAAGGGTCCGTAAGGCCATCGACGACGCCTACAAACTGGGTGCTCTTGGAAAACATATTTTTGGGACTGACCATTCCTTTGATCTTAAAATCATGGAAGGCGCCGGCGCCTTTGTATGCGGAGAGGAAACAGCGCTCATCGCCTCCATCGAAGGCAAACGAGGCATGCCGTCGCCGAAACCGCCTTTTCCCGCACAGAGCGGGCTCTGGGGCAAACCGACAATCATTAATAACGTGGAAACCCTGTCTACGGTGCCGCTCATCCTCTCCCACGGTGTCAAGAAATACCGTGAGCTGGGGACCGTGAACTCTCCGGGCACGAAAACCTTTGCTGTTACGGGCCATGTGGCAAATACGGGTCTCGTGGAGATGCCTCTGGGGGCTACCCTGCGCGAGATCGTCTTCAGTGTGGCCGGGGGCATGACTTCAGACAATGGGAAGCCCATGAACGACGGCTTCAAGGCCGCGCAGATCGGAGGTCCATCCGGTGGATGCCTCACAAAAGACCATCTCGATCTTCCTATGGATTTTGATTCTCTGAAAACGGTGGGCGCAATGGTAGGGTCAGGCGGCCTTGTGGTAATGAACAAGAGGACCTGCATGGTCGATGTTGCCAGGTTCTTCATGCAGTTTACGCAGAGTGAATCCTGCGGGAAATGTGTTCTCTGCCGCGAAGGCACAAAACAGATGCTTGTCCTGCTCGATGATATTATAGAAGGCAGGGCCGATGAAGGGACACTAAAAACCCTGGAAGACCTTGCTTATGCTGTGCAGAAGGGTTCACTCTGCGGGCTTGGTAAGACCGCGCCGAACCCGGTTCTTTCCACATTGAGACATTTCCGTGACGAATACGAAGCCCATGTATACGATAAATACTGTCCCGCTGGGAAGTGCAAGGCGCTGACGCAGTTCACCATCGACGAAACGCTTTGCAAAGGATGTATGGTTTGCGCAAAAAAATGCCCTGTCTCGGCCATTACCGGTGAAAAGGGAAAAGTCCACAGCATAGACAAAAAGCTCTGCACGAAATGCGGTACCTGTGTGGACACCTGCAAATTCGAAGCGATTAAAGGAGAGAGGCCATGAAGGAAGAGAACGTTTCCATCCTCATCGATAACCGTCAGATACCCATAGAAAACGAACAAAACCTGCTGGAGCTGATCCGCAAGGCAAAAATAGATCTTCCGACGTTCTGTTACCACTCGGAACTGAGCGTCTACGGCGCGTGCCGTCTTTGCATGGTCGAGGTGGAGGGGATCGGCCTCGTTTCCGCCTGTTCCACCCTGCCTGCCCCCTGGATGAAGGTGAAGACCAATACGCAGGAAATCCGTGAGATGCGAAAAATCATCGTGGAACTCCTTCTGGCCAATCACAGCCAGAACTGTCCCACCTGCCAGAAGAGCCCTGCCTGCCAGCTCCAGGCCCTTGCGCGGCGTCTTGGTATAACGAAGGTCCGTTTTAAGAGGCACACCAGGGACCTGCCCCTCGACGACTCATCCCGTTCTCTCATCCGGGATGCCAACAAATGCACCCTCTGCGGCGATTGTGTGCGGATCTGCTCTGAGATACAATCTGTAGGCGCTATTGATTTCGCGTACAGGGGGGCGGAAACCATGGTTGTTCCCTCCTTCGGCAAAAATCTGGACCAGGTGGAGTGTGTCAACTGCGGCCAGTGTGCCCGTGTCTGTCCTACCGGTGCCCTTATGCCGAAGCCGGAAACGGATGAAGTCTGGAAGGCGCTTCACGATCGCGAGCAAGACGGTTATCGCCCAGGTGGCGCCCGCGGTCAGGGTAGCCCTTGGAGAGGTTTTCGGGCTGGAACCCGGTGTGACCACATCCGGGCAGATCGCCGCGGCGCTCAAGGCCATCGGTTTCGACAGGGTTTTTGACACATCCTTCACGGCCGATCTTACGGTCCTTGAGGAGAGCAACGAATTCATCCGTCGCGTCGGGAATAATGATCATATCCCGCAGTTCACTTCCTGCTGCCCGGCATGGGTGAAGTTTGTCGAACAGTATTACCCGGAATACATGCATCACCTCTCCAGTTGCCGTTCCCCGCAGCAGATGTTCGGCGCTCTTGCCAAGGAGATTCTGGCCGGCGAACTCGGCGTGAAGCGGGAAGACATTGTTGTTGTTTCCATCATGCCCTGCACGGCCAAGAAGTTTGAGGCGAAGCGTCCTGAATTCACCTCTGAAGGCATTCGGGACGTGGACCATGTCCTCACAACTCAGGAACTGGGGCGCATGATAGAGGAAGCAGGGCTCCATTTCAAGGAATTGGAACCTGAATCCTTTAACCTTCCCTTCGGGTTCAAGACAGGGGCCGGTGTCATCTTCGGGAATTCCGGCGGTGTGAGCGAGGCAGTCCTCAGGTATGTTACGGAGAAACTGACCGGTGAGAAACGCGAAAATTATGAGTACTCAGTGGTCCGCGGTGATGACGGCACGCGTGAAGCTACGCTCAGCGCGGCAGGCAGAGACTTCAAGCTGGCCGTGGTGAGCGGCCTTGGCAATGCCCGGAAACTCCTCGAAAAGATAAAGACGGGAGAGTCGAACTACGATTTTGTCGAGGTCATGGCCTGTCCCGGAGGCTGTGTCGGCGGCGCTGGACAGCCTGTATTCGCCAATTCTGTCGGTACGCCGGAAGAGGGCAAAAGGCATTTATGAAAACGACCGGATGCTCCAGCTCCACAAATCCCAGGACAACCCCTACATTACCGAGCTTTACAAAAACGTCCTTGGTGAGATCGGAGGGCACAAGGCCCACTCTCTTCTCCACACCAGCTATCATATGAGAAAACGTATCACCGATGAGGACATGACACTCACCGATCTTTCCGATGGACAGGGCGTGGAAGTCAACGTCTGTTTCGGCACGGGCTGTTTTCTCAAGGGCTCTCAGAAATTACTCCACAGGATCCTGGAGCATCTCAAGACAAATGATATGAGCGCCGGCGTCAATGTGAGCGCATCTTTCTGCTATGAGAAATGTGACAGAGGCCCCGTGATCCGGGTGGGAGAAACGGTCATCGAGGGATGCACCTTTGAGAAGGCTATAGAGGCCATAGAAAGTGAGAAAGAAGCGCGGACCTCCCTTACGGAAAAGAGGGTATATGGCTGATACACATATTAACCAGATTGTTTTTACGCTTACGGCCCGCTGCAGGGATTGTTACAGGTGCCTCAGAAATTGCCCCGTCAAGGCAATTCGCATGCAGAAAGGACAGGCGTATGTCGATGAAAAACGCTGCATCGCCTGCGGCACCTGTATTCGCCAGTGTCCTCAGCAAGCCAAGACGTTCCGTCATGATATCGATGTGGCACAGCGGCTCATCAACAGCGGTCCTATTGCCGCAGCGAGCATTGCCCCATCTTTTGCCGCTGTTTTCAACAAATGGGAACGGGCCCGCCTGCCCGCTGCGCTCAGAGCTTTGGGATTCAAATATGTGGGACAGACGTCGCAAGGGGCTTTTCAGATCTCCGATTGTGCCAGAAGCATTGCGGAACAGGACAAATCGAAAACCTATATAGCCACAGCCTGCCCGGCCCTCGTTAATTATATTGAAAAATACCAAGCAGAACTTGTTGACAACTTACTTCCCGTTGTATCCCCTATGGCCGCCCATGGAAGGATGTTAAAGGAAAAGCTTGGGAAGGATGCCAGTGTTGTTTTTATCGGCCCCTGCGTGGCCAAGAAATCAGAAATTCTGAGAAACGATGTGCAGGATGCGGTGGACTGTGTTCTTACTTTCAGCGAACTTATGTTGTGGTTCAACCAGAAAAACATTCATCTCTCCAATTGCGAAGAGAGCAGCTTCGACGAGAACCCCGTGCATTGCGCCCAGTTATACCCATTGCCTGGCGGTATGATCAAGACGGCGGGCCTGGTCGAAGACGGCCTTGATTTGAAACTTGTCCGTGTCGATGGCATTGAAAACGTGCGGGCGCTCTTCAATGATGTGGAGGGAGAATCCTCTTACACGCTTGTGGAACCTCTTTTCTGCAGCCAGGGATGTATCAACGGTCCGGGGATCGATACAGGAAAGAACCTTTTTGAGAGACGGAAAAACATTATTGAATACGACAATGAAGTTGACATGTCACAACCCGCGCCGGAGGTGAAAGACGGGCAGTTTTTCACGGCCGCATTCGCGGCGCAGCAGGTAACAAGCGATGTTACCGAGGAAGCAATTCAGCAGATACTCGAAAAGACGGGAAAATCAGACCCTCAGCAGCAACTCAACTGTGGCGCCTGCGGATATGACAGTTGTCGGGAGAAGGCTGTTGCCGTTGTGCTGGGCATGGCCGAGGCAGACATGTGCATCCCCTATATGAGGAGACTCGCGGAGCGCAGGACCGATCAGATTGTCACCACAACGCCCAACGGCATTCTCATGCTCGATGAGGAACTCACCATCCTGAGCGTGAACCCGGCCTTCAAGCGGTTTTTCTCCTGCACGGACACGGTCCTGGGCAGGCATATCTCCTATCTTATGGACCCCGCGCCCTTCGAGAAGCTTGTTTCAGGAGTTACCGATACGATGGACGTCACCATAACACATCGCCATTATAATCTCATGACGAGGGAACTCCTCTACATTCTGAAAGAGGAGCGACAAATTGTGGGTATTTTCGTAAATATTACCAGCCAGAAGGAACATGAGAAAAAGCTCAAGGAAATCCGCTCCCAGACCATCGCCCAGGCCGACGAGCTTCTGGAGCATCAGATCAAGATGGCGCAGACCATCGCTCAGTTTCTTGGTGAAAGCACGGCCAGAGGAGAGGAACTGGTGAGAAAGCTTATGACGTTAAGTGAGAGCAATGAGCCAGAATCCCGATGACGCACGAAAGTATATCGAGACTTCCCTCGCCCAGGAGTCGAAGAAGACCGGGAACGTCTGTGGCGACTATGTCCTGATAGAGCGCACCCCGGAAGCCACGACGACTATTCTCGCCGACGGGATCGGCAGTGGGATCAAAGCCCATATTGCCGCTGTGATGTGCGCGTCGCGTCTTATGGAGCTTATCCGTCTCGGTTTTACCTTGCGAGAGGCATGCAGAAAGATTGTTGATACCATGCACGAGGCGAGGACGAAGGACATCCCCTTCGCTGCCTTTTCGATCTGTCGGATCCTCAACAGTGGTCACGCTACCATCATGTGCTACGAGATTCCCGGCCCCATTCTCATCAACAACCGTCTGGCAGCCTATCTGCCCCAGCAGAGGTCCTTCTCCATGGGGCTGGAAATGATCTCCGAGATCAACTGCATGCTTGAATACGGAGATGCTATCATCATGGTAAGCGATGGTGTGAGCCAGGCAGGCCTTGGACACCTGTTTCGTCTGGGCTGGGGCACGGCAAACGCCTGTGATTTTGTGAACGGATGCCTCATTCAGGGAACGGCCCTGGGAGTAATCCCGGAAAGAATCATTTCGAGAGTGAAAGAAGTCTCCGGCGGCCGTTACGGCGACGATACCACCTGTGTCACTCTTTACTGCAGAGAGGCACGGACCCTGAACATCCTCACGGGGCCGCCCGAAAAGAAGATCAAAGACAAAGAAGTCATTCGTCGTTTCATGGAAATGAAAGGCACAAAGATAGTCTGCGGGTCGTCCACAGCGGAGATGGTTGCCCGTCATTTAGGTGTTCCCGTGAAGACAAGAAACATTTCAGAGGCTTTCCACAAACCCCCTTCCTATGAGATCGAGGGTATCGATTATGCGGCAGAAGGGGCAATTACCCTTAACCAGGTCTACAACATCCTTGAAGAGGATGCGCGCAAACTGGAAGCCGATTCCTCTGTGTCTGATCTATTCAGATTTTTCCATGCCTCCGACAGGATAAATTTTATTGTCGGCACAGCCCGGAATCCGGGACATGAAAATATCGTTTTCCGTCAAATGGGCGTTTTCCCCAGGGAGGTAATCGTCCGGCTGCTGGCCGAAAGGTTGACAAATATGGGGAAACTCGTAAATGTTGAGTATATACAGTCCTGAAAAAGGTTTGCTTACCGATTAGAAAAAGAGTACAACATGGCAATGAAAGATATCATCGGTTATGTAGCCGCTTTATTTACGACCTTTTCACTGTTACCGCAAATTATACGCATCTGGAAGCTTAAAGAGGCAAGGGACATCTCGCTGTTCATGCCGCTCATGTTGTCTATCGGGGCCGTGTTATGGCTTGTGTATGGCATCATAATCGCCGAGACCCCGGTAATAGCCGCAAATGCGGTCTCTTTGCTTGTCGCCTTAATAACGCTCTTCGTTACCATAAAATACAGATAATACAAAAGCGGTCGTTTCTCTCCCAATCAAAACAGTACATACATCGCAACGGTTTACCCCGCGGGGACAGGCGGGACAAATTGCTTCAGCCATAAAAACTGATAATGCAAAACCCTGCCCCATTGACTTTTCATTGAAGTGTTATGAAAGGCAACAGAGAATAGTGACTTGTTATCAGCACTTACTGTAGCCGCAGGAGATACATTTCTGACAGCCTTCCTGAAGGGCGAGTGCTCCCCAGCACTCAGGACAAACCTCCGCTGAACCGCCATTCATATCGAGCTTCCTGAAGGCCCTGAGGATCGCATAGGTAGGGCTTACCACGCTGCCGTACTTTTTATTGGCATCTTCGATCTGCTGAAGCAGGAGATTTGCAGGCACTCCGCACCGGAGTGAGATGGAGAATATGCGAGCAAGCGCTTCATACACTTCGGAATGGTCCGATTCAACGGGTGTTGTAATGAAAACCTCATAGGGCTTCTCTTCCAGGATCGTGACGCTGATATGGACGGTGCCCTCGGAGGTTTCTATTTCAAGACCTTTCTGCGGCTTAATATCGGGCATCTTCATGGGCTCCATCGTACGCGGGCCGCTGGTTTTTTTGTCTGAAGTGATGACCTGATTTTCCCGGCTGCCGTCGCGATAGACAGTGAGGCCCTTGCAACCAAGGTCATAGGCAAGCAGGTACGCCTTTTCGACATCTTTTCTCGTTGCATCCTCCGGGAAGTTTATCGTCTTCGATATGGCGTTATGCGTGTGCTTCTGGAAGGCGGCCTGCATCCTGACGTGCCATTCAGCGGGAATGTCGTTGGCCTTCACAAAGTAATCCGGCAGGGGTTTACCGGGGTTTTCTCTGTGCCACTCTTCATAGACCTGGTTTGTATTTTCGTACTCTGTGTCTGCTCTTCTTTCAACGGTCCTGAAGTCATATACAGGCTCTATGCCACCATTCACTTTTGCCATGATTGAAAGGGTCCCTGTAGGGGCAATGGTGGTGAGCGTTGCGTTTCGTATTCTCAGATTCTGCAGACTCCACGCAGACCCATCCCAATTAGGGAAAGGGCCATGCTCTCCGGCGAGTTCGACAGATGTCTTGACGGCCTCTTCGGTTATGAAGGACATCACTTCTTCGGCGAGGGCCAAGGCCTTATCAGAGGCGTAGTGAATGTGCAGTTTAATCAACATATCGGCCCAGCCCATGACGCCGAGGCCGATCTTCCGGTTCGCTTTGTGCATCTGTTCCACCTGGGCAAGAGGATAATCCTGTTTGTCGATGATATTGTCGAGTATGAGAACGCCTGTCCTCACCGTTGATCGCAACAGATTCCAATCAATCTGCTGCTCCGCGGTCACCATGAGCGAGAGATTGACAGACCCGAGCACACAGGCCTCAAAGGGCAGTAGCGGCTGTTCGCCGCAGGGGTTGGTGCCCTCAAAAGCCCCGATGTGAGGAGTAGGGTTCGATTGGTTTGCCTTATCAATAAAGAAGACACCAGGCTCGCCGTTTCGCCAGGCCCCCTCCATGATTTTATCCCATATTGCTTGTGCTTTCACTGTCTTTCTGACCTTGCCGTCAAATCGAAGATGAAAATCAGTATCACTTTTGACGGCCTCCATAAATTCATCGGTAACTGCCACAGAGAGGTTGAAATTACTGATGGCGCCGTCGTTTTCTTTGAGATTTATAAACTCGAATATGTCGGGGTGGTCAACACGGAGCATGCCCATATTAGCGCCCCGGCGCGTACCGCCCTGTTTCATTACCTCGGTGCTTGCGTTGTATATTTTCAGGAATGAGCAGGGACCGCTTGCTATACCCTGCGTTGTGCCTACCGTGTCTCCTGCCGGTCGGAGCCTGTCAAAACTGAAACCCGTGCCGCCGCCCATCTTGTGGACAAGGGCAGAATACTTGGCAGTATCGAATATGTCGGCAACGGAATCTTCTATGGGAAGCACGAAACAGGCCGACATTGTGAAGGCTTCTCGCCCGGCATTGGTGAGCGCCGGTGAATTGGGGAGAAAAAGACAGTCGTGAATGACACTGAAGAACTCTTTTTCCTGGATCTCGTCGAATGCCAGGGCACTTGAGACCCTCCCGCACAGTCCCGACCAGTCTTCTACAGGATTACCTTCCTTGTCCTTCCGATAGTATCTTTCTCGAAGTATGTCTTCTCTCACGTTCTTTCTCCTTTATTACTCCCAGTTATTGGGACTCAGCGCCCCCTCTGTCAGCAAAGCTGCCAGAGCCTTCCTCTCTGCGCTCAAGAATGAACTCTCGGGGCCAAAGGCCGCCAGCATTTGGCCGGTCACTTGCTTCATGCCCCATGTCACAGGCAGGCGCCTCTTTTTTTACAATACACTTTTCAGAACCTGTCACAGATATTCCTTGTTCGGTTTTTGCAATCAACCATTCCACTTCCGTGTCGCTCCCGTGGGTTGCTCTGTCGGTTGCAACTTTTGACTTGCACCCTGCGACATGTTTCACAGACGCTTCCTCGCGGCCAGTCTGGCAAAGGTCTCTCTTTTTAGTTTCCTCTCGATATCCTCCCGCAATTCCACCCAAACCGGGTGGACAGGGCAGGTGTTACTCATGTCGCAATTGTGTTCATCGACGGCGCACACATTCACAGCCGCAGGTCCCTGAATGGCTTCGATCACTTCAAGAATATTAATCTTGCCGGGCTTATTCACCAGCTTGAAGCCGCCGGCAATACCCTGTGTGGACCGCACGATGTTATTTTTCGAAAGCCGCTGGAGGATTTTTGCCAAAAAACTTCTGGGAACAGTCATCGACTCCGATATTTCGTTTGCGCTGACTGTGCGTCCCGACTCCTGCGACAAAAAGAGGACACAGCGCACAGCATAATCAGCCTCTCGTGTTATAAACATGGTTTAAAATGTGTCCCCTTTTAAATAGGACTAAATAAATCCTATTTAAGCATGAGCAGTTGAGCCTGTCAAGATATTATTCTTACAAAAAAGATATACCGGTCTTCCAATCAGGCTCCGATTATATTAAACTTATAGGCCATTATACAGAAGGAGTATTAAAGAAATATGAACGAACTACATACACAGAAAATTGGCGAGGAACTCAAACTCGCGACAACACAGATACAGGCAGTAGCCAGACTTCTTGAGGAGGGGGCGACAGTCCCTTTCATCGCCCGTTATCGTAAGGAGGCGACAGGTTCTCTGGACGAGGTCGCCATTACTGCCATCAGAGACCGCCTCACTCAGCTCGCCGAACTCGATAGCCGCCGGGATGCTATTCTCCGTTCTCTGGAAGAAAGAGGGCTTTTGACCGACGAACTGAAAGAAAAGCTCAACGCGGCGCAAACCATGGCCGTTCTGGAAGACATCTATCTTCCTTTTCGACCTAAACGGAGAACACGGGCCACCATTGCCCGGGAGAAGGGGCTCGAACCCCTGGCACAGCGCCTCTTTGCGCAGGATGGCATGGACCCCGTCAATGAAGACCCCTTCGGTGAGGCAGCCGCCTTCGTGGATGGCGAGAAGGGAGTTAACTCCGCAGAGGAAGCCCTGGCTGGAGCGCGGGACATCATGGCTGAATGGATAAGTGAAGACGCGACAGCACGGGCGGGCTTAAGAGCGTTGTTTTTGCAAAAGGCAAACTTCAGATCAAAGGTCATGACCGATGCCGAAGAAGCAGGAATAAAGTACAGAGATTATTATGCCTGGGAGGAACCCGTCGTGAGCGCTCCATCTCATCGGGTACTTGCCATGAGGCGGGGAGAGAAGGAAGGGTTTCTTTCGCTTTCCGTCATTGTGCCTGATGAGGAAGCGCTCAATATCCTGAAGGCCCTTTTCATTAAAGGCACCAGTGCGGCCTCCCACGAGGTTGATATGGCCCTCACGGACAGTTATCAGCGGCTCCTTTTTCCTTCCTTGGAGACGGAGATCAGGATTGTTACAAAGGACCGTGCCGACGAAGAGGCGATCAGGGTTTTTGCGGAAAATCTTCGACAGCTCCTCCTCGCCGCTCCCCTGGGTGAGAAGAATGTCCTTGCCATTGATCCGGGCTTCAGGACAGGCTGCAAGATGGTCTGTCTTGACCGGCAGGGAAGGCTCCTCCATACCGATACGGTCTATCTCATAAAATCCGAGGGCGAGGCAGCCCAGGCGGCCAAAACGATCAGGGAGCTTTGCGGGCGTTTTGAAGTGGAAGCCATTGCTATCGGCAACGGAACAGCCGGGAGGGAAACAGAGACCTTCGTGAGAGGGCTCAATCTATCGGCGAATATTCCAGTGGTCATGGTCAATGAGAGCGGCGCATCTGTCTACTCTGCTTCGGGGGTTGGCCGCGAAGAATTTCCGGACTACGATGTGACGGTAAGGGGCTCTGTCTCCATCGGCAGACGGCTTATGGACCCCCTCGCGGAGCTTGTAAAGATCGATCCGAAGGCCATTGGCGTTGGGCAATATCAGCATGATGTGGACCAGCCCGCCTTGAAAAGAAGTCTCGATGACGTGGTTGCCAGTTGCGTCAACGGCGTGGGAGTTGAGGTCAATACGGCAAGCAAGGAACTCCTCACCTACGTTTCCGGATTGGGACCGGGCCTTGCCAAATCCATCGTGGCATACCGCAACGAGCAGGGGCCTTTCGTTTCGAGAAAGGACCTCAAGAAGGTCCCCCGCCTGGGACCAAAAGCATACGAACAGGCCGCGGGGTTCCTGAGGATCAGGGGCGCGCAAAACCCTCTCGACGCGAGCGCCGTCCATCCCGAGAGCTATCCTGTGGTGGAGGCCATGGCCAAGGATGTGGGGAGCACGGTTCGTGACCTCATGACCAATGCAGACCTTCGCAAACAAATCGACCTTTCGCGATATGTAACCGATACGGTAGGGCTGCCTACCCTGAATGATATTATGAGCGAGCTTGCCAAGCCGGGCAGGGACCCCAGGGAGCAATTTGAAGTCTTTGCCTTTGCCGATGGAGTAGCGAAGATGGAGGACGTCCATCCGGGCATGAAGCTGCCGGGCATCATTACGAATATTACGGCCTTTGGTGCTTTTGTGGATATTGGCGTCCATCAGGATGGACTCGTTCACATCAGCCAGCTTGCAAACCGGTTTGTGAAAAACCCCAATGACGTGGTAAAAGTCCATCAGAAGGTAACAGTTACAGTCCTTGAGGTAGATATAGCGCGAAAAAGAATTTCCCTTTCCATGAAGGACCAGCCCGTGAGTATGAGCGCGGAACGACAGAAGAACTGATTTTTGATGTAAGGCCGAAGTGCACCGCGCAATATCGATGTTTGCATCCTCTTCAGGAAAGGCTTATGTTACAGAATAGCATTCCTATGGTTTGCAAGGAGGGAACAATGGTGAAATATCTGTTATACGTCCTGAGATGGGTTGTCCTCGCAGTACCGGGAGCGTTGTTTTTCAGTAAAGCGAAAGAACTGCTGGGCATTGAGAATGTTTACATAGTCATGGTAATAAGCCAGGCTGTCATGGGCGCCATGGTTTACTTTCTCGACAGGCTGATTTTTACATCAGGAGCGATACCTATACCATGGGAAATAAAACCCCGCGGCGTTTGTGCCGAATGCGGGCGTGTCGGGAAATGTTATAGAGTAGGTGGAGAGAAATGCTGCGAGGCGCGAGGTAAGACAAACGAAGAGGGATTCATGTGCCAGAATTGCGCTGTAAAAAAGATACAGCATATAAATAATTAGGGCCGGATAGGCCCCAGTAAAGGAGGGAGACACGATGAAAGTGGTGGCATTCAACGGCAGCACCCGGAAAGACGGGAACACAGCGATCCTTATCAATCATGTATTCGAAGAACTCAGGAAAGAAGGGATTGATACTGAACTGGTGCAGTTTGCGGGGAAAAAGATCAGTGGTTGCAACGCCTGCAGGAAGTGTTTTGAAACACGAGATAAACGGTGTATCATCAAGGACGATATTGTAAACGAATGTATTGAGAAGATGGTGGAAGCCGACGGCATCATTCTCGGTTCTCCCATCTACTTTGCGGACATTACACCGGAAATCAAAGCCCTCGTTGACCGGGCAGGCTATGTATCAAAAGCAAACGACGATATGCTGCGCCGGAAAGTCGGCGCCGCCGTGATCGCTGTACGGCGCGCGGGAGCTATCCACGGCTTTGATACCCTGAACCACTTCTTCTTCATCAGTCAGATGATCGTTCCGGGGTCTCAATACTGGAACATCGGCATTGGCCGGGAGAAGGGCGAGGTGGAGAACGACCAGGAAGGTATTCAGATTATGAGGGTATTGGGGCAGAATATGGCCTGGCTCATGAAGAAATTGCAAGGGTAGACAGTTGTCAAGCACAATCCAGGGTTAGCGCATTGATTGATAAAGAGCGTTGCTCAAGGCCGGCTATAGAAGAATCGTTGACCAGCACTTCACTGATGTGGAATACTATGGCGCCATGCACAATGAAGAAGACAGCTCCCGCCACACGATACGTAATATCCTGACCCACGATTTCGTTTTCGGGTTTCTTGGTTTATTTGCTTTTATAGTTGCCTACCATGCCCTTATCCCTACTCTCCCTGTTTTTTTTGCCAGATTAGGCTCCGATGAGAGGGAGATAGGTGTGCTCGTCGGTATCTTCGGCGGTTCATCGCTGGTCTTCAGACTTATTGTAGGAAGCATCCTTCTTAAGTACTCGGAAAAAAGTGTTATGATGTTTGGCGCTCTGCTGTTTGCTGTCACCTTTCTTGCCTCCATTGTACTTCGTCCTTTCTGGCCTTTTTTCGCCATCAGGTTTTTCCAGGGAGTCGCTTTCGCGTTTATAGATACCGCGGCCCTTGCCTTTATCATCAAAGTTACTCCACTGGCTAATCGGGGGCGGGCCATCAGCTATTTTGTACTGGCGCCTCCTTTTTCGCAAGCTATAGCCCCTTCTCTGGGTATGTTTCTTATCAACCAATATAATTTCACTGTGCTCTTTCTGTTCTGTGTGGGTCTGTCTTTATGTGCTTTCTTTTTTTCCTGGAAGGTGAAAGGACAAAATGTTAATGCGCCTGACAATGAAATTCCCGTCGAACAATAACCTTTTTCTTGAACGGAAGATTGTCGCTCCTTCCATCATGAATTTTCTGCAGAATTTTGTCTGGGGAGGCATTATAGCCTTCCTCCCTCTTTACGCAATCAATTGCGGGGTAACAAATCCAGGGTTGGTTCTTTACTGCCAATGCCACCATGCTTATAATGGGCAGGGCTCTGGGAGGGAAGATCCTGGACACGTACAACAAGGAAAAGATTATTCGGACTTTCATTTTTACATCAATGATTACTATGGTCATCCTTGCCTTTTCAACGACCCTTCCCATGTTTCTTCTTGTGGGCTTGCTCTGGGGGACAGGCGGTGGTTTTTTCTTTCCCGCATCAATGGCCTATGCCCTTGATTACGCCGGTTCCTCGGCCGGTCCCGCAGTTGGGACTTTCCGGGCGCTCTCGGACCTTGGATTAGCGCTTGGGCCGGTGCTCATGGGGCTCATCATCCCCCTCGTTGGCTATCAGATAATGTTTCTCTGTCTGGCCCTTGTAAGCCTCATCAACCTGAGTTATTTTCAGTTTTATGTGAGGGGGAAAGGTAATGTGCTGGTATGAGTTAAAAAACGATCTAAAATAAATCAATCATCGAGAATTAACAATTGCACCAAACGAAATTATCGCAACATATATTGTAGTGCCGCGAGTCCTGCTATTGACACCATGCCCCATAGTATAACCCCCTGGAGCATAGGCCGAATTCCGACTGTCTTGATAGCATCTCGAGACAGACCTGCACCAATGAGAAACAATGTCAGCGTCAGTCCCAGCTTCGCGATCTGCTTGATTGTGTTGTAAACAACACCACCCTGAGGCCACAATGAGTGGATGCCTGCCGCGGCAAGAAAGGCAAAAATGAACCAGGGTAACTTAATCCTGGCATTACGGCGATGTTTTAAGACAGCAAGCCCCAACACGATGGGGAAAATCCACAGCGCCCTGACAAGTTTTACCGTAGTTGCAATATCCAGGGCCTCCTCACCATATTTCGCTGCCGCTCCGACGACGGAACTGGTGTCATGAATTGCTATGGCCGCCCAAAGCCCAAAATGTGACTGACTCATTCCCGAGAAAGTGGCCAAGAGGAGGAAACACGAAGAGCGCTACAGCATTGAGCACAAAAACGGTAATCAGTGATACTGACATTGCTTTTGCGTCCGCTTCAAGTACGGCGCCTACCGCCGCAATGGCACTACCCCCGCAAATCGAGGTGCCGACAGAAACAAGAAGTGATGTTTGCGATTCAACCTTCATGAAACGGCCGAGCATAAGACCAATGAGAAGTGTACCGAGAATCGTTGCGACTGTGAACCAGAAACCGGTTTTGCCCGCATCCCACAGAGCATGCAAATTCAAACCGAAACCAAGACCGATAACGGACCATTGAAGGAGTGCCTTTGATACCCTGTGACTGATTTCCGGAATAGGATTGCCAAGCGTTAAGGCAAATACAAGACCGGCAGCCAGTGCTATCGGCGGTGAGATCCAACCCGTGAGGGTCATTAAAGCCAAAGCCACGAAGATGATAAGTATGATGGTTTTTGAAGCGCCTGGCTTCACATCCTGATGTTCCGCGTGCATATGGCCTTCCCTGAATGTTGAGTTTAACTCTACCGCAAGCAGTGATGCTGCAAATAGTATTCTTCTATGCGGTTATTTGTCAAGAATCATAGCGTATTTCAATAAGAAATTGCCCTTAATGACCAGACATCAGCGGAGGTTACCCATTTTTTGCATTGCACAAATTGGGCAATGAAATGAATGGTGAGGGTTACGTTAATGGATCAAGTCTGTTATGGCTTCCTTCAAAGTCGGAAACCGGAAAATAAAACCATTCTGAAGAAGGACCCCGGGAAGAACCCTCTGTCCCTGCAAAAACACTTCCGCGAATTCTCCAAGGATGAGTTGAAAGACCCATCTCGGCAAGTTCCTCATGTATGGTTTCTCGTTGAGAAGAATATTTAACATTTCTGTCATTTCCCTGTTCGTCACAGGACTGGGTGAAGTGAAATTGACAGGACCTGTCATCTCTCGATGCTCAAGGAGAAAAGAGATAATACTTGCAGCATCTTGTTCATGAATCCATGAAAACCATTGCAATCCCGTTCCCCAGGTCGCACCGAGGCGGATCCGAAAAAGGGGGAGCATGCGTCGGAAAGCGCCGCCGTTTCTCCCCAGGATAATCCCGAAACGACATTGGACAACCCTGATACCGGCTTTCTCTGCTCTCCGGGCCGCCGACTCCCATGATTCGGCAACTGACGAAAGAAATGTATGACCGGGAGGAGTACGTTCATCAATGATTTCGTTTCCGCAAAGGCCATAATATCCCACGCCGGAGGCATTCAAAAGACAGATCTCTCGTCCCTGGACCCCCTTGAGCGCATTAACGATGTTCCGCGTTGAAAGTACTCTACTTTCCAATATTGCTTTTTTTGTCTTTTTTGTCCATCGCTGAAAAATGGAAGTGCCGGCAAGATTGATAACAGCATCGTGTTCGGCAAGAGACTCCTGCCAATCTCCTTCCTGTGTCGGATCACCCTTGATTATACTGACAGCATTCCCGAAGCTGTCCGTATCGGTCCCTGGCCTCGCAAGTATTGTTAGTGTATGCCCCTCTCCGGGTAACGCACGGCACAAATATGTTCCGAAAAATCCCGTACCTCCAGCTAAGAAGACCTTCATAGCGCGCCCTCCATAAATATGATACGACCTATTGTTATATAATTCTACGGTAAAGTCCGGTATAATAAAAGCAGTTATATGGGCCTTATCCCTTCATTTACCGTACAGATGGACATTTATGATGTCCTCTACCTGTCATATATCATACCTGAAGAACGACTACGCCCCGCAGTCCCTGATAATATCCGTCTTGCCTCGCCCATTCAGGGCAAAGCAATTATTTCCCTGGTAATTTTTCGCAGCAAAAACGTGTCAGTCTCTCTGTTTCCTTTTATCCATTTTGCTTATGATCAGGCAAACCTGCGTACCTACGTCATTGATATCCTCACAGGTAAAAATGCCGTCTTTTTTCTCAAAAGCGGTATCACTTCTCGGTTTATCTCCATCGTCACTAATCTCTTACGGATCCCCTGGCAATCAGTCTCTATGAGTCTCGACACCGGGTATGACAATGAACAGAGTCTTGCGCGTTACGCTGTTGAGGGTCATTGGGAAGGTCCCTTCCATATCGTCCTGAACGAGAACCAGGGCCCTGTGGTAAATCCGAAACCATTCAATGCTCCCGATGAAGCGATACGGTTCCTTACCGGACCCACTGCTGGCTTCTATAATACGTCCCGGGGCCTTATTCGTTTTGAGGTAAAACACTCAGAAATAAAACCCACAACGGGCACAATCTTGAAGATAAACTTGCCTGTATTTACACGATCAGGGCTCATAAGAGATGAAGAATTGTGGACACCGCAGAGCGTTCTTGTTGCTCCTGATGGCCATTTCACGATCCATATGCCGCCTGCACGGATTCGTTTATAAGAAGAGGAGGATTCATGAGGACCGCACTCATTGGTTTTTTAACAGGAGCAGCATCAGGTGTTGTTATGGGTTTTGCTTCTCATATAAGTTTCAAACTCAGATTATTCACATCAAGTCTTATTGTTATTGATGGTTCCTTTTTCTTCCGCACCCTTAAATTGCCAGGCAGTCCATTGCTCATATTCGGAACAGGTCTTCTCATCCATCTTGTTACGAGCGGAATTTTCGGTGCTATTTATGTTGTGGCGGCCGACTTCCTTGGGTTAAACGCCCTTTCTTTTCCTCTCGTAAGTCTTTATGTCCTCTTCTTATGGTTATCCATGCTCTTCATTGCTCTGCCCGTGTCAGGCGAAGGTATGTTCGGAAGAAAATCAGGCCCTCTCGCGTGGCTCGAACAACTCATTATTCATATTCTATTTGGTGTCTTTATTACCTGATCCTGAAAGGATTCTTATAGCAAGGGACAACCATTTGAGATGAGAACCATTCAAACGGGAGGGACAAACGAAAGAAAAGGACTGTCTGTTCAGTAAGATATGTCAGAATATTAATAATATAAGTAAGATATTGTAATATTTATTTATTTATGGTACAATGAATCTTGGAGTTTCGGAAGCACCTGTTAGTAGTAACCGCAGAAATAAGTATTTTTTGTAGTATCTTCGTAACTCAGTTCCGTATCCTTCAAAATTCTAAACAAAGAGGTATGTCGATATGGCAAAAGGTACAGTGAAGTGGTTTAACGAGTCAAAAGGTTTTGGTTTTCTAACGGCAGATGATGGCGGAGACGTGTTTGTTCACTATTCATCTATTCAGGACAGCGGCTTCAAATCCCTGGCTGAAGGCGAGAGCGTAAGCTTCGATGTTGTGTCCGGACCAAAAGGCCCTGCGGCGGCAAACGTTACAAAAGGCTAAGCCCACTAAGGCAGGTTCAAACGAACCTGCCTTCCTTTTTTGATCCCCATTCTTCTTTTCATCGATATACAATTTTTCAAACAGTCTTACTTCAACTTGACGATTCACTGTTTCTTGCAACAGGGTCATTAATGTGTAAAGTTGAAGGCTGAAAGAATCAGAAATCGAAACGAAAACGAAAGGGTTGTCTCAAACCGCGTGTCTCAGAGGAACCCTCTCTCCGTGAACCAGCGCTCTCTGTAAGCGAGAAGGCTTCCCTTTTTCAGTTTTTCGATTAACGATTTATGTTTCGCGTTTCCTCTTCCATCTCTCTTCTCGCCATCTGCGGCGTCCTGTGCCCCGTAACCTGCCGCTGTTTGTTGTGTTTACCGCCCGGCCAACCCTCCGCAACTTCACCGGAGGACAGGCGAAGCGGTTAGGAGATAATGGAATGGGCTTATCTCAGCTATAAGGTCTCTCACAAAGCCGAAAGGCGTGATTATCTTTTCAGTTTCTTCAGGTGATAGTCGCACGCTGAGAGGAGGCCCGGGACCGTCCTCGACTTTCTTGAATTCAACGATGCACAGCCGACCGCCGGGTCTGAGCACCCGTGCTATCTCGGTGATGGCTATCTCGCCGGAGCTTTCACGAAGAAGGTCATGAAGAACAGTTGCCATGAAACAGACATCAACCTTCGCACCTTCAAGAGGAATATGCTCGTTCAGGTTCGCGCGAATAGTGATGATGTTATGGAGGTTCTCGGAAGCAGCACGTTTTTCCAATTCATCGAGTCCCTCCTGCCAGGCGTCAATTCCATAGACAACACCTCGCTGCCCCACAGCCCTTGCCGCAGCAAGAGCATAGTTGCCTTTTCCGCAGCCAAGATCGAGAAAAACGGTTGAAGGCGTGAGTGACAGGTATTGAAAGAGGCGATCAATATCTACAAATTCAAAGCTGCTCCTGCCCGCTCCATGTGGTTTCTGACCAGTACTCATGATTTGATTTTGTCCCGTAACATCTTAATCAACCCTCGGATACCGCTGAGGCAACGCGCGATGGTGCCATAATTGTGAATGACTTATTCTCCTACTTTTGTTGGTTTATTGCAAATAGTTTTTTCCAATTACAGTCATCTGTTGCTATATATTACACTTTCTATATTGCGCAAAGTGTGTAATGAAAAGAGACGAAACCGGGCGGGACATTGACCAAATTTTCAGGTGAGAAACAAGCCGGAATAGTGTACAATATGAGAACCAGTCCGCAATCTTTTTGATCGGAAGATGCAGTAACGTCAAGGCAGTGAATACTTATGAGGAGGTTAGCCGGTATGGAGAATCAGTGGGAGCAGTTATCATCTGAAGAGAAACGGGAGCAGCGGTTTCAGAAATGGCTCAACCCTGAGGGCATCACTTTTGTAAGCCCTGTTGCAGAGATTGCTTACAAACAAAGGGTACAACGACTTATAGACGCATACAGTGTGAGGAAACCGGATCGGGTCCCTGTTGTTGTGAGAACGGGTTCCATCCCGGCATATCAGTACGGTCTGAATTACAAAACAGTGAGCTACGATTACGAGAAGGCTGCAGAGGTATTCAGTAGGTTCAACGAAGAGAACGCCTTTGATCTCGACAGCTACGCGGTGCCTTATGCGATCTCTCCGGGAAAGGTGCTCGACATTCTGGACTATAAGCTCTATAACTGGCCGGGTCACGGACTCCCCGATGATGCACGGGGCTACCAGTATGTCGAGGAAGAGTACATGAAGGTCGACGAATACGACGCCTTCTTGAAGGACCCGTCGGATTTCTGGCTCAGAACTTACCTTCCCAGGGTGTTCGGAGCCCTTGGTTCCTTCAGGACGATAAAACCGTTGACCCACATTATCGAGCTTCCCATGACGGACTTCTCAGCTCTGGCCAGACCTGATGTCCAGTCGGCCCTTCAGGCACTCATAGATGCCGGTAAGGAGTACGGAAAATATTCACAGATGGGCGTCGAATTCGCCAGAAAAATGCTCTCCTCCGGTTATCCTGCAACTATGGGTGGTTACTGCAAAGCACCCTTCGATACCCTGGGTGATACGCTCCGCGGGACCAAAGCGGTCCTCATGGACATGTATCGCAGACCAGATAAGGTTCTGGAAGCAGTAGACAAGATCACCGATCTGACCATCAGTACCACCATAGCAAGCTTCAGTGCTTCGATCTGTCCCGTGGTCACGTTCCCGCTCCACAAGGGCGCTGATGGCTGGATGAAACAGAAGCAATTCGAAACTTTCTATTGGCCTTCACTCAAGAAGGTTGTCAATGCCCTTATCAATGAAGGTTTTATGGTGCAGCTCTTCGCGGAAGGGAGTTACAATAGCCGCCTCGATTCAGTCAATGACTTTCCGAAAGGTTCTGTTATCTGGTGGTTTGACCAGACCGACATATCAAGGGCCAAGGATATACTGGGTGATAAGTGCTGCATCAGCGGAAACCTTCCTTCGTCTCTTCTCGTTACAGGCAGCCCACAGCAGGTCAAAGAGGCCTGCAGGAACCTCATAGATATCGCGGGTAAAGGAGGAGGATACATCCTGAGTCCCGGTGCCATGGCCGATGAAGCTAAACTGGAAAACCTGAAGGCAATGGTCGAGGCAGTAAAGGAGTTTGGAATCTATCGGTGAAGAAACCAGAAGGTTGAACGCCGGGGTTTTGCAAATATTATTTCCCGTTGTGGCACAACCCTATTTCTTATTGTATGGCGATAACCGTTTATGTATGAGATAGAAAAAGTCTGAGTATTCAGGAAATAAACGAAACTATAATAGGTTTCGAAAAAATTAAAAAAGGTGGCCGATGGAAAAATTATCATGTCCTATTTCGGGAAATGCCTGTATAGAGTGCGGACTTTTTAGGGGCCGACATGTACATTGTTCGTTTTTCAAGAGGAATCTTGAAGTGGACTTACCGCCGAAAGAAATTGAGCGGCGACGTAGAGAGTTGGAGAGTGAGCTTACGGCGGAAAAGGCCTGGGACATAATCAAGACACCTAAAAAGATGTCCAAGACAAGTACTGACACTTAAAAACAGCAGAAACTGTGTGCGAAAATAGATGTCCTTTAATATAATCCGGGAGAATTTGAGGGCACTCTTTCGATATTTATATGCGATGGCCTTGTCGTCCTGAGTGTGCCTCCCACCAATTCTTTTTCAATAATAAAGACTACAGAACATAGTTTCCCTATGAATAAGGGCAAGGGGATGTTGGGGAAATAACGTTGGCAACATCCTTTGGATATTTACATTTGATGATTATATTGTTATGAACATGTTTTCCTGTATGGGTGTTGTCAGTGGTATAATAATAGTTAGGTGAGAAAAGAAAGAAAAGCAGAACGGGGCATGTCTTGCTAAATGTGAGGAGGATAAGTAATGAAAGAAGAGGAAAACGAGAAAGACCGCTGCAAGGTAGAGATTGCCGTAACTCAGGACATTCGTACCAAGATCCCTTTAATTGTTGAAAGGATCGTTTCCCAATATGATCAGGACGGACGCTTCCACCATATCGTCCCTGAACCGATCCCTTCACGGCAGGCGATCATAGATATCATTCAGAAAACATTCCTTGTGCTCTTTCCGGGATTTTTCTCGAACAAACAACTGGACAATGTAAATGCTCATTACTATCTTGGGCAGGAAATTACGGACCTCTTCGATATGCTGTCAAAGCAAATCGCTCACGCTCTTCGTCATGACTGTATTCGTTTCAACCAGCCCTGCATACGTTGTGAAGAGAGAAGTCATGAGATTGCCCTGAAATTTATTGGTGCAATTCCTGAGTTGCAGGAAACACTTTCAAAAGATGTCCGGGCGGCGTTTGAAGGGGACCCGGCCTCACGGTATTACGACGAGATCATTTTCTGTTATCCGGGACTTTTTGCGGTAACTGTTTACCGGGTCGCCCACTGGCTGCATATGCAGGGTGTTCCCCTTGTCCCGCGGATCATGACGGAGTATGCTCACAGCCATACAGGCATCGACATACATCCAGGAGTGGTCATCGGAGAGAGTTTCTTTATCGATCACGGCACTGGCGTAGTAATCGGGGAAACGACGGTTATCGGCAATCGTGTTCGCGTCTATCAGGGTGTGACATTGGGCGCGCTTTCACTGAGCAAAGAAGAATGTGTGTCTTTGAGAGGCAAACAACGCCACCCCACCATTGAAGACGATGTCATCATTTATGCCAATGCGACTGTTCTGGGTGGTAATACAGTAATCGGCGCCCGTTCCGTTATTGGCGGTAATGTGTGGCTCATCGAATCGGTACCGCCGGACACGCAGGTTTTTCTCAAGAAACCCGAATTGGTGATGAAAAACAAAGGTTAGGATTTTGTTGTTTAGGAGCAGTTTCAAGTGACGCCGGGGACCTTCCTTCGATGTTTACATATGATGCTCTTATCGTTGTGAACCATGTTTTCTTGTACGAGTGTTGTTAGTTGTGTAATAACGATTGTAACCTGATAAAACTCATTATCGACTGATGATGTATCGGTCCTTTATATTACCTTCCATGTCCCGGACGTTGAATGAGTATCCCTCGCCGTTCCTCGTTGTTGTGACATATCTGAAAACCTCGCTGCGTTTCATGTACGGAGGGATCTGTCCACCGAGGGTGGCAATGGTGACATAGAGAATGTTGTCCTTTGTAGTGCGGCCGTAAATATGATCGTGACCGGAGACGACAAGGGAAATCCCTTTTGAGACGAACAAACGGTGAAGGCCATCTCTTGCTTCTGTATATTTGTCGAGGCCGTGTCCCGGTATAAAAGGGTAGAGCGGTTGATGGAGGAAAACAAACTTGTATTTGAACGCTTTCTCCAACTCAGTCTTGAGCCACGCGAGCTGCTTTCCGGCTATCTTTTCTTCCTCTCCGGGAATCTCCGTGTTGAGAAAAACAAAAAGTGTATCGCCATCGGAAAAAGAATAATATAGTTTCTGAAAAAAGTGGAGATAGACCGTGAGAGATTTGTCACCACGAATATCATGATTGCCGGGCGTGAGATGGAGTGTTTTATCCGGTCCTGTGAGTTCAAGAAACCGTGTCCACTGGCTCGCGCTACCGGGTGTGTTGATGGCGTCTCCCACATGAATGATTTGATTGATTTTCTCTTTTTCTATTATTTGTAGAAAGGCAGAGTAGACACTATTTGTTCCAGTCCCGATATGAGTATCGCTGATGATGGCAAATGGCGTCTGATTCTGGGCCACAGCATAGATTGGAATGAGAATAAGAGCGAGGCAGATAATGAATAACGCAACCTTGCTTCTTTTGTTATGGGTTTTAAGTGTCACGGACATTACTATACACCGACGAGGATATAAAAACAAAATAGGTTTGAGCAAGGCGGAATGAGCGTTCTGGCGACTTTCATGTTGAAAAAGTTCTTATTTTTTCTCTGTACAGATGAGGTAGACTTCGGAACTGACGCTCCGTGATGCCGCAGGTTTAAATGAAGTGACTTTCTGAAATGTTTTTTGCAGTTCCTGCGTAACACCTTTCAGTGTGTCGGTAAAGAACGATTTAAGAATAAATGTGCCGCCAGGTTTCAGCCCCTCCCGGACTGTTTTTATGACAGCGCCGGTAAGGTCTTCTATGTTTGCATTGTCAACGTCACGGATACCAGACAAATTGGGAGCTATGTCACAGGTTGCAATATCAAATGCGCTCATAGACAACTCCGAAAGTACATTTTTGATATCGATTGTGCGGATGTCGGCCTTTATGGCCGTAATATTTTTAGTGGGCAGATTTGGAGTAGGGAGGATGTCAATACCGAAAGCGAGTCCGTTATCTCCCACGATGCCCGATAGCACTTGCAGGAAGCTTCCCGGTGCGCACCCCAAATCGAGTACTTTGTCACCCTTTTTGATAAGGTGGTATTTGTCCTGGATCTCTTTGAGTTTGTAGGCACTTCGTGCCCGGAACCCCTCTTTCTTTGCCTTATTGTAAAATGAATCTTTGACGACGAATTTACCCATAGGGGTTTACAATGAGCCCCCCTTCCGGTTGTTTTTCCTGTGGTTTTTCTTTCCCTGTTTCAAGCGATTTTTTGAGGAAGTAAGAAAGCGCCTCGTCTGGCGCGTTTTCATTTTTCAGATATTCCATGAGCCCTTTATAATAATTGAATTCCTTCATACAGTAAAAAAGGTACGCGTAATCCTCCATCATCCTTTTCAAAGAGGGCAAAGCGGACTTCATGCCATACCGTTCTATGAGCGTTTTCATAAATTCCTGTTTTTTCTCTTCTACCATATGCTGGGGAAGGACGATTGCGCCGCCCCCGGTGCTGTTGTATGTTTTTGCATCTTCTTTCATTGAACCCCAGGTTATAAAGAAGGGTTCAAAAATGACATGATTGAATATTGCTTCCGATGATATTGCTTCACACGAATCGGGAACAGGAAGCTTGTATATTTCTTCAGGCCTGTGTATTCCATCCACGATGCCCGCTGCGAAGGATTTGATAGATTTGATCTCATCCCAGTATTTGCCTGACTGTCTGGAGGCCTCTTCTATGAGATAAACGGCATAAGCGGGAGAAATTTCCTCAAGGATCATGGGTTCTTTTGTGTCATCTCTGTAAGCTTTGAGAATCTCTTCAAAACCTTTTCTATCGACAGGCGCGGTCATGAGTTCCGCAAGTCCCCCGGCGATGTGTATCTCTGCATTGAGAAAAATATAGTTGTTCCTTTTGATTTCAAATCCTGCGACAACAAGTCTTGTATGCGTATGGTCATAGTTGCTTGCAAATCCCCTCTGTTCATATACTTCTTTAATCTTTCTGATGACCGGTTCGCCGGTATTTTTCGGTTCCTCGACCTTGATGCCTGCTGATTTGAGCTTGAAGAGGAGTTTGCGGATCAGTTTCTGGATCTTTTTGTTTTTCTCAACGGGGTATATGGCGTTAAGGAATAACCCTAAAGTTTCTGTTTTTGTGCCCTGGAGTTTCTCAAGAAGTGCTTGTTTTTCATCATCAGGCAAGACGCAAAAATCCTCTACCTTTTTTTCAACGTCCATGGCGTTGTTTATTGCCCTGATAATTTCTTCCATGTAAAATTCCGCTGATAACCGCTCAGTTATTTTACTACTTTGTATCCTGCTTTTTCTATAGCGGCTTTAATATCTGCTTCTTTTGCTTTTGATTCATCATATTTGACGAAGCGCTTCCTATCTGAACGTCGCTTTCAATCACTGCCGGAACGCCTCCAAGCGCTTTTTTTACCGCCATAACACAATGCTGACAGCTCATACCTTCAATTGTTACTTTTGTCTCAGCCATGAGACCCTCCTTGGTGGTTCATTTTAGAGAACCTATTATAACATGAATATAAGCACTCTCAGAAAAAAAGTGAATACCTTGCGGCAAAGAGCGTGGAGCAGAGAGCAAAGGGAAAACGTCACAGGCCTCAAGTCACACGTCACAGGCTGCGAGGAAAAGTGTTGCTTGGGACCTGCGGCATGAGACCTGAGACTTGGATGTTAGCCCCGAAAAGATGTACGAAGCCCCGTCATATGACGGGGCTTCGTATGAAGGAAGGTATTGAAGCTGACAGAAGAACGGGGGTTGGTTTTTCTGCCATGTGGGGGATGTGGTTATCTTTTTCTTTCTTGCATTTCTGTTCTGGCTTCTTTTTTGAGATCTTTTATCTTGTCTTCAGGTTTGATGTTCTCAATCGATACTTTCTGCGGGGTTATCTGTTCTCCCTTCGGTGTTGCCTGTGTTTTTTCAGTATTCTCTGGTGGTGGCTGCTGTTGTTGAGATATTGTTGCCGGGCTATTTGATCTTACCAGAGGTGCTATTTTTGCATTTTCTATCGGCTTAGGATTCTGTTGTTGCTGTGTTTCGGTCTTTCCCCTCTGCTCATTGGCAGGGACTTCAAGAGTTTTCTTCAATACTTCGATCTTTTTCTCCGGTGCCTCGAGTTTTTTGTCCGATACGATAGACGCCCGGACAGGAGCGGCCTGTTGAGATGTAGTTTCATTTATTATGTTTCGTGGAGAGATGTTTTCTCTTGCATTATTTAATGTAACGGGGCCTCTCACTTCACGTGGTTCCTGAGTCTTTATGATTCGTGCCGACCGGTTTATCCTCATTCTTCTGCGGTTGCGCTTTGACTTGCTATTGCCGGACTATTTGATTGAATGGGAGAAATTGACCTCACATTGTCCGAGGGTTTTGGAGTTTGATGCTCTATTATATTGGCCCTTGCCGGTTGCTCATTGGCAGCGATTTGCAGGAGGTCTTTCCTTGAACTTCGATCTTTCTCTCCGACGCTTCGATCTTTCTTTCCGGTACGATTGATGAGCGGACAGGAGCCGCCTGTTGAGACGTAGTTTCTTTAACAATGTTCTGTGGAGGGGTGTTTCTTCTTAACTCGTCAAGCCTGCTTGTTGCTCTCTCCTCCCGTGATTCCTGAGGACCCGTTATGGCGTTCGGGTTTCTCACAGGAGGTACTTGCGCTCCTCTTGCAGGCTCGCTCTTTGGCGATTGAAGGACCTCAATTTTCCTGTCATTTGTTTGCCCGGTCCGGGTCATGCTTTCTATCGGCCCCGCGGGAAGGTTTCTCTGCATCCGAATTTGATCAAGGCGATTGTTTCTTCCTCTTTCATCGGACACACGGTTGACAATCTGCTGAGGCGGCCTATTTGCCTGCGCGATATTTTTAATGACAGGCATACGGGTCGATTGTTCCGGTCTTATGTCCGGAGCACCCATAACACGTCTTTCTCTCAGAAAGAGGTTCTCCTTTGTTGCTCATGTTTGTTGATCTGCCGGTCACAAAAGTGTCATGATGAAGAGTCGTAACCGCATTATTCACATGTATATTTCTATAAACAACATTGTTCATCGTCGTGGTGTTGATGTTTACATTTCTGATATTTACGCTATGAGGGCCATAATTACCATGCCCGTAATATATCTCTCTCGGCGCCAGAGGTACCCACGATATATAGGTTGGTGTGTAGACCCATCCGACAAATCCGGGACCCCAGTATACGTCGCCTCTCGCGGGTGGCACCCAGCACCATCCTCTGTTATTGATGAATGCCCATCTGCCGTAGTGATATGGCGCCCAACCCCACGGTTCATAGGAGATCCATACATAATCGCCGCGCATCCACACCCATCGCCCAATCCTGTAGGGTGACCAGTCCTTTGCAATGATTACCGTCGGTGTCCAGACATAACCATATTCCTGCTCGTATACCCATTTACCGTTTCTCTCAAAATCAGAAGAGTATGCTCCGAGTTCATCAGGAAGATAGGTTGTGGCGATGCCCGACGAAGATAGACCAAATTCCTGGTCTCTTCGTCTGTTCCATTGTTCCCATTGGTCCAGGGGGTCAATCCTGGCAAGTCGCGGATACTCTGTGTATTTAGAAAAGGACCATTTTGTCGCCGGTATTGATCTTCATCTGCCCTGTGCCGCTGTCGGCATATATTTCACCCCGGAAAACAGATGCAATTGAGTCTTCATTTTCAGATACATCGATGCCGAAAACGGACTGCCCGTAGGCACGAAAAGAGGCCGTCGGGGTTTCAAAAACAACAGAGTCACCTTTTCTGAGTCCTTGTAGTGCTATAGGCACGTCCGTAGGCGAGATAAAACCGGGCAAGTTTTTCTTCTGATGTAAGTATTTCCAGATAACTATTGCTGTCGAGCCTCACTATTGTCCCGTCTCTGAGCATCAGCTCCGCTCTGGCATTTTCCGGGACCCAGATTTGATCACCATCTATCAAAGGCATATTGATCGACGCGGGCAGCCATTCCGCAGTATCTTCTGTTTTAACCTGCACATCCCCCTCCAGAAATCTCAGGTACATATCTCCCGGTTGAGAGGTGTGTCCGATAGAAGGAAACAGCATTGCGCATGCTAAACATATTGCGACTATATAAGATTTCATATTGACCCCTCCTGTGCGCGTCTTCATATACCTGTTAAAAAGCAATCCATATGCCACTTTCTGATGCTTTCTAACATAATGATATTAAAGACATCTCAGGTTGAGGATGGCTTGCAATGGAGGCTTATTTGTCGAAAAGGACTTGTTTTGGCGACAGATTTGTCGAATAAACGATAAAGCGCTGCTACTAAGATATTATACCAACTCTAATTCAAAAATAGAATGAAGATGCCGAGGAGGAGGAAACCGGAGCGTAGCATTTAAGTACGTGAGGATTTCTGACGACGAGGTAAAGCTTTATTATATGCATGACAGGCTTAATAAGTAATTGCGCTTCATTCCTATCCTGGAAGCCATACTTTATATGGGTTCAATTAGAATTGGTATCAAAGCATTTTTCCGGTGGGGGCCATATTGTCTGCAGGTGGGTGGCCTGTTTGTTTACGGAACATTTTCCTCTCGCATGACTCTGATGTTTCCAGCGATTCACAATACATTCTGATCCATGCTCTTTCAAGTACTCCGGCATGTTCATTATAATTCTTTAAAAAACCACACTTTTCTAAAAGCTCGCATTTTTCGGGCATAGATAGCTCCTTTTGCTATATCAACAGCTCATGTTGTTCTCAAAATTAATTATCGGAATTATCCGGTGAAACTTAATGGATGCGCGGGGAGGATTTTTATCAACTATTCGTCTTCGAAACCGTCTATCAGTTGAGCGATGAGTTTGCAATGGTCCGAGACCCTTTCAAGGTTGACGAGTATGTCGATGTAGATAGGACCTGCTTCGGCACGGCAAACCTTTTCGTAGAACCTTTCAATATGCTTCGCTACGGCATTTTTTATCTTTACGTTGACCCTTCTCTCCCGTTCGAAAATGTTCCTGATTTTCGTTATATCCTTGTGGTCGATGAGTGCCGCAGCTTCAGCCAGATTTTCACTGACGAGTCCCCCGATGTCCCGGAGTTCTTCATAGGCTGCTTCCGAGAAGAAGGCCTTACGACGGTGCTTTGATTCGGCAAGCTCGGCAAGATTGGTTGAATGGTCTCCTATGCGCTCGATATCGGACGTAAAGGAAGAGAAGGCAAAAAGCTTTTTTGAAAGAGCAGGCGACAGTTCACCGCAGGAAATGTTCCAGAGATACTCCGTGATTTCTGTCTGGAGGTTGTCGACGATAAGTTCAATGTAATTAATATCCTGTCTTTTTTGCGGTTTGTACGTATGAATGAGGTTCAAACTTTCATTGAGCATTTTATGCGCGAGCATGATTTCTCTGCCAAGCTCTTTTTTTACACAGGTAAGGGCCTCTTCGGGACTGGTGAGGCATTTCTGGTCAAGAAATTCAGGCCACAGGGGAAGGGCTTCTTCTTTGCCGGGAATGATTTTCTTGACGAGTTTCGAGAAGGGTTTCAAAAGACCGATAAAAACGATGACGATGAGGAGATTGCTGAAGAAGTGGCCGAAGGCAACCTGTTGGGCAATACCGGACGAGAGAGATTTCAAAAAGATTATAAAAAATGGAAGGATAAGGAAACATATCAGGGCCCCGCAGCATTTGAAAATGAGATGCGCCACGGCGCTTCTCTTGCCGTTGATGTCGGTGACCATACTGCCGAGTAATGCCGTTGCCGTTGTGCCCACATTTGCCCCCAGGAGGATAGGAAAGGCGTTGTCAATGGTAATGAGTCCCTGTTGCCCGAGGACGACGAGGATGCCAATAGGGATTGCCGAGGCGTGGACAAGGGCGGCAAATACAAGGCCGATCAGAAAACCGATAAACGGATTTTTCGTTTCCCTGAAAAAATAGATAAAAAGCTCATTGTCCTTAAGTGGTATCGCGGCATCTCCAATAAGGCTCAGACCATAGAAGATGGTGCCGAAATAGATGAGCATTTCACCGATAGTTTTCAGGCGTTCTTTTCCGAAGAAATAGATCATAATGCCCGCGAAGAGGAGGACCGGCGATATGGCGGTTACTTTCCAGACAACGAGTTGGATCGTGAGCGTTGTGCCGATATCGGCGCCGAGTATAATACCGAGTGATTGATAAAAGCTGATAAGACCGGCGCTCACAAACCCCATGGCGAGCAGGGTTGTTGCTGAACTGCTCTGAAAGGTAATCGTTGACAAAAGACCGATCAGGAGACCGTAGACAGGTTTTTTCACGGAAAACCGGATGTATTGCCTGATCCGGGAACTGAAAACCGACTGCATCCCGGAACTCAATTTGAGCATGCCGAAAAGAAAGAGGGCAACACCGGTTATAAAGAGGAGGATTTCTTTCATGGCAATGTTATCGACAACAAAACGGCATTAAGAGACCTTGCTGCCGTTTGGTATCTCCTTGTCGAGTGTCAGAAGCACGACAGAGCTTTTATCTTCATTCGAGGCGGCCAGCAGCATACCGTGGGACATTGTGCCCCGCAGTTTCCTGGGCTCCAGATTGGCGACGATGACGATCTTTTTCCCCACCAGCTCTTCCTTTGTGTAATGCTGCTTGATGCCCGCTACAATGTACCGCTCTTCTGCCACATCGATGGTCAGTTTGTAGAGCTTGTCAGCGCCTTCTATATCCTCGCAGGACTTGATTTCGGCAACCCTGAGTTCCATTTTCTGAAAGTCTTCAAAGGTGATATTTTCCATGTTTCTGCTCCTTATGTTATTTGATCCGGTTATTTTGTAACGGTGTTTTTCAAAACGCCGATGCCTTCTATTTCAACCTCCACCACATCGCCGACCTCGATGGCCCCCACGCCTGGCGGGGTTCCCGGTAATGATCACATCGCCGGGCAGCAGAGTCATGATCTCTGAGATAAAGGAGACGAGCTCGAATACATCAAAAATCATATTTTTCGTATTTGAGTTCTGCTTCACAACTCCATTGACTCTTGTAATGATGAACAGATTTTTCGGATCGATATCTGAAACAATCCTCGGGCCGAGAGGGCAGAAGGTATCGAAGGATTTTGCCCGCGTCCACTGGCCGTCGATTCGTTGAAGGTCACGGGCGGTAACATCGTTGGCGCAGGTGTAGCCTGCTATAAAGCGCCGCGCCTCATTCTTCGAGATGCTCTTAGCTGTCTCTTTGATAACGACGGCAAGTTCTCCTTCGTAATTGAGTTCTTTTGTCTGGGGCGGAAGGATGATCGCGTCCCCGTTCCCGATAACCGAGGTAGAAGGTTTCATGAATATCAAGGGGTGATCGGGTATTCCCATCTTGAGCTCTTTCGCGTGGTCTAAATAATTGAGTCCGATAGCTATTATTTTAGTTGGATTGATGATGGTATCCATCGTTTCTCCTCTGCTTTTTATCCATCATATTGTATGCTTTCAAGGACCTCTGCTGTCAAGAGAGAAATTACATTTGGATTTTCCGTCAGGATGAATATCTGTGAGAAGGACAAGGAACCTGCGCTGAGCTTCAAACAGCTCAGACTGGCCAAAAGCGGTCAAACCGTGGGCGCGCTTCAGCTCATCAACGGAAAGGTCCGGTCCGCCCTCGACGCCCGCAAGGAGAATACGGTTTCTCTCTTTTGAAACTTATATTTTAAAAGCAAATATATCCCATGCATCCGACTTCCATTTCATGTACTATCTTGTCGGAACGACTTGCATCTGCATAGTGGAAGGAATGATTACGATAATATGAGAAGCAAGCTCCCGGTACTCGAAAAAAAGCCCGGGAGCCTGTCGAACAGCACTCAGTAGATATTGCGGACCGGATAAACTCCCTGTTTTGAAACTTTTCCTTTCTTCGCCTGATCAACGCGTACCTTGTCGACGCCTTCGATCTTTCCCGGGTGCGTAGTTGAGAGGAGAAGAAGCTATGCCACCGGTTTCGAGGTTCTTGATCTGAAAGAAGCCGTTGTTCAGCACATCAGCCGGTTTCAGCTTCTCAACCGGTGTCTTTGCATGGCAAGCCTCAGGGCCTCTACCTGGGTCATGGCCTCAGACAAGCCCGCCCAAATACTGGCTGTGGGCTGACCAATTTATTGGGGTGATACTTTTTCTGCATTTCGGTCGCCCATTTTATGCCGGGAGCAGGGTCATCCCAGGGCGGAAAGCCGCCGGCCACGACGAATCCATCTCCGAGTTCACCCATGGCCGCGACGAACACCGGCATATGAGCCGGGTGTAGCGCGCTGCCAGGGTCATCTTGTAGGCCAGATGGGGTCCCATGCCCAGCCTGACCATCTCCTTTACGGTCGGCTGTGAGCCGGGATTGATCATAACGCCAAGGGCAAGGTCGACCTTATTCTCTTTGAGCCACATGAGCTGGGTGGTGGGCGGAGAGGTGGGGACCAGAGGCACGTACTGGATGCCGACGAATTCATAGCCGATCTTCTCGAGATAAGCCTTCATCTCCGGTATCTCGATCGACTTGCCCATGGCGTTGTCCGCGGTCAGATAGGCCACCCGCGGTTTCCTGGTCTCCTTCCAGTTCTCTTTGAACCAATCGGCGACGGCCGCCAGTGCATCGGTATAAATGGGGTAATAGGTGAAGATGGTTCCGGGCGGTGTCATGAGAAAGGAGCCCGGTGGCCATGCTGGTGGCGCCCATGCCGTCCTGTTTCAGCCGGTCCTTTAAGGCCAGGGCGATGGGCGACCCCGAGATCCGGTAGACCAGCATTCCCTTGGCCTTGAGTTCTTCATAGATCCGAGAGCGCCTTGGCCGGCTTGAGCTCATCGTCCCGCCACAGCAGCTCGATGGTGACATCGGCGGGCCATTTCTCCTTGCGCCAGGGGGCCAGTTTTTTGGTCTCATTTACATATTTGACATAGTCCTCGAAGGCGGCCAGAACGGCCGCCGAATCCTCGGCGTAAGGTCCGGTCAGGGACATGGTGCCGCCGACATAGACGGTCTTCCCGGCCGCCTGGGCCTCCTGGAAAAACAGCAGCCCTCCCGCCAACACCATCAGGAAAGCGATTAACAGCCAATCTGATTTTACCCATTTTTTTCTCCTCTCTCTTCTATGGTTTTTTTCTCCTTAGCCCTGCGGCCCTCCGGCTTATTCCGTCACCCCCTTTCACTCCGCTTCTTCATGGGAAAAAGGCCATAGTCTGAAATAGGCCTTGATCATTTCCCACCGGTGATCGAGCCCCCGGGGCTCAAAAATAAGAAAAAGGATGATGACCAATCCCCGGGTGATGAGGGCCAAGGAGGCGGCGGCCTGGGCGGCAACGGCGGCCGACAGAATCGGGCCGGCGATGGTCGACCAGCTCATCCAGCAGCTTGAGCGAAACGGCGCCCAGGATGGCCCCTGGTATGCTGCCCATACCGCCGACGATCAACATGCCCAGATACCAGACCGAATCCATGAAGGGAAACTGGTCGACGCTGGCGAAACCGTAGTAGTGGACCAGCAGGGACCCGGCCACCCCGGCATAGACACAGCCGATAAAAAAGGCCTGAGCTTGTAGCTCCACAGATTGATGCCCATGACTTCAGCCGCCAGGTCGTTGTCCCGGATGGCCACGAAGGCCCGGCCTGCCCGGGTCCGGATGATGTTTACAGCCAGGAGGTGGCCAGGCAGGCATAACCATCACCAGGTAGAAGTAGCTCGCTTTGGAATTCAGGACGAGACTGCCTATCTGGGGTTTGGGCACCGCCATACCATCGGCCCCCCCGGTGATGCTGCGGAGCTGCAGGATCAGCCAGATGATGATAAAATGGGCGGCGATAGTGGCCATGATCAGGTAGAAGCCCTTGATCTTCAGGGAAGGCAGGCCGAAGATCAGACCGGCCAATCCGGCCGCCAGGGCCGCACAGGGCAGGGCCGCCCAGAACGACCACCCGAGCTTGGCGGTCAGGATGGCGGACACATAGGCCCCGACCGCCATGAAACCTACATGACCCATGGAGATCTGGCCGCAATAGCCGGTTAGAATATTCAGCCCGTGGACACTGATGATGGCAATTCCGATCATGGTCAGGATCGTCAGTACCCGTCACTGAAAAACAGCGGGCAGACCAGAAGAAAGAGTAAGAAAGGCGACCAGCAGTACCCACTGCCGGCTGGTGCGAATGAAGGGCCATATCCTGGGCATAATTTTCTTGAAAGAGTCCCGAACCGAAACCCATGGTTAAATCCTTTCTATCCTGACCAAACCGAATAGACCGTGGGGTTTGAAAATGAGGACGATCAATCATCACCATGAAGGGAAATACCTGGGCCAAGACCGCCGCCCGGCAAAAGGGGATCCAGGTACCCGGCAGCGACATTCTCCAGATACGCCCAGGATGATTCCGGCCGACGATGGCCCCGCCGATGGAGTTGACCCCTCCCAGCAGCACCACCGCGAAGGCCTTCAGGCCGATCTCGGCCAGCGGTATCGATACGCCGGAGACGCCGCCCAAGAGAATGCCGCCGATCACTCCGACGATACTGGAGCAATCACCCAGGAGACGGCATAGACCGTGGTCGCCCTGATGCCCAAGCTTTGCACCACCTGGAGATCCTCGGCCGTGGCCCTCATGGCCAAGTCCGATCTTGGTATAGCGGAAGAGAACAGCAGGAGCAGGATAACGGCCACCAACGGAGACCAGGAGTCCGATCAATGACTCCGGGGGCACGGATATCTTGCCCAGCTTGAGGGTCAGCGTGGGCAGCAATCCATGGTAGGTCTTGTATTCGCCGCCCCAGATCAAGGTGGCCAATCCTTCCAGGACCGTGGCCAGGGCGATGGTCATCATGATGACGGCCAGTTCGGACTGGCCCAGCAGAGGGCGCATTGTCAGCCGTTCGATCAACAGGCCGAGAATGACCGCTGACGATTATAGCAAGAACAATAGCCCAGATCGGCAGCCCGAACAACACCAGGAAGGTATAGCCCAGGTATCCGCCGATCAGGACAAAGTGGCCCTGGGCGATATTAAAGGCATTGGAACATTTGAGGATGATGACAAAGCCTATAGCGATCAGGGCATAGACCATGCCCAGGGTAAAACCGGTTACCACCAATTGGAGAAAAAAGGTCATTGGTTCACTCCTTTTACAGTCCTCACAGAAAGGGTTGCTTTTCGTACTCCTTCACGTCCATCCTGATATCTGATGCGTGTCTCTATGGACACCGCGCTTTCTCCCGCGTATATCGCATCGATCACTATTCTAAAATGATCATCAAGAGTACCCCTTCGTAGGTTCCCCGTTCTTGTCAATTCACCCTCGTCGGGATCGAACTCTCTGGTAAGATTAACGAATTTTTCTATCTTTGAACCTTTTATATGGTCATTGACCTTTTCTATTTCGTTACCTATCAGTTCATGGACCTCTTTCGTCTGCGCAAGTTCGCCAAAGGTGTTAAAGGCAATTCTTTTTTGTCCTGCCCATTTGGCTACAGCCACATAGTTGATCACGATGACGGCAGCCAGGTATGAACGGCGGTGACCGAAGACCCAGGCATCTTTTATGTAAGGACAGGACCTGAGTCTGCTCTCTATGGCCTGGGCGCTCACTCTTTCGCCATTTGTCAGCTCTATCATGTTATCCAATCTGTCTACGAAGACCAGATGATTGTCCTTATCGGCAACCGCAATATCTCCACTTCGAAACCACCCATCTTCAAGGACGCCCGATGTCAGATCGGGGTTCCGGTAATAACCCGCAAAACAGCCGGGCCACCTGTAACATAATTCACCATTATCACCTATCTTTATCTCAGCATCACAGAAGGAGCGACCGGCCGTTCCGTGCAGGCAGCACCCTGTGCTGAGTCGGTCAAAGCACCGCCCTCCGTTGTGACGTAAGTGTTTTTCAACGGTACTCCTATAGCGTGATAGAACCTCAATGCGTCCGGACTCAACATAGCACTGCTGCTGTAAGCGATTCTTACTTTTGACAAGCCAAGACTTTCCCGCATACGGCGGAAAAGAACGATATTGCCAAGGTAGAAAAGAATGATGTTGAGGATTCCCGGTTTATTACCCTGGAGACTCAAATCAGCCATCCGGTAGCCTGTAGGCATAAAGGCCCGGAAGGCCAGTCTTCTGAGGCCGCGGGAATCGAGGACACGGGCCCGCAGCATGGCGGACCGACTCTCCCAAAACCGCGCGCCATAGAAAGCAATCGTTGTTCTTACCTCCCTTGCGTCCCTCACCCGTGTCTCAGGTGCTTCCGGAAGGTTCATGATGCAGCCCGACAGAAGATGGCAACCGATAGTAAACCATTGTTCGAGCATCCATACCGGGGACAGAAAGGGCGCTATACTGTCGTTCTCGAACCAGGGATCGTTCCGCAAATAAGCGAGAGTGCTTGCCATCATACCCCGGTATGTGTGCATTACTCCTTTGGGCATTGCTCCTGTGGTGCCTGATGTATAGACTATGACGCATATATCTTCAGGCTTGCCTGTTTCGACATTTGCTTCAAAGATCCCCTGATGCTCCTGTTCGAATTCTTTGCCTTTCCGGACTACTTCCCTGTAACCGATCAACAAAGAATCTGCATAATGGGACAAGCCTTTATAGTTCCAATATATTATTTTCTTCAGATGGGGAATCTTGTCCTTGATTTCAAGGAGCTTATCTACCTGTTCCTGATCCTCGACAACTGCAAAAGTTATATCCGAGTCCCGAGCGATATACCGGATCTCGGCCGCTGTAAGATCTGATCCCGCTCCTACGGCCAGACCGTGGTTTGACTGAGCGGCGAGCTCTGCGCTGTACCACTGAGGTGCGGTGTCACCAACTATGAGAAGTCTGTCTCCCGCTGAAAAGCCGAGGGAAAGCAGACCGAGGGACAGATACTTGACGTCCAGATAGTAATCTGTCCAGGTTACCGGTTGCCAGATACCGTGATACTTGAACCGCATCGCTTTGCGCTTGTGCCCATACTTCCGGTAGTTATTGGCGAGTATTTTAGGCCAGGTGTTGCCCTTTTCTCTGTATGCCTGGTCCATTTCGTTCACCGTATCTCCCTAGCCCTCAGACAAGCCATCGTTTTTTCCTGCGATAATGTTTTATATCATGATAGCTCTTTTTATTATCTTTACCGGACAAACCTAAGTAGGATTCTTTGATCGTCTCGTTGTTACGGAGTTCAAAGGCGTCTCCCCCCAATACTATCCGCCCGTTTTCCATTACATAACCGTGATCCGCAATTCCCAGGGCAGCCCTCGCATTCTGCTCTACAAGAAGGATCGACATCTTCTGTTCATCATGGATCCTCCTGATGATCTGATATATGTCCTGAACCATCAATGGGGCAAGGCCAAGAGAGGGTTCGTCCAGGAGCATGAGTCTGGGACGGGCCATGAGAGCGCGGCCGATCACAAGCATCTGTTGCTCCCCACCGGACAGATATCCGCTTACCTGCTTGCGGAGTCTCTTCACCTTGGGCATGTAATCAAGGACCATCTCCAGGTCTTTCTTTACCCCGGCCCGGTCTTTGCGGCAGTACGCGCCGACCATCAGGTTCTCTTCAACCGTCAAGTGTTCAAGCACACGACGCCCTTCCATGGCCTGGCTCACACCTATGGCCGCTATGTCTTCAGGGCTCCGTTTGTCAATCCTCATCCCATCGAGCACAATGCTGCCTTCCGTTACCTCTCCTTCTTCCGTCCGGAGCATTCCTGATATTGCCTTCAGTGTCGTCGTTTTTCCGGCCCCGTTTGCTCCGAGAAGGGCAACAATCTTTCCATCGCCGACCTCCAACGAAATGCCCCTCAGCACTTGTATAACACGCGTGTAGACTACTTCAATGGAATTCACTTGTAGCATTTTTTCACCGCTATCGTGTTGCGATTCCTGATTCGCAATCGAACAACCCCTTTTTTTCTATCCATTGATCTCAACTGTTTTTATTCCTCTTTTCCCAGGTAGGCGTTTATTACCTCAGGATTCGAGCTTATCTCTGCAGGCGTGCCCTCGGCAATTTTACGGCCAAAGTCGAGTACAACTACACGATGAGCGATATCCATAACGACCCCCATGTCGTGTTCGACAAGGATAATCGATCCTATCCCGTCCCGTAGAACGGGCGTGTCAGGATAGGTTGCGCCCTGGCCTTCAAAGAAATCGAGGATGAATCTTGCAATGTCCTCCTTCTCTTCCAGGTTCATCCCTGCCATCGGCTCATCCAGGAGGAGGATTTTTGGTTCAAGGGCAAGAGCCCTTGCCAACTCCACTCTTTTTCGCATGCCATAGGGAAGAAGACCAACATGTTTCTTCCTGATAGGGGCTATCTCCAGAAAATCGATAATCTGTTCGACGACCTCGCGATGGCTGGTCTCTTCCCTGAGTGACCAGCCAAAATAGAGTGCTCCCTGGATAAAATTCTGCCTCATCAATATGTGCCGTGCTGCCATAATATTGTCTTCGGTGCTTAAACCGGCGTAGAGTTCAATATTCTGGAAAGTCCTTGCGATGCCGAGCCGAGCGATCTTGTCCGGCCGAGCGCCTGTTATTTTTTGCCCATCGAGTGATATTGTGCCTCTTTGAGGTTTATAGAAGCCGCTGATGCAATTAAGGAGTGCTGTTTTGCCGGCGCCATTCGGGCCGATTACTGCCATTATCCCCTTATCCGGGACAACGATGTTGATATCGGAAAGGGCCTGTACCCCTCCAAAACTAAGCTGCAGATCTTCAATACTAACTCTCGCGCTTCCGGCAATCTTCATCCGCCCGTCTCTCCTTGTATACTTCTCATCTAAGCGGCGAAATGTGTAATAGTTTCGGAGATCTCAATTAGTATTACAGAAAAACAGACCGATCAACCATACACGCATCATCAACTTCCTCCTATAAAAGATTTATGGTATTTCACAAACCTCTTTATAGCATTTTAACAGCCTCTGGTTCTTCGTGAACAGTTTCTATCTTGAAAATTCATCTTCAATCTTTATGCCATAAAGCTAACTGTATAATTTGATTGATACTCTCCAAATAAACGAAATGAAAATCTATAATATTGGACGTTATAATAATACCTCCGATATATTGTATCAAAGTATAGCAAGATTAATTTCTTTTCGTCAACTAATACCTATCAGGATGCTGGTGGCTCGTGTATCGCCCTATGTGCGGAGTAACTTTCTATAGACCCTGCGACTCTATGACCCAACGACCCTATGACCCGATAGACCGTCTTTAAGTTTTAAGTTTCTTCCCCACCTTTTTCTCCACAGATTCTATTTTCTGCGTAAGCCTTTCGCTTTTTCCTTTTCGTATGTCGAACTTTATCGTTGAGTAGATCCTCCCGCAATCGCCTTCCAGCTCACGGTATGCCCGGTTAATAAGGGCAAGGGCCTCGTCGAAGGTCTCCACTTCAACGATTGTGCCCATGGGGGTAAGTTTGTAAGAGACATTGCTTTCGTCGATGATCTTCAGGATTCTGCTCACATAGGGGCTTACACTTTCGCCTTTGTCCGTGGGAAACATGGCAAATTCGAACATGACTGACATAGCTTCCTCCTATTTTAAAAAGTCTTCACAATTATGGTATTCTATTAGCGACAATAAGTCACTATATAAAACATTATGTATTATAGAGGTAAGGAGAGGTTATGACAACTGCAGGGAACAAAAAAGGCAGAAAGCTTCTGGTTATCGCTCTTGTTATTATTGTTGTGCTGGGCATATCCGTCGCTTTACTTGTAAAATACGCGAATCAGATCATCAAAGTCGAACTGGAGAGAAGACTTGGAAAAGCATTCTCCATAGAAAGGATAGACCTCGCCTGGGGCCATGTCGAGGCAGTGGGTATAAAACTGAAAAACACCGCGGGGAAAGAGGTCATCAAGGTTGACAGTCTTTCTGTGAGCGCTGATTTTATGGGATTGTTGAGGAAAGAGTATGTGGTCTCCAGCATCACGCTTAAGAACCCTTATATATTTGTCGAAGTGGACAAGAAGGGGGATATCATAAACCCAGTTTTGCCTGTTGAGCCTAAACCTAAGAAAGCAAAAAAACAGGATGAGCAGGAGAAACCAGTGGCCCCCGTTACAGTAAAAAAGATAGAGATTACCGGCGGAGCTATTGATTATCTTGACCGGAAAGACGCCCGTAACACCGGTCCTGACAAAAATACGGAATATCAATCTTGCGATGAAAGATATCCACACACCTCTCACCAACACATTTTCGCCGTATGTTTTAAGCGCCAACATACCCGGAAGCATGAGTACCGGCATCGTGAAAAGCAACGGAAAAATAAATCTGAAAACAAAAGATACGGATTGCAAAGCACAGATACGGTCGCTGGATTTAACGGACCTGCAACCGTATTTTCAGAAGGACAACACCGTCAACTATCAGGAAAGGATTTCTTGACCTTGATATAGATGCCCGTGTGGTGTCGAAGAAAATACATGCCCCGGGCAATGCTGTTTTAAAGGACCTTGAATTTCAAAGTGGTCGCGGCGCGGGCAATCAGTTTATGGGTGTGCCCTTGTCTCTTGTTATCGAATATTTGAAGACGAGCAACAATGAAATCCCTGTTGCCTTTGTGGTGGAAGGCGATCTCGACAACCCGAAATTCAGCCTGCAGGAAGAATTTGTGGCAGCGATGACAATTGCTCTGGCAGGCAAGCTTGGTTTTTCCATAGAGGGTATAGCGAAATCTTTATTGGGCGGCGGTGTAAAAGGAAGCGGTAATGTCGGCTCCAGTGTAAAGGGTATTGGAGAAGGTCTTAAAAAGCTCTTTGGAAAATAATACCAATTCTAACTCATCACCTCTGATACTATTTAGTGTCTTCCTCAGACCTTGAGCCTTGAACCTGACTTTCGCATGCCTTGCTCCATCATGCGCTATGCAGTCTTCACGACCGTTTGAACTTTTCATTGAGTACGCGTTTGAATCGAGGCGCGTAGATAATGTCGAATGCCTCTTCTTTTCCGGGGAACAACTTCAAGGTATGTTTTTTTACGCCTTCCACGATGGTTATGGCACTGTCATGGTTAATGTCCTGGGTCCTGATGAATTCGAGGGCAAAATCGACTACGAAACGGAGTCTTCTTAACTTTTTTTCTTCATCGAGAAATTCATTATCCATCGAAAGACCTTTTTGTCAGGTGCCCCTTATTTTCAGTCTAAGAGCGAGGGGTTTCTTTTTTCGCGTGAAAGATTTCCAGGTAGAGCCAGAGGCCGATGCCGACGGAGATTGATATGTCGGCGACGTTGAAGGCGGGCCAGTGATAGGTTTTGTAGTAGAAGTCGAGAAAATCAACAACATTACCGTAGGCGATCCTGTCGTAGATATTCCCCACGGCGCCTGCAAGGATGAAGGCGAGGGCGAGCCTCTTGGCGAATGAAAATTTGTAGACAATGATGACGTAGGCGAGGACACAGGCGATGAGAATCGGCAGGAAAGTAAAAATATACTGAGCGTATTGATGACCGTGGAGAAACCCGAAGACCCCTCCGAAGTTTCTCGCGTGAACAATGGAAAAGAATGATGCGATATCTATACCCTCATGCAGGTCAAGGTTTTTGATGATGAGGACTTTTGTGAGCCTGTCGAGAAAAAAGACAAGCGGTACTACAGAGAGGACAGCGTATTTTCGCATCTTAAGCACACATTAGGAAATTTTCCTTCTTTCTTTATATCTGTCGCGTATTGCCAGCAGCGTTCACACTTTTCACCCTCTGCCTTTTCTACCGTAATGTTCATTTCATTGCCTTTTTTGAGCGCTACCTGAGACACAATGAAGATATCTTTCAGGTCATCGCCCAGTTTTTCCAGGAGCCCGTATTCTCTCTCCGGCGCTTCAATGATGACCTTCGTGTCTAATGAGTGGCCGATAGTCTTGGCGACCCTCTGTTCCTCAATCTTTTTATTGACAAGTTCCCTGATGGTCCAGACAGCGTCCCAGTATTGTTCGATCTCCTGATTGATCTGTTCCTTTTTTACGGCAGGAAAGGTAGTGAGAAGAATACTCTCTTCCTTTACCGTGCCCTTCAGGTAGGACCACATCTCCTCGGCAGTGGAGGAGAGTATGGGCGCGATGAGTTTCAGAAGGGTGATGAGAGTTTCATAAATCACAGTCTGCGAAGCCCTTCGTTTCAGGGAATCCTTCTTTTCGACATATATCTTGTCTTTCGCGATGTCGAGATAAAGGGCGCTTAAATCGACGGTGCAAAAATTCTGAATGCTGTGGTAAATGAGGTGAAAGGTATAATTGCTGTATGATGAGGTGACCCGTTCAACAAGCCTCTGAAGCCTTGAGATGAGCCATTTATCGAGAGAAGAGAACTGTTCGTAAGGGACAGCGTCTTGTGCAGGATCAAAATCGCCATTGATATTGGCATGGAGAAAACGGAGCGTATTGCGCACCCTCCTGTAGGTCTCAACGAGTCTGTTAATGATATCTTTTGAGATTTTAATATCGTCGCGGTAATCTTCATAGGTGGCCCAGAGTCTTAAGATTTCAGCGCCGAGCTTCTCGATGATCTCTTCGGGAGCGATAACGTTACCCAGTGATTTGGACATCTTTCTCCCCGCGCCGTCAACGACAAATCCATGTGTCAATACCGCTGAATAAGGGGCCTTGCCTTCGTTCCCCACGGAAGTAAGGAGAGAGCTGTGGAACCATCCTCTATGCTGGTCGCTGCCTTCAAGATAGAGATCGGCAGGGTATTTCAGCTCCTTTCTCTTCTTACAGACCGCGGCCCAGCTTACGCCGGAGTCGAACCAGACATCAAGTATGTCTTCTTCTTTGATAAAAGTTTTGCCGCCGCAGTGGGCACACTGAGCGCCTTCCGGCAGAAAGAAAGAAGCTTCTTTTTCAAACCAGATATCAGCGCCGGATTTCCTCACCTCATGGATGACCTTTTGAAATGTTTCTCTGCTCCAGTGTGGCTCCCTGCATTTTTCGCAGTAGAATACGGTAATGGGGATACCCCAGGTCCTCTGTCGTGATACACACCAGTCAGGGCGGACCTGCAGCATGTTGTAAATTCTATCTCTCCCCCACGCGGGAAACCATTTCACCCGGTCGATCTCTTCGAGGGCTTTCTGCCGCAAACCATTGGATTCCAGGGAAATGAACCACTGTTCCGTTGCCCGGAAGATGACCGGTTTTTTGCAGCGCCAGCAGTGAGGGTATGAGTGTTCAATCTCTTCCTTACGCAGAAGGTGGCCCAGCTCTTCCAGCTTCTGAATGACGTGAGCGTTGCTGTCGAAGACGTTCATGCCTTTGAAGAATTCAACATTTTCGATAAACTGACCTTGTTCGTTGACGGGAGAATAGACGTCGAGACCGTACTCAAGCCCTGTTTCGTAATCCTCTTCACCGTGGCCCGGAGCGATGTGCACAGCACCGGTACCGGTATCGGCGGCAACGTAATCGGCATAGACGACGACTGATTGTCTGTCGAGGAAAGGGTGCCTGAAGGTCATATTCTTCAGAGTTTCCGGCGATATTTCTCCTATGATTTTGTAATGGTCAATGCCGGCTTTCTGCGCGATGTCTTCTGCGAGGTCTTTGAGGGCAATGTAGATCCCTTTCTCTGTCTCGATTGCCACATAGGTAAAATCGGGATGGATCGCTATGGCAAGGTTTGCGGGCAGCGTCCAGGGAGTTGTTGTCCAGATGAGCATATAAATCGGTTTATCAGGATAATCTTTAAATGCGCCTGTTTTCTCGCCGGTATAGGGAAATTTTACATAGACGGAGTTGGATTTCTTCATCTCGTATTCTATTTCGGCTTCAGCGAGAGCGGTCCTACAGTTCATACACCAGTAGACAGGTTTCTTTTTTCGGTACACTTCCTTTCTTTCAAAAAACTTTTCAATTTCTTCGATAATCGTTGCCTGATAATCGAAGTCCATGGTGATATAAGGATGGTCCCAGTCGCCGATACCGCCGAGCCTTTTAAATTGTGTCCGCTGGATATCAATAAAATTTCCCGCGTATTCGCGGCATCTCTGTCGAGTCTCTAATTTGGTGGCGGCAATCTTCTTTGCTTTTGTTTCTTTCTCGATCTGATGTTCAATGGGCAATCCATGGCAGTCCCAACCGGGGATATAATCAGCCCGATAGCCTGACATGAATTTGGACTTGACGATAATGTCTTTCAATATTTTGTTGAGGGCGGTACCCAGGTGAATATTGCCGTTTGCGTAGGGAGGTCCATCGTGGAGAATAAATGAAGGATTGTCCTTTTTCTCTTCCGTGAGCTTTTGGTATAGTTTAATATCATTCCAGTATTGGAGGATCTCTTTTTCTTTGACGGGCAGATTCCCCTTCATGGGAAAGGGTGTCTTTGGCAGATTCAAGGTGTCTTTGTAATCCATAGTGTAACGGTCCTTTTATGTATAAATAGAAATAAGCCCTTACGGTCTGTATTGCCTGAAGTTTTTCTCTACTACCGGAGCCAAGCTCTCCTCTGAATGCTTTACATAAAATTAACACAAAGCGGTTATCTATTCAAGACTATTCAGTAAATGCGGGTGATAGGTGATAGGCGATAGGTAATAGGCAATAGGTAAAGGCAATAGGTAATAAACACAGGGAGAAGGGATGAGACTTAATACGAGATTAAATCCGAATTGATTTCAACTGTCTTCGGTATGGAGATTCGGGTATGCGGATGCAGGGCGATAGCTCACGGCTTTCTTTTGCGACTGGCGTGAAACCGGGTTGTTGCGCTGTCTGTTGCGGTGCTTCCGGTGCACGCATTCGCATATTCTTCCTATGAAGATCGTTACAATAAGAGTCGCGAGAAAGAGCAAAATACCTGTCGAAACCATATTGTAAATATTATCGTCAATGCAATGAATTTATTAAGGCGAAAAGGAACCGTAAAATCAACGATTGAGAGTGTACTTTAGTCTGATGATACGCTGTATGTCAGTTCAGTTCTTATACGCTGTCCTATTCCTCAAACCGGATGTCTGTCTCTTGCGGATCGCTGTTCATGGCATGAATGATTGATACCGCGATATGCTCCTGGAGGCCGGGAGGTCGTTCTTCATACATGGTTTTGACGATCCGGCGCTTTGCCTCTTTTATGAGTTCAGGATCATCGATTTCTTCATCGGTTACGAAATCGGCGCCACCTTCCATGAGGTCCATAGCCTCAAGGGAGACCTCATACCAATCCTGAATGTAATGATCAACGGCAGTCTCTACATATTTATTGATAAGGGTTTTATCAGGGGTATATCCGTCATTATTGCAAAGTTTTTCAACATTGGAAACCATGTCATTTATCAATTTACCCCGTAAATCTGCAGTGCCCCCTTTTTGTTGTTTCTTCATGGTTTCATTCCTCCGGAAAAATCAACCTGCACATAGCTTCAATAACCCAGATTAATGATTCAGGTTACTTTTAATCATTTATACATAAAAACCTGTGCAGAGTAAAACATTATTTTTTAATCATCAAAATTATTTTGGCATAATATTTGCTTAATTTATTTCCTATGAGACAGAGAACAGGAAGTATAACAGAGATTCAGCGCCCCGGTTTTATGAAGCAGTCATTGCGGCAATGCCTCTATTTGCTTGGAAAGAGCTTTGACCGCTATAGCAAGCTCAAGAAGTTGGGAGCACCGGATATTCTCGTCGATGCAGAAAGGGTTCTGATCCGAAGACGTTTGTTGTTTCTGTTCAATATTGACGCAGATACGACAAATTAGTGTCAGAATTCTAACATCGATAAGGATTGTGGTATTACATGGAAAACGGCCTGCGTTTTACAGGGTCTGTACGGCGTGACGCAGATGTTGCGCGAGTTAAATGCGCAACGTTGACTTCAGGTGCCTGTCTTGCGGTATAAGACCTTAACATTCAATGTGAAACTTGAGTCTTGCGATACAAGACATGTAAGGCGGATGGGTTCTTCGTCCCCCTTGCTCCTGAATCGGTTATAATATACATAACCGTTTTGGATTGATTTGACGACCTCCATCGCGGTACAATAGTTTATGATATCAATCATCAGAGAACGTTTGAAATCGTATAATGCCAGAAGAGTGGAGTGTGCCAGTACGATCCTGGCGGGTGTGGTAATCCCTCTTTTCGAGAAAGACGGCGACTTCTTTTTTCTCCTTACCAAACGGTCGGACACAGTGCGGTTTCATAAAGGAGAGGTTTCTTTCCCGGGGGGCATGTACGAAGAGACAGACGGAGACATCCTGAATACTGCCCTGAGAGAATGCAGCGAAGAAATAGGCGTGAAAAGAGATGATGTGGAGATTATCGGAAGACTCGATGATGTCTACACGCTCACCGGTTTTGTTATTACACCCTATGTGGGAGTCATACCGTACCCCTATGAATTCCGGACGAATCCGGAGGAGGTAGCCTATCTCATAATGCTCCCTTATGCATATCTGAAAGAGGCCAACCCTACGGTGGAAGCTGCAGGACATGACGGGCAGTTGCGCATGATACAATCTATTCACTATAACGGTGATCGTATATGGGGCGCCACCTCAAGGATACTCTTGCAATTTCAGAGAATTATCGAAAATGGGAGCAGATAATCCTGAGGGTGCTGCCGTCTTTTCCTTAGTAGTGCCAAGTTGTTGACAGTTTTCTTCCTGCCGTTCTTTCATTAAGTATCATTTTGAGGTATAAAGAATAGCATTATGAAACCGATTATCAGCATAGTAGGCAGACCGAACGTCGGTAAATCAACGCTTTTTAACCGGATCCTCGGTTACAAAAAGGCGATTACCGAAGATATACCAGGGGTAACGAGAGACCGCAATTACGGTGAATTTGACTATGGAGGCCGGAATTTTATCCTCATTGACACAGGGGGTTTTGAGCCCTCAAAAGAGGATGGTTTTTCGCCGCTCATAGAACGTCAGATACTGATGTCATTGGATGAGTCTGATATAGTGATCTTTGTCCTTGATGGTGTAGAGGGCATACTCCCCGAAGATCGTGATGTGGCAACGATCCTCAGGAAAGGGGAAAAACCTGTTTTCTATGCTGTAAATAAGGTTGATTCGACGAAACGGGAAGAGAGCCTTTTTGACTTCTATGAGCTGGGGATGGAGAAATTTTATCCTGTAAGCGCGGAGCACGGCAGAGGGGTTGACGACCTCCTCGAAGATATTGTCGATGCCGCTGAACACATTGACGCGGAAACAGGCAGCTCAAATGCAGTCGAAGGGGCGCTTAAGATTGCCTTTGTAGGAAAACCGAACACCGGCAAATCGTCTCTTACAAACAGGATGCTCGGTTCGGACAGGATGATTGTCAGCGATGTTCCCGGCACCACAAGGGATGCCATCGATTCGCGAATAGCCGTTAACGGGAAGGAGATTATCCTCATCGATACGGCAGGGCTTCGCAAGAAGAGCAAAATTTCCATGAAGGTAGAGGAATACTCTGTTTCGAGCGCCATAAAGAGCATTGAAAGGGCGAATGTCGTGAACCTTGTTATCGATGGTCAGGAAGGAATAGGGCATCAGGAAGGAAGCATTGCCCATCTTATTATTTCCAGAGGCAAAGGGATCTGTGTTGTCGTTAATAAATGGGACCTGGTTAGCTCTGCCGTAAAACAGGATGAATACAGAAAAATGGTCCGTGAAAAGATCCCTCATGCCGATTTTGCGCCTGTTGTTTTTACATCGGCGAAGACAGGGAAAAATATCGAAAGGGTCCTGGAAGACAATTTCAAGGTCTATGAACAATTGACGCGCAGGATAAGTACGTCGGAAATCAATCAGGCCTTTGGCGAGTTTTTCGACAAGTTAAGCATCTCATTTCAACAGGGCAAACAGGTAAAGATATTCTATGTAAGCCAGGCCAAGGCATCGCCGCCGACCTTCATTCTCTTTTCTAACCGCCCGGAGCTTATTCCTGAACATTACAAACGGTATCTCGAAAACTCCATCCGCAAAAAATTCGGTTTCGCCGGTGCTCCAATACGTCTTGTTTTCAAGAAAAAATAATAATCGCGGACCTCTCCCTCTTCAGATGATGACAACGGTAAGCTTATCATTGATTGCCGCCAGGAATTGTTTCTGTTGATTTTATAAAAATTGCTGGTATTATAAAGGGTAGAGAGGATTACTCTGAGATATCCACGGTTACTCGCGTTCTGTCTTTCCATTGTACTCACTATCACGGTTATCGCCGTTTTACCCCTCAGGGCAGAGATCGATCCCCAATACGCTCCTCAATTAGAACAGCTGACCTTGAAGCTGAAGACCCGTGGTTTTACCGATGATGAACTGGGCAGAATATTTACTGACAGTCGTGTCGTATTGTATCCCCCGGTTGTAGAAAAAAGCGGTAAAGGTCTCGACTATTTTCATCGAAAATTCGGTCTCCTGACAAAAAAGTCGATTCAACGGGGACAACTGGTTTTGAGAGAAAATAAAGAGATCTTCAATAAAATCGAAGAAACCTTCGGGGTAGAAAAAGAGATTATCCTGGGAATCTTACGAGTGGAAACAAATTTCGGGTCACACACGGGGAATTACACTGTCTTCAATAGTCTTCTTTCCATGACCCTCATTGAGAACAGGCGTTCTTCCTGGGCCGAAGCAGAGCTTATTGAGCTTCTCTGTATCTGCAAAGAACAAAATAAGGACCCGCTTTCTATAAAAGGTTCCTGGGCAGGAGCCTTCGGGATATGCCAGTTTGTGCCGACGTCGTACGCGAAATTCGCCGTTGACGGCAATAATGATGGCGTCATCGATCTTTTTAATTTTCAAGATGCAATAGCGAGTATTGCCAATTATCTTAAATCACACGGATTTGAGAAAAACAGACCAATCAGCAACAGGGAAGCCATATACGCCTATAACCATTGCGACAATTATGTAAAGGCCATCTTTGCCTATGCGAAAGCGTTGAAATAAATAATACCGTAAATCGTAAATCGTAAATCGTAAATCGCATAGGGCATAGAGCATAGCGCGAGGTACAGGGCGCAAGACATTCAAGATTCGTTGTTTTTGGACTATTCACTGATTATTCACTGATTTTTACGATTTACGGTCTTACTTCTCGTCAAGCACCCTCCTTACTTCGCTAAGGAGAGTGTTGATGTCGATCGGTTTATAGAGAAACGTTATTTCTTCACCTGAACCGGCATGTGTCTGGATAAAATCAGCGGTATGGCCACTTATGAATATGACCTTCGTGTTGTTTCCGTTTCCGCTATTGATCTCGTTATAGGCGTCCTTGCCGTTCTTCTTTGGCATGATAATATCAAGGATGAGAAGGTGCACGTCATTTCCATTTTCTTTGAATTTCTCTATCACGTCATTTCCGTCTGCTGCTTCGATAATTCTGTAGCCGTAGCCTTCGAGTATTTCCCTGATAAAGTTTCTTATATATTCATCGTCTTCTCCCACAAGGATTGTTTCGTTCCCGCCGGTAATGTGGGGAATCAGAGCTGGCTTGTTTTCCTCCAGAGTGGAGAGGACAATCGGTAAATAGATATCGAATGTTGTGCCTTCATTTAATGCGCTCCGGACGCCGACATATCCGTTCTGTTGTTTTATGATTCCGTATACTGTCGCGAGACCAAGGCCCGTGCCTTTTCCAACTTCTTTTGTTGTAAAGAATGGTTCAAACATCTTCTCCATTATCTTGTCATTCATTCCAATACCGGTGTCTTCAAAAGAAATAAGAGCGTACAATCCTTTTTTTCCATAACCGTGGTCCTGAATGAATGTGTCGTCGATGTCGATAATATCTGTACGAATGGTCAGCTTTCCTCCTCGCGGCATCGCGTCCCGGGCGTTTGTAGCGAGGTTCATAAGCACCTGAATAATCTGGTTACCATCGACTATAACGATGAGGCTGTTGCTGTTAAGCTTTACGGAAAACTCAATGTCTTCGCCGATCAATTTTGACAGGAGCTTCTCCGCGTTGAGAATTACTTCATTTACATCCGTTGGCTTCGGGTCAGTAACCTGCTTTCTGGTGAATGTGAGGAGACTCTTCGTAAGGTTTGCGGCCTTTTCTGCTGATGTGAGAATATTGTCAATATATTTTACAAGGGATTCATCTCCTTTGATTTTCATCTTTACGAGGTTCCCATAGCCCATGATGGCCGTCAGGATGTTGTTAAAATCGTGTGCGATTCCGCCGGCGAACTGTCCTATGGCTTCCATTTTCTGGGCCTGGAGAAGTTGCTGCTCAAGTTTCTTGCTTTCCGTAATATCCGTGAAAATATTGAGGACTCCTGTTTTTTTCTCCCATTCTATTTTCACAGAGTTGTTGAGGACCCACTGCGGTTCATCTTTCCCGGTTATAATCCTGAAAGGATACTGAAGAACAACATCTTCCTTCATCAAGGTGTCGAAATAAAAATCGAGGACAACATTCTGGTCATCGGGATGGATAATGTCAAAGAGTATCTTGGTGTTCAACTCTTCTTTGGTACAATCTAAAATCTGTAAGGCTCTCGGATTGGTAAATGCCACTTTTTTGCTGGTAACAACAATAACACCCTCAGAGGCATTTTCAACGAGCAGCCGGTAACGCTCTTCACTTAATTCCAACTCAGCAGTCCGCGATTTTACCTGTCGTCGCAGTGACCAGGTCCACATGAGGATGCCGAGGAAAAGAAAAAAGACAGCAAACAAACTGATGAGGGAATAACGGACCCTGGTTTCCAGCCGGTTTTTATTATTTTCGTAGACACCAAACCATTTTTCAAAAATATCGTTATACTTGCCTCCATTATTCAATATCTGAAGGCCTACACCAAGGGTCGCAACGAGTTTATTATTTCCTTCCTCATGGAATTCATAGAAGTGATGATCATGGATGCCAAGAACAATGAAAATATTGTTCTCATCGATCCGGGACAGGGCTGTTTGAGGCGCAAGGAGGAAAACGATAAAAAACAATGATATGCTCAAAAAAGAAGCATATATCGTAAAAGGCCTGATTCGCAGTATCACGTTAAGACATCCAACACTTATTTGTTGGTATGATGGGTGATATGGTAGGCTCCCTCGTTGCTCTTCTAATTCGCTTTTATAATGCCGCTTGTACCTTATATCACCATATAGTAGCCATTGACAACAAGAAAATGAAGAAGGTAAAACGATTTGGTTGTGAAGGTAGTTACGCGAGAGATTTCCAATGTACAAATTTTATCTTTATGTATTTTTGTCTGTTAAGAACACCACACAAAGTAATATCCTTACCTTATGAGCTATCAACTATGAGCTTACCGCAGTCTGTCCAGTGTTTCGAAATATGCCTCGATCCGTGTGCGCACCTGTGATTCGGAGTAGAATCTTTGATCGCCCATGTCGCTCTCAAAGACGAGGGCGGGGATACCCGTTTTTTTCGTGAGGATATCTTTTAGGGTTGGCACCGCGAAGGAGACAGCCTTGCAGCTTCTGTTCATGAACATAATCATGCCGTTCATGGAATATTTTTCGAAAAGGTCCAATGCCATAGTCGCCCTGTCTTCGATGGTAGAGTTGGAGAACCGGTTTACGTAGTTCTCCGCCAGGGTTACGAGAGGGTCCTTGTTGAGATCAAAATCAAGACTCCAGGCATGGACATAGAGAGATGTGAGGATTACAGCGCCATAGGAGCCGAGGAGCTTAGCGTGGTCGCTGAATTTGAACCAGACAGGGAGGTTCTCCCAATAGAGGCGGTATTTTTCGTTCTGGACAACACCAATGCCCTGATCGACTTTTGTCTGGATTTCGTCACAGAGGGTCTGGTAGTAATCAACGCATTCCTGTGTGCCTCTGCGGTATACGGCGATGGCCATGCCGATCAAGGCGTCAAAGATGCTTATGGGAGATGGTTTATACTGGGCCATGTCAAGAAATTTCTTGTAGAGTATGCTCGATGCCGCCGAGTATTTCATAACTTCTTTAAGGCGGTCATAATCGAATTTCTTTTTCGTTACTTCTTCAAGAAAAGCGATAAGCTCTTTCATCTGGACAACACAATATTTCACGATCTCTTCCCGCGCTTTCTTATCCATGACGTATTCCGGTGTATCGAAAACAAAGAGCGGGAGGTTCCCTTTTCGCGCGAGTATCTGAAACCATTTTGTGAGGGTAAAGCACTGGGCGTTACAGGCAAGAAAGAGGTCAGGTTCGGGGATACCCTTTGTGACGGTCATGCCTGTCTGTCTGTATGCGAGGTCAGACCTGGCATAGGCGCAGAGGTGGCTCGTGTACCCAAGATTTTCCGTTATGGAGCACATTTCAGCGCCTTTCTTTGCCGTCAGATTCGCCACGGAATGGTTTTCGGGATATACAGGAATAATGTCGTGAGCAACAAAAAGTTCCACAGGAGATATTGCCGTTGAATAGCCTATGAGCTTGCCCAGTTCATGAGCATGAAATGCCTCTTCCAGATATTCATCGGTGATCTGTTTTGACAGTTGTTTCGATGTCAACTTCTCGCTCATAGCGCGCCCCCTTCCAGAGATTCAGAAAATGCCTGTAGCCTCGTTCTCACATGGGAGAGAGAAGTCGTCTGGTATTCTGTGTCGAGGACGTGCATTGGTATCCCTTCTTTCTTGATCATTTTCTTGAGGTCAGGCATGTCGAACTCCTGGGATTCGCAGAATTCGATGTGAACATACACAATCGCTCGCGCCTTTGTTTCTTTGTAAAGTTTGTGGATTTCCTCAAAATTTCTGTAAACATTATCGTGTATAGGTGAATAGAAACCTCTTTTAAAATGTCTCTCCACGAGCGTGTCTATCGGACTGCCGTTGTTGAGCGTCACGACGCCCTGGAGATAACGTGTGCCGGTAACAAGGGTATCTCCGACGATGTTGAGTTTCAATTCATCGAAGATTTCGAATATTTCAGGAGGGTCACAGGTAATGCCGACGAGAATGATATTGGTATACCCCTTCACCTCTTTTAATTTCAGGTTTTCTTTAATGTTCTTGAGGCTGATATTCAATTCCGCTTTATCGACCTGTTCCGAGAGTTTCAGCATGGAGAAGAACTCTTCATTGGTAATTGTTCCGGGGAACTTTTTCTTGATTTCATAGAGTTCGCCGAGGAGGGCTTTATTCTCATTGTGGAGCGCCATGGATTTGTTGAGGTCATCATCACTGATGGCTTTACCCGACCATTGGCTGAGCGACGCTATGAGCCGTTCTATTTCCTCCTTGACCCAATATCTGGCGCTCGGCCTGTCCACCTGGCGTGGCACCAGATAACTTTCAACGTATGAGTTTGGAAAGTTGATCCTCCAGATATCGGAGAGATGTTGTGTGGTATCGCAGACCTGCGGCAGGACAAATCCGTCAAAAAGATCACCTTCATAGCTGAGGGCCAGTTCGAGGTTACTCCGTGCCAGAGAACATGCATTGTCAGGAAGGAGGCTGGGGGCCCTTTTCAGGGGCTTGTTTGTACCAAGTATGGCAACGGGCAGGAAGCCGAATGCGTAAATAACTTCTTCGGGTACATCAGCAATCGTACTCCCCACTACCTTCTTCCCCTTATCTTTGGACCATTTTCTGATAGAAGGGTAGGGGTCTTTCGCGTACTCAACTATTTCTTTTAGAGTGAGGTTTTCCCACATAAAGCCTCCAAGTGCAATATGAAAATTCACCTAATTATATGAAGCTTCTCAATGCTTGTCAATGCTGGATAAATCAATGACCAATAACCAAGCAACAAGATACAAAAGATAATCGGGCACCGGTAATAGAAAAAATCAGCATATATTTGTCCGTTAGCTGTGGTTTTCCATTTGATCATTGAGATTTGGTCATTGGGTTATTTGTTGCAATTAGGTGATCCTTAGCCTCCTCCTATGGGAGGGAACAAAGCCAGCGTATCGCCCCCGGCAAGCTTTGCTTCGGGCATGCTGTGGCGACCATTGATAAAGATGAGAGTGACCTCTGTAGGAGGAATACCGACCCTATCGATGATTTCACCTGCCGTTACTCCATCCGCGAGTTCAAAGTCCTTCTCATCAAATCGGTCTTTTCGTAACGTGGCAAATAGTTTGACGGTCACATGCATGTTGTCTGTCCCAAAGACATCACCCGGCCAGAGGGATGCCAATCTTTTTTATTGAGCCTGGTCTTTCGTATCAACACAAACCATCAGATGATCACAATTATTATACGTGCTATCTTCCATGAGTTTTTCCGGGGCGATAGACGTGCCCCCCAAATACACGGCGCTTATCTCCTTCCAGAAGCCTTCCTTCCGGATTTGAAAGAAACTGACGACGGCAGAACGGTCCATGATAATGCCTTTCTTAAGAAAAACAGGACCCAGCTCGTCCATGAGGAGGTTAAAGAGCTTGATGGTGATAATCCCTTGCTGCGCCTCAAGGGCCATATCTTCTTTGCGATAGGTTATGGAATCTCTCAGACAGGCGTAAAAACCACCTCTTCTCAATGTGGCACCGACGAGACCGGGCAGGGCCGAGGAAAGTGCCACAATAGAGGCGTCATTCAAGGTAGCCGAAGCGATATCATCGACGCATTGTCCATCAAGAAAAACCGTACTTATCTTTTTTTCCACGAAGTCCCTTTCCAACGACAACTGCCGGAAAAGAAAGTCCTCGATGCTTTGTCCCTACCTGACATCGAAAGAGGAAGCCGGCTTGAAAGATAGGTCGGAAATAGGGAATCAATGCTTTTTCTGCCTCGATGCGGACAACGGGGCAATTTTCAACGACTGTTTGTGCTGTGCCTTTCATCCTCTTCATAAATGGCAACGCGGCCCGAGAAATAAAAAATTGTTTCTCGTCTCGCATCACCAGTTGAATACCGTATCAAGCTCCTCATCGGAAACGTCGAAAACGACGTTATGAGGAGGAACAGGCTCTGTTTTGAAAAACTGCGGCAACCTGTCCTGTTCTTTTGTGAAACCGGCCCGCTTATTGAAATCTCTCTCCATTGTGAGGACTTTTTTTCCGTATTCCGCAACATCATCGGCAGTGAAGTTGAGGCCGTAGAAGGCATTCAGTAGATCAATAAGCGCCTGAAATGTTTCCGGTTGATCGAGTACGGCAAAAGCAATGAAAAGACACATGCCTGTCGAATCGATAGCGGCTGTGGCGACCTGAAGATTCCGGGAAAGTTCTACTTGTCCCTGTGATTTCAGAGGGTCAACAAACCCGCCCACCTTTAAAATATTTGCCGTTGTTGCGTAACCGGCGGTATGATCAGCACCCATAGGGCTTGTTGCATAGGTTACGCCAAGTCCTTTTACGCCCCGGGGATCATAGGCGGGCATTGCCTGGCCTTTGACAACGGGGACTCTTTCAACGCCGAAAACTTTGCCGGTGATCGCCGCGCCGCTCCCGATGATACGACCGAGCGGAGTGCCTTTCCCCACTTCGTGAATCAGATTAATTGCGCCGTCGGCATCGCCGAACTTGAGCAGTCCTGCGTCCATGGCGACTCCGATAGCGACCCCCATTTCTATCGTATCAAGCCCGTAATTATCGTCAAGGAAATCGAGCATGGCGATCTTATCCATATCGTCGATGCCGCAGTCGGCGCCATGGGCCCACACTGTCTCGTATTCCGGTTGTTTGCTCAGATAGTGTCCGTCCTTATCATTAAATATCCCGGAACAACGGATAACGCACCCTCGATGACAGCCGTGGGTCGGGACGCCGCCTCTTTCAGTTTCCAACGCCGCTTCGGTCTCACCGCTTATCTTCGAAACACCGGCGAAGGTCCCCTGCTTGAAATTGTATGTGGGATAAGCGCCTGCTTCGTTGAGGATATTCGCCAGTACGCTTGTCCCGTAGGCAGGAAGTGCCTGACCGGTAACACCGTGTTTACGAAGCCCTTCCACGAAAACCTTGTTCGCTTCCTTATACTTGTCAGGGTCTTTTGGCTGACGCATGGGCAGATCGGTATCATCAAGGACGATAACCTTTACGCCCTTTGAACCCATGACCGCGCCGGGTCCCCCGCGGCCCGCGTGTCGCGTCGGTCTTAGTTCCATATCTGTGAAGGCAATCGACGCGGCGGCAAGTCGCATTTCCCCTGCCTGACCAATGGAAATACAGGCGATCTTGTCTCCGAATTTCTCTTTCATTTTTGCCACGGTATCATAATTTCCAAGCATCCTGAGGCCGTTATCGACGGTGATTTTCACGCCATCCTTATTGATGAATATCGTATAGAGGTCATTACCTTCGGGTTTTCCCTCAAGGATGATTGCCGCGTATCCCAGACGCGCAAGGACTTGCGAAGGCTGTCCTCCCGAGTTTGATTCCTTGATGCCTCCGGTGAGCGGGCTTTTACACCCCACGGAGATTCTCCCCGACATTGCGGCAATACTTCCGCTTAGCAGACCGGGTGCAATGACGATTTTGTTGGTTTCGCTTAACGGATGACAGGCAGGAAGGACCTCTTTAGAAATAATAGCAGATGTAAGTGCCCGGCCCCCCAAACCAGCGTACGCACCGATTGGTTCAACGGTGGTTGTTGGACTGCCTTTCGTCCCCATGTTAACCCGTAATATCTTGTCCATAATAAGACCCCCTATAGTGAATTATCGATCTTATTGTAAGTATATACCACAATCATTATTTTGCAAGGTAAGTTGGTTTTGATGGGGTTGCCCCTCGGATATTACGGCTATTTTGTTTCGCTGGCCACCCAGTCCAGATACCCCGTATGGCCTTTATCTATATTTATCGCAATGATTTCGGGTAGTTCATAGGGGTGTTGTTGTCGTATCTCCTCTTCTATTGCAGGATAGAGGGATGCCTTGCTTTTCATGAGGAGAAGCCACTCGCTGGCATCTTCCACAGTTCCCTTCCATCGATAGATGCTCTGGATAGGCCCCAGGATCTGCGCGCAGGCGATGAGCCTTTTTTCAACAAGGTCTCTGCCGATCTTCTCGATGATGCTCCTGTCATCCGCAGTAGTTACGATTTGGATTATCTCTTCCATGTCACCCTCCGTCGATATCATACCGCTTCAACGTCAAAATATATCATGTTGTATGCGGGCATTGCATCAATATCTTGAATGGCGGCGAGCTGGTCTGGATAATGACCCCACTGCCCGTTTTTCAAAGGTAATCCTCACATTGGCGGGATCGAGAAATCTGCAGAGCTTTCCAACAGAGCGCTCATTGGTACCCTTTTTAATGAAGAAGCTTAAGAAAAGTTCCTCCTTTGCCCTCGTGACCGCCACGTAGAAGAGCCTTTTCTCCTCCTCGATATCGCCCCCATCAGCATCAATGAAAGACCTGCTCGACGGAAACACGCCATCCACCAGGCCGATAAGGAATACTCTGCCCCATTCAAGCCCCTTTGCTGAATGGACCGTGGAAAGGGTAAGGAATTCGAAATCATCATCCTTTGCGTCCTTGTCGGGATCGACAGCTACATCGGCAAGAAAGTCCTTCAAGGTGCGGTATCTTTGGGCCATCTGCCCGAGCATGGCCAGTTCCTTTACCCTGGACGGATCTTTCTTGTATTTCACCTGCATGATGGGTCCGTAATGTTCCATGACAAGCTCAATCTGACGGGCCGGCGGCATGGATGGACCGGAGATAGCCTGAAGAAGTGTTTTCAGGGAGAGGAATACCTCCGAGTTTTTCTGACCTGTGCAAAAGGGAGTAAAAACTTTATCGATAATATCTGCCAGATTGTCGTAATGGATAATCAGTTCAAGCAGTCTTTCAACGGTCCTGGCGCCAATACCGGGAAGGAGCATCAGCACCCGGTGCCATGCCAGTTCGTCGGTGGGGTTGGCAACAAGCCTCAGGTAGGAGACCACATCACGGACATTTGCCATCTCGTAGAATTTCCGGCCCCCGAAAAGTTTAAATCGTATCCCCCGTTTTACCAGTTCCGCCTGAAGGGGCATGGAGGTAAAGGCAGTCCTGAAGAGAACAGCCATCTCTCTCATGACAACGCCGGTTGACTCAGCGACTGAACTTTGGCGGCTACCCAGGCGGCCTCCTCATAGACGTCATCGAAGCTTGATACCACGGGTTTTTCACCGATGCTGCCCGTTGCCGACACAAGCCGTTTTTCGAATTTATGTGACATGTTGTTCAGGACCGCATTGCCCACGTCAAGGATGGACTGGGTGCTGCGATAATTTTCCTGGAGCTTGATTACCTTGCATCCGGTGAATTCTTTGGGGAATTGAAGGATATTCAGGTGATTGGCGCCCCTGAAACCGTAGATGCTCTGCGCGTCGTCCCCCACTACCATTACATTGTTGTGCTTCTTTGAAAGAAGCCGGACGATATCTGCCTGGACCCCGTTTGTGTCCTGGAATTCATCAACCATGATATACCGGTATCTTGATGAGAGTCTCTCCCGTATTTCATCAATCCCGAGGACAACTCTGAGATAGACCAGAAGATCATCATAATCGACACAGTTATTCCTGAGCTTATACTGAGCATATTCCTTTTGTACGGTCTTGATTTCTCCAAGCCGGTCCTCATAGTCCACATAGGTCTTCAGGACCGCATCGTCAACATTCATTCCCTTATTGATACAGAGGCTGAAGACGTTCTTCAGCTCGTTCTTTTTGGGGAACTCCTTATCCTGGTCATATCCCATTTTGTTGCAGCAGCGCCGGATCGCTTCTTCCGCGTCACCTTCATCATATATGGTAAAAGAGTTTGATAAACCGAGGTTCTTGCTGTAGATCCTGAGGATCTTGCTTGCAAAAGAATGAAAGGTCCCGCCGTCTATTTTTGAGCACCGGGCATCGTTCCGGGACGCCCGTTCGATCATCTCCTGGGCGCTTCGACGAGTGAATGTAAGGAGCAAAATGGATTCCGGGTCGATGTCGTTCTGGACGAGGTGAAGTGAACGATATTCTATGACTCTGGTCTTGCCGCTTCCCGCGCCCGCGATAACAAGGACCGGGCCTTCCGTGGTAGTAACCGCCTCATACTGAGAGGCATTGAGCTGCGTCTTGAGATTATGAATAATGTCATTTCTACTTCCTGCCACACTTTCCTCCGGGATGTTTTTACGTTGGTCGTGCTGAAACCGATATTAAAGTACAAAAGGCAGGTCTTTGTCCAGCTAATCATCGAGATTTACTGCGGTTGACTGTGGCTTGAGGCGGGGGAGACCGTCGCAGGTGTCATGTCGCAGGTCGCAAGCCATGAAGATAAGTCACTATTTTGCCGATTGACCCTAACTACTTCTTTAAAGACCGGCTGGAGGCACGAAGGAAAGGACCATCTGCACCGCTCTACCGGACTCTGCGCTGCACTATTACTTGGGCTCACGCCTGTCCTCGCTTGACGGGGGTCGCCCCCTCCAACAGCAAAGCTATTGGAGCCTCCCCCTTCTCGCCCAAGAATGGGCTGTTATGCTTCGCGCCAGCAGGAGCCCGGCATAGCGGCACATCTAATCCCTTTCCTCCGTGCCTTCAGCCACTTCAGCATTTTTATCAGTTTATCTCAACTGATAAAACTGGGGTAAAGCCTAAGGCGTATTCAATTGGTTTGCGCTTTGTTAAATAGGTCAGACTTAGATTCTTTGGGGCATTGTGTTCATCGCATACAGTAGCTATTTTTTAAGAATTTGGATTAACCTCAGTGGTTTTCTGCTTGAAATCCTCAGACGATTGCGGGAGAATGGATTAATGGTCTGGAAAATTATACTGAAAAGGTTATGGAAGCTACCAATGTCACTGACCGATCTGAATTAAAATATAACGAGTACCGCAATGAAGAAGAAAAAAAATAATCCACAAATTGTCACCGCGGCTGTGATTGAGAAAAATGGTCATGTCCTTATTGGCAAGAGAAAGCGAGGGAAGCAGCATGCCGGGAAATGGGAGTTTCCCGGCGGCACACTTGAAGAAGGGGAAACTAATGAGCAGTGCCTGAAGCGGGAACTCATGGAAGAACTTTCCGTGATGGCTGAAATCGGTGATCTCATCTGTTCAAGCACGTTCAGCTATACACCCGAATGGACCATTCAACTGATGACATACCGGGCAACTGTTATTTCGGGTATATTCAACCTCAACGATCATGAAGAAATACGTTGGGTGAGAATAGAAGACCTTACCAATTACGATTTCCCTGAAGCAGACAGCCTTGTCATCGAAATCCTTCTCAAAAAGAATTGCCAATAGCAGCTACCCTTGGGTGATCCCAATTTCAATTGAAGAATGAGTTGTTTCGCTGCTGCAAATTATTCACCGTCTTTTATCTTGACATTGGATCGATCGATCGATATGATATTTTCTAGATTTTGGCATTCAGGGCACCGGTTTGGGGAGTATGGCATGTGTGGTAACGATCGATCGATCAATAGTTTGTCCATTGACAACAGAATAACACTATCATAACAAAAACGATGTAGCCTGAAGGAGGTCACATGCTGAAGAAACAACCGGTTGGGAGAATACTTTACCTCGGTCTAATGCTATTGGCTGTTTCCTGGGTCCTGATTTTGTGTAACACATACGCGGCGACGCCTACAAAACCGGCAACAGCGAAATCACAAGCAGCAACAGAAAAACCGCGGTATGGCGGCATCGTAAAGATTATCACACCTATGGCGGCCAATAACCTGGGATGCCCATGGGAAAGACGAATGCCAACTGATAGCCAGCTGGGGATGCCCGCTATTGAAACCCTCATTCGCTTTGATGAAAAAGGTTTTCCCAGCGTTCCAACGCTCGCAACAAGTTGGAAAGTAAGCAATGACAAGAAGAATATCACTTTGACTTTGAGAAAAGGTGTGAAATATCACGATGGTGAAGATTTCAACGCGGCAGCGGTCAAGGCTAATATGGATATGATAAGAATATCGCCCAATGCACCGAGTCTCAAGATTATATCGTCGGTGGATGTGATCGATGACTATACGGTCCGACTTAATCTTTCATCGTTCGAACCTACGATATTCAATACTTTGGCATCCGGTGCACTTCCTGCAGGAATGATCTCACCCGCTGCCATCAAAAAAGGCAAGGATTTTTGCCTGACTCATCCCGTAGGCACTGGTCCATTTAAAATGGCGAGTTTCCAGCGAGACGTCTCTCTCAGATATGAGAAATTTGATGGGTACTGGCAGAAGGGAAAGCCTTATCTCGATGCGATAGAATGGACTTTCATAGCCGACCGGGTATCGGCGCAGATGGCTTTCAAGGCTGGGCAGGGACAGGTAATCTATGGCATAAACCCTGAAGATGCAGCGGATCTCAAGGAAGCAGGCAAATATATCATAGCTATGACACCTTCCGGAGCATTCGGAATAGCGGGCGACAGCACCAATCCCAAATCCCCATTTGCTGATATCAGGGTACGAAGGGCAGTTGAACACGCCATTAATAAGGAAGCCATAGCGAAAGGTATGGGATATGGCTTTTACTGGACCGCCAATCAGCCTGCCACCAGTTTAAACTGGTACTATAACCCGAAAGTAGCCGGTTACCCGTACAATCCGAAAAAAGCAAAAGACCTTCTTGTTCAAGCAGGCTATCCTAACGGCTTCAAAACGAAGATGATAATACCGACAACAAACCCCAAGGATGTGTACCTAGCGATACAGAATAATCTTGCTGACATAGGTATCGATGCCAGATTAGAAGTGATAACGCCTGCGAATTACGCCGAAATCATGCTTAACGGCTGGGAAAACTCCTTGCTTTATTATAATCACCCCACAGGAATCGGTATGGACCCGAGGATGTCCCTTGCAAGCAATATGTCGAGTAAGGGAAGGTATGTCAGCATCCTTCATCCTTCTGATTATGAAACTAAACTGAATCAGGCCTCAATGGAATCTGACCAGAAGAAAAGGGTAATCATGTTTCAAGAGTTGATGAAGATGATTGCGGACAAATATGCTCTGGTTAATTTGGTTTATTCGGGCACATGGATTGCAGCCAGAACCCCCGAAATCCGGAATCTGAATTTGTGTGATATCTGGTTTCAGCAGTGGACCCCTGCAGATGGATGGTTGAGCAAATGAATTCTACAATCGGGTAAGACCAGTATAAAGTAAGTATGCCAGGGAGCTGGGAAGATATAGAGGGGGAAGAATTGAAGAGGCGCAATCCTCAGCTCCAAGGAGCGTGAGATCAGGTACTACCCTCTTTATTGAGTAGAAAGTATTTTATATGTAGCCGGGGTGGCATGAATCCTATTATAAAAAGGAGGTTGTAGAAATGAGTTCGTGGCGAGAATTTATCCAAAAAGACGGTTCTGTTTCAGAATGACCTTCTCCAATAAGATATGGAAAGGAGAATGAAATTGCTGCCGATGTGCTTGTTCTCGGCGGTGATGGCGGGAAGTCATGCCGCAATAAGCGCAGCAAAGCATGGTGCAAAAGTGGTACTCGTCGAAAAAGCAGCAACAAAACGAAGCGGTCGCGGCGGTGCGGGAGTTGACCACTGGCACGCTGCCTGTACGAATCCATGTTCAAGGATTACTCCCGACGAATATACCCAGGCTATTATAGATGCTGCATCGGGATATTCATGCGGTCCATCCCGGTATATTGATGCGAAGGAAAGTTGGGATACCCTTCTGGATGTCAAAAGACGGGCTGAGAATAAAAGATACCGATTATGATTTCAAAGATGCTATTTCAGAGACGAAGAAACAAAACTCATCTTTCCTTTTGATTATAACAGCATGCATGTTGTAAAGGTCTTCGGATGGAATATGAAACCGTGTCTTACAAAGTGATAAAGCTCCTTGGTGTTGATGTCTATGACAGGGTCATGGTAACGAGTTTACTTAATGAAGGAGGAAGTCAGGGTTCTCGTTATTGTTGGAGCCACAGGAGTCAACGTGCGTACCGGCGAATTCTACATTTTTAAAGCAAAAACTACCATAGTAGCAACAAGTACCCCCGGTCGACTCTGGATATTCATACCAGAACTGAGTGGATCGAAAGTGATGACGGAAATTAATGATTGTGGTGATGGCGTCGCCATAGGCTGGAAAGCCGGTGCGGATTTTGCCTTGATGGAGCAGGTTCGCGGCGCGGGTAACTTTGATAGTTATATCCCGTACGGTGTGGGTAATTCCAGCAATACCTATCACGGGACCCCGATTGTTGATGCCCGCGGGCATGAAGTGCCCTGGTCGAATAAGGATGGTAAGGAATTAAAAACGAGTACAGGAACGGTTTCTGCCGGCTGCAAGCCAGAAATTCATGCTTGGAGTGGGAATATGACTCTATGGCAATAGAAATGACTATCTGAATCAGCTTGCCCCGGACCTGCCTCAGAGAATCAGCAAGGGTGAGTTTGCTTTACCAGCTCTATGCGGATTTAGCCGTCTACCGGAATTGACCGAAAGTCGATATTCAATATGATGGTCGGTAATGACGGATAAAACACGCATTGGGGTTTATGTATCCTGACCAAGGCAGGCTTTGATTCTGACAGAAACATGCTGCAGGTGCCTGTAATGGAGCCCCAGCATTATTTCAATTCCAATTTCTGGACGGGCAGGGTAACCCCCTACATTCTCAGTACGGCTGGGGGTGGTTACATGGTTGACTGGGACCTGAGGACTTCACTTGATGGTCTTTATGCCGCCGGTGGCTCCATGTTCGGTTCCGGCGCGCATGCAAGCGCTGCAGTGAGCGGGAGGTACACGGGAAGAAAGCAGCCGCGTCATGCTAAGGTTGTCTACGATCGGAGACCGCAGACAGGTAGAAGCAGAAAAGAATCGGGTCTATTTGCCGTTGAAACAGAACAGGCACGGAATATCCTAGAAACAATTGAATGCAGATATCACCAGGATCCTTCAAGACCATTGCGGTCAATATAAGAATGAAGAAACGCTAAAGAGGGGACTCGATCTCGTTAAAAGAAGTTCAGGAAACAGAGGCGGCAACAGCCTGGGCAGCCACACCTCATGAATTGGTACGTTTTTTCGATATTTATACTTGATTATGTCCTGTGGTGAAATAGTCATGAATGCCTCGCTGGTAAGAAAAGCAAGCAGCGCATTACTGGGTTTTCGAAGACTTGATTACCCGGATGTAGACCCGCCTGAATGGCAAAAGTTACTTGCGGTACGACTCAAAAACAATGAGGTTACAATGAGGGAAGTGCCTCTTGACTACTATCTCAAAACCGCCATATGCCCCGAGTTATGAAGAGAATTATGAGCAGCACTGCGGTCTTTAGCTTGCGAGCAAGCAAACAGTATGTTCTTAAGACGTGAGAGGAGGAGAATAAAATGAGTGATAAAGTCTATATGGTACCTAATCCGCCGACACCAAATAAAGCGGTTTATTTCAACCCAGATATTTGTAACGGCTTTAAAACGTGTGTGGTAATCTGCCGAAACTATGTGCTGATGCCGAACCCTGAAAAAGGTAAGCCACCCATTGTGCTCTATCATTACGAATACTGGTATTGTATTTTTTGCTGTTGAAGAATGCCCTCGAACCGGTGCCATTAAAATGATTCATCCGCTTAATCAGAGCATAGCAGTAAGCTGGAAAAGAAAAGACACCGGAGAAATCTGCCGTCTCGGAATGAAGAACCCACCGCCACCAAATATGAAACCACCACTGGGATAAAGGGGGCCATCATGATTCGGAGAAGAAACTCTGAATAAACCGATCTTAACAATATCTATCTTTAATCTGTATCGGATTGATGTTCATCTTTGGATCAGCGGAAGCCGCAACGAACGTGAAGCTGGCACCGGTGAAACCACAGCCAACGATGGAGAAACCAAGATATGGCGGTACTATGAATACTAGCACGTCCATGTCCGCCGTCAATCTAGGGTGCCCATGGGAAAAAGCAATGCCCACCGACTCCCATTCCGGCAACCAGTCATGGAGACTCTTCTTCGTTGTGATGAAAAAGGCCAGCCTGTGCCATGGCTTGCAACAAGCTGGAAAACAAGTAAAGACAGGAACTCCGTTACATTTACATTGAGAAGCGGTGTAAAGTTTCATTACGGCGAAGACTTTAACGCGGAAGCTGTTAAGGCTAACCTGGATATGGTGAGAGTGTCTCCAAGCGTACCCGTGCTCAAGGAAATAGCATCAATAGATGTTCTAGACAAGTATACGGTTCGGCTCAATCTCTCACGGTTTGAGCCGGTCATATTCAATGTTCTTACCTCGGGGGCTGCAAATATGATATCTCCGGCTGTAATAAAGAAAGGTAAGGACTTTTGTATAACCCTCCGGTGGGCACTGGCCCATTTAAGATGACGAGTTTTCAACGTGATGTCTTTCTCAGATATGAGAAATTTGATGGGTACTGGCAAAAGGGAAAGCCTTACCTCGATGCGATAGAATGGACTTTCATAGCCGACCGGGTAGCTGCTCAGATGGCTTTCAAGGCTGGGCAGGGACAGGTTATCTACGGGATAAATCCGGCAGATGCGGCCGACCTTCAGACAACAGGCAAATACACAATTGTTACAACACCATCAGCTGTATTTGGATTGATTGGTGACACCAGCAACACCAAATCTCCCTTTGCCGATATAAGGTCCGGAAAGCAGTGGAATATGCAATCAACAAGGAAGCGATAGCCATAGCCCTGGGATATGGTTTTTTCAAGACCACCAATCAGCCTGCTCCTCGTGAGAGTTGGTACTATAACCCGAAAGTAGTCGGTTACCCCTACGACCCAAAGAAGTCCAAGGAACTCCTTCTCAGGCCGGCTATCCTAATGGCTTCAAAACAAAGATTATTATTCAGACGACGAGCTCAAGGGATTTGTATGTAGCGATCCAGAATGATCTTGCTCAAGTCGGTATTGACGCCAAGCTGGAAGTGGTAACCCCGGCTTCCTACGTAGAAACCCAGACAACCGGATGGGATAATGCACTGCTTTATTACAACATCCCGATGGGAATAGGACAGGACCCGGGGCAAGCACTTGGGAATAACCTGTCGAGCAGGGGGAGATATTTCAGTATCGCTCATCCTGCCGCTTATGAGACCAGACTTTCCCGGGCTATCATGGAAGTTGATCCCAAGAAAAGAGCGGCCTCGTTTCAGGACCTGATGAAAATAATTGTAGACGAACAAGCGATGATTCATTTGACCTATCTGGGCGTCTGGATTTCTGCAAAAACTTCCGAGGTCAGAAATGTGAGGATGTCTGAATTCTGGTTTCAGCAGTGGACCCCGGAGGACGCCTGGTTGAGCAAGTAAAGACCCCGATGAAATGTAAACCAGGGGGTCGGATGAGAATAGAAAGGGCAAAAGGAGGTTAGGATGACAACGTATATTATCCGGCGATTGATACAGGGCATAGTTATCCTGATAGTGGTAACCATACTTGTGTTCGGGGCCATGCGTTTCCTGCCAGGTGACCCGCTTATGCTCTATATCGCCCAGACTCAATTGGAAACAGTGTCGCCGGAGCAGATGAAGGCTCTCAAACATCAGTTTGGATTAGACAGGTCTATACCGGCACAATACTTTGATTGGATCAGCGGGGTGTTGAAAGGCGATTTTGGTACGTCGATCTTCTATTCGGAAAAGGTATCAAAACTGCTTGCTGAACGCTTGCCCGTTACCTTTTACGTAGGTGTCTTCGCCTTTCTGCTCAGCAGTTTTGTTGGTATCACGGCGGGCGTGATTTCTGCAGTGAGACGCGGCAGATGGCTCGATACAACGGTCACTATCCTGGCCAATCTGGGAATCACCACTCCGGGCTTTTGGCTAGGTATATTGCTCATCTATATGTTTGGCTTTAAGCTCAGGTTGCTTCCGGTTGTTGGATATACATCACCCTTTGTTGATTTTTGGATGAGCAGCAAACAGCTTATCATGCCGGTGATCTGTTTGGCTGTTGCGCCTGTTGCATCTCTGGCGCGGCAAACCAGGTCGAGCATGCTCGAGGTTATACGGCAGGATTATGTCAGGACCGCCTGGTCAAAGGGCCTGAAAGAATGGGTCATCATCGTGAGACACGCGTTAAAAAACAGCCTTATCCCCGTTGTTACGCTTCTCGGTATGCAGGTCCGAAACATCTTTGGAGGCGCCGTCTTATCGAGACGGTTTTTAATATACCCGGGATCGGAAGGCTCCTTGTCCAGGCCACGTTTGGTCAGGACTATCAGGTTGTTCAGGCTGGAGTCCTTGTGCTGGCTACGGTAGTGATGTTGTCGAATCTCATCGTAGATCTTTCTTACGGGTGGCTTGATCCGAGGATCAGGTATGGTTGAGGTGAAGAAATGAACAAAGATGTGACTGCCTATCGCTCAGGTGAAATTCATCCGGCTATGAGCCAACTCGAACGAATCACACGGGTTTTTCTTAAGAGAAAGCTCGCCATAATTGGCCTAGTTGTTGTACTATTCGTCACCCTTGTTGCCATTTGCGCGCCGTTACTTGCGCCTTATAATCCCTATAAGGTAGATGTGATCCATAAGCTGCAAAATCCTTCCTGGCAACATCTTCTTGGGACGGATACGCTCGGGAGAGACATCCTCTCCCGCATTATTTACGGCTCGCGAACATCGCTTATGGTCGGTTTGTTTGCTATAGCCATAGCCGCGATAATCGGTCAACCCCTGGGACTGATAGCCGCCTTCTTTGGTGGTAAGACACATGGTACTATCATGCGATTGATAGACGCACTTATGTCTATCCCGATGATTCTGTCGGCCCTTGTCATAGGGACACTTCTCGGAGGAGGGCTCAAGAATGTGATCATCGCGCTTGGTATCGGTATGATAGCGGTTCATGCCAGGATTATGTGCGCACAGGCACTCACGATCATGCAAAATGATTATATACTTGCGGCAAAGAGCCTTGGTGCCAGTAACCTGAGGATTATGTTAAGGCACGTTCTGCCGAATTCATTTCCGCCACTTTTGGTGCTTGTGACCATAGAAATGGGAATCTGCATACTGGCAGAGGCAGGCTTATCCTTTCTGGGTCTCGGAATAGAACCGCCTGGTGCCGCCTGGGGAAGCATGGTGAGCGACGGGTATGCGCATCTGATGAACCACCCCATTCTCTCTTTTGCACCTGGTCATTGCCATTATGTTCGTTGTATTTGCCTTTAACATGGTCGGTGACGGCCTGAGGGATGCCCTTGATCCGAGATTGAGGGGGACGTTATGAGAGATTCAACTTGCGAAGATCGGAAGGTAGCTCCAGATCGAGGAAGAGGGCATTCTTATGACTCTCCAGGATGTGACGCACAAGAGTAGACTTGCCGCATTGTCTTGGTCCGATGACAGTGGTGATGGGATTCTGTGCTATTGATCTTGCGAGGTCAACACCCAGAAGTCTTCCTATATATCTTTGCATATTGAATACCTCATGTTCAATATACAAAGATAAGCTCTCACAGAATCTACCCCCTGTCATCAGAAAGCTACATGCGTCCTTGATTAGCTTTGTTTCACTACTCGTTGTTTTACTTCATGCTCAACTGCTTGCAGTATAAATTGATTGAGTGTTTTCCCTCCAATCATTGCAATTCGATAAGCCTTTTTGTGCAGTTCCGGATTCAATCTGACATTAAAAGAACCCTTAAATGATTTTTCCGGTGCTTTATTTTCCCTTTTACAAAGTTCAATATAATCATCAACAGATTCTTTAAATGATTTTTTGAGTTGTGCAACGCTTGCCCCTTCAAAAGTTACCAGATCATCAATTCCTTCAATTTTTCCAAAAAATATTTCATCATCGGTACTATAATGGACGGAACCAACAAATTCTTTGTAAGTTAACACATCTTTCATTTTATTACTCCTTGCGCTTTTAATTCATCATATATCAGCACGAACACAAAACTCATGTACTTAATTTGACTTATCATGATAGTTGGCATAAGATACCCACTATGAGCGCCTCTCTTATGCTTCACACGAAAGAGATAAGAGAAAACGAGATTGTCGAGATCAAAATATGGAAAGTCCCCAAAACAATTGACAGACCTCATGGCGTCAAGATTTCGATTGTATATATCAAAGAGGGAAAGCGGCTCATTGGTTATGATAATGCAGAGGGTAAGGGCTATCATAGGCACTTCATGAATCGAGAAGAAGAATATAGCTTTTCTGATATCTGGAAGCTACTGGATGATTTCAAAAAGGATTTGACAACATTGCGAGGGAGGAATTGGGATGAAGATTAAGAAAATACATGTCGAAATTAAAACCCTGGACGACACCCTCAGGGAAGCCGGAAGAGTTTATAACACAATTTCAAAGGGCAAGGAAACAAAGAAAAAGACGGCGGTCTATTTCAGCACTGTCAGGGATATGCGTAAAGCCTTGACCGAGAAAAGACTGGAACTGCTTAAAACAATCAAGGACAGAAAGCCTTCATCTATATACGAGTTGGCCAAACTTACCGGACGGGACCTTAAGAACGTGCTCCAGGATGTCAGCTACTTACGGGAGCTTGGCATCATTGATGTCATAGATTTAGGGGATAAGAAGGTGCCGAGGTGCACTATGATGTGCTGGCCTTTGAAGTCGTAATATAATTGAACTCTAAAGCGAAGCGCAAGCCAATTGTATACTCTACGCCATTGGCCGAACAAAAAACACAATGGTTTGCAAAATAAAGTGATAAACTGGTATTATTTCATTCTATCATGGAAATATCTGAAAATGCACTTATCAAGAAGCTGAAGAAGTTCGGCAAGACGGACGCCAAGATCATCCGCGGGATCGGCGATGACGGCGCTGTGGTTGCTATGGGCGGCGCGCAATATGTGTTTGTCCAGGACGCCATGGTGGAGCACGTCCACTTCGAATTCTCCTTTCTCGATCCCTACTATGTCGGCAAGAAAGCCATCAGTGTCAACATATCCGACGTCCTCTCCATGGGCGCTCTGCCGCTCTACTATCTCGTCACTATCGGCGTACCTGCCCGTATTACTTCTCCCGATATCGAAAGACTATACAAGGGCATGAGGGACGCCTCAAAGGCATTGAACATTATACTCCTCGGCGGCGACACCGTCGGATCGGACACCTTTTTCATTGACGTTTCCATGGTCGGAAAACTCGTGACGAAAAAATACCTCGGACGGGACAAAGCAAAGGTGGGTGACCTGATTGCTGTCACGGGATATCTCGGCGAAGCTGCCTATGGATTGCATCTGCTGCAAAAGGGCGTAGAACAAAAAGGTTCCGCGAGATTTCTCAAACGCTTTATGGACCCCGTATCTCCCTATGGTTTCTGGAAGGAACTAACAAAACGTGGTATAACTGATGCCATGATGGATATAAGCGACGGGCTTATCATCGATCTCGAACGGATGATGCTGGAAAGCAAAAATGGCGCCCGGATACACCTCGAAAGCGTGCCCGTTCCTGATATTCTCCGAAAAAAAGGCATGGAACAACTTGCCCTCACCGGCGGCGAGGACTATCAACTCCTCTTCACTTTCCCCTCGACAAAGCTTGCCCACATTAAAGCCCTTAAGGAAAAGGGACACATAGTCTCCATTATTGGCGAGGTTACAAAAGGTAGAGGCGTCAAACTTTTTCAAGAGGGTAAAGAAATCAAGCTCACCGCAAAGGGCTATCAACACTTCAAGGGAAAACCACATGGATAAAAAAATATTTATCAAAGACATCACTGAAGACCAGACAATGGTCAATGATTATTTTGTTGTTGCAAAAAAGGCAACCTACACGACAAAAACGAACACAAAATATATGAGCCTCAGCCTCAAAGACAAAAGCGGTGTTATCGAGGCAAAAGTCTGGGAGCGGGTCGAGGAATTAAATGGTCTTTTCGATAAAAATGATATTGTCCATGTCAAAGCCAGACCAAGACTTTACCAGGAAAAAATCCAGCTCAATGTAACGGACATTAAAAGAGTGGATGAAGGGATGCCCTTTGAGCTTATCCGTCAGTTCTTCCCGGAGAGCGAGACGAACAACGACATTTTAAAGGAAGAATATTTCAGGATTACGGGGGAACTGAAGAACCCCGCCATAAGCAGGCTTTTTTCCCTGTTGAACGAAAAGAAAGAGATGCTGGAGAAGTTCTTTTTCTATCCTGCATCCATCGGGGTCCACCATATCTATGTGGGAGGGCTTCTTGAACACTCCATCTCGATGGCGAGAATGGCCAGGCACGTGGTCACTGTTGTCGGTGGCGATCCCGATATCGTTCTTGCCGGTTGTCTTCTCCATGATATCGGTAAAACTGAGGAAATAGATGTGATAAAAGGTTTTAAATATACAGACCGGGGAAGACTTCTGGGCCATATAACCCTCGGTGTGACGATCCTCGAAGACCTTCTCCGTGAGGTCAAAGATTTCCCCGCGCATATAGCGGATGTGCTCTCCCATATTATCATCAGTCACCACGGCGTTGAAGAATGGGGCTCCCCAAAAAAACCGATGTTTATCGAAGCCCTTGTGGTACATTATCTGGATAACCTTGACGCGAAAGTGATGGGCGTGAAAGAACACATGAAAGATAATATGGAAGACGAACGATGGTCGGAATATCACAGGCTCTACGAATCAAAGTTTTATAAGATTCCGGAAGAATAACAATGGAAATCAGAAGGGTATTTGTCGACAAATTAAAAATGAAAAACGGCATGGCCATCGTCGTGGGGCCTATGCACAAATATATCGCCACGGTCTTGAGAAAATCGGAAGGAGACAAGATCAATCTCATTGACGGGAAGGGATACCTTTACCGGTGCGTTATCAACAGTATCAAGAGCAAAGAGATCTATCTGCAGATCATTGAAGTTGTCCATAAGCCTGAGGAGAAAAAACCGAAGGTGACGCTCTGCGTGAGTCCTATCAAGGGTCCCAGGATGGATTGGCTCGTTGAGAAAGCTACAGAACTTGGTGTAGAAAAAATCTTGCCGACGATATTTCAAAGAACGGTCATTAAATTCGACGAAAAAACAAAGGGAAAATGTGAACGGTGGAAGAGAATAACCATCGAAGCTTCACGGCAGTCGGGACGGTTTTCAATCCCGGAAGTCCTTGAACCCACACCTCTGAGGGCCGTATTACCCTTTGTCGGGCATATCAAGGACCGGATTGTGCTCTACGAGAAAGAGAAACATAACACCTTGAAAACATTTTTTTCTCCACCGAAAGACGGAGAGATATGCGTGGTAATCGGCCCCGAGGGGGGCATCGACGAATCGGAGATTGAGTGGCTGAAGGAAAATGGTTTTGTTTCTTATACTCTGGGAACAAATATATTCAGAAGCGAAACCACACCGCTTGTTGTCCTCTCGATTATTCATTATGAATCCAGTAAAAAGTGAAATAGAGGAAGAAGTGAATAATATAACACCCGTAAATCGTAAATCGGAAATCGTGAAATCGGAAAATGTTAAATCAAAAAAGGCTTTTAAAATCTTTCACGATATGCGTTTTGCGATTTCCGATTTACGGGTTTTCAACACTGAACTTCGAACATCGAACTTTGAACCGCCCGCAGGGCAAGGAGGGGTTTATGGGGAATAAGGGGAAATCAGGGTGTGGTTGCCTTTTGTTTATCCTTGTTATCTGTATGGTCCTTGTGGGTGCCCTTATGCATCCTTTTACCTTGAAGCTCATTGCAAAACAGATGAGGCACGAGGACAAAATTGTCTCAGCGGACATTATTTTTGTCCCCAGGTTTGTGGAAGATAAAAACGGGGAACTCTACACGGATGCCTTTCGTGAATACTGGGCAGGAAACGGTAAATTAATATTTGTGGAAGAAGATAAGATATTTGGTGTCAGTATTGAGAGTTTGATAACAAAGCTGGCCACAACGAAAGGTATTAAGGAAAATGTAGTGAAGGTTGTCGACGCCGAGGGCGAAGGGATTGCCAAGCTGAATAAAATCAATGAAAAATTTCAGGCCATGGGGTATAAAAAAGTTATTGTTTTAGTGCCTGAGTACGCGTCAAAGAGGTTTCATCTCCTTTACGATGGCTTGCAGGGAGATGGCAAAACCCTCTATATGATAAAACCGGTTGCAGTAACATATTTCAAGAAAGACAAATGGTGGAAAGATTCGACATCACGGTTAGCAATGTTTAAAGAGATCTATGAAAGGGGAGCCTATTATTGGTCCACCTTTACGGATAAGGAAAAGAAGAAGTAGATCGATGTTTTTGTTACAGATCGGCGGGGACCGGGATTTCGAAACAGATTGTAATCCCTGAAAGAATGTATTAAAAGATTATCCGGTTATCTATGGAAGAACGAATCGCGTTAATTGCGCTTTCACGACTCAAAGGCGTAAACAATATACTGAAAAAGAATGTTGTTGATACCGTGGACAATATAACTGCGCTCTTTGAAAGGAAAGGGACAGTTTTCGATGATAATGTGCGAAGCAAAGCCATCTCCTTCAAAGGCTGGAGAAAAATAGAAGATGATCTGGAGAAATTGGACTCAATAGGCGCCGACATAGTTACCATACGCGACAAGGAGTATCCGCCACTATTGAAAAACATTCCTGACCCGCCCATCGTGCTTTATAAAAAGGGTCCTCTTGAGGCGGGAATGAACACCCTCGCCATTGTTGGTTCTCGCAAGGCCACCTCGGAAGGCATGAACCTTACCGAGAAAATAGGCGAGACACTCTCGTCTGTGGGGATCACCGTTGTGAGCGGTCTCGCGCGGGGTATTGACGCGGCGGCCCACAGGGGTGCTTTAAAGGAAAAGGGAAAGACTGTTGCTGTTCTCGGTTGTGGTATTGATATCTGCTATCCACCAGAGAACAGACAGCTTTTTAAAACAACAGGTGAAGAAGGCCTTATCCTCACTGAATACGCGCCGGGAGAAGAACCTCTCCCGTATCACTTTCCTGAACGTAACAGGATTATAGCGGGATTATCAAAAGGTGTGCTTGTTATTGAGGCATCACAGAAGAGCGGATCATTGATTACTGCGCGGCTTGGGCTTGAGTATGGAAGAGAAGTTATGGCAATACCCGGCAGTGTTTTCCGGGAAGAATATAAGGGCGCCAACGCATTGATAAAACAGGGCGCGAAGCTGGTTGAAAATATTAATGATATTTTGACAACCTCTTTTCCCGGTTACGAGCCGGAACAAAAAGAACCGGTGAACGTTAGCCCCGAAGAAGAGAAGATTTTTTCACATATTGGTTTTGAAAAGGTCCATGTTGATGAGATTATAGAAAAAAGCGGCATGAAAGCTAAGCAGGTTATGGCCATGCTCACAAGGCTCGAAATGAAAGAAATCATCCGGGAAGTCCCCGGTGGGTTCTATATCCGGAAATAAAGAAATATCGGTGTTCTGCACACAAAAAAGATACACAGATTTGATTTTCTTACTCTTTTCGATTTAGGATACCGGGTAGAGGATTACGTTTAAGCCGTTTAAACTGCTTGAACCGTTCAAACGCGTTTTGAAGAGTGGAGGGGGCGATCCCGCTTGGGCGGGACAAGTATAAGCCCCAGAAAAAGGAGAATATAGATGGGAAAATCGCTTCTGGTTGTTGAGTCACCAACCAAAATGAAAACACTTTCCAAATACCTTGGTAAGAACTTTGTTATTAAAGCAACCTACGGACACATCAAGGATTTGCCGAAGAGTAAGCTTGGAGTCGACGTAGAAAAAGATTTTGCGCCCCATTTCATGACGGTAAAAGGCAAATCAAAAGTTGTCGATGAACTGAAAAAAGCAGGCAAGGAAGCTGACAAAATATATATCGGCTCTGACCCTGATCGTGAAGGAGAAGCGATAGCTTTCCATGTCGCGGAGCTGATCGGAAAGAAAAAGGAGATAGCACGGGTACTTTTCCATGAAATTACAAAAAAAGGTGTTCTGGAGGCGCTTAAATCCCCTGCCGCTCTTGATGAAGCAAAATATAACGCGCAAAAAGCGAGAAGAATCCTCGACAGACTTGTGGGGTATAAAATCAGCCCGCTCCTCTGGGAGAAGCTAAGCTATGGACTTTCGGCGGGCAGGGTGCAATCTGTATCGTTGAGACTGGTCTGTGATAGAGAAGTCGAAATAGAGAATTTCCAGAAAGAGGAATACTGGATCATCGATGTTGAACTTCAACTCTCTTCAGGTGAAAAATTTATCGCGACCCTCGAACGAAAGGGAAAGGACAAGATTAAAGTACCCTCCGGAAAAGAAGCTGAAGATATAAAAAAGGCCGTCCAGGGCGCAGTATTTAAGATTAGCAGCATTGAAATAAAGGAGAAAAACCTCACCCCTCAACCAGCATTCATTACGAGCAGGCTTCAGGCGGAGGCTTCCCGTGTGCTTCGCTTTTCTCCAAAACGGACAATGATGCTGGCACAGAAACTCTATGAAGGAGTGGAGATCGGGAAAGAAGGTCAGGTCGGCCTCATTACATACATGAGGACCGATTCGGTGAGGGTCTCCATGGAAGCGATCAATGAGGCAAGAAGTTACATCGAAAAAACCTTTGGCGCCCCTTATGTACCTCAGAAACCGAATTTTTATAAAAATAAAAAGAGCGCCCAGGATGCTCATGAAGCAATACGCCCCGCCTCTGTGCTGATGACGCCGGAGAAGGTAAAAGACTATCTCGATAAAGATCTCTTTGCCCTTTATAATTTAATATGGAAACGGTTTGTCGCTTCCCAGATGTCTCTGGAAAAAGTTGAAGCGACAATAGTGAATGTTGGGGTTGGAGACTATCTCTTTGTTGCAAGAGGCCAGAGAGTCCTCTTTGACGGCTTTACGAAAATGTATGAGGAAAAGGGCGAGGAGGAGGAAGAGGTGGACCTGCTCCCTGAGATGAAAAAAGGCGAAAAACTTTCTCTCGTCGATACAATGCTTGAACAGCGTTTCACGAACCCGCCGCCGCGTTATTCCGAAGCATCACTCATCAGGACCCTTGAGATGAAAGGCATTGGAAGGCCGTCAACATACGCGACGATTGTAACTACCGTGCAGGACAGGGAATATGTGAAAAAAGAAAAAGGAAGACTGGCGCCAACATCTCTTGGTCGAACAGTGAATAAGATGATGATGGAATTCTTCCCCGTCATTGTCGATATCAGTTTTACGGCCAAAATGGAAGAAAGGCTTGATCTTATCGAGGACGGCAAGAAAGATTGGGTAAAAACCCTTGAACGATTTAACGTCGATTTTGAAAAGGAGTTAGACAGGGCCAAGGAAAGCATGAAAAGTCTTAAAAAGGAAGAGAAGGAGACAGATATTGTCTGTGATCAGTGCGGAAAAAAGATGCTTATCAGGTGGAGTAAAAACGGTGAGTACCTCGTATGCTCAGGAAGACCGGAATGTAAAAACAAGAAGAATGTGAAAGTTGGAGACGATGGAACAATAAGTGTTGTTGAGCAGGAGATTAAAGGCACCTGCAAAAAGTGTGGCGGTAACATCATTGAAAAACGGGGACGTTTCGGAAGATTTTTTGCCTGCAGCAACTATCCGGAGTGTAAATATACCGAGCCTTACTCACTCGGTTTTCTCTGTCCAGTGGAAGGTTGTCAGGGAAAACTTGTTGAAAAAATCTCGAAGAAGAAAAGGCGGTTTATCAGTTGTTCCCAATATCCCACATGTACATTCGCGACAAACAATGAACCAACAGAAGGTGTCTGTCCCGTCTGTGGAGCGCCAACGCTTTTTTCCTTTAGAAGAAACACGCTCTGTCTCCGGAAGGATTGCGGATGGAAATCAGCATAGTCGGCGGAGGGCTTGCCGGCGCAGAGGCCGCGTATCAAATAGCGCGGAGAGGTACAGATGTAACCCTTTATGAAATGAGACCTTCCGCGTTTACTCCGGCGCATAAAACAGCCTGTCTTGCCGAACTTGTCTGCAGTAATTCCATGAAATCGAAGGAACTTGCGAATGCCCACGGACTTCTCAAAGAAGAACTAAGCATACTCGGCTCTCTTATCATCCGGGTTGCCCGTAAGACTGCCATACCCGGTGGCAAGGCCCTTGTTGTTGACAGGGAAAAATTTGCGCAACGGATCACCGATGAGATCGAGAGCAATACCCATATTCGTGTTGTCAGAGAAGAGGTAGAGGAGATTCCTTCCGGGATGGTTATTATCGCGACAGGACCCCTTACGAGCAACAGACTGGCAGAAACAATAGGCATTCTGACAGGAGAAGAAAATCTCTATTTTTTTGATGCTATTTCCCCGGTTATCGACGCTGAGTCGGTGGATATGGAAAAGGCTTTCTACGCTTCGAGATATATGGAAGAGAAAAATGATGACTATTTGAACTGCCCCCTCACTGAGGAGGAGTACAATCTCTTTTATGAGGAACTTGTCAATGCCGGGAGGGTCGAGTTTAAGGAATTTGAAAAAACATCTTATTTTGAAGGTTGTTTGCCCATAGAAGTGATGGCGGAACGTGGGAGACAGACCCTTCTCTATGGCCCCATGAAGCCCGTTGGTCTTATCGATGAGCATACCGGAAAACGGCCCTTCGCGGTGATTCAGTTGAGGAAGGAAAATGCCGGAGGCACCATGTTTAATCTGGTAGGATTTCAGACAAAACTGACATACCAGGAACAGGACAGAGTGTTGCGATTGGTCCCGGCGCTCAAGAACGCCCTCTTTTTGCGCTATGGGAGTGTCCATAGAAATACCTATATCCAGTCTCCGGCAGTATTGAGTGAATCGTTGCAGCTAAAAAAGAATAGCAATATCTTTTTCGCCGGGCAGATTACCGGTGTAGAAGGTTATGTCGAGTCGACTGCCATGGGGTTTGTGGCAGGCCTCTCCGCACACGTATATTCGAGAGGAAAAACATTTGTACCTCCTCCTCAAGATACCTGTGTGGGTGCGCTTTTACGGTATATAACAACGGAAACAAAAAATTTTCAACCCATGAATGTTAACTTTGGACTTTTTACGGACTATCGGAAAAGAGAAAAGGAAATGACCGTCAACAGGGCGCTCCAGTCGATTGCATTGTGGAAGAAGACAGTAGACGAAGAGATACAACAATAGCTTTGGCAGCGGGTCGGTAAGCAAAAAATCCGACAGGCATCCAATCCGGGAAACCTTACGGGAGGATATATGGATTCAATTCTTATCAAATTAAAAGATAAAGCCATCAATACGGCAGGTATAGACCATGATGATGCGCAGAAGTTGTACGAAACAGGACAGAAAGACCCTTTTCTCCTTATGGCCTATGCTTCACAGATACGGGAACATTTTAAGGGGAGAAAGATCGGTCTCTGTGCCATTGTGAATGCCAAATCCGGTGTATGTGCTGAGAATTGCAGATTCTGCGCCCAGTCTGTCCATTATGGGACGGATGCGCCTGTATATCCGCTCATTTCATCGCAAGAGATCATAGAAAAAGGACGGACAGCTTTCGAGGCCGGGGCGCGTTACTTTGGGATTGTCACGAGCGGTACGCGCATTGATGATCAAGACGAGTGGGAAGAGATATACCGGGCGATCGCGGGTCTCAATGAGGTGGGGATAAAGCCCTGTGGTTCACTTGGAATGCTTGATCACAAGATGGCCAGTAATCTTAAAGAGTCCGGGTTATTCCGCTATCACCATAATCTGGAAACATCGAGGAGCTTCTTCGATGCTATCTGCTCAACGCATGCCTATGATGAAGATATCGAGACGGTGAGGATAGCAAAAAAGGCAGGCCTCTCTGTCTGTTCCGGTGGCATCATCGGCCTTGGAGAAAAAATGGAACACCGTATAGAACTCGCCATGACATTGAAAGAACTGGATGTGGATTCAGTACCTATCAATATTCTCAACCCCATTGAAGGGACCCCTCTTGCCGGGACGCCGCCCCTGTCTCCCATGGAAATTCTTTTGACTGTTGCCATCTACCGGTTTATCCTGCCCGATAAAGACATTAAATTATGCGGCGGCAAGGAAAAGAACCTGAGACAATTGCTGCCAATGGCCATTGTCGCGGGCTGTAACTCATTCATGACAGGCAATTATCTCACAACCCTGGGAAGGGACACAGAGAAAGATCTGGAGATGATAGCTGATCTTGGATGTCAAGCAATAACAGAATAACGAACACTTCTGGCAGTAATACCAATTCTAAGTCAAAAATAGAATGAAGATGCCGAGGAGGAGGAAACCGGAGCGTACATTCAAGTACGTGAGGATTTCCGACGACGAGAAAGCTTTATTATATGCATGAATTAGAATTGGTATAGGTTAGCCGACGGCGCCGCCGAGTTTGAATATCGGCAAATACATGGCAATAACGAGACCGCCAAGGACGACACCGAGAAACATCATGATCATCGGTTCCATTAAGGCCGTCATATTTGTAACAAGATTATCCACATCTTCATCGTAGAAGTCGGCTATTTTTCCCAGCATGCTGTCGAGGGCGCCTGTCGATTCTCCGACCTGGACCATCTGGACCACCATGGGAGGGAAAATGCCTGCCTGTTCCAGGGGTTCCGACATGGTTTTGCCTTCGCTGATACGGGCCCGTGCGACTATAAGAGCGTCTTCTATGACCTTATTGCCTGCCACTTTCGCGCAGATGACAAGACTTTCCAGAATGGCAACGCCGCTTGTGAGCAATGTAGAGAGCGTCCTTGTAATCCTTGCGACAGAAGCCTTGAGCGTGAGGACACCGAAGAGTGGAAGCTTGAGAATAAGAGCATCGATCTTCCTTCTGCCGCCCTCGGTTTTGTAAAATTGAAGGAGTAAGACAACGACCGCCACTACAATAGCGGCAAAAATAAGACCATATATGGACATCAGAAGATGGCTAAGATTTATAACCATTTGCGTCAAAAACGGGAGTTCAGCGCCCATCTCCTTGAACATCTTCTCAAAGACAGGGATAACAAAAAGTAAGAGAACCAGGGTGACGCCAATGGCAACGACTATGATAGCGATTGGATAAATCATTGCCGATTTGACTTTCCTTTTTAGCTTCTCCGATTTCTCCATATAGACAGCTAATCGTTGAAGTACGTTATCGAGAAGCCCCCCTTCTTCACCGGCCACGACAAGATTGACATAAAGCTCGTCGAAGCATTGAGGAAAATCCCTCAATGCGTCGGCAAATCTGGAACCGCCTTCTATTTTTGTTTTTATCTCCTTGACGATACCCCGAAAATTGACGTCCTCCATCTGGTTGCCAAGGATTTCCAGAGACTGCACGAGGGGTAATCCTGATGTGATCATTGTTGACAACTGTCGGGTAAAGAGGACGATGTTAAGTTTTTTAATTTTCTTTTTTGGATTATATCTCTCTGATTTGGCAACTTTAGTTTCCGTAAATTTTGTAAGGATAACACCGTCTTTCCTTAGTGTGGAGCGAAGCGCGTCTCCGGAAGAGGCCTTGGAGACCCCCTTCTTAGGTTCACCAGTAAGTGTTTTTCCTTCCCATTCATATTGCGGCATATATCAATAATACCCCAAAAAACATATTATGCAAAGAAAAAAACATGAAAAAACATTTCTTCTGCTTCCCGGCAATATAATCAGGTACCATGAAATCAATAATATTAATAATGATATTCATCACAGTCCCTTGTCAAATAATGATCGCGGCTACTCCCTCATTACCGTGTAGAATGTTGTATTCTCTCTTTTGATGAGCATAACGATACCTTCTTTAATATTGACATTTTTCATCGCTGCTTTAAAATCGGCCATGTTTAGTATCGGTTTTCTGCTGATTTCTTTAATAATATCGCCTGACCGTATATCAGCATCTCCAGCGGGACTACCTGGTGCAACATCCGTTGCAATAACACCTCTTCTATCCTTGAGATTGAGGTGTTTCGCGATTTCCGGCGTAATATCCTGGACGACTAATCCAAAATCTTTCTCCACTTCAGGTTTCTTTGAAGCCTTAAGTCCTTCTTCCGGCAGTTCACCAATAACGACTTCAACCCCCAGCGGCTTACCATCTCTGATTATTCCCACTTTGACCTTTTTACCGATTTCTGTGGCCGCCACAACCCGGGGGAGCATTTCGCTATCTTTGATATTCTTTCCATTGATAGGAGATAATAACGTCTCCTCTTTTGATGCCAGCCTTTTCCGCGGGGCCATCTTCCATTACGTCTGACACCAGCGCGCCTTCAGCTTCTTTAAGTTTAAAGCTTTTTGCTATTTCCGGCGTAATTTTCTGGATGACGACACCGAGCCATCCCCGTGCTATCTTTCCCTTGCTCTTTAGCTGAGGCAACAAGTCCTGGACAACATTTATGGGGATCGCGAAACCTATGCCCTGACCACTAGAGACGATTGCCGTGTTAATACCGACGACCTCCCCTTTTAAATTGAGGAGCGGCCCCCCGCTGTTTCCAGGATTAATCGACGCGTCGGTTTGAATAAAATCATCATAAGGCCCCGCGCCGATGACCCTTCCTTTAGCGCTGACGATCCCAGCGGTAACGGTATGTTCCAGGCCGAAAGGGTTTCCTATGGCAACTACCCAGTCTCCCACTTCCAGTTTATCGGAATCACCGAACGTTGCTGAAGGAAGCTCATGATTTACGTCTATTTTTATGAGAGCAATATCAGTTTTGGGGTCTCTACCGATTATTTTCGCGTCATATTCTTTTTCATCCGATAGTTTTACTTTAATACTGGAAGCTTTTTCAACAACGTGATTATTTGTCAGAATGTATCCTTCCCGGTCGATGACGAACACCGGAGCCAAGACTTTTCTGCTTATGTTCTTTTCTCGGTGAATTGCCGAAAAATTTTTCAAAAAAATCCTCTCCGAAAAAATCTTTGAAGGGATTTACAGGACCCATAAACCTGTCCTGCGGATCCGATCCTGTGAATGACCGTTGTTGTGCTGATATTGACTATGGTAGGTTTCACCTGGTTTACGAGTTGACTGAAACTTGGCAGGTTACCATTAAACGCGATCGCTTTCACATTCTGCTTACTTGCGTCCATTGATGTTTTTTCAGGTATTACCTGTCCTTTTACATAGACGAATGCCAACGTGATCAGAATGAGCAAAGAAATCGTCAACAACCATCTCTTGTTTGTCATTTTTTCCTCCGGAATTATATGGGTAATTTTATTAAAAACTGGCTTCCCTTAGAGAGTTGACTTGTGACCTCTATGGCGCCTTTATGTGCTTCAGCTATCCATTTGCTTATTGAAAGACCCAGACCGCTTCCGCTTTCACGCTTTCTTGATCTGTCGGCCCGGTAAAATCTGTCGAAGATATACTTTATGTCATCCCCCGATATTCCCATGCCGTTATCCGTTACGTTAACGCAGACGAAACCGTTGTTGGTATATGATGATACGGTTACAACGCCGCCTTTCGGGGTATATTTTATCCCATTTTCCATAATGTTCCAGAGCATTCTTCTCAACTTCAATTCATCACCAATAAGGCGCACGTCGGCAAGCTCATCGACGACCAGTACTATCTCCTTCTTGTCCGCGAAGATTTTCATATTCATGCAAACATCAGCAACGAGATCACGCAAAGAAATATTTCCGATATTAAGTTTCATGTCTTTTCTGTCTGCTTTTGAAAGCAGTAGCAGATCATCAATAATCCGTGCCATTCTGTCGATTTCTTCAAGGTTGCTTTGGAGGAGGTTTTTGTATTCTTCATTGTCTCTATCTTTTCGAAGCACAACCTCTGTTTCACCCTTTAGGATAGTAAGCGGAGTTTTCAATTCATGAGACACGTCAATGCTGAACTGATTGATTCTTTGAAAGGAATCTTTAAGCCTCGCGATCATGGCGTTAAATGTCTCAGCAAGCCTGCCGAGTTCATCCTTCCTCCCTTTGATGTCGATTCGTTCATCAAGATTGCTTGAAGAGATTTTTACGGCAGCCCTTCTGATCTGGTCCACGGGTCTGAGTGTTTTTTTTGCCATGAAATAGCCCATGATGATGGTGACGCTTATGGAGGTGGGAATGCTGATAACCATAATAATGAGAAGCTTTCTCATTGTTTCATCGAAGTCTGCCAGTGAAGAGCCGACCTGAACGATACTGGTAATCTTTTTGTTGTCAAGGATTGGCATTGTAATCATTCGAAGTCTGGGGTTCGCATCCTCTATTGTTTCATAGACTATTTCCCCTTTTAATGCACGTTCCGTTGTATTGAACCTGGTCGGTATCGCATCTGTTTCAATATCGTTCATTTTCGCGCCGATTTTACCTGAGGAATCGATAATTTGAATGAATTTCCCTTTTGGTTTTTTTCCGAGCACATTCTCCAGATACCGCTCAAAATTTCCAAACACATTTCCGCTATGCTCTTCTGTCATTGAGGAAGCGAGTACTTCGGCTATGGATTTTATTTTTACGTCAATACTTCTTTCGAGGCTATTCTTGAAATAAATGTAGACGCCGCTTGAAAATATAAGGAGAATAAGCGCAAGTATCCCGCCATACCATATCGTGAGCTTCCATTTTATGGGAAAATTAATGCTTTTCATTGGCTTCTTTTAGTATATAACCGACACCCCTTACGGTATTGATGTATCTTTTTTCCGAAAGGGTTTCCATTTTTTTTCTGAGAAAATTAATATAGACATCAACAATATTTGATGAATCGTCCTGGCTTTCCCAGCCGTGTTCAGCGATCTCCTTGCGGGTTATCGGTTTTTCCGAATTTTTCATCATATATTCCATGATTAAAAATTCTTTCTCCGTCAATTCCGCTTCTTTTGGTCCGATAAAGAGTTTTCTGCTATATGTGTCCAATACAAGGTCCTTGTATTCGAGGGTGAGTGATGCTGGCTGCCTGCTTCTTCGGAGCAGGGCCCTTATACGGGCAAGCAATTCATCAAAGGAAAAAGGCTTTGTCAGATAATCGTCGCTTCCCGTGTCAAGACCCTTTACCACATCTTCCTTTGAACTTTTTGCGGTAATAATGAGGACCGGAGTTTCTATGCCACTTGCACGCATACGTTTCAATAACTCAAGGCCGTCTATTTCGGGTATCATGAGGTCGAGAAGCACAATATCGTAAACAGTCTCGTTAATCTGTTGGAGTCCTATTTTACCGTCAGGGGCCATATCGACGGCGTACCCTTCTTCCTGCAATCCCTTGCTTATAAAATTTGCAACCTTAGATTCATCTTCAACGAGAAGTACCTTCATATAACTGATGTATATTATAAAACATTCTCGTACAAAAATCCTTCCTTTTTAATCAATTGGGCTCACGTCGCCCCCTCCACGGGCAGAAGCCGATAGAGCCACCCCCTCTCGCTCACGATGTGAGCTCTCATGAGCTTCGCTCCATGTCGGGGCTCAGCGTCACAGAAGCTGAGTCCTCAGGCTATAGCCTGATAGGATTCAAACAAGCCGTCTTACGGTTCAGATCCGTCACGCTTCGCGACTTAAGCTTGCACGTTATGCCCCTCTCTAGCTATTCCCACTGTCACGAAGGTCGTACTCGGTTCACTTTACGTCCCATGTCCTATGGAGCTAGCGACTTTACGTCCCACTATTCACTGCTCCTAAGGTTGTCTGGAATTAATTTGACAAAACAGGACCAATGCTATTAAGTATTAGCGCATTTAGTGCCTGATAACATACAATAGATTGTGCGATTGCTGATTTATAAATATAGTTGAGGAGGTACTTTGCGGAGATGAGTCTTTTAGGAGCTTATATCATTACATTTATCGCGAGTTTCTGTACCCTTGTTATTGAAATGGTAGCCGGCCGTATTCTTGCTCCTTTTGTCGGTGTTTCAATCTACACATGGACAAGCATCATCGGTGTCATCCTTTCCGGCATCAGTATCGGCGCGTATATAGGGGGAAAACTGGTTGATCGTTATCCATCGAGGAAGACCCTGGCAATACTTTTGCTTCTGTCGGGGATCACGGCCCTTACCATCATTCCTCTGACACAATTTGTGGCCTCATACCGTTTTCCGGTATCTCTCATGATACGAATCTTCATGGTGACATCGATTATATTTTTTATCCCCAGTTGTATTCTGGGTACCATATCGCCCGTTGTTGTGAGACTCACCCTTAAAAATCTCGAAAACGCAGGAAATGTGATCGGAAAAATCTATGCCTTCTCAACGCTTGGGGCAATTATCGGGACGTTCATTACCGGTTTTTTCCTCATATCCTGGATGGGAACGCGGACGATCATTCTCCTTATTGGCGCAATCTTGATTTTCATCGCCATCCTTTCCGGCCCCTGGTTGAAGAGGAAAGGGAGTATGGCTCTTTTCGTTATTATTTCTATTGTTGTGACATGCCCCGCTCTGTGGGCAGCGAAGGGTTTTCTCGATAAAATCTCTTTAAGCGGTGGTACATATTATTATTATAAAGAGAGCGATTATTTCACCATAAAACTGTCAAAGGCAACGGGTTCTGATGAAAAGACGAAGCTGGAGACCCTGATCCTTGACAATCTTATCCATTCCTATGTCGATCTTGATAATCCCTTACATGTCGAATATGAATACGAGAGAATATATGCCGATGTGTTGAAGTGGAGGTTCAAACAGGATGGAGAGTTCAAAAGTCTTACCATTGGAGGAGGAGGCTATACCTTTCCCCGCTATATGGAGATAACTTACCCCAAGGCCCATATTGATGTTGCGGAGATAGACCCGCAGGTCACAAAAGTTGTCTATGAACAGCTCGGCATGCCGAAAAACACAAAAATTACCACATATAATACCGATGGCCGCTGGTACGTAATGAACTGCAAGGAGAAATACGATCTTGTTTTTACCGATGCCTATAACGATCTTTCCATACCGTATCACCTCACAACAAAGGAATTTGCCTCGCAGATAAAGAGTATAATGAACCCTGGCGCCATCTTAATGTCAAATATCATTGATAATTTTCAGAAAGGAGTATTTCTCCCGTCATACATAAAAACGCTCCGGGAGGTTTTTGGACAAAAGAACGTCTATCTCGTCTCTGTAAATCCTAATTTCAGAGAAACACGTATCAGTACCTTTATTGTCCTCGCAAGTAATGGTACTCTCGATATTAACGCTTTTGATAAGTTTGTTAAAAACGAACTTGGACGGAACGCGACTGCAGCGGTTCTTCCTGAAGACCTTATGGAAGAATTTATCAATAAGAGAACATTCCATCATCATAACCGACGATCATGCGCCTATTGACAATCTTATCGCGCCTGTGTTTGAAGAGCGTTTCGGCTATAACAGGAAAAGCTGAGTAAAGCTCGTAGCTGAATAGCACAGAGCATGGAGCATAGGGTAAAATGCAAATCGGAAAACGTCAATCGAAATAGCGTAAGACCGCAAAGCCGTGAAAACGGGTGTTACCTGGGACCTGCAGCATGAGACCTGAGACATGCAACTCCTGACGGGGCGCTTGAGCCCCGGTAATGAGCAAAGCGATGAGGGGGGAGTCTCTGACAGCTTGCTGGTAGAGGGGGCGCTGAGCCCCGGTAAATGCCTCTTGATTTCTTTTTTCAATTCTTTTATTATGTTTATAAGGCGGGAATAACTCAGTTGGTAGAGTGCAAGCTTCCCAAGCTTGATGCCGCGGGTTCGAGCCCCGTTTCCCGCTCCATAAAAAATTCAGGTGAACTTTGCCCGCGCCCAGCAGCATTGTGGCCTAACCGTACCCGCGCCCAGAGACATTGCGGGTGAACTCTACTTGCTCTAAAAAAATTGCCTGATTTATTTTTTTCAGATCCCTGTATACTGAAAACGTTATTTTTTCTGAATGTGGACTTCCTTCAAAAAAGAATAGTAAATTATCTTCGATTACATTACACTAAAATATAACTGGTTTGGATGTGAAACGGTTTTTGGATTAAGTTCCAGGCACGGGTTGCCCGTTATACTTAAAACCAAGCCTAAAACTGATATTTATGTGCGAAAACGATGGATATATAAGATTAATCTTAAAAGGGCTGGCGGTTGTCGTCATTGGTTTGTTTGCCATCTATAATCCTGATGTCCTTGCCTTTTTGTTTACTTATCCCGTTCTTGCCCCTCTGAAGCCCTACCATATTTTGTGGTTCCTGGCCATGCTCGTCCTTGTAAAACGCATGATACCGAAGTTGAACAAAAAAATGTCTTTAGGGAAAATATTCGCGAGGAACTTTGTTGAAACGGGCAAAGATACTGAAAAGAAAAAGATAGGGTTTTCAGAAGGACAAAAGAAAGGCCGACAGCGGGGCGCTGCGGTCTGCACTATATTGGATTTTTTTACTTCTTGTCATGTGGATGTGGCGTGTCGCCGGAATGCTCCCCGATATATGGCTTTATGTAATCGTTCTCTTTTTTATCTTTATGGATCAGTTCTGTATTTCCGTCTTCTGTCCTTTCCAATGGCTTATGCGGAACAAGTGCTGTTCCACGTGCAGGATAAATAACTGGGGTTACTGCATGGCCTTTTCACCGCTTATATTTATCGCCACATTCTGGACATACTCCATCATATTTCTTTCCATTGTCAACCTCTTTATATGGGAATATCTGTACTACAAACATCCCGAAAGATTTTCCGAGATATATAATGCCAGGCTCATGTGCAAAAACTGTGAAACTCATTGCAAAAGAAAGTCCACATAATTCGATTGATTATTATTGTTATAAGAATTATGGCTTCTTAACCATATTGAAAACTGCCCCCGTGACAACTCGCATCGCTGCCTGGTTATAAAAATGTATCTTTGTTATCGCAGGCTGTCATCAATCTGCTTGAGAAGGAGGGGAACTTCCCATTGTCCTTTCAGATAGTATCTGGCAGCGGTTCTCCGGGACGGTCCAACCCTTATAGTAATGCCTGTCTCGCAAAATGCTTCAAAAAGTGTTTCATCAGTGCTATCATCACCAACGCAAATCGGCAGGTACTTTTTGTCCAGTTTTGTCATGATATGGAGTGCTGCGGCGCCCTTATTCCATGATACCCGGGGGAGGAGTTCAAGGACCTTTTTGCCTCTCATGACGATAAAAGACCGCTCATAGGCAGGTTCTTTTTTTATCGTGTCATAGAAGGACTTACGTATGAAAGGAACAATTTCTTTCGCGGCGTTACGGTAATGGAGGGCAAAGGAGTAAGGTTTTTTTTCAATCAAAACGCCTTCACGGCTATCTATTTTTTCCTGCAGGTTGCGCATGATCATATCGAGGGCCGGTTTTGCCGCCCGGGCGTCTTTGTGAATAAAACGTACCGCCGGTCCTGAAATCTCAAGCCCATGACTGCCCGCGTAAAACGCACCACGTATAGAAAGTCGTTTTTGAAGATCTGACAATGACCGGCCGCTCAGTACCGCCAGGACTGATTTTCCTGAACCCAGAATCGACTTGAGCAATTTTCTTGTGTCGGGAGATAGGTAGCATTGTTCAGGGTTTTTCCTGATGGGCGCAAGTGTTCCGTCAAAATCAAGGAAGAGGGCCACATGGGTCTTGTTGCCTGTGGCGATAGGATGGTTCTTTTCGAAATAGTAACGAGGGATCATTTTCTCTCTGTTTTTACCTATTCAGCGGATAAGCGCATACGGGTCAGTTCCCCGATCAGTTTCCCTGCCCAACGATAAATGTTCCGCTCTCTCACGATCGTGTACATTCTTTTCATCCGTTCTTGCCGTTCTGAGGGATTAAGTGTAAGGGCGGACTGGATGGCGTCAGCCATCTCTTCAACATCGTAGGGATTTATGATAATAGCGTCCCTCAATTCCCGGGAAGCCCCCGTAAACTGGCTGAGTATAAGGACGCCGCCATAATCCGCCCTGGCAGCGACAAATTCTTTCGCGACGAGATTCATACCGTCATGCAATGAAGTCACCATGCAGATATCGGCCGCTTTGTAATAACGGTTGATCTCCTCGTGGCTGTGATGTGCCTTCAGATAGACAATAGGTTTCCATTTCTTTGTCTGAAATCTCCAATTGACCTTTTCTACGATCTCTTCCGTCTCCGCCATGAGCTCTCTGTATTTCCGTATATGATCACGGCTGGGCGCTCCCAGCTCGACAAAGGTGAAGGCTTCGACAAACTCCGGATGCTTTTCGAGGAACCGCTCAATTGCCCTGAAACGCTCAGGAATGCCCTTAGTGTAATCAATGCGGTCAACGCCGACACCGATGTACTTGGCTTGGACACCTATCTCCTTCAGGATGGTCTCCCTCAGTGCGGCCCTATCCTGAGGTTTATCCCCGGCCCCCTCATCAAAGCCCACGCTTATAGGAAAAGGTCTTATCAGCGCTGTGTGTTCTCCACGACGAACAGCGAACTCCTCCCAGTTAATCTGTGATTCCAGAAATCTGTCCACGGTGTCCAGGAAGTTGTTACAGAAAAACTGTATGTGAAAACCTATAATATCGGCCCCGAGCATACCCATCAGGATCTCCTGGCGCCATGGACAGATCCCGAAGGACTCCGGGTTGGACCATGGGATGTGCCAGAAAAGGGCGACCTTCGCGTCGGGCCGCTTTTTCTTGATGAGCAAAGGCAGGAGAGCAAGGTGATAGTCCTGAACAAGAACCAGTGGTGCCTCCTCGGATTCAATTTCTGTCAATAAGGCCTCGGCAAAAAGTTGATTGACCTTTTGATAACAGATCCAGTCCTCCTGGCGAAACTCAGGGCGTGTATGAGTAATGTGGCATAACGGCCAAAGACCTTCATTGGAGAAGCCGTAATAGTAACCATTCTCTTCCTCTCTTGTAAGCCAAACTCTTTTCAGTGTGTACGCGGGTTCTTCGGGCGGTACGCGTACCTTTCCATCGGCATCCACTGTTTCCCGGTCCGCGTCGCCGTTCCCGTGGGCGATCCACACCCCGTCACAGATTCTCATAACGGGATCAAGGGCCGTTACGAGCCCGCCTGCCGGTACAATGCATTTCACAGAACGACCTTCCTTGACATGTGTATAGGGTTCCCTGTTCGAGATGATAAAGAGCTTTTTCCCTTTGAGTTCACCCCGCATATATTCTTTCAAACTCTCCGGCGTCCAGAGGGACTCAGACTGGAGGCGAAGCCTCACTTCTTCTTCTGCCCGTTTCTGTGCGATGGCAAGGCTTTTCGCGAGTTGTGTTACCTCGGACACGAGAGGAGATAGAATATCACCTCTCAAGGGAGTCTGATAGCCGGCCGTGTCCGATTTTGCGGTCCTCATGTCCCTCATCCATTCTGCGAGTCGTGCTATGGGTCCCGTGATACTCCATCTGACAACCAGGACTGTAGCGAACACTACCAGAATAGAAAGGACCATAAATCGCATCAGATTATTTTTCCATATTTCTCTAAGACGCACATCGATGAAGGAACTGTCGTAAAGCGTGGCGAGGGCGCCGACAGCCTCGTTGTTTTCTTCCGCTACCGGGATCATAAAAACATACACCTGCTGTCCGTCTATGGTCAAAAAATTGCCTATGGATCTATTTTCGAGGATTGTATTTACCGCCTGGGCTGAAAGTAGTTTGGCATCAAGGATAAGGTTGCTTGTTGCGGTGATGACGGTGCCCTGTCTGTCAAAGATTACGGTGCCTTTAAGTCTCTCGCGATTGCCGAAACGGTTCACAATCCGGTTCAGCCGGGAGTCAGCGCCGGACTGAATGAGAGGCGCCAGCGATTCCTGGAAACTCTCGGCAAGGATCAAAGCCCTTCGTTCTAAATCGCGCGCGAGAAGACCCCTCTCTTTGTTCACTTGGTGCAACGAAAAGGCCAGGGCCACTAAAGCTACCACTATCACAAGGGAGACGATAAGACGGATCGTGATCTTCATATAAAAAAACCTCTCCGACCACTCAACTTATTTTCCATTGTATACCACAGTGAGAGATAATCGCGTGTCTGCCGGGTGATGAGGAAGTGTTTCCGCACATGTTCCTTCCCTTGTTCACCCATTCTTCGTGCCATCTCGGGGTTATTGAGGAACTGCCGTATTCTGAATGCGGTACCCTCTACGGAATGGACGAGGAAGCCTGTTATGCCGTGGACGATCTGGAGAGGAATTCCCCCTACCGCGCCGCCAATGACTGGTTTTCCCTTCCACATGGCTTCCGATACGGTAAGGCCGAAACCTTCTTTAAGGGACTTCTGCAACACTACTGTTGCAGCCTTCTGAAATGCGTTGATTTGAAGATCGCTGAAGGGAGGGAGCAAAAGCACGTGGATGTCCTTGTCGGATGCCGCATGCTCCCTGACTTCCTGCAACACCAATTCGCCTTCAGGATCATCAGTGGCGGGACTCCCGACAAGGACGAGGATGCAATCATTATACTTTCTTACCATACGGAAGGCTTCGATGACTCCGATGGGGTCCTTAAACCGGTCAAAACGGGAAACCTGGAGAATTATGGGTCGATCCGAAGGAATATTAAACTGGTGCAGGATGTCCCGGACTTTCTGGTCGGGCAGTTCGATGTTCTTCTCGCTGAGAGGATCAATTGAGGGAGGAATGATGAACTCGTCGATACCCATTGCTTTGGCGAACCTGGCTACAGAGAAAACAGCGGCATCAAACTTTCCGCAATAGCGGAAAAGACGGTTACTGATTTCCTTCACGGGGTTGGATACATCGATATGGCAGCGCCATACCCACCGCCCGGACTTTTTAAACGTTATGAGAGGTGCAGGTTGAGGATCATGTATGAGCACCATATCGGCGTCGAGAGTCATGGTTTCCGCATTTCTTCTGTTTATTTCAAAGTGGTGTTGCCACATTTTTTTCGTAATTGTTTCCCGGTTGCCCTGGAGGGCATTGTGAATCCGTTTCGTAATATCGAAAAAGAACTCGTCGCCTTCAATGGTCTCCCAGCGCACATCAATGCCCAGATCAGCCATAATCGGCACCATTCTGTGGAGTATCTCGGCAACACCGCCACCCTCTTTTGTAGAGTTGACATGAAGAAAGGACTTGTTTTTCAGCTTCTCGCCGAGGAGCCCAAGCAGGGTCAGGTCGCCCTTCGGGGATATTCCCGTATAGCGGCTTATCATTGCCTCACCCCCTCCATATCCTGTCGAATTTCCTTTTCCACTATCTCTACGATGTGCTGGCGTATGCCCTCGGTGGTGTGCATGAACGGATCAATTGCACGTATTGCTTCCGCAAGGTCCTTCTTCTTCAGAATGTCTTCAAACCAGGTGGAGAAATCGTCAGCACCATGCCGGACTCTCGCTTCATAGAAATGATAATAGATGGATCCGGGATCGATGTATCTGATAGCCGTCAGGAACTCGGCAAGGTTTCTTGCCTGGAGGCCTACATGAAAAATAATGGTAATTGTTTCTATAAAGTAGAACTCGTCGCCCGGCAGGGCATCTCTGGGTGCTGGAAAATGCTCAAGATACCGGTCGATAACGCCCGTCAGCTCACTTCTCAGTGAAATCATATCTTTCAGCTCAAAGGGGTCGATAGTGGAAAGATGTTCCGAGAGGACTCGTTCTTCAAGACTCTCACCTATCCACTGCGCGAAGTCATTGGCATACTCCAGAATATGATCTCTCGTGAAATACTGGCAGGTGTGGTAGAAGAGGCTCTCATCGCTTATTTCGTCTATTATAGTCCGGAGATCACGAAGCCCTGAGGCCCACTTCCCCGTTGACTTTAAGATGTTGACGCAATCCATAAAATCAAAAGGCCTATCTTCGTCCATCCCCTTTCCTCCTTTCTACCAACCAGACTTACCATGTCATTGATGGCCTGTTTAAAGAGTTCGGTTGTTTTTATGTTCGAAACAACCGCAGGTCAGAGTTCAGTAATACGATATTGATGGCTTAAAAGGTATTATATGTATCGGACCCGCTATGGGCCGTATGCTGATTTGGCTGTGAAAATGAAGGGTTATGAGATAGATATAACGGGAAGGTATTCCTGCGCTGCTGATAACGGCAAGAGCTTTGTAATGTTTGTTCACCATACTATCATTAGTTTATACCGTTATGTCCTTTTGTCAAGCTACTATACCGCGCCTCACGCCTGCCAACCGCATGGGTGGCCGCCCCTCCAGAGAATCATACTTGTATTTCATGTTTTTTCCATTTAAACTATCACAACGTACCAAATGCCATGATGCTCAATTGTTCAGGAGGCTGTTGTGTCAGAATATCATGAAGCGATTGTTATCGGCGGCGGCCCGGCAGGTTTGACCGCGGGACTATATCTGATGAGGGCGGGGATTGACACGCTCCTCCTGGAAAAGGTTCTTCCTGGCGGGACCCCGCTCAATACAGGTCGCGTGGAGAATTATCCGGGATTTCCAGAAGGTATATCGGGCAAGGAACTGATGGATAAGTTCGCGGGCCACGCGAAAGCTTTTGACCTTCCCATAAAAGAATTCTCGGAAGTTGAAAGCCTGTCCTGCGAAGGAGATCATTTTATTATAAAGACCTCTAATGGCCTGTATGAATCGATGGGTGTCATCGTGGCAAGCGGCACGGAACCGATGAAAATGGGAATTTCGGGGGAAACGGAACTTGTTGGCCGCGGAGTTTCTTATTGCGCGACCTGTGATGGTCTCTTTTTCAGAAACCTTGATGTGGCTGTTATCGGCGGCGGTGATTCTGCAATTGAGGAGGCCTTATCGCTCGCCAATATTGTGAGAAAAGTTTACATTATTCACCGAAGGGACACCTTGAGGGCACAAAAGATCCTTCAGGAAAGGGCCCTTAAGAATGATAAAATAGAATTTTTGTGGAATAAAAGACCGGTTGAGATAGTCGGCAAAGACCAGGTTGATGCTATTGTCGTTGAAGATACGCAAAATGGCCAACAAACACGGGTTGCGATAAGCGGTGTTTTCATATATGTTGGCTTGATACCCAATACTACTTTTCTCGGAGATTTGGTAGAAAAAGACAGCGCGGGATTTATCATGACCGATGAGAATCTTGCCACGAAAACAGAGGGGCTTTTCATAGCCGGTGATGTGCGAAAAAAGACATTGAGACAGATTACTACCGCAGTTGGAGATGGCGCGCTCGCGGCAGTGAATCTTGAAAAGTATATTCTCGGAAAAAAATCGTAAAGAACGTTACAATGAGCAGGGAGGTAAGGAGTGGCCAGGAAAATATACATAACAAACTGCGAAGGCCCAGTTTCAAATAGTGATAGCGCCCGCGAAATAGCAGAAGCATTTCTTCCCGAAGGCGGAAAACTATTTACGCTCCTTAAACAGTTTGATTTCTACCTTGGTGATATTGAGAAGATTAAAAGCCATGTATATGGTAATTCGTTGAAATATATCCTCCCTTTTCTGAAAGCGGCCGATGTAACTGACAAGGATGTGAGAGAATTTTTAAATCAGCATATTTCTGTTAAGAATGGAACAAAAGAAATATTCGCCTCCATTCAGGAGAAAATGTCTACATATATGGTCAGCACAAGCTATGTGCATTATGCGGAAGAGGTCGCGAAATATCTCAGCGTAGAGCCTGCCAACACATACTCAACGCGGTTCTCCCTCGATGACTATGCAATGGGAGAGAGGGAACAGAAAATGTTCACAGGCCTTGCGAATGCCTTTTTACAATTGCCCCCCATTTCGTGGAATGAAGCGGGTGTTGTTCCCGCTGACGCGCAGTTTGCCATAGATTCTCTCAAGGCCTTTTTGTTTGAACGATTATCAACATTTTCAGTAAACCAGTGGCTTAAGGGTATTCAGCTCATGAGCGGGACCGCCAAGGCAGAGGCTGTTCTTGATATCGCGAAACGCGGCAATGTTTCTCTGGAAGATATTATCTATGTCGGTGAAAGCATAACCGATGTGAATGCCCTTTCACTTGTCAGAGAACAGGGAGGCCTGTCAATCAGCTATAACGGCAGCAGAGAAGCTGTTTTGAATGCCGAATATATCGTCGTCAGTAAAGATACCGCTATCCTGAAAGAAATGGCCCTCACATTCTGTCAATCCGGAAAAAAAGATATCAAGCAAGGAACGACAGATGAAGGCGCCTTTGTCTGCAGCCGCGCAAACTGTGAAATAGATAATGTGATCTCTTTTAGTGAGAACATGAGAAAAGAATTAGAGGAAAGACCTATAGGTAATCCGGAATGAGACGTATCTCGATTTTAGTCTGTATTCTTTTGCTAATACCTTTCTTTTCTCTCCAGGCCCGTGATAACCTCGTATTCTATCAGATGGGAGATCAGGAGCCCGCTTTATGGAGTGTACTGAAAAAATATTTTACAGGCAAAGGCTATGGTGTAAGCATATACGAAGGCGCCGACAGCATAGAGAAACAGATACAGAACGCGAACAAAATCAGCAAAGAAAAGGCCGTTGTTTTTCTGGCTGTTGAGCTTGTCCAGTCAGAAAAAGAGGGCATCTTTATTGCCATATCAAATACAAAGAAAGGGAAGGGCAGTATCCTTGAAATCGATGAAGTCCCGGCGGTCCATGGCACTGATTCCGAAGACCTTGCGTTGTTTATTGCCGCGCCCTTCGGTGCAAAGATAAAGAGACTGCCACTCTTTGCTTTTTTAGGTATTGATATGCCGGGCGTTTTCCTGAAGATCAATTGCCCGAGGGACAGGACAGGAGAAATATTGAACAGGCTCAATGAAGGACTTCAGAAATATTTGAATAGAGGTGTAAAGAATGAGAACGAACGGAAGAACTAATGACACGATACGAGAACTCAAAATTGAGAAAAAACTTCTTGAAATATCCCGAGGGTTCAGTGCTTGCGGTGATGGGTGAAACAAAAGTGATTTGTCAGGTAAGCGTCGAAGAGAAAGTGCCCGCTTTTCTCAGAAATAGCGGGAAGGGATGGCTGACGGCTGAATATTCGATGCTGCCCAGGGCCACCCAGACAAGGTCTATGCGGGAGTCTGTTTCAGGAAAGGTAGGGGGAAGGACACATGAAATTCAGAGACTCATCGGGCGGGCCTTACGTTCCATTGTCAATCTCGATATTATTGGTGAAAAGACCATATGGATCGACTGTGATGTCATACAGGCAGATGGCGGTACAAGGACAGCGAGCATTACGGGTGCCTATGTGGCGCTCGTCGAGGCCCTCTGGAACATGAAGAAAAAGGGTGTTATTCAAAAGATACCTCTGCGCGATAGTGTCGGGGCAATTAGCGTTGGCATTGTTGACGGAGAGCCCATGCTCGATTTGTCCTATGAAGAGGACTACCGCGCTGAGGTGGATATGAATTTTGTCATGACCGGCAAAGGGCTTCTCATAGAAGTACAAGGGACAGCCGAAAAGAAACCCTTTACAAAAGAACAGTTCGATGTCATGTACCAGTACGCCTATAAAGGGATCAAGGAAATCACAAAACTTCAGAAAATAGCGCTGGGTCCACTTTTCCCTGTATGAAAGACGTTATTATCGCCACAGAAAATGCCGGCAAGCTTGAAGAGATAAAATCTTTACTGAGTAACACTTTTGAACAATACTATTGTCTGAAGGATTTCCCGGAAAAGGTCATTGTCGATGAAGACCAGCCCCGCTATGTTGCTAACGCGCTGAAAAAAGCCCGAAAGGTTGGTGACCGATTCAGTATTGCTACCCTCTCAGACGATTCGGGTCTTGAAGTAGAGGCCCTTCAGGGAAGACCAGGGGTCTATTCCTCCCGGTATGGAAAGGACGACAATGATAGACTCACGAAGCTCCTGGGTGAGTTGCAGGGTGTCCCCTTTGAACAAAGGAGAGCGGTTTTTAAATCCTACGTTGTTTTGTATATGCCTGAGCAGGACAGGTGCTATGTTTTTTATGGAGACCTTAAGGGTTATATCGGTTTTGAAAGGCACGGAACAGGTGGATTCGGATATGATCCTGTTTTTTATGTGCCTCATTTGAAAAAATATATCGCGGAATTGAGTATTACTGAGAAAAACGCCTTGAGCCATCGGGGTAAAGCCATTCTGGCCATGAAGAATTTTCTGAATGTAGATTTTTTCCGAAAACCCAGAGTCCTAAACCTGTAATCCAATTCTAATTCACGCATATAATAAAGATTTACCTAGTGCCCCATAGGTTATCCTCACAATAGAGAGTCCGAGAGTCCATAGAGTCCACGGATACCTCTCCTTTTCTTCGCAGCGAAACAGAGAGATATCCTGGACCAGCGCCTTTCGGGAGACTTGTGATGTCGTGACCGCATGGGTGAAGTAAACTCTATGCCAGAACTCCAGGCTATCATCTTTGTTGCTCTCGGAGGCTCTCGCGAGGCCAAAATTATTTCCTATAGCGATTTGGTTCGCCGGTTGGAGCATTTTTGCCCTTCTCCCTTATCTCGGTAAACACCAATTACTATAGGAAAGATACCTTTTGTATAGGTATTTGGTGGGCGCCTTGTTTCTGAAAAATATCTCCTATTGGCGCAAGCGGCCAACTAACATTTCGCGGTTTTAGTCACGAAAGCCTATTCTGTAGTAATCCCGCTTTCCTGTGTTGTGATCAAAACATTCTGAGGTGTTTCTGTTCAAGATCAAGCCCCACACAGTCTGAAAAAAACCTACTATGCCATAGATCCATATAATCCTTGATTTCAAAAAAGCTAATCGGGCTTATTTCTGTGTATGTTTCTCGCATTACCTCCCCAGAAACGTTCTATGAAGCTTGTCCTGGAGAAACATATTTTTCTTGACATCTCATTATAACTTCTATACTCATATATAGAAGTATATAACCATAGATGCTTAAATATGAGGTGAAGGGCACATGGCAAACAATGGTAAATGGAAAAATGAACAAGCATCGCCGATGCAGCATTTTGACCTCGATCCGAAGAGCCCCCTTCCTCTTTACCATCAGCTCCGAATGCTTATCAGGGGGGAGATCACCAAAGGGACCTGGAAAGAAGAAGAAATGATCCCTTCGGAAAACGAAATTTCTGCAGCCTGCGGAGTTTCGGTTGGATCGGTACGGAAGACGATCGATGGTCTGGTTCAGGATGGCACACTCTTTCGAAAACAGGGAAAGGGCACCTTTGTGGCACAACCCGATTTTCGATTTTCTTATGTGCGTTTTATTCATCTCTCTAACAGTGATTCAAAGCATGACCTGCTTCCAGTGTCCGAAGTATTGAATGTAACAACGGATTTTCCCCAGCACGACGTAAAACGCATCTTGAAACTGGGTGGAACCGATCAGGTGATTTTTATTAAGCGCTTACGGCGAATACAAGGTGTGCCCGTATTGTTGGAAAACCTTTTTCTCCCAAAGAAATACTTTCCTAATCTCGACAACTCCGATTTTGCTGAAGATCCATTGTATCCGATTTACGCCAAGAAGTATCAAGTGCCTGTCATTGGAACGGACGACTATTTCGAAGCAAAAGTGGCAACTGCCGAGGAAGCCAAGGCCCTGAAGATCAGACGGGGTGATCCCGTGGTATGTATTGAGAGAATTACCCACAGTCATAGCGACAAACCTGTGGAATACAGGAAATGCATGGGCCGTGGTGATCACTTCCGATACCATGCTGTCCTCGGCAGGAGAGAAAGCGAAATATGAACGTGTAATGTGACTATCCATGAAAGCAACGGCAAGCATGAAATTGTGGCGTTATCTGGTATCACAACCACGAATGCGTGCTGCAAGTGATGGAGGTAGATGAAATGATTCAAAATTATGTCAAACTAACAGGCCGGCCAAGATTCCGACTGTGCGTTGCTTGAATCAACCAAGGAGGTGGTTATGGAAGGAGAAGGAAAACACAAGGCAACATTATCGGGTGTTATGGAAAAAGTGAGTGGGATAATGTGCATCGTTTCGGGAATCACTCTCACTTGTGTCATGGTTCTCATCGGGGTAGACGTCATCGGGCGCGCTCCTCGGTCATCCCTTGATTGCTTCATACGAAGTTATTCAGTGGTCAGGTGCATTGATCATTGGACTCAGTATGCCATTCGCGACGCTCAGCGAAAACCACATCAGGATGGAATTTCTGGTGGACAGGCTGCACGGCCATGGCAGGGATATCCTGAACAGCGTCACAAGGGTAGTCGGCTTGATAATATTTGCGGTTTTGGGCGTCTACCTGTTTAAGATCGGGGCTGAGTACTATACCTCGGGAGAAGCCACCCCCACAGTACATATACCTATTTATCCATGCGCCTACATAATTGGCGTCGCCTGTTTCGCCCAGTGCCTTATGTTCATTGGTAACATTACGAAGATATGGAAGAAAGAGGAGGGCGCACATGAATGAGGTGACAATAGGCATAATCGGCCTCATCGCATTGTTTCCGCTGTTTGCGTTGGGGCTGGAAATGGGATTCTCAATGATGCTGGTCGGGTGCATAGGGTTTGCCTGTCTCAGTTCTCCCCATGCAGGCATGATTATGGCGGGCAATGAACTCTACGGCGCTATCGCAAATTACAGCTTTGTCGTTTTCCCGCTCTTTATGCTCATGGGCCAGATTGGGTATCATGGTGGAATAGCCGGGAGACTTTACGGTGTAGCCGATAAATGGGCGGGACGTGTACCCGGTGGCCTTGCTATGGGCACTGTAGTGGCGGCAATGGCTTTTAAGGCCGTGTGCGGGTCGGGCTCGGCGACGACGGCAACATTCGCCAGCGTAGCCGTCCCGGAGATGGATCGGCTCGGATATGACAAAAGGCTTTCCACAGGCCTTGTAGCATGTGCAGGCACCCTTGGCGTCATCATGCCGCCAAGCATTTTGCTCATCATCTTTGGCATCATCACGGAACAGTCCATCGGCAAGCTCTTTATGGCCGGTGTAGTCCCTTCGCTGCTCGGAGCGCTAATGTTTATGGGTGTCATCTACGGGTGGAGCAGGATCAATCCAAAGGTCGCACCATTGAACACCGAGCTGGTCACATGGAGGCAGCGCTTGACTAGTCTGCCGGAACTCGGCTGGGCCCTGGCGATATTCATTGTGGTCGTAGGAGGAATCACCAAAGGGTATTTCACGCCAACAGAAGGAGGAGGGATAGGCACCATTTGCGTTCTTCTTATGTGCATTTTCAAAAAGGAGATTACCCTGAAGAAGTACATCGTTTGCATGACGGAAACACTGCGTACCGTAGGCATGATTACCGTGCTGATCGCGGGCTCGTTCATGCTCGGACGCTTCCTGACCGCCGCCAATATTCCTACTGTCGTGGCGGAGTGGCTCGTCGCCCTGCCCTTTAACCGTTACCTGATTATAATACTGATCCTTGTGTTCTATGAGATAGGCGGTTCCTTTATCGATGACCTCGCCTTTGTGATCCTTGCCACGCCCGTCTTATTCCCGGCCATTGTCAAGCTTGGGTTCGATCCTATCTGGTTCGGGGTACTGGTTGGTGTCCAATTTATGATTGGCTCTGTTATACCACCGGTCGCCATCAATGTCTTTATAACAAAGAATATCACGGGTGTGCCCCTTTCTACCATCTACAAGGGGTCGTATCCGTTCCTCATTGCTCTTGTTGGTATGCTCGTTTTGATACTCTTGTTTCCCCAGATTGCCCTCTGGCTTCCATCACTCTTTTTTAAATAGAGGTATTTTGGAGAAGGCGAAACAACGTATATGACAGATGGATTATTTTTACCGGCATGAATGCGTGAAACGGAGACGCCGGCTTTACGCAAAATACAATTAAGGGAGGTTCGCATCATGAAGAACAAAGTTTTCTGCGCAGTATTAGTTGCAATCCTTTTCTTCGCTTTAAGTTCAACCAGCCGGGCACAAGAGGTGATAAAGCTCAAATGCAGCATATTTTTTCCGTCTGTGCATTTTCAGGTTGCCCTCATGGACCAGTTCGCCAAGGACCTGAAGGAGCGTACAAAGGGCAGGGTAGAGATGACGAATTATGCCGGTGGCACCCTTGTCCCGCCGGATAGGGCCTTTGATGGTGCGGTCCAGGGTCTTTCTGATTTAGCTTTGATTGCAACCGGGATGAATCCGGGTCGTTTTCCGGTATCAGAGATTCTTGAAGTACCTCTTGGTTTTCCGAGCGCGTGGGTGGCGAGCCACGTGATTGACGATGTCTGGAAGAAGTTCAAGATGAAGGAGTATGACAAGGTACACGTGATATGGCTATGGAGTTGCCCCCCGTCGATCTTCACGAGTGTCAATAAGCCTATCAAAACCCTGGAAGACATCAAAAACTTAAGGATCAGAGGAATAGGCCGTACCAATGAAGTGGTGAAAGCCCTGGGTGCCGCGGCAATACCTTTACCATCCTCCGACACTTATGAGGCGATGCGGAAAGGAATAATAGATGGGATGTACACCCCTATGGAAACTTCAAAAGGCTACAAATATGCAGATATCATCAGATATGCTACGGCCTCCTACAAGATATCAGTTGCAGGCACGTTTGCTCTCGTAATGAACAAAGAGAAGTTTGATAGTTTGCCCGCCGATATTAAGAAGATCTTTGAGGACCTCTCTACTGAGTATTTTAATAAGCAACTTCCGATGTGGAACCAGCAAGACATTGATGGAAGGGAGTTCTTTAAGAGCAAAGGCGGCACGCTCAGCTATTTGACCGACGCCGAATCCAACAGATGGATAAAGGCAGTGCAACCGGTGATAGAGGACTATAAGAAGTATCTTGTAACCAAAGGCTTGACTCAGAAAGAGGCTAACGACATAGTCCAATTTGCACAGGAGCGCATCCCCTATTGGATCAAAATGGAGAAGCAACAAAAGATACCCACCGCCTACGAGTATTGATAGGCGCAAAGCGTCAACGAATGCCGGATAGTACTTCCGATGGAGGGGCCGAAAAAAGCTGAAGGCTCCGAGGCCCCTCCATTGGAAGATCAAAAAGGACGCCTTCACTCTTCGGAGTGAGGATTCAGGAGGCAGATGCTTCCAGATATGATCGATAGAGTTCTGATTCGGATAGTGGAAATAATGGGTCACATGAAACTACGAAGAGCGCAAAAAATATCGGCCGGCATTCGCCTTAAATGTTTTAAAGAGACACCATATGAGAAGAGGAGAAACATAATGTCAACCGATGGAAGCAGCTGAGTGTATCAACGGGTTCACACGTGCAGAGTGGGACAGGCGACATCGGAAGATAAGAGAAATGTTGCAGCTCCGCAACATAGACTGCCTGGTAGTAGTGGGCTGCTCAGCAAAGAACTGGGCATATGCCACAAACCAATTATATGTCATGGGTGAGGGTACAGCGGGTCATGGTGATTACGCCTATGCAGTGTTTCCGATGGAGGGAGAGCCGGTTCAACTTCAGGGTGTTCCAACTGGTACCGGCAAAATATGGGTTGGCCCGAATCTTACTATTCCCACCGTGCTTGACCCTATTTTTAAGAAGGGTAAGGGGGAGGGGCAGAGAATTAAAGACTATGCCTGGGGCATAGTGCAGATAATAAAAGAGAGAGGTTTAGAGAAGGGTACGATTGGTATTGCCGATATGCGGGTTATGCCAGCCGAAGTTTATATTGAAATGTTAAGAGAATTGCCCCAGGCTACGTTCGTTCCTGCTGGTGATGTTCTCTTAGAGATAAGAAGAATAAAGAGCCCGGAAGAGCAGGAATACATTCGCAAAGCTGCCCTGGCTGCCGATAAAGGTGCTGAGGCGATGATAGAGGAAGCATCCCGTCCCGGAGCTACTGTGGGCAGCATCCAAATGGCCTGCAGGGTTGGCATGCTCAAGGCTGGTGCTCAACGTGTCGACTTTGTCCTTGTACGGGTAGCGTCTTGGGAAGAATGGATAAATTCATCATATCTTTCACGCGACCCGAGCAGAAAGGTAATGAAGGGAGACCTCATTTTTAATGAAATAAACCCTATGTTTAATGGGCTTGAGGCTCAAGCTTGCTATCCTATCTCTGTTGGTACTGCCGAGAAGGACATGCCTGATTCGTTAAGAAAAACGTTAAAACTCCATAAAGAGATGTATGAATTTGTCCGAGGAGAGCTCAGACCGGGTAAAACCGTGCTTGATATAGAGAGAGAGGCAGCTAAGATTGCCGCATCTCATGGGATAACAGGTAAGGTTTGGACTCTGCAAGCTGGTGAAATGGTTGAGAACCACTACAAATTGAATTACACAGAGATAAAACCAGGAATGGCTTATGTGAATCATCCTTGTATCAGTCCCGCCCCGGGAGAGAAAGGGCACAGGGGAATCATTATGGGGAATACTCTCTTATTACAGAAGGCGAGCCTGAGGTGACAAGCCGGCGGCCTGTAGGCATTACTGTGATATAGGGACAAAGTGTTTACTGACACAAAAGATGTCTCTCCTGATGGAGAGTGACGTATAAGGAGTAAGAGGTTGCGCTAATGAAAGTCAAACATGTCGCAGGAGGGAGAACATGCCCAAGTACGTGGTAGTGGTCGCTACAATGGATACCAAAGGCGACCAGATAGAATACCTGAAAAACAAGATAGAAGAAGCCGGAATGCCGACCTGCACTATCGATATTGGTGTAGCTGCAGATGGACCGTTCAAATGCACGTATAATCGACACCAAGTAGCCCAGGCTGCCGGTACGACCATCCAGGGAATCCTTGATATGAAGAACAGACGTGCCGGATTGGAAAAGATGGGAGACGGGACGGCGAACATAATTAGAGAGATGAACGCCAAAGGTCAATTGGGAGGAGTGATAGCGGTTGGAGGGTCGCAGGGTACCGCAGTATCTTTGCTGATGATGAAGACGGTGCCGTTGGGGATACCCAAGTTGATGCTTACAACAATTGCTTACTCGCCGGTAATCATCCCGGAGACGGTAGGCGGTGTAGACCTGATAATGATGCCGTGGACAGCGGGATTATGGGGATTGAACAGCCTATCGAAACAATCGCTGGGAACAGCAGCCGTGACCATTGCCGCAGCGGCGAAAGAATACGCGAAAAAACCGAAAGCAAAGAAGAAGATAGTCGGTATAAGCTCGGTAGGTAGCTCGGTACAAAGATATGTAGGTTATTTGAAACCAGAACTGGAGAAGAGAGGGTATGAAGTAGCTGTATTTCATGCATTGGGGATGCAGGGGCGAATGTTTGAAAGAGCCATATATGATGGGCTTATCGATTTTAGTTTAGATCTTTCGGTAGGCGGCGAATTAATTAATTTTCTGAATAAAGGTGTCTATTCCTCAGGAGAGGCACGGCTGGAGGCGGCAGGTCAGATGAAAATTCCCCAGATAGTGTCTCCGGGAACCATTGAGGTATTCATGTGGGGCAATGATCGACCACTACCGGCAAGATATAAGAACCGTAGAATAAGCTGGCACAATGCTCTCCATATGAGCATCAGTACAAACGCGAAGGAGATGGGTGAAGTTGGCGCCTATATGGCCAAGAAACTGAATATGTGCAAAGGACCGACAATCATGGTCAATCCATTACAAGGCATAGGTTGGGCACCGGGAACTCCCTTTGGTAGTCCGGAAAGAGCGTCGGTATTGCAGAAAGGAATGGCAGCATTCACGAGTAACGTTAAGAAGAACCTTGATCCGAAGATCAGATATGTTGAACTGGATGTCGACTTTAACGATCAGAAATACCTGGAAAAGGTAATGGAACTATTCGATGAGATGAGGAAGCAATAAGATTTATTCAACTTACTGAATAAGAAATTTATGAAAGGAGAAAGAGATGATATTAATTGCCGGTGGAAGTGGATTTTTTGGGAAAAATATCGCCCGGTGTCTGGCAGAGAGAGGCGAAGAAGTTTTGCTGGTTCAGCGTCATTCAATGAATCCACCGCCATTTTTAGTTCCGTTTTGGGGGAAGCAAATCAAGCAAGAATTAGGCAGCATTCTGGATTTATCCTTAATCCTGGACTTAGTAAAGAGCTATAAGGTTGATGCTATCGTCCATGCAGCGTCCGAAACCCACGGATGGTATGATTTGCATCCAGGGGCCGTTCTGAATCCGCAAAGGATGGCATATACGGGAGCGTTTTGAAACAGAGGTTATTGGGACGGTGAACTGTTTGGATGCTACACGGCTTATGGGCTTAAAGAGGATGGTCTTTGTATCCTCATGCGATAACTATAGGGGCTTGCCCCACCAGCCGGAGGTATTTGATGAAGATGCTTTCTTACCACCGGTCGCATACTCTCCGGACGGCAATTGCAAACGGGCAGCAGACATGATGGGATTCATGTATTCCAAAGGATATGGCCTTGAGTATATCACGATAAGACTTGGCTCGAATTACGGGGTAGGCTGTCATTCCGCAATAAACCGTATGATGGAGGGCGCCCTTGAAGGGGAAGAGGTTGACCTTTCAATGCGTGCTGCCAACCGTCGGACTCATGCCGTGAGTGCCAAATCCAGTGCCGAAGGGGCCTGCACACTTTTATTGGCCAAGAAACCGCTTGAGCATCATATCTATAATTTAGCGTTTGAAAATCCCACGATGCAGGAAATTGCGGATACTGTCAAAGAAGTGATACCGGGTGCAAAGATCAAACTGGGGCCTCCGTCAAACGAGAAAGCAGATAATCTGGAATACCGCCCTCAAACTATGGAAAGAATAAAAAAGGAACTTGGCTTCTCCGCCATGACATTAAGGCAAGGCATTGAACATTACGCCAGATTTCTTAAGACGGGAGAATACTAAAAAATAGACAATGGCCTAGTTAAGAGTCGGTATCCAAATGCCTAACAGATATCCATTAAGCTACCGGAATAATCAGCATTTGGGTAAATCCCCGGTTCTGCTGGGCGACCGAGTGATCTGATATGCTGCCCCTTGAATAACTGTCAGAGGGGCAATGCTGGTGACGAAGTTGGGGTAAACAACAAAGGAATCACCAGGAAAAAAGGAGATAACAAAATATGCCGACCGTTTTGTTGCTGGCGTCACTTGATACACGAGGAAAAGAAGCAGTCTATCTCAGAACATTAATAGAGGGACTGGGGTGCAAGGTTATTCTAACGGATATTTCTATGCGAAAGCACGATCAGGCCGGGGCTGATTATACCTGCGCAGACGTGGCGAGTGAGGGGGGAGCCTCCTTTGAGCAGATATCCTCCCACAAGGGTACCTCTGAGATCATTACGCCTATGATAAAAGGCTCTGTAAAGATTGCCCGGAAGCTCTTTGAAACAGGTTCAATCGACGCGATTGCGGGTTTCGGAGGGGCAAGCAACACGTTGTTCGTTTCCTCCGTAATGGGGTCCCTGCCTTTTGGCCTCCCCAAGCTCATTCTCTCCAGTTCAGCCGCCATTCCCGCATACGCTGCACGGTATTTTGCGTTCAAAGATATTGCCATATTCCATGCGTGTGTAGACATCAATGGGCTCAACGCGTTCGTCAAGGACCAAATGCGCCGCTTTGCCGCGATGATCGCAGGTGTCTCCGGTATGGTGAAGGTCGCTGAGGAAGAAGTGGGCAAGCGTGTCGCAGTAACGGAATATCAGTTCTCAGAAACCTGTGCCCAGAGAGTCCGGAACCTTTGCGCTTCCAGGGGTTTTGAGACGATTCCCTTTCACGCTCAGGGTGTTGGCGATCAGATCATGGAAGAAATGATAGTAGACGGTGTGTTCGATGCGGTCATAGATCTTGTTCCTGCAGGTCTGTCAGAGGCCATTCTTGGGGGAAATCGTGCTGCGGGCCTCGAAAGACTTGACAGAGAGCTTACGCAAGGTATCCCGGTAATACTGACGCCCTGTGGGTTCGACATGCTCAGTTGTGGACCTTACGAGAGACGTCATAAGGATCCTCTTTGGAAGAAAAAAGGCCTCGCAAAACGCAAACTGTACATCCAGGATGAGCTGCGCGTTCAAGCCCGGACAACCAAACGGGAAATGGAGCTTTTTGGTCGGGTTTTGGCCGAGAAACTGAACCACGCGGCAAGCCCTGTCGCGTTTTTCATACCGTTAAAAGGTTTCTCCTCGCTTGGTGTCGATGGTGGTCCCCTTAATGATCCGGAGGCAGATGGCGCCTTTGTCAAGAGCTTGAAGAGACACTTGAATGGTTCAACCGAGGGAAGGCTGGAACTAATCGAGATGGACTGTTCGATAGACGATCAAATTTTCGCCGATTCGATCGTTGACCGGTTGTCCGCAGTTTTGGAAGTCCAGGGTCTTGGGATATCCCCGGCTGCACGGTAACAAACAGGAACGTGGATTGAGAAAACCGAGAAACATAAAGCGATGTTTGAGTTTACAAAAGAATATGGTCTTTATAAAGAGATTTACTAATCATCTGATAGCCGCAATGTAATATGAGTTACAAGAGCACATTGAGAGCATTGTTTAACGATATAAATAAAAGGAGTTAAAATCTATGGAATACTGGAATGCTACACGGAAACAATGCCACGGGAGAAGCTGAACAAGATTGAATTTAAGTATTTTCAAGACCTGGTTTCCTATGGCAAATCCCATTCCAACCTGTACAAGGAAAAGCTGAAGGGCATAGAGGTCGGCGACATCAAGACCTTCGACGATATCAAAAAGGTCCCTTTCACCTACAAAGAAGAGCTGAGAAAGTGGCAGGAAAATGTGGAGCCTTTTCCGTATGGCGGTCTCCTCGGTGTTCCGATCGAGGAAGTCTCCACCTTCAGACAGACGAGCGGGACCACCGGAAGACCGGTCTATGTCCCGGAGTCCTACGAGAGCTGGCAGTGGAGGATTGAAGCATGGTGCCATATACTCTGGATGGCAGGATTCAGGCCGCGGCACAGGCTTTTTCTTCCCTTCGGCTATAATGTATATGTGGCCTTCTGGGAAGCGCACTACGCTGCGGAGAAACTGGGGTGTGAAGTAATACCGGGCGGAGCCCTTGATACAAAGGGAAGAGTTAATAAGATCATCGAGATGAAAGCGAATGCCATGGCAGGCACCCCGACGTACTACCTCAATATCGCCCAGGAAGCCAGGAGCAATGGGTATTGACCCGAAATCTTTCGGGATCGAACGGATACTTGGCGCCGGAGAGCCGCTGCCGGAGGCAACACGCAAGAGGATCGAAGAGACCTACGATTGCAAGATGTTCGACCATATCGGCAGCACGGAAACCTGCGGTTTTGCCGGCATGTGCGAGGCCCAGCAGGGTCTTCACATCATAGAACCGCTTCTTCCTCGTTGAACTGCTCGACCGCGAGACGCTGTCCAAAGAAGTGGCTGAGGGCGAGCAAGGCGTGCTGGTCGTCACTCCTCTCGGCAGAAAGTCCTTCCCTGTGATCAGATTCAATACCAATGACGTGGCTATCAAAGGTCCTTCCACATGCGACTGCGGCAGAACCTCACAGAAGATGATGGAGATTGTCGGCAGGGTTGACGACATAACGAAAATCCGCGGCGTCCTCTTCTCTCCGAAGACCGTGGAACAATTCGTGAGGGCGGAATTCCCGGAGATTATAGAGTATGAGCTCGTGGTGACCCGCGAAGGCATCATGGACAATATACTTGCGAGAATTGAGGTAGACCCGAAAGTGGCAAAGGAAGAGGCCGAAGCTGTTGCCAACAGACTCAGTGAAAGACACAAGATCAAGACGAATCTGTCCTGTAAAGTAAAGGTAGAGCCTGCCGGTACCTTGCCGCGTACGACCTTAAAGCGAAACGATTTAAAGATATGAGAGGTGGACACTAATGGATGAAATCAGAAAAGAGATAGCAAATATTGAAAAGAGCGCAGAGAGATTGAAATCACTGGCAGAGGGCAATAATGCCATCAAAAAGAATGCCGATATCATTCTCACTTTTACTTACATATTGAAATTTATTACGCCCGCGGCGGAGTAAAGGGGCAAATGTATTGAGGTCTCAGAGGAAATACCGTTACGGTTAAGAAACGGCTGATAGTCTTCTTGAACACTCATGTTGTAACTATATTGAAAGGAGGTTATTATGTCGTTAGAAGGAAAACTTGCATTGGTAACAGGCGCTACGATGCCCCGCGGGATCGGAAAGGCCGCTGCCGGCCATTGGCAAAAGAAGGGGCGGATGTGGTGTGACAGGCTTCAACAACATGGATGGGGTAAGAGCTGTAGCCGAAGAGATAAAAGCAATGGGCCGCAAGTCTATGGCCTTCAGAATGAACGGAAGGGATTATGCAGATGTGCAGACAGGCTTTCCAGGCGATAAAGGCTGAAACTGGGACCTGTGAATATTCTTGTGAATAATGCAGCCCAGATGCGCCGCATGGTGACGATTGCTAAGACAAACACTGAAGATTGGGATAATGAGGTGAAACTCTGTCTGAACTCCACTTTCCACTGCATTAAGGAAGCATGGGCTGATATGTGTGCCAACAAGTGGAGCCGCATTGTGAACAGGATTTCTGTGGCCGGTATGCTCGGCGGTTTCTGACAGAGTGATTACTGTAGTATTATTAGATGGTGGAGACAATGAAAGAGATAAATTTGAATGTCAATGGAATGCCGAGAAAGATCATCGTGGATCCAAAAAAAACCTTGCTCAAGGTTTTGCGTGAAGACCTTCGGCTGACAGGAACAAAGGAAGGATGCTCGGCCGGCCACTGTGGCACCTGTGCGGTGATTGTGGGTGGGAATGTGATTCTCTCGTGCAAATACCCTGTCGAGAGGGCAGCTGAGAAACGAATTCTTACAATCGAGGGTATAGGAACATTGGAGAATCCCCATCCTATCCAGCGCGCCTTTGCGGCCAATGGGGCTATCCAGTGCGGATTCTGCACACCCGGGATGATCGTAAGGGCAAAATGGCTTCTCGATAAGAATTCAAAGCCATCAAGGGATGAGATCAAATCGGCTATTCAGCCTCATCTGTGCCGTTGCACCGGATATGAAAAGATAGTCCAGGCCATAGAGTCGGCCGCCTCAATCATGCGAGGGGAGATTATTATCTCTGAACCGAGACTCAACAGTGCAACCTTAGTAGGCCTGGAAATTCCCAGACGCGACGCATTGGCGAAAGCAACGGGTACAACACTTTTTGCCGCTGATATACCAGTGGACAACTGCGCCTATATAAAGGTTGTACGAAGCCCCCATTACCACGCAGAAATCGTAAACATCGACAAGTCGGAGGCGTTGAAAATCTCGGGAGTACTGGCAGTGCTTACCGCGGAGGACGTGCAAGGAACGAATATTCTAAAGATGGCCGGAGACGATCAGCCGATCCTTTGTACAGGGAAAGTGCGCATGATCGGTGACCCGGTCGCAGCCGTAGTTGCCACTTCGGAGGGGCTGCATCGGATGCCGTTGAGAGGGTCAAGGTAACTTACAAAGAGCTTGTCTCGATACTTTCCGTTGAAGATGCTATGAAAGATGGAGGACCGCAGGTACACGACGGGAAGTCGAACATCTTTTTCAAACAGCCCATTTTGTATGGAGATGCGGATAAAGGTTTCAAAGAAGCTGATGTAGTGATAGAGCAAGAAATCGTTACGCAGTGTGTCGATCACGCATATCTGGAAAACGATGCTGGTATCGCTTATATTCATGAGAACGGCCAATTAGTGGTTATGACAGGGAGTCAGAACATCTATGACCACAAAATGACGATCGCTGAAGCGGTAGGAATAAACCAGGAAAATGTTCGCGTAATACAAACACCAACAGGGGGTGCCTTTGGCGGTAAGCTTGACGTCTCAGTGGGCGGATTGCTCGGTGTAGCTGCCCTGGTACTCCAGAGGCCGGTGAAGCTGGTCTATTCGAGGGAAGAGACCTTTGCCGTCACAACCAAGCGGCACCCCTTTCACATGAAGGCAAAACTGGGTGTCAAGAAGGATGGAATCATAACAGCCTACGATCTTTATCTTATTGCCGATGGCGGAGCTTATAAATCGTTTTCAAGTAGTGTGGTTACGCGTGGGCTTGTCCATGCGAGTGGGCCTTACCGAATAAGAAACGCCCGCTTGATAGGGAAGGCTGTTTACACAAACACCGCTATCAAGGGGGCCATGAGGGGCTTCGGTGCACCGCAGACAATAATGGCTATAGAATCGTCACTTGACGAAGCAGCTTCCCGGATTGGCATGGATCCCTTGGAAATTAGGGTGAAAAATGGGTTTATTGCCGGAGATACGAACATTTGCGGTCAGACGCTCAACGACAACTTTGGTTTTCAGGAGTGTCTCGCAACGATAAAGCCCCGTTATGATACGGCCGTCAATGTGGCCACAAGCACTACCACAGAAACCCTGAAAAGGGGTGTTGGCCTGGGGTCCGTGATCTTTGGGCCAGGTAGTAGGGCTCCAGACCACTCAGAGGCATGGGCCGAGATTCTGCCCGATGACCGGCTCCGGATTTCGATCGGAGCAGCGGATATAGGACAGGGGTCTGATACGATGTTTGCACAGGTGGCAGCCGAAGCATTCAAGTACCCCTTGGAAAATGTTCTTGTAAGTAGTACGGACACCAACAAAGTGCCTAACGGAAATAAATCCTCAGGAAGCCGTCAGACCTATGTATCGGGACGTGCCGTGCATGATGTTGCGGGGCAGCTCAGGAAGGTGATGGATGAAAACGGCTGCAGGACTTACGCCGAGATGAAGGCCAAGGGTATTGAGACGATTTCTAAGCTTGTTTATACTACCAAAACGACGAAGCTTGACCCGATGGATGGACACGGGGTGCCTTGGGAAACCTATTCCTTTGGTGTTCAAATGGCCGAAGTTGCGGTGGATACCGTTAACGGGAAAGTTGCCGTGTTGAAGATTACAGCAGTGTACGACATTGGCACCGTGATCAATAAGATTAACACGGACGGCCAGGTATGGGGTGGCATTGCGCAAGGTCTTGGGTATGCTTTGTCCGAGGAATATATTTACAACCAGACCAACGATTTTGCCAAATACAGAATTCCAAGAGCCAAAGATATGCCCGAGGTTGAGATTATCTACCTACAGATTCCGAGGGAAAACGGACCCTTTGGCGCATCGGGTATGGCAGAACTTTGCCTTGTCCCGACAGCGGCAGCGATTGTCAAATGCTGTGAACAATGCCTGTGGTGTCAGGATGACTCAATTGCCTATAACCCCTGAGAGGTTAAGAAAGTTCTTGTAGCTCTGACCTCCACCTCCACGACCTGAACAGTCCAATGGGCTAATTCGAACAGCATGGAGTCGACCCTCGACAATTGAAGGCGAGGAATGTGTGGGAAAAGAAGCCATAATGACCGCTGAATTGCGAGAAGACTGCCAACGTGGTTTAAAAGGCCTCTGTTGTCCGTCAAAGGTCCTCCCTTTCGGTACTGCATGATGCTCAATCCTATCTAGCCTTCTCTCCTCTCCTTCCAAGACCTACATGATATCGGAAGTGATCACCACGGCCGGTGCATTTTCTGTATTCCACAGGTTTGTCGCCATGGGTGTAAGAAATCCTCTCAATAAAAATCACAGGATCACCCGGTCGTATCATTAGAACCTCGGCTTCCTCGACGCTCGCTATTTTTGGTTCGTAATAGTCGTCTGCCCCAGTAACAGGTACCTGGTATTTCTTCGCATAAATGGGATATAAGGGATCTTCGGCGAAATCAGACTGATCGATGTCAGGAAAGTATTTCTTTGGGAGAAAGATGTTTTCTAACAACGCGGGCACACCCTGTATTCGTCGTAGCCGTTTAATAAGGATCACGCGATCTTTTCCGGCTATCTTCAAAATCTTTTTTGCATCATGCTGGGGTGATTCTGTTTTTATACTCAGCACTTCTGAAACTGGAAGAGAGTCATGCCTTGGATCACTGTTGGAGGAATGGAAATACCGCACATAAGAAAATCGAAAATCGGGTTGTGCCACAAAGGTGCCCTTGCCATGTTTACGGAAGAGTATGCCATCCTGGACCAGTCCATCGAGGGTCTTCCTTACCGATCCGACCGAAATACCACAGGTTGTGGAAATCTCGTTCTCCGAAGGGATCATTTCTTCTTCCTTCCATGTCCCTTTGGCAATTTCCTCTCTGATACACACCTTGAGTTGATAGTAAAGAGGGAGGGGGCTTTTGGGATCAAGTCTGAAATCCTGCATTGGCCCTCCGTGCTTATTTTCCCGGCTACGATTCTTTGTCATATATGTTTCACCCCATGGCAATATCTTATATACTCATATAGTTCAATTTTAAGTATAGAAGTGCTACAAGAATGTCAAGACAAAAACCTTTTTAGAAGTGATTTTTGCTGTTTCTCCAAATGTGTCTCTAATGAACCCAATTACTCTGATATTTGACAAAAACCATCAATCTGATGAAGGGATTGTCTTCGGTTCCTGAGTTTTTATTTTCTGATCGCAACAGGCCGGGGTGTCCGGGGCGGGAAAAGCGATTATAGGGCATTTTTGAGGGGGTATAATCATAAAAGTGCATAAGCTTAGCGAAAATGGCCACTTTTAGGAGGTTTGCGGGGGCATTACAATTTTTCGAGCATTTATAATTGTTACTTGTGATTCCACCTCGATCAATTACGAGAATTTTCTTTACCCGTCCTTTCTTTCCGCTTTCCAGACAGACTTTTATTTCCTACTGAATATACGGATCGTATTATTCTGCCCATATCGATTCCCAAAATAACATACCAGGTGGTAAGGACTTCTTCAAAGAATTAATTATCAAAAAGATATAGAGTTCATCTATGGAAACAAGTATGGTCTGCAGAAAGAAGACCTTGAAACATTGATAATTTCAAGAAATACCAAAGAATTTTTGGGAAATAGACTTGGGTATGAGAGGGTCAAGCCATACAGACGTCTGCTAGTCATCGATTCTGCGAGCCCTGTTTTGCTGAGGAGTTTCTATGGATAAAAAACATAGGGGGATCTTAGGGAGTTTTATGAAATTGATTATAATTTACAAATTGTAAAGATACCATTATTACAAATCCTGGCTTTTCTTGTTTGTTTTCCCTTGAGCGTTGGGAATGGTGTTGGGAGTACCTCTCCAATCTCTTGATAAAACCCTGTTTTTGTTACAATAACGTGTCGAGTTTAATAAAATAGTCCCAACGAGGTTCGAACTCGTGTTACCGGCGTGAGAGGCCAGCGTCCTAGGCCACTAGACGATGGGACCATTGTGATGAATATTAGCAGAAAAGCGTTCATTTTTCCAGCGAAATGTGAAACTCTTCGCCAATCGTTTGTGCCGAAGAGATGTTCTATACATTGTCTTCAATATTGATTATAATAAATAGGTAATATACAATACGAGTAATTAGGTTATGGGTGATGGGTTTTAGGTTACGAAAAGGACCACCATTTGAAACCGGGTTACAAGAGGAGGAATCATGTTTGGTTTAGGAATGCCGGAACTTATTATTATAATGATTATCGTTATTCTCATCTTTGGAGCGGGGCGGATTTCTGAGATGGGTGGCTCGATAGGAAAAGGAATCAAGAATTTCAAGAAATCGATGAGTGATTCACCTGAAATAGATATGACCCCACCAAAAGATGAAAAGGAAAAAAAGAAAGAAGAGCCGAAATAATAATATCAAACATATTCATTGTGTCGCCTTTTTTTCTGAGAGATATGTTCATTATCCCGAAAACCCTTGATAATCATTGAAAATTTGCATACAATGCTGCCATGGAAATCGTAAATGGTTTTGAAAATTCATCGATAGAGCGGGCAGTTGAACTGCTCACCAATGGAGACGTAGTCGCTTTCCCGACAGAGACAGTCTACGGTCTTGGCGCCGATGCCCTCAATCCTTATGCTGTGGCGAAAATATTCGAGGCGAAAAACAGACCCCACTTTGATCCCCTCATTGTCCATATAGGCCGGAAAGAATGGATTTATGACTATACAGAAGATGTTCCGCAGGATGCATTGAAACTCATCGATGCCTTCTGGCCGGGCCCCCTTACGTTGATCCTCCAGAAGAAAACGATTATACCCGACATTGTTACTGCCGGTCTTTCCACGGTCGCAATCCGCATGCCGTCACACGCTGTGGCGCTCAAGCTTATCGAGGCTTTTCGGAAACCTATTGCCGCGCCGAGCGCCAACCCCTTCGGTTATATGAGCCCGACAAAAGTAAGCCATGTCGCCCGTATGCTTAAGGGAAAGATCCCCATGATCCTGGACGGAGGAGACAGTGTTTTCGGTATAGAGTCGACGATTATTTCCTTTCAAAGTCGTGGTGTATTTATTCACCGGCACGGCGCTATCAGTGAAGAGGAACTGTCGGAACATGTTGAAATAGTACATGATATAAAAACCGATTCGGTCTATCGTTCGCCCGGGAATTGCCCTACCATTACGCGCCAATGAAGCCATTGAAAATTGTTCATAACGCCGATGAGGTCAAAACAGCCAATTCTTCTTTCCTTGCTTTTCGTGAGCCCGCGACGCCACCCATTTCCCGATACATGAAGGTGCTCTCGAAAACAGGTGACCTGAAAGAAGCGGCGGCCAATTTTTTTTCAGATCTTATCGAACTGGACCGTGACGATGTCGATATTATTTACGCGGAAAGAGTACCTGAGACAGGCATCGGGAAAGCCATAATGGAAAGGCTCAGGAAGGCATCGAAAAAAGGGGTAAAATAGGTGATAGATAACTCGTTGATAATTTGGATGATCCATGATAAGGTAATCTCGGACAAAAAATGCACATGAAAAAAGGGTCATATAATTGCAACTATACGATATCATTCATTATATTAATTACAGGGGGAATGGGGAAAAACGTATGATAACCAATAAAATCAAGAGGATAAAAACCAATTTTTACAACTTTTGCACAGGTTTTCCACCAAAAATGTGGAAAAGTCAAGGAACCGCTTTTCTTTCTAAAACTTGCATTGTACTCCTGTGCCTTTTTCTTCTGGTTTCATGCTCATACTTTAAAAAAATAACAGGAAAAAAACAAACGCCGACAATACACCGTCCTGGAAAATTCTCTCATCTCTATGAATGAAGAAGATGTTCGGAAAAAACTTGGCGAACCGACTATCGTGAGCTTGACGCTTGAAAACCGCATTCTCTGGACATATATCCCCTCGTGGAAATTGATGCCTGATAATAAGGATACCGTCTATATTGAATTTGAAAACGGCAAAGTTGTAAAAGTCGTAAAAGCAAAAAAATAAGGCATAGGGTGAATTATGATCTGTGAAAAATGTGGAAGCGAAACTGAAAGCATTACCTGTAGCCATTGCGGTGGTGTTATTAAGAAGCTTGGTCCCTTTTGCTATCTCTGTGGTCAGAAATGTGTTGATGCCGAAACAATAACGCTTCTCAGTGCAGAGGGTGACGCAATTGATTTTACCGAAAGAGTCCTCTGCAGCGATGGGGCCTGTATCGGTGTTATCGATGAGAAGGGGATTTGCAAAGAATGTGGGAAACCATATACACCGGAATCATAGCAGCACAGTGTGAGTATTCCCTTGAATCGATCTGCGGTCTGAGACAAAGATTACAGAATAGAATAAACGGAATATAAGTGGAAAAAAATGGGTATATTTGAAAAGATAAAAGAAGGCCTCGCGAAAACACGGGACCAGCTTATCACCCGTGTCGAGTGGGCTGTCTCCGGCAAACCCATTGATGAAAATGCCTTTGATGAAATAGAAGAGGCGATCATTCTTTCCGATGCCGGTTTGGAGACGGCGCAGATTCTCGTTGCCTCCCTGAAAGAGAAATGGAAACGGGGACAGATCAAAACGTCGGATGATATAAAACGGTCCATAAAAGAAGAGATTGAAAAGCTTCTCGCGCCTATTCAATCCTCGATGAACACAAACGGGACAAAGCCTTTTGTGATACTTGCCCTTGGTGTCAACGGTGTGGGCAAGACAACGACAATCGCCAAATTGGCGAGTATTTTCCAGCAATCAGGAAAGACAATCCTCATCGGCGCCTGCGATACCTTCAGGGCCGCCGCCATTGAGCAGCTCGAAGTATGGGCGAAAAGGCTCCATGTCGACATGGTAAAACATGCCGACGGTTCCGATCCGGCTGCTGTTGCTTATGACGCGGTGAAGGCCGCCAAAGCCCGCGATATCGATATCCTCATACTCGATACTGCCGGGAGACTCCATACAAAGGCCAATCTCATGGAGGAGATGAAAAAGATCAAACGGGTTGTCGCCAAAGAACTCCCCGGAGCGCCCCACGAGATACTCCTTGTCGTCGACGCCACAAACGGACAGAATGCCATCGCGCAGGCAAAAACATTTCATGAAGCCCTTGAATTGACAGGTATTGTTATTACCAAGCTCGACGGAACGGCAAAGGGAGGGTTTATTTTGCCGATAGCGCATATGCTGAAAATACCGGTGAGGTATATAGGGGTGGGCGAGAAGATAGATGATCTGATACCCTTCAACGCGAAAGATTTTGCTGAGGCTATTCTTTAGGAAGGTCTGCGCCCGCATCTGGGGTGAGGACAAACCGGCACCGGCGGCGGTCAATTGAAGGTGTCGATAACACTGAAAAAGAAATAAAACTCAAACTCAAGGGTAAATAAACAAAACTTTATGAAACCAACCTACACCGAACGACAGGGCCAGTTCCTGGCTTACATCCATCAATACAGCGTCGTGAACGGCCGTGCTCCGACTGAAGCAGACATGCAGCGGTTCTTTCACATCACGCCGCCGAGTGTCCACTCGATGGTGCTCACACTGGAAAGGCGTGTCTTCATTCGGCGCGTGCACGGACAGGCGCGCAGCATCACCCTGATCGTTTCGCCTGAATCATTGCCT
>CAWAOG010000025.1:0-78921 GCA_963783625.1 uncultured delta proteobacterium | reverse complement strand
AATTATCTTTATCTGACAGCCGATTTGGTGCTATTTTAATAACCTTATGGCAGACTGCAAACGGTGTGGCCGAGATAGCGATGATCCGAAGACAATAACTTGTTCCTCTTCGCCCATAGAATACCAGGATGACATGGCTTTCCCGCGCATGACATACCTCGAAGGTGAAAATGAACGATGCTCCGTGTGTCATGTAATGCCGGGTGGGGTCCATCATGAAGGATGCTATATGGAGAGATGCCCCAGATGCGGCAAGAGGTTTGTATCATGCGGGTGCTTTAAAAGATAAGGTCCCGCCGTTTCAGTCTGTTGGGGGGGGATGACCTGACCGGTATGGTCATGAAACGGCGGGTTTTGTTGGCTATTATTGTAATACAATATCATAAAAGGGTGATGAATTCCACTGCAAGTGATTGGTCTCGTGATGCGTGAAGGCGGCGTTATTGAAATATCGAAGAACGTCCCTGCCACTGTCCTGCGGCCTATCCTTGCGATCAAGCCAACATATATTTTATCTTGCCATTCTGGCTTTTGCGCCGCACCTTGCCTTTGGCTTCCAGATACCTGACATGCGCCATGGTTTCCCCGAAGGCAAACCATTTCTGCTGTGGCGGGAACTCTTCCCAAGTCTTAGCGGTTATGTCCCATTTGATATGGGGGGCTATTTGGAGGACATTCTTTTCTCCATCGCCCAGGGCAACCAGTACTTCATTCAGCCGGGCGCGGTGGTGCTCCTGCAACTCCTTGACTCTTCCCTGCAGGTCATGCACCAGGCGGCGGTGTCCCGTCAGCACCAGTTTCACGTCAAGGGCGTTGACCTTCTCAAGACTAGCCAAGTACTGCCCGAGGGAGTCTTCCATCTCCATCCAGTAGGAGATATTGGGAGTAATATCAAAGAGAATATGGTCGCCGGCAACCAGTATTTTCTTATTCGCTTCATAAAGACTCGTATGCCCCGGCGAATGCCCCGGGGTAGCCACGCATCGGAAGTGGAAATCCCCAATATCGATCATGTCGCCTTCTTTAACAATGGTAAAGTCAATCTTTCGTTTTAAACCATACTTATGAGCCGGATGACTCTTCATGGATGTTCGCGCACCCTCGGCAGCAAAGCCATTGGCTACATAAATATCGATAATCTTCTGCCAGTAGTATTCCGGCTATCATGCTGGGATATATAGCTGCCGTGCTTCCTGCTCATTGAAGTAGACTTTGGAGTTTTCCGCGGCAAGTGTGCCGAGAAGTCCCATGTGGTCAGCATGAAGATGGGTAATAAAAAAATCGGTCTTATTCAGGTCGACGCCCAGCTTCTGTAGGCTGGCGTTCATTGCGTTCAGGCACTCTTCACGATTAAAGCCGGTGTCAATAATCAGAAACCGGTCTCCCCCTTTGACGATGTAAGAGTTCAACCATTTCAGCGGACTCCGGGCAGGGGAATTTCGGTACGGTACAGATTGTGAACTATTTCTTCAATCATGATTGGGGTAACCTCCGTCAACAATTTATTGTTAAAATATTATAATATACTCATTCTACTCTCTCTTCAGATACCTGAGTCGAATGGATTGGTTTTTCCCTATGCTTTAGGTTACTTTTTTTTCCATCCACTGCCTAATGCTCTAGTGAGCTATAATATGTCAATCATTAACATTTGTAATCTTGCATTTTCTTAATTTTCATCAACTGGAGAGTACAGGAAGCACTCAATACTCTGCTGCACTCGCAACTCAATCATTGGGCATATCATGAACAGGTGCGGATTACGATAGAAAAGCAGCACAACAATTTGTTCGGCTGCGATGCGGGTGCTTCGTCTTAGTCCACGTAATTTACACTGCCTCTTTTACTCCGATCAACAGCGCTGAACTTGTTCTCAGCAGCAGCATAACCGACGATGACGGCACACTGCACAGTATAACCTTCCAGCACACCTGCTTTTTGAGCCAAATCATGATTTCTTTCCCCGTTGAAGGCTCTGGTGGGTGACATGAGAAAGCATGATCCAAGACCCAATCCAGTCGCCTCAAGCAACATGTTTTCTGCAGCAAGAGCTGTATTGGCAATACCCAAGGGGGCATCCGCGGGCGCGGAAAGGAGGATCAGAACCGGTGCGCCATATATCGGCTCATATCCCGGCAAGGACGCTCGTTGTCGAGCAAATTCGTTCTCCGAGTGAACCATGGCATCTTTTGCCCGGTTGTTAATCCTTTGTCTCAACCCCGCGTTTTGGATTACTGATATCTGAATAGGCCCGGCATTGGGGGCCCATTGACCTGCTTCGATAATCTTTTTTAAAACATCGGCGGGCACCGGCCTGTTCTCGTAAGCTCTTACACTTTTCCTGTTTGCTATCGCCTTTGAAACATCCATAGTCAACCCTCCTTCTCATGGGAAGTATTCGCTGACTTAATTATACCATTTAGTCTGGCAAATTTGCAGGTATTACAGCAGGTGCTTTAAAAGATAATACCAATTCTAATTCAAACATATAATTAAGCCTTACCTGTGCCCCGGAGGGGTATCTTCGTCAGAAATCCTCACGTACTGAATGTACGCTCCGGTTTCCTTCTCCTCGGCATCTCGGGTACCCTTTGGGTGCTATTTTTGACTTAGATCTGCTTTAAGGTCCCGCCGTTTCAATCGGGGGGATTGGTTAACCGATGTTATGGTCACGAAACGGCGGGTTTTGTTGGCTATTTAATGTAATACAATATCACAATTGAGTGCCTAATTCCACTGCAAGCGATCCACATCAAGGTGCGGACTTCAACGTATTATGGTATACTTCAAAATCGCATAAATTATGATCTCTATAGAAATGGAAAGGACTTGAATATGGGCAATGAACCGAACAAGGTTATCTACTCCATGGTCGGGGTAAGCAAATATTACGACAAGAAACCGGTTTTGAAAGATATCTATCTCTCCTATTTTTATGGAGCAAAGATCGGTGTTCTTGGTCTGAACGGATCAGGGAAAAGCTCCCTTCTCCGTATTCTGGCAGGAATGGATAAAGAGTTCAATGGCGAGACAGTCCTTTCTCCCGGCCACACCGTAGGGCTCCTTGAGCAGGAGCCGAAACTGGATGACAAAAAGACAGTGCGGGAGATTGTGGAAGAGGGGGTGCAGGAAATAGTAGATGCCCTCAAGGAATACAATCTGATCAATGAGAAATTCGCTGAACCCATGTCGGACGATGAGATGAATAAGCTTATCGAACGACAGGGCGAAGTGCAGGAGAAGCTGGATGCGCTGGATGCGTGGGACCTTGATTCACGCCTTGAGATGGCCATGGATGCCCTGCGCTGCCCTCCGGGAGAAACGCCGGTCAATATCCTCTCCGGAGGGGAAAAACGGCGTGTGGCGCTCTGCAGACTGCTCCTGCAGAAGCCGGATATCCTGCTTCTTGATGAGCCGACCAACCATCTCGATGCAGAGACCGTGGCCTGGCTTGAGCACCACCTGCAAAGCTATCCGGGCACTGTCATTGCCGTGACCCATGACCGTTATTTCCTCGACAATGTGGCCGGCTGGATTCTGGAACTCGACAGAGGACAGGGGATCCCCTGGAAAGGGAATTATTCCTCCTGGCTGGAACAGAAGAAGAACCGTCTGCAACAGGAAGAGAAGTCCGAGAGCGAAAGGCAGAAGACCCTGCAGCGCGAGCTTGAGTGGATACAGATGTCTCCCAAAGGACGCCACGCAAAAGGGAAAGCGCGTATCAATTCCTATGAGGAACTCCTCAGCCGCGATACGGAAAAAAGCTCAAAAGAGCTGGAAATCTATATCCCGCCGGGACCCCGGCTGGGCAATGTCGTCATTGAGGCCGATAACGTGAGCAAGGCATACGGCGACAATATTCTCATGGAAGGAATGACCTTTTCCCTCCCTCCGGGCGGAATCATAGGGGTCATCGGACCGAACGGCGCAGGAAAGACCACCCTTTTCCGCATGATCACCGGTCAGGAAAAGCCTGATTCGGGCACCTTCAGGATCGGAGAAACCGTAAAGCTGGCATATGTCGACCAGAGCCGCGATGTCCTCGATCCCGACAAGACCATCTGGGAAGTCATTTCCGGCGGAGATGATACTATTCAGCTCGGCAAGCGGCAGGTAAATTCGCGCGCCTATGTGGCCCGTTTCAATTTTTCCGGGGCTGATCAGCAGAAAAAGGTTTCCATGCTCTCCGGAGGGGAAAGAAACCGCGTCCATCTGGCCCGCATGCTGAAGGAAGAGGCCAATGTCCTTCTCCTTGATGAGCCTACCAATGACCTGGACGTAAACACCATGCGCGCCCTGGAAGAAGCACTGGAGAATTTTGCCGGCTGCGCCGTTGTCATCAGCCACGACCGGTGGTTCCTCGACCGCATCGCTACCCATATGCTCGCCTTCGAGGGCGACAGCAAGGTGGTCTGGTTCGATGGAAATTATTCCGAGTATGAAGCAGACAGAAAGGCCCGTCTCGGCGCTGCCGCAGACCAGCCCCACCGCATTAAATACAGACATCTGACCAGACAATAAACGATGGACGACCTTCCAGCTAAGGCAGCTGGACTAGGACGATGGACGAAGGAAGAGAAGCGGGCGTCCCCATTTCGTACAGGCTGATTATACAGGATGGGGCGACGTGAACCTTAAAATCTATTTTGCAGGATCGATCCGGGCGGGACGGGACGATGCCTCGGTCTATGAGGCCATGATCACATGGTTGCGTTCTTTCGGGGAAGTATTGACCGAGCATGTGGGGGACCCTGCTCTCTCGGAAACGGGCAACGATGGGCCTAACGACCGATATATCCATGACCGGGACATGGCATGGCTCTCGGCCTGCGATCTTGTGGTCGCCGAAGTCACAACGCCATCCCTGGGTGTAGGATATGAGTTGGGATGGGCAACCGTTTTAGGTAAACCTATATTATGCCTGCATCGGACCATATCCGGGCGACCACTGTCCGCCATGATCGCCGGTAGCCCCGGAATACAAAGGGCCGCCTATTCCTCACTCGATGAAGCCAAAACAATCATGGAAGAATTCATCGGAAAGATCATCGAAGGTTCAAGGAGAGGTTAGATGGTCACACCGCTGGAACTGCTTGCACCGGCAGGCAACGCTGAAATCGGCATAGCCGCCATCGATCATGGAGCAGATGCCGTCTATATCGGCGCGCCCAAATTCAGCGCCAGGGCCGATGCCGGCGTGAGCCTTGCCGACATCGCGCGCCTGATTCAATACGCCCATCTCTACTACGCCAAGGTGTATGTAGCGCTCAACACCATTCTGACTGACCGGGAAATCCCTGAGTCTCTTGAGATTATCCGGGAGGTCTTTCAGTTGGGGGCCGATGGCCTGATTCTCCAGGATGTGGGTTTGCTTGAGCTGGATCTTCCCCCGATCCCCCTCATTGCCAGCACCCAGATGCACAACAATACCCTTGAAAAGGTGCAATTCCTTGAAGCTGTGGGTTTCAAACGGGTCATCCTGGCAAGGGAACTCTCTCTTGACGAGATTGCCGTCATTCGCAACAAAACCACGATTGAACTGGAATCTTTTGTGTACGGCGCCTTATGCGTTTCCTACAGCGGGCAATGCTATATGAGCCAGGCCGCAACAGGCCGCAGCGGCAATCGCGGTGTCTGCGCCCAGCCATGCAGATCGCGCTACACTCTGACCGATGCCGACAGCAACGTCATCAGGCATGACAAATTCCTGCTCTCCCTCAAAGACCTGAACCTGATGAATGCCATTCCCGACTTGATCGCAGCCGGGGTCACTTCCTTTAAGATCGAAGGAAGATACAAGGGGATCGACTATGTAAAAAATGTTACCGCCGCCTTCCGGCAAGTCATCGATCGATTCATCGGCAAGCATTCAGATTATTGCCGCGGCAGTTCGGGTGTCAGCGAATTCACCTTTTCACCTGACCCTCGACAGGACCTTCAACCGCGGCTATACTCAATATTTTATTTCCGGCAGAAAAGAAAAAGTCGCTTCCATAGACACGCAGAAATCCATCGGACAATATGTGGGAACCATCACCGGCATGGGAAAGGATTTTTTCCGAATGAGACAGTCACATGATCTTCAAAACGGTGACGGGCTTTGTTTCTTCACAAAGCAAAGTGAACTGGCCGGATTCCGGGTCGACCGGGTGGATAAGGATAAAATCTACCCCAATAATATGACAGGTCTGGAGGTCGGCACTCCCCTATATCGCAATCACGACATGGCCTTCAGCCGCATTCTGAAGAAATCCTCGGCGCATCGTCGGATAGCAGTGAAAATGGATTTTACACAAGAGAATACCCTTATCCGCCTGAACGTAAGAGACGAAGACGGCATGCAGGCCGAAGCGATCAGAGAGGTTTTGTTTCAGTTTCCGCGGGACCCATCACGGGCACGGGAACAGATTGAGACACACCTTTCCAGCACCGGCAACACCCCCTACCAGATAGCAAGGCTGGCAATCCGCCCTCAACAACCGGGCTATATTTCCATTAGTATCTTGAACAGCATCCGGCGGGATGTTCTGGAGACGCTCACCCGAATCAGGCTTGAAAAATATCCCCGCCAAACAATCCAGCTTAAACCCAACAACATCCCCTACCCGGTAAAAACACTCGATTTTCACGCCAATGTTCTGAACGAGCACGCCCGGCAATTCTATGCACGCCATGGTACGGAGATCACCGAAGAGGCCTTTGAAACCCTTTCCGACACAGTCGGGAAAACGGTCATGACCACCCGCTACTGCATCCGGCATCAACTGGACCTGTGCCCCAGGTACAGTCAATCGAGTCACCCTCCAGGGAACCCTTAAGGATCAGCGACAACCATCATACATACCGTCTCGAATTTGACTGTCAACAATGCCGAATGTTCGTGATTCTGGAAGGAAAGTTTTACTAAGAATGGCGCCGCCATTCTTCTTTCTATTTTCAGCCTGAGCCTGATGTTGTTTTGGCTAATATCCATGACGGCAGAGGCCGCGCCGGTTTCGGAGCCGTGTTCCCGCTTTCGCAACCGGGACATCTTGGCTCCTTCTTCTCTTCTTTGTATACGCGAAAAGCGCGACCGCAGTCCTTGCACTCGTATTCCTTACCCGGCATCTTGTCTCACCTCCTCGGCTATCTCCTGAATCGGAGCATAATTATACCACATTTGCCGCCTGTTAATCTCGACTATAGGTCGTGGTAACAGGAACCGATATACCCGGCAGCGAGAAATTCACCCTTTTCACTTCTCAGATGCACCGGCTCTCCCGATAGAATACCATCAGAGATATTGACAAGGGCCTGCGAAAAAACCCGGGGATGAAAACATGTTATGGGCCCTGTGCGGTTTTGCTTTATTGTAAGCGTTATCATCTGTCGGCAAATATAATACCCTATCGCGTGAAATGGCCCTAACAAATTTTTTTAAATGGCAGTTGTAGGAATTCACGTGACCTGCTATCCTTATATGTAGAAGGATGATATATCGATGAGCAGACTCAAAGAATTGAAAACACCGGTTTTCTGGGTTGAGGGGCATCCGGGGAAGCTGGATCGTGAGGGCTGGAAAATCGAGGTAACCGGGTCCTGCAAAAATCCGAAAACATTCTCCTGGCATGAATTGTCGAACCTGCCGAAGGATATCGCCGATGCCCGCCTGACGAGCGTGACACGGTTCTCAGTCCGTGGGCAATGGGGAGGGGTCGCCCTCTCACGGATAATTGAACTGGTGAAACCCGATTTGGGTGTTCAGTCTGTCCGCTTCTGGTCAGTAAAAAACATATATGATACCTCTATCCCCATCGAAGTGGCCATCAGGGAACGAACGCTCCTTGCCTATGAGTTCGACAACGAGTTTCTCGAAGAGGATTACGGAGGGCCTGTAAGGGTTTTCTGTCCCTACCTCTGGGGCTACAAATCCGCCAAGAGTGTTCTGAAAATTGAATTGATGGACCATTACGTCTCAGGGTTCTGGGAAAAGAGAGGATACACGGATGACGGTCTGATCACAGCGGGAAAGGTGAGGGACATGAACAAAGGAGGAAAAGTCCGGCCCATACCGGATGGAGAAGTGATCAGTTTTCTTGATGAGGAATAGCAGTTGACAAAAAACATATCGGGGCTTATGTATAATGATATGATTGAAGGCAAAGGTTTTGATCTTCTTAATATATTCTCGCAAGCTGTTTAATGAAAGGAGTCTATTATGAGTAAAGCGCAGTCAGTAACAGACGGTGATTTCAAAAAAGAAGTGCTTGAATCGAGTGTGCCGGTTCTCGTTGATTTTTGGGCCACATGGTGCGGCCCCTGTCAGGTAATGGGGCCTGTCGTGGATACTATTGCCGAAGACAATGAAGGCAAAATGAAGGTGTTGAAAATCAATGTAGACGAAAATCCTCTAACCCCAGCGCAATATGGCGTGAGAGGCATTCCAACACTCATTCTTTTTAATAAAGGTGAAATTGTTGACAGGATTGTCGGCGCGCAGCCAAAAGGATCAGTAGACGTTTTACTGAAAAAAGTTATCGCATAGATTGAGGTAAGGAACGAATACAGGAAATACCCTTTTAGCTCGCACAGCGAGTGAGATGGGTAACCGGGGGCACCAGATATTAATTATTTCTTTTCTTCCTTCGGTTGAACGGTAATGTGGGCTTTTTTGTCTTTCTCGGCCTGGACAACTACCCGGTCTTCATTTACATAGTAGACAATAACATCGCCGGAAAGCTTGTCCTGACCCTGATAGACAATAACGTCCCCCTTGAGGGTGATTTCGCCTTTCGCGTTCTCAAATAAAGCTTCCCGACAGGTTGCCGTCCGGTCCTGCTTAATGATTTTGACATTTCCTTTGGCGACAGCTTTCTCTATTTCATTCGTGTCTTGATTCATGTACGCTTCGACGGTATCGGCAAAGATAAACAAATCTTCCTGTTTGGCAATAACACTTCCCTTAAAAAGAACATATTTTTCTTTATCGAACCCTTCCATCGTGTCCGATACGATATCGACAGGTTTTTTCTTATCGAAGAATCCTAACCCTTTATTTTTATCACTCTCTTTGTCTTGAGCGCTCTTTTTGTCTTTTTCTGTATCTTTTTCCGTGCTTTTTCCCGGTGTTTGTTCCTTTGCGCTTTCTGCTACCGCTACCTGGTCCGCTTTTACCATTTGAGGTACAAGATTAATGTTCCTTGTCTTTTTCTCTTCGTAAAGAGGAAGTGTTGCCGTCGCATTTACTACATCAGCTTTTACCGGTTGCAGGGTCTTCCTTTCCCGTATTGTCGTCCGCGCGTAGAGGCTCTTTGGATATTCAGTCTGCAGTCTGTTCAAATAGAAATCGCTTTTTACCTGGTTGCCCAGTTCCCGATACGACAGGGCAAGGTAAAGCAATGCCTTATCGATTCCTTTGGCATCGGGATATTTGGCGAGGAAATATTCAAGACGGATAATCGAGGCATTATACTGAGCGCTCCTGTAATAGAACTCGCCCACGTACAATTCCCGGTCTGCAAGCTTCTGTATCATTCTTGCAAGTGTTGGCTCCGACTCTTTTGTATAGGTATGTGTCGGATAACGGTTTTTCAGGTAGGTCAACCGTTCGATGGCTTTCAGCGTAAATTCCTGATCTCTGTCGATTGAAAGGGATTCTTTTTCATAGCACGTTCCCAATCTGAAAAGAACATAGGGGACATTTTCATCGTCGGGGTGTGATTTAAAAAAATCCTCATATACACCGGCCGCGAAAACATATTCTTTCTGCGCGAAATATACATCACCAAGCTTGACTGCCGCGACGATGGCCAACGGATCGAAGGGGTGGTTTTCTCGTAAGGTAGAAAATTTCTCAATTGCCTTGCTATACTTTTTCGCCTGCAGGAGATTGACACCGTCAACATACAGATTACCCGCGCTGTCTATTCTTTTAGGTTCTTTCGACGCGCAGGCAAAAAGCAGCATACAAACGGCTATCATGATGATCAGTTTTCGCATTGCGCATAAGTATAACAGAAGGAAATAATTTATGCTATTCTTAAAATGATGAAAGTGGAAAAAAACATCAGAGAAGGTCTCGCGCACTTTCGCATTGAATATAAAGAAACGGCCTTGAAGGGTCTCCTCTTCTATATGGAGGAACTCATGAGATGGAACAAAAAAGTAAATCTCACAGGGATACGTGACATGGAGCGCGCCATACAGGAACTTCTTTACGACGCATTCTTTCTGAAAGGACACATACAGAATGACCATTCAATCCTTGATCTCGGCTCCGGCGCGGGCATTCTCGCCATCCCTCTTTCAATAATAGACGAGAATGCCGATATATTTTCAATAGATAAAAGCCTGAGAAAAATCCAGTTTCAGCGGCACATCAAAAGGGCGTTGCGTCTTGACCGATTTACTCCGATACACGGCAGGGCGGAAGAGATAGCGTCGATAGGGGTTGACAGCCTTGTTGTAAAGGCCTTCGGCAGTATACCGGAGATACTTGAAAAAGGGGGCATCCATATTAAACCGGGTGGCAGAGCGCTGGTCCTGAAAGGTGAAAAAGAAAAACCCGTGGAGCACCAAGGTTTTGTTCTTGAGGATAGAATAGGATATGAATTACCTGTTATTTCAAAATCATATACACTTTTCATTTACAAAAAAGTTTCATACTAATGGTATTTGTGGTATTGTAATAAATTCGTCATGGTAATATCCATTGCAAACCAGAAAGGTGGGGTTGGGAAGACAACGACAGCGGTGAATCTCTCTGCGTCGATGGCGGTGTCTGAGAAAAAAACCCTCATTATAGATATGGATTCACAGTGTAATGCCTCATCTGGCTTCGGTATATCTTACAACGGGACTTACGACCATATCTACCATGTAATGATTGGGGAAAAAGACATCCGGGACGTCATTAAAAAAACTGATGTTCCCTTTCTCGATATAATCCCCGCCCACCCGGATCTCATAGGGGCAGAAGTAGAACTCCTCGATACACAGGAAAGGGAGTTCAGATTGAAAACTGCCATCGAAAGCCTTCAGGACACCTATCAATATATATTCATCGACTGTCCGCCTTCGCTTGGCCTTTTAACGATCAACTCCCTCGCGGCGTCAGATTGTGTCATTATACCCTTGCAGTGCGAATATTTTGCCCTTGAAGGGCTCGCGATGCTTTTAAGGACCATATCGATCTTTCAGAGAAAACTAAACCCGAAGCTTGAAGTGCTGGGCATTCTCCTCACCATGTTCGACAGGCGGAATAACCTTTCTTTCAGGGTCTGGGAAGAGGTGAACCAATGCTTCAGCGACACTGTTTTTAAGACGGTAATCCCGAGAAATGTGAAACTGAGCGAGTCACCAAGTCATGGAAAACCTGCTCTGCTTTATGACATAAGTTCAAAGGGCGCCGAGAGCTATCTCCAACTCGCGTCAGAAATTATTGAGAAAAGGAATGAACATTGAAAACCGATCCCCTGGGAAGAGGCCTGTCTGCGATACTGAAGGACGAGGAAAAAGCTTCCAGTAAGCTTATCTCCATAGACCGGATTACCCCCAATAAAACCCAGCCGAGATTGAAGATCGACGAAAAAACCATCGCCGAGCTTGCTTCATCAATAAAAGGAAAAGGTCTCCTGCAACCCATCATCTTAAGGCGAAAGGAGAAGGGATACGAGATCATCGCCGGCGAGAGACGATTCAGGGCCGCTGTCATGGCTGGTTTGAAAGAAGTGCCTGCTATTATTAAAGATGTCGATGAAAAAGAAGCCCTTGAAATCGCCCTCATCGAAAATCTTCAGAGAGAGGATCTGAATTCTCTCGAAGTGGCTATTGTCTATGAAAGGTTCATTGAGGAATTCAGCTATACCCATGAGGAACTGGCACAGAAAATGGGCGTGGACAGAAGTTCCGTATCAAATTTTGTACGGCTTCTCAAACTCCCCCAATGGATAAAAGAACTGATCACAGAGGGAAAATTGACACAGGGACACGCGCGGGCCCTGTTGACCTTAAAGAGTGAAAAAGAACAGAAAAGGTTTGTTGACCGTGTTCTCAAAGAAGGGACCTCAGTAAGAGAACTTGAGCGGCAGACCCGGAAGAAAAGCGCCCAAAGAAACTCCGCGTTTTCCTTTATCGAAGAAGACCTGCAGAAAGCCCTGCAGACTAAAGTAGATATTACTTTCAAGAGAAATAAAGGCAAGATTATCATTGAGTTTTATTCAAAAGAAGACCTTGAAAGAATCGCCGAACAAATAACTGAATGATAATTGTAAAAATAAATTGAAAATTCAGATCGTTTTATGGTACATACCTAACTGTACAGATTATGTGAAATAATTCTTTAGTTTTTCACGGAGACGTCTGATGAGCATAATACCCGATCTTACTATCTTTATTCAGTTTGCTAACTTCCTGATTGTATTGATACTTCTTAATTTCTTGCTTTTTAAACCGGTCATCGGGGCTCTTAAGAAAAGAGAAGGCGCTATTCAGTCCCTGGCAGAACGGGTTGAAAAAGCGAAACAAGACGCGAAAGGTTTCGAGAGACGATATGACGAAGTGACCCAGGAAAAAAAGAAACCTATCCTTGAGAGTAAAGATGCCGCTCTTTCTGAGGCAAATACCGGCGCTACAAAAATCATCGAAAAGGCACGTCAAGAACTCACTGAGGAACTGTCAAGAATAAAAGGTGAAATTGAAATCCAAGGGAAGAGGGTCTACGACACACTGAGGGCTGATGTAGATAAACTCTCCGGTGAAGTGGCTGTGAAAATACTGAAAAGGAGTTTGTAATGACAGTCGGCGGAGAGTCATTATGGTCAATAGCATTTAAGTTTTTCAACTTTGCCGTCCTCCTCGCAATCCTCATAAAATTCGCGGGAAAACCCCTGAAAACGTTTCTTGCGAACCGTCACAACGCCATAAAAGACAAGATTGAAGAAACAAACAGAATGCTTGATGAGGCGGAAACGCTGAAGCGGTCATACGAAACTAAACTCGCCGGACTTGATGAAGAAATAGCGACCTTCAAAAAGACCGTCATGGGTGAAATAGAAACTGAAAAAGCAAAGATTATCGCCGAGGCAACGCAGTTCGCCTCCAAAATGAAGGAGCAGGCGCGGCTCTCCTATGAACAGGAACTCAAGGGAGTAAAAAATAAAATCAAAGAAGATATAGCGCAGCTTACCATTGAAGGCGCGGGAAAGCTCATCGCGGAAAAAATAAGTAAGCCGGACCATGAAAAGATGATAGAAGATTTCATTGTAAAACTGAGGAGTCTCAATTGATAAGCCAGTCTATTGCACGGAAATACGCGAAAGGTTTATTCAACGTTGGGGAAAAGAACGGCAAGTACAAGGACTATTTTAAAGAGTTCGATGAAATCCTGAAAGTTTTCGATAAGGAAGATCGTCTCAAAAAAGCACTCATGTTTCCCCTCGTTGAAGTAGAGAAGAGGAAAGAACTCTTAAGTGAAGTCGTAAGGATGCTGCAGGTATCGGCGCCACTTGCCGCTTTTTTACCATGCTTCTCGAAAATAACAGAATGGCATATCTTCCCCTCATCAAAGATGTATATGGTGAACTCGTTGATGAAAAGGAAGGCAGGGTCAAGGGCGATATCTGGTCGGCCTATCCTCTTGAAGAGGCCGTAAAGAACCGCATTGAAAAAGAATTGGGCGCTAAATTGCACAAAGAGGTGCTCCTCACTTCCCATGAAGACAGAGGGCTCATCGGCGGCATTAAGGTAATGATCAAGGGGACCATCATTGACGGCAGCGTGAAACAGCAGCTCGCAACGTTGAAAGAAAATATACTGAAGGAGTAATGTCTATGGAGATCAAGGCCGACGAAATAAGCAGGATGATAGAGCAGAAGATATCAGGCTTTGAAAAGGAGATAAATCTCCGGGAAACCGGCATTGTCATTTCTATCGGTGACGGTATCGCGAGGATCTATGGACTTGAAAATGCCATGTCAGGGGAACTCCTTGATTTTCCGCAGGGCATTACCGGCATGGCCTTAAACCTTGAAGAAGATAATATCGGCGCCGTTGTTTTTGGAGAAGACTACAAGATCAAAGAAGGTGACCTGGTAAAAAGAACAGGCAGGATTGCCCAGGTCCCCGTTGGCGAAGCCCTTGTCGGCAGGGTTGTTGACGGCCTCGGCGCCCCCATCGACGGCAAAGGACCCATTGAGGCCAAAGAATTCAGGAACATTGAACAGATGGCCCCCGGTGTTGTTGTCCGTCAGCCCGTTCGAGAACCGCTTCAAACAGGTATAAAAGCTATTGACTCCATGATCCCTATCGGAAGAGGACAGAGGGAGCTTATTATCGGTGACCGGGGAACAGGAAAAACAGTCATCGCCATCGATACGATCATTAACCAGAAAGGAAACGATGTATTTTGTATATATGTGGCCATCGGACAGAAAAGATCATCTGTCGCGAGGACCGTTGACCTTCTCACCGCATACGGCGCCATGGAATATACGACAGTCGTGGCCGCCACGGCAAGTGATACGGCGCCGCTCCAGTACCTGGCACCCTTTGCCGGTTGCTCCATGGGTGAATATTTCCGCGACACCAACCGTCACGCACTCATCGTCTACGATGATCTTTCAAAACACGCCGTCGCGTACCGCCAGCTGTCTCTGCTTCTCAGAAGACCGCCGGCACGTGAAGCATATCCCGGCGATATTTTCTACCTCCATTCACGACTTCTCGAAAGGGCGGGAAAATGGGATGATGCCCATGGAGCCGGTACACTGACAGCCCTTCCCATCATTGAAACTCAGGCAGGCGACGTGTCGGCATATATCCCGACAAACGTTATCTCCATTACCGACGGTCAGATATATCTCGAACCGGAACTTTTTTATTCCGGTGTCAGGCCTGCCATCAACGTCGGTCTCTCCGTATCGAGGGTTGGCGGTAATGCCCAGACCAAGGCCATGAAGCAGGTTGCAGGTCGTCTGAGAATGGAACTTGCCCAGTACAGAGAAATGGCCGCCTTCGCGAAATTCGGAAGCGACCTCGACAAGGCAACCCAGGCGCTGCTCGCCCGTGGCTCCCGTCTGACCGAACTCTTGAAACAGGGCCAGTATGTGCCGATCCCCGTAGAGAAACAGGTGGTACTCCTGTATGCCGGCGCAAACGGATACATTGATGACTATCCTGAAAGCGCCCTCAAAAAGTACGAACAGGAAATGATCAAATTTATAGAAGATAAACATGCAAGCCTCCTTGCTGAGATTAAAGAGAAGAAAACAATCGAATCTGCGACCGATGAAAAGCTCCGCAAGGCGCTGGATGAATTCAAGGGACATATTTACCTACTAAGGGCTTGAGATGGCGACGCTAAGAGATATTAAAAGAAAAATAGGCAGTATCAACAGCACCCAGACCATTACGAGGACCATGAAAATGGTTTCCGCGGCGAAACTGAGAAGGGCGCAGGAAGAACTGGGAAAGATAAAAGACTACGCGGTGAGAATAGAAGAGCTGACTGGCCGTGTTCTGAAAAACATGCCCGAGGACGCCCATCCTCTTCTCGTGCCAAGGGACGAGATCAAAAAGGTACTCATTGTTTCTATCGGGTCTGACCGCGGGTTGTGCGGAGGTTTTAACAGCAACATCGGTCTTGCCGCTCAGAATTTTGTTCTGCAAAACAGTCATAATTACGAGCGCATTGGGGTCTATGTATTCGGGCGAAAAGTAAAAGACTATCTCACGAGAAGAAAAGTTGACGTTATCAAAGATTTGATCGATGTGAAAAAGGTCGATCAGGACATTTGTCGATACGATGGCCAACGAACTTATGGAGCTTTATCTCAACGGTGAATATGACAAGATTTACATCTCTTACACACACTTTAAATCAGCCGTGAAGCAGGAGATCGTCTTTGAGGATTTTCTTCCCATCAAGACCCCGGAAGATGTCGAATATATCGATTATCTCAGTGAACCTGACCGGACAAAGATTGTTGAATCACTGATCCCGCGTTATATCAGCACGAAAATATACTATGCGCTGGTAGAATCACAGACATGTGAACATGCGGCCAGGATGAGCTCCATGGAAAATGCCACAAGCAACTGCGGTGAGATGGTTAAATATCTTACCCTCGTTTATAACAAGAGAAGACAGGAAAGCATAACCAACGAAATGATGGATATCGTTGGTGGTGCTGAAGCGTTAAGAGGAACGTAAAAGGAGGAAGATAGATGAGCGTGGAGGTAAAAGGTAAGATAGTCCAGGTTATTGGTACGGTTATAGACTTCAGGTTCCCGCCTGATCAGCTTCCACCAATTTATGGCGCAATTTACGTCACCAACCCGACGATTAATGATAAACAGGAAAACCTCATCCTTGAGGTTGCCCAGCACGTGGGAGACAGCACGGTCCGTTGTATTGCCATGAACACCACCGATGGACTCCGGCGCGGTCAGGATGCAACCTATAAAGGGACCCAGATAACGGTCCCTGTCGGCAAAGAGACCCTGGGCCGGGTGCTCAACGTTATTGGTGAACCTGTTGATGGCGCTGGAGACGTGGTAACAAAGATGAGATACCCGATCCACAGACCAGCACCAACATTGGTTGAACAGAATACAAAGGTCGAAATTCTTGAAACAGGCGTCAAGGTTATCGATCTTCTCGAACCATACTCAAAAGGCGGAAAGGTTGGCCTCTTCGGTGGCGCAGGCGTCGGCAAGACCGTTGTTATTATGGAGATGATCCATAATATCGCTCTGCACCACGGCGGTATTTCTGTCTTCGGCGGCGTCGGTGAAAGAACAAGGGAAGGAAACGACCTCTGGCTCGAAATGAAAGGTTCCGGCGTTATCGATAAGACTGCTCTTATATACGGACAGATGACGGAAGTTCCCGGCGCCCGTGCGAGAGTAGCCCTTACAGCGCTTACCGCGGCAGAATACTTTAGAGATGAAGAAGGTCAGGACGTGCTCCTCTTCCTCGACAATATATTCAGATTCACCCAGGCCAATTCAGAGGTGTCGGCACTCCTCGGCAGGATGCCTTCCGCTGTCGGTTATCAGCCTACCCTTGCCACTGACCTTGGTGAACTGGAAGAACGGATCACCTCAACGCTGAAAGGCTCTATCACATCTGTTCAGGCTATTTACGTGCCTGCCGATGACCTTACAGACCCCGCGCCGGCGACAACTTTTGCGCACCTCGATGCAACGACGGTTCTTTCGCGGTCGATTTCAGAGCTTGGTATCTATCCTGCCGTTGACCCCCTTGACTCAACAAGCCGTATACTTGATCCGCTCATCGTCGGCGACGAGCACTATCAGGTTGCCCGTGATGTTCAGGGTATACTCCAGAAATATAAAGACCTCCAGGATATCATCGCCATCCTCGGTATGGACGAGCTTTCTGAAGAGGACAAACTTGTTGTTGCCAGGGCAAGAAAGATCCAGAGATTCCTCTCCCAGCCGTTCTTCGTTGCGGAAGTTTTTACGGGTCAGCCGGGAAGGTATGTTACCCTGAAAGATACGGTAAAGGGCTTCAAGGAGATTGTTGAAGGAAAACACGACGATCTGCCGGAACAGGCATTTTATATGGTCGGCACTATTGAAGAAGCAGTTGAAAAAGGCAAAAAATTTACGGGAGAGTAATAAAAGCATATGCTGAATCTCGAAATCATCACTCCTGAACAGACCGTTGTAAAAGAAGAAGTTGATATGGTTGAAGCCAAGGGGGCAAACGGTGAATTTGGTATCCTTCCAGGGCATACCCAGTTTCTCACCACCCTCGATATCGGCGAAATACGGTATATGAAAGATGGTGTAACAACCTATCTTTCAGCCAGCAACGGCTTCGCGGAAGTGGTGGAAGATAAAGTCGTCATGCTTCTCGATACAGCGGAACCTGCAGAAGAGATAGATATTGAACGGGCAAAGAGGGCTATGGAACGAGCGGAAACGGCGCTTAAGACTGTCTCTTTCGATCACTGCAGAATACTTAATTGTACGAAATGGCGCTCTACCGGGCAATTGCAAGAATTTCAGTAGCTTCAAAGAAAATTGGATGATTTTTTCCATAGATGAAGGGATTTTTAACCTTTTTCCTTCACTGAAAATAGGTGTCCTTGTCGGTGAAATCGATAACACGAAATACGGCGAGGACCGGCTTGAAGAAGCCCTTGACGATGTAAAAGTCCATTTTTCTTTCGAAAGACCACAGGACCATCCCAATATAAAAGTCTGGAGAGAAGCTTTTAAAAAACTGGGGGTCCCCACCTCGAAATACCAGAGCTCTATTGAATCGCTCCTGAAGCGCGCGTTAAAGGGAGGACCTTTTCCGAGGATCAACCCTCTTGTGGACCTCTACAACGCAATATCACTGCGACGTCTTGTTCCCATTGGCGGCCATGCCCTCGACCCCATTGAGGGAAATATTTCCCTCTGTTTTGCTGAGGGAAATGAGACCTTCATCCCCATGGACCTGGGGGAACAGGAGATTGTTGAAAAGGGTGAAGTGATATACAGGGATGACAAGGAAGTGCTCACCCGGAGATGGGTGTGGAGGCAGTCTAATAAAGATAAGGTATTAAATGAAACAACTCAGGTGTTCATTCCCATAGACGTCATGGAAGGATTGCCGGATTGGCTCTGTCAGAGCGTTATCAAAGATATGGAAGAAAGCATCATCAAAAACGGATACGGAAAGATCATCCACAAGGACATTCTCACAAAAGAAAAACTCCAGACTGAATTCAAATTTTAGTTATTCATTAACAACATAACCTGTGATATGAATATGGATGAGTAGAAAAATAGTTGTGGAGGTACAAATGGATATCATTCAAGCCATCAAAGAAAGAAAAAGTACACGGGCCTTCAAACCTGATCCGGTCACGAAAGAACAGATCGAGGAAATCCTCAAACTCGTCATCAACGCGCCCTCTGCCATCAATCTGCAGCCCTGGGAATTCATCATCGTCATGGATGAGGAAAAACAGCGTTTAAGCAGAAAGCTCATTAAGGCATACAAAGAAAAACAGATATCATGCAGCCCCGGCAATGTAAAACCACTTTCAGAGACCTTCAGTAAACGCGGCGTTGAGTCCTTTCAACTCATGAACCCCTATCTCGAGAAGACAGGACAGGACTTTAACTGCTTCGTCAATGAAGGGAGCTGCAATTTCTACGGAGCGCCTGTTGCCGTCATCATGTGCCTCGACAACGCCTTTTCAAAAGCCCGTCTCGTCGATGTCGGCATCGCGCTCGGTTATTTTGTTCTCATTGCCCAGAGTTTCGGTCTTTCCACCTGCCCCATCGGCCTCATCAATGCCTACGAGGATGACATCAAAGAACTCCTCGATATACCGGACAATAAAGATGTAGTCATCGGCATCGCGCTGGGCTATGGCGATACGGAGAACCCTGTCAATCAGTTTAAAACACCACGGGATACCTTAGACGCATTCGTCAAATGGATTGACTAAACTTACGTGGCCTGCGCGCGGCTGTTAAACCACGTGCCGCCAAGACCGGACAATGAAACCATCTCTTTCGTATTCCTGATCACCGCCGTATATGAGGACGCCATTTCTAGAGACCTTGGCGCTGAGAGACACGAAATATCGAAGACCGTCAAAAAAAGAATTGCTGATTGTTTCGCCTGATTTGATTTCTATAGGAATTAAAGTGGTTCCACTGTCCACGACAAGATCGACTTCATGACCCGTGCGGTCCCTCCAGAAATAAAGTGGCGGTCTTTCTCCCAGATGGCAGAATGCTTTATAAAGTTCTGCCGTTGTGAAGGTTTCAAATATAGCCCCTCTCATTCCGTGAATAAGAATATCTTTAGGTTCTTTTATTCGCAAAAGGTAACATAACAGCCCTGAATCAAGGAAATACAACTTCGGGCTTTTCACGATTCTTTTTGAAAAGTTTTCGTGATGGGGCGGCAGGAGATGAATGATAAAACCGGCCTGGAGAATGGATATCCACTGCCTCGCAGTTGTATGGGAAATGCCGCAGTCTGAGGCAAGGGACGAAAGATTGAGGAGTTGCCCCGACCGCCCGGCGCAGAGTCTCATAAAGTTCTCGAATGTTGAGAGATTGCCTATATTCGCAAAATCACGCACGTCTCTTTCCACATAGGTCTGATAATATCCCCCAAGCCAATCGTGGGCATTGAGCTTTCTGTCGTGGATCCGGGGATAAAATCCTTGAAAGAGAATCTCCTCAAGACGAAATGGCAAGACCTGTCGTTGTTCAGGGAGCTTATTTATTTCCCAAGGATTGACGTAGGGGTGGCCTGTCAGTTCCGCAATCGTAAAAGGAAGAAGATTTACAATTGCCGTTCTGCCGGCAAGTGTCTGACTCACCTTCTCCATCATGTGGAGTTGTTGTGACCCGGTGAGAATAAATCTTCCCGGTCTGGCTTCATTATCGACTATCCCCTGAATGTAGGAGAGAAGAAGCGGCTGTCTTTGTACCTCATCGATAATGAGACCATTGGGAAATCTTCTTAAAAACCCTCTCGGATCATTTAACGCAAACTCGCGCTCATCAGGGTCTTCAAGATTTACATAATCGTGCTCCGGGAAAACCATCTTTGCGAGCGTAGTTTTTCCGGCCTGACGTGGCCCCGTTATGGTAATAACAGGGAATTCCTGAGCAAGAGAAGCAATCTTTCTGGAAAGTGTTCTTTCTATCATACTGGAATGATAGCCTAAAAATATAATATTGTCAAATTGAATGTGCAAGTTTCAATTTGATAGTGCTCTTCGACAACCTCTACTGCAGGATAACCTTATCCCACCTTCCCTTGGGCTTGCTGGAAATAATTTTTTGTAATATGAATATTTGACTTGCATATTACAAATAAACGGACTAAATACCGCTTTGAAAAAAACAATCTTGAACTGCCCATAGGCGGAGCAATTATTTATGGAGGAGACGAGACCCAGGTCAGAGGCAACATCAGCGTCTACCCCGCGGCCAGATTCCACGAGCTTCTGCTAAAAACCGAAGAGATTTAAGGACTCTGCTGGCATCGAGCTGGGTTATTTTGTTCTCACCGCCCAGAACTTCGGTCTTTCCACCTGCCCCATCGGCCTCATCAATGCCTATGAGGACGACATCAAAGAGCTATCCGACATACCGGACAACAAGGACGTCGTATCGGTATAGCTCTGGGCTGTAGCGATGCGGAGAACCCTGTTAATCAGTTCAAAACACCACGCGATACGCTGTAACAGTTCGGCAAATTACTCTCGATGGGGGGCTTGTTCTCAACCCATCTCGATTGGTTTCGACTCCGGTGCAGCACTCCATATCCGATAACGGACTTCAACACCTTCGGGCACATACACCACGACGGGCAAACGGCTGGTGTAAGGGACGAGATAGGGTTCGCCGCCAATCGTTATGAACCGTGGCACCTTCCGCGCGTCTGGATCGACCGCCATCCGCGTTCCCCCCATAGGTCCCAGTTTGCTGACCACGTAGCGGGTAAAGCCCCAGCCCTCGATGTTCGCCTCCTCGATCTTTCCGACGAAGAAGTAACTATTCCGTTCATCAAGTTGAACCGTCTTGCCCACGATCAGTTCCACTTTGAACTTATATTCGTCCTTCTGCTCTGGCAACCGCAGGACATATCGAACCATACCCTTCTCTGCCGGCGGAAACGCCTTCATGTTGTCCGCCGCCGAGACTGATGACATTGCCACGAGAAACGAGAGTACTGCCATCGAACATACTGTTTTCATGCCTTCTCCTTCCTTATACGCCTTCAAAGACCAATACTTCTGTCAGCTTGCATTTCTTCAATCTTTTTTTGCCGAACGTTTGAACTGTGCCGCCCGGCTTTTTGGGCTCACTCGTATTTCTTTGCAAAAGCATCAATTATCTTGAATTGATGACTATCAAGCGGAACTTTATGTTTTCGAGGATGATCTCTGCGGTATCGAGCGATGTCTCTATAAATCCTTTTATATGTGATAATTCCTTCAGAGTCGGTAGGCTTGTTCTGTTCGATATGTTTGTCAGGATATTTTTCTTCCAAGTACTGCAGTTCCATAATGGCCTGATCTACCCACCAGTCCATATCTTTGATTGCTTCTTCAACGGTACCAGTCTGTATCGCTTCAATAATCGAGATATATCTCACCGCGGCCAAAGACGCTGCATTTTGTCCTTGGAGTACACAATCAGTTTTGTCGTCTACAGCTTCTGAATGCATTGCGAAAGATAGAAACAAAGAGAATGAAATCAAAAATAGTGGAAAGAAATAGGTTTTGGAAATTAGTCGCATTCTATTCTCCGTTTATGCATAAAAATTAATATACTGCAAGCTATTATATGTTAAATATTAGTATTCCTCGTATTGACATGTCAATGATTATGAAATTATCAAAAAATAAAAATAAACTTAACATCTTATAATAATGCGTATATGCAATAGTGTCGAATATTGTCGCCTTAAATATAGTGTGAATATCTTAACATTATATTGCATGTCGCAAAATGTTGGGATTCAATATTTTCGGAATACACAAGTCAAGGATAGGCTCAATTACCGGTTCAAAAGCTTGCATAGGGCATAAAATTGGAGAAGTGTTTAGTTCAGGAAAAAACTGATTATGGGGGGGCTTCATTCAATTGGTAAGGGAGACATACAATGCCGATATTTCTGGCTCAGGTGAGTTTCGATTCATTACGCGAAGATAAGGGTGAGTGGTGATCAATGAACAACATTTTTTGCGTCCTAGCGAACGCAGAGAGCGGTCGTCCCAGTCCCGCTGCCTCAGCGGGACGGTCGTCGCCTGTCCCCGGGGCGTCAGCGAATGGGGATCGTCCATCGGAAAAAGTAAATGGTCGGGGCGACTGGATTTGAACCAGCGACTTCTTGCTCCCAAAGCAAGCGCGCTACCATGTTGCGCCACGCCCCGAACAGCGTTAACATACCACATTATAGGCAAATTTATCAACAGTGAACTGCTCCGCAACAAATAACGGGATATCAGTAGAATAAGGCGCTTACCCCTCACCCTACCCTCTCCCCCCAAGGAGCGAGGAGTGTATATAAACCTCGCAAAGGGCGGGAAATCATTTAGATTGACTATTTGTAGTGGAGGGCCAGCCATACCGTCTTTTCGTCAGCATCAGTCCATAACACCTTGTGTCTTCTATGCGCGGGGAGGTTGAGATAATCTCCCGGTTTCAGGACAAGAGGTTCTCTGTCTCCTTCCAAAAGAAGACCGGCGCTGCCTTTGAGGAGAATAAACCACTCATTTTCATCTTCATCGTACCATTCATCTTCAGCGGTTAACTGCCCGTCAGAGACAATTCTCTCTAATCTGAAAGATTCTTTTTCAATGATCGTTTCAAATATCTCCTCCGGTATTGCATCCGGTATATCGGCAAATATGTTTTTCATCGTCTATACCCTCTTCCTTTCAGCCACAATATACAATAATACCATCTTCCACAAAGTATTTGAAGGTTTCTTTCTCCTGTGGTATTCTGCATATGTATGTCGCATAATAAATAACTGTTCATTGTCTCCAAATTATATAAAGGGAGGTCGATATGCCGATAATATATGATGTATACGCGAGGGAAGTGCTTGACAGCAGAGGAAATCCAACCGTTGAAGTAGAAGTCACACTGGAAAGCGGTCTCGCGGGAAGGGCCATCGTCCCTTCAGGCGCGTCTACGGGTGAGCGGGAAGCTCTCGAACTGAGAGACGGTGATCCGAAACGGTACAAAGGAAAAGGAGTAATAAAGGCAGTCGATAACGTGAACAACATCATCGCCCCGGAGATAGAAGGTATTGATGTCATCGACCAGGCCTATATCGATAATTTTCTCATTGAAATGGATGGAACAGAAAATAAAGGTAATTTAGGGGCCAACGCGATCCTCGGTGTCTCCATGGCATGCGCACGGGCGGCATCGGAGTATGTCGATCTCCCTTTATACCAGTACATCGGCGGTATACGAGGGCGGGAATTGCCTGTCCCTATGATGAATGTCATCAACGGCGGAGCGCACGCGCAGAATTCACTTGATGTGCAGGAATTCATGATCGTTCCCGCAGGGGCCGATAGTTTCAAGGAAGCCCTCAGAATGGGCACGGAAGTGTTTCATACGCTCAAAGGGATTCTGAAAGATAAGGGTTATTCCACAGGTGTCGGCGACGAGGGCGGCTTCGCGCCTCAGATCAAATCGACAAAAGAGGCCCTGGACACACTCATGATCGCAATCGAAAAAGCAGGATACAAGCCCGGGAAAGACATTCTTCTGGCCCTTGATGTGGCCGCCAGTGAACTCTATAAGAAAAACAAATATCATATCGACGGCAATGTGTGGGACAGCGCGAAGCTCATTGATTTTTATGATTCACTTATCAAGAAATATCCTATCATCTCCATAGAAGACGGGTTTGCCCAGAATGATTGGAAAGGCTGGCAGGCATTTACCGAACAATGCGCCTCCAAAATACAGATTGTTGGCGATGATGTCTTTGTTACCAATCCAATGATTTTCATGGAAGGTATTAAAAAGGGTGTTGCCAACAGTATATTGATAAAATTGAACCAGATAGGCACTGTGACGGAAACACTCACCACGATTGAGCTCGCGAAGAGGGCCGGTTATACCTGTGTCATCTCCCATCGCTCAGGAGAAACAGAGGATGCCTTCATAGCTGACCTTGCTGTGGCAACCAATGCTGGTCAGATAAAAACAGGGTCGGCATCAAGGAGCGAGAGAATCGCGAAATACAATCAGCTCTTGAGGATCGAGGATGAATTAGGCGATCTGGCATTGTTCGGCGGCAAAGATGTCTTCTATAGCATAAAGAAGAAATAGAAACATATTTTTGTGAATATCACTTCTGCCGCTGGTCAACAACATATTGATCAGCGGCAGAAACATGTTGAGGTATTATTATGACTGATTATGACATTATACATTTCGAGGCATTAGGTCCGGAAGCGCAGCATCTCAGGGAAGAAACATCGAAAGCGCAGCGCAACAAACAGCTTCCTGAAGATTTCGCCTATCTCGTAACGCCCAGTAATGTGCAAGATTTTCTCAGAGAGAACCCAGGTACAGCGCTTCCGGACATTGTAACAACAAAAACACATTCGATACTTCCTGAAACTTACTTTGCGGGAATTAAAAAAAGTGTTGTTACCCGAAGCGCGGGGTATGACCATTTTGAAGATCTGGCAGAAAAAGCGAACATCGCGTCCCTGCGAGAATATTGCGTGAACGCCGTCGCGCAGACAGCAATGAAATTTCTCTACGCCGTAGCAGGAGAATTAAACCATTACGCGAAAAACACTGAAACCTTCGAAAGAAACAATGCCCGCGCTTTTATAGAACTGGGCAAGCACAGGATCCTGACGGTTTTTGGAGTCGGTAAAATCGGAAAAAGAATCTATGAGCTTGCCGGGCTGAATGGATTAACCGCTCAAGGTGTTGATATACGACAGGAGTATTTGGATAATCTCTATCAGGGTTCGGTCCATTTTGTTTCCAGGGAGAAAGCCATAGGCTCAAGCGACATCATAATAAACGCCATGAACCTTACGCGCAACAAACAAAGCGCAATGTACAATGTCGGTTATTTTTCAAAGGAATATCTTTCTCAGGCAAAGGACGGGTTGATCTTCATCAATGTGACACGGGGAGAAATCGCGCCGGAATCAGGTTTACTGGAACTGTATATGTCAGGAAAAATCAGAGGCATAGGGCTTGATGTATTCACTAATGAGTCCCGGTTTGCCAAAATATTGGCCGATGATAACACGGTAATCGAGGCAGATCATTACGCGGCGAAAATAATGGTGAAAAAGTCCATCGAGAGAAGCGCGAACATCTATGTCCAGCCTCATCAAGGTTTCAATTCCGATATTGCGGCTGGAACAAAGGCGGCTGAATCGATAAAACACGTTATCTCCTGGTATAAAAACAAGGGAAAGTGTTTCGATGAACAACTCCCCTATTATTGAAAACTCGCTCGGGAGTTCATTCTAATGAGTCGAGTTTCTGATATCACCCTCCCCTTTTATTCCCCTCCCCTCGAGGGAGGGGCACAGAGGATGCCCTGCCGTTTTCACAGCAGGGTTATTGATGGTCTTTAAGTTTTAAACCGAAAGGAGATAATCATGGATTGTACAATAGAGAAAAATTTAGCGGTCTGCGCATGCACCTATGAGTCCTGCGTAAGACGAGGCAAATGCTGCGAATGCGTCACCTATCACAGAACGAAAAATCAGGTGCCGGGTTGTTTCTTTACAAAAGAGGGAGAAAGAACATACGACAGATCTTTCCAGTTTTTCGCGAAAGACCGAAAACTCGCTTAAAAAGCGACCGCAGAAAACTAACTGAGTTCCCCCATAGCTTCTTCCGCCTTCAGTCGCACTTCTCTCGATTTGCCGGTCATCGCAACGATAGAGAGTTTTCTCAACGCGTCATCCTTGTGCTGTTGCGGGAGCGTCGGATATATCTCTTGAAGCTTTCCGATGGCATCAAGGCTGATAGACTGGTCTTTGGTGTCAAGGAGCAATAATAAAGTCGGAGCATCCTCTGGCAATCCATATTTTTCCATATATGCCATTACATGCTTCAGAAAGGTCCCCATACCATATGATTGGTGGACCTTTTTGAACAATTTATCGTGTTCGATGGTGCCTTTTTTCCCCATGAAGATCCGATCAATTGCTTCCTTAACCTTTCCCGTTTGCCATCTGTCCCTCGGACCCTCCTTCGTGCCTCCCTCTTTTCTCTCTTTCTTTTCCTGCCTTCCGTAGAACCCGCTCTTATCTTTGTTCCGGTCTATTTCCCGCCAGTTTGGTTTGTCATCATCATAATCGCTCACGCGAACCTTCCTTTACGAATAGTATAGTTACATCAGGTATTTACCTTCTTGAAGACTTGAATGTCTCTTCGAGGCCCACCACCCATTTTCCCTCTTCCTTAAACATTTTCAGCGTGGCAGGTCCCTCAGATTTTCTGTAGCGTATGATTATCTCCGCTTTGTCCTTTTCAATCTTTCCCATCTCCCACTTGCTTTCTTCAAGGACAAGATCAGGATTAAACATTGCAAGATAGCTATTCCAATAAGACAAGGCCAATAACCCGCCAGAGGTGAAATCTTTACTGATATCTTCTTTGTTATAGTTTGTGCCTGTTTTATTTTCCGCCTTATAGACATCATCAATTATGATATTTTTCGATTTTATTGAGAGAAATGTCCATATTTTCGGATAATTCTTTTGTTTCATGGCTTTAAATAAAGATTCAGCGGAAAAAAGGGCTTTATCAATTTCACTGTCATTATTTCCCGCGTACAGGCAGGAGACAAAGAGAAATAATAGAATAAAGGAAAAGGGGAACGTTTTTTTCATGAGAAATATAGAGGGCCGGGAAAATCCTCCCGGCCCTCTGAACGAGGCAATATGTTCTTTATCAATGGGATACTGTGGTTCCACCACCACTGCTACCGCCGCCACCGCTCGCTGCCGCAATGCCTGCCGCGATAAGTGCCGCGCCAACTACTATCGCCGCTATCGTGCCGGCCCCAATACCTGTAGCTGCTCCGGAGCCTGCTGCTGCTCCGGCTGCTCCGGCGCCACTGCCTTCTGCTGCGCCGCCTGCGGCCCCTTCAGTCTGAGCCTGTGAAACCGAAGGAGTAAAAACGAGGCCCACAAGAAACAAAAAACAGACAAAAACAGCAACAAACCGTCTCGAACCTTTCATTGTTGAACCTCCTGTAGCATTAAGCAGTAAAGCGATACATTTCATTTATATAGCATGTTTTTATCCCTGTCAAGGAATATCTTCAACGTTCTGCCGAGAAAATCGAGAATGGTATCATGGTGATCTATATCCTGGGCAACGTCCCTCGTCCAGGGTGATATTGAAAAATCATACACAGTGCGGGAATCAGAACCTTTGAATATCCTGAGAGGAATAATTACTCCTATACCTTTGTCATGATATCCCCGGTTAAGACCGCTCTTCATGCCCGATGTGTCCGTAGCGCTATACCAGCCATAGACAACCACTCCTTTTATAAACTTCGATACGGTAAATTTTGCCCCCTTATCGCCACCGAGAAATCGTCCCGCCTGCACATCAACAGCAAGGTCAATCTCCGGTATATTCAATCTCGTATTGAGAAACCATGTATGATATGTCTTTCCGCTCAGACCATCTTTCAATCCAAATGCGGTATCGGGTTTCCTCTTTTTTACAATACTGCCGCTCACACCTACTATAAACCTTCCATCGCCAATGGGTTTTGCGACCTCATAGTCAATACCCGCGTATTGAATTTCCAGTAACCCTCCGGCAAAACGTCCGTATGTTTCGTACCCCATTTTATGGATCTGGCTAAACATAAGCCTGCTTAAGGCCAGATTTGTTTTCTTGTAAAGGGGTATATCGGTACGTATGGCGTCTTCAAGGGGCTCATTGGAGGTGGATATGTTATTCAACACATATCCCTCAAGCCCGGCAATCAACGACATCCCTTTCCAGGGATAGTAGCTCAGGGTACCTTCAACACCGAGACGGTATTTAAAAAAACCCGATGGGTCATTTAAAAAGGTCTCTAAAGAGGGCCTTATGGAGTACCCGAATTGGTTCCTATGCGCGAGCGCCATGTCCGGCGTTTCCCGTATTGCTGTGTCTAACGTTGATAGAAAGAAAAATTCGCCGGGCGTAAGCCTTTCAGCGTAGGATTCGGCAATATCATACCGCGTTGTTGTAAACTCAAGGAGAGGAATCTCATTTTCCGTAAGGGCAATATGAATCGTTTGAAAATAAGGTGGTATAATTTCCGCGACAAGCCGGGCGATAACTCCGATGGCTTTTGTATTGTAAAAATATCGGTCGTTCTTTACCCGAATCCATAGATCATTTCTGTCCATTATAATGCCGATACTGCTGAAACCGGATTGATGCAATGCTTCCGTCAGCCTTTGCGTAAGAGGGTTCGCGCTGTCCTCTTTTTTTTCTTTATATGGTGGATCATATATCGGTCTCAGTGGTTGCCCTATATCGAATGCCATCGAGAGGTTCACACCGATTTGATTGCCTCTCTGATAGCTCACATCAAATTCAGTCCATTTGTAGGGTTTCCATCTGAAACCAACATTGAATGGAGACGGAGGCGAGTCTGTGAAATATTTGTTTCGGGCAGGATCACTCGTCTGCCTCGAATATCTGATAGGACTATATTCCAGCATAAGGGCATATTTTTCAGAGAGGGCCAACTGGATGCCCCAAAAAAATTGTGAGTCTTTGAGCCAGCCTTGCGGATCACTAAAAAGTTCAGACTTGAACCCTTCCCCCGAAGATGCCAGAGGAGATTTCCCAAACTTGCCGTTACCAAATCCTACTGTAAAATCAAAGGGGTAAAGTTGCTTGCTTGCCACAAGAGACTGTGATGGGTATATCCTTGTTCCGTGGGGATCCATGAGAGAGAGCGCCATCGCCGGCCACCATTTGCTCTCTTCCATAAACTGGAATTTTACATCAAAAGATTTGTCTTTTGTATTGCCATAGCCTTTAAATTTTGGATCTGATGAACTTGCCTTAACACCAATGATTTCCGTTATCTTTCCATTTATTTCAATCCCCTTGAAGGGGCTGAAGGTCATATAATAGTATCTGTAAGGATCAATCTGACTTGCGCCTATCCGATAACTATTCTCTTTTATCACCCTTGCTGTGGGGATTTCCATAATACCCGTATACCCTCCGTTAGAAGGGTATACGAAGGGTTCATCGTCAGCCAGAGCGGGTGTACAAAAAATATATGCCCAAAAAAAAGAACTGAAAAAGATGAGAAGCAGGAAAGGTTTGTGAAAAAGGGTCTTGAGCCTTCGTATCAACACTATCGCCTGTGCATGTAAGAAAATATGGATTTGTTACAGCGATTCATTACCATTCAGGACCGTTCAATCCTTGTGTCTTCGGCTTTATTTCCGTTCTTTCTAAAGAAAGCTTTATATGTCCCCTTGTTGTCGAGGACAATTATATATAATAAAGAAGATTGGCGTCAACTTCATTGTAAAAACAGTTCAAGGTTCAAAGTTCAGAAAAACTGGAAATCGTAAATCCGATAACGAAAATCGGGTTAGAAGCCAGAGATCACAGATCGACAATCGGTAAATTCCTAGTGAAAGAGTTCAGACATATTGCGGCTCCTCTCGCATGAACCTTGTATCTGCCCTTTTCCTTTTCTTTCTTCCTCTTCCCCTTCCTTCTTCCATCTATCTTTATTGTTCACCTGTCTTCGCTTGGCAGTGTCCTGTTCTGTGCACGGGGGCTGACGCCTTTACGGTATTCTGCGATTTACGATTTCCGATTTACGGTCTGCTCTTGCCTCTGCTCTATGCTCTGTGCTGTCACTCACTTTATTCTTGACAGAAAAATATGCCTGTGTTGTTATCTTAAAATAAGGAGGGGGCATGTTCATTTGGCTTTTCCATAGAATAAGCGGTGCTTCGCTCATCGTTCTCTTCGGCATCAAAATCCTGACAAGCTTTTTCCTTTTTACGAAGGACAAAAAACCCGACTGGGCGTTGAGCCTGCACAGGCAACCGGTCTTAGACGTGCTGATTCTCATTCTTTTCACCTTTCACAGCATATACGGCATACGAACTATCATTATAGATCTGGGATATAAAAAAGAAAAACAAGTTATTCTGGTTATCGAATTGTGCGGCTATAATCATTGCGGCGTTTCTCCTCTATATGTATGCCATCATGTCATAACAATGCTTGCGCATGATGTTCTCATTGTCGGCGGAGGTCTCGCGGGGCTCAGAGCGGCCGTCGGACTCTGCGAAAAATATGATGTGGCAATTGTATCCAAAGTCCATCCTATCCGTTCCCACTCCATCGCGGCGCAGGGTGGGATTAACGCGTCTCTTGCTAACAACCCCGATGGCAGGGACGATACCTGGGAAAAACACACCTTTGACACGATAAAGGGGAGTGATTATCTGGCAGACCAGCATGCCGTGGAGATCATGTGCAGGGAAGCTCCTCAGGTGGTCTACGAAATGGAACACTGGGGCTGTCCCTTCAGCAGATTTCCTGACGGCTCCATAGCGCAGCGACCCTTCGGTGGGGCAGGCTATCCACGGACCTGTTATTCGACGGACATCACCGGCCACGTGCTCCTCAATACCCTTTACGAACGGGCAGTATCAAAAAAGATAAAAGTCTACCCGGAGTGGCATGTCGTCTCGCCAGTCATCGACGACGGAAGATGTCACGGTGTTATTGCCTTCGATGTTGTGAAGGGTGAAATAGTGCCAATCCTCGCGAAAACAACACTTTTTGCTACCGGAGGATACGGCAGGGTCTACTTTTACTCTACCAACGCCCTCATCAATACGGGAAGCGGCATCGGCATGGCATACAAGGCCGGTATTCCCATTAAAGATATGGAATTCGTCCAGTTTCATCCCACAGGCCTCATCGGCACAAACATTCTCATGACCGAGGCATGCCGGGGCGAAGGCGGATATCTCCTGAATAACAAAAACGAGCGGTTTATGGAGAAATATACCCCCAAGGTAATGGAGCTGGCACCGCGGGATATCGTCTCCCGGAGCATCCAGACTGAAATTGAGGAAGGGCGGGGTTTTGAGCATCCTCTGGGGAAATATATCAAGCTCGATCTGAGACATCTCGGTGAGAAAAAAATCCTCAGCAAACTGCCTGGCATCAGAAAAATCTGTATTGATTTTATCGGCATCGATCCTGTCTTCGAACCCATTCCCATTATGCCCTGTCAGCATTATTCAATGGGCGGCATCGACACGAATGAAAAATGCGAAACAGAAATAAAGGGTTTTTACGCGGCAGGAGAATGCTCCTGCGTGAGCGTTCATGGAGCAAACAGGCTGGGTGGTAATTCACTCCTTGAAACAATTGTCTTTGGTAAGCTTGCCGGTTTCGCCATTGATGAATATCTCGCGAATACTGATATCAAACCGGACGAAAAGGTCCTTCATCACAAGAAAAATGAGATCGAGAAAAAGATCATTAGCCTGGTAAACGGTGGCAGTGAAAAACAGGCCGTCCTTCAAGCGGAACTCGCTAAGACGATGAGCAGGGACGTAGGTATCTTCAGAAAAAAAGAGGAACTTGAGGAAGCCGTCGAGGAAATTTTACGTATCAAAGCGCGGTATGAAAAGGTGCGTGTTTCATCGTCAAGCCGTCATATGAATTATGAACTGATGAATGCCATCGAGCTTGAATATATGCTCGAAGTGGCCCATACGATCGCTCTCGGCGCCTATCGAAGGGAAGAAAGCAGGGGCGCCCATTACAGGAGAGACTTTATTAAACGCGATGACACGAACTGGTTGAAACATACCATTGCCCGGATCGGACCTGACGGGGGACCGCTTCTGACATCAAAAAAAGTGGTTATCACAAACTATAAGCCTATGGAGAGGACCTATTGATTACTGAAAGCACCTATACCTTCAAAATCCTCCGTTACGACGCCGCTTGCCCGGATATAAAACCGGAATTCAAATCATACAGAATCAAGGTGATACCGGGCCTGACAGTGCTCGCAATGCTTATACGGATACGTGACGAGATTGATGGCACACTCTCTTTCCGGTCATCGTGCAGATCGGCAGTTTGCGGTTCCTGCGCCATGGTCATCAACGGCAAAATCGACCTCGCCTGCAGGACACAGGTTTCTTCGTTCGATTCAAACACAATCATCCTTGAACCACTTCCCAATATGGACATCATCAAAGACCTTGTTGTCGATCTGACGCCGTTCTGGAACATGTATGAAAAAATCCAACCGTTCCTGATACTAAAATCACCTGCTCCTCCAAAAGAAATAGCGCAGAGCGAAGAAGAACGCAGCCGTATTGACCAGTTCGTCAACTGCATCCTCTGCGCGTCCTGCTTTGGCGCCTGCCCTGTCGCTTCGCGAGACCCTGAATATTTGGGCCCCGCGGCTCTTGTGAAACTGGAGCGGTTTATCCTCGATTCACGGGATGAACGGGGAACAGGTTTTCTCGAAAACGTGAACAGTGAAAAGGGCCTCTGGGGATGCGACACAATGCTTCGCTGTATCGATGCTTGCCCAAAAGATGTGCGCCCCACTGACGCCATCGTGGGACTCCGCAAAAGCCTCATGAAAGAAAAGGTAAAGCGTTTATTCAGCAGGGGTAAGCAATGAAACTTACGTCCTCTCTGATAACACGGCGCATATTCCTCAATACTCTCTTCGGTGGATGGCTTCTCACCTTTACCTCAGGCAGCTTATATGCCCTTTGGAAATTCGCGTTCCCGACACTGGGCAAAGAACCTGATTTCGTAGTCCTCAAAACAACAGATTTTCTTTCCATACCTCCAAACTCCGTGAAACCTTTTGCCTGGGGCGGGAAAATGGGCCTCCTTTTCAAAAAGACCGGGGGCGCCATATCGGCCCTCAAGGGTGTCTGCACTCACATGGAATGCAACATCACCTACAGGCCTGAAGAAAGAAAATTCTACTGCGCCTGTCATAAAGGTTGGTTTGACGAAAACGGAAAAAATATTGAAGGCCCGCCACCGAAACCGCTCGAATTTTTTGAAATTATCACATCCGGCGAAAAACTGATCATCGCAAAAAAAGGAGTCAAGGTAGATCTGTCAAAAATATAAGTCTAAAACTGATTCTCTATCTTCCTCCTCGCCTGACACTTCTGCAAATATATCCTTATCAATAAAATAAGTATTAAGAAGGTTTCGTCATATCTGTCTAATGCTGCCTGCCCTTTCGACATTAGTGTCGTTATTGAAAAATGTCCGTTCTCATCTGCGTTTCTAACTATTCGTAATATAAGATTATTTATATTAAGACAAAATGGCATGTAAGTTGCTTTTTAAAAGGTAATGCGATACTTCAAAGGAGGAAGAAAAATGAAAATTATCATACTGATTCTTTTAACGGTTTTATTGATGGCCTGCGCAGTTGTTCCCTTAGCGCCACCCCCATTCTATGATGGACCCAGGATACACCCACACAGACATTATGTACCGACCCCAATCCCTCCGCCGCCTCCTTTTGGGCATGGGTTCCCTGACAGACACCACAGATAACAGTCATACCAGAACAGCCAACGAGGGATTGATTAAGTGATGCAATTGTTTGGATAATCGCGGGACGAGTATTCCCCGCGGTTATCCAGCTTAAACATGTGACAATGAAAAATTCATTTCTTATAAGCTTCACTGTCCCGGGAACGGAGTATTTGCTATAAATGAATCCATTCACCTAAATATAACTAAAACCTTTTCGTTGACAAACATCCATAAACCGCTGCAGAATAAAAGTATGCGAATGAAGGCATCGTGGTTGAGATGGTTTGAGGAACGCTACGATATTGATGAAATTAAAAATCTCGCAAAATCAAAACTCGTTCCGTCGCATAAATACGAATGCTGGTACTTTACCGGCGGCATTGTCCTTTTTCTTTTCATTACTCAGTTTATCACTGGCATGGTCCTCGCGCTCTACTATGTCCCCCACGCTGACTTCGCCCATAAAAGCATTATTGACATCGTCACAAAAATCAACGCGGGGTGGTTCTTCCGTTCTCTCCACCATTGGGGCGCGCAGCTTGCCATTGCCGTTGCCTTCATCCACCTTTTCAGCACACTCCTTCTCAAATCATACAGAAAACCGCGGGAGCTTCTCTGGGTCTCCGGATTCATTCTCATCGGCATCTCGATCTTTTTCGGACTCAGCGGATACTTTCTCCTTTGGGATGAAAGGGCTTTTGCTGCAGTGAGGGTGGCAACAGGCGGCGCAGGTAATCTCCCCCTTATCGGCAGTTTCATCAAGGCATTTTTGCGGGGTGGTATTGATGTGACAGGAGAGACCCTGACCCGCTTCTATGCGTTTCATGTATCTATCCTCCCTCTTGTCACAATCTTTCTCATCGTCATGCACCTTTTTCTCGTCCAATATCATGGCATGAGCGTTCCTCTTTCGCTGAAAAATAAGACGCGCGGAGATGTTCCCTTCTTCCCGAACCTTTTCTACAAAGACCTTATCATATGGCTTGTCGCCCTCGGAATGGTCGTCACGCTGGCGACACTCCTTCCGCCTGAGATCGGAAAAAAGGCGGACCTTCTCGCCCCGGCGCCGGAAAACATAAAGCCGGAGTGGTATTTTCTCTTCCTCTTCCAGACATTGAAGCTCTTTCCCGGCACAATACTGGGACTCAACGGCGAAACAATCGCCATCGTCCTCGTAAGTCTCGCCATAGTTTTCTTTTTTCTTATTCCCTTTTTCGATAGAAAATCCGCGCGGCAGGAAATGAGCCGACTCTTTACGTGGATCGGCACCATCTATCTGGCATACTTTGTTGTTATGACAATTATCGGTTTTTTCAGTTAAGGAGCGCCCATGATCAGAAAAATAATTCTTTTCTGCTTTATTATCACGCTGGCGTCAAGCAAGGTTTTCGCGCAACCGGAAAACATCGAGGTCTTTCCATCAGCGCCCTATGATAGATATATTATATACGAGATGCTCGCGCTTTTCTGGGCCGGCATCATCGGACTCATTGTCATCATCAGAATGAAATTGAAGGAGATAAAAAGAATCCAGGTCATGGGCCTGGACAAAGCAGAAAAAGAAATTCCTCTCCTTGACTAATAGGCGTTAACATTCTATTATTATCTCAACGAAACATATGCATTCAACAATCGCGCGAAATACGCTTATTTCAACGGCGGGGCTTAATAAGATCCTGTTAATGCCTCACGAAGAAGAACTATACACATCACTTCAGGCAATATTAGTAAAATTTCAGGAAATAAAAGCATTCGCAAGCGAAATTCACACGGAAACACATCTGATTAAACCTATGCTCAAACTGCTCGGATATGCCTATGAATCAAAACCCAAATTCTTTGAGGAACAGATAAAAGGTCCCGATGTCGCGCTCTTTACCTCCGATGAAGAACGGGTAAAAAATTCATCGCTCTGGGGAACCCCGGAATATTACTCCAACACACTTGGTATTCTTCTCTTGAAAAGATACGGAAGAAACCTGGAAGAAGGTATAAGCGGGTTTTATCTTGAATTTGAAAACCGCATACCCATTTATCAAACAGCATATCTTTTGAAAAAAACAAAAACATCCTGGGGTATCCTCACAGACGGAAAACATTGGATACTCATTAAAAAACCCTCCTCTTATGAAGCAAGGCTCATCGATATCGATCTTGAAAACGCCCTCCTTGAAAACCGCAGAGAGACACTGCATCTGTTCTACAACATCTTTTCGCTGCGCGGACTCATGAAAACATTGCCGGAAATCATAGAATGTGAACGAACAGAGCTTATCAATGTCCTGAAAGAAAAAAAGATATCGGTTCGTAATACCATACAGGATTTAAAGAAAAAGTCCGATATTTTTCCCAAAGTAATAGACTCATACAGAGAGATCTACTCCGATACCAAATTTGTTACTACTGAAAAATACCTGCAGGAAAATAATATTGTTTTGGAAAAGAAATATCATGCTCAGCTTGACAACATAAGCGAATACAATATCTCCGATATCGCTGCGTATCTTTTTAACAAGAAAGGATACAAGACCGGTCTTGATCTTGAAGATATATTTCTTAATAATCGTTCGGGCGATTTGACCAAGGAATATCTTCTCTCCCTGAAAATACTCGATATGACTCCAAATTTCGGGAACATTGCCGCAGAGCTGATAGAAGGCATTGCCTATTTATCGTTTATTCTGCCCTATAAGGAAAGAAATACCTTTGTCACAGAATGGGAAAATGAAACATCTCTGAAACGGTATATTATTGACCACCTCCTCTTTGGCATTGAAAAATCATATTTCGCATACGACATATTCCATAGCATGATGAGAAACCGTTTTAAAACAGAAGCAAGAAACTACAAATTGGGGAATCCGCTTATCGGAATGTCACTCAACGATGTGCCGCACTATTTTGATACAACAAACCAGTTAGGGCTTTTCAGTAAAAATCCTGTTATCTGCCTCAATACTTTCAGAGATATGTTCAAGCGCTATTTCTCTTTATCGGAAAAGATAAAAGAGGACGTACAAATTCGCGAAGAACTGGACATTAATCTTGAAACGCTACACCATGAGAATTCGTGACGTTATGGACATTATCACATCAACGTATTTCAGTAAGACCATAGACAATAAAAAGATCAACGATGTGCTCTCCAATCTCGGCAGTGACGAATCCATTTGGAACAATCTGTCGTCCCAGGATTGGTTTATCGCGGCAAAAGGCATAGGCAAAAGAAATGGTTTCTTTCATCCCGAACTTGAATTTCCCTTTCTCCTGGGCGGTACCTTTGACTACATTTTCGTACAACCCACCTTACAGCATATATGGGAAGATGCCTTTCCCCTCGCTGAGGTAACAAAAGCGTATATTAAACGGGGCATGCCTTATTTAAAAAACGAGGGGAGTTTGGTCATCATCCTGGAAGAACATCTTGAGGACGACTTGATGCTGGAATTGTCTCAATCAAAAAGATATGAAATAGAAATGAAAAAAGGGTTTATGCTTTTACATAAAAAGAAGACCGGACATCTATAAAATAACGTTTTTCAATATTCTGTAGGATCTGAATTCAATATCGAGATGAAATGACATAAAGCCTTCCATAATGTCCTGTGCCTGACGTTCGAAAATCATGTTTACCAATGGTTTTTCCTGATTCCTGATCAATGTAAGTCCAGGAATAACGCCTTCTCTATATATTGCATGAGGAATTGATTTTGAACAACTCACGCAGAGAAGACCGCCTCTCTCCTTGGAAAAATGCACTTTTTTATCGTCCGGCATGGCGCTTCCGCAATATACGCAGGAATCAAAATTCGGCATATAGCCCAATATATCAAGCATTAAGAACTGATAATAGAGGATATCAGAATAGATAAAATCATGGTTTTTTACAGCAAAGAGGAGTTCCTTCAAGGCTGAAAATAAAGATTCATGCGGTTCCTTCTCTTTTGTCAGCCTATCGACCAGTTCAGTAAAAAAACTCGCGATGCATGCTTTTTTGAGACTCCTCTCAATGCCGCTATTGGTTTCGATAATATCGGCATTTTCCAATCTCACCATGCCTTTACCATATTTTTCAAAATACTCGACATTGATATGGTTAAAGTGTTCGAGGGTATTCATGAACCTCTTCTGACTTTTGCTCGCTCCTTTTGCGATAGCGGCAATCTTGCCGGATGTTCGGGTAAAAAGCCGTATAATTTTATCAGATTCTCCGTAGGCCCTTTTGAAGAGCACAAAAGCTTCATCTTTGTGGAGCGCCATTTTTATTCCCGTCCGGTTTCATTATAAATAATCTGAAGAAAAATATATACATTTCGTGATAGATTTTTAGTATCAGTTTTTTACAATCAAAGGTCCTTATTACCCAAACATAAAAGAGTATTTATAAATTTTACAACACCTTCAACGTCATCGAGTGAAAACTGAGGAATATCTCTATCAATATGCATGTCGGTGACGACTGCAAGAATAGTTTTGTCATGCAAACAGAGTGGAGATACTTTCTTCGCGTACCGGAAAATTTCTATTTTGGGGGTCTCTTCTTTTTTATATCCTTCAGTAATGATGATGTCCGCATCATCGATGTAATGTGACACAATATCCCCGAGGGACACCTCTTTTTCAACATCTCTGACGAGGGCAATCTTGTGAGGAGAAGAAAGAATGACCGTCGATGAGCCTGCCATCTTATGTCTGTAAGTATCTTTTCCCACCCTGTCAATTTCAAAATCGGAATGGTGGTGCTTGATAGTGGCAATCCTCAAGCCTTTGCTCCTGAGAAGGGGTATTAATTTTTCTATGAAGGTTGTCTTTCCGCTCTTCGATGTGCCGACAATTGAGATAAGGGGGATATTGGTTGTTGTCATATATTTATTTTAATACAGGATGTTTCATGAAATAAAAATAAAATCCCACTACGACGAGGGCGTGACTGATTGTTCCTTTCTCAATGAGGTAAGGTATTTCCTGAATGGGCATATGAATTACTTCAATATCTTCATCGGGATCAAGATTTATTTCGGTAACCTTTTTCGCGTTCCTGACAAGATAAGTATGACAAAGATTATTAAAAATAGCCGGGTTGGGGTTTACCGAGCCAAGGAGCTCGATATTGTCCCCGGCATAACCCGTCTCTTCAAGCAGTTCACGAAGCGCTGCCTCCCGATGGTCTCCTTCGTCAACGAGGCCTCCGGGGATTTCAAACGTAATTTCTTTTGAACCGTGGCGGTACTGCTTTATCATAACAACTTCGTCATTTGCTGTCACAGGGATGATATTGACCCAGTCATTTGTGTCAATGGTATAGAATTGTCCTATCTTTTTTGTACGTGGCGAGAGCGCCCTCTCGGCCTGTATCCTGAATACCCGGTAGTCTCTGTCAATTTTCGATTCTATCAGTTCCCATTCTTTGATCATATATATTAAAAATACCATGCGGCAGTATGATTTTGCAACTTAAAGAAATTTAAAAGGGTAACAAAAGTGTTCGCTGCAATTACTGACACGAAACGAGTTTTGGGGTATGCACCGCAGTATAATCAATTTGACATAGATACCAGGAAATAAAAAAAGGGAGAAACAATTTCTCCCTTTTTTTAATAAACTAGCCTCTAACTATTTCTTCTTTGCTGCTGGTTTCTTTGCTGCTGGTTTCTTTGCTGCTGGTTTCTTTGCTGCCGGTTTCTTTGCTGCCGGTTTCTTTGCTGCTGGTTTCTTTGCTGCTGGTTTCTTTACTGCCATTGAATTCCCTCCTGTGTTATTTCTTTTTTGCTGCTGGTTTCTTTGCTGCTGGTTTCTTTGCTGCTGGTTTCTTTGCTGCCGGTTTTGCTGCTGGTTTCTTCGCTGCCATTTTTATTTCCTCCTTAGTTTTTTTATACAACCAAAAACTATGTAGTACTAAATTTAATTTTATATTAATAAAATAATCTGTCAAGCAAAGATTCTATATTTATTAATAATTATAACACACTATATGATAGTAGATAATAATAATGATAGTTACTATATAATATGATAGTAATGATTATAATGAGTGTATAGTTGGTATAACAGTTATTACAATGATAGCATGTAGAAATTATATTCATGATATATAATAATCAATTCAAATAATAACATAAATCGTCTTTTGATAATATCAGTCTTGAACAAGTAGCGTAGAGATATACAAAGCAAGATGCGAATAGATATTGAGATGTAAACACAATTACAATACAATCGTATACCTAATAATAACAGCGCACGACAGACGATCCAAGACAATGTGAAGGGTTCAGGGAGTCGCGAGTGACAGATATGAAATATCGATTCATGGATATCGATAAACACTTCATAAAAATAATATATTTTAAAAAACAAACAAATAATGCCACTATTTTAATAAAAATAATGCCTATTGTAATAAAATAATATTAAAGAATTTACTAGAAAATTATCATTTGCCCTTACCATGCAAACAAATATATTAACAAATGTAAAGAGAAGCATTGTTTTGTGAAGAAGGATTATGAAGAATAGTTTTTTACTTTTTACGCGTGCTTCTAAAATAGTTATATACCCGGCGGGCGATTATTGAAAATTTATGATGTGCATACTCTCGCGCACAGTAAAGGACAAATATCATAACTACACTAATGGTCAAAAACACAAAAAAAGAAAAATAATTTTCATTTTTCACCGCGCTCCCCTGAAACGTGAGCATTAACGTACCCGGTAAACGTCCAATAAGGTTCATGAGAAAAAAATCGAGAAACCGCATGTGTGTCAGGCCAAGCAAATAACAGAGTGAATCCTTGGGGAAACCGGGAATAAGGAAAAGGATAAAGGATATGTAAAGACCTTTATGCGTAATAAAAAAATTGAATTTATTAATGTATTCTTTCTTTACTATCTTCTCTACAAACTTGATACCCAGTCCTCTCGCAAGGCCAAAAGCGAGGGAAGAGCCGAGCATGAGACCTATTGTAGAACAGATAGTCCCTATTGTGCTGCCAAAAAGATATCCTCCGACAAACCCCGTGATTTCACCTGGAATCGGTGCAAAAATAACCTGTAAAGCCTGGACAAAAACAAATACAACCATAGCATAAGGTCCGAAGGAAGCGATAAATAACTGGAGTCTTACCGGATTGAGAAAAAATCTGTAGTAGCGTATTATGTCCCGCCAGGCCCCTTCATGATAGACATAAAATATCAATAAAATGAGAATGAGAATTGACACGGCAAGAAGCACTCGCAAGGAAAATGAGAGAAATTTTGATTTGACGAGAGATTTTTTGATCAATTTTGCACTATTACTGTTCTGAGAACTTCATCAACGGTAGTGAGACCTTCCTTGAGAAGTATGAGGCAATACTCTTTCAGCGACTTCATGCCACTTGCTATGGCAGCCTGACGAATTACCTGGGTATCACTCCCCTCGGCAATGAGGTGCCGCAATTCATCGTTAATCATCAGCACCTCATATACACCCACCCTTCCCTTATAGCCTGTATGACCGCAAATATCGCAACCCTTGCCTCTGAACAATCGTTTGCCCTCATCCACTCCGAGGTGTTTTAGTATGGCCGGATCAGGCTCATACTCCTCTTTGCATTTTGTGCATATCCGGCGGACAAGGCGCTGGGCAACAATTCCAATAACCGATGTGGATATAAGAAAAGGTTCGATACCCATTTCGGAAAGCCTCATGAAAGTACTCGGGGCATCATTCGCGTGAAGTGTGGTAAAAACAAGGTGACCTGTGAGAGCTGCTTCAACGGCAATCTTGGCTGTTTCCGTGTCCCTGGTTTCACCAACAAGGATGATGTCCGGGTCCTGTCGCAAAAAGGCCCTCAAGACGCGGGCAAAATCAAGACCGATGTCTGAATTTACCTGAACTTGATTGATGCCTGCAAGATCATATTCAATGGGGTCCTCGACGGTTGAAATATTAACATCAATACTGTTTATCTCTGAAAGGGCGCTATAGAGAGACGTACTTTTTCCGGAACCTGTGGGCCCGGTAACATAAATGATTCCGTATGGCTTTTTAATCATATCCCTTGTGATCTCAAGGGTAGGCAGATTGGTAATTAATTTATCAAGACCGAGGGTTGTATTGCTCTTGTCCAGAATACGTGTAACAATTTTTTCACCGAATTTTGTCGGGATTGTACTTACACGAAAATCAATGGACTTACTTCCCAGTTTGAGGGTTATCCTTCCATCCTGTGGCATTCTTCTCTCGGTAATGTCGAGCCTGGAGATAATCTTGACCCTGCTTACGAGTGGGAGCTGTACCTTTTTTGGCAGCATCATTTCCTGCCGCAAAACACCATCAATTCTGTATCGGACCCTGAGTCCTTTTTCCATAGGCTCGATGTGGATATCGCTGGCCCCTTTCTTCAGAGCAACGGCAATGATATTATTCGTGAGCCGTATAATCGGGGCCCCTTCAGCTTCCCGCGCGAGATCGGTAACGCCAAGATCTTCGTCACCGCCGTCATCAAACTCGGCATCTTTCATAATATCGGACTGAATGCTGTCCATGGAGTCGAGAACTCATCGATATTTACTTCCGGCTGTTGTTCCTGCACCGGCTGCATCATCGATTTATATTCCGTGTCCATGAATTTTTTCAAATCATCAGCAGAAATGATAACGGGATCTATACCAACGCCTTTGATGAACTTTTTCGCTTCATCCATTGCGAGCAGATCGTGGGGATTTACCATGGCAAGGGTTAATTTATTATTTGAGTATGACGTTGGAATCATCTTGTATTTCAGAATAAGCTGTTCCGGGATCAAGTTGATTACATCGGGCTCCAGACGTAACGTTTGCAGAGAAACCACACCCATACTCTTCTGGGTATTCATTTCTTCTATGCGTTCCGCGACGATTTTATTAAGGGCAAGGGACATCGTGGGATGTTCCATTAAAAGTGAATCAAAATCCTTTTTTTCAAGGACAAAGACTTCCGTCGCCGCAACGGCCATAACGGTTGCAGACCGTGGCTTTCCGGTGAGAAGCGCCATTTCACCGAAACATGCGCCGCTTCCGAGGGTGGCAATGGTAAGATCAACACCAAGACTTTGTTCTTTCTTCCGTATTTCCACCTTGCCATTTTTTATGATGAACATGGCGTCGCCCGATGCGCCTTCTCTCACAATGGCGGTATTTGGCGGATAAACCCTCTCCTTGAGCTTGTTGGAGAGTTTTTCGAGGTCTTCATTCTCAAGGGCCTTAAAAAGCTCCGTATTTTTCAACGAAGATATTCTATCCATCTTTGCGGTCATATATACCTTCTATATCTGTTTAAACCAATCCCATTATTGTTTCCATATTTTTATCGCCCCAAATAAATATACATTAAATACTTTCCGAGGCACGTAAAATTATAAAGTATATTTTCAAAAATAGTAATATTTATTTTTAAAATGACAACAGAGGGGGTAGTCTTCCCTCCTCTCGTTCAACTGAATTCATTCTGTATCGGCTTTTTTGTCCTTGATTTGAGGGCCTTTATGGCATCTTTGAGACCATCAATGGTCAGCTCAAACATGGGAAATACCTTGCCTATCGTGTCAACGGTATAGTGACCCCAGTAATTCTTATGGGTCGGGTTGAGCCATACAGAGTGAGGAAAATGCTCTTTAACACGCAACAGCCATTCCAACCCCGGTTTATCGTTTGTGTAAAAATAGTCTATGTTGCCGTTAATATCGAATAATTCCGAATAGGCCATCCTCGCGTCACCCACCAGGATTACCTTGTAGCCTTTATGGAATTGAGAAAAGAGTTTTTCCGTCGGTATCCTCTTATAGTTTCCCATATCTTCATAGATGTCCTGATAAATACAATTGTGAAAGAAGTAATAGTGGAACTCTTTGAAATGTTCCATCTGTGATGCCGCTGAAAAGAGTTTCTCGCAGAGTTCTACGTAGGGATACATGGAGCCGCCGGTATCCATAAGTAAAATGAGCCTTGTAGAGTTCTCCCGGGACCTGCTGAAAACAAGCTCGATCTCGCCGCCCTCTTTAGCTGTTTTGTCGATTGTTTCATCGATATCGAGTTCATCCTGGGCGCCTTCTCGTTTCAGCTCCCGCAATTTCTTGAGGGCCACCTTTGTCTGCCTCACATCGAGGATAATATCATTCCGATAATTTTTGAACTTTCTCTCACTGGCCACTTTTGCTGCTGACTGCATCCACGACTCTCCGCCGACCCTGATACCTCCCGGATGCATACCGTAGGCTCCGAAAGGAGATGTTCCTCCTGTACCGACCCATTTTTTCCCGCCATCGTGGCGCTCATTCTGTTCCTTCAAGCGTTCCCTGAACTGTTTCATCAGTTCATCCATATCATGGGTCTTTCTGAATTCCTCGATCTGTTTCTGGAATTCAGCCATCTCTTCGGGGCTTAGTTTTGGTAGTTTGTTGAGTGGGTTTTCGAGCCAATCGAGGACCTTATCGAGTTCAAGCCCTTCTGTTTTAACCCCACCGAAAAATTCCTGGAAAGCAAGATCGTAGTGATCATAGTAGGCCTCGCTTTTTACGAGGAAAGCTCTGCCGATATAATAGAGGTGATTGAGGCTTGATTGAAAGTATCCGTTGTAAAGCGCCTCTACAAAAGTCATCCACTCTGTTACAGATACAGGCACGCCCTTTGCGCGCATGAGATAGAAGAAATCGATAAACATTAATATCTTCTCTTAGACCCCTGGACATTGGACATTCTGGCAAAACGTTCCGTATCCTGTTCGGTCTTCAGAAGTGTTCCCAGGAATGGTATCTCATTGGTGATTTTATCCACGTTGACGCCACCCAGCATGAGGGCCTTTATCCAGTCGATGAGTTCACTCGTGGAAGGTTTTTTTCGCAGCCCCTCCATTTCGCGTATCCAGTAAAAACGCTTCAGGGCTTCTTTCACAATTTTGTTTTCAATATCGGGATAGTGGACCTTCACAATCTTTTCCATCATCTCCGCGTCAGGGAATTCGATGTAATAGAAAATACACCTTCTCAAAAATGCATCGGGAAGTTCCTTTTCCGAGTTGCTTGTAATAATGACAATAGGTCTCTGTTTTGCCTTCACCTCTTCGTCAAGCTCATGAATATGAAAACTCATCTCGTCAAGCTCGTTCAAAAGGTCGTTGGGAAACTCCACATCAGCCTTGTCTATTTCGTCAATGAGGAGAATAAGCTGTTCCTCGCTCTTGAATGCCTGTCCCAATTTTCCCATTTTAATATATTGTCTGATATCGCTTATATCCCTATCCTTAAACCGGGCATCATTGAGTCTCTGCACCGTATCATAAACATAGAGACCGTCTTTTGCTTTTGTCGTTGATTTAATGTTCCATATGAGAAGTTTCTTATTCAGCGCTTTCGTAATGCTATGGGCAAGCAATGTTTTGCCTGTGCCAGGCTCCCCCTTTACAACGAGAGGTTTTTGTAAAGCCACCGCCACATTAACAATTTCCATAAGCGGTTTTGCCGCTATATAGTCATCACTTCCCGAGTATCCCTGTGAACTGCCTGTCATCTTGTGAACCTCCTTAATAATGTGAAAAATATCACTTATATTATAAGGCCTTACGCCTCTAAAGTCAATGAAGATCGTCTACGGCGGCGCCATACGCTCACCGTTACAGGCACGAGGCTGCTTCGGTTGAAACAAGGAAATATGAAGGATGTGCTTTTTTTGGATGCACCCTTACGGAAAACGATTTTTCTTGACATTATGACCATTTTCCTTTTTAATTTCTCTATTATGCAAGTTTTTTCATCCTATTCTTCTTTTTACTACTTTTATTACTTTAGGAGCTTGCACCCAGGCCTTAATTGCTTTGAATAAAGCAAAAGCCATGGGTGCAAAGGCCCATGGCTTTTTTAGTCAATAAGCCGTGGCATACAACCATGGCTTTTTTATTTTCAGGAGGAGTTATGATTATCTCAGATAAGATACAAAAGCTCATTACTAACCAGGAAGGCTGGACCCGGAGGATGTTCGAAGAGGGTCTCAGGATCAAAAAGCAGTACGGCGAGGAAAATGTTTACGATTTCTCTCTGGGAAATCCTGACACGGAACCTCCCGATGAAGTTCAAAAGGCGCTCGTTGAATCGTTGAGCAATCCCGTGAAGGGGATGCACCGGTATATGTCAAATAACGGTTACGAAGACGTCCGTGAGGAGATCGCGGAATATCTTCGGGAACTGCACGGCGTTCCCTTTACGGCAAACCATATCTTCATGACAGTGGGCTGCGCGGGCGGGCTCAATATCCTCTTAAAAAGCATGTTAAGCAGGGGCGATGAGGTTATCGTCCCCTCACCTTTCTTCTGGGAATTCAAGAATTACATAGAAAACCATGGCGGCATCATGCGGCTTGTGCAGACGAAAAAGGATTTTCAGCTTGATATCGAAAAAATTGAAAAAGCAATAACGAAAAAGACAAAAGCAATCCTTCTGAATAGCCCCAACAATCCGACGGGCGCTGTATATACAGAGGAAAGCATAAGGGGCCTCATCGAGCTTCTCAATACAAAAAGGGCCCAGGGACAGGACATCTATATCATATGCGATGATGCCTACAAGAAACTGGTCTATGATGGTTTTCGCCTGCCGAATCTTTTCCAGCTCTACGATCTGGTCTATGCCGTTACTTCCCATTCAAAAGACCTTGCTCTGCCGGGAGAACGGATCGGTTATGTCGCCATCTCTCCCCGTATACCGGACTATGGACTTATGGTTTCGGGCTTATGATTTCCATGAGGACCCTCGGATTTGTAAATGCCCCGGCTCTCTTTCAAAGGATTGCCGGCAAATTTCAAAGGACCTCTGTCGACATTGGCGAATACGAGAAAAAACGGGATCTTTTATATGAAATCTTGATGGAAGCCGGATTTGAATGTGTGAAGCCTATGGGGGCCTTCTATCTGTTCCCGAAATCGCCGATATGCCGATGAACTTGAATTCATCCGGACGCTCCAGCAGGAAGAAAGAATCATGGTCGTTCCGGGAAGGGGCTTCGGGAGAAAAGGTTATTTCAGAATAGCTTACTGCGTACCGATGGAGACAATACAGAAAAGCCGAGAGGGATTTATCAGAATCGGAAAACGTTATACAAAGAGGTGAAGCATGGGCATCTCAAAAAGTATCAGTAAATCAATGAAAGACTCCTCCTGGATCAGGGCTATGTTCGAGGAAGGAGAAAAGATGAAAAAAATACATGGGCCCGAAAATATACTCGATTTTACCCTCGGCAACCCCATCACAGAGCCGCCAGAAGGAGTTAAAAGAAGAACTTGTTAAAATAATGACATCGGAATCAAGGGGATGCACCGGTATATGACAAATAGCGGCTATGAATTTGTTCGTCAGGAAATAGCAGATTATTGCAAGGAAAAAACAAAACTTCCTTTCAGCAAAGACAATATCATCATGACTGTCGGCGCCGCGGGCGGGCTCAATGTTGTCTTCAAAGCGCTCCTCGATCCCGGCAGCGAAGTAATTGTGCCGAACCCTTATTTCGTGGAGTTTATGTTCTATATCGGAAATCACGGCGGTGTCATGAAGCTTGTCGATACAAAAGACGATTTCCATCTGGACATCGGCAAGATAGAAAAAGCGATCAATAAAAAGACCAAAGCGGTCCTCATTAATTCGCCCAACAACCCTACCGGTGTCGTCTACAATGAGGAAGAACTGAAAGAGCTTGCCGCGGTCCTCCGTAAAAAGCGTGAAAAAGGCCAGAGAATATTCCTTGTCGCCGATGAAGCCTACAAAAAACTGATTTACAACGGCACCGTTCTCCCTGACGTATTCAATATCTACGAAGACACCATCGTTGTCACCTGTCACTCAAAGGACTTAGGATTGGCCGGCGAGAGAATCGGTTATATCGCCGCTTCACCGAACATTAAAAATATCAGTCCCCTCATGGACGCCATGATCTTCTCAAACAGGATCCTGGGCTTCATCAACGCGCCCGCTCTCATGCAGCGCGTTGTCGGGAAATTCCAGAACACCAGTGTCGATATGATGGAATACCAGCGCAGACGGGATGCCATTTACGATATCCTCGTCGAGTCCGGTTTTGAAGTGATAAAACCCCTGGGCGCTTTCTATATCTTTCCGAAATCACCGATTCCTGACGATGTTCAGTTTGTAAGAGAACTGCAGAAACACCATATCCTCGGTGTTCCCGGTATTGGCTTCGGCAGGGCCGGCTATTTCAGACTCGCCTACTGTGTTGATATGGATGTCATTGAGCGGTCCCGGAAATATTTTAACGAATTCAGGAAGTAAACGCGAGCAGTGAGTCACAGGTCTCATGTCACAAGCTACAGGTTGCAGGCTACAAGTCACAGACAGTTAAAGATCGTAAACGGAAATGAATCACGCTATCGTCGATACAATTAGAAAAGTTATGTTGCCCTGTCGAAGGGAGGGCATTGTTTCTTGTGTCCTTTGCAGTTTGTGATTTCACGATCTTGTGACTTGTGGCTGTAAACCGATGGCGTCCATGATGACTTCCGTATCGATATGATCGGCGAATATATCGGCAAGGACTTCTCTTTTCATTGTCTCCCTCGTGTGCGCTTCTAAATGAGGAAAGATACCGAGGATGGGGACATTAAGATACTGCTGGAGCATTTCCGGGTTCGTTTTCGTGGCAATATCTCTTACTCCATCAATATCGTTTAGTATCACCCCGAGTACAGAAATACCCATTGACTGCAAAAAGACATTTGTCAAAAGAGTGTGATTGATTGTGCCGAGACCCAGCCGGGAAACAATAATGACGGGTATATCCCAGGTCTTCATAAGATCGCAAAAGAAAAAACCCTCACCGATGGGAACCAGAACACCGCCTGCACCTTCAATGACAAGGACATTGTGGCGCTCACGGAGCCTCTGAAAGGTCTTGCTGACCTTGTCGATGTCGATGACAACATTTTCCTGTTTTGCGGCTGCTTCCGGCGCGAGAGGAGTCTCAAACGTATAGGGGTTGATTTCCTCAAGGGTGTCACTCGTTCCCGAGGCCTCCTTCAGAAGCCTGGCATCACTGGCCGATTCATCTCGCCCTGTCCTGGCAAGACCGCTTTCGAAGGGTTTCATGACGCCAACATTGAGTTCTTTTTTTAAGGAAAAGAACGCGGCCAGGCTTGCCGATATAGCTGTCTTCCCGACCCCGGTGTCAGTCCCTGTTATAAAGATTGCTTTCACTGACTTACTTTACAACTGCGGCAACAACGATAGCAAGCCCTATGAGTATACAGGAGCAAATGATTGACAGGGCGATGTTGTTCTCTTCGGAAATTTTCTTCTCAAAATCTGTTGTAAAGATGGCGCCGATTATTTTTACCGAAACAAGAACGATGATCATGTACACAGCGGCGTACACAAACATTTCTATCACATTTCCGAGAACTTTCATCATATTAGCCCCTTAATTAGTGAGATAATAGACCAGATTATCAAGCGCCGAAGTGAAAAAGAGGTTTCTCAGTTTGACATTTTCAGGTGTCCTTACCGTCGCCGGTGATAAATTCAAGATTCCCTTTACGTTCGCGTCTATCAGCTGGTCGGCAACCTGTTGTGCTACCTGAGGAGGTGTCGTAATGATCCCTATCTCGACATTTCTCACTTTTACAACTTCTTTCAGCCTGTCCATGTGGAGTATCTCGACAGGTTTCCCGACCCTTTCGGAAATATGCCCGATAACTTTTTCGGGATTTATGTCAAAGGCGGCTACTATCTTATAGTTCTGTTTTAAAAAATCCTTATATACAAGGAGCGCGCTTCCCAGGTTTCCAATGCCGATGACGGCAATTCGCCACTCCCGGTTAATGCCAAGGATCTCTTTGATATGCTTTTTCAGTTCTTTAACATTATAACCCATACCCCTGATACCGAACTCTCCGAAGTAGGCAAAGTCCTTCCTAACCTGCGCCGCGTTCACATTGCACATGGTGGCGATGAGGGCGCTCGATGCGACTTTTTCATTCTTTGTTTCAAGGTCGCCAAGGCATTTCAGGTAGTTTGAAAGCCTGCGTATTGTTGCTTCTGGAATCTTTGCGTATTTTGCCATTTATTTGCCCTTCTTTTTCTGAATTTCCCTTTTGTTTCATATATCTATCAGTTCCAGACGCTTTTTGCAAGAGAAATATTTATCAAGCTCGGCAGAACAAGGTCTGGCAAGGAATTATACCCTGCAAATTCAGATAATTGAGTCTGTTATACCAATTGTAAGTCAAAAATAGCACCCAAAGGTACCCGGGATGACGAGAAGACCCCTATGGGGCCAGTCCTCGATGGTTTAGCGGATGGAACAGATAAAGCTTTATTATATTAGTGAGTTATAATTGGTATTAGGTTGAATGAATATGGCTATCAAACTTGCGGAGTTCCTCGATGATCTCAAGGAACTGATCTTTTTTATTGGTACGGAAGGCTTTGTCCCGAAGCGGTTTTATACCCCGAAGCCCTTTTGTGTACCAGATGAAAAATTTACGAAAAATACCGATGCCTCGTTCTTCACCGCTATATTTTATAACAAGATCAAAATGCTTCTTGATTGTGGCGATGCGTTCATCCATAGCAGGTCCTGTAGATATGGACGCCATCCTGAAAAAATCTGATTGCCTCCCGGAAAATCCAGGGGTTCCCAAGAGCGCCTCTCGCCACTGCCACACCATCGCAGCCGGTCTCATCGAACATTCTTTTTATCAACAGGAGCGACAGGTTGTCACCACTTGCAATGACGGGAATCTTCAGCGCATCCTTCACTTCTTTGATATTTTTGTAATCAACTGTTCCGCTATATCCCTGGGTCTTTGTCCTCCCGTGGATAAAAAGGGCGCTGATACCGGCATCCTCAGCATAGAGGGCAACCTCCCGGGCATTCACCGAATCCGCGTCCCACCCTGTTCTGATCTTGACGGTCACCGGGACTTTCGCGTAGTCAACAAGAATCTTGAGGATTGCCCCCAGTTTGCGGGGCTCTTTCAGCAGGGCGGCGCCTTTGCCTTTCCGCGTCACTTTCGGCGTAGGGCAGGCAGCATTAAAATCGAGGAGGTCAAAGTCGTGTTCGGCAAGAGCATCGAGCGCCCCCGCGAGATACTTTTCGTCGGCACCCAGCAGTTGGACCCCCAGGGGCCGGTCTTCAGGGGACGACATGAGCATCTTGCGGGTCCTTTTGTCCCTGTGGCTGATGGCACGCACATCGATCATCTCCGTAAAAGCCAACGACGCGCCGAATGAGCGGCTGATCAAACGAAAAGGCAGATCGCTCACCCCGGCCATTGGCGCAAGCATGACGGGGAAGGGTAGTTCAATATCACCGATTTTCAGCACGCTGTTATTCTATCCATTGCTCAGTGAGGAGTCAAATGTGACACTTCTCCTTGACACCCGGCGCCACAAAATAATAATATCTTAAATATTTTATATAGCTGTCTATTGATTGTTCACCCTGAGAAAAGGAACTTGAATCGTGATGAACTGGCTGCCTTAAATAAGCGTGGCGCTGTTTGTTTTAGTGTTGACGATATTCATCCTGCTAAATCTTCAGATTATTATGAAGCAGGCGGAGATTTGGATAAAGGGGCATTGGGGCATGTAAGATGGCTTTTAGAACGTCATCCGAACTTACAGGTAACTCTATTCACCACTGCGGATTGGAGAGAAATCTCACCAGTCCCAACACGGAAAATTCTGGCATCTTTTCCCTATGTTCGTGATAGGGTCTATCTGGCAAAAAGATGGCCAAAAGGGAAGATGCGATTGGACCATCATCCGGAATTTGTATCCTATCTGAAACAATTACCCCGCACCGAAATAGCGCTTCACGGTCTCCATCACTGCCACAAAGGTCTTACAATACCCGTAGAGTTCCAGGAACAAAGCCGCTCGGAAGTGAGAAAAGCTCTTCAACAGATCATTTCCATTTTCAATAAAGCCGGCCTTGACTTTGTGCCTGGCATTTGCCCGCCCGGTTGGAATGCAGCGCCTGCCCTGCTTGATGCCATGGCTGACACAGGCCTGTCATTCGTTGCTTCAGCCCGCGATTTGTTTACACCTGTATCAAAAGAAGCAGTTACAAATATGAGCGGTATGAAAGGCGTATCTCTCATTTTTCCACAATTCATACACAATGACAAATTGCTGCACATATCTTCTAATTTTCAGGCTACTTCTCCAATTGACAGAGCAATCGAAATTATTGAACAGCGGAGGGTTACTGGCAATAAAGGCACACATTATAAAAGATGCATTTGGCCATATTAGTCTCGATGGTCTTGATGAAATCTATCGTAATTATCTTGATCGATTATTTACAATCCTTGAAGACCGTTACGGAGATTCATTGCTGTGGACATCTATGGGAGATTTGACTGCAAGGGTTTTTTCAAATCAAATTAGGGGATAGCAAATAGCGGAGGCGTTATGGGTTTCGATATAGTTCTCAATCCAAAGGGCATTGAATCAACCTACATTGACTATTTGAATCTTTCCTTTGGGCATTGGGGTGACGCTGCTCTCTATAAATGGTGTTTTGATCGCCAGATCGGTGATCTTAAAGCAGACATAATGATTTTTAAGCAAGATGAAAAAATCATTGCCGGGTCAGCCGTCACATATCGCAAGGCCCTGCTGGGTAAATCAGTAATAAATGTTGGAATAATGACAGGTTCATGGACAGTCCCCGAAGCTCGGGGCCAGGGTTGTTTCACGAAGATAATTGAAGAATCGCTGTCTTTGGCTTCACTTAAAGGAGCGGCCTTGCTCATCGCTTTCTTAACTGAGAGCAATACCAGTTTCCGGCGTCTGGCAAGCGCCGGTTCATCATTGTTCCCCACTCACTATTTGTTTTCTGACCAGAATACCCCTATCCCGGAATCCGGTCACGTTGTATCGCCAGCGTCTGACATTAAAAAAGGTATTGAAACTATTTTTGAAAATTTGAGAAAACGCCAAGATGGCTTTGCCCATTTCACCTATACTTTGAAAGAATGGGCATCACAGTTTTGGGAACGTCCCGGGGAAATAGAGTTCCTGCGCATAGGTGATATCGGTTTAGCCATAATAGAAAAAAAAGGAGATTTTGACAGGGTTTTATTTCTATCCCTGGAAGAAGAACGTGCTTTTACAGATTGTATCAAGGCCCTCTTAAAAAGAGCTTTGGAGAATGGACAGAAACTTTTTCTGTTCACAACATCCGCGTTTTGGAAGGATGAATGTCTGAAATTGGGATTTGGCCATTCTCCGGGATATCTGACAGCATTGGTAGCCGACGAAAACGCATTGATTAAGATTTATCCCGGCGTATCGCGCTTGCCGGCAAACATTGTTCATGAGTTTTATGAACCTGTCAGCCCATGGTACATAGGTTCATGGGATATACAGTCCGGGGACCGGATGTAATGGTATTCAGTAACGTTGCAGTCAAAAAAAGAACATCAAGCGCAGAGATATTTCAAAGAGAGGGCCATCTATTTTCAGTTTGTCAACCTTGCAGAAAAGGGCCTCAGCAGAGGGTAATTGAACAGTGTTAGTGCCGTTCTATGTATCAACAACTTAATATACGATCATCTTTATTATCAAGTTATTATTTCATACAGAGCATATTGAAAAATGCAACAATAATAAAATAATATATATGACTATCGCCACTCCTCCCGTTCAAAAGAGAGTGGTTCCAGCCCATTAGCCTTTTGCTGCCATATCCATCCTCTGCCTTGCTGAAATATGTGCTCACTGAAAACAAGGGGGTTCTCCTTGCGGAGCCATTGGACGAAGAGGTTCCTGGCCGGTACAGGCACTTCGGACCATTTGATCCGGTTGACGGGAAGACGGGGATCACCAAGCTCTTTATGGTGAAGAACAAAACGCTGAACAGTTTCCTGCGTACGTGTGCTCATGGGTTTATGGAGGATGAGAGCGCCGATCTCTTTTTTGAAAGCCGACGGTCTCCATCCCTGCCACGACAAAATATCTCTGAAAAGCAAAAGCAGTACATCTTCGGGGAGCCGGTTGATCTGTACACGGCACCTGGCGGCGACAATCTCGATAAAGATCTGAAAAAAGATGGATTGTGTTTCAAGCCGCCATTCGTCAAGAAAAGAATGAAGGCTTCTTCCCGCGCGGATAAGTATTTCAGCTAAAAGAAGCGGGCCATTTTGACCGACCAGGGCATCGGGGTGTGTCTGCCACGTGCGCAAGGCCCGGTTCGGTCCTCTGTAACGTTTCAGTAAAACCCGTATGATAGAGAGAGAAGTGCTTTCAGGTGAAAGCTCCTCCCATTTGCAATGACAGGAGCGGACAAGGCCGGCGAGGGAACGCCAGTTCAGTTCTATGGAAGAACTCTCCACATAGAGGAGGAAGCGTTCATCAGTGGCTATTTCCGGCACCCAGCAGAGATACTTGATTGTAAGCTTATCAAGAGTTTTGCTGTCACCTGAAATATATCTCGTCCATTCCTTTACGTGTCGTTCAAAGGGGGTTGGCCGGTATACGACAGGGGCGTCTATGCTGTAGGCGGCACTTTGCAGGTTTTGCAGACGCAGGCCCAGAGGTTCTCTGGTCAGACGCTGCTCCGAAACATCCAGACTGCGCACAACCTCCTGGATAATTACATTTAATTCTTCGAAGGAAAGATATCCGCCTTGTTGGGTTTGCGCCATATTTACCTCCTGCGCTCACTCCCGTGAGCTTGATTGAAAAGCTACGAGAAGCGGTTTCTGTTCTATGGAACGAAAACGGAGCTTGAATATCACCCGTCTGCTTGAAGGTGAGTTTTCTTTCCCTGAGGGACCTGTGACCAATTCGGCACTGCCTCTTCCGCTGGCAGAAAGGAGTTGGAGAAAAGTGCCCTTTTCTTCGCTGACGCCATTTTCATCGAGAATATTCAAAGACGCGCGGACGACCGACATGGACCTCTTCTGGCTTAAGTCCCAGTTATGCCGCGCAGTGCCTGACGAATCTGTGTGCCCTTCAACGACGATCGCATTTATCTCATTGGCAAACTGCGGTAAACAGACGATCCGGGACAGCTTCGGGATAAAACTCTTCAGGAAGGATTCGCCTGCCGGCGACAAGTCTGCATGATCAAACTTGAAAGCGAGGAGGTCTTCCGGTACAAGCACCAAAAGACCAAGGGGGTCTTTGGGGTCTGATTTCACCTCTATACCTCCTGACACAAATTCTTTCAGCGCTTTCTGCATCTCGGCCAGGACCGAATTTCTCACAGTCTGCCCTTCCTGCTGGGCGTTGTTGAGTGACGCGCAGAGGAGCAGAATAAAGATGATCGCCATGGAAGTCATGAGATCAGCAAAGGAACTGGACATGCCCGAATTGTTTTCACGGTTCAACATGGGTTACCTCATGCTCTGAGAAGTAAAGGCCATTTTCGTCACCGCGCTGTGCAGTTCATCCAGTTGTTCCCCCAGTTCGTCGATTGAGCCTGAGAGGCGGCCGCTGGCCTGAGAGATGAAGTTGTCTGCCGTGGTAGTGAGCATGTTAAAATGTTTTTCCGTTACTGTCGAATAGCCTCCGAGGTGCCGGGCAATCTGGGCGAGGAGTTCTTTCGCGTGACCCTCAACCTTCTGAAAAACCGCCTCATATTGTGTCATCGATGATTCGATCCGTTCCCATACCTCCTCCTGTCCCTTGGAGAACCCTTTCAACGATTCCATCTGTTTCGCCGATGATGACAGAAGATTGACAGCCATTTCCTGACTGTCTGCCACAGATTTTGTTATCCCGGCCAGAGACGCGACACTGGCGTTCACTTCTGTTGTCAGTTTTTCCAGATTGTCTGTCATTTCACTATATCGTCCGATGGACGTGGCGAATTGTCTCAGGGTGCCATCGAGAGCAGTCTTCAGATCATCCACTTTAGCCATCTCCGCGCTGTGACTTTCGAGGAGCAGGGCCAACTGCTCAGCGCTCCGCGCCGTCAGCGAACCGGCCTGATCAAGGACTTCCTTCGCGCTTCCGGCTGATCTTTCAGAGATGTTCTCAACAACAGAGGCCATCTGGGTGGAAAGTTCCGTCATTCTCCGGGACATGTCGCAGGTAATTGCTGCCAGGGCCTTCTCCATAGAGCCCACCGATTCACCCGCGTGGTCCTGTAATTTTCCCATAAGATCACCGACAACCCCTGTCACCTGTTCTATATTGTTCTCACGGTTTGCTGTTTCATTGGCCACAGTGCGTTTTGCCATATCCATTAACTCGTTGAGCACATTTCCCGTCAAACCGAACTGGCTGTTCATGCCCTGCAAAAGCAGCGCTGTTGTTCCCAGAGACTCCGATATTTGCCCGAATTGGCCCTGGGTGGCGCTGGTTAAGGATTCATTGAACCGGGTAGCCATCCTTTCCATAGCCGGCCCAACTGCTTCGGAAAGACCCTGGTTCAGATTCAAAGCAAGTCCGGAACTCAGGTTTTTGAGAATTTTCGATTCTTCCACTATCTCTCCATGCAGATCAAGCAATATCTGGGCAGATGTCAGTCTTGGCAGGAGTTTTCTCAGGGTCATGCAGAGAGAAGCCGCGCGGGCCTTTACCGGATGAAAAAAACCTTTTTCCGCTGAGACAAGTAGTGTGGCACAGGCAACAGCAACAACAGAGGACAAAAATTTTCCTGAAAGGCCGTGGATAAGAAGATCAAGCCCCTGTATCCTGTTATTTACCAGTTGCATATCCAAAAGGGCCACCAGGATCGCCAGAAAGGTCGCGAGGAGCCCCACTCCGGTTATAATCGCGGGAGCATTTTTGTAATTCTGGTTCCCCACGGTGATAGTTTCGTTGAAAATGGTCACCTATGTCTTCGCTGACCCAATATCGTTCCTCACCGTTCTTGCCGATCTTCCTTACTATAAAGGAGGAAAGGGTCTGCCATGGGGCCTGCAAGAGAGGCACGTTGTTGAACGTTTTATCTATTTCATCATAGAGTTGGCGTGAAATACCGTTGCTTTGATCCCCCGGTTTCCCTGTCTGAAGGGATTTGAGTCTTTTGTCGGCGATAGAAAAGGCTCGCTGTCGGATTCTTGACTCCCGCCATTGTCGCAGATAAACCATGATAAAGTAGGCGATAATACCAGCCGAGGCCACCCACGAAAAAGCAGGCGCCCTGAGACCGAAAAATTCCCACTGGGTTTTCAAAAGAAAAAAAATGTTCATGGTAGCTCCTTTATAATATTGTGCATAATCGATTACATCTCCGCCTGATTCCATAAGGTAACATTGCAATAACATACCGTTGAGATAATGCATAATGCAAAATGTAGAATGTAGGATGTAGAGAGTGCGAAACTAATGAATATGAAATTCCTTGTAGAAAAGTAGGAAAAAATTCCCAATGGGAATATATTGCCATACAAAGGTCGTTACCCTACGTCTGTCGAGTCCCATTACTCTCTTTATCAAACTCTCAAAGTAGACAAAAAATCGATTATGTATTATCATTGAGAATATAGCCAAAGGATAAAGGGGGTTGCTATAAGCAGGTGGAATAAAATTCTTCTCTGGTGTATCGGCATCCTTGTTGTACTGATACTCTTCGGTTTTTTTGGCGCGCCGCCGATACTGAAATCGATCCTGGTGAAAGAACTTTCCACGGCTCTTAACCGGGACGTATCAATCCGTAAAATATCAATTAATCCCCTGATGCTGTGGCTGAAGGTGGAAGGAATCAATGTTTCGGAAAAAGGAAGCAAGGAACGCTTTTTTTCTCTTGATCAACTTGAGTCGGGGGTAGGTCTTGCCATTCTTAAAGCGAATATCGCCAACAGGCGCATTTATTTAAAAAATCCTTACATCAATATCATTCGTAACGAAGACGGAACGTACAATTTTTCGGATCTTCTGGAAAAAAAGACCCCCCAACAACCTGAGTCTGTAAAGAAATCAAAATTACCTACCTTTGCCATCAGAGATATTTTCATCGAAAACGGGAGCGTCGATTTCCTCGATAATCCTTTCAAGAAGAAACATACCGTGCGGGAGATAAATTTCAGGGTTCCCTATGTATCGTATAACCCACGCGAAGCACAGACCGATGTCGAGCCAAACCTTTCTCTGAAAATAAATGACACCCTGTATCAGATATATGGAAAAACGAGGCCCTTTGAAGCTGCCCGTGAGACTGTTTTTAACGTCAATATCGACAAGATTGATATCCCCTTTTATCTGGCCTACCTTCCGGTGAAAATACCCGTGAAGGTGCCTTCGGGTAATCTTGATGTAAAAGCCCAGCTTATATACAGAGAAGATGTCAGACACGGGAGAATGCTCTCTCTGACCGGGGATGTGGCGATAACGAAACTGGCCATTCACGACTTGGATAACAAACCGATTTTTGTCCTTCCGGCACTGAATGTCACCATAGACTCCGTTGAGCCTTTTGCGGGGAAAATCCATCTTGCAAAAGTTTCCATCGAGTCTCCGGAAATAGGACTCAAACGGGACAAGAATGGCAATCTCAATATCCCTGAACCTGTTTCGGATAAACAACCGGTCAGGAAAGAACAGAAAACCGGTAAGACAGATCAGGAAGTCGAGAAGATCGAGAAGAAAGAAGAGGGCGCTTCTCTGGAATTCCTCCTCGATACTCTTGAGCTTACGAAAGGAAAGGTCACTTTTCAGGACAACTCTTTAAAAGACCCGGCGAAGCTTGCCGTAGAACAGTTGGAATTCAAGGGAGAAAATATCTCTCTCGCGAAGGATAGCAAGGGAAAGTTTTCGACCTCGCTGGTGCTCAATAAAAAAGGGGCAGTGAATGTCGAAGGGACTTTCGGTATTAGACCCCTTGACAATCCAGGCAAAAACAACGGCAAAGAATATTGATATTCGGCCCTTTGAACCATACTTTACTGATACGGTGAAGATTGCTATTGTTCGTGGGAGCGCCCATACCAATGGTGAACTTTCCATCATCGGAAAAGAGAAAGAAGGCCCCGGCATTCGTTTTGTCGGTATGGCTTCTATTACCAGGTTTGCCTTTGTTGATAAAACAAACGCCAACGAGCTTTTCAGTATGGAATCACTTTCTTTGAGAAACATCGATTTCCAGAATAATCCCACAAGGCTGTTCATAAAAAGTGTGGCACTCAATGATTTTAAGGCCAGTATTGCCATTGAGGCCGATAAGACGATCAATCTTCAGAATATATTTGTGAAAGAAAATACCCCCGCGGAACCAGCCTTGCCGTCGAGCGAGAAAGACGCCGAACCCAAAAAAGACGAAAAAAATAAGGAGACACCCCCATTTGTAAAAATCGATGCCATAACCCTCCAGGCAGGAACTATAGATTTTCATGATTATTCAGTGAACCCGAACTTCAGCCGGGAACTCAGCGAAATCGGTGGAAGAATATCGGGCCTTTCATCAGATGCTGCGACTGTGGGCGATGTGGAATTGAGAGGAAAATACGATCACTCCGCCCCTCTTGAGATTGTCGGGAAAATAAATCCTCTCAGGGAAGACCTTTTCGTGGATTTAAAGGTGAGCTTCAAAGACATGGATTTGAGCCCCGTAACCCCCTATTCCGGCAAGTATATCGGATATGTTATTGATAAGGGAAAATTTTCATTTGACGTCCAGTATTTTATAGAGAAGCGAAAACTCGATTCAAAAAACAACATCTTTATCGACCAACTCACCCTCGGCGATAAGATAGAGGGCCCTGACGCGACAAAGCTCCCTGTGAAGCTGGCCATCGCGCTTCTGAAGGACAGGAGAGGTCAGATTAGACTCGATATACCTGTGACGGGAAGCCTCGACGACCCGCAATTCAGCGTCTGGAAGATTGTCATTAAGGTCCTTGTGAATCTTCTTTCCAAAGCGGCCACAGCACCCTTCGCTCTCCTTGGGTCACTTTTCGGAGGAGGAGAAGAATTGGGCTACGTGGAGTTCGACTACGGGAGTGCTCTTCTTACGGACGTAAACGCGAAGAAAATCGATACATTGACGAAAGCGCTCCAGGAGAAACCGTCATTGCGGCTTGATATAACAGGGTATGTAGATATGGAGCGCGACAGGGAAGGTTTGAAGCAGTATCTTCTTCAGAAGCAGGTAAAAACCCAGAAACTCAAAGACCTGCTTAAAAGGAGTTCCGAAAGCATTGCTGTTGATGACGTGAAGATTGAACCTCAGGAGTACGAAAAATACCTTCGACTGGCTTATAAAGCGGAGAAATTTCCCAAACCCCGCACCATGATAGGTTTTGAAAAGACTATTCCTGTTGAAGAGATGGAAAAATTAATGCTAACGAATACAGAGGCAAAAGATGAAGACCTGCGGTCATTAGCTGCTCAACGCTCCGCCAAGGTTAAGGACGCAATGCTCAAGACCGGACAGATAGAAGCAGGCCGTCTGTTTGTGGTTGAGCCGAAATCACTGACACCGGAAAAGAAGGAAAAGCTGAAGGAAAGCCGTGTCGATTTTACGTTGAAATAGCATAGAAGACCGTGAATCGGAAATCGTAAATCGGAAATCGCAGAGAGCATAGTGCGGAGCGCATAGAGCAAAAGGATAGAGAGGTAAAGGACGAGCAAGAGGTCGCAAGGAACGGTTTCTGGTATAGGAGTGACCGGAAATAGATTTCCCCTGCGACTTGAGACATGCGACTTGTGACTTTCAGTTTATTCTGTTTTATAATTTTACATTTTACATTATACATTTTAAGAATATTGTGATCTCCATCACTTGAAAGAGAGAGAACATGGGTGTATTGTTATGTTATAATACCTTTGAGGGGTAAAATACTATGAATCTTAGATTTATTTTGCCGAATGCGGACAAATTGAACGGGGAAAGAGACCATTTTCTTACAGAAACAATGGGGGGGTGCTGGCATGAATACGACCCAAATAAACCGGTTAGAATTATGCGGTTCACCGGATATAGATGTAAAAAATGCGGAGAGTTTTTCTTCACAAATAATGACTTCTCCACAATGGAAGACTTTATGAAGCTTCTCGACTGGGCCAACGACCAGGGGCCATTGAGCCCCGTTGTGTCACAATTTGAAACAAAATATTTTATGGACGAAGAGACGGGGCCTAATTCAAGAAAAAGGTTTGCAGATGTTTTGTATGGTTTGCTTGCGCCGGTAAAGAGAAAAGGAAAAGATGCTCAACGACAGAGAGCTTGCTAAATATGCTGATGTCCTCCTCTGGGGACTGAAAATCGCAAAAAAGGGCATATTAAAAAAGAACGAAATCATCCTCCTGCAGTATGAATTGCCCGCACTAAAACTTGCCGAAGTGCTTTACGGAAAAATCCTCGATATGGGTATGCATCCGATCCAGCGTATGGGCCTTACATTCGGCATGGAGCACAACTTTTACAAAAAGGCCGACGAAAAACAACTTACCTTTTGGCCGCCTGGCGAAAAAGAACTCTATAAAAATATAAACGGAAGAATTTTTCTTCGCGCGCCGGAGTCGCTTACACATCTTAAAGATATTGACCCCTTGAAAATCGGCAAGGTCCTCGTTTCCCGAAAGCCGCTCAGGGAAATTCTCGATAAACGGGAAGCGAAGAGGTTTTACAGTTGGACACTCTGTACACTCCCGACACCTGAACCGGCAAGGCAGGCTAAAATGACGCTCAGAGAATATACCAATCAGATCATTAAAGGGTGTTACCTTGATAAAGACGATCCTGTGAAAGAGTGGGCCGATATTCATAAAAACGTAATCAACATAAAAAAATGGTTGAATTCACTGAAGGTGAAATCATTTCACATCGCGTCAGAAAACATTGACCTGACAATCACGCCGGGTGAGAGGCGAAAGTGGGCTGGTGTTTCCGGGCATAATATTCCAAGCTTCGAAGTCTTTCTCTCGCCCGATTGGCGTGGTACAGAAGGGACCTATTTTGCCAATCTGCCCTCTTTCAGAAGCGGCAACTACGTCGAAGGTGTCCGAATTACCTTCGCGAAAGGGAATGCCGTAAAGAGTAGAAGCAACGACAGGGGAAGATTTCACAAAGAAACAGCTTTCCATGGATCAGGGTGCCCGCAGGGTTGGAGAATTTTCACTCACAGACAAACGGTTTTCCAGGATAGATCGGTTCATGGCTGATACCCTTTTCGATGAAAACTTTGGAGGAAAGGAAGGGAACTGTCATGTGGCCCTCGGGTCTTCCTATACCGATACCTATGATGGAAACCCCGCCGAGATGACGGCCGCCCGTAAGAAAAAGCTTGGCTTTAACGACTCCGCTCTTCACTGGGATCTTGTTAATACAGAGAAGAAGACTGTAACTGCCCACCTGACGAACGGTAAGAAAAAAGTCATATACGAAAACGGTATCTTCACATACTAATTAGGATTTGTGTTCGCGATCTGCGACGTTACTTTCTTTTTCCCAATCGTAAGAGTTCTTCGTAAAAGTTCTTCATCTGTTTCGCTTGCAAATGGTAATTCCATTTCTCTGCGGCAGTTTCTTTCGCCTTCTCTCCAAACTGCTTTCTCTTCGCGTCATTGGTGACCAGGGCTTCCATTTTTTCTGCCAGATCGTGTTCATCCCACTTTGTGACATACCCGTTTTTGCCGTCTTCAACGAAATCGGAAAGCATGCCCACGTCAGAAACGATGGCCGGTTTTCCCATGGCCATTACTTCCCGTAATGCCCGCCCGCTCCCATCGCTTCCAGCCCTCATCATAACGAAAACGTCGAATAAAGAAATAACTGAAAAATAGTCATCTATTCGATAACCGGCCAGGATAACATCTTTTTCGAGTCCCAGTTCCTGGAGGGGCTTTATTACGCTTTCTTCAATCTGTGAACTTCTGCCCATGATGAGAAGCTTTACATTACCGACCTTGTCTTTTACTATCTTAAAGGCCTTCAGGATAACATCGAAGCCGCGATCAGGCTTGAGCCGTCCTATTACACCTATGACTTTTTCATTCATCTTCAAGCCAAACTCATATCGTATGTTTTTGATGGTCCCTTCATAGGGCTCGATCCCCGGAGGTATAACGCGCATTCTTTCTTCCGGGAAACGGAAGTTTATCATGTCCTGTTTCCTGATCTTCTCGCTATAGGTAACAATGCCGTCCGTTCTCGAAAGTGCCCACGACATGAACCAGTTAAGAGGCATACCGTCCCTTTTGTGATCTGTTCGGACGATAAGAGGTCTTTTTTTAACAAATGTAAGTGCAGTAAGGGCCATGAAATAGTCATGCGACAGGTTTGTATGGACAATATCAATTCCTTCCTGTTCAATGTAAGGATTTAGAAATTTCGCGTCAAAATACCAGTCTTTCACAGAAAAATATCGATTGAGTCTGAATCCGTCGAAACATTTTATGCTTCTTTTACGAGCTTCTTTCTCAACGGTCCTTTCGTGGAATTCAAGAGGCGTTTTTCGATACGCGAGAATTACATCAATGCCTTCATCGCCGAGCGCTTCGCACAGGGATAGCACAGGTTCGGCAGGACCCGTCCACTTCCAGTCACTGAATAGATTAAGTACTTTCATTGTGCGTAAAATTTCCTTATGCATTGGCAGATATAAAAAATCTCATCTTCCGTGAGGGTGGGGTACATGGGCAGCGAAATAATCTCCTCCGCTATCGACTCCGCATTAGGAAAGGAACCTTTTCCAAATCCCAAAGATCGATACACCTTTTGAAGATGTATCGGCGTCGGGTAATGGATGAGCGTCGATACCCCCTGCTCACTCAGGTATTGTCTCAGCGCGTCCCGCTGTCTGCTTCGTATGACGTAGAGATGATATACATGGTGTGCCCAGGGGGCCTCATCGGGCAATATAACGGGCAGGCCCTGCAGCTCTTTTTTGTAAAGCCCGGCGTTATGCCTTCTCTTATCATTCCAGGCGTCCAGATATGCCAGTTTAACGCGGAGCAGCTTGGCTTGCAGTTCGTCGAGGCGTGTATTGAAACCTTCTATATCATGGACATGCTTATCGCTCTGGCCGTAATTTCTGAGCATTATTGCTTTCTTGTATATTTCTTCGGAGTCAGTGACAATAATGCCGCCGTCTCCGTAACAGCCGAGGTTCTTTGTGGGATAAAAACTGAAGGCGGAGACATCACCGAAGCCCCCGACTTTTTTGCCTTTATAGAGAGCACCGTGCGCCTGGCAGGCGTCTTCCATTATCTGCACATTATATTGTTTACATACATCCATTATTTCATCGAGCTTGCAGGACTGTCCGTAAAGGTGAACGGGAACGCAGAGCTTAATGTCTTTTTCCTTCTTCAAAAGATCGCCCAGTTTTTCCGGGTCCATGTTGTATGTTTCAAGCTCTATATCACAGAAGCGAGGCACAAGACCGTGCATGGAAAGCGCCATTGCTGATGCCACATAGGAATTGGGTGGAGTGACGAATTTATCACCGGCCTTTATATCAAGAGACAATCCGCCGACCCTCAGAGCGTCTGTACCGCTTCCAACCCCCACCGCATACCTGGCGCCGATGTAGGCAGCAAAGTCTGCTTCAAGGGCTGTTACTTCTTTTCCGAGTATGAACTCTCCATTAGTTAAACCCTCTTCGAAAGCTTTGATGAGGTCTTCTTTTATCTCCTTGTGGTCTTGTTCCAGATTGAATATCTTTACATTCATCGCGTCGCCTCCTTTGATTTTTGTGCTACAACAATCAAAGTATTGCCGCCGTCAAGTATTGTGTTACCCAGTGTCTCCGAAAGCCAGTACTGCTCTCTTTTTTCTTTCGACCAGGACAGGGCATAGAGACGAATTAGCCACACGAGGGGCTTGAGGAAGAGTTGTTTCGGTTTCTTTTTGTCGTAGGTCATTTCAATAATGCTGAATCCGGCGCATTCCAGCATAAACCTGACAAGCGTGTATCCGATTGGGCTTAAGTGCATGGCATAGGTTTGTCCCATGAAAACGTTCTCTGAACATCTTTTGCGGGACCGGTTTCGTGAAAAACCCTGTCACAAGAAACTTGAGCCTTCTTTCTATATTCAGATAATTCGGGGTGCTCATGATGAGCGTGCCGCCCGGTTTGAGGACCCTCGCGATCTCACGGACCGCGTTGTACGGGTTCTCGGTATGTTCAATGGCTTCTAAAAAACAGACATAATCAAATTCATTGTCGGCATAGGGTATTTTTCCGTTCAAGTCTCCACGATCAATTTTCAGTCCCTCTGCTGAAAACTGGTCCGTGTCTATATCACAGCACGATACGGCAAAGTGCATCTCTGAAAGGTTCTTCGCGAGGGCGCCGAAACCTGCAGGTACATCGAGAATTCGCCCCCTCGGTTTATCTTTCAGATATGCGATGACCTTTTCGTGAACACCGTCTCGCGCAAGAGGAATTGGGTCCTTATCCTCCATGATTACCAGTATTCCTTTTTATATTTTCTGTAATATGCAACGGTTTTGCTGATGCCATCATCCAGTGATGTATATGGTTTCCAACCTGTTACATTTTTGATTTTCGATATATCGGCATAGTAATCGCCGGGCTCAACTTCTTTTCTCTCCTGAGTAAATTCGGTAAATTTAGTTTTCCCCGTTCCTGTAATAGCGACGATTTTTTCTGCCAGTTCGTAAAAACTGACAGGCACTCCTGTGCCGATATTAAAGACTTCCCCGTAAGCGCCATCAGTCATGGCCACACTCAGAAAACAGTCGACGAGGTCTTCGACATAGAGAAAATCCCTGAGGATTCTGCCGTCGCCGAAAACCGGTATCTCTTCATTGTCCATTGCCTTTCTGATAAACCAGTTAAAAACCCCGTATTCGTCGTGCTGCATCTGGTGTCGTGGACCGAAGGAATTGGTAATACGCAGACAAGCGCCTTTTATTTTGTAGATATCATCATAGACTAAAACCATTTTTTCCGCTGTAAGGTTTGTCACGGCATAAATGCCTTTCGGATTTGTCGGATGGTCTTCGTCAACGGGAAGTTTCACGCTGGAGCCATACTCACCTCTTGTTCCTGCAAATATAATCTTCGCCTCCCTGTTGAACTGACGCAAAGACTCAAGAAGAACGAGAGTACCAAAACAATTAATATCCAGGTCCTGAAGGGGATTGCGCATACTGTCTACATGGTTGACCTGTCCTGCCAGATGAAAGATGTAGTCTTTTCCTTTTACGAGGTGGTTCATGGAAAGCTGATTTCGCACATCGGAAACATTTACCGTTACCTTATCGGCAATATCGTGTATGTTAAACAGATTACCTCCCTGCCGGGGAAGCATATTATCGACAATGGTTACCTTTGCGCCAAGCTTTACGAGCTCTATGGCAAGATTGCTTCCAATAAATCCCAATCCCCCTGTAATGAGGACGTCCTTATTCCTGAATGCTTCTGTTTTTTCCATGGAGTCTCTCCAATTCCCAAAGTTTTGCCTGTTTCATAAAGACATAGTACATTGTAGACGCGGCGATAATAAGCCCCGGTATGCCGTCGAGAAAGCCTTTTTTAAAAATATAATCCCTGAAAAACCGATAGAGGGGTCGCATGAGCATATTGAAGAGACGGAAGCGTCGTTGCGACCGGAAGAGGTCTTCGGCAAAGGCCGTCGCGTATCTGTCGATAGTTCGTATCTGATGGGCCGTGTCAGAGTAAGGGGTATGCATATAGTAGTTTTTGAGAGTGCCAATTTTACCGTCTACCTGGACCTTTGCGTGGATTCCGCCCTGCCAGCTTCCCCTGTCTTTTCTGTACAGCCGTATTTCCCTGTCCGGATACCAGCCGCCATATTTTATTTCCCGTCCGAGGTATATATTTCTCCGGTGAGCCATGTAGCCATCGCTTGCAGAACCCGACGAGATAACTTTCTCTACTTCTTCTTTGAACTCCTTAGTGAGCCATTCATCGGCATCGATAAAGAGTACCCATCGGTTTTTACATTTATCCTGCGCGTACTGGTATTTTTCCCGCTGGCTCGTCGTGTCATACTGGCATAGTGTGTCAGTATATTTTTCAATAATTCCGATAGCACCGTCAACACTGTGGGAGTCAACGACAATGACCTCATCGGCCCATCCGGCAATGCTTTGCAGCGCTTTTTCAATCGTAGGACCGTTATTCAGGGTAATCATATACACGGACAAGGGTATTTTCACATCACCGGTTTCAGCGTTTTGCCGCACCGGTTCCAAATCGTATTTTTCTTTCATATCCATAATTTTCGTTAAATCTACACTAAAAAACCGGACAAATCAAACGTAAGACACAACGGAAGAAATCAATATAGTTCAAAGACGTGACCAAGGGCAGGGTACTTATAGCGGCTGAGGGATTTTCGATGGATAATGGCGACGACAAGGGGTTGCCAACCGGAAGCGTAGCAGCGCTACGTGAGGATTGTGCGACCCCGCAGTTGGCGTTATTAGACGCGAAAATCACCAGCCGCCCTACTTCCAGAATTGGCTTGACAAGCTGCCTGTTATGCCATTAAATAGCACCTAACATGAATATTTTAGATCATCTGGAGAAGAAGTTCCGGCAATTCGCCATACCGAATATCACCCTCTACCTCATCTCCGGTCAGGTGATCTTATTTGTTCTTAACTTGTCCGGTCAGTTTGATCTTTCATTTGTACTACTCATTCCTGAACTGGTGCGTGAGGGCCAGTGGTGGCGGCTGCTCTCCTTTATCTTTATCCCACCTAATGCCCATCCGCTCTTTATCATTTTCGCATGGTATCTCTTCTACCTCATGGGGAGCGCTCTCGAAGGGCATTGGGGTACTTTCCGCTTCAATCTCTTTCTCCTGGTTGGTTACATCGTTACTGTCGCCGTGTCATTCCTGTTCCCTTTATTCCCGGCCACTAACATTTTTATTGGCGGTTCCGTCTTTCTTGCCTTTGCATTCCTCTATCCTGATTTTGAAATTCTCATCTTTTTCATACTCCCGGTAAAGATGAAATGGCTGGCCCTTCTCACATGGATCGGCTATACCTATCAGATCGTCGTCGGTCCATGGCCCACACGTCTGGTTGTGCTCGCATCGGTCACTAATTTTCTTCTTTTCTTTGGCAAGGACATCCTGTGGAGGATAAAGAGCGGTAACCGCCAGATGATCAGGAAGGCAAAAACAATCTCAACAAAGAAGGAACCTTTCCATCGCTGCACAACCTGCAGGATTACCGATCTGTCTCATCCAAGATGGAATTCCGATATTGCGGGGAGTGCGGCAGTCTCTGCTACTGCAGTGAACATATCAAAAACCACGAGCATGTGAAAAAGACCTGAAGAGTTAGTCATATGGCACGGACATAATAATCCTTACTTCCGGAACCCTGAAGAAAAAAACCTGGCGAGAAGCCGGGCTGATTATCTATCATTGACGTCGGCGGTCACTGTGCTTATAGTCTCTTCAGGTTGATGATGTTTTTTACAATGCATTATACAAATAAGAACTTGTTTGTTTAGATTATTACCAGGTATTGGAGGTGTAAAAATGAAAAGAATCATTGTATCGGTGGCAATTGTTTTAGCGATTATATTGATGACACTCACCCTGCAGAGCTGTTTTACCCCCTACCCTGCCCTGGGGACTCCTGAACGAGAATCCAAAGACAGGGAGCTTCGGGAGCAATATGCAGAGAGATATGCAACGAGTATTGATGGCGACGTGTCCTCTGCATGGGTAACCCTAATCTTGCATGAATATGAAGCGTGTAATAATATATTGTAATTACTCTTTTATTTATTATTGCCATTTTTCAATATGCTCTGTATGATAATAGTCAACTGATAGTAAAGGCAATCGCATATTGAAACGTTATGAACAAATCTTCTTTATGAAAAAACTGATATTCATTGCCTTTTTAGTTGTGTTAACCGCCACTTCCGCTTTCGGGCAGCGAAGGATTGTCAACCTGCCAGATATACCCGGATATGTAACCCTGAAGGGCGATTTTCATTTGCATACAGTTTTTTCTGATGGTGATGTCTGGCCAACAGTGAGAATCGATGAAGCACGGCGCGATGGTCTCGATGCCATTGCGATTACCGATCATCTTGAGTTTACCCCAAAGAAGGATTTTATTCCTGTTGACCTCAATGCGGCATGGAAAATCGGGGAAGAATACGCAAAACAAAGAAATCTGATACTGGTACACGGTGCGGAAATCACACGGAACGTAATGCCTCCCGGACATTTTAATGCGCTTTTTATTACAGACGCATCTCTTATTGTTAAAGACAATCTGTGGGATTCTCTTGAAGCAGCAATAAAACAGGGCGCTTTCCTGCAGTGGAACCATCCGGGATGGAAAACACAGCAACCTGACGGTATCCCAAGGATGTACGACATCCATACAAGACTTATAAAGAACGGATGGCTGCACGGGATTGAATTTTTTAATCATACAGAATATTATCCGCTTGTTCTTGAGATGGCCAAAGAACATAATCTGGCGTTGATGGGCAATAGTGACAGCCATGGAGTAGTAAGTGAACAATACATAAAACCAACGTATACAAACCGGCCAATGACCCTGGTACTTGCCAAAGAAAGGACCCTCGATGCTCTGAAGGAGGCCCTTTTTGCGGGACGCACACTTGTCTGGTTCCGCGATATTCTGGCAGGAAAAGAGGAATATGCAAAACCATTTTTTTATCAGTGTATCTCTGTAAGCAAACCATTTTACCAGAATGATAAAAGTCTGTTTTTTGAAGTGACAAATAATTCTGATATTCCATTTTACCTTGTCAACGGCATTGAAAATGCTCCGAAATCGATTACTCTTGCCGCCAATTCAGTGACAAGAGTAATCCTCAACAAAAAGGTCACCGCTCCTTTGGTTTATGATGTTAAGAATGTACTCACAGGGGAAAAAGAGGTCCTCAAAATCGAGTTGCAATATTAGGTTTCGTTTTTTCCAACCTCTGTGTAAGCTGATAGGCAACAGGGTTATTTCATCGCTGATCCAAAAAATGATCGGAAAGAGATAGGATAGAAGAATATATGTTCACCGAACTCTTACAAGGCAATTCAACCGACCAAGAGAGGTTTTGAGGAGGGAACGACTATGTCACATGCTTTGGTTGGCAAGAAAATAAAATACCGCTACGAAAACGGATGGGAATACCACGCCTATTATGAAAGTGAACAGAAGATAACGTACGAGGTAGTAAGCGGACCCTTCGGCAGCAGGAAAGCCTACCAAACAACCTTGAGCAGGGAAGTAGCACCCAATGTCTTTATGGTAGGCTGGTACGAAGAGACAGGTACCATCGTGGTCCAGGTGGTCAATCTCAACAGCATGGAAGTAACAAGCTTCGCAGGTTTCCCTCGCTGGGTTTTCGATAACCCCGGGGTGACCCATGGAGAAAAGGACGATAACCTTGACCGGATAAAGCAACTCCGTGAGACAGGGCCGGATGCGCCACGCGAGATCTTTTTCGAGACCGGAAAGATCTTCGCAGTGGACCCTCCTTACTAATCTTGCCCCTGAGGGTATGAGGATGGTTCTCTACAATGGAGATAGGTCCAATTATCACTACACAAAATATCGCTTCAATGATACAATAAAAAAAGGGGGCAAATGAGTACTAACTGGGACGAAGAATACAAAAAAACAATCAAGGATGCAGAGAAAAAGGGTTCGACACGGACACAGGGATGCTTCCTCTGTGGATCACAACAGATGATCCCGGTATTTTCACCGCGAGGCCAGACATTGCTGACACAGTTTCAGCGAAGATAAGGGGGGTATATGCATTTCAGGATTTTATTTTTGGCTGGTATTGTGCTCCTATCCGCTTCCTGCACGACTATATTTACAAAAGGACCAGGCAGTGAATGGGCGGCATATACTGATGAGATCGAATCGCTTTACAACCAAGGTTTATATAGCCGCGCGCTGGCTCCTGCCGAGAAAGCACTAAAGATCGCGGACGTACCGAAGTATAATGATCATCTCGCCCTCGCTATAAGTCTTAACAATCTGGCAATTATATACAGGGACACCCAAGGCAAATATGCCGAGGCGGAGCAACTTTTAAAACGGGCGATAAAGATTGAAGAAAATAACCTCGGCATCGGGCAGGAATTAGTCGCTATGACCTTTGAAAAGAACCTTAATTCCGTGAAAGATTTACTCGCCACGAGTCTCAATAATCTGGCCACGGTTTACAAATGTCAAAGTCGATACGATGAAGCAGAACCTCTTTATAAGCGCGCACTGGGAATTGAAGAAAAAATGCATGGTCTAAATAGTCAACAAGTTGGTACGAGTCTTAACAATTTGGCGTTATTGTATCGAGCTCAAGGCAAGTATCCGGAGGCTGAATCGCTCTTAAAACAATCGACAAAAATAATGATAAATAAATTAGGCTCGTATCACCCTATATACGCTACAACTATAAATAACCTGGCCTTATTGTATTTTGACCAGGGCCGGTATGCCGAGGCTGAGCCTCTTTTCAAAGATGCACTGCAGATAAGAGAAAGAGCCCTGGGGCCGGAAAGTGTCTTTGTTGCCGCAAGCTTGGAAAATTTAGCTATTCTTTATCGTGCAACCGGACGGGCAAATGAAGCTGACAAGCTTGAACGGCGGTCTACTGAGATACGCAAATCAAAAAATAATCTTCCGGATTAATTATACAAATACGGATGTGAGCCATATGAGAACGGCGCAAAAAGCCTGGAGAAACAATTAAAAGGTAAAATACAATGACTTCTCAAAGGAAAAACCGTGGTCCATCGGCTTCGTGGGTACTCTTCATTTCATAATCTGGTTAAAAAAACGTTGCGACTTATACCTTCGACTAAATGAACCTTCGGACAAGCTACGGGGTATTGAGGAATGAAGACCTTATCCCCCTCACCCTCCCTCGAAGGGGCGAGGAAGTATGGTTACCCTGCAACCAGTTGCAGGGAATCAATAGATTTGAAAGTTCAACCTGAACCGGATTTATCGAAGATCGGGAATGTCTACGGCCACTTGTGCACGCCTATGCTTCGGCCAAAAACATTTTGTAGCCATAAAATCTTCCGTGTTAATCTTCGACTTAATAACCCCGTATACGAGATCTGTTTTTATTTCCGTACCATCCGTTTCGATTGTGGTAGTAGTCATCAATATCATTATAATAGGTAGTAATCTGTTCATCAATTAGCTTTTCAAGCACGGGGAAATCGATCTTTCCTGAGCGCCACATGTACTCTACATCCTCGATATTCATAAGATAGTCAGAGTGCCGGTAGACCTCGATGTAAGTGTGAAGGGTATCAAGACCAGCCTTGGTTGTGCCCGGCTTCAGAGCGATAAGGGCCTTGTAGCCTGCAATCCTAAGGTAAGCAAAACCCCGTCCATCAAGCCTTTCCGCTTCCTTTAGATACTGTGCCGCATGGTCAAGATCGCCAATCTTGAAGGCTGCGATAGCCGCATAGGCGTATGCGTCCGCATCCGGACTCATTTGTGTTGCAAGAGTAAAGTGTTCAAGGGCCTCTTGGGGATGGTTTCCTTTGAGCATCTTCTTACCCTCATTCATATTCTCATTGTAGACCATGCCTGTAGTGCTGCAACCCAAAAGGATCACCGACAGTAATGCTGCGCTAAAGAATAGCTTAATTCTCATGATTCCCTCCGGAAATTTTACTAACTTTTAGATCTTCCATTTTACCTTAGCGTGCTACTTTAAATGAATCTTATAATATAATAAACATCAGATCTTATACTGTCAATTACGGAGGCTGAATGAATGTCTTTTAATCCGTAGATTCTGAGACAATTGATGACTATATCGCAAGCGGCGTAAAGGCCGAATGAATGTCTTTTAATCCGTAGGTTCTGAGTTCGATTTCCGGTGGGGGCGCTTAGTTTGTCTTTAAGAACCTACCGCCGGCCACAATCCCGTTTATTTAATTTCTTAAAAGCAATACAGGGCACTTTGCTCCTTTTGTCACCTTATCGGCCACACTGCCCATAAAATAGTTCAAAAGCCCTGTTGTACCATGAGAAGCGATTACGATGAGATCGATGTTCTTTTCCACCTGGTCCTTCAATATTTCTTCGTAAGGAGTGCCTTTTTTTACCTCAGGGACAATAGTGACTGCATTAGATTCAGGAAATTTATCAATTTCTTCCTTGATTCTCTTTTGCGCTGTTTCAGTGCTCTGTTTTTCCAGATCGTCTACCATGTCGCTTGTCATGCAATAGTCCATAGCGCATTGCCGGACCAGACTGTTCACATGAAGAAGATGAATTGTTGAACTATGTTGCTTTGCTATATCTATGGCTTCTTTCAGGGCGTTGTCGGAATAGATGGAAAAATCTGTTGGTACAAGAATCTGTTTTGGCGCGAACATAGGGCCTCCTTTTGAATGTTTTTTACGCTCATATGGACAGTCTTTGTTTATGTGCCTCTTTGTATGTTGTTTTTTCAACTTCAATCATTCTGGTCAATACGGCATTAATGTCTTTTAAGCTGTTGTCCTTAAAACTCAAATAACGTGGGTGCAGACTGTGGCCCGCTTCAATGGTCACGTCACTTCTGTCGGGAAGAATAAGAACAATGCGCATATTGATAAGGAGAGGTTTGATAGAAAGGGTTCCCTTCAGGTCTTTTTCGTCTGCAATAAGAAGGACCGCGATAGAAGATTCGCTCAGCGGCATGCGAAGTCTTACTGTAAGGTCCGGAGTAGTCCTGCATATTACTACATTTACTTTCGATGCCAGTTCCTCAAGCATTTTTTCAAGTTCCATTCCGAATTTATTTTTATCCCTCGAATAGACAATTAATACTGGTTTCTTTTTCATGAACTACACTATCCCGTACTTTACGCTAATTAATTTCCTTCATCTTTCTTTGTCACGAATTATAGATATATCAATATGTATGCCACGATATGCTCCGGCGATGTATTTTTAATAAATATATTAATATCGTAATGTTATAGATAACGACTCCTGATATTGAGAATACAACAATACCATCGGTGTCTTGTAAAATGAGATAATATCTCTTTCAACAGACTCTTATCTTGTTTTGCAAGACTTCTGTCAGGCCCAAAATGTCATCAGGCAATCTTTTTTGTCATATTAAATTTTTTCAGGAGCGCGTATAAACGTGGTCGCGATAGACCGGATATGTGGCAGGTCTCTTTGATGTTGCCTTCGGTAAGTTTTATAATATCTTCAAGGTATTGTTTTTCTGACTTTAAAATTGCATCCTCCCGATAATCTTTCAGAGTAGGAAAGAATTTTGGTGAATGCGGGGTTTGTTGATCAGCCTTGTTTGATATAATACTCTCTTTGGCGAGTTCGGTTTTTTTCAACCTGACCCGTATATCAGTGGGAAGGTGCTTAGGATAGAGGGTCGGCTCCTGGAACGCGTCTGAAATGGCTTTTTCCAGAGTGCCTATTAATTCCCGAACATTGCCCGGCCATTGATAGGCCATGAGCGCGTTGAGGAATTCCGGAGCAAAACCCTTTGTGCCGATTCCATATCGTTCGCAAAGCTTCGCCATGTAATGGACCAGCAGATCTTTTATATCTTCGGGGTGTTCCCTTAAGGGAGACAGTTCAATATCGAGAGTGCGGACGCGGAAAAGGAGGTCTTCACGAAACAGCCCTTCGGCAGCCATTTTATTCAGGTCTTTATTCGTAGCGGATATGAGCCTGAAATCGCTTTCTATTTCCCTGTCAGCTCCAAGGGGGCGAAAGCGATGTTCCTGGAGAACTCTCAAAAAGCTCTTCTGGAGAGCCGGCGGAAGTTCACCTATCTCATCGAGAAAAAGTGTGCCGCCATTGGCCTGCTTTACAAGGCCTTCCCGTGCTTTTTCCGCACCGGTAAAGGCGCCCTTCTCGTGTCCGAAGAGGATGCTCTCCACAAGTGTCTGAGGCAATGAGGCGCAATCCACGACAACAAAACTCCTCTTTGACCGCCTGCTGTTATTATGGATCGCCCAGGCAAAAAGTTCCTTTCCTGTGCCGGTCTCACCAGTTATGAGCGCGCTCGCGTCACTGTGTGCCGCCTGGGCGACAAGGTTGAGGCATGACTTTATATGAGCGCTATTCCCGATGATTCCCTCCTGTCTTAATGCAACAGGTGGTTGTCTCAACATTTTTTCTTCACGGTATTGAAGCGCCCTGATCAACGCGAGAGTCATTTCCTTTACTGACGAAGGTTTTTCGATATAGTCCCAGGCGCCGCTCTTGATGGCCAGTTCCGCGCCATTCGAATCGCTGTACCCTGTGATAATAATTATCTCCGGAGAGGATGCCGTATCCCGGATTGTCGGTAAGATGTCAAGGCCATTTCCATCGGGCAGATGTAAATCCAGAAAGACGACATCAAATGGTTCGGATGAGGCTTTTTCAAGACCTTCTTTAATGCTCACAGCTCCGGAAGCGCTATGGCCAGACCGTATTACTATATCCGATAACATTTCGGAAAATATTTCATCATCGTCTATGATAAAAACACGTGCCATTCTTCAACCTCCATTCAATGCTTACCCTTTTTTATCAAGGACGCGTCGTACAATCTGGCCAAATTCATTCTTTCCGATGGGTTTTATAAAAAATTCCCGGATACCGGCTTCTCTGATTTTTTCCGCGGGAACCGGTTCATTCAAACCTGAACACATGATTATGGAGAGATCAGGTTTTATACTGAGCAATTCTCTTGCAAGCTCAAGTCCTGTCATATGAGGCATGGTATAATCTGTGACAACAAGATCAAATTTATGGGGCTCATTCCTGAAAGTCTCCAGTGCTTCAACACTGCTTGTCGACCCTGCTATCGTATAACCAAGACGTTCCAATCTTTGTTTGTTCATCTCAACCAATAAAGCCTCATCATCTACAACGAGAATAGATTCTTTCCCTCCCCGGACGTTCTCTGTATGCTTCACCGCAGTTGTTGAATCTAGTTCAATTTTCGGAATGAATAAGTTAAACGATGAACCCTTGCCGGGTTCGCTGTATGCCCTGATGTTACCGTCGTGGCCCTTAACGATTCCGTGGACTACGGAAAGTCCGAGTCCTGTTCCTTCGCCTGTGGGTTTTGTGGTGAAGAACGGATCGAATATCCTTTCAAGCACTTCCGGTTCCATGCCGCAACCGGTATCGCTGATAGTCAGCCGCACATAGTTTCCAGGTTTCAGCCCATGATTGAACTGATGATCATCGGGACTGATATTTTCGTTCGCGAGAATGATTTCCAGAACACCCCCCTTGTCACGCATGGCATGGGCTGCATTAGCACAGAGATTGAGGATTACCTGGTGTATCAGTGTCTGATCCGCGAATATTATATCATCTTTCGTAAAAATATTCTTCCTGATTTCAATCGTCGAAGGCAGCGAAGCTCTGATTAAAGGGAGAGCATCATTGAAAATATGGTTCATTGAGACCGGTTTTTTCGTATGTTCATTCTTACGGCTGAAAGCAAGTATCTGTTTAACGAGGTCGCGGCCGCGATACGCCCCTTTTAAAATAAGCTCAAGCTTGCGATGCATGGGATTTTCAACGGTGACATCTTCAAGCCCCATTTCGGCAAAACCGATAATTCCCGCGATAATGTTGTTAAAATCATGAGCAATCCCGCCGGCAAGGGTCCCGATGGCTTGCATCTTCTGCGCCTGGTGGAATTCTTTTTCCAACCTGACCTTTTCAGTAATGTCCCTTGCCGCGGCAAAAACACCTGTTATCTGGCCCGTTTCATCCTTATACACGGCAGCATTGTAAAGAACAGGGGTCACCCGCCCGTCTTTATGAAGGATTTCAAGTTCATAATCTCTGACCGAACCTTCTTTGAAAGCCAATTGGTAGCCGATTCTTGCTTTCTCAGGATCGGTAAAATAATCTGAAAAATCCGTCCCGATCAGCTCATCACGAGAACATCCAGTTACCTCTTCTGTCGCTGTATTGACATCACTTATTTTACCTTCGGCGCTTATGGTAACGAGAGGGTCCAAACTTACCTCGATGAGGTTTCTATTATAAGCGCCCGCAGACCGCAAAGCAGATTCCACGGAAAACCTGAGCAGAGCTTCACCGATTATAGGCGATACGGATTCAAGAAATTCTATTATCTTCAGCGGTACCTTTCCGTCGAGATCATCGGCTATGTGTATCGCACCGATAGCTTTGTCATTGCAGCGGATGGGAATAACAGCAAGACTTTTGTATCCATGGTGAACACAGACGCCCCGGAACCTCTCTTTTTCCTGCTCTGAAAGCCCGCTCACAAAGGCAACAGCATCATTACAGTAAAAAGAACCCCATTTTGTCATACAGGGCATATCCTGTATTTCCGGTCTTCCGAGTACGACCCTTGCACAGGCACAGCAATCCCTTGTAAGAGAAATCCTGTTTTCCGAATCCCAGAAGGCCTGGCTGAATCCTATATAAGACTCATAGGGTATAAATCCGTCCTCCTGAAGTATCCTGATGCCGATAGAAGAACAATCACTCCAGAGCCTCAACTGTTCAACAACACCGTCAAGGTAATCTTTTAGCGACATCTTTTCCGCGAACAACTTAAGCAGGGTATGGGTAACAAAGGTCTGCCTTTCAATTTCTTTTTGTTCAGTAACGTCCCGATTGACGACTATTGCTCCTGTGATCTTCCGGCGGACATCATAAACAGGCAGAGTGGAATTGAGGATAATCCTGCTTGTTCCGTCGTGACACTTAATCTCTATCTCTTCATCGGTCGATGTTTCTCCCTTGTGAATTGCCCTCGTCAGGGCCACATCTTCAAAGGCAATGAGTTCTCCGGTGGCCGCCCGGCGGTGTTTGCAATCACTGGAAGCCCCCGGTTCTGTATATCCCGCGTCAGCATATATCTTTTTATCGGCGGGGTCTGTTGAGCGATCACGCTGTTTTTGTCTGGCACCTGAATGCCAATAGGCAGGATGTCCAAAATGGTCTTTAAAACCCTTGTTCTTTTCCAGAGAACGTGCTGGCCCGGATTCGCTCTGTTGCACCTTTCGGAAGCCTTCAGTTTTGAACCATGTACAGACCTCCCGGTCGTCTCTCCTTCTTAGACATAAAACTCCCTGCTCATCGCTTAAAGAAATTATTTCATCATAGTTATTCTTTTAACATAAATCAATCAGCCGGCGTTAATTTATTTGGTGCTTACGACCCTTTTAGACAGAGCCCGTGCATAAATACCAAGACACGGAGGAGACACCCGATGCTTTTTAAAATATCCTGTAGACCCGACGAGTTGCCGGTAAGGGGATCATTTCATTACACAAATATTTAACGGTATTGACGATCAGAGTATTCGGTCACATATTGTCGAAAGAGTATTATAGATAGAAGGGATTGATAAACTGAAGAGGAGGGTTAATAGTATGGGATTACTTAAAGAAAAAGAAATCAGGGCATATCAAACAAAGAGCAAAACATTCGTCTGTCCCGTCTGCGCAACCGACGAAGAAAGGGAGACCGCCGAGGCGGACAAAGTGATTACCGAAGATGCGATTCATGATGATAACCCAACGTTCTGCAACCGGTGCAAGGTGAAAATCAAATAGGAGATTGCGCTACGGGAAAGCAATGTTATTCTTGAGTGATTTTCAATATTTTGCTTAAGATTGTCTGCCACGACGCGGATTGAGTTTCCGCGTACACTTTTTCAGCGATAAACCTGTTGTGATCTAATTCCTGCTCAGCGTACCGCTTTTATGTGTTTTCTCGCGCACAATGAGGAAAAGGAAGAGCCCGATGAAAGACCAAAACAGAGCTTCCGGCCAAGGTCAATGTGCTCCGGGTAAAAAATATGAGTGAAAAGCCGGCAAGCATTACTATGAAAGAGATGATGTAAATAATCATTGTGCTTTTATCACTGCTCATAATACGCTCCCTCTATTTGATTCTTTTAATATACCACAAGCTTCAAATTCCACA